>CBDCGG010000004.1:0-47055 GCA_965216605.1 Alphaproteobacteria bacterium | reverse complement strand
ATTATCTTGCTGAGATCCGCAAGGTGCCTCTGCTTGAGCGCGAGGAGGAATACATGCTTGCTCGACGTTGGATAGATCACAAGGATGTCGAAGCGGCGCATCGTCTGGTGCTGAGCCATTTGCGGCTTGTCGCAAAGATCGCCGCCGGCTACCGCGGCTACGGCTTGCCATACGCAGAGCTCGTCTCGGAAGGCAATATCGGATTACTACAAGCGGTGCGGCGTTACGATCCGGAGCGCGGTTTTCGCTTGGCAACATATGCCATGTGGTGGATCCGCGCGGCAGTGCAAGATTATGTGCTGCGCTCATGGTCGCTGGTCAAGATCGGAACGACGGCAGCGCAGAAGAAACTCTTCTTTAACTTACGCAAACTGCGCCAACAGATGCGCGCCATCGACAGCCAACAGATCAGCCCAGAAGAGGTGGCTAAAATCGCCGCTACGCTGGATGTCGACACTCGCGAGGTAGAAATGATGCACGCAAGATTGTCGTCACGCGACCTGTCGCTGCAGACACCCGTAGGCGAAGACGGCGACGCTTGGCAGGAATGGATCGAAGACGAGAGCGCAGACTTTGAAACTGCTTTTCTCGACAAAGACGAAAAACGCTACCGACGCGCAATCTTGGAAGAGGCACTACAGACGCTAAAGCCCCGCGAGCGCGATATAATACGCGCTAGACGCTTGCAAGAGCATGCATCAACGCTCGAAGATTTGAGCAAACGCTATCGCGTCAGCAGAGAGCGAATTCGCCAAATCGAAGCGGCAGCATTTGAAAAACTGCGAATCGCGGTCGCCCAGAAAGAACAGGCACTCTTGTCTCACGCATCCTTGCCTAACGCATCCTTGCCCGATTTGTCCCAGCAACCCTCCGTTGCTCCCGCCCCTTATGCCTCTTCTGCGCGGCGCGGGAAAAAAGGGGAGAAATAAAGGGGGGAGAACTAAAGAGGGGAGAACTAAAGAGGGGAGAGTAGAGTAGAGCAGAGTAGCGTAGCGTCCTATGTAGAGGAACAACGGCAAAGAGTGGTTAAGCTAGCTGTTCACACTGTTTTGTTGTTGCCATTTTCTTTCCCCATATTTTTTTCAAGATCAGGGTTGTCCTTCTCATTAGTGGAAGTCGCCTTTTGCCTCAACTGCGTTCCCCACACCTCAAGCAGCATTTTTTGCTTGTCCTTCAAACGTTGCTCCTTGCGCTGTAGAGTGACTTCCATGACGCTAGCGAAGGCAACCGGAAATGCCATGAAAAACAACACCCCAATCCATGCCAAACCAAAGGGGAAGACCCAATTGATCCAATCTTCAAATAGCATGCCGGGCTTGGGGGAAGCTCCGTAGGCACTGTAGCTGTGTTGCAAGGCTAGCATCAATCCCGTGATATTCAGACCTGTGACAGAAAAAGTCAGGTGGCGTTTTTCGCTCTTGTCGATCGTGCGAATGAGCAAGGTGGGTAGCATGGCGAAGGAGATAAACAGAATCCACGGCGAATAGAGCCCGGCAAGGAGGACAAGGCATGTCGTCAGAATCGGAACGACGAGCTTGCTGCGCGCATCAGGCTCCGTGGATTCGGGTTGCTCTTCGTGCGACGGCATCGTCATGCTAGATGAGCCTCAATAGCATGGCGATGAAGCCTACCACCATGAGCCCGGAGCTCGTTGTCATGGCGGCGTTGTGCGCGGTGCGTTCGATTTGCGTGGGCATGTCCTGATGCGTGTGAGCGATACGCATGAGTTCGTGATGGTTTTTTGTGTAGATTTTTTGCGCCTCGAAGTATTCCCTGGCATCCTTGGCGAGCAGCGAAGGATTGTCTACGAGCGTCAGCATGGGCTCGATCCAGCCGTCTTTGACACAATCCTGCAAGTTTTGCTGCAAGAGCTCTCGTTTCTCGATGTTGCGGAAACGCTCCAGCGCGGGCTCGAGCAGTGGCAGCAGCGCACGGCAGAGATGGTAAGTCGGCACTCGATTGTAGCGTCGTTGGACAATGTTGAGTAAGCGTACTTGCGCCAGCCCACTTTGAACGGGGTCGCCCTTCTGCAGGGCGATCACCATCGCTTCGGTGTCGATGGCATCGTGGTAGGCGGCGATGTAGGCGAGAAGGTGCGAGTCCAATTGTAGTCGTGTTCCTTCTTCGTGCGTTTCCAGCTTTTCCTCCAAGCGTTCCAAAAGCGAGTTCAAGCCGTAGACATAGTCTCGAGAAAACAGCGCCGACATGCAAGGCGCATCGA
This sequence comes from Alphaproteobacteria bacterium, assembly GCA_965216605.1. Lineage (GTDB taxonomy): Bacteria > Pseudomonadota > Alphaproteobacteria > JABAAW01 > JABAAW01 > JABAAW01. The sequence continues at coordinate 44,834 of CBDCGG010000004.1, read as the reverse complement.
CGTTGAGCGTGTAGAAGAAGCGTAGCATGACGAAATCGTTATCGCCGGGCGGCACGCGTTGGACAAGGTTGGTGATCGCATTGACGGCAGACATGTAGACCGGCGCGCTGTAGATATGATGGCGCATCCAAAAATCATGCGTGCCTTGACGCAAGACATGAAGCAGCATGGACATCTTGCTGGGTTGGGTGTGGTATTGAGCAAGCATGTTGCCGATACCCGTGACCGTGAAGCCCTTATCGCGCCACAGGATGGGTGCCAGCGGGTTCAGCAGGATGAGCGTTCGGGTCATGTTGTCGGTAAGGTCGGTCTCGCGAACATCCGAGATCGCGCTTTCCTCTTGCAACTGCAGAATGGCTCGTGCGTCGGCATCGTCGGCAAACGAGCGTCGGATCCAGTGTCCGAGATCCGATTGCTTGCTAGGACCGCTCGCCTCGCGCCAGCTGCGATGCAGCAAGTAGGACATCTCTTGGCGCGTGGTGATCGCCTGCTCAAGCAGGTAGTACGGCACTTTCGCGCGCGGCGGCGTGAAGTGGTTGTCGATCGAGCGACGATAGCCGCCCAGCCACGACACCACCTCATCGTAGCCCCAGCGTGTGCCGGGGTTGTCATCCAAAAGTCCTCGTAAAAGCTCGGCGCTTTCCGCCTCCAACTGCGCATGCTCCAGCAGCGCACGGTACGAGCCCAAGCGCGCCTTTTGCAAGATAACCGCTTCTTCCGAGAGCATGCGCAAAGGCACATGTCCTCGCAACAGCGTAAACATCATCACGCCCAGCGCGTAGTAGTCGTTCGCAGCAAGTTCGCTCCCTCGCCCTTGCAGTTCCGCCATCGCGCAGGTAGGCGTTTCGAACATGCTCGGCTGTAAAGTGCCGGCAGGCTCGCTCAGACATTGTCCTAATACGAACGAATTCATCTCAGAGGTTTGAACAAAAAGATTCGTCGGCGAAAAGGCGCGATAGGTCAGTCCCGCACCATGAAGCGCGTTCAACGGAGGAAGAACAGGCTTGAGAAACCTCTTCACACACTCCTGCAAGTTCATCGCCGTCGTCGTGTCTTCCAGAGATTCCAAATAAAGACGCTTGTTCGGATGTTGGTAGATGAGAACAACACGCTCCACTCCCTCCGTGTCGCGTTGCAAATGCCATTCTTCAAACTGCACCAACGCGCTGTGGCGCGTGCGTGCGAAAGCGTCGCAGGCGCTCAGCCTTGCAAAATAACGGCGATCGCACACATAGGCAAGAAATCCTTCGGCGCCAGCAGCGTTTTGCGCCTGATACGCACGCGCGTGCGCCGTATCCAGCGACGGCAGCGGGTGCGAGAAAAGAACGCGGTAGTTATAGTTCTCGACGGGCTTCGAAGAGGGACGCGTAACAACCGATGGGGGAGGGCTTTCTGCCATAGGACGGGTTTCTGCAAGAGGGAAAAAACAAGACTCTGTAAGGAGACTCAAGGAGGTTCGCTATTCTATTTCATCAGTATAATCGGCACTCGTGCTAATCAGGGCGGCGGAGGAAAGCGGGCAAGGTGTCTTGCCCGGCACCAGGTTGAGGTTCATACTGATATTCGGGGCGAGACTCTTGTCGTGAGCCTTGCCGTGAGCCTTGAGATCGTGATGCTTGTTGCGGGTTGCTATTCGCAGAGCTAGCGAAAGAAGGCGTAGAGGAGGAACTTCGTTCTCTTCCCCTTCCTCTGCTTCTCACCCTATCTCCTCCTCTATCTCCTCCTCTACCTCTGTCTCCTTCTTTTCCGAAGTCTTTTTTTCTTGGCGCGGCACTTGCGTTCGCGCCTTGCGAGGGGGCGATGGCGATGCCTTCGATGCGATCGAGCATGCCGATACGCTCCAGCAGCACCTTGTCTTCCTCGCTCACATAGGTCATGGCGATGCCCTTCAGTCCCGCGCGCCCTGTGCGTCCGATGCGGTGGACATAGTTGTCGCTCGTCAGAGGCACATCGAAGTTGACGACGCAGTCGACAGCTTCGATATCCAAGCCTCGCGCTGCGACATCAGAGCAGACCAGCGTACTCACCTCGCCGCTACGAAAACGTTCCAGCTCTGCGAAGCGCAAGGGTTGCGGCATGTCGCCGTGCAACTGCCCGACGGAGGGAACACGTTGTTGCGTTAGCCATCGTGCAACCTCGCGCACGCGCTGGCGACGGTTGCAAAACACCAACACAGAGCCGTGTTTCTGCAACTCTTTTTGCAACAATGCCAGCTTGGTTTTTTCGTCGGTGGTCGGAAGAAAGATCTCTTCGACCGTATCCGCGCCGCGCCGCTGCGGAGAAAGATCGATATGCTTCGCTGCCGTCGTGAAGCGTTTGATCAGGCGCGAGACCGCATCGTCTAGGGTGGCGCTCATCAGAATCGTTTGGCGGCGAGCGGGCAGCAGCGCACAGATCTTCTCCACATCGGGAATGAAGCCCATATCCAGCATGCGATCCGCCTCGTCGATCACCAGAAAAGTAACGGCGTTGAAAAGAAGCTTGCCGCGTGCGTGCAAGTCCAAAAGCCTGCCCGGCGTCGCGATCACGATATCGGGCGCGCGGGAAAGCGCACGGATTTGTTCTCCCATCGTCATGCCGCCGATCAGCAGCGTGTGGCTGATCCCCAGAGCTTGCGCGAAGGTTTCCGTCACCGCCGCCGTTTGCATCGCGAGTTCGCGAGTAGGGTTCAGCACCAGCGCACGCGGCAAGGCGGCGCGCTGTCTGCCGTGCGCAAGAATATCGAGCAGCGGCAAGATGAAAGCTGCGGTTTTGCCTGTGCCCGTCTGCGCGATCCCGACCAAATCGCGGTTCATCAAGACATTCGGAATCGCCTGTTCTTGAATCGGGGTCGGCTGCGAAAAGCCTACGCGCGCAACCTGTTCTAGAATCTTCTCGCTCAAGCCGAGCGCTGAGAAATCACTCATAGCACATCTTCATCCTCTTCCTTTATGGGTCACCATTTTTTGGTCTTTCACTCTTGACATACCTTTTTCTTGCCTTTTTCTTGCCTTCTTCTAGCAGTATGTTTTTAGCGCAATCATGCTTTAGTGGCATTTTGCCACACTTCACACTTCACCTTCTCCCCATCTTATGCGTTCTCGCCACCTATGTCAAGGAGATAGCGTGAATCGAGGGAAGCAGCGAAATTGCCTTGATATTAAGCAGAGAACATTAAGCAGAGATATTGCTTTTTTCTCGCACACGGGTTAGGTTGGAGCTGGACACAAGCCTGCCACCTCTGAGGACATTTCGTTATGGAGAAGATGACCCCTAAGCAACAAAGCGACAAGCAGAAGGCACTCGCCTCGGCTTTGGACGAGATCGAGCGCAGCTTCGGCAAGGGCTCGATCATGCGTTTGGGACATCAGGCGGTCGAGGGTATCGAATCCATCTCCAGCGGCTCGCTAGGCTTGGACATCGCATTGGGCGTCGGAGGCTTGCCGCGCGGACGAATCATCGAGATCTACGGACCAGAATCGTCGGGAAAAACAACCCTCGCACTCCATGTGATCGCCGAAGCGCAGAAACGCGGAGGACACTGCGCATTCTTGGACGCAGAGCATGCGCTCGATCCTTCTTACGCCAAAAAACTCGGCATCAACCTCGAAACGCTGCTAATCTCACAGCCCGACGCGGGAGAGCAGGCATTAGAAATCGCTGACACGCTCGTGCGCTCTAGCGCGCTCGATGTCCTCGTCGTCGATTCGGTCGCCGCTCTTGTGCCTCGCGCAGAACTAGAGGGCGACATGGGAGACACACATGTAGGCTTGCACGCAAGGCTCATGAGCCAAGCACTACGAAAACTAACGGGATCGGTCGCGCGCTCGCGCACGATGGTCATCTTTATCAACCAAATTCGCATGAAAATCGGCGTCATGTTCGGCAACCCAGAGACAACGACGGGAGGAAACGCCTTAAAATTTTACTCAAGCGTACGCCTCGATATTCGCCGCATCGGTGCTGTCAAGGAAAAGGATGTCATCGTCGGAAATCAGACGCGGGTCAAGGTCGTTAAAAACAAGGTCGCGCCACCCTTCCGAGTTGTCGAGTTCGATATCTTGTACGACCAGGGAATCTCTAAAAACGGTGAAATCCTCGACCTAGGGGTCAGCGCAGGAATCATCGAAAAATCGGGCGCATGGTACGCATACGACAAGCAACGCATCGCACAAGGACGCGAGAACGCTCGCACATGGCTGGGGGCAAATGCCGAAAGCGCGCGCGCCATCGAAAACAAAATTCGTGAAAAAGAAGGCTTGCTATCAGAGGTCATGTTGGAAGCTCCATCTCCTCCGCCTGCTCCTCCTCCTCTCGCCGCAGAAACACCCGCATCCGATACTCCCGCCGTAGCAGCTACTGCCGCACCCGCACCCGCACCAGCACCCGCGGCGGCTGCGTCCGGGACGGAAGCGGCGCATGTCGCGGCGGCTCCTCCGCCTCATTCTGCTCCTCCTGCCGCGCCCCCTGTCCGTCCGGCTCGTTCGCCCTCTTAGGCGAGATCCTATCTTTCTTGCGCCTTGAGGCGATCGCGCTCAAAGGCAAGCATACGGAGAAATTGTCCTACGCCTTGCTTGCTGACGATGTCGGTCATCTCGCGCCGCTTGCCGGCGATGATGCTCACGCTACGAAAGATCACATCGATGATCGCCATGCTCGTGTTGCCACCTGTCTTGTTTTCAAAACAACGCACGCGCCACACGATAGGCAGGGGGTCGGGTTCATTCTCTACGCTCACCGAAATGCTGATCGCAAAATCCTTGCCCAGACGAGAGGCTTGCGACAGCTCGTAACGCAAGACGGGCAGATTGTAGATGGCGTTGCTGATCGTGCTTTCTAGAATCGAGGTGATGAGCACGGTATATTCCTCGCGTTCTGCAGGCGACATTTTGCGCCAGTACGGACCGACCAAACTGCGCGCCACAGTGTCGTAGGCGAAGGTTTCGCGCAGGATATCCTTGTAGGCTTGCAACTGCTTTCTTTTAGAGGCTTTCTCTGCAGAGGCTTTTTGCTGTTGCTGGATTTCCGTCAGCAAGGCGCGCGCCTTGCCGTCGGTGAAGGTGCGTGCTTGTCCGATGCTGCAGGCATCGCTACGCTTCAACCCCTTGCCCACCTGTTGGCTCTGCGCCGTAGGGGCGGAAAGCACGAGGCAGAAAGTAGCGACTGCCAAGCCCGCGACGCTACTCGCTAAACGAGGAAAGCGAGCCAATATCTTATGTTTGGGCGGTAGTTTTGTTTGTTGTATTGTCGTCATCTTTTGTTGAATTCTAGTTTGATTTTTTTGACCCGTTTGTCGAGCAAGTCGAGGAAGGCGGGAATGCCTTGCTCTGCCAGCACAGCAGAGACTTCGCCGCGTTGTGCTGCGATCATACTGAGTCCGCGGAAGTGCATATCGATCAGGATGGCTTGGTCGTCGGGTTTGAAGCGCACGCGCCAATGTATCGTTAAGGGATTGGGGCTGCGTTTAGCCAGCGCCTCGGTTTCCACTAGCACGTCCTTGCCGAGAGGCTTTGCTGCGAGCACATCAAACTTCGAGGATTTGACCGTGCTCAGAAAATTAGCCGAATACAGCACCACCCATTGTTTCGAGGCTTCTTTGTAGCGTTCGCGCTGCGGTTCGGTCATCTTACGCCAGTAAGCTCCCACGATGGCGCGCGTCATGGTCTTGAGGTCGAGATTCTTCTCCAGAATGTCTTTCATCTTGAAGCGTTTTTCTTGTTTCGGCATGCTCTCGTCCGCCATGATCTCTGCTATCGCCGTGCCGTTTTTCGTGATGAATTCTAGCGCGCGTTCTGTCTTCTGCGTTTCGTTGAGCGCCGCCGCAGCCTCCCGCTCAAAGGCAAGCGGAAGCAAGGCGAGGCTCGTCAGCACCCAGCACACCAGCATCGCGGGTCTTCGCAGCAAGTTTCTTCCTGTCGTTGTGTTTGTCATCGTTCCTCTCCTTGTTCTCGTTCAAAGATTGTCTCAATTCCGACGCTCGAAGCATCTGCAAGCGCGTCGGGTTTTGTCAGTCGCAGCCATACGGAGACAGCTTGCGGACGAGCAAAGCACAAGGTTGCGATCATCTCTGCCAAGTCCTCCAACAGGTTGATGTGTCCTTGTAAGACCAAGTCTGTGATCTCTTCTACCAATTCTTTGTAGCATATAAAAGATCGTTCTTTCACGGAAGAAGGGGCTTGCCCTTGAACTACGACAGAAACACTCAGCGAAATACACAGGCGTTGCGTCTTTGTGCGTTCTTCGGGGAGAATCCCTATGCAGGCTTGCAAGGTCAGCTCCTCGACAAGGACGCGGTAGCGTGTAGTATGGAGGGCTTGTTTCGTCTTATTCTTCGCCAATCTCATGGGAGTGCATGCTATGGATCCTTCGGCAAAGTGTCAAGTCAGCTCGAAACCTGCAACCATGAATCCTGCCGTCATGGCGATCGTGAATCTCACCCCCGATTCCTTTTCGGGAGACGGCTTGCTAGAAGAAAAAAACGACACGACAGACGACGCTGCCACGGGCAGCGAGCAGGGCAACGAGACACGCCTGCTGCGAGCTGCCGAGCGCGCCTTGCGTGCGGGCGCGGATTGGTTGGATGTAGGAGCGCAAAGCACGCGCCCCGGTGCGATTCCTCTGTCGTTGGAGGAGGAACGCGCGCGCCTCTTGCCTGCGTTGGAGGTTTTGTTTCGCGCCTTTCCTGAAGCTTTAGTGTCGGTGGATACGAACAAGGCGGAATTGGCTATCGAGGCGGTGAGATCGGGCGCGCATATGCTCAACGATGTATCAGGCGAGGTGCGTCCAGCATTGTGGCGCGAGCTGGCAAAGCAAGATAACGCGCAAAAACAAGAGCAAAAGCAAAAACAAGAACAAGGGCGAGGATGGGTGGTGCTGATGCATAACGCTGCCAGCCGTTTGCATCGCGGCTCGATACGCGAGGGCGGCGATTCGTGGCAGCCCGAAGACGAGGCGGCGTCCGACTTGCCTGCCGTGCTTGCCCGCTTGAGCCAGCTCGCGCGAGAGTGCATGCAGGCGGGGTTGCCCCGTGAAAAAATCGTGTTGGATCCGGGCTTGGGTTTTGGCAAGACGCTAGAGCAAAACCTCGCGTTGTTGCGCGGCTGGAGCAAACTTGCCGAACTAGGCTTTCCCTTGATGTTGGGCGCGTCGCGCAAGTCTTTCTTGGGAAAACTGCTGGCGCAGCAAGGAGAGGTGCAAGCTTCTTCTCAAGGTAGCTCTAATCACATCTCCAATCGTTTCCCCGATCGTCTGGAGGGGAGCTTGGCAGCTTGCGCCGCCGCCATGACGGGAGGCGTACATATCTTACGCGTACATGATGTGCCAGAGACCGTACGCTTCGTACGCGCCTTCTATCCTATGCGTACGGAGGGCTCGGCAGTCTTTTCTTGAGCCTCTTGTTTCGACAATTTCTCTTCTTTTTCGATGCGCCATGCTTTGCGAAGGGCTTCTCTCAAATCGTTCAGGGGTACGCGCAAAGGAGTGCTTATGTTTTGCTTGTTTGTGTTCTGGCAATGATACCAGTAGGTCCAGCCGTTGCAGCTTGTTCTTCCTGCGAGTTCGGCTGCCCATTGATGGATGGAGGCTCGGCGTTGTTCTCGTGAGAGCAGTCCTTCGGAGGTGACGAGCGCTTGATATTGACGACAAGGACTTTCTAGTTTTTCGCCGGGTGACAAGAGTCCGTTTTCTAGTAGGGCGGAGAAGGGGACATCGCGTGCTTGCTGGCGGGGTTCGGGCAGCAGCAGGCATTCTTGTCCTGCTGGTGTAGGTTGCAAGCCTTTCAACCTTTGCCGAGCGGCGCGTACATAGCGTGCTTCGCGTTCGATGCCGATATAGTGACGACCTAGGCGGAGGCAGGCGGCGGCTGTTGTGCCGCTACCGCAAAAGGGATCTAGCACGACATCGCCGGCGCGTGTGCTAGCGAGCAGCACGCGATAGAGCAGGGAGAGGGGTTTTTGGGTTGAGTGAATCTTCACGCCGTCTTTGTCGCGCAGACGCTCTGCGCCGCTACAGATGGGGAGGTGCCAATCGCTGCGCATTTGTTTGTCGCCGTTGAGTTGTTTTAGCGCTCGATAGTTGAAGCGATAGCGTGCGCCGCGTTTTTTACTGCACCACAGCAGGGTTTCGTGTGCGTTGGTGAAGCGTTTGCCTTGGAAGTTTGGCATGGGGTTAGTTTTCACCCATAGGACATCGTTGAGGATCCAGAAGCCTAGGTCTTGTAGGAGGGTACCTAGTCGATAGATATTGTGATAGGAGCCCATGACCCATAGGGTTCCGTCGTCTTTCAGGAGGCGACGTGCTTGGGTGAGCCAGGCGTGGCTGAAGGCGTCGTAGTCTTGGAAGGAGTTGAATTTGTCCCAGTTTTCTTTTACGCCGTGGACTTTTGTTTCGTTGGGGCGGTGCAGGGGTTTTTCCAGTTGGAGGAAGTAGGGGGGATCGGCGAAGAGGGTATCGATGCTTTGGGCGGGGAGTTGCGCCATTGTTGTGAGGCAATCGCCGTGCAGGATACGATCGAGGATGGGGTCGAGGGATTGGGAGAGTGCCATGCTTTTTGTTAACGCAAGTTCTGTTCCTTGTCTCTCGCGGATATTGACGGGCGCGAGTAATTTTTACGAATGCAAAACATGCGCACGCGAAGCGTGCGCGGGGGGTGTGGGGGGATAAATTCCCCCCACGAAGACCCCGCGTCAGCGGAGCGCGCGTAAGCGCGCTTTCTGTGCGTGAGCGCAGCGAAACGCGCAGCGAATTATTCAAAAGCGCACGACTTGTCGTGCGCAAGCTGACTCGTAACGCGGTAAAGAGTTTTTGTGACGCGAGTCAGCTTGCGCGAGGCAAAGCCTCGCGCTTTTGAATAAGAGGCTACGCATCTCGCGCTACGCGCGAACTGCGTAGAAGGCGCTTACGCGCCCGCTCGCGGCGCTCTTTTTGCGGGGGAACTTCGTCTGCTCTAAACTACGCTCGCTCGCTTTGCCACTCGCCTCTCGCCTCGCTTTTTTGCGAGACTAGCAAGATGGCTCGTGCCCCATGCGCAAAACTCACTTCGCCCAAAACTAATCTTACGGCTCGCTTGTCTTGCGTATGTTACCTAATCAAAAAGGGGAATTTATCCCCCCGCCCGCGTCTGCCTTGCGCTGCGCGCCCGTCAAGACTACGCGCGCCCGTCACTCTTTCGCCAAGCAAGTCACGCACGGCGCGAAAGTCCTTCGATGGTGCGGCGACAACCCCTCCCGCTCCAATGCCTCCAAGTGCCTCGCAACCGGATAACCCCTATTGCTATCCCACCCATAACACGGATAACGCCGATGCAATCTCTCCATCAACCCATCCCGCGCAACCTTAGCAACAATAGAAGCACAAGCAATAGTCAACGATTCCCCATCCCCTCGCACAATAGGAACAACAACCTCAGGCGCAGGAATAAGCAGCGGAGCATGCAACCCATCTATAAGACACACACCTATCCTCTCCACACCCGCACTCGCTAAAATTCTACACAATCGAGCATAAGCACTCCCCATCGCCCGTAAACTCGCCTGTAAAATGTTGTGCCGCTCAATACCCCGCACAGAAACCGCCCCCAACGCAACAAAAGCATGCGCGCGTATCGCACAATCTAACCTCCCCCGTACCACAGCCGATAACTTCTTGCTGTCTCGCACATCTCCCAAAAAACTCGGCTTTGAAGACACAACCGACGGAGCAAAAACAACCGCCGCCGCAACAACAGGCCCAGCAATAGGACCTCGACCTACCTCGTCAATTCCCGCAATCCATCGCTCTTTTTGTATGCCCGCCACTTGCATACCCCCCCCTTGCATACCATGGCGCATCTCCCAGTTAAAATTCGGAGGCGATCCATGTTTTTTCATGTTTTTCAGGGTTTTCAGGATTTTTATTTTGGCTCTTGTCCCTTTTGCGATTTTTTCCACTCCTCCTGAAATCGCTGCATCTCACGCCTAGAAAGCCGCCTCCGCGCAAACGGAGAAAGCGAAGCAAGGACAGTGCCAATCACGGTGAGTAATCCGATCTCACCCCCCCTCTCCAACATGAGCGTGTGCAAGCGTCGCGCAACAGCAACATAGAACGGAGAGGTGATCAGCGACAGAACGGTGATGCTGATCAGATAGTTCAGCAAGGTTTGATCGATCAAGGCAACGCCAACAGCAACCGCTCCCATGACAAAGGAGAACTCTCCCATCTGCCCCAGCAATAGACTCGCCAAGAAAGCCTCGTCCCACCGCCTGCCCAGCACGCGCAGCGCGAGAATGTTGAGAAGCGTCTTGAACAATGTAGCACCCACAAGAATCATGACGACAGCGAAGAAGTTGTTAAACAAAAACTCTAAATCGACGAGAAGTCCGATCGAAAGAAAGAAAACCATCAGTAAAACAACCTTGATCGGCTCGGCGTTCTTATGCGCAACATGACTCTGCGCGCTGTTGCCGATGGTCAAGCCCGCCAAAAACGCTCCGAAGGCAGGTGAAAGCCCCAGCACTCCGCTGATTAGCGCGAACCCAAAACACCACGCCAGCACCGCGAGAGGCGTCAGGTCACGCTTCGTCATGATCAGATCGGCAAACGGCATGTTGAAAGATTTCTTCCTCGTCAGCAACACGATGACAGCTACCAGCACCGCGATAGAAAAAGAAACCTCCAAGGCGATCTTCGTCAAGCTGCTGATATCAGGAATGCCTCCGTCGCCGAAGCCCGCGATGATCAAAAGCATCGGCGCAATCGCCAAGTCCTGAGCAATCAGAATGCCGATGACAAGCTGACCAGTGCGCGTGTTGCTCTCGCCGATGCTTTGCACAACCGTGACAGAAACCGCCGTCGAAGAAACAGCAAGGCAGAAGGCGAACAGCAAAACCTGCCCGAGCTCAAGCCCGAAACGCGGTCCCAGCCACAAGGCAAGCAACAGGCTCACGACGATCTGCAACACGGTCGCGCCGACGGCAGTCTTCCAAATCTGTCGGAAACTCTGCAACGAAAGCTCGATGCCGATGAAATACAACAACATGATGACTCCGATCTCGGCGAGCGTGTTGATGCTTTCGCGATCCTGCACAAGCCCCAAAGCACCCGGCCCCAGCAGGATGCCAGCGAAGATGTAGCCGATGATCGGCGGTTGGCGAAACTGCACCATCGCCATGCCGCACAAGGTCGCCGTTATAGCGACGACAGCGATACCAAGAAGTTCTGAAAGTCCATGCATGACGCGCCATTCTAGCAAAGAGAGGCAAAACAGGCTAGAAGGAGATGATGACAAACAAAGAAATTTCTCATGAAGCTATCGGCGCTGACGATTTGGGCTGCCGCCTTGTCGCCGCTCCCATGATGGGACGCACCGACGCGGTGGGATGCGCCTACTTGCGACAAATCTTGCCGCAGGCTCTACTGTTTACCGAGATGATCCACTCCGCCGCCCTTGTCCATGGTGGTGCACGCGCTCGCGCACGGCTGCAAGAATACTTCGACTGGCAGGAAGCCCTGTCGTCAGCTACGGCAGAAGTAGAAGGGGAGGGAGGAGGACTTGTGTTGCAGCTGGGCGGCAGCGACCCCGCAACGCTCTTCGAGGCGAGCGCGATTGCCCGCAGCTATCCTTTTTGTGAGATCAATCTAAACTTGGGTTGTCCCTCCCCTCGTGTGACGAAGGGCGGCTTCGGCGCCTGCCTGATGAAAGAGCCTCGCCTTGCAGCAAGTCTCGTCGCCGCGATGAAGGAGGGGGCAGAAGAGGGGGCAACAAGAGGAGGCGAAGGGAGCAGTGTGCCTATCAGCGTCAAGACGCGCATCGGCGTAGACGAGCAAGACGACGAGATCCTTCTGCACGCCTTTGTTGATACTTTATGCACGGCGGGTTGCGATAGGCTCTATTTGCACGCGCGCAAGGCGTGGTTGAAAGGGGTGAGCACGAAAGAGAATCGCACCTTGCCTCCCTTGAAGCCGCAGGTTGCGCGTCGTCTTCAGGAGGCGCGCCCTTCGTTTCCCGTCTTCTATAACGGCGGCGTGCAAAACATCAGCGAGGCTGAGGCGTTTCTAACCCCTTTCGCGGGCGTGATGGTCGGGCGCGCCCTGTGGCGTTCGCCGTGCGTTTTCGCGTGCAAGGCAGAGGCGGCGCGTCCGCGCTGGCGACAGGAGATCGCCGAGAAAACACTTTCTGCCATCGATAAGGCTTTGTTGTTTTCGCGCTCCAAGCCTCGTCCTTTTACCCGCCTTGCTCGCCACCAAGCCTTCAGAGGAGCAGCCCGCCTCTCGCGCCGTGCCATGAGCCTCTACCACGGCGAGCCAAACGCCAGCGACTGGCGGCGTAAGTTGCAGGGAGCTTTCGACAATGTGAAGGCGGCGGAGAAAACAGGACTTGATTTACAAACTTGATTCTTTTGCTCAACAAGGGTATAGTCAAGAGCATAACTTTAGTAGCAAGTTGAAGCAGTGAGGCAACGATGGCTTTTGGACGAGAAGAGTTAGCGCTAACGCGCGTTCCATTGGAAATTTGGGCGGAGATCGGCGCGACCGAGTTGCGCGTCGGCAACCTTTTGCAGATCGGGCGCGGCGCGGTCATATCGCTCAACAAGAGCATTGAGGGTGAGGTCGATCTCAAAATCGGCAAGCATCTCGTCGCGCGCGGCAACCTGCTCGCCGACAGCGAGCATTTTTCGGTGCGAGTCACCAAGACCTCCAAAGACATTCATGAATAACTTTGCACCAATAACTTTGCACCAATAACTTTGCACCAATAACTTTGCACCAATAACTTTGCCCCAACCTCTCAAGGTTGCTCTGCTGGCTGCTCTGCGTTTGGCGATGAGGAAGAGTTGGCAGAGGGGGCTACGAAAGGCACCCTCGTGTTGTGCACTTTCAAGCGCACGCCGCCGAGGTCGAGTCGTCCTTCGAACTGGCTCAAGAGGGTAAGGGTGAGCGTCGCGCTGGTCGGCTGCGGCAGGTCGACCTGCGCACTGTACTCCAGCTCTCCTTGTGGCGGCAGCGTCTCTTCTTCGGGTTCGAAGTGGAAGTATCCTGTCTCTTCGCCGCGCTGGTCGAGAAAGGTACCGCGCAAGATCGGCGCAGGTTTTTCTTCGTTCGTGCGGTTGCCGACAAGCACCAGCACCTTCAACAGATCGCGCGACAGGCGATACTCGCTCGTCACCTTCGCTTGCGTCATGCTGAAGTCGCGTCCGTTGAGTAAGAGTTTGGTAAAATCGGGATGGCTCATATTCAAACGCTCGTAGACATGGAGGGCGTTGGGAAAGCGATTCAAAATGTCGATGGGGTAGGTGCGCACGGCGTAGAAGAGCGCGATCCAAAAAAATACCCAGACAGACCACGCGAAGACAAAGCGCAGCAGGTTGTTGAGCGGACGTTCGAGGCTTTGCTCGGCGAACTGCAACGGAGTAAAAGCGTGACGGTGATGTTTTGTCAGCGCATCCAGCCTGTCGGCGGCAGCCTCTCTCCTCGTAAACTGCGGCGGAGGTATGTTTGAGAGCGGCGACGGAGATGGAGGCGCATGGGCAGGGGCAGAGGAGGCTGCGCGCGACGACGAAGGCTGATGAGCAGACTGCTGAGCAAACTGGTGAGCTAAGGACGCAGCAGAGGAATGGGACGAGGGATGAGGCGAGGGTGCAGCGTTGGGCTCGGCGGTTTGAGGCAGCGTGGCGTTCAAGTCTTTCTGCCGCGCGCGCCAAGCCTTGCTACAGACAGTACAACGCACCTTGCGTCCTTTTGCTCCCAAGGCATCGGCACTCATCTCGAAGTGCGAATTGCAACGCGGACACATCAAATACATCTCTCAATTCCTCATTTCTTCTGCGTCTCAAAGGTGTCTGCGCAAATCTGCTAGCACCTTCCGGTCTCTATGGTATTTATAGTCTCTATAGTGCGAGAAAAGATGCCTCCATGTCAAAGCCTTGCTCAAGGCCTTGCTTTGTGAGGGCGTATCTTGTAGATTGTCGGGAATACTTGTGTTGAAAGGGGAATTTATTCCCAAGAGGAATTTATCCCCAAGGGGAGTTTATTCCCAAGGGGAGTTTATCCCCAAGATGGATTGTTTTTTGTGATCGATCATTTGGCTCTTTTGCCGACTCTTCTGCCTACGATGGCTCCGCAGCTTCAGACGCTCTCGGTCTTCGCGTTGATCGCGGTGGGACTGTACTTTTACGCGAGCGAACGCCTTTCGATGGAAGTAACCGCGTTGCTTCTGCTGTGTAGCCTCTTGGGGCTGTTTGTGGTGCTGCCGCCCTTTCTCTCGACAGCGCACAGCCTGAGCTCCTCGACGCTGCTGTCGGGGTTCGCCTCCCCCGCCTTGCTGACGGTGTTGGGGCTGCTGGTGATCGGCGAAGCCTTGGCGAGCACAGGAGCCTTGGCGCTCGTTTCGCGCTCGCTGGCACGCCTGCCCTCCTACGGCTTGGCGATGCTGGTCTTGCTGCTGGCAGCCTTGTTGCTGAGCGCCTTTTTGAACAATATTCCTGTCGTCGTGTTGTTTATTCCCGTGTTGCGCACCCTCTTGGAGCGGAAGTCGCGCGAGGCGCGTTGGTCGATGATGGGCATGAGCTTCGCCTCTGTGTTGGGAGGCATGACTACCTTGATCGGCTCCTCGACAAACCTGCTGGTAGCAGGCGCGCTCGTCGCAATGGAGCGCGAATCCTTGGGATTCTTCACCGTCACCGTGCCGGGGTTATGCCTTGCCGGCGTGGGCATGCTCTACATTGTTTTCGCGCTACCGCTCCTGCTGACCAACCCGCGTGTAGGATGGCGGCAGCGCAAGTTGCAGAGCGCGCGCAAAGGCAAGAGCTTCGTCGCGCAGTTTACTATCACGGGCGACTCGCCTTTCGTCGGCAAAGCGGCGAGCGTGCGCCTGTTCTCTGTGATCGAGCGCGCGACGGTGGTGTTGGTGCAGCGCGGTGAGGTTTCCTTTTCGCCGCCGAAACGATCGTTTCAGCTGCGGGCGGGCGATGTGCTGCTGATCTCCGCCTTGCGGAGTCGTATCGACGAGTTGGTAGGCTCGGAAGAACACGGATTGTTAGCACCGCAATTGGGCGGATCTTTCGCCGCGCGCGAGAACAGCGCAGAAGAAGAGACAGTATTAGCAGAGTTCTTTGTCCCCCCGCACTCTTCGTTCGTCGGGCGCAGTTTGCAAGACTTGCGCTTTCGCTTTCGCTACCACTGCGTAGTCTTGGGGCTGGAGCGCGGTGCACGGCGCATGCTACGCAATCTCACCTCGACGAAGCTTCGTGCCGGCGACATTGCCTTGGTGCAGGGTCGAACGAGCGATGTGCGCGCCTTGGGACAATTTCGGGATTTGGTCGCGGTAGAAGATTCTATCCACAAGCTGCCCGATGCCGAGCGCGCAAGCTTGGCTGCCGGTATCTTCACCTTGTGCATCTTGGCTGCCGCAACGAGCATGGCACCGATCGCCTTCTGCGCCATCTTCGGCGCAACCCTGATGATCGCACTCGGCGTGTTATCGTTGGAGGACGCGGTGCGCGCGCTCGACAGAAAGATCGTCCTCGTCATCGCCTCGGCGATAGCCCTCGCCGCAGCCCTGCAAGTGACGGGCGGAGATAGCCTGCTCGCTAAGGGCTTCCTCTTTCTTACGCAAAGTGCAGCCCACCCTCCGCTCGTCCTTTCGCTCTTCTTCATCTTCGTCGCCCTGCTCTCGAACATCATCTCGACCAAGGCGGCGGCAGTGCTCTTCACGCCGATCGCCGTCGCCATCGCAGACCGCCTCGGCGTATCCCACATACCCTTTGCTATCGCCGTCCTCTTCGCCGCAAACTGCGCCTTCGCTACACCCATCGGCTATCAGACAAATCTGCTCGTCATGAACGCAGGGCAATATCGCTTCGGTGATTTTTTTCGAGCAGGCTTCCCCCTTATTCTCGTATGCTGGGCTTGTTTCACAATCTTGAGCTATGTCTACTTCTTCCCCTCCTGAAAACCCCTACCGTACGCAGCGTTGCGATGCCTTGCGCCTCACCCAAACGGGCGAGCAAGTGAGACTGGCGGGTTGGGTCGCGCGCAAACGCGACCACGGCAACCTGTTGTTCGTCGATGTGCGCGACCATTGGGGAACTACCCAGTGCGTACTAGAGCGACCCGACACAACACAACAATCCGAACAACAATCAGAAGACAGCACGCTCACGCCACAGCAAAAGCGCGACGCAGAGCTGTTTGCCGAGATGGAAGGGGTGTCGCTGGAGAGCGTCGTCAGCCTTGCGGGCAGCGTGCGAGCGCGCTCAGACGACACCATCAACTCGCGCAATCCGACAGGAGAGGTAGAGCTCAGAGTCGAGTCGATCAACCTGCTCTCGCGTGCCGCCCCCCTGCCCATGCCCGTGCATCGCGATGCGGACTATCCCGAAGACCTTCGTCTGCAGTATCGTTTTCTCGATCTGCGTCGCGAGAGCATGCGTCGGAAGATTCTGTTGCGTTCGCAAGTCATCGCCTCGCTGCGCCGTCGCATGACGGAGGCGGAGTTTGTCGAGTTTCAAACGCCGATCCTGACTGCCTCGTCGCCTGAGGGAGCGCGCGACTTTCTCGTTCCCTCGCGCCTTCATCGCCAGCAGTTCTACGCGCTGCCGCAAGCGCCGCAGCAGTTCAAGCAGCTGCTGATGATCGCAGGCTTCGAGCGTTATTTTCAAATCGCACCCTGCTTTCGCGACGAGGACGCGCGTGCCGACCGCTCGCCGGGCGAGTTCTACCAACTAGATTTCGAAATGGCATTCGCAACCCAAGACGAGATCATGCAAACGATCGAGCCCGTGCTGGCAGGTGTCTTCGATGAATTCGCCGACGGCGCGAGCGTCACCCCCACACCTTTTCCTCGCCTGACTTACCAGCAGGCGATGCTGCGCTACGGCAGCGACAAGCCCGATCTGCGCAACCCGCTAGAGATCGTCGAGGTGGGAGACATCTTCGCAAAGTCAACCTTCGCTCTGTTCGCTAAAGCTACAACTGAGGGCAAGTGCGTGCGTGCCGTGCGCGCTCCCGCCGCCGCCTCGCAACCCCGCAGCTTTTTCGACAAGCTCAACGCATGGGCGCGCGAGCAAGGGCAGGGCGGCTTGGGATACATCGCCTACCCCACCCTAGACGATCCGCAAGGACCGATCGCTCGCAACATTTCAAAAGAGCTGGCACAAGAATTGGCAGAAAGAAACGCTTTGTCAGACGGCGACGCGCTGTTCTTCGTCTGCGCCGAGATTAAAGCCGCCGCCCTGTTCGCAGGAAAAGTGCGCGAGAGACTCTGCGATCTGTGCGCGTGCCGCGAAGAGAACACATTCGCCTTTTGCTGGATCGTAGACTTTCCCCTCTTTGAGTGCGACCCCGAGACGAACAAAATTATCTTTAGCCACAACCCCTTCTCCATGCCGCAAGGGGGGCTGGAAGCTTTGGAAACCCTCGATCCCCTCTCGATCATCGCCAGTCAGTACGATATTGTTTGCAACGGTATCGAGCTCTCGTCGGGGGCTGTGCGTAACTTCGAGCTGGCGACACTAGAGCGTGCCTTTGCAATCGCAGGCTACGGGCAGGAGGAACTCGCAACGAGGTTTCCGGGAATGCTTGCTGCCTTGCGCTTCGGTGTGCCGCCGCACGGTGGCGCTGCGCCGGGCATCGAGCGTATGGTCATGCTGCTCGCGCGCGAGAGCAACATCCGCGAGGTGACATGCTTTCCGCTGAACCAAACAGGACAAGATTGCTTGATGGGTGCTCCTGCCTCTGTCTCGGCGCAACAGCTGAAGATCTTGGGGCTGAAGCTGGCTTGAGGACGGAAGGATCGCTTGAGCGAGTTATCTATTAGCGCGTTATCTTAAGAATCGCTGTTGGTAAAGATCGAGGAAGCCGAGGTTTGTGTCTTCTCCCTCTTGCAGTCTTTCGAGCAGCGTTGCGACGGAGAAGGGTTGTTGGGGGTCGTTGAGCTGGGTGAGAAAGTTGAAAACTTCGAGTAGGGGAGAACCCTCGATGGTCTCAGCGTAATCGCGGGCAATGCCGTCGAGCGCGGCGGTCTCATCGGCGAGGTAGAGGGATGCTGCAAGGTAGAGCAGGAAGCTGGCTTTGCGTTGCGAAAGTCTCACACCCTCCTGTCGCGGCGGCGGACCGAGCAGACGTTGCAAGGCGGAGGCGGCATCACCCCACTCGGCGTTGGTGCGATGGATCAGGAAGCGTAGCAGATCGGCAGGCTCGGAGATATCGCCCGCCAGCAACTCGAGCGCATAGTCCTGCTGTCCGAGTTCGACCAAGGCGCGCGCGCGCAACCTGCGAGCATCGTCGCGGTAGGGAGAACCTTCGCTGGGAATATTGCGGTTGAGGATGGACAAGGCTTCCTGGGGTTGTTTCGCCAAGAGCAGTAGCAATCCTGTTTTGGCGACGAGCCTATCCTTGTCGCTCGCCGTGTTGTTCTCGATGAAGGCTTTCTTGGCGATGTCGGCGGCGATCTTGTAAAAGCTGCCCTGGCTGATGCGCCCGACCGCGCTTTCGCTCAACAACAATCCCAGTTCGCCCGGCGGAATCAGCTCTTTGAAGTCCTGATAGAGCAGATAAGCTTCGACGGGCGAAAGCGTCACCGCTTCGCGCAACAAGAAGAGATCTTGAAACACATCAACCATTTGTTGCGACAGCTCTGTCGTCTCAGGCAGCAGGGGATGGCGGGTGATGGCTTCGCGGTAGGTGCGCAGCTGCTGGTAGTAGAGACCGTTCTGTCCGTAGGTGTTGCCGAGTTCACGGCGCACGCGAAAAGCGAGCGCATCGCCGTGCCATGCTTGGTTGAGCCTGCCCAGCTGTTCGAGGATCTGCTCGTTCGGTAGCAGCTCGTTCTCCTTGGCGAGCACGAGAGACTCGAGGGCGGCACGCACATGCCAGTAGCCGCGTTGTTTGGCGTTTTGCATGCCTTGCCAAGTTTCGAAGGCGAGACGATCGTTGCCCCTGGACCTTGCAAGCCAACCCTTGAGGAACTGGAAGGCGTTACGGTTGGAACGTCGAACCTCGCTACTCGACAAACGCTCTGCCCTGCGTAGCCACACGCCCGCCGCAGAGGTGTTGTCGTTGTTCAGCGCGCTGAGCGTTCTCCAGACGCTGACAAAGGCTTTGACCGCAGGGGGGTAGAGGTCGTAGAAGTTGCCGGCTTGCGCAAAGTAGCTTTCGGCAAGCGCCCATTGTTCCTTTTGCGCCGCCGCCACGCCACGCCAAAGATAGGCTTCCTGAAGCCTATCGAAGACGGGAGCGCGGAGAATTTGGATCGCCTCGTCCGCGCGCTCTGAGAGTAGCAACGCCAGCGCGCGCATCAGACGCGGTGTCAGGTTGTTCGTCGGAAAGGATTGCTCGTACAGGTTCAGCAGCCCGAGCGCTTCCTGTCCCAGCCCTTGGCTCAAATAGTAGCCGGCGAGCGTCAAGTTGAAACCCCGACGGCTCGCAGAAAGGTCGCGCAGCGCGCGTGCGTTGAACTTTTGCCGCTCGACATCGTACGAAGTGCCGTCGCGTTCCCAAAGGCTGAAGTTCAACACGGGCAGACGGATCAACTCGTCGGGCGCACGTTCGGCAATGGCGCGGTCTACATCCAGCGTCTCCAGCCGCAGCCCCTTCGGTGCCTTGATCGTGACATAACCATCGTCGGGTTGCACTTGCAGATCGCTTGCCAAAGGCACTAGGGCGATCCCTTGGGCACTCTCCAAAATTTGGAACTCAGGATAGGCGCGCGCGCGCGCGATGCCCAGACTGGGGGTCGGCACGGGAATGACATGGAAACTGTCGCCGATTTCGGGGTCTTGAATCGTGGCGATCCTGCCGTAGCGGTTCAACAGGAAGTTGAACTCGGCTTGTTCTTGCTCGTCCTGAGTGATCGCGGTATCGATCGAGAAGTAGGGGGGGACGGGTTGATCGTGGAACTCCAGCCACCACCCTAGCCCGACGCGGCGCAACGCGGGATAAAGGCGTTGCGTCGAGGAGAATCGCAACACCGTGAAACCAGCGACATCCAGCTGTTCGATCGCTCCGATCGCACTTTGGGCGTTAAGCGTCTCTTGTTGCGTGTCGAAGGTGAAGGCTCTATCGGCGACAAACCATATATATCCTGCGCGTTGAAAGAAGGCGGTGGAGATATCCTCAGGCAGTAGCAGTTGGAACTGATAGGCGGGCGTAGGTCTTGTCGCTGTGATCTGCGCAGGGCTGGGTTGCGCATCGCCCGGCGCAGAACCCGAGGGAGAGAAAATGCGCGGGGGCGGCAGAGGCGGCGGAGTCTGAAACAGTATCGAAGAGATGCCGATAAGATCGGGCAGAGGAGTGGATTCAACCTCGACCACATGGAACACATCCAGCACGACCCGCGTTCCTGAAACAAAATGACGGTAGCGGTTGTTTTGGCGCAGGGGAACAGAGAACAACGCGCGGTCGGCGAAACGTTGCACGCGCGCAGGCGAAAAGAAGCCTTGTTGTGTCAGCTCCAGCGTGCGTAAGTCCAAGGGGTTGGCGCGGTTGAAGGTGACGACCAGCCGCTGCCCTTGTTTCTCGACGAGGTAGTTCGTCGGTTTGTCGTAGTCGAAGATAAAACGTGTGTAGTCGCCATGACGCCCGGCGCGCACGCTGACACCAGGCAGGACGGGCGCGGCAGGAGCAGTCGTGTTGGCAGCTGCCCCGTCGCGTTGTGTAATGCTGCTGTCGGTTGGATCGCGTGCGAAGAGATCGATAACGACACGGTTGCCGTAGGCGAAGTCGCGCATCGAGAGGTTGCGTTTCAGCGCGAAGCGTACCTCCAGCCCGTTGCGCACGAAGATGGGGTTGCCCAGCGAGCGTGCAATCGGTCTCAGGCGCGCCGCCGCGTTGGCGATCACGAGGGGTTTGTTGAACTCGACTACCAGAAGGCTACCTTCTTCTCCTTCCTCGTTTGCGGGATCGGCGGTGATGCGCGCCCGAAACAGCACATCGCTCGGCCAGGCGAAGGAGAGACGATCGTAGCCCGCACGGCGTTCGCTGTTAAGGGCGACTTGAAAAGGGGTTGTCTGTCGTTCCTCGCCTTGCTCTAATGCCTCCTTCGGTACGCTGTCGGTGCGCTCGACGCTGATGCTCTGCCCCGGAACCGCGTTCGAGGAGGGGTCGCTTTGAAAATAAACGACGATGTTACCCTCCGTACGTCGTGTGGAGACAAGCACATTCGGCTTCAAGGCAAAGACGATACGCCTTGTATCTTGAACTCGCACACTGCTCAGGTATCGTGCGAGCTTCTGTTGTGCGTCTCCAAACTCGAAACCTCGTGCCGCTTCGCTGAAGGTGAGGCGAAGGTTCTGCTGCTCGTCTATTTGGCTAGAGAAACTCGGCGCAGGCTGCCAGCGAAAGATGAGATAGCCCGCGTCGTTCGCAAGACCGCTCTCAACCTCGACGATGCGTTGCGCCTGCGCCTCTCGGATGCCGCCCTGCCAAGCCGCACCCCACAAAGCCCAGAACAAGAAAAGGCATAACAAGGAAATGTTATACAAGCGCGCTTGCACGCGACACCTGCTACCGAAGGCAGAGCGAAGCTGCTTACGCTCGTCGTGCGGCGTCACCTTTCTTCGTCGTAGATGACGATATCAACGCGCCGCGCGAGCCTGTTGCGCACATCAGGAGTGAGGGTGCGAGAAATGTTCGCATTGAATGAGGTGCTAGAGCGTCCCATCGCCGTGATCGGCACGCGCACGCCATTCGTCTGCAGAATACGCAACACCTCCAGCGCGCGCGCAAGCGAGAGGTGCCAGTTGCTTGGAAAGCGGCGCGGTGCATTGACGAAGTTGTCGGGCGTCGAGTGACCGATCACCTCGATACGATTCGCAGTGTTTTTCAACAGATCGGCAAGCGCGAACAGAGTCAGCTTTGCTTGATCGTCAAGCCTGCTGTCGCCTTGTTCAAAAAAAACGCTGGTAGGAAAACTCATCATCACCCAGCCAGGACCTTGCGTCAGAAAGGCATCCTGCATCTTGGGGTCGTCCTTGAACTGGCGTTGCAGAATGCGATAGAGGTATTGCGCTGAAAGAGAAAGAGGCGTTTTCCGCACATCCGAACTGTAGATGTAATCCGATTGTCCGAAACGCAACTCTTTCCGTTCGCTGATAATGCGTTTCTCGATTCGAATCTCGTCGACATTCAAAAAAACGCTTTGAGCAAAAATGAAAACAAAAAAGGTCAGCATCAAGGAAACCATGTCCGTCATGCTCAACAACCATTGCGTGTTCTTTCCCTGATTACCTCCCTCCTCCTCGCTCAGATCAAAATCTTCCTCTTCCTCGGCTAAATCGTCGAAGGAGTTCTCACCGAACGAGGGGTTGTCGACGCTCATGGTTGCGCTTCAGGTTGGGCTTCAGGTTGCGCTTCAGGTTGCGTTTCAGGTTGGGCTTCAGGTTGGGGTTGGGGTTGGGCTTCAGGTTGGGGTTGGGGTTGTCCTCCTGTTTCGACTTGAACGCCGTCTTCAGGATTTGTTTCTGTCAGCGCGTCGGGCGCGTTTTCGTTATTGGGAATGTAGAGGACGTTGGGAAAGCTCTCTGCGCCGATTCGGAATTGGAAGACGGTTTCGCCCTCAAGCGTTGTGTCGAGGCCGGATTGCACGCGCTCAGGGCTTATCCCTTCTTGCAGGGCTAACCTGCCGAGTTCTCCCGCGCGTCGCACGCTGAGGGGGGGGCTGAAGATATAGGCATCGCGCGTGTCGTAGCCCGTGACGAAGGAGGAGTAGATGGGTTGCGTGCTGTTGGCGATCGTAGACGAGATGCGTCTCAGCAGGATCAGCATTTCGGGCTTGAGCTCGGCGCGATCCGTCTGAAAAAGCGCCTTGTTGAGAACCCTCACCTCCAGCGATCCGTCTCGGTCGTTGCGTTTCGTGCGCGCTACGTGGATGTCCGTGTCGATGAGAAGTTCGATCTCTTCGAGGATGAAGTCTTTTGTGAAGCCGGCGGCGCGTTGTTTAAGGGGGTTGAAAATCTCTTTGCTCTGGATGGTCGTCGGCGAGAAAACCTTGGCGACCGAAGAGAGCGTTTGCTCCACGCGCTCCTCCACCACCTCGGAGAGAACCGTCAGCACGATGAAGAACGATAGCACCAGCAAGAACAGGCTCAGAAAGGTGTAGGCGATGGCGAATTCGCTCTCCTCGTCGCTGCCCGAAGATTTGGTCTTCGTGCTGTGTTCACGGTGGCTGCTGAGCATGGCTTCGCAAGAATCCTATCGTGCTAGCTCGAAGGGCTGTTCAAGTACCGAACATGTTGTCGATTTCTGCCTGCTTGTCTTTAACGATGATATTTTGCGGACCACTGAGAGTCTTGTCGTCGGAGGTTTCCTTTTTCGCGCGCCGTGCGGCGATCTCCTTGTAGCGTCGCGTCGCGTCCTTGTCGCCCATCGAGGACAGGATGCCATCCACGGCGAATTCGATCGATTCCACCGAATCGACGATGCGGGTCATCTGCTGTCCCGTCAGATCTTGAAAGGCGCAAGCCTGTACGATCAGCGTAAGCTCCTTGCGAATGACTTGCTCCATCTTTTCGTCCAGCATGCCCAGCAACGCCTGAATGTTTTCCGTTGCGTTCATGATCGCGTGCGTCGCCGATTCTGCCGTCGAGCGAATCGAATTGAGGTTTTGCACGATCGTCGGCAAATGTGTATCGCTGATGTCGCGCGGACGTTCGGTGATCGGGGTGGCGGGCAGTCCTTCGTCGTTGTCTTCTGTCTTCTCCCTCGCGCGCAGGCTAGCGAGCGTATGTCCTCCGTATTGTCCGGGCAGATCACTCTCCAAAATCTCTTTCAGAATGGATTCGATCACGGCGCGCTGCCCCTTGTCCAATCCCTTGTCCAATCCCTTGGTCAATCCTTGTCTCAAGGCAGATAGCGAGGCATGCTCGTCGGCGGAGGGAGGAATCGATGCCATCTAGTTCAAGACGCTGTCGAGCTTCGCGCGCAGCGTGTCCGCGCTAAAGGGTTTGACGATGTAGTTGTTCACCCCCGCTTCTTTCGCGGCTTGAACGCTAGATTGCTTGCTTTCCGCCGTCACCATGATGAAAGGAACTTGAGCGTTATTCGTACTGCCGCTACGAATAGCCTTAAGCAGCTCCAAGCCGTTCATCGGCTCCATATTCCAATCCGAGATCACAAGCCCGTAGCGTTTCGCGCCCATGCGGTCTAACGCCTCGCTACCGTCGCTTGCGTCGTCCACATCCTCGAAACCCAACTGCGCGAGAAGGTTGCGGATAATCCGCACCATCGTTTTGTAGTCGTCTACAACAAGAATAGGAGTCTTCTGGTTCACGAGGTAAGGCGCGTTAGCGGCAAGGTAAGGAAGTGCTTGTTGCCATCAAGGTTGTTTCTCTTCGCTCAATCAATCCTACAGCATACACCATTTTGCAACATGTGTCACTCTTTTTTCTGCTTTTGTTTGTCAAGCGGCGGGCTTCAAGGCAAGGAAAGGGGGAAAGGAGGAGGCTAGGCATGGAGTTTAAACATAGAGTTATCTAGAGTTATCTAGAGTTGTTGCTCAAGAGATTTTTTCTCGTCAGTTCTGTAACGGACTCCGCCACCGACTTGGCAATCGAACGGAAGGTTGCTCTGATCTCTTCTGTTTGCAAGGATCGTGCCTCTTGTAGCACGGAAGAAGGCTTTGTGTCACCCTTTTGCTCAACGCGCTCTTCGTCGCTCTCTGCGGGAAGAATCATGAGGGGGGAGGCATTGTCGGCGCTTTCTTGCAGCTCCTGCGAGAGGGGCAAGCGTCCGAGAAGGGGGATGGCGTTTTGTTGCGCCAATCGCGCAGTGCCGCCCTCTCCGAAGAGGTGGCTCTCGTGTCCGCACTGC
Organism: Alphaproteobacteria bacterium; assembly: GCA_965216605.1. GTDB lineage: Bacteria > Pseudomonadota > Alphaproteobacteria > JABAAW01 > JABAAW01 > JABAAW01. The sequence goes on along the minus strand of CBDCGG010000004.1, from coordinate 20,075 downwards.
GGGCAGCGCAAGACGCTCATGTTTTCGACTAGCCCCACGATATCGACGCGCAGCTTGACGAACATCGCGAGGCTTTTTTGCACATCGTAGAGCGCTACCTGCTGCGGCGTTGCGACCAGCAAGGCACAATCGAGGTGCGCGCTTTGCGCGAGGCTGAGCGGCAGATCTCCTGTGCCGGGCGGCATGTCGAGCAGCAACAGATCTAGTTCTCCCCACGCCGAGCCGTCCAGCAATTGTTTCAAGCCGCGCGCGACCAGCGGACCGCGCCACACCAGCGCCTGCTTCGGATCCAGCATCGATCCCATCGAGAGGGTTTTGATACCGAAACGTTGTTCGGGAATCAGCCAGCCCTCCTCGTTGCGGCGGGGAGCTTGCTCCAGCCCCAGCATCGTCACCAGCGAAGGTCCGTAGAGGTCGGCGTCCAAAAGCCCGACGCGCCAATAATTTTTACTTGTTGTGTTTGTTTCCTCGCGTTTGGTCTGCGCGAGCGCGATGGCGAGATTGACGGCGATCGTCGATTTGCCCACCCCTCCCTTGCCGCTCGCAACGCCCAGCACCACCTTCACGCCCGCCATGCCGTTTTGACGACGAGGCTCAACACGCGCTTTCGTAGCAACATTGTCGTCCGCGCTTTTGCTGCTCGTCAGCACGATCGCAAGCGTGCGTCCCGCAAGCTGCGGCTCTAATGTTGCGCGTAGGCGCGCTTCCAGCTCAGCCGCCAAACGAGAGAGATCTCTCGGCAACGAAAGCACCAGCGAAAGACGATCCTCGTCCAAACGCAGGTCAGCGATGGCATCCTCTCCCAAGTCTCCGACAACCTTGCCCGCCTCCCACTCGTCAAGAGGGCAGGCGCGCACCAGACGGCGCACCAAATCTCCCAAACGGGTAGAGGCAGTGCTAGAAGACATCTTTAAAGAGCGCGTGGAATAAAAATAAAAAAGGTGCTTGACGAACAGAGACAATTGTAGCCTTATAGAGAAAGATTGTAAAACGGAGGCGAGAAACTCAACGATGACATGGTCGCAAAACGGAGGGGAAAACCCTTGGGGAACCACGCGGCGAACGCGCAGTGCCAGCAACGGCAGTGGCAGTAGCGGCGGCAGTGGAGGAGGAGGCGCACCTTCGATCGACGATATCATCGCGCGGGTGCAAAAAATACTGAGCGGTTTCTTCGATCCGCAAGGCGATCATATCGTGCGGCGTGTGCTGCTCGTTTTGTGCGGTGTCGTGTTCTTGTGGGTTGCAAGCGGACTCTATCGTGTCGATCAAGGCGAGGTGGGAGTGCCGCTCATCTTCGGCAAGTTCTACGGTCCTCCGAAGCAGCCGGGGTTGAACTACAACTTTCCCGCTCCCATCGGACGAGTCTTCACGCCGCAGGTCGAACGCGCGAGGAGACTCGATATCGGATTTCGCTCGGCGCGCGGTAGCAACGACGCAGGCGCGCCCGCCGACGCACGCGATGTTGCAGAAGAAAGTCTGATTCTCACCAAAGACCAAAATATCGTTGATATCGACTTCACCGTCTTTTGGAAGATTAGCGATCCCATCGCCTACCTCTTCAATATTCGAGACCCCGAGGCGACGATCAAGATCGCCTCCGAGAGTGCCATGCGCGAGGTCATCGGACAAACCTCCTTCGACGATGCCGTCACCGTCGGGCGCGCCGAGATCGAAACAAACACACTAGTTCTCTTGCAACGCATCCTCGATAGTTATAAGTCGGGCATTCTCGTCGAAAAGATCGACTTGCAGAAATCGTCGCCGCCCCCGCAGGTGATAGATGCCTTCAACGATGTGCAGCGCGCGCGTCAAGACCTAGACCGCTTGCGCAATCAGGCAGAGGCTTACGCAAACTCCATCGTGCCTCAAGCGCGAGGAGAGGCAGAACAACTGCTACGACAAGCCGAAGCATACGGCGAAAGGCTCGCCATCGAGGCGGAGGGCGAAGCTACACGATTCTTAGCGGTATGGCGCGCCTATCGATCCGCTCCATCCGTCACGCGCCGTAGGATGTACCTCGAAACTTTGGGAGGAGTCTTCGAAAAATCCAATATCGTCATCATCGACAAAAGCGCAAACGGAGTCATTCCATTCCTACCCCTGCCCGAAGTGCAACGACGCTTGCGCAACAGCAGCGCGTCTCCTTCGCCATGATCAAGCCCTATCATCTCCCCATCCCTCCTATCATCGTATCATTTAATAGAGAGCTCTCATGACCAGTAACGAAAGAACAACCTCGCGAGCCGCCGCAAGCGGCAGTGGTAAAGGTAGCGGCAAAAGAAAGGGCAGAGGAATTTCCGTCTTCCTGTTGTTGTTGGGGGGAATCCTGTTGCTTTCGCTGATCGGTGGCTTGATGACGCTGTTTACCGTCAAGCAGACGGAGCAGGTGCTGATCGTGCGCTTCGGCGAAGTGCAACGCGAGATATTCACCCCCGGTCTGCAAGTGAAAGTGCCTATGATCGACAATGTCGTCATCTACGACAAGCGGACGCTGGATATCGATCCTCCTCCTTTCGAGGTGTTGCTGACCGACAAGAAACGCATCGCGGTTGATGCGTTCGCGCGCTATCGCATCGTGCAGCCGAAGATCTACTACCAGCGTATTTTCAACGAGACGCGCCTGCGCGACCGCTTTGGCAAGAACATCAACGCTGCCTTGCAGCGCGTGATCGCAACCGTGTCGTTGGATACCTTGCTCTCCAGCCAGCGTGAGGCGATCATGAACCAGATCCGCGAGGAGGTGCGAAAGAGTGCCGAGAGCTTCGGTGTCGAGGTGATCGATGTGCGTATCGGGCGCACCGATCTGCCTGAAGACACGAGCCAAGCCGTCTTCGAGCGCATGCGCACCGAACGCGAGCGCGAGGCACGCGAGCTGCGTGCGCAGGGAAACGAGTCGGCACAAAAAATTCGGGCACAAGCCGACAAGGAGAAGGAGATCATCTTGGCAGATGCAACCCGCCAAAGCTCCATCCTGCGAGGCAAGGGCGAGGCGACGCGCAACCGTTTGCTGGGGCGTGCTTTTTCTCGTGATCCGGCTTTCTTTGAATTCAACAAGTCGCTTGAGGTCTACAAAAAAAGCATCGAGAGCGGCGAAACGACCATCATTCTATCGCCTGAAAGCGAGTTCTTCCGCTACTTCAATCGCAGCCGTTAAAGTCCGTTGTTGCTAAAATTGCCTCGAAGCCTCAAGGAATGGCTGCGAGGCGAGTTGCGTTTCTTTCTGCCCTTCCTTTGCGTTGGCACAGGAGGATTTGTTATCGATGCGGGGTCGCTCACCTTGTTGGTGATGCTTTTTGCTCCGCAGACGGTTTTGCATACCTTGCTGTTGCGTTGCGTGGGGTTTTCTTGCGGGGTGTTCTTCACATGGTTTTTCAACAAAAGATGGACATTTCGCGAACGACCTGACGGGGGATCCTTGCTGTTCTACTATCCGATGATGGTTGGAGGTGCCTTTGTCAATTTGGGTGTTTTCACCGCGTGCCTTGTGTGGTTGCCGTTGGCGGCGCGCTATCCTGTGATTGGGGTTGTTGTGGGGACGGGGATGGCTTTGTTTGTCAATTTTGCTTCGATGCGGTGGATTATCTTTACAAAACGCTCGTGAGCGGGGCTGTTCGCGCGAACAATTTTTACGGGCAGAAAAAAACACGCGCGTTAGCAATCTTGACGGATGCGATGTTTTGCGCCCGTCAATACAAATCACAGCAAGACAACGCGCGTTATTTTCTCAACTTATAGCCGATAGCAAAAAGCCGCCACAGCCCCAAGTAACACAACATCGTCGTGACAAACAGAATCAACGAACTGGTAAGAATATCGCTCTCCGCAATTCCCGTGAAGCCATAACGCAACCCATCGACAAGGTAAAAAAGAGGATCCAACTTGGCAAGCGTCTGAAAAGGCTCAGGAAGGCTGTCGATGCGGTAGAAAGTGCCTGAAAGAAACGACAAAGGGACAACGATAAAACTGGTCAGAGCAGCAACATGCTCAAACTTTTCCGCCCACAAACCCACGAAAGCACCGAAAACCGACATCAAAATAGAAGCGCACAGCGCGTTATACAAAATAACAAAAGGATGGATGAAGGAAAACTCGACGAAAGGTAGCAGAGCCACCACAACGAGAACGCCTACGAAAAATCCTCGCGTAGCTCCGCCTAAAACGATTCCCAGCGTCAGCTCGGTCGCGCTCAACGGAGCAAGTAACAGGTCGGCGATATTGCCCTGTAGCTTGCTCACCAACAGCGAAGAAGAGGTGTTGGCGAACGCGCCTTGAATGATGCTCATCATCACCAAGCCCGGCATGATGAAGGTCGCAAAGGGTAGCCCCGAAACCCTGATCTCTGTGCGCTCAAACGCTAGCGAAAAGATGGCGAGAAAGATAAGCGCCGTGATCGCCGGCGTCGCCACCGTCTGCACCCACACAACAAGAAAACGACGCACCTCGCGCTGGTAGAGCGACCACAAACCCCGCGCGTTCAGATGGCGGTAGTGCAAAAGGCGCGGGCTTAGGTCGTTTTTCACGAGGTTTTTTCCAAAGGATTTTCCAATGCTTTTTCACGGAGCGCGCTGGCAACGGCGGGAGGAACAAAGCCGCTGATGTCGCCGCCCATCAAGGCGATCTCGCGTACGAAGCGCGATGAGAGAAAGTGGTATTTGTCCGTTGCCGTCAGGAAGACGGTTTCGATATCGGGTGCGAGCGCGCGATTCATGCCGGCAAGTTGAAACTCGAACTCGAAGTCCGACACAGCCCGCATGCCGCGCAAGATCACGCGCGCCTCGTGCTGACGCATGCTCTCGATCAAAAGCGACGCGAAGCCCACGACGCGAAGACGAGAGGCAGCATCAGGAAAAGCCTCCGCAACTGCGCGCTCCACCTGAACGACGCGCTCGCTTTGCGAAAAAAGCGTCTTCTTGTTATGGCTGCTCGCAACACCCAAGATGACATGGTCGAACAAGCGCAGCGCGCGCTCGGCGATATCCAAATGCCCGTAGGTGATGGGGTCAAAAGAACCCGGATAAAAGGCAACGCGAGAGGTCATGCCTCCGTCTCGCTCGTCTCGCCCGTCTCGCTCGTCTCGCTCGTCTCACTCGTCTCGCTTGTTTTACTCGTCTCACTCGTCTTGTCGCTCTGCGAGGCGTTGCTCTCTAGCAGGATTTTTCCGAGCGCGACGAGGCTTTCCCCCTCCTTCAGATCGAACAGGCGCACCCCGCGCGTAGCGCGTCCGCACAGGCGTACGCTCTCGGCGGTGATGCGCGAGAACTGACCCTGGTTGGAATAGAGGTTGAGTTGGTCGCCCGTTTGCACGGGCAGGCTGGCGACCACCTCGTCGCCCTCGCTCAACACGGCGTTCTTTATCCCTTTGCCGCCTCGCGCAGTGCAACGATATTCTGCAACAAGCGTGCGTTTGCCGTAGCCTGAAGCGAGCGCGGTGAAGATCGCCGTCTTCTCCTTTTTGCCCTCCGCGTGGCTTTGGGCGGGGACAGGGGCGATCGAGACCAGCCTGTCGCCATCAGCGAGATTCATGCCGCGCACCCCGCTGCTCTCGCGCGACGAGAAGACGCGCAGGTCGGAGAGGGGAAGGCGAATAGCTTGAGCGAAGCGGCTGGCAAGAAAGAGATCGTCCCCCTCGTCGCACACGACCGCCCCGACTAGCGCGTCTCCCTCAGGGATCTTCATGGCGATGATGCCGTTGCGCATGATGCGTGCGAAATTTTCTAGCGCGTTGCGTCGCACACTGCCTGAGGCGGTTGCCAATACCAAACTCTTGTGTTTCAGCTCTTGCGTGCTGTCAGGCAGCGGGGTGATGTTGGTGACGCGCTCGTTCGGAGTCAGCTCCAACAGGTTAGCGACATTCCTGCCACCCCCCTGCGGGCTGCCCTCAGGCAGGTCGGCTGCCGAAAGCGCATAGACCTTGCCCCGATTGGTGAAGAAGAGCAGTCGTGCCGTCGTGCTGACGAAGCATGTTTGCATTAGGTCGTCCTCGTTGCCGATCTTCATACCCGCGCGCCCCTTGCCGCCGCGCTGTTGGCTGCGATAGGTTTGGCTCGCCACGCGCTTCACATAGCCCTGCCGCGTGATCGTCACTACCACCTCCTCGTGCTGGACAAAACTTTCTGCGTCCTCCTCCACGGAGACCTCCTGCTCGACGATGTCGGTGCGTCGCTCGGTTGCGAACTGCTGCTCTACCTCGCGCAGATCCTCCTTGATGCTTGCTGCACGCCGCTCCTTCGAGGCGAGCAACGCACGACACTCGACGATACGCGCGAGGTTCTCACGCGCCTCTGCCAGCAGTTTTTCTTTTTCCAAGCCGACAAGGCGTTGCAAGCGCAACTCCAAGATCGCTTGACACTGCGCACGGCTAAGACGACACCTGCCGTCCGCTAGCAGTTCGAGCGCCATCCTTGTCGCCGCCGTCGCCACCTCCTCCTTCTCCGCCTCCGTCTCGCGGGTGAGCGCGCTGTCTGCTCCGTTTTGTTTTTGCTCCCCTCTCTCCAGCAAGGCTGTAACGGCGCGCGCGCTCCAAGTCTCTGCCATTAGAGCTTGCCTTGCCTGCTCGGCATCGACGGCGGCGCGAATGAGGGCGACGACGCGCTCGATCTCGTCGGTAGCGACGAGCAGCCCGCACAAGTTGTGTAGCCGCCTCTGCGCCTTCCGCAACAAGAAGGCAGTACGGCGACGCAGCACCTCGTCGCGGAAATCGAGAAAGATCGTCAGCATCTCTTTCAGGTTCATCACACGCGGCTGCCCGCGATCCAAAGCTAGCAACTGGACGCTGTAGCTCGTTTGCAACGCCGTATGCTTAAACAGAAGCGCACGCACCTGTTCGGGACGTGCGCTGGCTTTCACCTCGACGGCGATGCGCAGTCCCTCGCGGTCGGATTCGTCGCGCAGATCCGCGATGCCGAAGATTTTTTTCTCGCGCACCAGCTCTGCGATGCGCTCGATAATGCGCGCCTTGTTCGTTTGATAAGGCACCTCGGTAAACAGCAGCAAGGTTTTTCCTCCGCGCAGAGGTTCGATGGAGCTGCGCGCCCGCACGACGATCGAGCCGCGCCCCTTGCGGTAGCACTCCTTGACGGCATCGCGCCCTAGGATGAGCGCGCCGGTGGGGAAATCGGGACCTGGCAATTTTTCGATGAGCTCTTCGAGCGCGATCTCGGGTTTTTCGAGCAACGCACGACAGAGCGCGCAGATCTCGCCTAGATTGTGCGGCGGAATGTTTGTTGCCATGCCGACGGCGATGCCGCCACCGCCATTGACGAGTAGGTTCGGCAAGCGCGAGGGTAGCACGCGCGGCTCGTTGAGCGCGCCGTCGTAGTTGGGCACGAAGTCTACTGTGTCCTTGTCGATATCTTGCAACAAGGCTTCTGCGGCTCTCTCCAGTCGCGCTTCGGTGTAGCGCATGGCGGCGGCGCGGTCGCCATCGATCGAGCCGAAGTTGCCTTGCGAGTCGATCAGCGGCAGGCGCATCGAGAAATCTTGTGCCATGCGTACCATCGCATCGTAGACGGGAGCATCGCCGTGCGGGTGATACTTGCCCATCACCTCTCCGACGATACGCGCGCACTTGCGATAGGCGTTCGACGCCGTGTAGCCGCCCTCCTGCATGGCATAGAGGATACGGCGATGAACGGGTTTCAAGCCATCGCGTGCATCGGGCAGCGCGCGCGCGACGATGACGCTCATCGCGTAATCGAGGTAGGAGCGTTCCATCTCCTCTTCGATGGCGATATTTTCTGTGTTGCCTCTAACGACCATGCTCTCTGCTCTTTGTTTGCTTACAACCTTTCGTTAATCCATTCTGCCGCGCGCGGCGCGTAATAGGTGATGACAGCGTTCGCGCCCGCGCGTTTGCAACAGAGTAGTTGTTCGAGCAGGCAGGCACTTTCGTCGAGAATTCCCGCTTCGCTCGCTGTTGCGAGGGCGGCATACTCGCCGGACACATGGTAGCACAGCAGAGGGGCTGCGAAGGCTTCCTTCGCGCGCCGTACGATATCGAGGTAGGGCAGCGCGGGTTTGACGATCACCATGTCCGCACCTTCTTGCAAGTCGAGCGCGATCTCCCACAATGCCTCGTCGCCGTTAGCGCAATCGAGTTGGTAGCCGCGTTTGTCGCGCGGCGCGCCTGTATTTGTGGCGGAGACGCGTCCTTTGGGGACGATCTTCAGTGCCTCGCGAAAGGGAGCGTAGAGGTGGGATGCGAACTTCGCAGCATAACTGACGAGGGGCAGGGTGCTAAAACCTTGCGCGTCTAGCGTCTCGCGCAGGTAGGCGATGCGACCGTCCATCATGTCGGAGGGGGCGAGGATGTCGGCACCGCTTTGTGCGAGCGCGAGCGCCTGCTTGCCGAGCGCGATTAACGAAGCCTCGTTGTCTACGCTCCCCCCCTCGACGATGCCGTCGTGCCCGTGCGTCGTGTAGGGGTCGAGCGCGACATCGGCGAGGATTGCTATGCCGCATCCTCGCAAGCTCTCTAATGCGCGGCTCATGAGATTATCTTTACGCCATGCCTCGCGTCCGTCCGCGCTCTTGCTTGTTTGCGGCACGACAGGAAACAGGGCGAGCGCGGGGATACCCAACTGCTGTGCGCGTTCGGCGCAGGCGGGCAGAAGGTCGCTCGTCAGACGCTCGACACCGCGCATGGAGGCGATAGGCTCGCGTTCGTTATGCCCTTCCCGAACAAAAATAGGCCAGACCAGGTCGGAGGCAGCGAAGCGATGTTCCGCACAAAGCCTCAACAGAGCATCGCTGCTTCGCAAGCGGCGCAGGCGCGTCTTCGGATAGGCTCGTGTTGCCGAGGCTGTAAAGGTCACAGCGTTCTCATTTTTTCTTCACGGTGCATCGCCTACGCCCACCTGTCCGACATTGCCGAAGATGTCCCGAAGAAGGTTGCGCCTTGCAGAGCGCAGTCCTCGCGTTTTGTCGGAGTCGGTGCGCACGAAGCCCACGTCGTCGATGTTGCGCAGCTCGAGGGATTGCAACACGCCGCTGTCGCGTGCAAAAAGCAGAATCAAAACTTGGCGATCTCTCAGCGAGGGAGAAATCTGCCCCACCTGTTTCGTGCGCGCACCGTAGTAGTAATAGACATGCGGACGATAGGGATTGACTAAATTGGGTGGACCTAAAAGGGCGACAACCTCTTTTTGTTTTTGCTCGCCTACTTTCAGCTGGGCGATTTGGCTTTGGGCAAACCACACGCCTTGCACGCCTTTTTGCGCACACGCGAGCGTTCCGAACAGCAGGGCTAGTGCACTTGCGAGGGGTAGAAAAAGGCGCAAGAGGAGAGGGGAAAATCGCTGGAACAAGGGGGACGATTGCAGGGGAGATGATTGCAAAGATGATTGCAAAGATGATTGCATGAGCGTGTGCTTCATGATTGCTCTATCATAGCCGATTGTCTTTGATTGTGCGTAAAATATGAGGTGTTGAGGATGCGACGCTGGTTTTTTTCTTTGTGGCGTTATGCAGGCTTTCGTTTTTTACGAGCGCGTTTGGAGCGTGAGTATGGAGCGCGTCTTTATGCTTGTGCGTTGCGCGATTCGCGTGCGCGCGTGTTGTTTGAGCGGGGAGTAGTTGCGGACACGGTAGATGGGCGTTTGGATTGTCTGACCTTGCATTTGTATCTTTACACGGCGCGTTTTCAGGGGCGTTTTGGGAGGATTGTGCGTGTGATGATGGAGGTTTTTGTGCGTGATTTGGATAGGGAGTTGCGCGAGATGGGAACGGGTGATTTGAGCGTTGGGAAGAGGGTGAAGAAGATTCTTTCGCGGGTTTATGGGGCTTTTGATGCGTATCGTTTGGCGGGGAGTGAGGGGGAGTGGCGGGCTGCTTTGGCGCGGAATGTGGTGGGGGGAGATGGGGAGGGGTTATTGCTGTGCGTGCGGGGGGTTGAGGAAAGGTTGGGAGACTTGAGTTTGCGGGAGTGTGTTCGCGGGGAGATTTTGAACGAGTAACAGGCTTTGATTGGATTTTAACAGGTAGGGGTGTAGACCCACTAAACGAGCCTTGCGCATTGACGCGTACACGACGCGTGCGTAGCACGCGGGGAGCGCGAGGGAGTTACGCAAAAGACCCCGCGTCAGCGGGGCGCTTTAACCCGAAGGGACTTACGTCGCCTTCTACACACTTTGCGCGAAGCGCAAAGTGTGTAGCTTCTTATTCAAAAGCTCGCACGGCTTGCCGTTTCCCGTCAAACAGACTCGCAACGCGGTAGAGAGTTTTTGTGATGGCTGTGTCTGTCGCGTATCGCGCTCGTGCGATAGACAGGAAATAAGTAAGGAGAGTTCTTGCTTTTCTGTCCGCACAAGGTAAACTGGGATTCTGTTTCAGCCAAGTTCGGAGTATCATTTTCCATGGCAGTCCCCAAAAGTAAGATATCGCGCGCCCGTGCTGGCAAGCGTCGTACGCATCAAAACCTTACAATCATCCGCTCGCGCGAATGTCCCAACTGCGGCGAACCCTCCCTGCCACACCGCATGTGCGTCGCCTGCGGCGTGTATCGTGCGCGTGAAGTCGTCCCCGCCATCGAGTCGTCGTAACAGCAGGCGAGCTAGCCGTGCTTTGGGCGATACTCGAAAGACTACTTAGAAAGACGAGCTAGATTGGCAATGTCCAATAGCAACAGCAATGGAAAGACCTTGAGCGGCGATACCGCCTCCATCCCCTCACCCCGCCTGGCGTTGGACGCCATGGGCGGAGACTTTGCCCCCGACATGGTCATAGAAGGCGCGCATCGCGCCGCCGAACGCCATCCCGAATGTCGCTTCATCTTCTTCGGCAGAGAAAAACAACTACGCCCCCTTCTGAAATCTCGCCCCTTCCTCAAAGAGCGTAGCGAGATTCGCCACGCGCAAGATATTATCCAATCCGATCTTCCGCCCGCCCAAGCCCTCCGCCATGGCAGAGAATCAAGCCTCGGACGCGCCATCCGCGCCGTCGCTGACGGAGAAGCCGATTGCATCGTCTCGGCAGGCAATACTGGCGCGCTCATGGCACTCTCGAAGTTTCAACTGCGCATGCTACCCGACATCCTACGCCCCGCCATCTGTTGCTATTTCATCAATCGCAAGGCGGAAACCGTCTTGCTCGATTCGGGAGCAAACCTCGATTCCAGCAAGGAAATGCTCATACAATTCGCGCTCATGGGCGACGCATTCGCTAGAACAGGGCTCGGCGTGGCAAAACCCCGCATCGGACTGCTCAATATCGGCGCAGAAGCCATCAAAGGGCGCGTGGAAATCAGACAAGCCGCCGCCTTCTTCCACAAAAATCCTCACCTGCTATCCTACTGCGGATTCGTCGAGGGCGACGACCTGCTATCGGGTAGGGTCGATGTCGTCGTCGCCGACGGATTCAGCGGCAATATCGCACTCAAAGCTATGGAAGGAACCGCGAACGCAATGCTGCTCTTCTTGCAAGAAATGTTTAGATCCTCCATCCTCGCCAAACTCGGATACCTCTTCGCTCGACATGCCCTGCGGCGATTGCAAAGGCGAATCGATCCCAGAAACTACAACGGAGCAGTCTTACTAGGACTCGACGGACTCGTCATCAAAAGCCACGGCGGAACAGACGCGCTCGGCTTCGCTAACGCAACCTCGCTGGGAATCAATGTCGTGCGTAGAGGATTCATGGCGCGAATCAAAAAACAACTGCGACAAACTCAAATCCAAACTCAAGCCCAACAAGAAAGCTCTCCCAATTCCGCATCCTCGCCTTCCCCAAGCCGCGCTGCATAATGCGCCTTGATAACGCATTATTCAGGGCTTGCCCGAAAAACCGACAGCGACACTTATCGTGAACGAACAGCCTCGTGCTCGCGCTGTTCTGGTCAAAGGCGTCGGTGCCTATCTGCCGAAGCGCATCATAACGAACGAAGAACTCGCGCAAAACTTGCAGACCGACGATGCGTGGATCAGAACGCGCACAGGCATTCGACAGAGACACATCGCCGCCGACGATGAGGATACCTCCGATTTGGCTCTCAAAGCCTCGGAAAAAGCGCTGGCAGCCGCGCGATGCAGACCGCAGCAGATCGAGGCGATCATAATGGCAACGACGACACCCGAAAACACTTTTCCCGCAACCGCCGCCAAACTACAACATAAACTGGGCGTGGGAAAACCCATCCCGGCATACGATGTACAGGCGGTTTGCGCGGGATTCGTCTTTGCCTTGCATAGCGCGTGGAACATGGTGCGGCTGGGGCAGGCGCGTCGGGTGCTTGTCGTCGGGGCAGAGATTTATTCTAGAAGCATCATCGACTGGACAGATCGCAGTACCTGCGTCTTGTTCGGCGATGGAGCAGGAGCATTCGTATTAGAGGCGGATGAGACAGAACAGGCGCAGGGCAGCATCGAGCGCGGTATTATCGATGTCACGCTTGCAACCGATGGCAGATACTACGAGCAACTATATGTCGACGGCGGCGCGGGATCGAGCGATAAGGTCGGGCATTTGAAAATGCAGGGCAGCGTCGTCTTCCGCGAGGCGATCGACAAGATGTCGCAAAGCGTAGATCTGCTGCTCGCGCGCAACGCTTTGAAGGTCGAGGATATCGCGTGGCTCGTGCCGCATCAAGCGAACAGCCGCATCATGAGCGGGGTCGCACGCAGGCTGGGAATCGAGGAGGCGCGAGTCGTCTCGACCGTCGGAGAGCACGGAAACATCTCCGCCGCAACAATTCCCGCAGCCCTCGATCACGCTTGCAAGCAAGGAAGTATACAACAAGGAGACCTAGTCGCACTCACCGCAATGGGAGGAGGATTCGCATGGGGAGGGGCATTGATCAGGTGGTAGAAAAAAGGGGAAAACTCATAACCCAAAGCCCGTCGCAAGCCTTTGGCGCTAGAAGAACGAGAAAGAATCCTGTACAATGAAAGGATCGTAGCATCTGCTACGCTGTACGTTGTTGCGTCCGAGGAGGAAAGCATGCGCTTCAATATTTCTATCCTAAAGAGAAAATCCGCCTTGTGGATGGGGCTGGCAGTGATCGTGCTCGCGGGTGGGTTGTTCGCCTTCTTAACCCGTCCTAGCGCGAACGAGCAAGAATCAGGACAGACTCCTTCTCAAACAGGGAAGGTTATTGTCGAGGAATACCTTTCGCTCACCTGTCCGCATTGCGCCGCATTTCACGCTGAGATATATCTGAAATTGGCAAAGGGCGTGCTGCTGAACGAGAATGTCGTCTTTGTCTATCGGGACTTTCCGCTGGATCGCTTGGCGTTGCAGGCGGCGGTGTTGGCGCGTTGCGGCGGTGAGAATTTGGGCGGTGAGGATTTGCACGCTAAACTCCGCACTAAAATTATGGGCGCGATGTTGGAGAGGCAGCGAAAGTGGATGAATAACGAGCAGCCACAGAGGGAGCTGTTTGCTATCGTGGCGTTGGTCGGAATCGATCGCGCGCGCGCGCAAGCGTGTCTTGAAGACAAGGCGTTGGAGCGTGCTGTGCTCGAAGAGCAGATTGCGGGCAGGAAGCGTTATAAAATTTCTTCGACACCGACGATCATAGTTGACGGCAAAAAGCTGTCGGGAGCTTTGAGCGCGAAAAGCATCGCACGCGCTATCGAGGAGAGCTTGGACGCTCAGGGCTTGTAGTCGCGCGCCTTCGGTGTCTAGAGAACTTGGAGTGAAATTGGAGGGTCGGCGGTCGTGTATCCTGTTTCCTTGAAATTGTCGGGATTCAAGTCCTTCGCCGAGCCTACGGAGATCGCCTTCGCCGACGGCATGAGCGCGGTCGTAGGACCGAACGGCTGCGGCAAGTCGAACATCGTCGAAGCCTTGCGATGGGTCATGGGCGAAAGCTCGGCGCGACAACTGCGCGGAGCTGAAATGGACGAGATGATCTTTGGCGGTAGTAGCGAGCGTCCTCCCTTCTCGCGCGCTGAAGTGACCTTGACGCTGCACAACGACTCCCCCTTGCCATCCCCTTGCCATCCTCCTTGCCATCGCCCTTAAAAACATCGGAAAAAATATCAGATGGCACAGCGGGCAGCATGTGGGCGCGCTTGCGCAGCGAGCGGAGGGTGGCAATCTCTCGACGTATCGAGACGGGCGGAGGCTCCACATATCGCATCAACGGCAAGGAGGCATTAGCGCGCGATGTGCAGACGCTGTGCGCCGATGTTGGACTGGGCGCGAACGCATCAGGAATCATCGCGCAGGGAAGAGTAGCGGCACTCATCGAGGCTAAACCCTCCGAGCGTCGTCAGCTGATCGAAGAAGCCGCAGGCGTGCGAGGCTTGTACGCACGGCGTAGCGAAGCGCTCGCATCTATGGACAACACGCAGACAATCTTGACGCGCGTCGAAGATCGCTTGCAAGAAATCGCAAAAAGACTCCACACATTGAGCACCGACGAGGAACGCGCACAACGTTATCGTAGCCTCTCGCAACAGATCAAACGATGGCAAGCAGCAGACCTAGCGCGCGAAGAAGCAGCCTTGGAGAAAACCGCTCGATCGATCGAAAGCCTGCAAAAGGCGCGCGAGCAGCAGAGCGAACAGGGACTTGTCGCACTCGCCAAGATCGAGGCGGACATGAGCTGCGCGCAAGAACAACAGAGCATAGCCGAAAAAAACGAGGTGGAAAGTGCCGCGCGATGCCAAAGCATCGCTCAGGACATGCTGCTATTAGAACGAGCGCAAAAAGACAGCGAGCAGAGAAAAATAGACTTGAAACAACGACAGATCGACAACACGCGACAGCGCGATGAACAGCAGCACGCACTCGAAGAGGTCGAAGGGCTGTGGCGGGAGGCACAACAACAATTGCTCGACGCGGGAGGCGAGAGCGACAAAACAGAAGACTCGCAAGAAAAAAACAACGCTGCCGCGCAGCACGCGCAGAAAAAAGCCTTGAGCAAAATGACAGAGCAGATCGTAGCACTACAGCAACGCCTGAAAAAAATCGCAACCGACCTGAGCGACTTCGACAGGCGGGGGGCAGTCTACTCGGAGAGACTCGCCGCGTCGCGCTCGCAGAAGGAGCGGCTAGAAATCGAACTCCAAAAACTTACCGAAAAAATCGGCAAAAAAAATCAAACACGCTTCTCCCATCCCTTGTCTCAAACGCACTCGCACGAAAAACACGAAGAACAGCAAGAAGAAGACCCGCAAGCTATGAGGAAGAAGGTGCATATCGCCGAAATGCACGCAGAGGAGACGCAGAGCAAAACCCTGCCGCGCTTGCGCAGAGAAGAAGAGGCATTGTTGCAGAAACGAGAGAAGCTGGATAGAAACCATCGCGCGCATAACCTCTCGCTGACCGCGGAGCGCGACAAAAACCGCGACCTGTACCGCGAGGCTTCCTCGTCATGGGCGCAAACAGGGCAAGAAATAAAAACGCAGACGGATGTAGAAGATACTCCTCTTGTCGCAGATTTGAAAATTCCCGAAGGACTCGCGACCGCTCTGTTCGGCGCGCTCGGCGAAGACTTGTTCGCTAGCTTGGAGGAGACAAAAGCAGCCAAACAGCCGCAGAAAGGAGGGGTGTTCATGTGGCGCGTTTGGAAAAATCTCTCTTCCACGCTTCCTGAAAACAATTTGCCTAGCGGTGTCGTCAGCCTTGCCGAACTCTTCACAAACGCGTCCGCTCCTTTTCCTGCGTCGTTGCGGGCGCGTTTGGCTTGCGTCGGTCTCGTCGGCTCGACGCGCGAGGGGGAGGCGTTGCAAGCGACCTTAGCGCGCGGACAGCGTCTTGTCGCGCGTGATGGCTCGTGCTGGCGTTGGGACGGGCTTGCGACCAGTGCCGAGCTGGCAACGGCGTTGGAGCAGCGTTTTCACGCCTTTTTGCAAAAAGCGAAACGCAAGGAGACGCTGGCAAAAAGCGAGGCGGACTTGGACGCGGCGGCGCGCGATTACGAGGAGCAGGCAGCGGAGACGACAAAGCGCCTTGCCGAGACGCGCGAGCGCGTGCGCACGGCGTTGGAGGAGCAGGGGGAACAAGCAAAAAATTTGCAAGAGTTGCGCAAGCGACTGCGCAACGCAGAGGCTGCAGCGTTGGAGCAGGAGGGCTATCACGCGCGCCAGACGCAGCTGGCGTTCAGCTTGGACGACGCGCGGGCAAAAGAGCTTTCGGCAGAGCAGGGGCTGCAGGAACTTGCCGAGCGCGAGCAGCTTGTGGGCGAGCAGGCGCGCTTGACCGCTGAGCGCGAAAAATTGTTGGACGAGCAGAGCAGGCTGTTGGCAGAACAGCAGCGCGAGCAAGCATCGCAGACACGCGAGCGCGACGAGCAACGCTCGCGTGTTGCAAGCGAGCAACGGCTGCGTGCCTTGAAGGAACGCCATCGCCAGCTTTTGCAGCGTAGCGTCGAGAGTTTGCGAGCTATCGAAAACGAGGCTCGGACGCTGGCAGAAGGTCCCAAGCGCGACCACAAGATATTGTCCGAAAAACGCGCGCTCCACCGCACCGCCGAGGTCGAACATCGCGAGAGGAAAAATGCCTTGGAGACATTGAGCGGGCGTGTCGCCCAATTGCGCGAGCAACATAGGCTTCGCACCGCACAAAACGCAGAGGCAGAAAAGGAGGCGGTGCGCTTGCATACACAAGCTGAGCCCTTGCCGCTTGCACGCCAAAATCTCCAAGCGCGTGCACTAGAAGAGATGGATTGCTCGTTGGAAGAGCTGCCGCAACGCTATGAGCTGGATGCCTCCTTTCTTGCCGAGAGCCCAGAGATACAAAAAGCCGCGCGGCGCGCCAGCCAAGACAAGCGTGCGCGTTTGGGCGAAATAAACTTCACGGCAAAGCAGGCGCTGCAAAGCCTCAGCGAAGAGCACGAGCAGGTGCAACGACAGCATGACGATATCGCACAAGCTTTGGAGAAGTTGCACCTCTCCGTGCGAAAATTGGAGGAGGAGGCTTCGGGGAAACTGGTGGCAGTGCAACAGGAGGCGGGCGTGCGATTCGCAGCACTCATCGAAAGACTCTTCGGTGGCGGAGAGGCGAAACTCTTCTTTTCCGACCCCGAAGACCCCATAACTTCTGGCTTGGAGATACGAATCGCTCTACCTGGAAAACGACTCAAATCGCTCAGCGTGCTTTCGGGCGGTGAGCAGGCGTTGGTTGCCATCGCGCTCGTCTTGGCGGTCTTTTCCGTCACGGGCGGAGGATTCTGCATTCTCGACGAGGTGGACGCCGCGCTCGACGATACCAATGTCTCCAGATTCTGCGACCTGCTCGAAGACATGGCAAAACAGCACCAAACGCGATTCCTCGTCATCACCCACCACCGACACACCATGAGCCGCGCCATAAGACTCTACGGAGTCGCCATGCCAGAGCCAGGATGCAGTCGAATCGTATCCGTAGCCCTAGAGGAGGCGGTCGAACAGGCGCGACCCGCAGCAGAATGACAAAACATAATGGTTTGTGCGAACACCATACAGAATCGTGCTAGAGTGTGAACTCTTGAAGCACAACCCCTCGCACAAGGATGGAGTAGTAAAGCGTGAACTTGTTAAAACAATGTGGAACCTTCTTCCGAAAGACGCTACCGTCTGCGCTTGTAGCTATCTCGCCCTTTTCAGGGAGCGATAGGCAAGAATTATCAGAAGAGCGTAGCAGCGGAATCACCTCCGTCGCTCAAAGACCGATGCGCCCATCCAGCGCACAGCTGCCCATCGCACAACAGACGGGCGCACAACTTCCTCGTGCACAACAGCAGCCAGATAAAATTTCAAGCGAGATATCCGCAAGCGAACGCGCCTACAAGATTCTGCGAATGCCGTGGGTGCTTGGCAGCCTGTTAGTTGCCGTGCTCGTGGTCTTTTACGGCGTTGGCGGCTCGACACTATTCGGGAAAATCTCACAGGAGAGCAGTACGCGAACACAGCGAATGCTGGGCAAGGAGGAAGAAAAACAATTTCGTCTGTTGGCAGAACTCTCCGACAGGCAGGTGGTATCCAATGCAGAAAACTGGGGAGCAACTTTGCGGACGCTAGCGAGCGCGCCACGCTTGCAAGCCTATGTCGAGGCTAGATCGAAAGCAGAAACAGAAACACAAACAGAAACACAAACAGAAGAACAAAGGCTGTCTCTGAACTTCCTCTCGTCTGACGCGGCGGCAAGAGATTTCTTGAGCCAAAACGCTCTCCAAGAGATGTTGATCGTCAATGTCGAGGGCAAGGTGCTCTTCGCAGCCAGCGGCAACGAGGCGTTCGGTGAGGTCGACTTGCGTGAAGGCAGCGGCAAAACTGACGGCGAGACTAGCAGCGAAAATAGCGCAAGCGAGCCGCCGCCTTCTTCCCAGTCCTTGCGTCGCGCGCTCGGCGATGCGACGGGCGAACTCGTGGAAGAGGTGTATCGTCGTGCCGTTCTGTTTGCCATCGAACAAGGCTCGCCGTTGTTGCGGGGCGGGGCTTCGACTACGCTCGATAGCGGCACGCAGCTCTTCTTTGCAAGCCATACGCGCTCGTCTCTAGACTTGGAGCCTGACGCACCATTTGCCTTTTTCGCATTACCGATATTGAGCGCCGAGCGCACCTTGTTAGGAACAGTATTGTTGTTACAGACGCGCCAGCAGTTCTTCGACAAACTTCTGTTGCGCGCGGGCTCGGTAAACGAGTTACCTGGCGCGCGGTTGTTTTTTGTCGATCCCAGCGGCGCGATGCAGATATTGGACGGAGGGCAAAGGGGTTTGGAAATCCGTGCGTGGCTGGAGAAAACCTTCGCGGACACCAAGTCCTCAGGCACAACGGCGAGCGGGGGCGGGGGAGAGTTGAGCGGCGAGAAGCGGGATGCTGTCCAGTTTCGTGGACTGAATTTGTTCGATGAAAAATGGATGCTCGTCGTAGCCGACCTACAGCGTTCCAGCTTTGCCTTACAGCAGGCGGGTGCGACAGATCTTGTGTCGGGGGTTCTTGCGTCTGGTGCATCGTCTACTTTGCCGCCACGGGAAACCTTTTTGTTGCGCTTGGCTCTTTTCGTGGGGCTTGTTCTCTCGCTGCTGTGCCTTTTGGCAGGGCAGATGCTGGTGCCGAGACAGGATGGGACACGAAGCGGTGTCGGGTTCTTGCTGGCTAGCCTGCCGTCCTTTCAGCGCGGCGAGCGTCCGTTGCCTTATTTACAGCGCGACGATCGACTGGGAGAGTATGCTCGGACGCTGAAGGGTTTAGTTGAACGCGCGCGTGGCGCAAGCAGTATAGAAGACGCGCGCAGCGACACGAGGCGCATGGATGTAGAGAGGAGTCGCAGGCTGGAGGGTTTGATCATCGACTTCCAAGAGAAGGTGCAGGTGGCGACGGGAGGACTGGCGGGTGCGACAGGAAATTTGGTCGAGAGATCTGACGAGATGCGGCGGCAATCCGGACAGGCACGCGAGGCGACGCAAGAGATGTTGCCTCGTGTTGCGAACACCACGTTGCGCGTGCGGGGTGCGGCTGAGGAGATTGCCAAGCTTACGCAGGCGTTGGATACGATCAACCGTCGGGCGCAAGAATCGACGCAAGTTATTCGACAGTCGGTTACCAGCACTGAGAAAGCCGACCGTTCGGCGAAGTTGCTGGCTTCGGCTTCTGAGTCGATCGGTTCGGTTGTCCAGTTGATTCAGGAGATTGCGGGGCAGGTCAACCTTCTTTCGCTTAATGCCACCATCGAATCGGCGCGAGCGGGAGAGGCGGGCAAGGGCTTTGCTGTTGTTGCGGCGGAGGTGAAAAACCTTGCTGACCAAACGACGAAGGCGACCGAGCGCATTGCGGGATTGATTGAGAACTTGCAGACCAGTTCGGCGGATGTGTTGTCCGTTTTGGATGAGATACGGGGAACTGTCCGCAATGCTGAGACGGTTGTGGCGGGAATTTCTTCGACGATGCAACAGCAGCGACAGACGGGCGAGGCTGTGGCGAAGAGCATGTTGGAGGCGGCGAGCAATGTTGCTTCGATTCAGACGAGCTTTACGACGGTGGACACGGCATCGGCGGGGGCGGACAAGTCGGCGGGCGAGATGTCTCAGAGTGTTAATAACTTACGTTCGCAGGCGGATGCTTTGGAGCAGCACATTCGGGTCTTTATGGGAGACATTCAGCAGGCTTGACGCGCGCGCGCGTGGGGTGTGGGGGTGGGACGCGCTTTTTGGATTA
>CBDCGG010000003.1:0-24846 GCA_965216605.1 Alphaproteobacteria bacterium | reverse complement strand
GCGCGTGCGTTGTTTTGAAAACGAGACGGAACGCGACACGAGTATGGGAATTATCGATGTGGTCTTTCGTAGCGTGAGCATCATCGCCGGCAAGCGGCGCGAGATGACCGACATTATCAGCAAGCAAGGCGTAGGACAATTTCTCCGTATGCTTGCCTTGGAGCGCGATCGTCTCAAGGCGCAAGAAAAATAACGCAAGCAAAATAACGCAAGCAAAATAACGCAAGCAAGATAACGCAAGCAACCAAGAGCTCCTGCAGGAGTTATGAATAGGCGCTAAGAGGGCGAGCGAGTCGGACGGACAGGAGGCGCCGCAGGAGGAGCAGAATGAGGAGGAGGAGCCGCCGCGACATGCGCGACATGCGCTGCCTCAGTCCCAGACGCAGGAGCAACCGCAGCGGCGGGAGAAGATGCGGGTGCAGGAGCGGCGGCGGGAGCGGCGGGAGCGGGGGGTTGGGGTGTTTCTGCCTCGACAGGAGGAGGGGCAGGAGGAGGAGATGGTGCTTCCAACATGACCTCTGATAGCAAGCCTTCTTTTTCACGAATTTTGTTTTCGATGGTGCGCGCGCTCTGCGCGTTTGCCCCCAGCCATGTGCGTGCGTTCTCGCGTCCCTGTGCGATGCGTTGCTTGTCGTATGCATACCATGCGCCCGATTTTTCGATGATTCCCGCGCTGACACCGAGGTCAAGGATCTCGCCGTTTTTGGAGATTCCCTGGTCGTACAAGATGTCGAACTCGACGACGCGGAAGGGTGGAGCGACCTTGTTTTTGACGACCTTGACCCGCGTCTGATTTCCGACGATGACATCCTTTTCCTTGACCGCACCGATGCGGCGAATGTCGAGGCGTACGCTTGAGTAAAATTTCAAGGCGTTTCCTCCCGTTGTTGTCTCTGGATTGCCGAACATGACGCCGATTTTCATACGGATTTGGTTGATGAAGATGATCATCGTGCGCGAGCGAGCGACCGATCCCGTGAGTTTTCGGAGGGCTTGGCTCATGAGCCTTGCGTGCAAGCCTACATGTGTGTCTCCCATGTCGCCCTCTAGTTCGGCGCGCGGCACGAGAGCGGCGACCGAATCGATAACGAGTACATCGAGCGCGCTGGAGCGCACGAGCGTGTCGGCGATTTCAAGCGCCTGTTCTCCCGCGTCGGGCTGCGAGATTAGCAGCGTCTCAAGGTTGATGCCGAGTTTTTTTGCGTATGAAGGATCGAGCGCATGCTCTGCATCCACGAATGCGCAGTGTCCTCCGCGTTTCTGCGCTTCGGCGATGACATGGAGGGCGAGGGTTGTCTTTCCCGACGATTCTGGTCCGTAGATCTCGATAATGCGTCCGCGCGGCAAGCCGCCGACGCCCAAGGCGATGTCCAAGCCGAGCGAGCCACTAGATATGGATTCGATACCCTCTACCGCTTGATGTCCCAAACGCATGATCGAACCCTTGCCGAAGCTGCGCTCGATCTCGTCCAAAGCCGAGGCGAGTGCCTTCTGCTTGTCGCTTTGTTGCTTGGGGGTCATCTTCTCCATAACGCTGTGTCCTCAATGGTGGCAGGTCGCTGTCTCCGCTTCAACCTAGCCCGTCCGCAAAAAAAAAGCAATCTCTCTGCTTAAGTTGCTACTTAATATCTCGGCAATTTCGCTGCCCCCGCCGATACCCGCTATCTACTTGACAGAGCCAGCAAGAATGCGTAAGATAGGGTGAAGTGTGAAGTACAAGGCAGAAGTGTGAAGTGCCTCCGAAAACATACTGCGCTAAAACATACTGCACGAAGGTGTGTAAAGAGTGAAGGACAAAAAAATGGTGACCGATGACAAGAGAGGATGACGATGTGTTATGAGTGATTTCTCGACGCTCGGCTTGAGCGAGAAGATTCTAGAACAGGTTGCACGCGTAGGGTTTTCGCAGCCGACCCCGATTCAAGAACAGGCGATTCCGAATGTCTTGATGAACCGCGATTTGGTCGGGATCGCGCAGACAGGCACGGGCAAAACCGCCGCGTTCATCTTGCCGCTGCTCGATATTCTCGCGCACGGCAGGCAGCGCGCCGCCTTGCCGCGTGCGCTGGTGCTGAACCCGACGCGCGAACTAGCGATGCAAACGGCTGCGGTGACGGAAACCTTCGCGCAAGCCCTGGGGATCAGCCACACGCTGCTGATCGGCGGCATGACGATGGGAGAACAAATCCGTGCGCTTTCTCGCGCGCCCGATATAGTGATCGCGACGCCTGGCAGGCTTTTGGACTTGCACGGACGCGGCAAGCTGCTTTTCAACGCCGTTACCTTTTTGGTGATCGACGAGGCGGATCGCATGCTGGATATGGGCTTCATTCCCGATGTGGAGAAGATCTGTGCGTTGCTGCCCGCTCGCCGCCAAACGATTCTGATGAGCGCCACCCTAGACGATGCGGTCTCGCGCCTGATCAAACGCTTCACGACGGCAGCGAAGCATATCGATCTTTCGCCGCAGCGGCGCGGCGCGGATACGGTCGAAGAGATATTTCTGCCGACCACCGACGAAAAAACTAAGCTGGCATTGTTGCAAAAAGAGTTGCAGAAACACGGCTCTGTGTTGGTATTTTGCAACCGTCGCCAGCGCGTGCGCGAGGTTGCACGATGGCTCACGCAACAACGCGTTCCCTCCGTCGGACAGTTGCACGGCGACATGCCGCAACCCCTGCGCTTCGCAGAGCTGGAACGTTTTCGTAGCGGCGAGTTGAGTACGCTGGTCTGCTCCGATGTCGCGGCGCGCGGCTTGGATATCGAAGCTGTCGACTGCGTCGTCAACTTCGACGTACCTCTGACGAGCGACAACTATGTCCACCGCATCGGACGCACGGGGCGCGCGGGACTGAAGGGCATCGCCATGACCTATGTGAGCGAAGAAGACAAAGTGTTGCTGGAGCGTATCGGCATGCTCGATCGCATCGAAGGCATCGCCACAGCCTCGTCGCAAGGCGCGAACGCAAGCGCCGCGCCAAGAAAAAGAGACTTTGAAAGAGAAAAAGACAGGGGGAGAGAAGGAGACAGGGGAAGAAGCAGAGGAAGGGGTAGAGAACGAAGCTCCTCCTCTACGCCGTCTTTAGCTACATCTGCGAATAACAACCCGCCTCCCCGTCAAGAATCACGATCTGAATCACGTCAAGAATATCAGTATGAGCCTCAAGCTGGTGCTGGCCAAGACACCTTGCCCGCTTTCCTACGCCGCCCCGTTTAACACGAGTGCCGATTCTACTGATCAAATAGAATAGCGAGCCTCCTTGGGTTTTCTCCCTTGGTCTCGTTTTTCACCCTCTTGCGGAAACCCGTCCTATGGCAGAAAGCCCTCCCCCATCGGTTGTTACGAGTCCCATCTCGAAGCCCGTCGAGAACTATCGCTACCGCGTTCTTTTCTCGCACCCCCTGCCGTCGCTGGATACGGTGCATGCGCGCGCCTATCAGGCGCAAAACGCTGCGGGCGAAGAAGGTTTTCTTGCCTATGTGTGCGATCGCCGTTATTTTCCTCGGCTGAGCGCCTGCGAAGTTTTCGCTCGCACGCGCCACAGCTCGTTGGTGCAGTTTGAAGAATGGCATCTGCAACGCGACTCGGATGGAGTGGAACGTGTTGTTCTCATCTACCAGCATCCGAACAAGCGTCTTTATTTGGAATCGCTGGAAAACACGACGACGGCGATGAATCTGCAGGATTGTGTTAAGAGGTTTCTCAAGCCTGTGCTTGCTCCGTTGAACGCGATTCATGCGACGGGACTGACCTATCGCGCCTTTTCGCCGACAAACCTTTTTGTGCAAAGCTCAGAGATGAATTCGTTCGTCTTGGGGCAATGTCTGAGCGAGCCTGCCGGCACTTTACAGCCGAGCCTGTTCGAAACGCCGACCTGCGCGATGGCGGAACTGCAAGGGCGCGGTAGCGAGCTTGCTGCGAACGACTACTACGCGCTGGGCGTGATGATGTTTACGCTGTTGCGAGGACATGTGCCTTTGCGCATGCTCTCGGAAGAGGCAGTTATCTTGCAAAAGGCGCGCTTGGGCTCGTACCGCGCGCTGCTGGAGCATGCACAATTGGAGGCGGAAAGCGCCGAGATTTTACGAGGACTTTTAGATGACAACCCCGGCACACGCTGGGGCTACGACGAGGTTATGTCGTGGCTTGGCGGTTATCGTCGCTCGATCGACAACCACTTCACGCCGCCGCGCGCGAAAGTGCCGTACTACCTGCGCGAGCAGGCGATCACGACTCGCCAAGAAATGTCCTACTTGCTGCACCGCGACTCGCGCGCGGCGGTAGGTCCTAGCAAGCAATCGGATCTTGGACACTGGATCAGACGCTCGTTTGCCGACGATGCCGACGCACGAGCCATCCTGCAGTTGCAAGAGGCAAGCGCGATCTCGGATATCCGCGAGACCGACCTTGCCGACAACATGACGCGAACGCTCATCCTGCTGAACCCCCTTGCCCCCATCCTGTGGCGCGATTCGAGCTTCACGGTCACGGGTATCGGCAACATCCTTGCCCAATACCATGCCCAACCTGGCAAGATGGCAATGCTTCTCCATATCTTGCGGCAAGGCACGCACGATTTTTGGATGCGCCACCACATCTACAGCGCGCCGGTCTACATGTCCGCCGTCAATGCGATCACAAGCCTTGTCCAACGCGTGCCGCCTGGCGATAGCGATTTCGTCATGCTACGCTTCTTTTACACGCTCAACGCCGACGCGCCTTGCATGTCGTCTCTGTTTTCTCGAGACTATGTCTATGGCTTGAACTCGTTTTTGGAACGCTTGGAAGAAAAACTGAAAGCGCAAGAGGAAGGAACGCGACTACAACTAGACTCGCACATTCTCTCCTACATCGCCGCCTACCACGACGCCATCGACACCGAGGCGATGATGATCGCCCTACAGAAGGGCGACCCCGTTCAAAGCGGGCTGGCGCAAGTCCGCTTGCTCAACATTGTCCAACGACGCTACAACCGCGTGCCGACTTACCATCTCTGCCGTGCGCTGCTGCCGCTGCTCGAGCCCGCGCTGGAGCGTTTCCGCAACCTAAAAAAACGAAAGATCTTGCAGCAAAACCTGCAAGCTTGTGTCAAAGACGGATGGATCGAACCCATGCTGGCGCTCGTAGACAATCCTTCGCTACTCGCCCAAGATGCCAAGGCATACTTCGAGGCGCAAAAAAACTACACAAAAAATCATCACGAACTCATGCGTATCGCTCACACGCATCAGGACATGCCCACGCAAATCGAACACACCGCGCACAACGCCGCCATGACAACGAGCTCCGGGCTCATGGTGGTAGGCTTCATCGCCATGCTCTTGAGGCTCGTCTAGCATGACGATGCCGTCGCACGAGGAGAACCCACAACCCACGCCGCATGCGGCACGCGCCAAGCTCGTCGTTCCGATTTTGGTGACATGCCTTGTCATCCTTGCCGGCATCTATTCGCCGTGGATTCTGTTTATCTCCTTCGCCCTGCTGCCCACCTTGCTCATTCGCATGATCGACAAGAGCAAAAAACGCCTCCTGACTTTTTCTGTCACGGGTCTGAATATCACGGGATTGATGCTAGCCTTGCAACACAGCTACAATGCCTACGGATCTTCCCCCCAGCCTGGCATGCTGTTTCAAGACTGGGTCAATTGGGTCTTCCCATTCGGATTGGCTTGGGTGGGGGCGTTGTTTTTCATGGCATTTCCTATTGCCTTCGCTAGCGTGATGGAAATCATCCTCCAGCGCAGGGAGCAACGTTTGAAGGACAAACAAAAAATGCTGCTCGAAGTGTGGGGAACGCAGCTGAGGCAAAAGACGACAAACGACAACACGCAGGACGACCCCGACCTTGAAAAAAAGAGCGGTGAAAAAAAGGGCGACAACAAAAAAGTGTGAAGAGAGAGCCTGCTTACTCTTTGCTGCTTTTTCTCCGACGCTTTGTCTCTGAAGAGGCGGAAGCGGAGGATTGCTTGGACAACTTGGGCAAGGATTCGTCAAGCAGTAGTGCCTGTTCTTTCTGCGCCACGGCGCTCCGCAGTTTTTCAAATGCTGCCGATTCGATTTGGCGAATTCGCTCGCGGCTGATTCGATAGCGTTTGCTCAAGTCTTCGAGCGTTGAGGCGGGCTCTTGCAAGCGTCTAGCGCGGATGATGTCGCGCTCGCGCGGCTTGAGGGTGAGTAGCGCCTCTTCCATGACAGCGCGGCGGTAGCGTTTTTCGTCTTTGTCGAGAAAAGCACTTTCGAAGTCTGCGCTTTCGTCTTCGATCCACTCCTGCCAAGCGTCGCCGTCTTCGCCTACGGGCGTTTGCAGGGAGAGGTCGCGCGACGACAATCTTGCGTGCATCATTTCCACCTCGCGAGTGTCTACATCCAGCGTGGCGGCGATTTTTGCCACCTCTTCGGGGCTGATCTGTTGGCTATCGATGGCGCGCATCTGTTGGCGTAGTTTGCGCAAGTTAAAGAAGAGTTTCTTCTGCGCTGCCGTCGTTCCTATCTTGACCAACGACCAGGAACGCAGCACATAATCTTGCACCGCAGCTCGGATCCACCACATGGCGTAGGTTGCCAAGCGAAAGCCGCGCTCCGGATCGTAACGCCGAACCGCTTGCAGCAATCCGATATTACCCTCCGAGACGAGCTCTGCGTAGGGCAAGCCGTAGCCGCGATAGCCGGCGGCTATCTTCGCGACAAGACGCAAATGACTCAGCACCAAACGATGCGCCGCTTCGACATCCTTGTGATCGATCCAACGGCGCGCAAGCATGTATTCCTCCTCGCGCTCGAGCAGTGGCACCTTGCGAATTTCGGAAAGATAACGCTCCAGCCCGTCGTCGCTGACACCAAGCGAAGAGAAACTACGCGCAACTACCGACTTACTCGCCGATTTACTCGTTTTGGACACAAAACATCATCTCAAAAATTTTTTACAAAACATCTCTGCCAACATCTCTTTTTAGGCAAGGCTTTACAAAGACATCGCTCTGTGGCATTATAGAGTATTCTGGGAAGGAATTCTTGTTGAAAAACGACAGAACGGAGAGATGACCATGCAGGATGAGGTGTCTTCGGGGGTGCGCGAGACGGATGCTCGCCAAACGACACAGCAAAAGCACAAAGCACAACACAAGGAAGCGCACAAGACCTTCGCGTTGTTTTCTCTACGCGAGGCGGAGTCGGTTTTGCCGTTGGCGAAAGCCTTGCAAGATAAGGGGATAGGACTTTTGGCGACCCGAGGCACGCGAGAGCGTTTGGCGCAGCATGGCGTCGAGGCGATGTTGGTGGAAGACTACACGGGTGTCGGAGAAATAGCGCAAGGACGTGTGAAGACGCTGCACCCCCGCATTCTCGGCGGCATCCTGTGCGAGCGCGGCGTCGAGGCAGAGCGGTTGCCCGACGGCAATCCGATCTTTCCGATCGACTATGTGATCGTGCAACCCTATCCGTTCCACGACATTGTGCAAAGTTTTTCGGAAGGAAACTTCTCTCCTGGTGATGTTGACAAGCTGCTGGAGTATATCGATATCGGCGGGATCGCGCTTTTGCGCGCGGCGGCAAAGAACTATCATCATGTGTGCGCGCTCTACGAGCGAAAAGACTTCGACGCGGTGGCAGCGGTCGTCGCAGCCAAGCCTGAAAACAGCGGCGGCGGTGCTGGCATCGACGAGGAGTTGCTACGGACTTTGGCGAGCAAGGTCTTTCAGATGACGGCGCTCAACGACATGATGATCAGCGAGTGGCTGGGTATGGTTGTCTCGGACAACCCTCTACCTATGCATCGCAACAGTTTTGCCGACCAAGCCTTGCTGTTGCGCTACGGAGAGAACCCGCATCAGGCGGCGGCCTTGTTTGCCGTCAAGCAAAACTATGCCTTGCCTTCCAGTTTTCAAGCCTCGTCGCCGACGCTCAGCGGACGCTCGCCCAGCTACAACAACCTTCTCGACGCCTACAAGGCGACGCGCGCCGTGCTACGCCAAGCGCATCCCACCTGTGCGATCGTCAAACACGGCAATCTCTGTGGGTTTGCGCAAGCGGAAACCCTCTTGCAAGCCTACAGGCTCGCCTACAAAGGAGACAGCCTGTCCGCCTACGGCGGCATCGTCGCCGTCAACCGCCCTTGCGACGAGGACTTGCTGGAGGCGTTGAAAAAACAATTTTTCACCCTCGTCACTGCCCCCTCTTTCGCCGAGGATGCCATGGAAAAGATGGCGGCAAAAGCCAACCCGCCGTTGTTGCTACCCTACCCTCGCCTCGCCTACAACATCGGAGGAAGCTTCGAAACGCGCTCGCTCGGCCCGCACTTGCGCCTCATACAAACGCCGAACGACGCTCGGCTCACGCTCGACGACATCGTACACAAGAACACCTTGGAGCCCACGGCGGCGCAGAAAGCAGCCCTGCTGTTTGCCTTCGATGCCGCCTCCCAGATGACCTCCAACGCCATCGCCATCGTCAGCGCGCCTACCACCACTGCCACCGAGACTGTGAATGCTCACGCCACCTTGGGGCTGGGCTGCGGACAAACCAGCCGCATCGATGCCGTCGAGATCGCGTTGCACAAGGCACGCCGCGAAGGACACGACCTGAAGGGATGCGTCGCAGCCTCCGACGGATTCTTTCCCTTTACCGATTCGCTCGACGCGCTGGCTAAGGCGGGCATCACCGCCGTCCTCCATCCGGGTGGAGGAAAAAATGACGCGCTCATAGTCGAGCACGCCAACAACTTGAGAATAACCCTATGCTCTACGGGCGGCGTGCGCGCCTTCAGCCATTAACTTTGTGTTATTTTCGCGCTGTTTTTTGCGCGCTGTCGCCACGCTCTTCACTTTCAGAGCTTTCGCCTTTTTTGCCAAAGACATTGCGCGGCAGCTTGTGGAGCGCACGCTCAAACAGCAACGCCTGAACTTTAGGCTCTGCGAGACTTTGCTGCAGTGCCTTTTCGCTTGCTCCTAGCACGGTTGCAACGAAGCTCGCGCGCGCGCGGATTTTCCAACGCGCCTCGACTTCTGCCAAGCGTTCTTCGGCGAACCTCCGCACCCGCTTGACGCTCTCGGCACGTTCAAGGCGCGCCTCGCGGCTCATCTCTCTTACCTCTTCTTTCGCCTGCAAGAGGATCTGCTCGACTTCACGCTCGGCGTTCTTGTCGCGAAACAACACCTCGGCGAGCTCGCGCGAGGCTTGTTCTCTGAGGTCGCGTGCGTCGTCGAGCTCCTTCGAAATCGCCTTGATGCGTTCGTCGAGCGCCGCCTTCACACGAGGCTTCGCCTTGACAAACACGAAGACGCACAGCAGCACGAAAGCCGCATCAACCCAAAACGCGGGATCGTGAAAGAACACCCCTCAGCCCAACTCGTCGGCTAGCCTTTGCTGCCTTGTCGAGCCGCTAGCTTTGCTTGCGCGTTAGGCAAGGTATCGATTTGCTCTCGAACGCAGTGCCGCAGCTCTTCGGAGGTCACGCGGTAGTCGCTACCCAAGACCTTGCCCAAGACTTTCTGTACGACCTGTACGATCTCTTTCTCGGCGTTCTTGAGGGTTTGGTCGTGGCGTTCGGCAAGCAGCCTTTCGCTTTCGGCGATCTTGCCTGTGATCTGCTGTTCGATCTCGGCTAATCGTTTGTCTGTTTTTTCTCGCTCGATCAAGGTGATCTCGGTGCGCATGCGATCGCCCTCCATCTGTGCGTTGCTCACCATGTATGCGATGCGACTGCCGAACTCTTCCGCCTCCAGCTTCGTCTCTTCGGCGCGGCGTTGGTCGGATTCAACCTGAAAAACGCGCGCCTCAAGAATCGACACCATGCGCGGAATCAACACACGCGACATCGTGAAGTACAAGACCCCGAAGGTGACCAAAAGCCAAAAAATCTGGCTGAGGTAGGTATCGAATTGCTCCAGCTGAGGCACGGCAAGAAGAGAGGCTACGAAAATTGGCAGGACAACAAGAAATGCTACAAGAAGCAATGCTACAAGAAGCAATACTAATAGTTTGTCCTCAGAAGATGAACATGACCATCAGCCCGATCAGCAGAGCAAAGAGCGCGATGGCTTCGGTGACGGCGAATCCGACCCAAATGGATGCGCCGATTTCCTTTTTCGCCGCGGGATTTCGAGCGATTGCTTGAAAATAGCTTGCCCACACGTTTCCGACACCGATTCCGGCACCGATCATACCAATCGCCGCCAACCCGGCTCCGATCAGTTTTGCTGCTTCAACTTCCATGGAAAACCTTCCTTGTTCATAGCGATGAGCCGCGAGGCTCGGTTTTCTTGCAGGCTAGTGCAAATAGAGCGCATCGTGCAAGTAAATACATGTGAGAATTGCAAAAACATACGCTTGGATGAAGGAGACCAAAATCTCCAACGCTGTGATTGCCAGCAAGCCTACGAAGGGCACGATCCCCAAAATACCGAGCGAGACGACGAAACCCGCGATCACCTTCAGCAAAACATGTCCAACGACCATATTGGCGAACAGGCGCACGGAAAGGCTGACCGGACGCGACAGGTAGGAGAGCAGCTCGATAGGAATCAGCAACGGCGCGAGAAACCACGGCGTGCCGTGCGGCAGGAACAGGCGCAGGAAGCCTTGTCCGTGGCGCGCGATGCCCAACAGCGTCACGCCGAGAAAGATGGCACCTGCCAAAAAGAAGTTCACTGCCAGATGGCTTGTGAAGGTGAAGGAGCCGGGCAGCAATCCTGCGATGTTGCCGACGAGGATGAACATGAACAAGGAGAAGATGAAGGGAAAGAATCGTTTTCCTTCTTTGCCGATGTTGTCGCGCACCATATCGGCGACCGTCTTGTAGACTTGCTCGGCGATCAGTTGCGCGTAGCCCGGCACCAGCGCGCGTTTTCGTGTTGCGAAGAAAAAGGAGAGGCAGATTGCAAACACGCTCAGCGTCATCCACAACGCGGAGTTCGTGTAGGAGATGTCGAGACGCTCAGAGAGGCGAAGCGAGAGCAACGGCTCGATGCGAAACTGATCTAGCGGAGAGTGACTTTCACCAGCCATGAAACGACGACCTAGCCTCAGCCTTTGGGGTTTTCGGAGCCTGCATTCGCATCGATGGCTCGGTTGTGTTCGTCGATTCTCTTCGCCATGCGATAGAGGTTCCAAAAGCCAGCTCCCACGCCCAAGAAGAACAACAGCAGCAGGAACAGCGGTGTCGTATTGCTCCAGCGGTCGAGCCAAAAGCCGAGAAAAATACCGACGACGATCGGAGAAAGAAAATCGGCAGTCAGACGCAACCCTCCCAAAGGCGGCGGCGGAGGCTGAGGCGTTGCGACAAGGCTACTTGCTCGGCGTGGATGCGTCATAGTTTTGGCAGGAAGTCGAGTGCCACCGAGTTCATGCAATAGCGCAGGCCTGTTGGCGGAGGTCCGTCGGGAAAGACATGTCCCAAATGAGCCTCGCAGCGCGAGCAGAGGACTTCTGTGCGCGTCATCAAAAAGGAGCGATCTTTCTTTTCGAGGAGCGCATCCTTGGCGATCGGAGCGCTGTAACTAGGCCAGCCTGTGCCTGAATCGAACTTGCTATTCGAGGCGAACAGGGGTTGCTTGCAACAGATGCAGGCGTAGCGACCCTCGGTTTTCGAGGCGTAGTTGGCACCGCTGAAGGCGCGCTCTGTTCCGTGCCTGCGAGTTACGCGATACTGCTCGGGTGTCAGTTGCGCGCGCCATTCTGCGTCGCTTTTGACTACTTTTGCGCTCATGGTTTTTGCTCTGCGGGCTGATTATGCTCGGGCATATTGTGCTCGGGTTGTTTTTTCTCTGGCAGCTTTTGGGCAGGGATTGTTGTGCTGCTGAAGTCGAGTTGCAATATCTCGTATTCGCGTCCGCCCTGCGGGCTTACGACTTGGACAATATCGCCTACCCGTTTGCCGATGAGGGCTTTCGCCATGGGCGACTGCACCGAGAGGCGACCTTGCGAGACATCGGATTCGATTTCGCCCACGATCCGATAGGTTTTGCGTTCCTCGCTTTCGCAGTCTTCCAGCGACACGGTTGCGCCGAACTGCACGCGATCGCCGTTGAGGCTAGAGGAATCGATCACTTCCGCGAGACCAAGCTTTTCTTCCAGCGTTGCGATCCGCCCTTCGATCATGCTTTGTTTTTCCCGCGCGGCATGGTATTCGGCGTTTTCCGAGAGGTCGCCGAGTTCGCGTGCCGAAGCGATGGCTTTGATGATGGCGGGACGCTGGCTACCTTTCAGATTCTTCAGCTCTTCTTGCAGCACCTCGAAACCTTCGCGTGTCATGGGAACTCTGAACATGGGCGACCTCGCTTGTCGGATTGCGTTGATATTGTCCCCCGCCCTCTAACTAACTCACAAGCCGTCTACTATAGCATGGGAGATGCCAAACGCGCAAGAGCAACAAACAAGCCTCAAGACACAGCCTCCCGCTCCTGCAGCGAGCGACAAGCGTAAAGATCATCATCACGCTGCTCGATCGCATCCAAAACAGCCCTCGCCCCCGAACGCGTCGAAACATAAGGAATCACCTGCGCAAAAGCAGCCTGCCTCACCTCCCGACTGCCATGCGCGCCACTCTGTCCCTCCATCGTGTTGAAAATCATAGCAATCTCACCGTTAATCATCGCATCCAAAATGTGCGGCGAGCCCTCCGATACACGATTGATCGCCTCGATCAAAACCCCATGCCGCTTCAAAAGCTGCGCCGTACCCCTCGTCGCAACAAGCCGAAAATTCAAGCGAACAAGCCGCATCGCAATGTCAATAAAGAAAGGCTTGTCTCGCTCTGCCAACGATAGGAAAACCTGCCCCTCGCGAGGCAACTCAATCCCCGCCCCCAACTGCGCCTTGGCAAAAGCCGTCGAGAAACGCTTGCTCCACCCCATAACCTCGCCCGTCGATCGCATCTCAGGACCCAACACCAAATCCGAGCCAGGAAAACGCGCCACAGGAAAAACCGACTCCTTCACCGCAACGCATCCCCGCAAACCCTCTCGAAAATCCGACGGCAACGACAACGAAGACAAAGGCTTGCCGCTCATCAAAGCCGCCGCATGACGAGCCAAAGGAACGCCCGTCGCCTTGGCAACAAACGGTACCG
This sequence comes from Alphaproteobacteria bacterium, assembly GCA_965216605.1. Lineage (GTDB taxonomy): Bacteria > Pseudomonadota > Alphaproteobacteria > JABAAW01 > JABAAW01 > JABAAW01. The sequence goes on along the minus strand of CBDCGG010000003.1, from coordinate 11,782 downwards.
AACGGCTCGCACGCGGATTCACCTCCAACACCACAATGCTGTCGCCCGAGACCGCAAACTGCACATTCATCAACCCACGCACTTGCAAAGCACGTCCCAAAAGAGCCGTCTGTCGCTCGACCTCCTTGATAATCTCCATCTCCAAACGCTGCGAGGGTAGCACGCACGCCGAGTCGCCCGAATGAATTCCCGCCTCCTCAATATGCTCCATCACCCCCGCCACATAGCACGCCTCCCCATCGCTCAACGCATCAACATCCAACTCGATCGCATCGCGCAAATACTTGTCGATCAAAATAGGACCGCGTTCCGATGGCAACAAGGCTTGTTGCGAATATCCTTTTTGCGAATACTCTTTTTGCAAATACTTTTGCAAACGCTCAGGCGAGAAGACAATCTCCATCGCTCGACCGCCCAACACATACGAAGGACGCACCAAAACAGGATAGCCGATCTTCTTCGCTAGCCGCAACGCTTGGCGCGTCGAGGCACGCCCCGCACGCGTACTGCCATGCTTCGGTTGGCGCAATCCCAAACGCACGAGCAATCTGCTGAAGCGCACACGATCTTCTGCCAAGTCGATGGCATCCGAGGTCGTTCCCAAAAGAGGAATTCCCTCACGCTCCAAAAGACGCGCCAACTTCAACGGCGTCTGACCGCCCAACTGAACAACAACTCCCTCCAGCCGACCACGCTCTCGCTCTCGCGACAACAACGCCAAAATATCCTCGCCCCCGACAGGCTCGAAGTAGAGACGATCCGAAATGTCGTAATCGGTCGAAACGGTCTCCGGGTTGCAATTCACCATGATCGTCTCATAACCCTGCGCGCGCAACGCAAGGCTTGCATGCACGCAACAATAGTCGAACTCGATTCCCTGCCCGATACGATTCGGACCTCCCCCTAATATCACCACCTTGTCGCGGTCGCTAGGCTCCGCCTCGCACAGAGCAGAATTTCCCTCCGCATAGCTGCTGTACATATACGCGCTGTGGACAGGAAACTCGGCAGCGCAACTGTCGATACGACGATAGACAGGACGCACGCCCAGCGCGCAGCGACGTTTGCGAATCTTCTCTTCCTTGCGCCGTAGCAGAGCAGCGATGCGCGCATCCGAAAAGCCGCGGCGTTTCCACGAAAGCAAAGCCGCCCGACGCAAGGGCTTGCGACCATGCGCTGCGATCAAGGCTTCTTGGGCAACGAGGTCTTGAAGACGACGCAAGAACCACGGATCGATACACGTGAGTTCTGCCACTTGCTCCAAAGTGATACCATGTCGGAAGGCATCGGCGATGACGAGAAGACGCTCAGGACGAGGTTGCACGAGCGCCGCTTCCAACTGCTCGACGATATCTTCCTTCACTCCAAGCGCTGTCCCTACGACGGGATCCAAGCCCGAGAGTCCCGTCTCCATCGAGCGCAAGGCTTTCTGCAACGCCTCGTCGAAGTTGCGTCCGATCGCCATGGCTTCTCCGACCGACTTCATATGGGTTGTCAGGGTACGATCGGCGCCGGGAAATTTCTCAAAGTCGAAACGCGGAATCTTGACGACAACATAATCCAGCACAGGCTCGAAACTCGCGGGGGTGGTGCGCGTCATGTCGTTGGTGAGCTCGTTGAGCGTGTAGCCAACCGCGAGTTTGGCTGCGATCTTGGCGATCGGAAAGCCCGTCGCCTTCGAGGCAAGTGCCGACGAACGCGAGACGCGCGGGTTCATCTCGATCACGAGCATTCTGCCGTCTTTCGGATTGATGGCGAATTGCACATTCGATCCTCCCGTATCGACACCGACGAGGCGTAGCACTTCGATTGCGGCGTTGCGCATGATCTGCAGCTCTTTGTCGCTCAGCGTGAGCGCGGGCGCGACCGTGATCGAATCGCCGGTATGAACGCCCATCGGATCGATGTTTTCGATCGAGCAGACGACGATGGCATTGTCTTGGCAATCGCGCACGACTTCCATTTCGAACTCTTTCCAGCCGATGACGGATTCCTCGACCGTAGTCGAGTTGGTCGGCGAGACGAGCAGCGCGTTCTTGATCCCCGCCGCCAGTTGCTGCCTGTTGTAGGCGACGCTGCCGCCGCTACCGCCGAGGGTGAAGTCGGGACGGATGATCGCGGGCAAGCCTACCTTCTCCAACGCCTCCTCGCTTTGGCTTGTACGCGAGACGCGCACCGCGCGCGGACAGGCGAGCCCTGCTCCCTCGACCGTCTTCTTAAACAGCCAGCGATCTTCCGCCGTCTCGATCGAAGACACCGAGGCACCGATCAGCTGCACATTGTGTCGTGCAAGAATGCCCTCCTTGTCGAGCGCGCAGGCGACATTGAGCGCCGTCTGTCCTCCGACGGTCGCTAGCAGCGCGTCGGGTTTTTCGTACGCGATAATGCGCGAGAGCGTCTCGGAAACCAGAGGTTCGATATAGGTTCGATCCGCCATCTCGGGATCGGTCATGATCGTGGCGGGGTTCGAGTTCACCAACACAACTCTGTACCCTTCCTCCTTCAGCGCGCGGCAGGCTTGCGTGCCGGAGTAGTCGAACTCGCACGCCTGTCCGATGACGATCGGACCCGCGCCGATGATCATAATCGTCTGAATGTCGGTGCGCTTGGGCATGAAAAAACACTAGACGAGACAAAGCCTCGTGTCACCTGCTATCTTGCCTGAAAATGCTTTTTGGCGTGCTTTTTGTTGTCTTGCCAGCCAGAGCGCGTTACAATCGCATCCTTATGGCGAACAGCAAGAAACAACCTGCCAGCTCCTTTCAGGACATGATCTTGACGCTGCACGATTACTGGTCGAGACACGGCTGCGTCATCTTGCAGCCCTACGACATGGAGGTGGGAGCAGGAACTTTCCACTGGGCGACCGCGCTCAAGTCTTTAGGAGGCGAGCCTTGGCGAGCCGCCTATGTTCAGCCTTGTCGTCGTCCTGCCGATGGTCGTTACGGCGAGAATCCCAATCGACTGCAGCATTATTTTCAGTATCAGGTATTGTTGAAGCCCTCGCCTAAGGATAGTCAGGAGTTGTATTTGAACTCCTTGCGTGCGATCGGCATCGAGGTTGAGAAGCACGACATTCGTTTTGTCGAGGACGATTGGGAGAGTCCTACATTAGGAGCTAAGGGATTGGGTTGGGAGGTATGGTGCGATGGGATGGAGGTATCTCAATTTACCTATTTTCAGCGAGTGGGAGGGTTTGAGTGCGAGATTGTCTCGACCGAGTTAACTTACGGGTTGGAGCGACTTGCGATGTATTTACAAGGCAAGGAGAATATCTTTGAGCTACAATATAACGATAGCATAACCTACCGCGAAGTCTATGAAGGCATGGAGAAATCCTACGGCAGGTTTAACTTCGAGCAAGCGGATGTAAAGGTGTTGGAGGAGCAGTTTGCGGAGTGCGAGAGACAATGTATCGCCTTGTGCGACGCGGCGCGGAAGGGGAATAGATACGATGCGATGCCTGCGTATGATTATTGCCTAAAAGCCTCGCATGCTTTTAATCTCATGGACGCGCGGGGGGCGGTACAGCAGAACGCGCGACCGAGTTATATTTTGCGGGTGCGGCAGCTGGCGCAGGCTTGTTGCGCGGCGTGGTTAGGAGAAGAAAGGCAAAAGGCGAAACATAAGGACAAGCAAGCGGCTTAGGTTATGTCCGAAACTATAGCACAAGATGGGAAGGCGGAATTGCTGGTTGAGTTATACAGCGAGGAAATTCCTTGGAACTTGCAAGAGCCGATGGCGCGCAACTTGGAGAAGTTTCTGCAAGAGGAACTGACAAAAGCCTTGGGGTTAAAGAATGAGAAGGGAGAGGAGATTTTTGGCGAGCGGCGTGTCTATTGGACTCCTCGGCGGGTTGCAGTAGGCATTACCAATGTTCCTGTTAGAAGCAAGGCGTGGGAGGAGGAGCGCAAGGGGCCTAAGGTAAGCTCTCCGCAAGTGGCGATCGATGGATTTTTACGGGCGAACAACTTATCGAAAGAGGAGTGTCAGCGTAAAGGAGATTATTGGGTTTTTATGGTGAAGCACGCGGCGATTGCTACCCATACAATTTTAGGAGAGGTTGTGCTGCGGGTGATCGAGAGGATGGCGAAGGAGTTACCTGTCAGGATGCGTTTTGGCGGGCAGAGTTTTCGTTGGGTGCGTCCCTTGCGACATATCATGGTGGTGTTTGCAGGAGAAGGTGTCAAGGGCGCATTAGCACTAGGCAACGAGGAAAATCTACCTTTTACGAATAAAACGCGCGGGCATCCCTTCGCTGCGCCCGATGATTTTGTTGTTAAGGGTATGCAAGACTACGAGGACAGGTTGCGTAAAAACTATGTGGAGCCAGTTTATCAAAAAAGATTCGATAAGATTTTCAGAGAAGTTGCAGGCAGTTCCATTTATGATGATCAACTATTAGAAGAAAACGCGTGCTTGACCGAATCTCCTGTCGTTCTTAACGGTCATTTCGACGAGGAATTTATGACTTTGCCATTTTTTCTAATCAACACAGTTCTCAGCGACCATCAAAAAATGATTCGTGCCTACGGTGGCGACAGCAGTAGAAGCGAATTTTTCGTTATCGCGAATACTCCGCATATCACGCAAGAAAAAGAAAAGGATAATATCATTAAAGGCTTCGAGCGTGTTGTGAGAGCAAGGTTGGCGGACGCAAAGTTTATGTTAGAGCGCGATCAAAAAACCCCTGTCAAAGAATTTATTGATAGGTTGCATAATATAACCTTTCATCCAAAGTTAGGGACGATCGTAAATCAAAATCAACGCATAAAGAAATTAATTCCTATCGTTGTTGAAAAATTAAAAAAACAACGGATATAACTATGGGTTAAAAGAAGAACACGACCCTACTTATTTTGAAAGGCAAGTTGATGGGTTGAAATATTCTTTGGCAACAGAAACCGTCCAAGAGTTTCCTTCTTTGCAAGAAGAAATTAAATTTTATTTGATAGGAAACACCTTCAAAATTACTTCTCACGATAAGGACATTGTTGATATGGCTGACAATATCGACAGCCTCGTTTCGCTTTGGAAAGCGGGAGAAAAACCCACTGGTTCTGGCGACCCCTTCGCCTTGCGACGATGCGCTCTCGCGATTATAGGTGCTTTTATCAAAGATTTTTCTTTGGAAAAAATACATCTACCTTTAAAAGATATTTTTGAAAGTGCATTAAACATTCTCTCTACACAACATCCAGATGATCCTTCTTTTTACGGAGAGTCTCAGGAATTACTGATGAAGGAAATTATTGACTTCATGCTCGAAAGGTTGCGCGTCTTCTTCAAAGAGCACGAACAACTGCCGCACGATTGCATCGAAGCCATACTCGCGCACCCTGAAGCACAAGAATGCAATATCTACCCGCTCTATCGTCACGCCATGGAACTGGCAGAAGAAATGAAAAACGACAACCCCCTCGCAGAAATTTTTCACCGCCTACACGCTATTCTTCGCTCCTCCCTCGACGACGATCTTTCTACGCCTCCCTCTCTTTTAATCAGCTCAACAATCGAAGAAATTAGCTTACACGTCCACACACAAAAACCCCTCGCAGACAAAAATTGGAAAAATCTAACCTTTCAAAAAAAATTACAAACGCTCGGCGAACTCAAAAAGGATGTCGATGCCTTCTTCGACAAGGTCCTTGTCATGGACAAAGACAAAGAAATTCGACAAAATCGACTCCGTCTGCTATACACTATCTACAAACGATTCCTCGAGCTCGCCGACTTCACAAAAATCCATCACAAGGATAAACAGCTTAAAGCTAAACAACAACAACCGCAACAAGCTTGATTTCTTATGTCTAACTCCTCCGCCTCCTCCTCGTCCTCCCCGAAGTGGATCTACCACTTCGGCAAAAATTATAACGAAGGCTCGGCAAAACTCCGAGACCTGCTCGGTGGCAAAGGCGCAAACCTATGCGAAATGGCAGAGATCGGACTCAATGTACCGCCAGGCTTCATCGTCTCTACCGAAGCTTGTCAAGAGTTCTACAAAACAAATACCCTGCCACCATCCCTCATCGCACAACTCGCCCCCGCGCTCGCAACGCTAGAGGCGCAAATCTCCAAAAAATTCGGCGATACAAAAAACCCCCTGCTCGTCTCCGTACGCTCAGGCGCGCGCGTCTCCATGCCCGGCATGATGGATACCGTCCTCAATCTCGGTCTCAACGACAAAACGCTGGCAGGACTCGCAGAAAAAAGCAACAACAAGATATTCGCACTCGATTCATACCGACGCTTTATTCACATGTTCGGCAATGTCGTCCTACATGTTCCCCACTACCAATTCGAGGGCGCGCTCGACGATCTCAAACGACAAAACAATGTGCTGCTCGATACCGACCTCTCCGAAGCGCAGTTGCTACAGCTCATCTTGCACTACAAGAAGCTCGTATCAGAAAACGCCTCGCTGCCCTTCCCGCAAGACCCCCTAGAACAACTTCAACAAGCCCTCAAAGCTGTCTTCCAAAGTTGGCTCTCGCCGCGCGCGAAAACCTATCGCAAGCTCAACAACATCCCCGAACGCTGGGGCACCGCCGTCACCATCCAAGCCATGGCGTTCGGCAACATGGGAGCCGATTGCATGACCGGCGTCGCCTTCACAAGAAACCCCGCCACCGGCGAGAATTGCCTCTACGGCGAGTTTCTAGAAAACGCGCAAGGCGAGGATGTCGTTGCGGGAACGCGCACGCCGCAACCCATCTCGGAACAATCTCGCCCTCGTGTAGCAACCCCCGCCAACCGAGAGCGCGCTCCTTCGTTGGAGCAAAGCCACCCTCGTATTTTCCAAGAGCTGCTGCAAGTCCGAGGCATCCTAGAGCATCACTATCGCGACATGCAAGACATCGAGTTCACGGTCGAAAAGAACGAACTCTTCCTGCTACAGACTCGCAACGGCAAACGCACGGCGCAGGCGGCGGTGAAGATCGCCTGCGACCTTCTCGACGAGGGACACATCGATCAGGAAGAAGCGCTACTCCATATCGAGCCGCAATCGTTGGATCAGTTGCTGCACGCGCGTCTGGATCCGAGTGCTGCGAAGACGCTTTTCACTCGCGGGTTGCCCGCCTCTCCTGGTGCTGCCTGCGGACAAATAGCCTTCAGCGCCGACGATGCCGAAGAGCGTACGCGCAACGGACAGGAGGTTGTGCTTGTGCGTTTGGAAACTTCTCCTGAGGACATTCACGGCATGCATGCTGCGAAAGGGATTCTCACGGCGCGCGGCGGCATGACGAGCCATGCTGCTGTTGTTGCTCGTGGCATGGGTAGGGCTTGCGTGTGCGGAGCGAGCGAGATGGTGATCGATGCTGCGAACAAGACGCTCAGCGTTGGCGAGACGACCTTGAACGAGGGCGACTTTCTTTCGATCGACGGAGCGAAGGGGGAGGTATATCTCGGTAAGGTTTCGATGATTCTGCCTGAGTTGGACGAGACCTTTCATCGCTTGATGGGATGGTGCGACGAGGCGCGTCGGATGCGTGTTCGTGCGAACGCGGACACGGCGGAGGACGCGAAGTTAGCGCGCGCGTTCGGAGCAGAGGGAATTGGCTTGTGTAGAACGGAGCATATGTTTTTCGACGGAGAGCGTATCACGGCGATGCGCGCGATGATTCTCGCTCTGTCGCGCGAGGAGCGAGAGGCGGCACTAGCGCGTCTTTTGCCGATGCAGCGCGAGGACTTTGTGGAGATTTTCGCGGCGATGGACGGCTTACCTGTCACGATTCGTTTGTTGGATCCTCCGTTGCATGAGTTCTTGCCGCACAACGACGAGGACTTGCGCGCCTTAGTAGAGAGTCTTGGCTCGATGGGTCTTGGCTCGATGTTATCGTTGGAGGAGGCAAGGTTGCGCACGGCAAGGCTGCAGGAGAGCAATCCGATGTTGGGACATAGGGGGGCGCGTCTTCTTGCCACTTACCCTGAGATTTGCGTGATGCAGTCGCGTGCTATTTTCGAGGCGGCGTTGTTGGCTCGTGCGCGGGGCATTGAGCCTGTGTGTGAGATTATGCTGCCGTTGATTGCGACGAGGGCGGAGTTCGATCGGTTGCGTGCGGTTGTGCGGCAGACGGCGGAGGAGGTATGGAAAGAGAAGAAGACGACGCCTTTGGATTGGCGAATAGGCACGATGATTGAGTTGCCTCGCGCGGCGTTGTTAGCGGATGAGATTGCTTCGAGTGCTGAGTTCTTCAGTTTTGGGACGAATGATTTGACGCAGACGGTGTGGGGTATTAGTCGGGATGATGCGGGCAGTTTTTTGCAGGAGTATGAGCGATTGGGTTTTATTGCGCATGATCCTTTCACGACTTTGGATCGAGCGGGGGTTGGGGCGTTGATGGCGTTAGCGGTTGAGCGGGGATTAGGAGCGAACGCGGGATTGAAGTTAGGTATATGTGGGGAGCATGGGGGTGATCCTCGATCGATTGCTTTTTGCGAGGGGTTGGGGTTAGATTATGTTTCTTGTTCGCCGTATCGGGTTGCGATTGCGAGGTTGGCGGCGGCGCAGGCGGCGATTGCGGAAAGGAAAAAGCGGGAGGGGGTTACGCAGGGGGCTTGAGGAGTGTGGGTGTCTCTAGTTCGCGCTTGTGCTTCTTGACGAGCACGCGCTCACAGAGACAGACACGGGTGTCTGTCTCTGTTCGCGCTTGATGCTTTTGTGTGTCTGCCTTTGCATCGCCTGCGCTTTTTAAGAGGCGCGCATCGCAAAGGCAGACATGGGCTTTTTGTATTGACGGGCGCAAAACATGCGCACGCGAAGCGTGCGCGGGGGTGTGGGGGATAAATTCCCCCCACGAAGACCCCGCGTCAGCGGAGCGCACGTAAGTGCGCTTTCTACGCCCTTCGCGCGAAGCGCGAGGGGCGTAGCCTCTTATCCAAAAGCGCGAGGCTTTGCCTCGCGCAATACTGACTCGCAACGCGGCACAACGTCTTTAATTTTGCCTAGAAGATAAAGGAGAGAAGAATCGCGCGTAGCGCGCCTCTTATTCAAAAGCGCGAGGCTTTGCCTCGCGCAAGCTGACTCTTGACACAGCACAGCTTTTGTGCGAAGAATCAACATAGACACACAAAGAACCGCGCGAAGCGCGTTCCCCAAAATCCAAATTCGTGAGAAAAGAACATGGTAGCAGAAAACACCCCTGAAGAAAAATTTGTTCCATTGCAAGTAGCACAAGAATTTGCTAACATGGTTGAAGGTAAGCAAGACTCCAAAATTCAACAAACCATGAATATAATTAAGAATGTATCTGTAGATGACTTTCAAAAAGCGGCAAATTATTTTTTTCTTTTAAAGTCAAAAGATCCATCACCTGATCTAGATACTGGCAAATTGGATGAAACAGGTATGCCTTATTATTATTATACTCACTCAACAATAGAAAACGCAGTAAATCTTGCTAAACAAATTTTATATGGAGATGAGTTAAAGTTTTTTAAGTTTATTGGAAACAGAAATTTTCAAAAAGCCTTGTCTACTGTTGAGATTATTCTTAATAACATAACAAACTCTAATGGCATTGAAAAAAAGATTTCCGATGATTTTGGAAAATTTGTTAATATTTTTTTTAAAAGAAAATCTAAAGAAGAAATTGTCAACAGCGATAAAAATATTGAAACAGAAAAAATTTCAGATAGAGCTCAAATTTTAATTAATAAAATTGATATTCAACAAAAAAACTTTACCCAAACCAAAAAAGAAATCGAACAAAAGACAGAGGAAGCCTTAGGAAAATTCGAACAAAAGACGCAAGGGTATTTAAAAGAGTTGCAAGAACAAGCGAATCTTAATATTTTTGCTAATGAAGCAGAAATTTTTGATAAAACTGCTAATGATTACCGTCAAAGAAGTAATTTTTTTCTGATAAGTGCGGGAGTATCATTGCTTTTTCTTTTTGGCACTGCTCTTTTTCTTTTGGAAACTCATTACATAATCACTGAAATTACTGTGGGAGGAACATTGCTTTCTATTTTGTCGTTGACTGCCCTTGCTATATGCCTGCGCGGTTATTTTGTCAATAGTCATAACGAAGCGCATAATCGCCATCGTAGCAATGTGCTACGGTCATACAAAAATATCTACGACAACGCTGCCGAACCAAACAAAAAAGAAGTCGTAACGCAAACGCTAAACGCAGCCTTTCAACAGCTGCCAACAGGATTTTCTAAACAACAAAGCGATAGTGGAAGTGGTGACTTTTCTAGACTTGTTTCGCTTTTCAAGCGTTCATAGTTTCTCTAGCACTAGGAAAACAGGCTCGCCGTTCCGCGTTGCGAGTCAGCTTGCGCGAGGCAAGCCTCGCGCTTTTGAATAAGAGGCTACACACTTTGCGCTTCGCGCAAAGTGTGTAGAAGGCGCTTACGCGCCCCGCTGACGCGGGGTCTTTTGCGAGGGATTACTCCCTCGCGCTCCCCGCGTGCTACGCACGCGATGTTTTGCGTCCGTCATCATACAAAGCAAGTTTGTTGCGCGAGTGCGTCCCTTTAAAAAGCACAAGCGCATAGCGCGCAGCTTGCCGTGCGCGTCCATAATACTGGATTAAAAAGCACAAGCGCATAGCGCGCGGCTTGCCGTGCGCAAGGGGAATTTGTCCCAATCTGACTCGCAACACAGCGATCCTGTTTTCCTCCCCCTAACAACAAGAACAGCCGCGCCTTCTAGCTTGACTTGTGCTTATAAGGCAAGTATCCTGCATCTGCACTCCTAGCCCAAAAAACACCACCATCGAAAAACAAACCGTGCCAAACAACAACATCACAACCCCCACAACCCCCACCGCCTCGTCGAACGAAGGCGAGACAAAACAACGCAACAGAAAAACCCAAGCCCTAAATGCCTTGCTACAAGCGAGCGCGCTCGGCGTATTTCTGGAGGGCTGCGGCGGCACACCCGAAGGCGATGCCGTCGTCCCTCCTCCTGTCTCCCCTCCTCCTGTCTCCCCTCCTCCTGTCTCCCCTCCCCCTGTCTCTCCTCCCGTCTCCTCCCCTACGGGTGCTAGCGCGAACGATGCCCTCTTGGCAACCTCCACTCGCGATAGATTCGACACAACAGGCGTGACCCAATTCGGCTGGGTGAGTTACGAAAACTCGGATGGAGGTGTCACCATCGACCTCAGCCCTCCCATCAACACTGCCTCAGGCGGCTGGGCTGACGATGATGAGCTTTCTGGCAACATCGAAAACCTGATAGGCTCGCCCTTCGACGACACCTTGACCGGCAGCACATCTAGAAATACTTTTCGTGGCGGCGCAGGCGATGACCGCCTTGAGGGAGGCAAGGGTGCGGACACCCTCAACGGTGGTGATGATACGGACGAGATTTCTTATAGCCACTCTGACAGAGGTGTCAGGGTTGACCTTTCTCGTTCAGGCGCGCAACAGGACTTCGAGACGAACAGCTATAACTTTCTCGCCAACGACAACGAAGCCGAGGGCGACATCATCAGCAACATCGAAAACATCTTAGGCTCGGCTAACAACGACTGGCTGACGGGTGATGGCGGTCCCAACAAACTGCTCGGAGGAACGGGCAACGACCGCCTTGAGGGCGGCGAGGGCGACGACACCCTCAACGGCGGCGAGGATGCAGACGTGCTCGTCGGTGGAGGCGGTAGTGAGGACTGGGCTTCTTATAGCAACTCGGCCAAGGGGGTCAGGGTGAGCCTTGTCGCCACAGGAGGGCTGCAAGTGGACTTTGATGGAACGCATGGCTTGAATGCCAACAACAACGAAGCGGTGGACGACACCATCAGCAACATCGAAAACATCCTAGGTTCAAACT
>CBDCGG010000002.1:0-1625166 GCA_965216605.1 Alphaproteobacteria bacterium | reverse complement strand
CGGGGGTCGTGGGTCTCGGTGGCAACGATTATATTGGTGGTCGCGTAGGCAACGACATACTTGTAGGCGGCGCAGGAGCGGATACCTATTACTTTAATAGTGGCAATGGCCATGACACGATTCTAGGCGATAGCGACGGCGGCATTTTGGTATTCTCTGATTCTGCAACAGCAGGAAATATTAACGATTACGTAGTGTCGCGCGTCAACGGCGGCAGGGATATCAAGGTTGCGGTCGGTGACGTCTCCGTTATCGTTCAGGGTGGACTCGCCGACGCGAGATACATAATGCAACACAGCTCAGGCATAAATCTGGGTTTGACCTTATATGCCGGCGTTCAAGGCTCTGGCACGCTAGAAGGCACAGAGGGCGGAGACTTGCTGCTAGCCTCAGGGGAAGAGGCTGACATCAGGGGTGCAGGCGGCGACGACCGCATCGTGGGTGCGGGCGGTACCGACCGCCTCTATGGCGACGGGGGTCATGACAATATCGTTGGCGGGGGGGGGGACGACCTTATCTACGGCGGCGATGGCAGCGACTACCTCTACGGCGATGGGGACAACGACGTTCTCTACGGTGGCATGGGTTTCGACCGACTCTACGGCGGCTTGGGCGATGACAATCTCTACGGCGAGGGGGGGGAAGACTACCTCGACGGCGGCGATGGCAACGACAGGCTGGAAGGCGGCGATGACGGCGACAACCTCTACGGCAGAGCGGGTGACGACACCATCTACGGCGATGGGGGGAGAGACCTCCTCTACGGCGGCGATGGCAACGATAGGATCTTCGGCGGCGATGACATCGACAATCTCTACGGCGGCGATGGCAACGACAGGATCTTCGGCGGCGATGACATCGACAAGCTCTACGGCGAAGGTGGCGACGACCTCCTCGTCGGCGGCGACGGGGGCGATACGCTTCAGGGCGGCGCGGGAGACGATATTTTGCGAGGCAATGCGGGTGCCGACACCCTCACCGGCGGCGCGGACAACGACATACTTGTAGGCGGTACGGGTGCAGATACCTATATCTTTGCCGCAGGACACGGCAACGACATCATCCGAGGCGATACGGATGGCGGCAAGTTGCGGTTTGACTATGTAGACGACCCTGGAGACTTCTTCGCTTCGCGCGCGAGCAATGGCGATGTGACCATCTCGACTGGCGGCGGCTCCGTGACAATTGAGGCGGCTTCCTTCGCGAATGGTCGCTACACCATAGAATACAGCGGGATTGCTGAAACGACGAGTACGTTGTTACTCGGCACGAACGGCATTGACAGCAACTTCCTCGGCTTTGATGGGAGGCAGGTGTTATATGGCTTAGTAGGTGATGACCAGGTAGATGCCGGACCTGGTGACGACATCATCTACGGCGGCGCGGGCAGCGACAACCTCTACGGCAGCTCGGGTAACGACGATCTCTACGGCGGCGCGGGCGACGATTACCTCCACGGCAGCTTGGGCGACGACACGATGGTAGGCGGCGCGGGCAACGACATCTTGGCAGGCGTAGTTGGTACGGATACCTATGTCTTTGAAGGGGAGTTTGGCGCGGACACCATCTCAAGCAATAGGGACAGCGGCAATCTGTATTTTAAATCAGCGAAAGACCTTGGCGACTTTACCTTCTCGCGCCCGACGAGCGGTGGCGATGTGACCATCTCGGTGGGCGATAACTCCGTGACAATTGCGGCGGCTGCCTTCGCCAACGATCGCTACTCCATACACTACGGAGCAGAAAACACCTTTCTCGGCAAGCTGAGAATAGCAGACATCGATACAGCAATTAGTGCGCCTAAAAGTACAGATAACATATTGCTCGTGGGTGTGGAGGGTGCAAATACACTTTATGCAAACACGTCCGATGACCAGCGGACGAGCACTCCGGCATCCCCAATTAGCGATGCTGACATCCTTGCAAATCAGGTAGACCTCTTTTCTGGAGGCGCGGGCAACGATTTACTTAGGGGATTCCGCGGCAACGACCGTCTCTACGGCGGTGATGGCAACGACGATCTCTACGGCGGTAATGATGATGATTTTCTGTATGGCGGCGCAGGTGCCGATCGCCTTGACGGCGGCACAGGCGAAGACACCGTAAGCTACGAGCGCTCCACGGACACCGACAAGAACGGTCTTGGTGTCACGGTCAATCTTGGTGCTACAGGTATAGGAGACGAGGCTGAGGGAGATACATACCATGCTATCGAAAATGTCATTGGCTCAATGTTAGTCGACCGTCTGGTAGGTAATACAGAAGCCAACAAGCTCTACGGAAAGGGCGGCAACGACAGGCTCGTCGGCGGCGATGGCGACGACACCCTTGTAGGCGGCGCGGGCAACGATATCCTCTTCGGCGGCGATGGCGCAGATCTCTATATCTTTAGCGGAAACTGGGGCGCAGACACCATCCAAGGAAGCGACGGCGGCGGCGGCACGCTGAGATTCAACCAAGCGACGGGTCGTGGCAGCTTTGATTTCTCGCGCAATGCCGATGGCGATGTGATTATCAGGCAAGGTAGCAACTCTGTTACGATAAAAGCTGCTAGCTACGAGGCGGGGAAATACACCATACAATACGGAGCAGACTCCGCGCCCGTGACTTTGGGCAAACTGACGCTCGGCACGAACTTGAATGATAATACGGATACGACGAAACTTGTCGGCACGAACCTAAGGGACTTGCTGTTAGGCGGCGCTGGTAACGATATCCTCGAAGGCGGCGCGGGCGGCGACAGGTTCGACGGCGGCTCAGGTATCAATACGATCAGCTACGGAGGCTCTGGTGCGGGGGTCGTTGTCCACATCGCTGGTAGTCTTGGCGGTGGCTTATTCGACGACGGAGACGCTGATGACGACTTCATCGTTAATCCGGGTAGCATCCAGAACATCATAGGTTCGGATCACGCTGACATACTCAGAGGCGATGCGCAAGGCAACAGACTCGACGGCGGCGATGGCGCAGATGGACTCCAAGGCGACGAGGGCGACGATATCCTCGTCGGCGGGCTGGGGGCAGATAGTCTCCAAGGCGACGAGGGCGATGATATCCTTGTAGGCGGGCTGGGCGCAGACCTCTATGTGTTCGGTGGCGACTATGGCAATGATGTTATCCGAGGTGATACGGACGGCGGCACGCTGAGATTCCACCAAGCGACGGGTCTTGGCAGCTTTGACTTCTCGCGCAATGCCGATGGCGATTTGATTATCAGGCAAGGTAGCAACTCCGTTACGATAAGGGCTAGTGCCTACAAGGCTAGTCAGTACACCATAGAATACGGACCAGACGACGCGCCCAAGACTTTGGACAAGTTGTACATCGGCACGAATAGTGACGATGTGGGTTCTGGCAAACTTGAGGGTACGGTCGAGAATGACTTGCTGTTCGGCTATGCGGGCAACGATGTTCTGGAAGGCGACGCGGGCGAGGACAATCTCTACGGCGGTATAGGTAACGATAGGCTTGAAGGCGGCGATGACAGCGACCGCCTCTATGGCGGCGCGGGCAACGACAGGATCTTCGGCGGCTCAGGTGTCGACTACATCTATGGCGGCGCGGGCAACGACATGCTGGCGGGTGGTGCTGGCATTGACACCTATTACTTTGATGCGGGACACGGCGCAGACACCATCGTATCCGAAGAGGGAACAGATAGGAATTCGATCTCCCTGCTGTATGTGGATGATCCTCTAGCTATCTCTGTCAGGCGCGCTGCCAATGGCGATGTGATTATCGGGCAAGGTAGCGACACCGTGACGATTCTGGAGTCTGCCTACGAGCATGGGCGCTTCTTACTGTACAGCGGTGAGGATCAGTCGCCGCTGGGCAATTTTTTCGTATCGGAGCTAGGTGGCTCGACTATCCAGTCTGCCCATAGAAGCTTTATGGTGGGCGCAAATAGCGCCGACGAGTTAACGGGCAGCACGGATATCGATCGTCTCTTCGGTCTTGGAGGCAGCGACACGCTTCGGGGCGGTGGGGGCAACGACTTCATCTTCGGCGGCGTGGGCAACGACAAATTGTTCGGCGATGCGGGCGCAGACGCCCTCTACGGCGGCGGGGGCAGCGACATGCTGGAGGGCGGTGCGGGCGCAGATAGTCTTGTTGGCGGCAGGGGTGCGGACACGGCATCCTATGCTGGTGCGGCGGCGAGCAGCGGAACTGGTAGCGGTGCTGTCGGTGTTAAGGTCAATCTGCATACCGGCGTGGGCGAGCTAGGCGACGCTGCGGGAGACACTTTCCTTGGTATCGAAAACATCCAAGGATCAGGGCACAAGGACACGCTTATAGGCAATGCGCTCGCCAATGTTCTCACGGGCGGCGGGGGTGCTGACAGGCTGGAGGGCGGCAGAGGCATGGACACGCTTGTGGGCGGCGCAGGCGAGGATATCTATGTCTTTGAGCGCTTTGGGCGTGCGGACATCATCCGAGGCGATACGGACGGCGGCAAGCTGTATTTCAAGGATGCTGTGGGGCTGGAGAGCTTCTCCATTTCGCGCAATGGTAACGGCGATGTGTTTATCGGGGTTGGCGATGATTCTGTGACGATCGAGGACGCTTCCTTTGTCAACAATAACTACGACCTACATTATGGTTCTGGCGATACGCTACTGGGCGCGTTGGCGGTTGGCACGGTAGGGGATGACAATACGGATACGACGAAACTTGTCGGCACTAGCGGGGCGGATACGATGTTCGGCTTGGCGGGCAACGACATTCTGGAAGGTGGGGGTAATGCTGACACTCTCTACGGCGGCGTGGGCTTAGACATGCTTGTAGGCGAGGCGGGTGCGGACAAGTTGTATGGCGGTGTAGGCGATGACACCTTGGATGGCGGCGATGACGATGACATGCTTGTGGGCGGCTTGGGCGATGACATTTTGATTGGTGGCGGTGGCACGGACACCTATGTCTTTCGCGGAATCTGGGGCGAGGACACCATCCGTAGCGAGAGCGATGCTGGTAGCGAGTTGCACTTTGTGGATGTGGGGGGTATTGGGCAGATACAATTTTCGTATGAGGGTGCGCATCTGAGACTTACGATCGGCGATAATTCTGTATTGTTGGAAAACTATGCGGATGGTCGCTTCAAGATTTTTATTGGCGCGGAGAAAACGGAGTTAGGCAGTCTTTATGTAGCCAAGGGCGATACATTGAACGGCTCTGGCGTGGCGGAGTGGATTGTTGGCACAGATGGTGGCAACACTCTTCGGGGCGGAGGGGGGAACGATATCCTTGACGGTCGCGTGGGCAATGACAATCTCCATGGCGATGCGGGCGCGGACAAGCTTTACGGCGGCGTGGGCAACGACAATCTCTACGGCGGCGGCGATGCCGACAGCCTTTACGGCGGCGTGGGCGATGACAGGTTGGAGGGCGGCGATGGCGATGACAGGCTTGTGGGCGGCGTGGGCGTTGACAGGTTGGAGGGCGGCGATGGCGCTGACATGCTTGTGGGCGGCGTGGGCAATGATATTTTGCTCGGCGGCGGCGGCGCGGACACCTATGTATTTGCGGGCAACTATGGCGAGGACATTGTCACAGACGATGGCGGCACGCTTTACTTCCCTGCGGCAAGCAGTTTTGCCGCTTTGGGCTTGTCGCACATTACCAATACGGATGGCGGTGTAGATCTGATCGCCAGGCAAGGCGGCAACTCTGTGAGGATTAAGGGTTATATTGAGGGAGCCTTCAACCTATCTTATGGTGTGGGTGACGCGCGAATGGATTTTGGCAAATTGACGCTCGGCACGAGAGGGAGCGATGCGGAACTTGTTGGCACGGACGGGGTGGATGTATTATTAGGCTTGGCGGGGAATGATGTCCTTGAAGGCGGGGCTGGCGCGGATCTTTTGATCGGCGGCGGTGGCGAAGACACTGTAAGCTACGCGAGTTCAGGGGACACGGAGGATAATGGTGTCGACGAGTTTGGTGTGCAAATCGCTCCTGGTAACAATATCGGCGTTATGGTTGACTTGGCTACTGGCACGGGATCAGGAGAGCATGCCGAGGGAGACACTCTTATTGGTATCGAGAACCTTATAGGCTCGAACAGCTACATAAACACGCTTAGAGGCAACGATGGAGTTAACAAGCTTACGGGCGGCGGGGTTAGGGACAACCTCTACGGCGCGGGGGGCAACGACATCATTAGAGGGCAGGCAGGCAACGACAGGCTCTTCGGCGGCGATGGCGACGACACCCTTGTAGGCGGCGCGGGCAACGATATCCTCTTCGGCGGCGGCGGTGTCGATAGGCTTGAGGGCGGCGTGGGCAACGACTTCCTCTACGGAGACGATGGCGACGACTTCCTCTACGGCGAAGATGGCAACGACCGACTTTACGGCGGCGGCGGTGTAGACAGGCTTCTAGGCGGCGTGGGCAACGACACGCTTGAGGGAGGCGACGGTGTCGACAGGCTTGTAGGCGGCGTGGGCGACGACGAGCTCTACGGCGGCGATGGTGTCGACACGCTAATGGGCGGCGCGGGCGACGACAAGCTCTACGGCGGCGATGGTGTCGACACGCTAATGGGCGGCGCGGGCGACGACACGCTTCGGGGCGGCGCGGGCAGGGATATTTTGATCGGCGGCGCGGGCGAGGACACCTATCTACTTGGAGGGGCTGACGGGCATGATATTATCCGAGGCGATCAAAACGATGCCGAAGGAGTGATCACCAATATCCTCTTCTTGAGCGATAGTGCCGGGGCTCTAGCTGGCTCCTCCGGCTCTTATCTCACGATAGTGCGCGCAGGCGATACGGTAAGAATCTCCGTAAACTCTATATTCTTTGGCGCGCAGATAGATGGTGCTCGAGAGAGAAATGATGTATTTGATATTGCCAGCGTAACGATTGAAAATTTCGTCGATGGTCGCTACGAAATCCTTACTGGTAGCGTCTCTAACCCGTTCTCGCGAGGCAGGCTCTTTATACTGGAGGGAAATGCGGGAGAGGAACTGAAGTTCACGGCAGAGGCGGGTGAGCATAACGAGTATATCATCGGTGCTGCAAGCGACGATACCATTTCGGGTCTTGCGGGCGCAGACACCCTCTACGGCGGTGCGGGCGACGATGAGCTGATCGGCGGCGAGGGCAACGACGAGCTCTTCGGCGAGAGTGGGAACGACATTCTTCGGGCAGGTGCCGGGACTTATAATCTCTTGAGAGGAGGAGAGGGGTCAGACCATCTCTATGCCGGCGATGATAGTGGAGCCCGCATGGAGGGCGATGAGGGCAATGACTTCCTCTACGGCGGTGCGGGGAGGGATGATATGCGTGGTGGCGCTGGCAACGATATGTTCTACGCTAGTGCGACTAAGGACAGAATAGAGGGAGGCGCAGGTTCAAACGGAGGTATAGACACCGTCAGCTACGAGAACTCCGCAGATATCGGCGGAACAAACGGAGCAGCAGACGGAAAGGGTGTCACGCTCGATCTGTCCGTGAAAGATTCCGGTTTCTCTTTTGCCTCAGGAGACGACACCGATGGACTTAAGGATATCGAAAACCTCATCGGCACAGCGCGCAGCGACACCTTTACAGGCGATGCGAAAGCCAATGTCCTGAGAGGACTGGCAGGCGACGACATCCTCAAAGGCAACAGAGGCAACGACCGCCTCGTCGGCGGCGATGGCGCGGACACGCTTGTGGGCGGCGCAGGCAACGATACCCTCGTCGGCGGTACAGGCGCGGACACGCTTGAGGGCGGCGTAGGCAACGATATCCTCGTCGGCGGCTTGGGCGCAGACATCTATGTCTTCAGCGGAAACTGGGGCGAAGACATCATCCGAGGCGATGCCGACGGCGGCACGCTAAACTTCAAAGACAAGGCAGACCTCGCAGGATTGTCCTTCACGCACACAGAAGCAAACGGCTTGCAAACCCTGGTCGTCAGGCTTGGAGGCAACTCCATTACCGTCCAAAATTTCGGCGCAGGCTTCGACATATCCCTCGGCACAGGCAGTGATCTCAAAATTCTGGGACAGCTGAATTTCGGCACAGGTTCGTTTGAAGGCACAGGTGAGGCAGACCTGCTGGTCGGCAGCGCGAGCAACGACCAGATCAGCGGCGGCGCGGACGGCGACATCCTCAGAGGAGAGGCAGGCAACGATATCCTCGAAGGAGAGCTAGGCAACGACGATCTCTACGGCGGCGCAGGCAACGACAGATTGATCGGCGACGTGGGCAACGACAGACTCTACGGCGGCGATGGCAACGATTTCCTCCAAGGCGGCGATAATGGCGACCAGTTCGACGGCGGCGCAGGTATCAATACGATCAGCTACAGAGGCTCCGATGCCAGTGTAGGGGTGAGTGTAGAAATTAGTAAGAACAACGGCGCAGGACTCTTCGCAAGAGGAGACGCTTTTGGCGATAGCATCGTTGCTGCTGGAACCATCCAAAACATCATAGGCTCAAGTGGAAACGACTTCTTGGCGGGTAACGCGGGAGTCAACAGACTAGTCGGCGAAGATGGCGCGGACACCCTTTACGGACTTGGGGGCAACGATATACTCGCCGGCGGCTTGGGCGCAGACATCTATGCCTTCGAAGGCAACTATGGCAATGATATCATCCAAGGCGACACGGACGGCGGCACACTGAGATTCATCAACGCTACGGGTCTTGATAGTTTTGACTTCTCGCGCAATGCCGATGGCGATGTGCTTATCAGGCAAGGTAGCAACTCCGTTACGATAAGGGCTGCTGCCTACGAGGCAGGAATCTACACCATACAACACGGAGCAAGCAACGCGCCTGTGACTTTGGGCAAGTTGTACTTCGTCACGGATTCGTTTGAAGGCACAGGTGAGGCAGACCTGCTGGTCGGCAGCGCGAGCAACGACCAGATCAGCGGCGGCGGGGGCGGCGACAATCTTTACGGCGACATAGGCAACGATATCCTCGAAGGAGAGTTAGGCAACGACAATCTCTACGGCGGCGCAGGCAACGACAGATTGTTCGGCGGCGATGGCAACGACGATCTCTACGGCGGCGATGGCAACGATTTCCTCCAAGGCGGTGGTAATAGCGACCAGTTCGACGGCGGCGCAGGTATCAATACGATCAGCTACAGAGGCTCCGATGCCAGTGTAGGGGTGAGTGTCGATCTTAGTAAGAACAACGGCGCAGGACTCTTCGCAAGAGGAGACGCTGCGGGCGATAGCATCGTTGCTGCCAACACCATCCAAAACATCATAGGCTCAAGTGGAGGCGACTTCTTGGCGGGTAACGCGGGAGTCAACAGACTAGTCGGCGAAGATGGCGCAGACACCCTTTACGGACTTGGGGGCAACGATATCCTCGCCGGCGGCTTGGGCGCAGACATCTATGCCTTCGAAGGCAACTATGGCAATGATATCATCCAAGGCGACACGGACGGCGGCACACTGAGATTCATCAACGCTACGGGTATTGGCAACTTTGGTTTCTCGCGCAATGCCGATGGCGATGTGCTTATCGAGCACGGTAGCAACTCCGTTACGATAAGGGCTGGTGCCTACAAGGCAGGAATCTACACCATACAACACGGAGCAAGCAACGCGCCCAAGACCTTGGGCAAGTTGTACTTAGGCACGAACGGGAATGAGAATACGGATACGACGAAACTTGTCGGCACAGATGTAGGGGACTTGATGTTCGGTTTGGGGGGCGTTGATATTCTCGAAGGCGGCTTGGGGAACGACATTCTAGGCGGCGGCGCAGGCAACGACAGATTGTTCGGCTATGTAGGCAACGACGAACTCTACGGCGGCGATGGCAACGATTTCCTCCAAGGCGGCGATAATGGCGACAAGTTCGACGGCGGCGCAGGTATCAATACGATCAGCTACGCAGACTATACGGTCGCTACAGGGATCGCTGCCAACCTCAACACGAACACATTCGCAAGAGGATACGCTTTGGGCGACAATATCGTTGCTGCTGGAACTATTCAGAACATCATAGGCTCAGGTGGCACCGACGAGCTGACGGGCGACGCACAAAATAACAGACTCGTCGGTGGTTTGGGCAACGACACGCTTGAGGGTGGCTTGGGTAACGATACCCTCGTCGGCGGCTTGGGCGCGGACATCTATGTCTTCAGCGGAAACTGGGGCGAAGACATCATCCGAGGCGATGCCGACGGCGGCACGCTAAACTTCAAAGACAAGGCAGACCTTGCAGGATTGTCCTTCACGCACACAGAAGCAAACGGCTTGCAAACCCTGGTCGTCAGGCTTGGAGGCAACTCCATTACCGTCCAAAATTTCGGCGCAGGCTTCGACATATCCCTCGGCACAGGCAGTGCTCTCAAAATTCTGGGACAGCTGAATTTCGGCACAGGTTCGTTTGAAGGCACAGGTGAGGCAGACCTGCTGGTCGGCAGCGCGGGCAACGACCAGATCAGCGGCGGCGCGGACGGCGACATCCTCAGAGGAGAGGCAGGCAACGATATCCTCGAAGGAGAGCTAGGCAACGACGATCTCTACGGCGGCGCAGGCAACGACAGATTGTTCGGCGACGTAGGCAACGACAATCTCTACGGCGGCGATGGCAACGATTTCCTCCAAGGCGGTGGTAATAGCGACCAGTTCGACGGCGGCGCAGGTATCAATACGATCAGCTACAGAGGCTCCAATGCCAGTATAGGGGTGAGTGTCGATCTTAGTAAGAACAACGGCGCAGGACTCTTCGCAAGAGGAGACGCTGCGGGCGATAGCATCGTTGCTGCCAACACCATCCAAAACATCATAGGCTCAAGTGGAGGCGACTTCTTGGCGGGTAACGCGGGAGTCAACAGACTAGTCGGCGAAGATGGCGCAGACACCCTTTACGGACTTGGGGGCAACGATATACTCGCCGGCGGCTTGGGCGCAGACATCTATGCCTTCGAAGGCAACTATGGCAATGATATCATCCAAGGCGACACGGACGGCGGCACACTGAGGTTCATCAACGCTACGGGTATTGGCAACTTTGGTTTCTCGCGCAATGCCGATGGCGATGTGCTTATCGAGCACGGTAGCAACTCCGTTACGATAAGGGCTGGTGCCTACAAGGCAGGAATCTACACCATACAACACGGAGCAAGCAACGCGCCCAAGACCTTGGGCAAGTTGTACTTAGGCACGAACGGGAATGAGAATACGGATACGACGAAACTTGTCGGCACAGATGTAGGGGACTTGATGTTCGGTTTGGGGGGCGTTGATATTCTCGAAGGCGGCTTGGGGAACGACATTCTAGGCGGCGGCGCAGACAACGACAGATTGTTCGGCGACGTGGGCAACGACGAGCTCTACGGCGGCGATGGCAACGATTTCCTCCAAGGCGGCGATAATGGCGACAAGTTCGACGGCGGCGCAGGTATCAATACGATCAGCTACGCAGACTATACGGTCGCTACAGGGATCGCTGCCAACCTCAATACGAACACATTCGCAAGAGGATACGCTTTGGGCGACAATATCGTTGCTGCTGGAACCATTCAGAACATCATAGGCTCAGGTGGCACCGACGAGCTGACGGGCGACGCACAAAACAACAGACTCGTCGGTGGTTTGGGCGACGACACGCTTGAGGGTGGCTTGGGTAACGATACCCTCGTCGGCGGCTTGGGCGCAGACATCTATGTCTTCAACGGAAACTGGGGCGAAGACATCATCCGAGGCGATGCCGACGGCGGCACGCTCAACTTCAAAGACAAGGCAGACCTCGCAGGATTGTCCTTCGCGCACACCGTAGCAAACGGCTTGCAAACCCTGGTCGTCAGGCTTGGAGGCAACTCCATTACCGTCCAAAATTTCGGCGCAGGCTTCGACATATCCCTCGGCACAGGCAGTGCTCTCAAAATTCTGGGACAGCTGAGTATCGTCACGGGTTCGTTTGAAGGCACAGGTGAGGCAGACCTGCTGGTGGGCGGTGCGGACAACGACGAGATCAGCGGCGGCGAGGGCAACGACAATCTCTACGGCGGCGCGAACAACGACAGATTGTTCGGCGGCTTGGGCGACGACACGCTTGTGGGCGGCGATGGCAACGATTTCCTCCAAGGCGGCGATAATGGCGACAAGTTCGACGGCGGCGCAGGTATCAATACGATCAGCTACAGAGGCTCCGATGCCAGTGTAGGGGTGAGTGTAGAAATTAGTAAGAACAACGGCGCAGGACTCTTCGCAAGAGGAGACGCTTTTGGCGATAGCATCGTTGCTGCTGGAACCATCCAAAACATCATAGGCTCAAGTGGAAACGACTTCTTGGCGGGTAACGCGGGAGTCAACAGACTAGTCGGCGAAGATGGCGCAGACACCCTTTACGGACTTGGGGGCAACGATATACTCGCCGGCGGCTTGGGCGCAGACATCTATGTCTTCGAAGGCAACTATGGCAATGATGTCATCCAAGGCGACACGGACGGCGGCATACTGAGATTCATCAACGCTACGGGTATTGGCAACTTTGGTTTCTCGCGCAATGCCGATGGCGATGTGCTTATCGAGCACGGTAGCAACTCCGTTACGATAAGGGCTGGTGCCTACAAGGCAGGAATCTACACGATACAATACGGAGCAGACTCTTCGCCCGTGACTTTGGGCAAGTTGTACTTAGGCACGAACGGGAATGATAATACGGATACGACGAAACTTGTCGGCACGGATGTAGGGGACTTGATGTTCGGTTTGGGGGGCGTTGATATTCTCGAAGGCGGCTTGGGGAACGACATTCTAGGCGGCGGCGCAGACAACGACAGATTGTTCGGCGACGTGGGCAACGACGAGCTCTACGGCGGCGATGGCAACGATTTCCTCCAAGGCGGCGATAATGGCGACAAGTTCGACGGCGGCGCAGGTATCAATACGATCAGCTACGCAGACTATACGGTCGCTACAGGGATCGCTGCCAACCTCAACACGAACACATTCGCAAGAGGATACGCTTTGGGCGATAGCATCGTTGCTGCCGGAACCATTCAGAACATCATAGGCTCAGGTGGCACCGACGAGCTGACGGGCGACGCACAAAACAACAGACTCGTCGGTGGTTTGGGCGACGACACGCTTGAGGGTGGCTTGGGTAACGATACCCTCGTCGGCGGCTTGGGCGCAGACATCTATGTCTTCAACGGAAACTGGGGCGAAGACATCATCCGAGGCGATGCCGACGGCGGCACGCTCAACTTCAAAGACAAGGCAGACCTCGCAGGATTGTCCTTCGCGCACACCGTAGCAAACGGCTTGCAAACCCTGGTCGTCAGGCTTGGAGGCAACTCCATTACCGTCCAAAATTTCGGCGCAGGCTTCGACATATCCCTCGGCACAGGCAGTGCTCTCAAAATTCTGGGACAGCTGAGTATCGTCACGGGTTCGTTTGAAGGCACAGGTGAGGCAGACCTGCTGGTGGGCGGTGCGGACAACGACGAGATCAGCGGCGGCGAGGGCAACGACAATCTCTACGGCGGCGCGAACAACGACAGATTGTTCGGCGGCTTGGGCGACGACACGCTTGTGGGCGGCGATGGCAACGATATCCTCCAAGGCGGCGATAATGGCGACAAGTTCGACGGCGGCGCAGGTATCAATACGATCAGCTACGCAGACTATACGGTCGCTACAGGGATAGCTGCTAACCTCAACACGAACACATTCGCAAGAGGATACGCTTTGGGCGATAGCATCGTTGCTGCCAACACCATTCAGAACATCGTAGGCTCAGGTGGCACCGACGAGCTGACGGGCGATGCACAAAACAACAGACTCGTCGGTGGTTTGGGCGACGACACGCTTGAGGGTGGCTTGGGTAACGATATCCTCGTCGGCGGCTTGGGCGCGGACATCTATGTCTTCGGTGGCGACTATGGCAATGATGTCATCCAAGGCGATGCGGACGGCGGCATACTGAGGTTCATCAACGCTACGGGTATTGGCAACTTTGACTTCTCGCGCGATGCCGATGGCGATGTGCTTATCGAGCACGGTAGCAACTCCGTTACGATAAGGGCTGGTGCCTACAAGGCGGGGATCTACACGATACAATACGGAGCAGACTCTTCGCCCGTGACTTTGGGCAAGTTGTACCTCGGCACGAACGGGAATGATAATACGGATACGACGAAACTTGTCGGCACGGATGTAGGGGACTTGATGTTCGGTTTGGGGGGCGACGATATTCTCGAAGGCGGCTTGGGCAACGACATTCTCCACGGCGGCGCAGGCAACGACAGATTGTTTGGCGGCGCGGGCACCGATGAGCTCTACGGCGGCGCTGGCAACGATTTCTTCCAAGGCGGTGGTAATGGCGACAAGTTCGACGGCGGCGCGGGTATCAATACGATCAGCTACAGAGGCTCTGATGCCAGTGTAGGGGTTAGTGTTGAAATTGGTAAGAACAACGGCGCGGGACTTTTCGCAAGAGGAGACGCTGCGGGTGACAGTATTGTTGCTGTGGGAACCGTTCAGAACATCATAGGCTCAAGTGGAGACGACTTCTTGGCGGGTAGCGCGGGAGTCAACAGACTAGTCGGCGAAGATGGCGCGGACACCCTTTACGGACTTGGGGGTAACGATATCCTTGTCGGCGGTGCGGGTGCGGACCTCTATGTGTTTGGTGGCGACTATGGCAATGATGTCATCCAAGGCGATGCGGACGGCGGCATACTGAGGTTCATAGACGCTACGGGTTTTGATAGTTTTGACTTCTCGCGCGATACCGATGGCGATGTACTTATCGAGCACGGTAGTAACTCTGTTACGATAATGGCTAGTGCTTACAAGGCGGGGATCTACACGATACAACACGGAGCAAACGACGCGCCTGTGACTTTGGGCAAGTTGTACTTAGGCACGAACGGGAATGATAATACGGATACGACGAAAATTGTCGGCACGGATGTAGGGGACTTGATGTTCGGTTTTGGGGGCGATGATCTTCTGCAAGGGGGCTTGGGTGCGGACAGGCTGGAGGGCGGAGCGGGCAACGACGAGCTAGAGGGCGGCTTGGGTGCAGACCTCTATGTGTTCTCAGGCAACTATGGCAGTGATATCATCCAAAGCGATGCTGACGGCGGCAGGTTGATATTCACCGATGCTGTGGGTCTTGATGGGTTTACCTTCTTCCGTGCGGACAATAATGATGTAGTTATCATGCACGGTAGCAACTCTGTTACGATAAGGGCTGGTGCCTACGCTGATGACCGATACACCATAGAATTAGGCAGCACATTTATGGGCAAGTTGAAATATAGCACGGGTTCGTTTGTTGGCACGGATGATCGGGATCTGTTGGTGGGCGGCGCTGGCAACGACGAGATCGACGGCGGTTTGGGCGACGACATTCTGTTTGGCGGCGAGGGCGATGACAATCTCGACGGCGGTGCGGGCGACAACATTCTGTTTGGCGGCGAGGGCGATGACACGCTCATCGGCGGCGATGACATCGATAGGCTGTTCGGCGGCGATGGCAACGACAGTCTGGAAGGCGACAGGGGCGACGACGTTCTGTTCGGCGGCGATGGCAACGACACGCTTGATGGCGGCAGGGGCGACGACGTTCTGTTCGGCGGCGATGGCAACGACACGTTCTTCGGCTTCCATGGTGCGGACACGTTTGAGGGCGGCGCGGGCGCAGACATCTTCTATGGAGGGAGTGGCAGCGATACGATCAGCTACGCAAGCTCTGACGCTGCGGTTAGTGTCAACCTCTTGGACAGCACCTTTTCGGGCGGACACGCTCAGGGCGACACCCTCTCATCCCTTACCAAAGTCGAGAACATCAGAGGCTCGGTTTACGGCGACACGCTCACGGGCGATACGGCAGAAAACGAGTTGCGCGGCGGCGGCGGGGACGATGCCCTAAGAGGTGGTGAAGGCAACGACAAGCTCTACGGCGGAGTGGGCAACGACGAGCTCTACGGTGGAAATGGCAACGACGGGCTCTACGGCGGAGTGGGCGGAGACACGCTTAGGGGCGGCGCGGGTAACGACATCCTTGAAGGCGGTGCGGGCGTAGACACCTATATCTTTGCGGGCGACTATGGCACGGACACCATCCAAGGCGATCAAAACGACGCGGCGGGAGGGGTGAACAACCTCTACTTCAGGGATGCGAGCAGGAGCTCTTTATATATCGAGCAAGAGTCTGATGGCGATATCAGGATCGGTACGGGCGGCGGTAGCGTTACGATCGCCGCTGCTTCTTTCGCCGACGGTCGTTATCAGGTCTTCTACGGTAGCGAGAACACGCTGCTAGGCACGCTCTTGCTCCCCACTATCGATAGCAACGATGAGGTGATAGGCACGGATGGCGATGACTTCTTATTGGGCTTGGCAGGGGGTCACACATACAGGGGGTATGAAGGCAACGATATCCTCTACGGCGGTGCGGGCAACGACAATCTTTACGGCGACATAGGCAACGATATCCTCTACGGCGGTGCGGGCAACGACAGTCTTTACGGCGACATAGGCAACGATATCCTCTACGGCGGTGCGGGCAACGACACGCTTGTGGGCGGCGAGGGCAACGATATCCTTGAGGGCGGCGATGGCAACGACATCATCAAAGGTGGGGATGGTAGCGATACGGTCAGCTACGCAAGCTCCAACGCTGCGGTTAGTGTCAACCTCAAAACCAATTCCGTGTCAGGCACAAACTCACACGCTACGGGCGACACCATCAGCGGCATCGAGAATGCCATTGGCTCGAAGTTCGGCGACACGCTCAGGGGTAGCAATGGTAACAACAAACTCTACGGCGGTGCGGGCGACGACACCATCATCGGCGGCGATGGCAACGACATCCTCAACGGCGGTGCGGGTGCAGACACCTATGTCTTTGAAAAATACTACAGTCCCAGTAATGAGCATGACAGGATTCAAGGCGACGAGGCAGACGCGGCAGGAACGATCAACAAGATCTATCTTAGGCCACTTATTGGTACGCAAGAGTTTTTTGTTCGTCGGGAATCTAACGGCGATGTCGTCATCACGATTAATAACGGTCAAACAATAACGATCGATGCTGCTTCTTACGCTGACGGTCGCTACCAAATACACTACGGTACTAGCAATACTCTGGCGACAGTGCTGTCTTTCTCCGCCTTCCCTCTTGTAAATGGGGTCATTACGGGCGACGAGACTAACAACTTCTTCCTTGGCAGGGCTGGAGGGCACGAATACAGAGGGCTTGGCGGCAACGATACAATCGTCGGCGGTGGTGGCGATGACATCCTAAGAGGCGGCGATGGCGACGATATCCTCCGCGGCGGCGCGGGCGACGACATCCTGGAGGGTGGGCTGGGAGCCGATATCTTCTTCGGCGGCGCAGGCATCGATACGCTCACCTACGAAAACTCTAAAGCAGGGGTTAATATCGGCCTCAATGGTGCAGTCAGTTATAGTGGTGACCCGAAGGTAGAATCGAGTGGAGATCTAGTTGATAATAACGACATAGAGATCCTTATAGGTTCGGCGTTCAACGACAGGCTGCGTGCCCACGCAACAAACGGCTCCACCATACAGGGCCTCGCGGGCGACGACGATATCTACGGCGGCTTTGGCAACGACATCCTTGACGGCGGGGAGGGCCGCGACATTTATTATTTTTATGGTGCACATGGCACAGACATCATACAAGGAGAACAAGGAAGCTTAGAAACTAACTTTCTCATTTTCAAAATATGGATTGGCCAGTCTTCCTTCTTCTCCATCGACCGCGAAGCCGATGGCGATGTCAGGATCGATACGGGCGGAGGGAACAGCGTGACGATCAAAGCGGATGCTTTCAACAACGGCGGCAACTTCAATTGGCGATACGAAGCCGGTGTGGATGGGAGTAAGAAAACGGTTGGTTATCTTCAATTCAACACGCCTAACGAGGATGGAGTCATAGAAGGTGGCAATAACAAAGACTTCCTCATAGGCTCGGCAGGCAGCCAGACCTTACGCGGGCTGGGCGGTGATGATTACATCTACGGCGGCGCGGGCGAGGACACTCTTGTCGGCGGCACGGGCGTAGACAGGCTGGGCGGCGGCGAAGGCATAGACAACTACATCTTCAACAACGGAGACGGTACCGACTACATCTACGAACAAGCAGGCGAGAGCAACCTGTACTTTAAAGACATCTACGACTTTGATCAATTCTCCTTCTCAACAGTCAACTTCAAATACGGTTTCGGCAGTGGTTCTGTGACACAGGCTAGGTTGCATTACGGTAGCGACTCCGTGACTTTCGTCCGCGATGCTAACGACCCTGTTCTCTTCGTGGACGGTCGCTACAATATCTACTACGGTGCCAACGACAAGCTCTTGGGCAGCTTGATTTACAACAGCGATACAGGCACCAACGAGGCAGACTTTATCATCGGCGACGATACGGACGAAACCCTATTAGGCAAAGGCGGCGCAGATACCCTATTAGGCAAAGGCGGTGCAGATGAAATCAGCGGCGATGCGGGCAACGACCGTCTCTACGGCGGTGCTGGCACAGATACCCTCTACGGCGGCGAGGGCAACGATGTCCTCATCGGCGGCGCGGATGGAGACAAGTTCCGTGGCGGCGCAGGCATCGATGTTCTCAGCTACGCAGGCTACGATGTCGAGGCAGGAATCAGTGCAAACCTTGGCACGAACGAATTCGCAAGAGGAGACGCTGCGGGCGACAGCCTTCTTGCCAATCACGGCATCGAAAACCTTATAGGTTCGGGCGGCAACGACGAGCTGACAGGTAACGATGGTGACAATGTTATCAGAGGCGGCGCAGGCAACGACCAGCTCGAAGGCAGCCTAGGCAACGATAGGCTCGTCGGCGGCGCGGGGGTAGATACCTATGTCTTTTCTGTAGGCGATGGCACAGACACCGTCGTCGATACAGCGTCAGAAGTTATGACCTTGCGCTTCGATGGGGCTTCTTACACAGCCGAGGATTTCGCCGACACATCAAACTTTGCCAGAGTAGGCAACAATCTTGAAATCACCATAGACAAGGACGCCGCCGATGGCATCGATGACAAAGTAATAATCGAAAACGCCTACGACAGCAATGACGGAACAGGAACAGGCAACTCGGCATTTACGATCAACATCGAATACGGTAGCGGGAACAGCTTTACCCAAGTGGCAGACGCAAACGAATTCTGGCACGGACTGACCTAAACGCTCGTTTGGGACACATGCTGATACACTTGGAGCTGATGCACTTGGAGCTGATGCACTTGGATCGGACAAGCGAATCGGTAAGATGAATCGGCAAAGTCAGTGCGAAAAACCCTCTAGCTGAGGGATGATTGGCTTGTGAGCATGGCTTTTTCGTAGCAAAAACCTCGTTACGCTGTGCTACACTGGGGGACGGGCGCGGGCAGAGGAAGGGGGAGGACAAGGGGGAGTTCTCGTGGGGGAGGGAAGAAACAGGAAAGACATAGGGAAGAAATAGGAATGGATAAACTTTTCGTGAACAGCGAAAAAAAGCAAAACAAAGGTTGACTTTTTTTGTTTTTACCCTCAAAGAGAACCTCTGAAGAGTGTCACTAGCAGATTCTTCAGGAACGAGAGGGAGCGAGAGGGAGCGAGAGGGAGCGAGCAGAGGGACAAACGGACAAACGGACAAGGGGGAGTTCGCGGGGGAGGGAAGAAACAGGGGGAAACGGGGGAAGCAGGGGTAGGGACACAAGGGGGCGGACGCTCTCGTTCGCGAGCATGTCGATCGTCGCGATGGGGGAAGCAGGGGGAGGGATACAAGGGGGCGGACGCGCGTTGCGCTTTGGGAAGGCTGACAGACAGCTGACGCAAGCACAAGGGGCAGACGAGAAACGAGGGGGGCGGAAACAACACAAAGACCAACGAAACTCAAGACCAACGAAACTCAAGACCAACGAAACTCAAGACCAACGAAACAAGGACAAAGGGCAACCTCTGTTTTTATGACAAACTTTTGCTAAAGAAGGAGCAGAACCATGGCATTAACCTACACAGCGACCACGACCAGCGGCACCATCACAATAACAAGCACAGATGCTGCGGCTCTGTATTTTGTAGGGACGAAGCCCGTAGCAGATTTCTCCCCAGCAGATATCTCCATCGTGCGAGGGGATGGCAATATGATGACGATCACGATTGATGGCGCCACCATAGAAATAGCTGCTGCTGCTTTCGCCCACAGACGCTACACCTTGCACTACGGCGATCCTGATGCCCAGCCAGTGAATCTGGGTTATTTGGCTCTGAGTAAAGGCAATAATAGCACTAATGATGTTGTACTAGGCGATGGAGGAAATAACGATATTGGTAGTTTGGGGGGTGATGATATTATATACGGTTTTGGCGGTAACGATACACTTAATGGCGATGCTGGCAACGACTATCTCTTCGGCGGCGATGGCAACGATAAGCTTGAAGGCAGAGATGACGACGACCATCTCTTCGGCGGCGACGGCAACGATAAACTTGAAGGCGGTGCTGGTAACGATGTGTTCTACGGTAGCGAAGGTGCGGATAGATTTTCTGGCGGAGAAGGGATCGATACGCTAAGCTACGCAGACTCTCCTGAGGGTGTCCAATTCGACAGCAGATATGTCTTTGCTACTAACACAGGCGGAGACGCTGCGGGCGACCGCATAGGCGATATTTTAACTTCAACCTTAGAGAACCTTATTGGCTCGGCATATAACGACACCCTCATAGGCAACAGCTTAGCCAACTCCTTGGTGGGCGGTGCGGGCGACGACATCTTGCAAGGTCACGGAGGCAACGACACCTTGGTGGGCGGTGTGGGCGACGACATCTTGCAAGGTCACGAAGGCAACGACACCTTGGTGGGCGGTGTGGGCGACGACCTCTTGCAAGGTCACGGAGGCAACGACACCTTGGTGGGCGGTGCGGGCGACGACCTCTTGCAAGGTTTTGAGCTTGGTGACACCTTCGACGGCGGGGAGGGAATCGATACGCTCAGCTACGAAGAATCCAATGCGGGTGTTTTTGTCAATCTTTTGTTAGGGAATGCTGAACAGAATTTCATAGGCGGACACGCTGAAGGCGACAGCTTCGCAGAAGGGGCTGAGACAAGCATCGAAAACCTTATCGGCTCGGCATACGCCGACACCCTCATCGGCAACGCTGGAAACAACATCTTGACAGGCGGCGGGGGGGCAGACACCCTCAACGGTGCCGGCAACGCAGATACCATCGTCAACGGTAACATGGTGCTAGGAATGGACACGCTGAAAGGTGGGGATGGAATAGACAACTATGTCCTCGCCTTGGCAGGTAGCTACACCATTCAAGGCGATAGCGACGGCGGCAACCTCCTCTTCAAAGGAATTTCAAACCCCGCCGACATCGTCGCAACGCAAGACGCTAACGACCCAACCATCGTGAGAATCACGGCAGGCGATGATATCTTCGTTACGATTGAAGACTATCAATACGCTGTCTTCAACATCTTCTACGGCGATGGTAGCGGGGGTGATGTGGCAGATCGTACCTTGGTTTTTGAAACTAATACGGAAGGCACAAGCGGCAACGACACCCTTACAGGGGACGTGGAGGATGAGATCCTTGATGGCATGGGGGGTAATGACAGCATCGCAGGTGCTGGCGGCGACGACACCCTCGTAGGCGGTACGGGGAACGATACCCTCGATGGCGGCGCGGGCGCGGACACCTATGTCTTCAACAGCGGCGATGGCAACGACACCATCCAAGGCGATCCGGACGGCGGCAGGTTGCACTTCAAAGACGCGACAGGTCTTGGCAGTTTCGATTTTTCGCAAGCTAGCAATGGCGATGTGACAATTATGGTCGGTAGCGACTCGGTGAAGATTTTGTCTGCTGTTGCTTTTTCCGATGGTCGCTACACCCTATCCTACGGGGATGAAGACACCCCGACCGTGCTGGGCAAGCTGTATTTCGGAACTAGATCAGGCGACACAATTGTGAGCGGGGACGAGGGCAACTTGATCTATGGCTTTGAAGGTAACGATAATCTGACGGGCGGCGCGGGCGACGACAGGCTCGAAGGTGGCGATGGCAATGATACGCTGACAGGCGGCGCGGGCGACGACAGGCTCGAAGGTGGCGATGGCAATGATACGCTGACAGGCGGCGCGGGCGACGACAGGCTCGGAGGTGGCGATGGCAATGATACGCTGACAGGCGGCGCGGGCGACGACAGGCTCGAAGGCGGACACGGCTCGGATAGGCTGACAGGCGGCGCAGGCAACGACAGTCTCGTCGGCGGCGATGGCGATGATACGCTGACGGGCGGCGTGGGCAACGATAGGCTAGAAGGTGGAGGGGGTGTGGACACCTATGTCTTTGAGGGTAACTTTGGCGCGGACACCATCGTAGGCGGTAGGGACGGAGGCAGACTCTACTTCAAAGATGCGGCAGGGCTTGGCGATCTCACCTTCTCGCGCGCTGGCGATGGCACTGTGACCATCTTGAGCGATGACGGCTCTGTGACGATCGGCGCTAGTTCTTATGGAAATGGTAGATATGACATACACTACGGCAGTGGCAACACACTGCTGGGCGTTATGAGCCTCGCTGGTGATAATGGTGCGATTTTTTACTCGATAGATCGGGCGGATTTTCTGCACGGCGGCGCGGGTATAGATACCGTAAACTACGGCGGTTCAGGCGCAGGCGTTACGGTCAGTTTGCTTGCGGGTGCTACGAACACAGGAGGGCGTGCCGCGGGCGACACTTTTGTTAGCATCGAAAACATCTCAGGCTCAATCTACAAAGATAGCCTCACAGGCAACGCGGGAGTCAACAGGTTGCAAGGTCTTGACAACGATGACGAGCTCTACGGCTTGGCGGGCAACGACACGCTTGAGGGAGGAGACGGCGCGGACACGCTGGACGGCGGCGCGGGCAACGACACGCTGGACGGCGGCGCGGGCAACGACACGCTTGAGGGCGGAGCAGGCGCAGACACGCTGGACGGCGGCGCGGGCAACGACACGCTTGAGGGTGGAGCAGGCGCGGACAGCTATATCTTTGCGGGAAACTACGGCAATGACACCATACAAAACGATGACGACGGCGGCAAACTCTACTTCAAGGGTGCCACAGGTCTCAGCGATTTTGGTTTCACCTATGATGCCGATGGCAATTTTGTTATGACGGCTGGCGGTGGCTCTGTTACCTTTAATGGCGTTAGTGCTAATCTCTTCAGCATACACTATGGTACTAATGATACAGAGTTGGGCAGACTTTCGGCTGCAGATGCAACAGGCGGACTTTTAGAGGCACCAGACAACGAGGACAAGGTAGACCTGCTGATAGGCTCCGCAGTCGCGGATACCTTGAGAGGACTGGCAGGCAACGACGATCTCCGCGGTAATGCGGGCAACGACATCTTGGAAGGTGGTGATGGCGATGACAGGCTAGTCGGCAATACAGGAGACGACATCTTGGAAGGCGGCGCGGGCGCAGACACGCTCATCGGTGGCTTAGGCACAGACACCGCGAGCTACGAAAACTCAGCCGCCACGGATACCGTCAACGGCGAAGACATCGGGGTTACAGTCGGGCTGGCTGATGGTGCGCTCAAGACAGGCGATGCTGTGGGTGATACTTTCATCGGTGTCGAAAACCTTCGCGGCTCGGACTACAAAGACACGCTTACAGGCAACGCGGGAGACAATAGGCTCGTCGGCGGCGCGGGCAACGATACGCTCTACGGCGGTGAGGGAGACGATTTTCTTGTGGGAGGAACAGGCGCAGACACCTATGTATTCACAGGTGGTTACGGCAACGACATCATCCGAGGCGATACGGACGGCGGCACGCTGCAATTCAAAGACGCGACAAGTCGAAGCGATCTCCGTTTCTCGCGCGAAGCGAATGGCGATGTCGTTATCACAAGCAGTGGTGGCTCGGTGAAGATACTGCAAGCTGCCTATGAAGATGGTCGCTACAGCATCTCCTACGGCGATGGTGCCAACGAAGTAGTGCTGGGAAAACTCTATTACGGAACAAGCGAAGCAGAAACCTTTACAGGCACTGCAGGCTCGACCGATAGAAACTTGCTTTTGGGCTTTGGCGGTGGAGATACTCTGACAGGTGGCGATGGCATAGACATCCTCATCGGTGGTGCGGGCGACGACATCTTGGAAGGTGGAGCAGGCGCAGACACCTATATCTTTGGGGGCAATTTTGGCGAGGACACCATCCAAAACGATGGCGATGGCGGCAATCTCTACTTTAGATCTGTAGAAAATTCAGACGATCTCGATATCGGTCTAGTTGGCAGTAATTACGAGATCAAGACAGGTGCCAACAAAGTAACGGTCGAAGGAGCCGGTTCCTACACCATACACCACGGCTCCGAGGATACGGTGTTGGGTAGGGTTTTGTTGGTGAAGACAGCAGGCGAAGATACCTCGGCAACTGACGACGAGGGGCAAGACCTGATCTACGGCTCGATAGGCGATGACACCTTGAGAGGACTGGGAGGAGACGACGATATCCGCGGCAACGACGGCGCAGACAAACTCTACGGCGGCGCGGGCGCAGACACACTGGACGGCGGCGCGGGAGCAGACACGCTTGAGGGCGGCGAGGGCGCAGACACACTGGACGGCGGCGCGGGCGCAGACACCGCAAGCTACGCAGGCTCAACAGACACAGATGGGGCAGGCGTTGTCGTTAATCTATTTAGAGGCACTGCTACAGGCAACGATGCTGAAGGAGATGTTCTTGTTGGTATAGAGAACCTTGAGGGCTCAGCGCACAAAGACATACTTATAGGCGACGCGGCAGCCAACACTCTGCAAGGCAACGCGGGCGATGACAGGCTAGTAGGTGGCGCGGGTAACGATAGGTTGGAAGGTGGTGCGGGCGTAGACACGCTCGTCGGCAACATCGGCAACGACTTCTTGCAGGGAGGAGAAGGCACAGACAACTACATCTTTGCGGGTAGTTATGGCGAGGATACCATCGAAGTCGATACGGACGGCGGCAATCTGCAATTCAAGCAGGCGACAGGTCTTGGTGATTTCACTTTCTCGACAGACGGTAGCGGCAATGTGTTAATCGCGGGTGGCGGCGGCACTGTGAAGATTCTGAAAGCTGCCTATGCCGATGGTCGCTACAACCTACAGTATGGTGTTGAGAATATAGATTTGGGCAAGTTGTCTGTTGGCACGGATGGCGATGACAATAGCGAAGTCGCGAATGCTGACGATGCGTTCGTTCGCGGCACGGGTGAAGCAGACTTGATGTATGGCTTGGCGGGTGACGATACGCTGAAAGGTTTTGCGGGTAACGACCTGCTCTTTGGGGGTTCGGGCGATGACAGGCTTGAGGGCGGCGATGGAGCAGACAGGCTTGTCGGCGGCGATGGTGCGGATACGCTTGAGGGCGGCGCGGATAACGACATTCTCGTTGGGGGCTTGGGCGCAGACGAGTATGTTTTTGAGGCAGGGCACGGTGCGGACATTATTCGAGGCGATACGGACGGCGGCGCACTTCAATTCAAAGCAGCAACGAATGGCGATGCCTTCTCCTTCTCGCGTGTCGGCGATCTTGTGACCCTAGGGGTTGGTAGTGATTCGGTTGCTATCGGAGGTTTTGCCAACGGCAATTATGTTTTGCAATACGGCACTGGCGATACCTCGCTGGGCAGGCTTGCTGTTGCGACACAGGAAGGCGGAGCGCTGAGGGCAAACGCCGATGATGAGCAAGACTGGCTCAAAGGCTTGGGAGGCGACGACATCCTCGTAGGCAATGGAGGCGATGACAGGATCGACGGCGGCGCGGGGAACGATCGGCTTTTCGGCGGCGGTGGCGTTGATACGCTGACAGGTGGCGCTGGTGTAGACACGCTCGTTGGTGGCTTGGGCGACGACTTCCTGCGGGGAGGAGCAGGCGCGGACAATTATATCTTTGCGGGTAGTTTTGGCGAGGACACTATTCAGGGCGATGCGGACGGCGGCAATCTACAATTCAAAGGTGCGACGGGTTTAGACGATCTTATTTTCTCGCGTGTGGGTTTGAATAACGAGAATGTTAAGATCACGCAAGGTGTAAACTCTGTGACGATTGAGAACTATGTCGATGGTAAATTCAGCATACAATATGGTTCTGATAACACGGACTTGGGGAGACTTTCGTTGGCGGCAGCCGCAGGCGGCATGATCGAGGCAGCTGCCGATGACAAGGCAGACCTGATGCTCGGCTTGGCAGGCGACGACATCTTCGTAGGCGATGGAGGCAACGATGATCTCCGCGGTTATGCGGGCAACGACATGCTTACAGGCGGTGCGGGCAACGATAGGCTCATCGGCGGCGATGGCAATGACACGCTGAAAGGCGGGGTTGGCGCAGATAGGCTCTTCGGCGGCTTGGGCTCGGACAAGTATGTTTTTGAAAGCGGCGGCGGCAGAGATATCATCGTAGACGATACGGACGGCGGCGAACTTCAATTCCAAGGTGCGTTGAAAGCGAGCGATCTCGAATTCTCTCGCGCGCCTAACGGCAATGTGATTGCTAGGGTCGGAGTAGACGTTGTGGTGATTCTGCCCTCTGCTCAGGGCGCTGCTACCTACAGCGTAGCCCACGGCGCGAGCGACACAGCGCTAGGCGCGCTCATGATAGTGGATGGCGAAGGCGTGGCGACCGCCGATACCACCGAGACCGCCTTGGGTGATGATGCCAAAGACGTTATGGTGGGAACGATAGGTCGCGACACCCTTCGAGGGCTTGGCGAGAACGACCGTCTCTACGGAGCTGCGGGCAACGACGAGCTTGATGGTGGAGATGGCGATGATACGCTTACAGGCGGCGCGGGCGATGATACGCTTATAGGCGGCGCGGGTACGGACACCTATGTATTCGCGGGCGATTACGGCGCAGACATCATCCGAGGCGATACGGACGGCGGCACGCTGCTATTCAAAGATGCGACAAGTCGAGGCGATCTCCGTTTCTCGCGCGTTGGTGAGAATATGAAGATCACGCAAAGTGCAAACTCTGTGACGATTGAGGACTATGAAAATGGTAAATTCAGCATCTCCTACGGAGACGCTGGCAATGAGGTGGCGCTGGGGAAACTCTATTACGGAACGAGTGGCGCAGAAACCTTTACAGGCACTGCCGATGAAAACTTACTTTTGGGCTTTGGCGGTGTTGATACTCTGACAGGTGGCGATGGTGTAGACACGCTCGTCGGCGGCTTGGGCAACGACTTCCTGCGTGGTGGAACAGGCACGGACGTCTATGTCTTTGGAGGCAATTTCGGCGAGGACACTATTCAGGGCGATACGGACGGCGGCAATCTGCAATTCAAAGGTGCGACGGGTTTCGGCGATTTCAGTTTCTCGCGTGTTGGCGAGAATAACGAGAATGTGCAGATCACACAAGGTGCAAACTCTGTGACGATTGAGAACTATGCCGATGGTAAATTCAGCATACAATATGGTTCTGAGAACACGGAGTTGGGGAGGCTTTCGTTGGCGTTAGCCGCAGGCGGCACGATCGAAGCACCTGCCGATGACAAGGCAGACTTGATGCTCGGTTTGGAAGGGGACGATATCTTCGTAGGCTATGGAGGCAACGATGATCTCCGCGGTTATGCGGGCAACGACAGGCTTACAGGCGGTGCGGGCAACGACCTGCTCATCGGCGGCGATGGCATAGACACGCTTACAGGCGGGGTTGGAGCAGATAGGCTCTTCGGCGGCGCGGGGAACGACATCTTGGAAGGTGGAGCAGGCGCAGACAGGGTTGTAGGTGGCGAGGGGCTAGACACGGCAAGCTACGCGGGCTCAGCGGGTGACACAGATGGGGCAGGCGTTGTTGTCAATTTGTTGACTAGCAGTGTTACAGGTAACGATGCTGAAGGTGATATTCTTGTTGGTATAGAGAACCTTGAGGGCTCGGCACACAAAGACATACTTACAGGCGACACGGCAGACAACACTCTGCAAGGCAACGCGGGCGATGACAGGCTAGTTGGTGGCGCGGGCAACGACAGGCTTGAGGGCGGCGATGGCGCAGACAGGCTCGTCGGCGGCGATGGCGTTGATACGCTTATAGGTGATGCGGGCGACGACACGCTTATAGGTGGCTTGGGCGACGACTTCT
The DNA here is from genome assembly GCA_965216605.1 of Alphaproteobacteria bacterium. GTDB lineage: Bacteria > Pseudomonadota > Alphaproteobacteria > JABAAW01 > JABAAW01 > JABAAW01. The sequence goes on along the minus strand of CBDCGG010000002.1, from coordinate 1,597,090 downwards.
TGCAGGGAGGAGATGGCACAGACAACTATATCTTTGCGGGTAGTTATGGCACCGACACGATCGCAGTCGATACGGACGGTGGCAATCTGCAATTCAAGCAGGCGACGGGTCTTGGTGATTTCACTTTATCGACAGACGGTAGCGGCAATGTGCTCGTCGCGGGCGGCGGCGGCACTGTGAAGATTCTGAAAGCTGCCTATGCCGATGGTCGCTACAGCCTGCAGTATGGTGTTGAGAATATAGATTTGGGCAAGTTGTCTGTTGGCACGGATGGCAATGACAATAACGAAGACGTGAATGCTGACGATGCGTTCGTTCGCGGCACTGGCGAAGCAGACTTGATGTATGGCTTGGCGGGTGACGATACGCTGAAAGGTCTCGCGGGTAACGACTTGCTCGTTGGAGGTTTGGGTGACGACAGGCTTGAGGGCGGCGATGGTGAAGACAGGCTCGTCGGCGGTGTAGGCATCGATACGCTGATAGGCGGCGATGGCATAGACACGCTCGTCGGCGGCTTGGGCAACGACTTCCTGCGGGGAGGAGCAGGCACGGACATCTATGTCTTTGCCGGTAGTTTTGGCGAGGACACTATTCAGGGCGATACGGACGGCGGCAATCTGCAATTCAAGCAGGCGACGGGTTTCGGCGATCTCATTTTCTCGCGTGTTGGTTCGAATATGAAGATCGTGCAAGGCGCGAACTCTGTTACGATTGAGAACTATGCCGATGGTAAATTCAGCATACAATATGGTTCTGAGAACACGGACTTGGGGAGGCTTTCGTTGGCGTTAGCCGCAGGCGGCACGATCGAAGCACCTGCCGATGACAAGGCAGACCTGATGCTCGGTTTGGAAGGGGACGACATCTTCGTAGGCTATGGAGGCAACGATGATCTCCGCGGTTATGCGGGCAACGACATGCTTACAGGCGGTGCGGGCAACGACCTGCTCATCGGCGGCGATGGTATAGACACGCTTACAGGCGGGGTTGGCGCAGATAGGCTCTTCGGCGGCGATGGTAACGACATCTTGGAAGGTGGAGCAGGCGCAGACAGGGTTGTAGGTGGCGCAGGATTAGACACCGCCAGCTACGCGGGCTCAACAGACACAGATGGGGCAGGCGTTGTCGTCAATTTGTTAGCAGGCAGTGTTACAGGTAACGATGCTGAAGGTGATGTTCTTGTTGGTATAGAGAACCTTGAGGGCTCGGCACACAAAGACACGCTTACAGGCGACACGGCAGACAACACTCTGAAAGGCAACGCGGGCGATGACAGGCTCTTCGGCGGCGCGGGCAACGACAGGCTTGAGGGCGGCGAGGGTGCAGACAGGCTCGTCGGCGGCGATGGCGTTGATACGCTTATAGGTGATGCGGGCGACGACACGCTCGTCGGCGGCGTAGGCGTTGATACGCTGACAGGTGGCGATGGCGTAGACACGCTCGTTGGTGGCTTGGGCGACGACTTCTTGCAGGGAGGAGATGGCACAGACAACTATATCTTTGTGGGTAGTTATGGCACCGACACGATCGCAGTCGATACGGACGGTGGCAATCTGCAATTCAAGCAGGCGACAGGTCTTGGTGATTTCACTTTATCGACAGACGGTAGCGGCAATGTGCTCGTAGCGGGCGGCGGCGGCACGGTGAAGATTCTGAAAGCTACCTATGCCGATGGTCGCTACAGCCTACAGTATGGTGTTGAGAATATAGATTTGGGCAAATTGTCTGTTGGCACGGATGGCAATGACAATAACGAAGACGCGAATGCTGACGATGCGTTCGTTCGCGGCACTGGCGAAGCAGACTTGATGTATGGCTTGGCGGGTGACGATACGCTGAAAGGTCTCGCGGGTAACGACTTGCTCGTTGGAGGTTTGGGTGACGACAGGCTTGAGGGCGGCGATGGTGAAGACAGGCTCGTCGGCGGTGTAGGCATCGATACGCTGATAGGCGGCGATGGCATAGACACGCTCGTCGGCGGCTTGGGCAACGACTTCCTGCGGGGGGGAACAGGCACGGACAATTATATCTTTGCCGGTAGTTTTGGCGAGGACACTATTCAGGGTGATACGGACGGCGGCAATCTGCAATTCAAGCAGGCGACGGGTTTCGGCGATCTCATTTTCTCGCGTGTTGGTTCGAATATGAAGATCGTGCAAGGTGCGAACTCTGTTACGATTGAGAACTATGCCGATGGTAAATTCAGCATACAATATGGTTCTGAGAACACGGACTTGGGGAGGCTTTCGTTGGCGTTAGCCGCAGGCGGCACGATCGAAGCACCTGCTGACGACAAGGCAGACCTGATGCTCGGTTTGGAAGGGGACGATATCTTCGTAGGCTATGGAGGCAACGATGATCTCCGCGGTTATGCGGGCAACGACAGGCTTACAGGCGGTGCGGGCAACGACCTGCTTATCGGCGGTGCGGGTAACGACATCTTGGAAGGTGGAGCAGGCGCAGACAGGGTTGTAGGTGGCGCAGGATTAGACACCGCCAGCTACGCGGGCTCAACAGACACAGATGGGGCAGGCGTTGTCATCAATTTGTTAGCAGGCAGTGCTACAGGCAACGATGCTGAAGGTGATGTTCTTGTTGGTATAGAGAACCTTGAGGGCTCGGCACACAAAGACACGCTTATAGGCGACACGGCAGCCAACACCCTGAAAGGCAACGCGGGCGATGACAGGCTCTTCGGCGGCGCGGGCAACGACAGGCTTGAGGGTGGGTCAGGCAACGACAGGCTTGTCGGCGGCGATGGCGTTGATACGCTTATAGGTGATAGGGGCGACGACATCCTCGTTGGCGGCGCGGGCAACGACAGGCTTGAGGGCGGCGCGGGCGCAGACAGGCTTGTCGGCGGCGTAGGCGTTGATACGCTTATAGGTGATACGGGCGGCGACACGCTCGTCGGCAATGGTGGCAACGACTTCCTGCAGGGAGGATATGGCGCAGACAACTATATCTTTGCGGGTAGTTATGGCACCGACACGATCGCAGTCGATATGGACGGTGGCAATCTGCAATTCAAGCAGGCGACAGGTCTAGGTGATTTCACTTTCTCGACAGACGGTAGCGGCAATGTGCTCGTCGCGGGCGGCGGCGGCACTGTGAAGATTCTGAAAGCTGCCTATGCCGATGGTCGCTACAGCCTGCAGTATGGTGTTGAGAATATAGATTTGGGCAAGTTGTCTGTTGGCACGGATGGCGATGACAATAGCGAAGACGTGAATGCTGACGATGCGTTCGTTCGCGGCACTGGCGAAGCAGACTTGATGTATGGCTTGGCGGGTGACGATACGCTGAAAGGTTTCGCGGGTAACGACCTGCTCGTTGGAGGTTTGGGTGACGACACGCTTGAGGGCGGCGATGGTGAAGACAGGCTCGTCGGCGGTGTAGGCATCGATACACTGATAGGCGGCGATGGCATAGACACGCTCGTCGGCGGCTTGGGCAACGACTTCCTGCGGGGAGGAACAGGCACGGACACCTATATCTTTGCCGGTAGTTTTGGCGAGGACACTATTCAGGGCGATACGGACGGCGGCAATCTGCAATTCAAGCAGGCGACGGGTTTCGGCGATTTCAGTTTCTTGCGTGTTGGTTCGAATATGAAGATCGTGCAAAGTGCAAACTCTGGCGCGAACTCTGTTACGATTGAGAACTATGCCGATGGTAAATTCAGCATACAATATGGTTCTGAGAACACGGACTTGGGGAGGCTTTCGTTGGCGTTAGCCGCAGGCGGCACGATCGAAGCACCTGCCGATGACAAGGCAGACCTGATGCTCGGTTTGGAAGGGGACGACATCTTCGTAGGCTATGGAGGCAACGATGATCTCCGCGGTTATGCGGGCAACGACATGCTTACAGGCGGTGCGGGCAACGACCTGCTTATCGGCGGCGATGGTATAGACACGCTTACAGGCGGGGTTGGAGCAGATAGACTCTTCGGCGGCGATGGTAACGACATCTTGGAAGGTGGAGCAAGCGCAGACAGGATTGTAGGTGGCGAGGGGCTAGACACGGCAAGCTACGCGGGCTCAGCGGGTGACACAGATGGGGCAGGCGTTGTCGTCAATTTGTTGACTAGCAGTGTTACTGGCAACGATGCTGAAGGTGATATTCTTGTTGGTATAGAAAACCTTGAGGGCTCGGCACACAAAGACACGCTTATAGGCGACACAGTAGCCAACACCCTGAAAGGCAACGCGGGCGATGACAGGCTCTTCGGCGGCGCGGGCGACGACATCTTGGAAGGTGGTGCGGGCGCAGACAGGCTCGTTGGGGGTGTGGGCGACGACATCTTGGAAGGTGGTGCGGGCGCAGACAGGCTCGTTGGGGGTGTGGGTACAGACACCGCAAGCTACGAGGGTTCAGGGGATGCGAGCGGGGACGGATTCGGCGTTACGGTCAACTTGCATGCTGGCACGGGTTCAGGCGAGCATGCCGAAGGGGATACTTTTGTTGGTATCGAAAACCTTCGCGGCTCGGCGTTCATAGACACGCTTACAGGCAACGCGGAAGCCAACAGGCTGGAAGGTGGTGCGGGCGCAGACAGGCTGGAAGGAGGCGATGGGCTAGACACCGCGAGCTACGCGAGTTCGGGGGACGAGGATACTAATGGAGAAGGCGTTAAGGTCAGTCTAGTTGCGGGTGCTGCGAACACAGGAGAGCATGCCGAGGGCGATGTTCTTTTTGATATCGAGAACCTTGTAGGATCAGACTACAAAGATACGCTTACAGGCAACGCGGAAGCCAATGTTCTTGTCGGACGCGATGGCGATGATACGCTTGTCGGTGGCGGGGGTAACGACAGGCTCGTTGGCGGCGCGGGAGTAGACACCGCCAGCTACGCAGGAGCAGCGAATGGTGTTGTCGTCAATTTGTTTAGTGGCAGCGCTTCTGGCAGCGATGCTGAAGGTGATATTCTTGTTGGTATCGAAAACCTTGAGGGCTCGGCACACAAAGACGCGCTTATAGGCGATACGGCAGACAACACTCTGAAAGGCAACGCGGGCGATGACAGGCTTGTCGGTGGTGATGGCGTTGATACGCTCAACGGTGGTGATGGAGCAGACATCCTCGTTGGCGGCTTGGGCAACGACTTCCTGCAAGGAGGAGCAGGCACGGACATCTATGTCTTTGCGGGTAGTTTTGGCGAGGACACTATTCAGGGCGATACGGATGGCGGCAATCTGCAATTCAGGCAGGCGGCAGAGTTAGGCGATCTTATTTTCTTGCGTGTGGGCTCGAATAACGAGAATGTGCAGATCACGTTCGGCGAAAACTCTGTTACGATTGAGAACTATGCCGATGGTAAATTCAGCATACAATATGGTTCTGGAAATACGGAGTTGGGGAGGCTTTCGTCGGCGTTAGCCGCAGGCGGCACGCTCGAAGCAGCTGCCGATGACAAGGCAGACCTGATAGTCGGTTCGGCAGAGGTGGATACCCTTGATGGTAAGGAAGGTGCTGATCATCTCTACGGCTATGCGGGCAACGATATCCTTACAGGCGGTGCGGGTAACGACCTGCTCATCGGCGGCGATGGTAACGACACGCTTACAGGCGGGGTTGGCGATGATAGGCTATTCGGCAGCGCGGGTAACGACGCGCTTACAGGCGGGGTTGGCGATGATAGGCTCGTCGGCGGCGCGGGTAACGACATCTTGGAAGGTGGAGCAGGCGCAGACAGGGTTGTAGGTGGCGAGGGCTCGGACACCGCCAGCTACGCGGGCTCAGCGGGTGACACAGATGGGGCAGGCGTTGTCGTCAATTTGTTAGCAGGCAGTGCTACAGGCAACGATGCTGAAGGTGATATTCTTGTTGGTATAGAAAACCTTGAGGGCTCGGCACACAAAGACACGCTTACAGGCGACACGGCAGACAACACCCTGAAAGGTCTCGCGGGTGATGACAGGCTCTTCGGCGGCGCGGGTAACGACATCTTGGAAGGTGGTGCGGGCGATGACAGGCTCTTCGGCGGCGCGGGCGACGACATCTTGGAAGGTGGTGCGGGCGCAGACAGGTTCGTTGGGGGTGTGGGCACAGACACCGCAAGCTACGAGCGCGCGACAGAGGGCGCAAATGGGGTAGGTGTTACTGTCAGTCTAGTTGCGGGTGCTACTAACACAGGAGAGCATGTCGTGGGCGACACTTTTGCTGGTATCGAAAACCTTCGCGGCTCGGCGTTCGGAGACACGCTTACAGGCAACGCGGAAGCCAACAGGCTGGAAGGTGGTGCGGGCGCAGACAGGCTGGAAGGAGGCGATGGGCTAGACACCGCGAGCTACGCGAGTTCGGGGGACGAGGATACTAACGGAGAAGGCGTTAAGGTCAGTCTAGTTGCGGGTGCTACGAATACGGGAGAGCATGCCGAGGGCGATGTTCTTTTTGATATCGAGAACCTTGTAGGCTCGGACTACAAAGATACGCTTACAGGCAACGCGGAAGCCAATGTTCTTGTCGGACGCGATGGCGATGATACGCTTGTCGGTGGTGGGGGTAACGACAGGCTCTTCGGCGGCGCGGGAGTAGACACCGCCAGCTACGCAGGAGCAGCGAATGGCGTTGTCGTCAATTTGTTGAGTGGCAGTGCTTCTGGCAGCGATGCTGAAGGCGATATTCTTGTTGGTATCGAAAACCTTGAGGGCTCGGCACACAAAGACGCGCTTATAGGCGATACGGCAGACAACACTCTGAAAGGCAACGGGGGCGATGACAGGCTTGTCGGTGGCGATGGCGTTGATACGCTCAACGGTGGTGATGGCGCAGACATCCTCGTTGGCGGCTTGGGCAACGACTTTCTGCAAGGAGGATCAGGCACGGACAATTATATCTTTGCGGGTAGCTTTGGCGAGGACACTATTCAGGGCGATACGGACGGCGGCAATCTGCAATTCAGGCAGGCGACGGGTTTCGGCGATCTCAGTTTCTTGCGTGTGGGCTTGAATAACGAGAATGTGCAGATCACGTTCGGCGAAAACTCTGTTACGATTGAGAACTATGCCGATGGTAATTTCAGCATACAATACGGTTCTGAGAACACGGACTTGGGGAGACTTTCGTTGGCGGTAGCCGCAGGCGGCACGATCGAGGCAGCTGCCGACGACAAGGCAGACCTGATGCTCGGCTTGGAAGGGGACGATATCTTCGTAGGCGATGGAGGCAACGACGATCTCCGCGGTTATGCGGGCAACGACATGCTTACAGGCGGTGCGGGTAACGACCTGCTTATCGGCGGCGATGGTAACGACACGCTTACAGGCGGGGTTGGAGCAGATAGGCTCTTCGGCGGCGATGGTAACGACATCTTGGAAGGTGGAGCAGGTGCAGACAGGGTTGTAGGTGGCGCAGGGGTAGATACCTATGTCTTTTCTGTCGGCAGCGGCACAGACACGGTCGTCGATACAGCGTCAGAAGTTATGACCTTGCGCTTCGATGGGGCTTCTTACACAGCTGAGGATTTCGCCGACACATCGAACTTTGCCAGAGTCGGTAACAATCTTGAAATCACCATAGACAAGGACGCCGCCGATGGTATCGATGACAAAATAACGATCGTCAATGCCTACGACAGCAATGCCGGAACAGGAACGGGCAACTCGGCATTTACGATCAACATCGAATACGGTAGCGGGAACAACTTTACCGAAGTGGCAGACGCGAACGAATTCTGGCACACCCTTTGAGTTCCAGCCTTGAGCCTAGCTTGAGGAAAGGCAAATATTGAGGAAGCACAAAGCCTCCTCCCCCTCGGCAAGCCGCACTTCCTTTTGAGCGCGTCTCCAGTGAGCACCTTTGGACGGAGAGCGAGCCTTCCTGTCAATTGTCTCCTCTTGGCGCACATTGCGTTTTCCCCCGAAAAATAGCCATCGTTCATCAAACGCAGAAAGCAAAGATCGATTCGCGTCCTTTTTTCATCTCGCTTCCCTCTCTAGTAGAGCGCAAAACGGAGCATTTTCTCCGCCAAAATGACGATTTTTGTTTTTTGCCCTTTCTGCCTCGACGACGATTTCAGGGATTTTTTTCAAGATACAAGATCGCAAAATTTCGAGGCTCTCGTTACTTTCGAGGCATTATTGACGCTGACTTCAAGGACGATCAGCTGGTGGAGAAAATCCACAGTCGCACGAACGGTCTTGTGGGGCATGGGACGGATTTCATGTCCCTAGCAGTTGAGCATGCGATTCGGACTGGTTCAGAACATATCACGCTTGAGACGTTGAGGAAAATCCCCTTTATGCCTCCTCTGAACACCGCTTTTTCCAAAGAAAAGAAAAATCCCTACAGAATCTGAAACGGATAAGCCCTGCTCGTGGCTAAAAGTAAAGAAGGCTCGTCTCCTTGACGGAGAGCGAGCCTTCTTCGAATAAGCCGAGAGACACCGTCTCTCGCCTTGTTAGTCGTTGTCTCTTCCGCCGCCGGAAGGGTTTCCTGTTGTTGATGGGTAGCCTGCGCTATCGCCTCCACCTTTGCCCCCGCCTTTTCCTTTTGTCATAATCGTTTCCTCCTTGACATAAGGGGTTGATAAAGGATATATCCCATCATGCGAAAGAAACACGCGAATGTCAACTTTTTTGCGATTTTTTTCTTTGTCTCTCTGTCGAGAGATGATTTTTCGCCTCGTCTTCTTTTTTGGAAGATAAAGATGAGAATTATTGCAGAATCGAAAACGGATGTTGCAAAAACAGAGAATCGATTAATTTTTCACTATCGTTATTTTTCAAGGGGTTAGCGATAATTTCTCGCAAAGTTAAGTCCTTTTTCGCAAGTTGGTGTTCCAAATTCGCATCCTTAAGTCCCCCTGACAACAACCCTGACTTTTTGCTCTGTTAGGTGTATGCGCGTCCCCAACGGGATTCGAACCCGTGTTGCCGGCGTGAAAGGCCGGTGTCCTAGGCCTCTAGACGATGGGGACGAAAGCAGACAAAAACACACTAAAACACTCCTCCCTGTTCGTCAACCCCCATCTGACTCCAGACGCCAGCTCAACACAAACAAAGAGACCACAAGACAAACTCCCAGAATATGATGCACAACACCCAAAAAAACAGGAACATGCAACCGTAAAACCAAGCCTCCCAAAAAAACCTGCAATAACGGCAAAAACAAAAGAAGCCTCACATGCCCGTCTAGACGAACACGACTCCGCCAAAACTTCCAAAACAATCCAACGCAACCCAACAACAAAAGCAACGCTAAAAAACGATGCTCAAACTGAACCGCGCTCGGATTTTCTAAGGCATTCCTCCACCAAGGATGCAAAAGAGCGTAATCCGAAGGAATAAAACTGCCCGACATCAAAGGCCAATCGTTGTGAAGCAATCCCGCCTTCAAGCCCGCAACAAACCCTCCCATAAGAAAGGTCAACCCCGAAAGCAGCGCGACTGAAAAAACTGCCACTCGAACAGGGCGCGAGACAAAAATCCTTGGTTGCCAAAACTGCTCGTGAAACAGCCTCCGCATCACCGCCAGTAGCAGCAGCAGCGCCAATAAAAGATGCGCCGCCAGAAAATAAGGCGAGACGCGCGCAACTTCTCTCAAGCCGCTTTTTACCATCCCCCAGCCCAAAAATCCCTGCAAAGCTACAAGTACCAGCAGCGAACACAGAAAAAGAGCGCGGTCTCTATTCTTGAGCAAAACTTGCAACAATAGCAATCCGAGCAATAAAAGAGCAATCCCCCTCGCGAGCGAACGATGCGCCCATTCCCACCAATAGATGCGTTGGAATTCTTCGAGCGAGATGCCTCGGTTGACGCTCTGTCCCTCAGGCGATTGCTGGTAGTGGCGGAAGGTCTGCTGCCACGCTTGCAAGTCGAGAGGAGGCAACTCGCCGAGCGGTTGCCAAGTCGTCATCGAAAGCCCTGAGTCGGTAAGACGTGTCGCCGCGCCGAGCGCCATCAGCGCGAGCAACAAAAAAGCTACAAAAACAAGAAAGCCACAGAAAGATACTACGCGCATGGGAAATAGAAAAAGAAAATGGGCAAGGATATGGGCAAGGATATGGGCAAGGGTATGAGCATGGGACTAGGAGGCGCGGATGGCATCGTTCTTGCATACCATAGCATTACAGGAGCAACATAGGGGGAGTTGCAAGAAAATTTCGCAAGAAAGTTTCGGAGGATTTTATATGGTTTTATCTCTTTTCGCCTTGCCTTCAGCAGCTGTCGCTGCGCACTCGGATTCGATGGCGGTGATATCGCACAACATCGCCAATGTGAACACGCCCGGCAGTAAGGGTAGCATCTCGCAGTTCCGCCCTTTGTTGGCGGAGGCACAAAGCGTCGAGACAAAACTGCGCGGTCGACACGGGCTGCAGACTTACGAGCGTTCCGATCTTTCGCGTCAAGGCACTCCCATCGTGACGGGGCGCAGGTTGGACTTGGCGATCCAAGGCGAGGGCTTTTTCACCTTGCAAAATGCTGCGGGAGATGTGACCTACACGCGCAACGGCAGCTTTGAGCCCTTGTTCGACGATGCCGCGCCTGTGGGAGCGAACAACTTTTTGGGCGATGCGTTTGGAAACTATGTGTTGGGGTGGAGCGTCAACGATGCCTTCGCATTTCCGACCAAGTCGGATGCCACCCTAGATCGAATCCTTTTGTCGGAGACGCTCTCAGTTCAAGGCTCGCCTTCGAACGAGGGCTTGGTGGATGTTGTTTTGGATGTAAATGACGGCTTTCAGCAGGTGCGAGACCTAGAGCATAAGCTGGCTGTTATCGACGGAGGCGGGGAAGAGAACACGGTCTTGTTTCGTTACAGCGCGCTTGAGGGGGAGGCGAATGCTTGGCTGCTACGTGCGACGCGCTCGGAGGGAAATGTCGTGCTGAACGAGGCGATCCTTCGTTTCGACGACGAGGGTCGATTAGCCTCGTTGGAAGGAGTTGGCGATACCCTTGTTGAGGATGAGGTTCTTGTCTTGCAAGGGGAGGGTTTGGGAGGCGGAATCAATGTTCGTGTGGACTTGGCGACTGTGCGTTCATATGGCGGCGGAGGGCAGGTTGTTAGCGCTTCTGTCGATGGCGTTGTGGGCGGCTTGCTGGACGAGTGGAGCATTTCGGAGCACGGCTTGATCGAGGGTTCTTTTTCTAATGGCGATCGGCGTGCGATTGCGCAGATAGCGATTGCCGACTTGGTGAACCCCGATTCGTTCAACGCCGAGGATGGAACAAGATTTCGTCCGACCGAGGGGAGCGGAGATGTGACCTACTATGATTTGTTGGAGACACGTCGAGCGCGTGTTTTTTCGGGGCAGTTGGAATCCTCGACGGTGACCTTGGGCGAGGAGTTTGCCCGTATGATCGAGACGCAGAGTGCCTATAATTTGGCATCCTTGACGCTGCAAACGGTCAACGACTTGACGCGCACGGCGGTCGATGTCAAGCGATAGCCCAAACGATAGGGTTGGAAGAGGGGCGTTTGACGAGTAGCGGACATGTCTCGTTCGCGCCCGCACGAACGCCATGACTTTTGCAACCCCAGAGCTGCAAAGATAGAGGATTTATCAGGGTTTTTCAATAGGTAGCCCTCAAGGCGAGACGCGCGCAACTTCTGCTGCGTTCGGTTTCAGTTTCGCACTTTTGAGCATCTTGCGAGTTATAAGGTTGAGGTGGTGTATGTCGTCGTCAAAATCGCTCCTTGACTCCTTCGCGCTGCGTTGCTAGAACAATCCTCAAGCGGAGAGGATCTTCTCCTCCCGCAACTTAAGGACGCATCACTAAGGAGACTTTTCATGTCACTGTCCAAAACTCTGGCTCGTTGTACGCTCGGCGTAATCGCTAGCCTTTCCCTGCTTGCCGCTACCCCGTCCTCATCGACGGCGGCGAGCAAGTTCATCGCCATCGGCACAGGCGGTCCCACCGGCGTCTACTTCGTCACGGGAAACGCCATCTGTCGCATGGTTCACAAAGAAGCCGCCGAAGGACGCAAGAAAGGACGTAAGCACGGATTGCGTTGTTCCGCACCCTCGACCGCAGGCTCGACCTACAACATCGGTCAGATTCGAGCCGGCGCGCTCGATTTCGGCGTCGCTCAGTCCGACTGGCAATACCACGCCTACAACGGCACCTCCAAGTTCAAGGGCAAACGCTTCAAAGACTTGAGAGCCGTCTTCTCGGTGCATCCCGAACCCTTCCAAATCTTGGTCGGCAAGAAGTCTCGTATCAAAGACTGGGACGGGCTGAAAGGTAAGCGCGTCAACATCGGCAACCCAGGTTCCGGTCAGCGCGGCACGATGGAGGTTTTGATGAAAATCCACAATACCTCCAAGGATGACTTCAAGCAAACAACCGAACTCACCTCGTCAGAGCAATCGCAAGCCCTGTGCGACGGCAAGATCGATGCATACGGCTACACCGTCGGTGTGCCTAACGCAGGGGTGGCTCAGGCTACCGACGGTTGCGGCGCGAAAATCATTTCTCTGACGACAGCTCCTATCCAGAAGCTGGTGGCAGACAATGCATACTACGCCTTCGCGACGATACCGAAAGGTACCTACAAGACGACGAAGAAGGATGTACGTACCTTCGGACCGAAGGCGACATTCGTTACTAGCCGACGCACCAGCGATGCTGCCGTCTACGAGGTGGTGCGTGCCGTCTTCGAAAATCTTGAGGACTTCAAAAAACTGCATCCCGCCTTCAAGCATCTTGACCCCAAGGCCATGATCACCGAAGGACTTTCCGCACCACTGCACAGAGGAGCGGTCAAGTACTACAAAGAAAAAGGGATGATGTAACAAACCTCAATCAGGGATGACAGGGGGGAGGGTGCGGCAAGCCCTCCTCCCTGCTCCTTGCTCTCTGCTCCAGAGATTGAAATTGGCGGGGCACAAATTTTAATCGAGTCTTGACTCCTGCGTGGCTTGTCGCTAGAACAAACCCTGAGCTTCGAGAATCTTCTCCGCTCACCAATACAGGAAGCATTTTGGGGATAAATTCCCCTTGAGGAGACTTTTCATGTCACTGTCCCAAATTCTGCTCCAAACCGTGTCCAAAACTCTGGCTCGTTTCACGCTCGGTGTCATCGCTAGCCTCTCCCTGCTTGCGGCAACTCCATCTTCAGCGACGGCTACAAGCAAGTTCATCTCCATCGGCACAGGCGGTCCCACGGGCACCTACTTCGTCGTCGGCAACGCCATCTGTCGCCTAGTTGACGGAGCCGCCGCCGAAGGACGCGACGAAGAACGCCAAAACGAATTGCGTTGCTCGGCGCCCTCGACCGCAGGCTCGATCTACAACATCGCTCAGATCCAAGTCGGCACGCTCGATTTCGCCATCGTTCAGTCCGACTGGCAATACCACGCCTACTACGCTACTTCCAAGTTCGAGGGTAAGCGCTTCAAAGACTTGAGAGCCGTATTCTCCCTGCATGCCGAGCCCTTCCAACTCTTGGTCGGCGGAGCATCGGGCATCCGAAGTTGGGACGAACTGAGAGGCAAGCGCGTCAACATCGGAAACCCAGGTTCCGGTCAGCGCAGCACGATGGAGGTTTTGATGAAAATCCACAATACCTCCAAGGATGACTTCAAGCAGGCGAGCGAGCTCCCCTCGTCAGAGCAGTCGCAAGCTATGTGCGATGGAAAGATCGATGCCTTCGGCTACATCGTCGGCGTGCCGAACGCAGGGGTGGCTCAGGCTGCCAACGGCTGCGGAGCGAGAATCATTCCTCTGGCATCATCGCTCATCGATAAGCTGGTGGAAAAAAGACCCTACTACACTTTCACGACGATCCCGAAGAGCACCTACAAGACGACGAAAAGCGATGTACGTACCTTCGGCCCGAAGGCGACCTTCGTTACTAGCGGGCGCACCAGCGATGTTACCGTCTATGAGGTGGTGCGTGCCGTCTTCGAAAATCTTGAGAACTTCAAAAAACTGCACCCCTCCCTCAAGCACCTTGACCCCAAGACTATGATCAGCGAAGGACTGTCCGCACCGCTACACAAAGGAGCAGTCAGGTACTACAAAGAAAAAGGTTGGATGTAAGCCAATCTAACCTCCTCCTTATCCCCAAGGGGAATTTATCTCCAAGGAAAATTTATCCCCTAGCAGAGTGCACCATGTCTCGATCGTCTTCTTCCTCGCCTTCTTCCTTGCCTTCTTCCGCTGATTCTCTGAACGAGCGTTTCGCTGAGGGCGGCAGACGCTTGGACGGAGGCTGGGGCAAGATGTTCGCCTTGACGGCGGCGTGTTGGTCGTTGTTTCAGATTTGGATCGCCTCTCCTCTGCCCTTCGTCCTGAATTTTGGAATTATTCACGGCGTTCCCGCGCGTGCGATCCACTTGGCGTTTGCCTTCGCCTTGGTTTTTTTGAGTTATCCTATGTTGAACCGCTGGTGTGCGCGTAAGGGAGGTCCGCCGCGTTTCGACGCTTGGCTGGGAGTGCTGCTGCTTGTGCTTGCGATTGGCTCTTGCCTTTATATTGTTTTTGCCTACGATGCGCTGGTCGAGCGCACGGGAATTTTACTCCGCCTGCCTTTTGGGGAAGGAGAATTTCCTGTCGAGCTCGTCATCGGCTTTGTCGGCTTGCTGCTGCTGCTGGAGGCGACTCGCCGAGCGATTGGTTTAGCGTTGGTGATTGTGTCTGCGTCCTTCATCGTCTATGCGCTGTATGGACAATCGATGCCCGACTTGATCGCGCATCGCGGCTTGTCCTTCGAGCGTCTGATCGGATACTACTGGTTCGGCGGCGAGGTTGTCTTCGGCATTCCGTTGGATGTTGCGACCAGCTTTGTCTTTATGTTCGTGTTGTTCGGCGCGTTGTTGAACCGCGCGGGCGGCGGAAAGTTTTTTTTGGATTTGGCTTTCGCGTGCGTCGGCAAGTATCGCGGCGGACCTGCGAAAGCCTCGATCTTGGCATCGGGTATGACGGGAATGATTTCAGGCTCTTCCATCGCCAACACCGTCACGACGGGAACTTTCACGATCCCCGTCATGCGACAGGTGGGCTTGCCCGCCGTCAAGGCGGGAGCGATCGAGGTTGCGGCGTCGGTTAACGGACAACTCATGCCGCCTATTATGGGCGCGGCAGCTTTCATCATGGCAGAGCTGTTGGGCATCAGCTATCAGACGGTCATCTACCACGCGGTCGTGCCGGCGTTTGTCGCCTATATAGCGCTCTTTTGGATTTCGCACTTGGAATCGATGAAACTGAACTTGCGACCGATGCCACCCTCGGCGATACCTCATTTCTTCAAGGTGTTGCGCGGAGGACTCCACCACCTCTTGCCGATACTGCTGTTGATATATCTGTTGTTGGTGAAGCGTTTCACTCCATCCCTGGCGATCTTTTGGACAACCGCGCTTTTGTTGTTGTCTATGCTATGCCAGCGGCTTGCTCCCGCGTTGCGAGCGCAAGGCGGGTTGATGTGGAGGCTTTTGCGCGAAGGTTTGCGCGAGGCGGGGCTCGACATCGGAGCGGGGTTGGTCGCGGGCGCGCGCAATATGGCGGGCATTTCTATCGCGATCGGCTGCGCGGGAATCGTCGTCGGATCGGTCGGCGCAACAGGGCTCAACAACGCGCTGATCGGCATCGTCGAGGCGATTGCCGGCAACAATATCTACATCCTGCTCGCCCTCACGGCGGTCTTGTGCTTGCTGCTCGGCTTGGGTTTGCCGACGACGGCGAACTATCTCGTCGTAGCCTCGCTGATGGCGCCCGTGTTGGTCGAGCTGGGAGCGGCATCGGGCTTGGTCTTGCCCCTCATCGTCGTCCACCTCTATGTCTTCTACTTTGGCTTGATGGCGGATGTCACGCCGCCCGTAGGATTAGCGGCTTACGCCGCCGCCGCCATTTCACGCGCCGATCCCATCAAGACGGGTATACAGGCTTTCGCCTACGAAATTCGCACCGCCATCTTGCCGCTCGTCTTTGTCTTTAACACCGAAATCGTCCTGATTGGAATCAAGAGTTGGTGGCAGGGTTTGTTCGTCTTCATAACCTCGCTACTTGCCATCATGTGCTTTGCCTCGGCGACCCAACGTTTCTTTTTCAAACGCTTGCGATGGGCAGAGATGACTTTCTTGCTGTTGATAGCGGCGGCTTTGTTGCGTCCTGATGGAGTGCTATCGATCGTCTATCCGCGTTGGCAGCAGGCGGAGCTCAGCACCGAGGCTCGCGCTGACCTGGACTTCGCGGGTAGGGAGGTGCGCGTTGCCGTCACGCGCTTTACCGATTACGGCGAGCGTTATCGACTCGTCACCTTTCCGCCCTCCGAGACGGGGACGATGGGCGGTAAGACAATCGAGGGCTTGGACGCAATCGGCGTGCGCGTTGTGCGCGAGACGCAGGCAGGCGAAGAGCATCTTTCGATCGTCTCCCTCTCGCCAGAAGCTGAGGGCAAGGGCATGCTCAAAGGCGACAGGGTGACGGGCTTGGAGGCACGCATAGAAAACCGTCCCTCTGCTTACTGGGTCTCGCTGGTGGCACTTGCGTTGCTGACGACATTTTTCTTCTGGCACAGACGCGAAGAGCGAAGTCAGCGGCGTAGAAATCAACGACATAGCGCAACATGAGTCAAACTGCCTCTGCTGCTTCCTCCGCCTCCAGCGCGGTTTTGCAGCGCAACCTGCGCCATAGCTATCCTTGTGCCGTGTCGGCTACGGGCAACCATATCGTCGATGCGGAGCAGCGTCGTTATTTCGACGCTTCGGGAGGAGCAGCGATCTCCTGCTTGGGACACGGCGATTCGGAAGTGGTAGAGGCTCTGTGCGAGCAGGCGAGGCGTTTGGACTTTGCGCACACGGCGTTTTTCACCAACGATGCTGCCGAGCAGCTTGCGAGCTATCTCTGCTCTCGTGCGCCGGGCGATCTTTCCTACGCCTATTTCTGCTGCGGCGGCTCGGAGGCGATGGAGGCAGCCTTCAAGCTGGCGCACCAATACTGGCAGGAGTGCGGCGAGGGAGCAACGCGGCGTTGGATCATCACGCGCCGCCAGAGCTACCATGGCAACACCTTGGGCGCGCTGTCGCTGGCGAGCAATCCTCAACGTCGCAAGCCTTATGCGGCGATCTTGTTGCAGCAGGAGACGGTGTCGGCGTGCGATCTCTATCGAGGCTGGCAAGCGGGCGAGAACGAGCAAGAGCAAGAGGAAGCTTACGCAACGCGCTTGGCTGTAGAGTTGGAAAAGAAGATCGAAGCCTTGGGGGCGCAAAATGTCATCGCCTTTGCCGCCGAGACGGTGAGCGGCAGCACCTTGGGCGCCATGCCGCCTGCGCAAGGTTATTGGCAGAAGATGCGCGAGGTGTGCGATCGCCATGGCATTTTGTTGATTTTGGACGAGGTCATGTGTGGCAGCGGTCGGACGGGCTATCGTTTCGCTTGCGAAGAAGATGGGATTGCCCCCGATCTTTTGGCAATGTCCAAGGGGTTAGGCGGTGGCTTACAGCCGATCGGGGTCACGCTGGCGAGCGAGCGTATCGTAGCGAAGCTACGCGAGGGCTCAGGTATCCTGCGCCATGGACACAGTTTTATGGGACATCCGATCGTATGCGCAACCGCATTAGCTGTGCAGCGTGCTATCGACGAACGCGGTCTGCTCGGCAAGGTGAGGAACGATGGCAAAGCCTTGCAGGAGAAACTGCTCGCGGAGATCGCGGCGCGTCCGCTCTTGGCAAAGCATGTGGGCGATGTGCGCGGACGGGGTTTGTTGCGCGCTGTCGAGTTAGTTCTCGACAAGGAGAGCAAGCAACCCTTTCCTGCCGCCTTGAAGATGTATCGGCGCGTACGCGATTGTGCGATGGCGCGCGGCTTGATCTGCTACCCCAGCTCTGGTAATGCGGATGGTGCAAGCGGCGATCATGTTTTGCTCGCGCCGCCTTTCACGCTGAGCGGGGAGGAGTTGGATTTTCTCACCCACACGCTGTGTGATTCAATTGGCGATGCGTTGGAAGCTGCTTTGCACGAATCCTCAAACGGGGTTGCGTAGGCGAGGCAGGAGTCGCGTGAGGTGGTGATCGTTTCTGTTGCGCCGAACGGCGGCAGGCTGCAGAAAAGCGACCATGCTGCCTTGCCGCTTTCGATCGAGCAGCTTGTTGTCGAAGCGCGCGCTTGCCGCGATGCAGGAGCGAGCCTGATGCATTTCCATGTGCGCGACGCCGATGGACAGCACAGTTTGGATGCGGGTTTGTACAGGGAGGCTTTGGCAGCCTTGCGGGTAGAAGAGGGCTTGCTATACCAAATATCCAGCGAGGGCTTGGGTCGCTACAACCCTCAAGAGCAGGCGCAGTGTGTTTTCGACAGCGGTTGCAAGTTTGCCAGCGTCGCTTGGCGCGAGATGAACACGGACGGCTCGACGGTTGCGCGTAAGTTTTACGATGAGGCGCACGAGCGTGCGGTGCATCTCCAACACATCCTCTACACGCCCGCCGAAGCCGAGGGCTTGCGGAGAATGCTAGAGGACGGGATTATCCGCAAGCAAGGGTTATGCTTGCTCTTCGTTTATGGCAGTTACGCTCAAGGTGTTCGTGGCATGGCACGCCTCGACAGCTTTCTTCAAGACTGTCTGTCGCACTTTTGCCCACCCTTGCGTTCCCCCTCGCACGACGAGGATTCCTTGCCCTTGTGGTTTCTCTGTAGTTTCGGTAAGGGAGAGCAGGCGTGCCTCTTGCAAGCTGCGAGCGGCGGCGGGCATGCGCGCGTAGGCTTCGAAAACAATCTTAAGCGTTGCGACGGCAGTTTGGCTACGAGCAACGCCTTGCAAGTTGCCTCGTTGGTCTCGGCACTGCGCGCGCAAAAAACGGAGGTAGCCAGTCTCAAGGAAACACGCACTCTATTAGGTTGCTTGGAAAAAAGCATAAGATAGGTTAGAGTGGCGCGCGTATACTTTTTTATTAACCTTTCTCTTCTTTCTTTATGAGCATCGATTCTTTTCAAGCGGCGGTCAGTTTCGCGGCGGGTGCACCGCTGGAGTTGCGCTCGGTCGCTTTGGACGCGCCGCAGGCGGACGAGGTGTTGGTCGCCGTGAAGGCTTGCGCCATTTGCCACAGCGACTTGCTATACCTATCAGGCGCGTGGGAAGTGCCGTTGCCCGCCGTGTTCGGACACGAGGCGGCGGGAGAGATATTGGCTCTAGGCGAGAGGAGCAACGGCACTGCTCAAGACCTGCGTGTAGGCGATCGTGTCATCGTCTCGCTGTTGCGCACTTGCGGTTCTTGTGCCGCTTGCTCGCGCGGCGAGGAGAGCCTTTGTTCGAGCAAGACACGGCTCGACGAACGCTCGCCCCTGCGTCTGCTCGATGGTGAGCAGGCAGGAACAAGACTCTACCACGGCTTGCGCACAGCAGCCTTCGCCGAGCGTGTGTTGCTCGCGCGTTCGCAGGTGGTGAAAATCTCGCCCAAAATTAACGACGGCATCGATAGCGACATCGATAATGACATCGATAGTGATTTGGCGTGCCTCTTGGGTTGCGGCGTGCTGACAGGCTTCGGAGCGGTGATGAACGCAGCCCAGCCTGCGGCGGGCAGCCAGCTCGTAACGATAGGCTGCGGCGGCGTCGGGCTCAACTGCGTCCAAGCCGCGCGCTTGACGAAACCCCAGACGAACATCGCCATCGATCCCTCGCAGGTGAAACGCACAACGGCAGAAGCGCTGGGAGCAACCCATAGCTATGCTCCTTCTTCCGACTTGCCGCAAGAGGTGCGCGCTGTCACGCACGGAGGGGCAGACTTCGTCTTCGTCGCCGTCGGAAATGTGCAAGCCATGACGCTCGGCTTCGACATGCTGCGACCTGGAGGGTGCATGGTCGTCGTCGGTATGACAAAAGAAGGCGAGATGCTTCTCCTCGATGCAAGCATGCTCGCAACCGAAGGAAAGACCGTGCGAGGCTCCAAAATGGGCGACGCGCGGCTTGCACGCGATGTGCCGAAGCTGCTCGACTTGCACGCACGCGGCGAGTGGAACCTAGAAAAACTCGCGGGCACGCGCTTTCCATTCGCAGACATCAACAACGCCCTAGAGGCAGCGCGTAGCGAAGATGCCTTGCGTAGCCTCGTCATGTTCTAATAAGATATCATGATTTCAAACAGTTTGTCCTTGCTACGCCTTGCCATCTCTCCCGTATCCTTGTTGCTGTTCTTGGACTGGGAGGGCAAGGGTTTGACGGTTATCCTGCTGATGACGCTCGCCGGTCTCACCGATTGCTGCGACGGCTACATCGCGCGCAAGCGAGCAGAGGAATCGCGTTTCGGCGCATACTTGGACTTGATCGCAGATCACTGCTATTTCAGCTTTTCCATGGCGGTGTTGCTCTACTTGGGACTGCTGCCTTTGTGGCTCGTCATCATCGTCCTGCTGCGCACGGTCGTCACCTCGTGTGTGCGCGGCTACAACGCTTACCAGTTGGATATTCCTCACAAAACCCGCATCGGCGTGATCGCAACGATTTGCATGTACGTCGCCTTGCCCCTAGCCGTCGCCGAATGGGGAATCGTCACACAGATCGTGTTCTATGTCAGCGCCCTCTCAGCTCTGTGTGGCATGGCGGAGTACAGCGTCTTCTTCGTGCGCAAACGCGGCTTGCGTTGAGGGCGGCGTTGGGGGTTTGGGGTTGAGGGCTGGTGAGATTATCGCCGAAAGAATCGTGTTGTCGGACTTTTTTCCTGCGTCCAGTTGGCGAGCAACAAGATGGCAGCCGTGCCGAGCAAGATCACGAGCAGGGCGGGAGGGGCTGCGTTGCGAATTTGCTCTTCGCGTATCAGCTCGAAGACTTGGGTTGCGAGCGTGTCGAAGTCGAAGGGTCTTAGCAGGAAGGTCGCCGAAAGCTCCTTGATGCCGTCGATGAACACGACGAGGGTGACCGCGAGCAGGTCGCCTCGGATGAGGGGCAAGTGTATCTTTCGCAGCACGGCGTTATGGCTCAAGCGCATGAGCTTGGCAGCATCGGTGATAGACTGCGTGATGCGCGCCGCGGCGCTCTCTGCGCCGGACAGGGCGATCGTGAGAAAGCGCGCCATATAGACGGCGGCAAGCAGCAGTAGCGAGTTGAGTAGGAAGCCTTGTTGGAAAATCTTGCCCAAAGCGAAGGCGACGATGAGCGCTCCCATGGCGAGCATGGTGGCGGGCAGGGCGTATCCCGCAGCGGCGATCGAAAAGAGGACACGGGTTGCTAGCCTCCTCTTCTTCGGAGCGGGGGCGAGCAGGACAGCGGCAAAGCCGAGCAGCGTCGTTGCCAACGCCGTGCTGCCGGCAAGCGTGAGCGAGTTGATCGCCGCTGCTCCATAGTCCGCGAACCTTGCAAGCGGGATGCTCCCTTGCAAGGTTTGTAGGCTTTGCAAAGTTTGATAAAGCAAAAAGGCGAGGGGAACAAGAAAACCCAAGGCAAAGGGAGTCAGACAGAAGACGAAGGCGAAGGCGGCTTTCCATCCCTCCAGTCGCGGCAGAACGGCGGGTTGTAGCGATGGAGGATTTTGTGCGTAGCCTCGCCTGCCTCGTGCCGCGCGCTCGGTTGCGAGCAAGGCAAGCACGAACAGCAAAGTGATGACACCCAATTGGGCGGCGGCGGCGGCATCGCTGTAGAGCCACCACACTTCGTAGATGGCGGTGCTGACCGTCTGCAGCGCGAAGAGCTGCACGGTGCCGAAGTCGTTCAGCACCTCTAACATGGCGAGCGTGCAACCCGCGACGATCGCAGGGCGGGCTGTGGGTAGCGCGAGCTTGCGAAAGTTCTTGAGGCGTGAGAAACCCAGAACTCTGCCTGCCTCGAACATGCGCTCTGATTGGCGCGTTAGCGAGGCGCGCACCAGCAGGAAGACATAGGGAAACAGCGCAAACGAAAAAAGCACGACGAGCGCAGGAAGCGAGCGAACATTAATCGTGATGCCGCTCTGTTGCGACAAGGCGACGAGCCAAGGGTGCTCGGCAAGTTGGGTATAGACGAAGCCCGTGATGTAGGCGGGCACGGCAAGCGGCAGCGCGAGCGCCCAGCAGAAGAAGTTGCGTCCGCGGAAGTTGTACCAAGTGAGAAGTCCCGCGCAGGAAACGCCCCAAAACAGACAACCCACGCCGCAACCCACCAGCAAGACGAGGGTGGTCGTGATGTATCGCGGCAGAACGCTGTGCGCCAAAGAAAGCAAAACTGCCGCGCTGCCTCCCAACGCGCGCGTCGCGATAGCAAGCAGCGGCAAGGCGACGAGGCTTGCCGCGAGCAGCAGCAAGAACGGCGGTAGTGTTTGTGTCGCGCGCCGCATGCTCTATCTAACTAAGCCTTGCGTACAAGGTTTGCGAGCGCGCCTTCCAAGAAGGGGTCGATGTTGCCGTCTAGCACGCCTTGCGCGTCTCCCACCTCGATACCTGTGCGTTGGTCTTTCACCAGACGATAGGGTTGCAGCACATAAGAGCGGATTTGCTGTCCCCAGCCGATCGGATTTTTCTGTCGAGTCGCTTGACTTTCAGCGCGCTGGTTCTCCTTAGCTCGTGCGTAGAGTTGCGATTGAAGCATGGCGTAGGCGGTCGCGCGGTTGCGGTGCTGCGAGCGGTCGCTTTGACACTGTACGACGATGCCGCTCGGCAAGTGCGTGAGGCGCACCGCCGAGTCGGTCGTGTTTACATGCTGCCCGCCTGCGCCGGAAGAGCGATAGGTGTCTACGCGCAGATCCTTCGCCTCGATCTCCTCGTGCGCGCTTTCCTCCAGCACGGGATAAATGCCGACCGAACAAAAACTCGTATGCCTTCTCGCGTTAGAATCGAAGGGCGAGATGCGCACCAGCCGATGCACGCCGTTTTCTTGCCGCAACCATCCGTAGGCGTAGGCACCTCGCACCTTCAGCGTGAGCGACTTGATGCCCGCCTCCTCGCCGTAGGTGACGCTCAGCGTCTCGGTGATGAAATTGCGTTTCTCGCTCCAGCGCGAATACATGCGGAGCAGCATCTCTGCCCAGTCTTGCGATTCTGTGCCGCCCGCACCCGCGTGCAGCTCCAAGTAGCAGTCGTTGCCGTCTTCCTCCTCGCCCAGCAAGGTCTGCAAACGCAAGGTCTCGGCGCGTTTGGCAACGGCGCGCAGCTGCTGTTCTGCCTCGACGAGCTCGACACTGTCCTCTGCCTCCAGCGCAAGTTGGAGCAGCGTTTGGGCATCCGTGTAGTCGTTGGCAAGCGAGGCGCAATCGTCGAGCATGCTTTTGATGCGTCCCCGCTCTTTGAGCAGGCCTTGGGCAGCATCCGGATTGTCCCACAAGCCGCTGTCTTGCGCCCGCGCTTCGAGTTCGGTCAGTTTTTCTTGCGCCTTCTCTTGGTCAAAGCCGCCCCCTCAGCAAACCCAGCGTCTTTTCGACGGCTTGCTGTAGGGTTGGAAGGTCGTCCTTGCTCTCGCGCTTGTCCATGGGGCTGTTAATATCTATATGTCGAGCAGTAGGCTTTCGGGATGCTCGACGAGAGCCTTAACCCTTGCGAGAAAACTCACCGCGCCGCGTCCGTCCACAAGACGATGATCGTAGGTCAGCGCGAGGTACATCATCGGAGCGATACATACTTCGCCCTCGATGGCAATGGGTCTATCTTGGATGGTGTGCATGCCCAAGATAGCAGACTGCGGCGGATTGACGATCGGCGTAGAGAGCAGCGAGCCGAAAACGCCGCCGTTGGTGATGGTGAAAGTGCCGCCGCTCAACTCGCCCAGCGTCAGTTTGCCCTCGCGCGCGCGTGTCGCAAACTCGGCGATTTGTCCTTCGATCTCGGCAAACGAGAGGGTTTGCGCGTTCCTGAGCACAGGCACAACTAACCCCTGCGGCGCGCTCACGGCGATACCCAAATCGCAGTACTGACGGTAGACGATGTCGGTGCCGTTCAGCTGTGCGCCAACCTCAGGATAGTCGTTGAGCGCAAGCACTGAAGCACGCACGAAAAAGCTCATAAACCCAAGCTTGACACGATGCTTGCGCTCGAAAGCCTCGCGGTGTCGCTTCCTGAGCGCTTTGACGCTCGCCATGTTCACCTCGTTGAAGGTTGTCAGCAGGGCGGCGGTGTTTTGCGCTTCTTTCAGACGCTCGGCTACCTTCTGCCTGAGACGCGACATAGGCACAACCTCTTCGCCGCGCTCGTCCGCATCGCGCGGAGCAGGCTTGGCAATGCGATAGGAGGGCGGGGGTTGCGAAGAGCCTGATGCGGAGGACGACGCAGCAGCATCAATATCAGAGCGTGTGACCGCTCCCCCCAATCCGCTACCCTTGCCCCGCAAACTGGCAAGATCAACACCTTGCTCGCTCGCAGCCTGACGCGCAGAAGGCGCAGACTTGACGGGGCTAGAAACTTTCTCGGCAACCTTGTTCGCAGGTGGCGGAGGTGGTGTTGCGGCTGCGGGTGGCGTTGCTTTCTTGGCAACACCTTTCGCATCCTTGTCGATGTTTCCCAGCACCGTGCCGATCTCTACCTCGCTACCTTGCGGCTGCAAGATGTCGGCAAGCACGCCTGCGACAGGCGAAGGCACTTCGATGGCGACCTTGTCGGTTTCCAGCTCGACTACGGGTTCGTCGATAGCCACTACCTCGCCAGGCTCTTTCAGCCACTTGGCAACGGTCGCCGAGGAGACGGATTCACCCAGTTCAGGAACGCGAATGTCTATAAGATTTGCAGGATTTGCAGGCATAGTTGTCTATTCTCTGTTGTTGGTTTATTCGAGTGCCTTGTCGAGGAGGTTTTGTTCTTGCTGCTTGTGCAAGCTCAAGCGTCCCGTAGCGGGAGAGGCTGCGATGGGTCTTGCGATACAACGCGGTCGTTTGTGTTTTGCGCCCTCGACGGAGGTTAGCACACCTTCGAGTTTTCGGTCTAGAAAACTCCATGCCCCCATATTTTCTGGTTCTTCTTGCAACCACACGAGTTCAGCTTGCGGTGTTGCTTTGAGCCGTCGTTCCAGCGCGTGATCAGGGAACGGATAGAATTGTTCGAGACGCAGGATTTTGACATCGCGCACCTTGCGCGCTCGTCGCGCTTCGAGCAGGTCGTAGTAGATCTTGCCGCTCACCAGCACGACGCGGCGAATTTTACTGTCTGCTTCGACCTCGTCCTTGTTGTCGTCGATGATGGTGCGGAAGTAGGTGTTGGTTGTAAACTCCTCCTGCTGCGAGACGCAGAGCTTGTGGCGCAGCAGCGACTTCGGCGACATGACGATGAGGGGTTTTCGGTAGTCTCTGTGCAGCTGTCGTCGGAGGGCGTGGAAGAGGTTGGCGGGCGACGAGATGTTGCAGACTTGCATGTTGTCTTCGGCGCACAGCTCCAAAAAGCGTTCCAACCTTGCTGAGGAATGTTCTGGTCCCTGTCCTTCGTATCCGTGTGGCAGCAGCAAGACGATCCCGCTCATGCGCATCCACTTGGCTTCGCCCGATGCGACGAACTGGTCGATGATGACCTGCGCGCCGTTGGCGAAGTCGCCGAACTGCGCCTCCCAGATGACGAGCGCGTGCGGAATAGCGAGCGAGTATCCATACTCGTATCCCAGCACGCCGAACTCGGAGAGCGGGCTGTTGATGATTTCTAGCGTTCCCTGCTCGTTTTGGATGTGGTTGAGCGAGATGTAGGGCACTTCCGATTTTTGGTCGATATAAACGGCGTGGCGTTGGCTGAAAGTACCGCGTTGGCAGTCCTCGCCAGAGAAACGCACATAGTTTCCCTCGGCAAGCAGGCTACCCAAGGCGAGCGCTTCTGCGCTGGGCCAGTCGATGTTTTTGCCTTGCGTCGTCATGGCTCTGCGCTGCTCGACGAGGCGTTGCAGCCGTGGATGGAGGTTGAACTCTTCGGGCAGCTTGACGATGGCAGCACCGACGCGTTGAAAAACTTCCTCCGAGATGCCGGTCTTCGGCTGTTCTAGGCGCGTGCTTTCTTCGGAGGCGCTGAGCCCTGCCCACTCTCCGCCAAGCCAGTCGGCTTGGTTGGGTTTGTGGCTCTGCGTTGCTGCCAGTTCTTGCTCTAGAAAGTTTTCGTATGTTTCGCTGAGATCTTGGATATGCTTGTCGTCGATTGAGCCTTCGTCCTTAAGGCGTTGCTGATAGATTTGGCGTGTCGTCGGATGTTGTTCGATGCGTTCGTACATCAGGGGTTGGGTGAATTTTGGCTCGTCGATTTCGTTGTGTCCGAAGCGGCGATAGCACCACATGTCGATGATGACATCTTTCCCGAACTGCTGCCTGTAGTCGATGGCCAGCTTGGCGGTGCGGGTGCAGGCTTCGGGATCGTCGCCATTGACATGGAAGATGGGGGCAGCGATCATTTTCGCGACATCCGAGCAGTAGGGCGACGAGCGCGCTAGGTTGGGCGTTGTTGTGAAGCCGATCTGGTTGTTGACGACGATGTGGATTGTGCCGCCTGTTCCATAGCCTCTGAGTTGGCTCATGATGAGCGTCTCAGGAACAACGCCTTGTCCTGCGAACGCGGCATCGCCGTGGATGAGGATGCCCATGACTTGTTCTCGTTTCTTGTCGTCGATCAGTTGTTGTTTGGCGCGCACTTTTCCCAAGACAACCGTATTGACCGCTTCCAAGTGGCTGGGGTTGGCGACCAGCGAGAGGTGGAGCGAGACACCATCGAAATCGCGGTCTTGCGAGGTACCGAGATGATACTTCATGTCGCCGCCGCGGATATGGTCGGGCATCGCAGAGATGCCTTGGAACTCGGCGAGCAGCGCACGATGGGGTTTGTGCAGGATATGCGCCAGCATATTGAGTCGTCCGCGGTGCGGCATGCCGAAGGTGATTTCGCGCACGCGGTTTTGGCTTCCGTGTCTAATGATCTGTTCGGTGAGCGGGATCAGCGATTCGCCGCCGTCGAGCCCGAAGCGTTTTGTGCCGACGAATTTCTTATTGAGAAAGTGTTCGAACATTTCGCTTTGCGCGAGTTTTTCTAAGATGGCGTGCTTTCCTCGTTGCGAGAAGGGAGTATGCATCGCGCCGCCTTCGATTTTTTCTAAGAGCCATGCTCGTTCTCTAGGCTCAAGGATGTGCATGATTTCTGCTCCGACGCTACCGCAGTAGATTTTTTTGCACTGGGCGAGCAGTTCGTTCATCGTCGCCCATTCGTATCCGAGCGTATAGTTGAGAAAGATGGGTCGTTGGCAGTCTTCGGGTGTAAAGCCGTAGGTTTGCGGATCGAGGTCGCTCAGCGTGGGTTTCGCCGAGAGTTCCAGCGGATCGACAAGCGCTGCGTAGTGACCTAATCTGCGGTAGGCTCGCACGAGCGCGATGGCGCGGATCGAGTCGATCGAGGCTTGACGGATGTGTGCGTTGGCGGAGAGGGTTGGGCTTTCTGTCGTTGCGAAGGTTGTGGCGTTGTTGTCGGCGTGGAGATTGTTGAGGCTATTAAGGTTGCCGTTTTGTGTTTTCCACGAGGCACCGCTTTGTTCGCGTTGTAGCGAGGTAAGTCCGTCGCCGAGTTCCGAGAAGAGTTCCACCCAGCTTTCGTCGACGGATTCGGGGTGATGCAGATATTGTCGATAGAGCGCAGAGACCCATTCGATATTGGAGTCCGAGAGGGCTTGCGGCGAGGGCGAGGAGGACATGGAGATTCTTTTACATCACGGAGTTTGTGCAATCTTTCCTCGGCAGTAGTAGCTCCAGAAGATGGTTCTGTTGTTACTGGTTTTCTCGATAATTTTTATCCTGAGCGGAACGGTGTGCCAGCCGATGTCTCTTTTGCCGTCTTTCAGATAGGATTTGTCTCCGATGCTTTGTTTGTTGTCGGCTGTCTTTTGTTGGCAGAAGAATTCGTCCATTGTTTTGAAGAGATAGACATTGAGTTTTGTTTTAAACGAGCCTGCGCCTGACTGTATTCCTCCACCTCCTCTGACGGAGCCTGTGACTTTCCACCCTTGTTCTAGTTGTTTTTCCGAGGCTTTGGGCGGCAGTCCCCCTGCGCAGGCTGCGACGAAAATGAGGGTTGCGAGCAGCGAGAGGCTTGTCGATAGGTAGCGGGTGCGCGAGGCATTCATGGGTCATCTCCTTATGGATGAGGTTGCAACGATTGTAGCGGGCGAGGGGAGGCGAGTCAAGGGCGAGACTTGCGCGAGGCTCGTCTTTTGGGTCTACACCGCTACCTATTAAAGTTAATCAAAAAAGTGCGTGTCTGCCTTTGCGATGCGCGCTCCTTAAAAAGCGCAGGCGAGCAAAGGCAGATACGCTCAACTCATAATCTCCAGCCCCAGTGGCTCTGCCAGCACCCCCCGCAACCCCGCCAAGTCCCTCACCCAAATATCCCACGGATACTCCGCAAAACGCGTCGCATCCTCCCCCCCCTCCCCCAACAAAATTCCCTCCATTCCACACCGCTTCGCAAACTCCATGTCCACAACCGAATCACCCACATACACCAACCTCTCGAAATCGCCACGACCCCTGCCAACCCGAACAAAAATCTCCTCCAAACAACAAGGATCAGGCTTGTCCCGAACAAGATCCTCCGCCCCCACAACCGCACGAAAATACTCGCCCCAACCCAAATGCGCAATCTCAGCGCGTAAAGCATCCCCCCCCTTGTTGCTCACAATGCCCACAACACAAGAATCCCTTAGCAACAATAATTCGCGCAACAAAGCCTCCGCGCCCGAAAAAGCACGCAAAACCTCCAGATGACGCGATAAAAAATGTCCCCGATACAAAACCTTCGCCTCTAAAGCACGCTCGCCAAACATTCTTGGAAAGTTGTCACGCAACGACGCACCCAAACGCCGCTTAGTCTCCTCCATATCCCACTCGCGCATCCCCAAACCCCGCAAGGCAACCTGAAGACTCTCATGCACCAATCCCCAAGTGTCTACCAAAGTGTTGTCCCAATCGAACAACAACAACGAACATCCTTTCTTTTCCTTCTTTGTTTTCACCTCACAAACTCCCCAGTCGCTCGACATAAAGGTCGTACAACTTGTGCGCCAAAGGATACCGCTGCCGCGCCGTTCCTTCTCGATTCCCCCCGATCGTACAGCCGTCCAGCGAAGAGACAACCGAAACAAACCCCGTCGAGTTCGTCAGAAACAACTCTAGCCCACCCGCCTTCGCCTGCTCGCGCGTGAAACTCTGCTCGGCTATCGCCAACCCCGCCTGCTCTGCCAAGCGCAAGAGGGCGAGCCGCGTCACCCCTCCTAAAATATTCGTCGTGCGCGGAGGCGTCAGCAGCCTATTGCCTTTTTCTCCGTCTTTTTTCCCATCTTGTGTAATGAGCCACAGGTTGCTCTTGCTCGCCTCCAACAACAGATCGCTCTCTTTGTCGTAGAACAGCACCTCGTCTCCGCCGCGCGCTTTTGCTTCTTCCAATGCCAAGCAGTTGGCAAGCAGATTGGTCGTCTTGATATCAACACGTCGCCAGCGCGTATCCGCAACCGAAACAGCACTCAACATCTTTGGCGCAGCAGGAGCAGCCTTGCCGTGCGTTGCAAAGAAGAACATGTTGGCAGCTACCGAGGGATTCGGAAAGGCATGCTCGCGCTTTGCGCTGCCGCGACTGATTTGCAAATACACCATCCCCTCGCGCAGACGATTGCGCCGCACGACGCGCTCTAGCAGCAGCGTCAAGACGGCGCGCGAGCATGGGGGGGGCAGGGCTATCTCGCGTAGCGAACGCCATAGCCTGCTCCAGTGTCCCTCGACATCGATCGCGCGTCCGCGTGCGACACAAACGACCTCGTAGACGGCATCGGCGAACAACAACCCTCGATCCTCGATCCCCAAGGTGGCGCGCGATAGAGGCAGAAAACGACCATTGACCCAAGCCCAGCTCATCTCGACACTCCGTATTAGAAATAATCTAAACTGACAGAGAACAGCTGCTCGACACGGCGCGTCAGGCGTTGCTCTGCCAGGATAACGATGCGGTCGTCCTCTTCGACTATGGTGTCGGGACGCGGAATGATCACCTCGCCGCCGCGCACGATCGCCCCGATGATGATGCCCGACTTGATCTTGAAATCTTTCAGGGGCGTGCCGATAATGTTCGAGGTAGACAAAGCGGTCGCCTCGAACAGTTCGGCGAATCCCTCGTGGATCGGATAGACCGCCTGAATCCTGCCGTGGCGCACATGGCGCAAGATCGTCGCCACCGTGATCAAGGGAGGATTCACGATGACATCCAATCCCAGCTCGCTCACCAGCGAGTTGTAGATGCCCTTGCTGATAACGCTGATGCCACGCTCGACCCCTCGCTTTTTCAGCATCAAGACCGACAGAGCATTCACCTCGTCGTCGTCGGTCAGCGAGACGACGGTATTGAAGGACTCGGGCTTGAGGCTTGCCAGCGTTTCTGCTTCCATGATGTCGCCTTGGATGACGGTTGCATCAGGCAGGGCTTCGGCGATTTTGCGCGCACGCAGCTGATTGTTCTCGACGAGCGTCGTGTGCTGCGCCAGCGAGGTTTGGCGAATCTTCTGTCCTAATATCAAACCCATGTTGCCGCCGCCCACGATCAGCACGCGCTTGCTGGGACGATACTCGTGTCCGAAAGCCTGCAAGGCGCGCATCATGTGTCCTGTTTCGACGGCGAAATAGACGCTGTCGCGCGGATAGAGCATATCGTCCGCCTTCGGCACTATCGGCATGCCTTGATGGGTGATCAGCAGGATCGTCATTTTCAGATCGGGAAACAGCGTCGTCAGCTGGCGCAGCGGCTGGTAGACCAAAGGACAATCTTCCGAGCATCGCGTGCCGATAACGCGCACGCGATCGCCCACCAGCGGCACGACATCGAACGCACCAGGGGCATCTAGACGATCGTGAATCGCATCGACGATCGTGTGCGAAGGCGAGATAACAATGTCGATCGGAACATGGTCGTGTCCGAAAATCTTTGCCCAACGAGGATTGTTGTAACTATCGGTGCGCAAACGCGCGATCTTCATCGGTATGTTGAAAAGCGAGTGCGCCATTTGGCAGCACACCATATTGACCTGATCAGAGTCCGTGACAGCGATCAGCATGTCGGCGCTGTCGGCTTCTGCCTCGGAAAGGCTTTCGGGCTCAGAGCCATCGCCTAATACCGTCTTGACATCGGCAACATCGCCTATGTTGACAAGACGCTGCGCATCCACATCCAGCAAAACAACATCGTTCTGCTGGCGCGAAAGATACTGCGCTATCGAACTGCCCACGCGTCCCGCGCCGCAAATGACAATCTTCATCGTTCTACTTCTAACCCGTCAGATTCGCTAAAGAGGAATTTATCCCCAAGGGGAATTTATCCCCGAGGGGAATTTATCCCCAAGTTGTTTCTTGGGATGCCATGACAATATACTACGGACAAGGTACCCTGAAAAAGAGACAAACAACAGAACTCTGTTCTCTATAGTACACATCGCAAAGAACATGCCGTACGATGCCGCGAACACAGACATAAACATAGACACAGACATAGACATGGACACAGACAAGGCTTCTCCCCCTACCTTTCGTTGCGACGCTGTCCTGCTGTGCGCAGGAGAAGGCTCGCGCTTTCGTAACTCTAAGACAACAGAGACGACCAGCAAAACAACACAACCCCAAACGAACAAGCTGCTTACTCCCCTCGCTGGCAAGCCCGCCCTGCAGCATCTCTGCGAGAGAGTGAAAAACGCAAGCTTCGCACGCATCGTTCTCGTTCTGCCAAAAGACAACACGAAAACGGAGGGAGCGGCGGGAGCGGAGGGAGCGGCGGGAGCGGCGGGAGCGTCTGAAACAATTAGCGCGCTCGCCTCAAAATCGCTGCCCGACCTCATCCTCGTCGAGGGCGGAGAGCGAAGGCAAGACTCATTGCAAAAAGCACTGGAAGCACTGGAGACAAACAACAACGATCAAGCCAACGATCAAGTCAACGATTGGGTCATGGTTTTTGACGCGGCGCGTCCGCTCGTCTCGGCAGAGCTGATCGCACGGGTTCTTCTACAAGCCAAATTCTTGTGGCAGCGTGCTGTCTCGGCTTGCGTCGTGCCGCTGCTGCCTGTTGTCGATAGCGTCAAGCGGGTTTGCGAGCAGGGTAAGGTGAGCGGCTCGATCGAAAGGGCGACCTTGCGCTTGGCGCAAACGCCGCAGGCTGCATCTCGTGGATTGTTGTTGCGTCTGTTGCGCGAATGCTCTGCCACGGTGTCGGACGAGGCGCAGCTGTGCGAGCAAGCGGGTTGCCTCGTCGAGGCGGTCGAGGGGGAGGTGCGGGCGCACAAAATCACAAGGCGTGCGGATGTCGGACTCTTGGAGGGAGTCGCAGGTTTGCTCGGCAGGACAACGACAAGCCATGAGTATCACACGCCTGAACATCCCATACCTGAATATCGTAGCGCTACGGGTTTCGATACACACAAAACATGCGAGGGCAGTTCGGTGCGTTTGTGCGGGGTTGATGTTCCTGCCTTGTTTTCCTTGGAGGGGCATTCGGATGCAGATGTTGCGTTGCATGCTCTTACGGATGCTGTGTTGTCGTTGGCGGGGGCGGGGGATATTGGCGATTTGTTTCCACCTTCGGACGAGCGGTGGCGAGATGCGGATTCCGCTCTTTTTCTTGTGCGTGCGATCGAACTTTTGGCGGAGGCGGGAGGGGGGTTAGTATCGCTCGATGTAACGCTTTTGTTGGAGTTGCCGCACTTGGGAAAATTTAAGGTTGCTATGCGCGAGCGGCTGGCGGCTTTGTGCAGGTTGACGATAGAGCGTGTGGGTGTGAAGGCGAAGACGCTGGAGGGCTTGGGGGCTTTGGGGAGGGGAGAGGGGGTGGGGGCTTTCGCTACCGCGAGCGCGCGTTTTTTGTATTGACGGGCTTTCTATTGTGCTTTTTTTGCCGGGGAACTTCGTCCCCCCACGCCCCCCATGCGCAAAACTCACTTCGCCTTACGGCTCGCTCGTCTTGCGTTTTCCGTCAATATGCGAGTCTCGTTTTTTGGAACACTACCGCCATCTGTTACAAGATTAAAAAACTCCAAGCAACACCCGCGCCACACCCCTAGTTCAAGGGAGCAAATTCCCTCTCCTGAGCCTTCGCAACCGCCGCATAAGTCACCCTCCCCCCACTCACATTCACCCCATCCCGCAATCCCGTATCCTCAGCAACCGCGCGCTCCCAACCCTTGCCCGCCAAAGCACGCGCATAAGGCAAAGTCACATTGTTCAAAGCATAACTGCTACTCTGCGCCACAACCCCCGGCATGTTCGTCACGCAATAGTGAATCACATCCTCCTCAATAAAAGTCGGCTCGGCATGCGTCGTAGGCCTGCTCGTCTCTAAACATCCCCCCTGATCGATGGCAATATCCACAACAACAGAACCCCGCTTCATCCCCCTCAACATCGCCCGCGAAATCACCTTCGGAGCATTCGCCCCCGGAACTAATACCGCTCCGATCACTAAATCCGCCTCCG
The DNA here is from genome assembly GCA_965216605.1 of Alphaproteobacteria bacterium. Taxonomy (GTDB): domain Bacteria; phylum Pseudomonadota; class Alphaproteobacteria; order JABAAW01; family JABAAW01; genus JABAAW01. Next base: position 1,563,807 of record CBDCGG010000002.1, on the reverse strand, counting down.
CCAACAACCTCTCCAAAACCGCGATCGAAGAATAAGCCGTCTTGACCGTGTTCGCAAAAATATTTTCAACCGAGCGCAGCTTCTCAATAGACAAATCCAATACCGTTATATCCGCTCCAACCCCCGCCGCAATCCTCACCGCACTGCTGCCCGATGCCCCCGCGCCAATCACAACAACCTTGGCAGGTAAAGTCCCCGGCACTCCGCCCAACAAAACTCCTCGTCCCCCCTGCGCCGTCTCCAAACAATGCGCGCCAACCTGTATCGACATCCTGCCCGCAATCTCGCTCATCGGCGCAAGCAACGGCAAGCCCCCCCGCCCGTCTGTCACAGTCTCGTAGGCGATCGCCGTGCATCCCGAAGCGCACAAAGCATCGGTCTGCTCCCGATCAGGAGCAAGATGCAGATAAGTGAACAATACCTGTCCCTCCCGCAAAAGCTTGCACTCCTCAATCTGCGGCTCCTTGACCTTGACGACCATGTCAGCTTTCTCAAAAATCTCCTCGCGCGTAGAAACGATCTTCGCGCCCGCCGCCTTGTAATGCTCGTCGTCGGCAAAAATCCCCTTGCCCGCGCCGCTCTCAACTAATACACCATGCCCCCCCTCGACCAAGTCTCGTACGCTCTCCGGCACAAGCCCCACCCGATACTCGTGAGTTTTAATCTCCTTGGGTACTCCAATCAGCATACTCCCTCTCCCTATTCGCTATTGACACAAAAAGCCGCTGCCTCTAGGCTGGCTCCAGCAAGTTATCCTACTGCCTCTCCAAAAAATTTCAAGAAAAATATGCAGCGCAAAGAAAAAAATCTTCCTCGCGTCAGCGTCCTGATGGCAAACTACAACGGCGAACGCTTCCTCAAAGCCGCCATCGAATCCATCCTGTCTCAAAGCTTCACAAACTTCGAGATGATCGTAGTCGACGACGGCTCCACCGACAAAAGCGTAGAACTGCTAGACGCTTGCGCAAAGAAGGACAAGCGTATTCGTGTTTTTCGTTTTCCAAAAAATCGAGGCTTTACACGTGCGCTCAACCACGGACTGGGCTTTTGCCGAGGAGAATATATCGCACGTATGGATTCAGACGATCTGTGCCATCGCGATCGCTTACAAAAACAAGTCTCCTACTTGGACAAGCATGCAGAAATCCATGTGTTGGGATGTCGCTATCGCGCGATAGACGAAGAAGACTTGTTCCTCTCTGCCGCGTCCGCTCGACGTATTAGAAAGCCTCTTGTCCTCACACGAGGCAGAAGACGTGTTGCGAAAGGTGCTCTGTTAGTACACTATCCCGTTCTTCATCCGACGATTGTTTGTCGTCGCTCGACTCTTTTATCAGTAGGCGGATACCGCGAGTTCCTTCTAATCGCCGAAGACGACGATTTGTATGCTCGTGTTGTAGGTATGCACGGAAATGTTATAGACAATTTGCCAGCGAAGCTTTATTATTATCGTCACTACGGTAGCTCGACGACTCGACGCTTTGCTCATAGTTTGAGTGCTTTGCTTGTTTGTGTGATCGGTCTATCTTCAGAATTCCGCAGGCGAGGCTTTTGGGATCCTCTTGAGAATCCTCCTTCTACCGACAATCGAGGATTGCATTTTCAAGGAGTTTCAAGCGTGTTGTTTTTGCAAGATAGCCTTGTTTTTTTACCGTATTCCCGTCGTGAGGGCTTGTATGAGTTTTTGCGTGTTGTTATCATTTTGCGTCGTTTCGGCTTGAAGAATTTTCGTGATTTTTCGCTGTGGAAAGAATGGGGGATGACAATGAACAAGCAAATTTATTTTTACTCTTATTTTTGTTTTTTATGTTTTCGTTTGAAAAAATTTCAAGCAAGTTTTTTGTATTTCTGTTACGCTTTTAGTTTGTGTCGCCGTGCTTCATTTTTCACGATGTTTCGTTATTTTTTCACGGTAATTTTTTCATTAATATCTGTTTTTATTAAATTTACTGAGCATCGTTCTAAACATCATTTGTTTTTGTTTCGCTCGTTATTTTTCACCATCCGTTGGCATTATGGAGCCAAGCATTTTTTGCTTGCCTTTTGTTACAATCCTCTTTTCGTGTTGAAATTTTTGGTCACGTATTCTTTTGTTAGTTTTTTTCGTTTTATGCCAGTTTTTTTCCGCAAGTTGAGGGTTTGACATGTCTTCTCCACGGGTTAGCGTTTTGACGACGACGTACAACGGCGAGCGTTTTTTGGGCGAAGCAATTGAATCTATTTTACAGCAGAGTTATACAGATTTAGAGTTAATCGTTGTCGACGATGGCTCGACGGATTCCAGTGCCTCTATCATTCGCTCGTTTAGTGCGGCTGATGAACGCGTTCGAGGTATATTTTTGGATAAAAATTTGGGTATTCCGAAGGCGGCGAATTGTGGTCTTCGTGCTGCTCGAGGCGAGTATGTAGCACGGATGGATTCAGATGATCTATGCCATCGTGACCGTCTACGAACACAAATTTCTTATTTGGACAAACATCAGAGAGTTCATATCGTAGGATGTGATTATCGTGCGATAAACGAGGAAGGATCTTTCTGCTCTGCTGAGTATGCTTTAAGTGTCATGAAGCCTATTCCTATTTCTTTTGGCAGTCACCGCGTTACGGAGAATATTTTTTGTTGTCGCTATCCTGTTCTTCATGCGACGATTGTTTGTCGTCGTTCGACTCTTTTGTCAGTAGGTGGCTATCGAGAATTTCTCCCTATGTCCGAGGATGATGATTTGTATTGTCGGGTTGCTGCTTTACACGGAGGGGTTTTGAATAATTTGTCGAAAAAGCTTTATTATTATCGTTACTACAAGAGTTCTACAACGCAGCGATTTAGTCATGCTTTTCGTATGTTGATAATTCATGTGATTGCTCTTTCTTTAGAATTTCGTAGGCGAGGTTTTTGGGATCCTCTTGAAGTATTTCCTTCGCCGTGTCGTCAAAGTTTGCGCTTTCGAGGTATTTCTAGTTTGTTATTTTTACAAGATTGCCTTGTATTTTCGCCGCTTTTTTCTCGTGCGCGTTTGCATTATTTTTTGCGTATTGTTGTTATTTTGCGTCGTTTTGGTTTAAAAGAATTTCATCATATTTCTTTGTGGACTAATTTGGGTTTGCCTTTGAACAAACAAGTTTGTTTTTACATTTATTTTTGCGTTGAGTGTTTTCGTGCAAGAAAGTTTCGGATGGGTTTTTTGTACTTGCGTCATGTTTTAAGTTTGCGTTATCGTGTTTTATTCATCGAAGCATTTAAAATTCTTGGTGACTATTCTGATATTTATTTACGCTCTTTTCGTCATTTGATTTTCACTGATCGTTGGTGTTACGGATTGAAGTATTTATTTTTTGCGTTTTTTTGCAATCCTTTACACACAACAAAATTTTTAGTCAATCGTTTCTTTATTCATTTTTGTCGTGTTTTACTTTTAATTTTCCGTAAGTTGGCGGGTTAACATGTCTATTCCTCGTGTTAGTGTTCTGATGACGACTTACAACGGCGAGCGCTTTTTGAGCGAAGCAATTGAATCTATTTTACAGCAGAGTTATACAAACTTAGAGTTAATTGTTGTTGACGATGGTTCGACGGATTCCAGCGCTTCGATCATTCGTTCGTTTAGCGCCCGCGATTCGCGAGTGCGAGGTATATTTTTGGAAAAAAATTTGGGTATTCCGAAGGCGGCGAATCGCGGTCTTCGTGCTGCTCGTGGTGAGTATGTGGCGCGTATGGATTCAGACGATCTTTGCCATAGGGACCGCTTGCTGAAACAAATTTCCTATTTGGATAAGCATCAGGAGCTTCAGCTTTTAGGCTGCCACATTCGTGCGATAAATGAGGAAGGCTTTTTTTGTTCGGATAGCTATGCCCGTAATTTTAAAAAGTCTATTCCGCTTTCATTTGGCAAGCATCGTGTTATGAAGGATGTTTTAAATCTTAAGTATTGTGTTCATCATCCGTCGATTGTTTGCCGCCGTTCTTGCTTTGTATCAATAGATGGATACCGAGAAGTATTTCGTATTGGTGAAGATGTTGATTTGTATCAACGTCTTGTGATATTGCACGGAGCGATTTTAGATAATTTGTCAGAGAAGCTTTATTACTATCGGCACTATACTGGTTCGACCACCAAACAATATTCTCGCTCTGTTCATATATTTATTACTTGTGCGGTTACTATTTTTTCGGAATTTCGCAGACGAGGTTTTTGGGATCCTCTTGATGGGCATCCTTTGGCGCATCAGCATAGCTTACATTTTCGTGGTATCTCTAGTTTTTTGTTTCTACAGGACAGCGCTGTTTTTACACCATCTTTCTCTGATAATCCTCGTGCGCGTTTATATTACTTGTTGCGTATCGTTATCATTTTGCGTCATTTTGAGTTGAAAAATTTCAATCATATTTCTTTATGGAGCAATTTTAACATGACCATGGATAAACAAATTTATTTTTATATTTCTTTCTGTATAATATGTTTTCGTTTGAAAAAATTCCGTGCATGTTTTTTGTATTTACGCTATGTTTTGAGTTTGCGTTATTACGTTGTGTTTTTTGAAATATTTAAAATTTTGAAAAAGCACTCTAACAATCATTTAATTTCCTTCCGTTCGCTAATTTTCACGAGTCGTTTTCATCACGGCTTGAAGTATTTATTTTTTGCGTTTTTTTGCAACCCTTTTTATACAGCGAAGTTTTTTGTCAATCGTTTTTTTGTTCATTTTTTTCATATTATGTATGTTTTTTGCCGTAAGTTAGGATCTTGACATGTCTGCTCCTTGTGTCAGTGTTTTGATGACGACTTATAACGGTGAGCGCTTTTTAGGAAAAGCGATCGAATCTATTTTGTCTCAGAGTTTTACAGATTTAGAGTTAATCGTTGTTGACGATGGTTCAACAGATTCCAGTGCTTCGATTATTCGCTCGTTTAGTAAGCACGATTCACGAGTTCGAGGTATATTTTTTAATAGAAATTTAGGTGTTCCGAAAGCCGCGAATTGCGCTCTTCGCGCAACGCGAGGCAAGTATATTGCGCGTATGGATTCTGATGATTTGTGCCATCCGGATCGTTTGGCGAAACAGGTTGCTTATTTAGAAAAACATTCTGAGATTTTTGTGTTGGGCTGTCGAAGCATGAATATTGACGAATGGGATAAAAAAAAGAATGGTATCAGAACTGATGTGCCATTTCGTTGCGGACGTCTGTTGATCGCGCGTCGTATAACTGATGGAGAGTATTTTGTTCATCACCCGACGCTAATGATGCGTAAGTTTTGCCTTGAAGAGTTGGGAGGATATCGAGAGATTTTTCCTATTGGCGAAGATCTTGATTTGTGTGCTCGCTTGCTTGAGCGTTACGGGGCGGTTTTTGAAAATTTGTCTGAACGATTGTATTTTTATCGTCGTTATAAAGAATCCTTGACGAAAAGACATTCATTTGATATTCATGTTAAAATACAAATTTTGATTTTATATTCTACATTTTGTCGAACACAAGGTATAGGAGATCCTTTGACAAAAATAAAAAAATTGAATTTTCGTAATTTGCCTCTATCAAATTCTATGAAGAAAAATTTTGAAAAAATTGCTTTTGTGTTGTCTTTTTCCTCCATACCATATCAATGCGACAAAGAATTTTATCTTGCCAGTCTTTTGCATATGGAAAAATTGTTGTCAGATTTACCTTGTATTTTGCAAGCCTTACCTTCTTCGTTTTTTCTTTGTGTTAAACGCTCGCGACCCTTTATACGTCTAGCTCGCGCGTGGGTGAGGCATGGATATTGGTTTATGGGAATCAAGTGTATTGCTTTTGCTTTTATGACAGCTCCTATTGGTAGCTTGATTTTTTTCTTTAAAAGTTTTATATTTCATATTTCGCGTTTTGCGCGGAGGTTGTTTTATGTTCACTCCTAAAGTTAGTGTTTTGATGGCGGCTTATAACGGAGAGCGTTTTTTGGAAAAAGCGATCGAATCTATTTTGTCTCAGAGTTTTACAGATTTAGAGTTAATCGTTGTTGACGATGGCTCTACGGATTCCAGTGCTTCGATCATTCGCTGGTTTAGTGTGCATGATAAACGAGTCCGAGGTATATTTTTAGATCGAAATTTGGGTGTTGCGAAGGCTGCGAATCGCGGTCTTCGCGCAACGCGAGGTAAGTATGTCGCGCGTATGGACGCGGACGACTTGTGTCATCGTGACCGTTTAGCTAAGCAGGTTGCTTATTTGGAAAGGCATCCTGATATTTATATGTTGGGTTGCGGTTATCAGAATATCGACGAGCATGGAGTAAGGGTGCGTATGTGGGATGTTCCTTTATTTTCTGGGCGTGCCTTTCTTGAACGTTGCGTAAAAAAAGGAGTCTATCCTCTTTTACATGCGAGTCTGATGACTCGTCGTTTTTGTTTTGAAGAGCTTGCGGGGTATCGTGAAATTTTCTATCTTGGTGAGGACTTGGATCTGTATGCTCGTATGCGAGATCGCTACGGAGCGGTTTTTGGAAATCTTTCGGAGCGTTTGTATTCTTATCGTCGCTACGGCGCCTCCATGACCATGTCAAGCGACTCTTCTGAGCATGCTTTGGTGTGTGTTTTGGCGCAGTATTCGTCGGAGTGTCGTCGTTCAAAGGTATCGGATCCATTGACTGGAGCACAAGACCTTTCTTTATCTTCTTTGCCTGTGTCGTCAAGGGAGCGTCTTGTTCTTTCGGATAGGGTTTTTGTTCTTTCTTTGACAGACCTGCCCGAAGGAAGGCGAGCGCGTTTGGATATTTTGGCTCGGCTTGACAGTATTTTCGTGAGAGAAGGTTATCATCCACAATTCTCTCATGCTTGTGTTGTTGTTGCTCGCGCTTGTTTGCGTTATGGTGAATGGAGATTTTTTGCGTTGTATATTTTGCGAGCATTACGGATTGATTTTCGTTTGACGATATCTTTTTTATTGTATCGCGCGTTTTTATTCTTGAGATTGTAATATGGCTACTCCTCGTATCAGCGTTTTGATGACGAACTACAATGGCGAGCGTTTTTTAGCATCGGCGATCGTCTCAGTTCTTGAACAGAGCTACAAGAATTTTGAACTCATCGTTGTAGATGATGGTTCAATAGATTCTAGTGCATCTATCATTCGCTCGTTCAACGCGTATGATCTACGAGTTCGAGGTATATTTTTGAAAAAAAATTTAGGCGCTGCGAAAGCAACGAATCGCGGACTTCACGCAACGCGAGGCGAGTATATCGCACGCATGGATTCGGACGATCTGTGCCATCCAGATCGTTTAGCGAAGCAAGTTGCTTATTTGGAAAGGCATCCTGATATTTTTATGTTGGGCTGTCGAAGCGTGAGTATTGACGAACGAGATAAAAGAAAGAATAGTGCCAAAGATGAGGTGCCCTTTTGTTGTGGGCGTTTGTTGATCGCGCGTCGTATGGCTGAGGGAGAATATTTTGTTCATCACCCGACGCTCATGATGCGTAAATTTTGCCTTGAAGAGTTGAGGGGATATCGAGAGGCTTTTTCTATTGGCGAAGACATTGATTTTTATGCTCGTTTGCTTGATCGTTATGGGGCGGTTTTTGAAAATTTACCTGATCAATTGTATTCTTACCGCCGTTATAAAGAGTCTTTAACAGGACAACATAATTTTTCTCAACATGCTTGGGCTCAAACCCTAGTTATGTATTCGGCACGCTGTCGTCAAGATGGACTTCTTGATCCTTTGGATAAAGCGAAAAGTTTGCGTTTGTCGTCTCTTCTTATTTCTTCTTCCGAGCGTCGCCTTTTGCGGGCGTGGTATTTTTTTCACCGCCTTTATGCCTTGCCTCGCAATAAAGAAAAACGCTCACGTCTTCTGCGTCGTGCTGAGGAGATGTTGGAGAAAAGTTTTTGTTATGAGAGTGCTCGTCGTTTTCCTTACCCCTATCTTCAGCTGGCACGCGCGAGCGCAAGAAGTGGTGATCTCTTCCTGTTTCTACGCTTGCTTGTCCAGGCTTGGCGGAGCAATAGGAAGAGGACAAGTCGTCTTTTGCTGCGTAAGATTGCTTTCTTATTGAGAGAGTTATGGGGAGGCGCTTTAGAGTTGAGAAAATGTATCTTTCGTGCACGCAAAAAATCTACCACGATCTCGCCGCGTGTGAGCGTCATCATGACGACCTACAATCGCGCTAATTATCTATCTGAGGCAATTACCTCATGGCAACGCCAGACGTTTTCAGATTTTGAGCTCGTTATTGTCGATGATGGCTCGACTGACTCTACAAAGAAATTGTTACGCGATTTTGCGCGTTATGACCATCGTATTCGTCTTGTTTTTCTTTCGCGTAATCACGGTATTCCCTATGCGGCCAATCGTGGTTTGGAGGTCGCGCGAGCGACTTTGATCGCGCGCGCCGATTCTGATGATATCGCCTTGCCTCACCGTCTGCAGCGTCAAGTTACTTATATGGATTTGCATCCACGGGTTGTGGCTTCGGGTTGTTTGTGTGGAAAGATTGATTTTAAAAATGAACGTGTCGCTGGTAAAGTTTTTTTACGACGTAAAGACGTTATTGCTCAAGGATTGATGCAAGGGGCAGTGCCGCTTGCACATCCTACTATTGTTTTTAAAAAATCGTATTTGTCAAAAAATCGTTACAGAAAGTTTTTTAAATTGGGTGGTGAAGATTACGATCTTTTTCTACGTATGCAGGAAAAATTCTCTAGAAATTTCTTTAAAGGTTATCAAACATTTGACAACATTCCTGAAGTGCTAATCCTTTACCGTCATCATTTTTCGCAAACGACAAGTCGTCACAGTCAGACGATTCATAACAACCACGCTTGTGCACTTTTTTCTGCCCGCCGCCGAGCACGCGGACTTGTCGATCCTTTGTCGGACAAAAAAATCACAAACCTAGAGTCTTTGCAAAGATTGATGACAGCCAAAGAGCGTGCTGTCTTCCAAGCAGATGTAGCAGTCCAACAACTGCTTTCTGCCATGTCGCGTGGCAGAGTTGATTCTAAAGAAATTGTAAGGCGAGTCCGTTGTTTGCGTACGGACTCTCTCGACAAAGGACGGTTCGTATGGCTTGCCTTGAGCGCAGCACAACATCAAGCAAAATTAGGCTTTTATACTCGTTCGTTGTTCTGTTTATGGGAGGGACTATATTTTTCATCCTTATGGACAATTGTGACCCTTTACGGTATTATAAAAACTCGGCGTTATGCTGTATAAAATATTTATTGTTTAATACTTAATACAGGTTAGTACAACGATACTGGGTTGCATGTTATTGTGCGGCGTGCTGCTGCCCATAGCCTCTGTTCTGTTGTCTATGATGGTGTCTGCATCCGTGTCCCTCACCTTCGTCACTGTTTTTAATTCTAAACGTTTGTGCGTTGGCTCTTCTTCTATGTTCGTGGTTGAAGGGTGTTTTATGGAGAGCTGAACGTTAGGCAACTGACTTCGTGTTAGTATAATTTTCTCTTTGCCTGTAATTGTTCCCAAAGATCTTGCTGAAAGATTTATTCCTTGTCCTGCGCTGATTCTCGTCCTTCCCCTTAAATCAGGCAGTTTCATAGAAATACCGTTGCTCCATGCGCTTTCTGCGTTGTGTTGTGCTGCGGCAAGTTTATCTTTAGGCGAGGAGAAAAGATTCGTTATGGGGCTTGCACCTTCGGTCGCAAGGCGGAAAAGGAGCAAGAAAAGATCTTGGTAATCAGCGCTTTGATTGTCAATACTCTGTCCGTTGGCCTCCAGCCATCCTGTCGGAGGCTGTAGAAGAAAGAAATCGAGAAGTGTTCCTATCGGCATCGAATCCGTCGAGGGTTGCAGGCTGCTCGGCAACACTCCACCATCAGTGAGGGTAACAATCTCTCCTTCGTTGCTCCCAATGTTTTTGAACGCAGCGCTACCAAGGTTATCCAAAAGAGTGTTGAATTGCTGAACCAGATTCAACAGCTCTACTCTTGCTTGACGAGGGTCGTCGTCTTCGCTTGCAAGGTGCTGAGAGCTGGCATGCTGGATGGGGGAAGTGCTGTTCGTCATGATATCTCCTGAGAGGTGTGAGGGGGGGAGGGGGTGTAGGCTAGCGTTGTTCGTCGATGATGAATTCGTTCAATGTCGGAGTGATGTTTTGCTCTGCGTCGACAAGAATCCGAAATTGCACAAACCGCGTTGAGACGCTACTTTCGGGTATGCTTTGAAAGATGCTCTCCAGAGGTAAAATTTCTGCCTCTCGCCATGTTATCGAAAATTGCCCTTGAGCAGATATTTGGAAGATGGGTTGAATCTCTTTGACGGCACCCAAATCGAGAATCTCTGTTGTATAGACGAGCGAATTGCTTATGGGTAGTATGTTCTTCCATGCGTCGGGCAATTGGCTCCATGTGTGGGGAAGATTATTCCAGCCACCTTGCGAGCGGGGATGGTAGTGATTGAGCTCGGATACGAAGCCGCTGTTGGCGTTGTCGCCTTGCCATCCTCTTGTCGCCTCGTCTCTGGGAAGTATGTTTTGTGCTGCGCTAACGACAGCGATGAGTGCTCTCGCCGTCAGGGTCGAGGGTATGTTTTGTCGGTTGTAGGCTCTGAGTGCGAAGAGGAGTCGTCCTGTTGCGGGGGCAGGAAAAACGAAGGAGTATCGTTGTATTAGAGGTTGAGTGTGCACTTTCTGCATATCTATCCAGCGAGCGTCGTCGACTCCTTTCTTGTATCGTAGCTCCAAGTGTCCGAGTAGGTAGAGAGAGCTGTCGATCTCCCAGCTTGCTTTGAGAGAGCCGTTGTGCTCGATGATTTGAAATTGACGAGGTACAGCCGGAGCCTGGAATTGCCTTGTGTAGGAATAACCACGGAGGGTTTGCCACGGACTGGCAATTCCGATGGAGTTCTCCATACGAACTCTGCAATCGTATGTTTCTCCGACCCTTGCTTGCGTTATGTCGTATTGCGTTGTTTCGAGCGGCAGGTTGACGCCAGACCATTCTAGCTCGGAGCTTTCCTTCCACTGCAAGCTGATGTTGCGGATCAACCTCGATGGTAGAACCCAACTTGCGACGAGTCTGCTGGGGATGGCACCTTCGTTGTCTATATTTTCTGCGTTTAGAAGAGTTTGAATTTTTAATGTTAGCTGAAAATCTATATCTTCAAAAAAGGGAGAGGGTAGCAGATTTGCCGTATTGGGAAGACGTGTTTCGGTTAATTGATAATCGTTGTATGCGCTATGGTCGTATTCTTGCAGCTCGAGATCGATGCCGAGATGTTCGTTAATTTTCCATGCAAGAACTCGGCAAGGCTTGTTGATATATCCTACTTGGGGTAGTGTTACGGTGATCACATCCCACACTTCGATGCCGAGCGCGGCAAGCGTTGCAGGAAATTGTATCCTTGCGCCGGGTCGTACGATCTCGAGGGCTTGTCTTGCGAGCCTTTGCGCCTCTTCTGTTGATGTTGTGAAGTTAAGATTGAGATCGTAGAAAAGTTTCTTGCCGCCGTCGTCTTGTATGTATTGGTTGTTCGTTATGGGTTGGAGATCGGTTTTCAGCCATTGTTGCTGTTGGTCGAAAAAGTTTGCGCGCACGCTGTTGAAGAGCAGATTTCGTTCGAGCTTGGGCAGTCCCTTCGGGTCGTCGCGCAGGTATGAGGCGTCGAGGTGGGCAGAGGGTGTTTGGGGAGCGGCAGGAAAAATTCGATATTGTCCTTGTGTATAGACGAGCACGCCGCCGCAGCTGGTGAGAAGTTGTTCTACCACCTCGATAGGAGATTGCTCCAGCGTGACGACTCCGTTGCAACGGTATCGTTTGTCGCCATGGACGAATTGGTCGCAGAGGTTTGCTGCCTCTGCGAAGCTTTGCCAGTCGATTTCGTGCGCGTCGCATTCCAGCCCAAAGCTGCTGATGAGGTAGTCAAGTACGCAGAGCGCGGGGTTGTCGCTAAATTGATAGGCTGCCTGATCAACTATGGGATGGATGCTACTTTTGCCTTTGAGCGATTCGGCGATTCTCGGATCGTAGAGATGTTTTCCTCGAACAGTAGCGCTTATATTAGGCAGTCCCAAGTTCCATAAGTTTTCGTCCCAACGCAAATTGATATGCGCGTAAGTGATATTTTCTCCTCTGTGCGTCTCGTTCCACGCAGGAGCAACTGCTACGAGGTCGCTGTCGGCTTGTTGTGTTTCATCGCCAAGATGCGCTGTGAATTGTATGTGGAATTTATACTTTTCGTGCGTGCTGGGTTCATTGTCGAGCCACAGCTGTTCGATAGCATCGCATTCGTGGGCGGCGAAGGTTAGGACGAGATGCAGGTTTCCCTCGCGTCCTGTAGAGTATGCAAAGGTTAGCAGTCCTGATTTTCTGACCCTGCCGTAGACGATCTCACGAGGAGCTTCGTGCGAGCGCAAGATATGTTTGCGTCCGACGGGATTGGCGCTTGGTTGGTATGCGGCGGGTTGTCGGCGCGAGGAGAGCGCAAGCGAGAGAACGGCGTTGATACCGCCGTAGGCAAGGGCGGTGGCGATTCCTGCGCCTCCTGCAACAGAGGTAGCGACACTAATGGCGGCGGGGATAAGGGCTGCGGGCATAGGAACTAGGTTATGCGATACGCCATGCTTTGACGATGGTGAGATATCTTTTGTTGATCCTTGTGATGCCTACGGGAAGTCGAGGCAGCACGAAGCCCGACGCACAGAGATCGAGTGTCGCAAGGGCGAGCCAGTTTTCTTCTTGCCTGTCGTGAGCAGAAAAAAGCATGGATGCTTGCATGCTCAAAGTTGGCATAGCAACGACGGCGAGGTCTCCGCTCTGTAGAGAGGCGTAGTTTTCTACGCGCTCGAATCGTTTGAGCGCGTGCTCTACTCTGTTGAGAAAGGGTTGTTGTTTGAGCAGCTGGCGTGCACTTTTGTACGAGTTGTACGGCAGGGGTTGGGGAGACGAAGATAAGGTTTCTCCCGTGACGGCTTTGACTGCTTCGAGCGCGAGCGCGAGACAATCGTGTTTTCCCCATTGGAAGGGGGTGTTGTGTTTTTTGCGCCACAGGTTGTGGAGTCTGGCGTAGCAATCGGGATGTCGCATGTCAGCTACCCCAGGTGAGCGGTCTGTCGGAGATGGTGTTGATGTATTCGAAGAAGTTGTCTTCGGGGAAGATATTTTTTTGATCGCTGTCGGTGTATCGCCTAAGTTTGTTTCGCTCCCAGTCGGCGAGAGGATTTTTTACGGTGAGGGTTATCGAGGGATTGTTTCCTGCCTGCCATTGCATGCTGTCGATTCTGCCGGCGAAGAGCAGGAGGGGCATTCCCACGAGGTTGTTATTGTAGTCGAGCAGGGCGAGGTAGATTTTTGCGCGTCGTCCTTGGATATGTTCTTGTTGTGCGATGGCGATGAGGCTCTCGTCGATTCCGCAGAGCGAGACGGCAACGGTGTAGGCTTGTAGTTCTGCTCCTTCTTCGACGGGCGACACTGTTCCTAATGCTCCGACGCTGCGGAAGGTGTGGGTTTCGCGCACCCCTGCAAACGAGATATCTTTCGCAGCGCTGGTGAGACGGAGTGTTTCTCGATCGAGTTGCGCTTCGAAAAGATGGGCGATGTGTTGCACTTCTTTTTCACTCGCGGCACTTTGCGTTTGGGGATGGAGGGCGCGCGGCATGGTCTAGAGGACTTCGACGAGTTGTAGCGTGATGGCATCGACGATGTTACCAGGCAGCCATTGCAGTCTGGCTTGTTGATCGTCGAGCAGTCGCATGCAGGCTTGGGGGGTGAGCAGTTCAACTGCAGAGTCGTTTGCGGGTATAAATCTTAGCGGAGGTGCAATATCGATCGTTATGAACGGCACGCTTTGCGCGGCTAGAGTGGGAGGTGTTGTCACGATATGGAACGCGCATTCTCCTTTTTCAGAGAGCAGCGAGAAATTGTCGCCTTGTCGAATGCGATGCTCGGTTATGTTGTCTATAAGACTCAGCGTGAGCTTGGAGCTTGCTACAAGGTTGGCAGCCACGCCGTTGGCGGTGTCGCGTTGGGGATCGGCGACAAGGGGTGTCGAGCCCTTGCCCCAGCTTGCGGCTTGGTTGTGCGCGGGGGAGTAGCGGAAGCGTTTTTGCGCGCCTTGCATTTGTGCGCAAAAAGCCAGTAGCGTGCGTGCTTCCTCGGCTTTGAGGTACGGGAAGGTTACATCGGCTCTCCATCGCGCGGTGTTCAAGGCGATGCGTTGCTCTTGTCCGGACAGGGGGGAGCGGAAGATTTGTGTCTTGTGCTCCAGCCACCAGCGTTCGCTCGACGGGGCGGGAAGCGTGATAGGAAAGATCGGCACAGAGGGAGTAGTAGGCATCCTATCTTCTCCCGATGCGTTTGGCGAAGGCTCCGCCTCGTGCTGCCTGCTGTTCGATGGCGGCGAGCGCGCCTTCTCGCACGGCTCGCGAAAGAGCGGAGGCTTGTTCTTGCAGCATGGTGCTATCGCTATTTCCTTTCGTATCTATCGAGACTTGTATGGCGACACCATTGTTGTTTCGATGGCTGTTTCTATGTCTTGGATCGTCTTGGGTTATAATTTCCTCGCCTCTTTTGGCGATGAGGGGTATGTCGTCGGGTCTGAGCCCGGCTATTCCTCCGTTGTGGTAGAGGGGGAGGGTGGTCCTGCGCGCATCGCCTGCTATGCCGCCGCTGTGGGCGACTTGGAAAAGGTTTTTCAGCGGCGAGGTGATCGAGGAGCGCAATGTCGTCTTGAGAAGATCGGAGAGAAAGTTCTTCCCGAAGGACGCGAGCGATTGTCCTGCGCTCTGGCTACCCGTTGCGAGCGAGAAGAGAGATTTCTCCAACGAGCCTATTCCTGCATTGACAATTTTTTGCGCCTCGCCTTGCTTGAGCAACGCGCGTTGGCTTTTCTGACTCTCGCGCGTAGCATCCGATAGGGGTTGCTGCAACTGCTTGAGCGCTTGAGCCGTTTCCTGCGTGCTTTCTTGCAGCTGCTGCGTAGTTGCTGCGAGCTCGGATGCAAGTTTTTGAGGGTTGTAGCGAAAGTTAGGCATGGTGTTATCCTGTGGAGTTTTTTTGCGGTGCGTGTTTTTTGGCGAATATGTCTAGCGCCTCCTGCTCCATGCGTCGTATTTGCTCGAACAAGCTCGGAGACAGGGTGATGTCGGCAAGCTGTGCAGTCGGGGCGATCGCGCTGTAGTCGATGCCTGTGGGGTGTGCGCCGTCTATCCTCCACTGCGTTGCGAGCAGCAGAAAGAGGTTGAGCGCTTGCCAGTTTTGTTTTGCGATGGGCATAATTTTGGGGGTTGGGGTTGCGTTGAGGTTATGTCGCCAAGCGTTGATTTGTTTTTGCGATGCGCCGAGTTGTTGTAGAGATTGTTCCAGTTCAAAGGTTGAGGCAGGCGGTGAGAGCATGTGTCTCACCGCCTGGGTTAGTTTTTTTCCAAACTTCCCTTGATACCTTCGACATAGGCTCTTGTGAGCGCTCGTTTGACGAAGGGGAGGTCGAGCAAGCTTTGCAAGTTTTGTTGCGAGAAGGGATAGGGTTTGCCTTGTATGTTAAGTATATCCTGCCATCCCACGACGGCGACTTGCATGAGCGCGCGGTCGGGGTCGTTGTCGTCGGCGAGCTGTTGGGCGAAGCAGTCTTCGTCGAGCAGGCGAAAGGAGCAGACGAAGTTTTGCTCTTCGCCCGACGGCAGCACGATGGCGATGTCGCGTGTAAAGGAGAAGGTTTCATCAAGGCGAAACATAGTTTTTACTCTGTGTTAAGTGAGGGTGATGGAGAACTCGTCGTCGCCCGCATCGGGCAGGCAAACAAGGGGTAGGTTGAGGTATTGTAGTCCGTCGCTTTCTCGATATTGCGGCGGTTGCAACTGTACTTTGGGAAACAGGAAGCGCATGCGTTTTCCTACTTCTGTGCCGAGCGTGAATTGCAGAGGTATTTTTTTCCCTGCCTCGGTGATGGCGAAAAAATTTTGTCGTGCGGTGCCGGGATCACGAATGACGAGGGCGGCATCGGGTTCTCGTGCGACGATATCGATGCTCTCTTCGTTGAGACGCGGCGAGAAGGGAAAGCTGTTGTTGAGGTTGAACTGAAACCGCTCGACGCCTAACGAAAGCTGTTCGCCTTGCTCGCCGAGCGTGAAGGAGGGAAGGGAGGTGGAGGAGGGCAGCGAGGGCAGGGCGAAGTTGTCCGTGTCGGTTGTGGGGAATAACTGGTTTTGCGGCGTTGTGTAGCGTCCTCGAAACTGGAAGAGCAGGCGAGGAAACTCTTGAGGTTCGAGTTGTATAGAAAATGTACCTCGGCAGGCGTTGAGTATATGCCGTGTTTCGTGCATGTAGATGTGTAGCGAGAGGGTTTGCGCCGTTGCTGAGGAGGGTTTGTAGACAAGGCTGTTGTTCTCAAAATTCGCGCTGCAGCCACAAGCTTTGAGCAGAGGATCCCACGCGGGTGCTTGTTGCGCTGTTGTGGCGGGGGCGCACTCGACGGCAAACGAGACCTCTGCGTGCGGCGTTGCGATATGTCGCTCGAAACTTGCAAAATGAGCTAGATTTTGCGCGCGTCGTGCTTGCTCTGCGAGCAGGGGTGCAAGCGAGAGGTCGGCCACGAGGATGGCGTTCTCGGATGCTGTGGGTTGTGCGTCGGTGCCGAGCGTCGTCTCAATTTTGGCGAGCAGCGCGCGGCGTTGGGCAAGGAGGAGGGTCATAAGGGAAGACTCAGGGGGTTGGGAGAGTGGTCGCTGCGGGGTTTGTGTTTGTTATGGTGATGTGTTTGCAATGTATAGTTTCCAACCACAGCTTTTTTCCGTCTTGCACTCCGAGCGCGGAGGTTATCGGTATTCCTGCTAGCAGCGTGCAAGGAAAGAATTGTTGATATTTTTGTGCGGGTGGCGTCCACCCTTGCAGTGCTTTTCGGATGCTGTTTTTGATGGTGTTGATGTTCTCGGTATCAAGGTTGGAAGGACGCGGTGCTTTGGAGACGACGATGAGAATATTAATATTGCCGACGACGATCTGCTGGTCGCTGTTGAGAAGGTGTGGCTGTTCTGCGCGCTCTGCGGCGTTGAAGAGGAAGACGCTGTTGTCGGTGAGTGTTGCGGGCAAGTCTCGAATGCCGTCGATCCAGCGGGGCTTTTTGTCGAGCGCAGGCAGCGCGCAAGCGATCCTGTCCGCTAGAGCTTCGACGAAGGAAGGGTTGGGGGAAGAAGTTTGCGTCATTTGTCAGATCAGCTGAAGCGTGGGGGATTGGGCGAGGCGGCTTTGTCCGCCGCCAAGACGATTTTGCCATCGCGCAGATCGCGCAAGAATCGCAATGCTTCTCGGTAAGCGCCTTCGACGCGCTCTCGTGTGTCGGCGGCGTGATAGTCGTAGCGAACGACGGCGGCAGCGATGCGCTGGACGAGCGCGGGGACGGGTTGTTGCAGCGGCACGCTATATCGCGTTGCGATATGGGCATCGATGAGCGCGCTCGCGTTTTCGATGAGGGCTGCAAGCGCGCTGGCATCGAGCTCGCTTTTGTTAGAGACCGCGAAGGCGGCGAAGACTTCGTCTTCTCCGAAGAGTTGCAACAGTTCTGTGCTGGAGAGGTAGGGGATCGTTGGCATCATTTTTAAAGGCGAGTTTTAGTTAGGTTTGGGTTGTTGTTGAGTTTTTTGCTTCGGGGGAGGCGCGATTCGGAGGCGATATAGGAAGCCCGCGCGCCTCCCCCAGAAGTGTTAAGGGAAATTTATCCCTGAGTTGGGTGTTATGTTGGGTGTTATGTTTTGGCGTTATGTTTGTGTATTGCGTTGAGTTATGCGACGACGCTTTTGAAGAGCATGCCGAGGTCTTTTGCAGCGACGAGTTCGCAACAGGATTCGACGACCCTTACGACGATTGCGCCGCGTGCGCCTTTGTGTGGATCGGGAATGATTCCCGCGATACGTTTGCCGTATTCTGCGGAGTATCCCCAAGAGATACCGCTCTGCGCGCCTGCGGCGGGGTTGATGTGTAGGAGCGCGATGTCCTTTCCCCACGAGAAGGCTTTGTCGAGGGTTTGTCCTTTTGCGGCGGCGTTGTAGATGGAGTCTCCGACGAGCACTTGATGAATTTCGAGCAGATCGGCGAGTTGCTGTTTGGTCACCGCTCCCTCGCTGTTGTCGGCGCTGGAGACGGAGGAGACGAGTTTCGGATGTTGTCGAATTTTCGTCCATGCCTCCCTGCCGACGACCAAGGTGTTGGGACGCAGCAGGGGTTTGTCGAGCGCGTTCAGCAATAGGTCTCGTGGGTTGACAGCGTCGTTGTTCCACTTTTGAGTTGCGTTGTTGCCGATCGTGGTGACATTTGCTGTTGCGTAGTTGGCGGTGTTTTGGACGATGTTTGCGACGCGCCGTTCGCGATCGAGCATGACGAGGTCGGTGAGAAACTCGACGGCTTTTGCCTGCGGATCGAAATCGAGGTTGGAGGCGCGCGCCTGTTCGATGTCGTCGATGGGGACGATATCGTCGAGCCCGTAGTCGAGGACGGTAGCGCTCTTTTCGGAGGCGACATACTCTACGACGCTAGGCTCAGACTTCCGTCCCACCTTGGTGTCTGGCAGGGAGAAGTGTTGTTCGGAATCGAATTCAAGATACTTGAAACTTTTCGTTGCAACGGGTGTGCGCGGCATGAGTTTGTCGGCGATGAGGTTTTGTGTCGGATTGCGGTAAGCGAGCGCGATGCCCTGCAGACGCGAGTCGACGGGAAAGGGAGCGGTTTCGGTCATGGTTTTCTCCGTGTGTGGGTTGGCGTTATTGTTGGATGAGAACTCGAACGAGGTCTCCGTTCGAGCTGCTTGCCGAGAGGGCAATGCCCGCTTTTTGTTGTCCAGAGGCGAGAGCCTTGACTTTTCCATCCGCAGCAGAGGCGACCGTTGAGCCAACGCTGATGCTGCCGTAGGCTTCGACCTCGAAGACACCGATGATGCCGATATCGATTCGCTCGCCCGCAGCAGCGGCGGGACCGCAGTTTGCGCCGAGAATTTTTGCTCCGTTGGCGCTTTCGAGAACCTTGCTGTTCGTGGCGAAGGTGACGAAGCGATGCTTGGCAACATCGGAGGAAGTTTCAAAGGTTTTGACGAGAACTTGTTCAGACATAGTGTTCCTTGGGGGTTGTAGGTGAGAGAGAGGGGATGGAGGTAGGAGGGATAAAAAATTAACTTGTCACATGACGGACAGCCTCGGTAGCAGAGACGATCCGTCCTTTCGCCGCTTGGCGTTGCATGTAGCGCGAGGCTTTTTCGGCGATGGCGATGCCACTGCCTTGCGATAGAGGTAGAGCGATACTTTCTTCAGAGCATGCTTCCAACGGAATACGTCGGGGTTGTTGCTCGATGAAGTTGCATAGCCAAGCGCGCGGGCTATCGTCTTGGAAGTGTGCCGATCCTCCCTCGTCGAGCGAGGCGATGAGGGCGATGAGGTTTGACTTTTCGCACGGCAAGATTTTTCCGCACGCGATCTGCCGATCGGCGAAGGAGAGGATTTCCTTCCACTGCCTGTCGTTTTGTATTTCTTGTTGCGTTTCCTGCTTTGAGGGTTCAAAGCCGTGATCGAGTCGGTTGTTGAGGAAGTTGAGCAACGAGGGTTTTTTGAGTTGAAAGAGGGCGGTATCCTCTGCGCAAGCGTTGTCTGTCTCTGCG
Source organism: Alphaproteobacteria bacterium (assembly GCA_965216605.1). Taxonomy (GTDB): domain Bacteria; phylum Pseudomonadota; class Alphaproteobacteria; order JABAAW01; family JABAAW01; genus JABAAW01. The sequence continues at coordinate 1,544,238 of CBDCGG010000002.1, read as the reverse complement.
AACTTGAGCGGAGCTAACCCCTTGACGGCGGGCGTTTGAGCACCGAGCAGTCCGATATGCCTGAGGTACCAGTTTTGTGGTGCGGGGTTGTGTGGTGCTTCGGGTCTGTAGAAGGACGCGCTGACTTTTTTGTACTGCCCTTTTCGCACTGCTTCAGTGAGTTCAGGGGCGATATGGTCGAGCGTTGCCAGCAGCGATTTGCCGCGTCGTCTTAGCGACTGCACCCACCCCCAGGCGGGTTTGTCGTGTTGAGGATGTCCGAGGACGAGGGGAGCTTCGTGCAGCGTTGCGTCGTAGCAGGCGGCGATCTTGTCGAGCGTGGGGTTGTCGATCAAGATGTCGCAGCCGTTGGCATCGGTGTGCTGTCCTGCGCGAAAGATTTCGATTTCTGTGTGGTGTGTCATAATGCTCTTATGGTGAGGGAGTTTGGCGATTGTGGTAAGGGGAAGCGCGCGGTTACTCGCTGGCGTTGTGCTTGCGATCTGCGCTGTTTGGCGGGTTGTTTTGGGCGTTATCCTTGTTGCGAGGCTGCTTTTTACGGGGAAAGGTTTTTGCACTCCCTCCGCTCGCCTTGTTGGGGTTGTCGTTTTTAGGGGTGTTTTTACAAGCCAATTTTTCTTGTGGAACAGCCTCAAGGTTGCTCCAAGTTCCGTTGAAGTGGCTGTTGATCCAGGCGAGGTCGGGCTTGAATCCCATACTCGCGATGATGTTGGCGGTTTGCGCGCTCTCGTGGAGGTCGGGCGCGGGACTGGTGTTGCGCCAAACTTTAGGCGGGGTGATGTTGCCGTAGTTCCAGCGTGTCCACCACAGGACGGGTCCGCGGTTGAAGGAAGCGTCGATTTTTTCTGCGTCGGCTTTGACGAGAATATTTTTTGCGCCATCGTGGACTTTGGCGTGCGCGTAGCTTCCGCCCTGCTCGGATGTGAGGGTTGCGCCGAGGACGATTTTGCTGATGGCAAAGTTCATGCGATCGTACATGGTGGAGAAGTCGGCGGAGCCGTTGCGCGTCGCCTCCATGAGATCGAGCGCCATGCCCTCAGGCAGAACGATTCCTGTGTCTCGGCGCACGGCTTGACAAGCCTCCAGCAGTTTTTCTTGATCTTCTTCGCGCGTGCCTGGGGGATATGTTGCGCGCACTGTGGGCAGCGCGTATTTTTCCAAGAAGAGGCACCACTCTTTTTGCGTCGCACGACGGAAGGTGACGGGCCAGTAAAGGAAGTGCGCCAGCCCTCTGCCGTAGGGATCGTCGTCGTGCCAGCTTCCCGCGGAGAAGACCCAAAACTTTTCGCAAGGCATGGGTTTGCCGTCGGGTTGCGAGGCAGTCTTCAGCAGGAGTTGCGCTTTTCGATCGAAGCGGAATCGCCTTGGGTTTCGCGTCGTGATGTTTTGGAAGTCGACGAATCCTTTGGGCGCTTCCCACATGATTTCAGCTACGGAGTATCCGAAGAAGATTCCGTAGAGCATTTTCTCGACGGCTCTGTTCCAGTCGATACGGAGCAGATTTTCTTTTAGTCGTTTTGCTGCCTCGATTTCTTTTGGTGCGTCTCCGCCGGGTAGCACATCCCACTCGGCGGCGACGACGGCGCCGATGCGCTGAGCGAGGGTGGCTTTTACTTGATCGTCAGAGAGTACGAACTCGTAGAAACCGGGGTCTCCTGCGGCTTTGCTACGCAGCAGGGGATCTTGGACGGGTGCGGCTCGATTGTGCGCAAGGAAGGGCGCGGTGAAGTCGTCGCCGTCGCGGCTGCTGGCGATTTCTTGTAGGGGGGGTGTGCTCATGGAGGTCTCCTGTTAAAAGAAGGGGGTGGGTTGCCTTGCGTCGTTGCGCACGGAGCGCACTCTTGCGAAAGGCGTTTCTCGTTGCGCTGCGAGTAGGGCGAGTGCGATCGCCCAAAATCGATCAGCGTTGTGCTCGTTGCTTTCTGCAAGGAGACGGGTTGTGTTGTTGCTGTGCTGCGCGCGCACGGCGTGGAGGTCGTCTAAAAGAATCGGGCAGGGCGGAATGACAAGTGTCTCTTCTTGCAAGCAGCGTTTGAGCCTTGTTGCAAGGTCGAGCTTTCGTGTAGCAGTGAAGTTGACGGCGATCGTCTTGCTCTTTCCGTAGCGAAGGGCTGCGTCTTCGACGGGTTTTTCTCCGATTCCCGTTGCGTCGATGGCGATGCGTTGCGCTCTGTAGCGTTGCATCATGCGATCGAGTCGTTGGTCTTGCTCTCGAAAGGAGATGGCTTTGTGCGCTTGAATTTCGCGCAGCCAGTATTTTCCGTCGTATTTTTCTATCGCAACGGCGACCCAGTAGTCGTTTCTTCTTGCGATGTCGTTACCTAAGAAGACGGGTCCTCCTTGGAAGAGATCGGGTCTTCCAGCCTTGTCGTTTTGCGCCTTGACGATGAGATTGCGTTCGAGCCATCGCGTACTCCCGTCCTGCCAGTCGAGTTCGAACTCTTGCTTCCATAGGCTTTCGTCGAGCGTATTTTTTCTGAGTGTTTCGATATCTCTCGGCAAGCCCTGCTCTACGGCTTGGAAGATGTTGATGCGATGCTTGGACCATCCTTCCGCCTCGTCTTGCATTAGTCGGAAGAACATGTTGTTGCTTCCGTTGGGCGTCGAGACGATGCGCAGTTTGAGTCCGTTTTTGGAGACGACGGGAAAGAGCGCACGCCAGATAGCGTTGCTGTCGTTGTGGAAGGCGAACTCGTCGAGGAAGAGGTTGGCGGAGAATCCTCGTGCGGTGTCGGGGTTGGACGGCAGCACCGAGACTTTCGAGCCGCTGGGAAAGATCATGGCGTTTTGACTTTTATGCACCTTGGGAAACAGCGCACCGCGGCTTGCTGCTCTGTAGAGTTCTTCGAAGGCTTTTGCGAGCGGGATGAGTTGCTCTGTCATGACCTCCTGCGCCTGTCGTTCGCCGCGCGAGAGGATGATCCATCGCGTTTTGCTATTGTTTCGTTCTGCCTCGATGCAGTCTTTGAGGATTTCGGCGCAGTTCATGAAGGTTTTTCCTGTCTGCCTTGCGAACATGCCGATCTTGAATCGCGCCTTGTCCTCCAACCATCGTCGTTGATACGGCATGAGGTTGAGCAAGGGTTTGGCACTGGGCTGAGGTGTGGCTTGGGGGGTGGGCATGTGCATGGGGAGGGCTAGATACTGAGTCCGAGGATTTGCATGGCTTTGGTCATGGCTTGTTGGTCTATGGTTCCTTGTTTTTGAGCGCGCTGGAGTTTTTGCGCTTGTTGTTCTTTGATGTTGTTTTCGACGGCGTTGTGCATGGCGAGGTCGTTTTTTGCGGCTTCGGAGAGGGCTCGAATAACGCGCGAGAACTTGGCGGCGTCTTCCAACGAGAAATTTTTGCTCTGTTGTGTTTGCAACTTGAGCAGTTGGTCGTTGAGCAGTTCGATGTTGAGTTTAGTTTTCTTGAGGATGTTGTTTTTGCCTCCATTTTCGGTGAGGGCTCTTGCGATCGATCGGTTTTTTCGGAGGGTTTTTCCTGTTCTCAGCAAGTTTTGTTTTTCGTTGTGGCAGTTGTTGGGGTGTTGCGTTTTGTTGAGGCAGTCTTGCAGGATGAGGAAGATGGTCTGAGAGCTTTTGCCGCAATCGAGCAACGCTGCGACGGCTTTGCGAAAGTCTTCTTGAAATCCTTCGAGGATGTTTTTTTGGCTCATGCTTATTGCTTCTGCCTATTGCTGCGTTCTGAGGAACTCGCCGATTCGGTCGACGGCTTTGTCGATTCGGTCGACTTTCTCTTGGAATCGAGCGAGGGTTTCCTTGAGCGCGTGCAGTTCGTCTTTGACGGGCAGGCTTTCGAGTTTGATTTCGAGTTCGCGCACCTTTGCCTCCATGGCGTAGAAGTGCCTTTTGGGAATGGTGGCGCGCTTGATCGACCATAGGAACCATCCGACGAGAAGGTTCAGCAGGAAGAGCACAACCCCGATATTTTTTAAAAGAAGAACGGACATGATTCAACGATTGAGAGCGTTGTTGGCTAGGCGAGTTGAGGACAAGGTTGAGGGGAGAGTTGGCGAGAGGGTTGAGGAGGATTGTTTTCGGTTTTGTGCGAGAATTTGCAAGACTCGTCGTCGTGAGATTCCGCATATTTGTGCGATATCGTTGAGGCGGCATCCTTTTTCTTTGAGCGCGATGCATCGCCGTGCTGTATCTTTGGCGGGGGTTGGCTCTGGTCTTGCGGGAAAATCGAGCGCTTCGCCGCAGAATTGATCGCAAATTTTTTCTGCGGTTCGGCTACCGAGGAATCGGCGCAAGGTGTGATCTTTTGCGAGGCGGGCTTTTTGCGGGATATAGATTCTCTGTCCTGCGAGCGCGGCGAGCGTTTTTGCCCCGACCTCAGAGCCGAGCGAGAGGAGGATTCGGTGGTAGATGGACTGATTCATGATTTTTTTTCGGGAATTTGTATTGTTATAAGAAATTCTCGTCTAGAGAGGTTTTCGAGCGGCCACGCCAAGTCGTGCGGCCATTGTTGTTCCATCCACAGAGCGACGCGCGCGCACTGCGAGAGCGTGACCCTGCCGTCGCGCAGGCGCAAAAAGAAGCGACTGTCGCCTGCGGCGTAGGTTCCCAGCGTTGCGATTGACCAGTTCTTGTGGGCTGTGAACTTTTCGGCGAGCTGCGTGATAGTTTTCATAATAAACATAGAATCATTTTCATAATAAACACTGAATTTGTCAACTATCAATTTGGTTGTTTAACTCTTTTTGTGATTCTAATCAGAAAGGAGCCGCATTTTCCTTCGTCAAGCGTACGTCTTGCGTACGCTGAAGTAGAAAAAGCGTACGAAACATGGATATAAGACGTACGTACGCTTGGCAAAAAGCGTACATTTGTCTTATCGGAAGCGATGTTGCGCGATGATTTTTTCCGTGCTAGAAAAAACGTTATGATTAATCCTTCGGTCAAGGACGAGTTTTCTACGCGCCGTTTTTTGCGTGTTGCGCCCTCGGTGGTTCTTTTTTGTGCGGCGCGCCCTGTTGCTTGTTTCGACGATGCGTTGCGCGACTTGGTCTCGGATATGTATCGAATTATGTATGACAAATACGGCGTGGGGCTTGCTGCTCCGCAGGTGGGGGAGTCTCTGCGCGTTGCGGTGATCGACTTGCGGGGACGCTCGTTGCGCCTTGATGCGGAGCATTTGCAGGGGGAAGAAGAGGGGGAGCAGGGAGGGGAAGAAGAGATGTTTGAGGACGCAAGTCCAGCAGATTGTCCTGAGGCACACGAGCCTTTTGCCTTGGTGAATCCTGAGATTGTGCGCGCAAGCGAAGAGCGTCGAGTGTATGAGGAGGGCTGCCTTTCGTTTCCCGACCTGTTGGTGGAGGTGGCGCGTCCGCGCGAGGTGGAGGTTCGTTACTGGACTGTCGAGGGTCGTGAATGCCTTGTGAAGGCGAGCGGCTTGCTTTCCGTGTGCTTGCAACACGAGCTCGACCACTTGGAGGGACGCACGATCGTGGATTCTCTCTCGCGCTTGAAACGCTCGATGGTGATGCGGAAGTTTGCGAAGCAGGCGCAGCAGGAGGGCAGGAAGTGAGGCATACGGATTGAGGATCGTGTCTCTTTCGGTTGCGTTTTTTGGCAGTGGCTCTTTCGCCGAGCCGATCGTTGCGTTGTTGCGCGCGCGCGGAGTGTTGCGTTGCTTGGTGACGCAGGACGAGACGGCGTTTTGGGAGAAGCGTGTAGGAGGGGGTGTTAGTGTTTGGCGGGGTTTGGACGATGGGCTGTATCGAAGTTTGCGGGGCGAAGAAGGGGGACAGGAAGGAAACGAGGCGGGAGGTAAGGGAGGAGGAAAAGGAGGAGTGGATGTGATTCTCACGGCGAGTTATGGGGCTCGTCTTGGAGCGGAGGTTTTGGCATGCGCGCGTTTGGGAAGTTACAATGTGCATGCCTCGCTGCTGCCGCGTTGGCGGGGTGCGTCGCCGATTCAGCGAGCGATTTTGCATGGCGATACTTCGAGCGGTGTTTCGGTGATCAGGATGAGCGATCGGATTGACTGCGGTGATATTGTTGTGCGCAAGCGTGTTTTGTTGAGTGGTGACGAGACTTACGACAGCCTTGGGTCTCGTCTTTCGGCATTGGGGGCGGAGGCGACTTCGGAGCTTTTGGAGGGTTTGTCGGGCGGCGGGGTTTGTGGTGAGGTGCAAGAGGAGGAGGGGGTTTGTTGGGCGAGCAAGTTGAGGCGCGAGGAGGGTTTGTTGGATTGGCGTGCGCCTGCGGAGCGTTTGGAGCGTCAGGTACGGGCATTTTTGCGTTGGCCCGGCAGTTTTTTTGTGGTGCGTGGAGAGCGCATTGTGGTGCATGCCTCGCGCGTGGAATCGGGGGTGGAATCGGGCGGGGAATCGGGCAAGGAGTTGGGTATGGGGGTTGGGAGCGTTTTACGCGAGCATCCGTATCCGATTATTGCTTGTGGTGGGGGTGGGTTGGGATTGTTGCGTTTGCAGCGTGCGGGGCGGAGGGTGTTGGATGCGGAGTCGTTTTTGCGGGGTTTTCGGCTGGAGCGGGGGATGAGTTTGTAGGATTTTCTTGCGCGAAGGGTAGCGTCTAACTAGGATGCGGTTAGTATGTTTCATTTGTTTTTTGGGGAGATTGGGCAATGGCGAAGGTTCGGGTAAAAAGTCCCATCGTAGAGATGGACGGCGACGAAATGACAAGGATTATTTGGGCTCAGCTGAAGGAGCGTCTGATTCTGCCCTTTTTGGAGATTGACCTCAAATACTTCGATTTGGGGATCGAGCATCGCGATGCAACCGAAGATAAGGTGACGCGCGACGCTGCGGCAGCGATCCGCCACTACGGGGTCGGGATCAAATGCGCGACGATCACCCCCGACGACAAGCGCGTCGAAGAGTTCGACTTGAAACAAATGTGGCGCTCTCCGAATGGAACGATTCGCAACATTTTGGACGGCACGGTTTTTCGTGAGCCGATCGTCTGCAAAAACATTCCTCGCCTTGTTTCCAGCTGGAAGCAGCCGATCACGATCGCTCGCCATGCCTACGGCGATCAGTATCGCGCTCAAGAGTTTCGTGTTTCGGGCAAGGATTCGGAGAGGGGTAGCCTTTCGCTAGTTTTCACACCCAGCGACGGCAGCGCGGAAGTGCGTCGCGAGATTTTCTCCTTCGACGAAGGAGGAGGCGTAGGAATGGGCATGTTCAACACGGATGCCTCGATCAGAGGGTTTGCGCACGCCTGCTTTCGCTACGGCTTGTCGGAGGGCTTGAATGTGTATCTCTCGACGAAGGATACGATTTTGAAAGTCTACGATGGAGCGTTCAAGGCGTTTTTTCAAGAGGTTTTCGAGAGCGACTATCGTGCCTCGTACGAGGAAGTCGGCTTGAACTACGAGCATCGTCTGATCGACGACATGGTCGCCTTTGCGATGAAATCAGAGGGAGGATTTTTGTGGGCGTGCAAGAACTACGATGGCGATGTTCAGTCGGATTCCTTGGCACAAGGCTTCGGCTCGCTGGGTCTGATGACCTCGGTTTTGCTGACGGCGGACGGGAAGTGCGTGGAGACGGAGGCGGCGCACGGCACGGTGACGCGTCACTTTCGCCAGCACCAGCGCGGCGAGAAGACCTCGACGAATCCGACGGCGAGCTTGGCGGCTTGGTCTCGAGGCTTGCTTTGGCGCGCGCGCTTCGACGAGGACAAGGAACTGGCGTATTTTGCGCAAACTCTGGAGTCTAGCGCGGTCGCCACGATCGAAGGCGGAGAGATGACGAAAGACTTGGCACTTTTGGCGGGGTGCGATTTTCTGACGACAGAGGATTTTTTGGATGCGGTGGAAAGAAAATTGAGGACAACTTTGTCTAAATAGCAGAATTGTGGGTTGTTGGGCTTGCATTGTGTTGGGCTATCTCGTAATGTGGGTTGGAGTGGGTGTCTAGTGAGGCTTTTCGTAGCTTTCGGGATGCTCTTTATAGCAAGCTGTTTTACGGATTGGAAAAGATCGGTGTTTTGGACCTTGAAGTCTATGGTGCGGAGAACGAAGGAAATGCGGTTTTTTAATCGCTGCGGTAAAGTTTTGCCAAGTGTTTCGCCAAGTGTTTCACTAAGCGTTTCGCCAAGTGTTTTGGCGAGCGTTTTGGTTTTGTGCCTTCCGTTTCTTTTGTTGTCCTGCCAGTCGACGAAACTGGAGAGCGGTCGTGGCGGCGGGGAAGGGTCGCAGGGTATTTCTCAATCGGGAATGGATATCGTCAACGATGTTCCGATTCCGCAAGGAGCTGTTTTGGACACCGAGCGTTCGCTCGTCTTGGGACGAGGCTCGAATTGGACTGGTCGCTTAGTTTTTCGTGTTAATCGCCCGTCGTCGGCTCTTTTTTCGTTGTATCAGTCGGAGATGCCGCAGTTTGGCTGGCAGGCTCTCTCTGTGATTCAGGACGAGGTGAGCATTTTGCAATACTTGTTGGGGTCTCGCTTGGCGACGGTGCGCATCTCTGGTTTGGGATTTCGTGGATCTCGTGTCTCGATTTTGATGGCACCGCGTGAGACGGGAGGCAATTTATCTCCTTCGCAGCCCGGCTCGCCGAGCGGCGGGGGACAGCAGTAGGCAGAACGATGAGAACTGGGGAGATTCTTTCGGGGGAGGGGGTAATGCGGGGGGAACATTCAACGGTTGCGTTTTCGCAACTAAGGACAATTGTTGCAGAGGAGGCGATGCCGTTTGAGGGCATCGTCTTTGCTGTGCTTGAGAGAGGTAAGAACCTACATGACGAAGCGTATATTAATCGATGCTGCGCATCAGGAGGAGACTCGTGTTGCTTTGGTGGTGGACTCGCGTATTGAAGAGTATGTGAGTGAATCGTCGTCGCGTGCGGCATTGAAGGGGAACATTTATTTGGGTCGGATCACGCGGATCGAGCCCTCGTTGCAAGCTGCGTTTGTCGAATATGGGGGCAATCGGCATGGCTTCATTAGTTTTCACGACATACACCCTGACTACTGCCGTATTCCTGTTTCGGATCGCGAGGAGGAAGCGGGTGACGAGGATGCTCTGGCGCATGGCGAGGGAGAGGAGGACGACGGAGTATCCGAGGTCGGGGGAGGCGATGTAGAGGAGGATGCGGTGCACAAGCGTCGTCGCAAGAATTTGAATTTGCACCGCGAGTACAAGATTCAAGAGGTTTTGGGTCGCGAAAAGCCTTTGTTGGTGCAAGTTATCAAGGAGGAGCGTGGTACTAAGGGAGCGGCGCTTTCTACGTACCTTTCGTTGGCGGGTCGTTGTTGCGTCTTGGTGCCGAACTCGACTCGTAGTGGCGGCATCAGCCGTCGTATCGAGGATCCGAGCGAGCGCAAGCGTCTGCGTGAGATTGTCCGCTCTTTGGAGGTACCCGAATCGATGTCGGTGATCGTGCGCACGGCGGTGCGAGGCTTGTCGAAGCAGGACATTGTGCGTGATTACGAGTATTTGCGCGATCTTTGGGAGGCGGTTCGTCAGCGTACATTAGTTGCGAAGGCGCCAGCCTTGATTCACGAGGAGGGCGATTTGATTTTGCGCACGCTGCGCGACATGTATACGGGCGATGTGGAGGAGATCGTGGTGAGCGGCAAGACGGCGTTCGAATCGGCACGCGAGGCGATGGGTCGTCTATCTTCGTCGCACCGTCGTCGGATCAAGCAGCACAAATCTTCTGATAGCGGTTTGTTTCAGGAGTTTGGGGTTGAGGATCAGATTTCGGCGATTTACCGTCCTCGTGTAGGCTTACCTTCGGGCGGACATATTGTTTTGCAACAGACGGAGGCACTCGTTTCGATCGATGTGAACTCTGGCAAGGCGACGCGCGAGCGGCATATCGAGGAGACGGCTTTGCAGACGAATTTGGAGGCTGCCGAGTCGATTTCGCGTCAGTTGCGTTTGCGCGATTTGGCGGGGCTGGTCGTGGTCGACTTCATCGACATGGAGAGCAGCCGTTCCAAGCATGAGGTGGAACGTTCGTTTAGCAACCACTTGAGTGTGGATCGCGCTCGTATTCAGATGGGTCGGATCAGTCACTTCAACTTGTTGGAGTTATCTCGCCAACGCTTGCATCCAAGCTTGACGGAGCGTGCGGGTCTGGCTTGCGCTTCTTGTGGTGGCACGGGTTATGTTCCTGCTCGCGGGATGGTTTTGTTGGGGCTTTTGCGTCATTTGGAGGAATGCGCGAGCAAGTCGATCAACGGCGATATCATCGAGTTGCGTGTGGTATCCGAGTTGGGCTTGGCGTTGCTGAACGAAAAGCGCGAGGTGTTAAGTTCTTTGGAGGAGAGTTATGAGGTTCGTATCGTCATCGTTGTGGATGCGGGCTTGCGATTTGGCGAGTCGAAGTTGACGCGCATGCCTGGCGCATCGAACGAGGGTCGCTCGTCGTCGCGCGTTCGGGAGGCAGCACCTCGCTCGCGTGATCGAGAAGATGCGCCTCGCTCGCGTGATCGGGAGGATGCGCCTCGTTCGCGTGATCGGGAGGATGCGCCTCGTTCGCGTGATCGGGAGGATGCGCCTCGTTCGCGTGATCGGGAGGATGCGCCTCGTTCGCGTGATCGAGAGGATGCGCCTCGTTCGCGTGATCGGGAGGTAGCACCTCGCTCGCGTGATCGGGAGGCAGCACCTCGCTCGCGTGATCGAGAAGATGCGCCTCGTTCGCGCGTTCAGGAAGATGTTTTCGAGGAGGAGGGGGTTGACTCTTCGTCGCGCAGGAATGAGGGCAGGAGTGATGGTAGGAGTGAGAGTAGGGGTGAAGGCAGGAGAGATAGTCGTCGGGGTGGTGGTAGTGTTCGCCCGTCGCGTCCGCGTCGCGCTTCTTCACGCGGCGATGTTGCGGCGCGGGGAGATTTTTCTGACGGGGATGGCGGCGGTGTTTCGCCTCGTTCTGGCCCTTCTTCGGGTGCCAGGGATGGGGGAGGTGGTCGTGATGCTCCGCAGCCGGACACGAGCGATCCTCGTGATTTTTGGGAAGCACCTCTGACGCACTAACAAAAACATGCCCAAAAACACGCTGTGAGATGGGGCGAGTTATTTCAGGTTGGGGAGTTCGTTTGTTTGATTTTGACGGATTGGACGGCGTTATTTCCTAGGAATGCGTTGATGTTGTTGAGCAGTTGCGTTGTGCGGTGCAGGGCGATGGGTGCGAAGGCTTGTTGGACAGCGATGGTTAGGGTTGTGTTGTCGGGGGCTTGCGAGATGTGGATGGGTTTGGCGTGGTCGATAAAGTCTTGGGGAGCGATTCTTGTCCAGTTGTTTTGAATTGTCGATAGAAGCTTTTTGGCGGGTTGTCTTCGCCCGAGTTTTGCGGTGAGCCTTGCGGTCAGGGTACCGATGGCGTGGGTTGTGGCGTATCCGCGTCTGTGTTCTTGTCCTTGCGAATGTCGATGGGCTGAAGATGGACGAGGGGATGGCGGCAGGGGCATGGGGTTGAGTGTAGCATGGTAGTTAAGACACTTTTTGCGATGCGCGCTCCTCATAAAACGCAGGCGAGCAAAGGCAGACGCACATAAGCCAACAGACACGCTCTAGCGCGTTCGGTCATTTGCCCGCAGCGCGAAAGCCCCTCGCCACCCAATAAACCTCGTTCGCACCCTTCCTGCTCACGACCGATCGCACAACCCGCACTCCCTCAAACCTCTCCTTCACACGCGTCCACAACTCTGCCTCCTCTGTCGAATGACGCATTTTGACAACCCAATCTCCGCCCTCCTCCAAAAGTTTCTCGACAATTGGCAAAATCTCGGCAATGACAATCCCAAATCTTGTGTTGTCCAAACTCGACAAGCCCACCGTGTTCGGTGCAACATCGCACAAAAGAAGCTGCACCCTCCCCCCCAAAATCTCGAAGACCCGCGTCGGTAAAGTCGCTACTTCCTCGTCCTTCTCAAGATCGCAACAAAGCGTATGAATGCGCGGTTCTTCGAAAGGCTCGATATTTTTTTTGTCTACGGCAAGAACAATCGCCTCGGTCGCCATCTCCGCCGCTACCTGAGACCAACTTCCTGGAGCTGCTCCCAAATCGAGAATGCGTTTCCTGCCACGACACAAAGCAAACCGCTGCTCCAAATCAATGAGCTTGAACGCCGCGCGACTGCGATAAACCTTGTCGCCTAGAAACCTTGCCCTCGAAAAGCGATCGGGCTTACCGTAAGAAGCCTCTCCCTCGCGCATGTTGAGGGCGCGTTTCAAGAGCGTCTTGGGCAAGAGTTTTTTAGGGTCGCTGCCCTTTTTCGTGAGGGCGAATTGCACGATTCGAGCTTTGCTCATGCGAGTGCTCATGCTTTGTGGGCTGGGGAGGGGGTTCAGTTAGTTTTTGTGTCGGGGTTGTCGTTATCCTGTTGATCGATCATGTGGATGACGATTCCTTCACGCAGCCCCCTGTCTGCGATAGCGAGCGTCTTGAGAGGTATCAGTCGAAAGATGCACAAGACGATTGCGCATCCGACGGCGAGCATATCGGCTCTTTCCTGTCCGACGCATCCGTAAGCGGCGCGCTGTTCTCGTTCGAGTTTTCGTAGTCTTTCTGCGACATGTAGCGCGCCTTCGATATTGAGTTGTTCTCCGTCGATCTGTTTTCGGTTGTATCGTTCGTATCCGTACTGTAGGCATGTTAGGGAAGTCAGCACGCCTGATGCGCCGACGGACGAGACTTTTTCTTCCAGTATATTTTGGGATATGTTGTTTTCCAGATCGAATTTTTGGATATGGTCTGCGATGGAGTTGTTGATTTTTTCTTGTGTTTCGTCGTCGATGGCACTTGTTCCGTATTGTTCTTTGAGTATGGCGAGTCCGATTGGCAGCGAGAGGATGTTGATGCTTTCGGGTCTTTTGGGATTGTCGAGCGATAGCCATGCGATTTGCAAGCTTCCGCCTCCGATATCGAAGAGCAATCCGTAGGGTTTTTCGTCGTTGAAGAGTTCTCTGCACGAGAGGAGTGCGTATTGCATTTCCTCTTGGGGTTTGATGATACGCATGTCGATGTGAAATTTTTCTTTGATGGCATCGACGAACTCTGCTCCATTGGATGCTCTACGGAAGGATTCGGTAGCGACGGCGGTAATTTTTTGGGGTTTCCACTTATCGAATCGTTTGGCGAAGATCTCCAGCGCGCTGATGCTGCGTTGCATGGATTCTTCGGAGAGTTTTCCGCTTGTTGCCAGTTTTTCGCCTAGATATACAGGCACCGATGCCGCGTCGAGCGTTTTGAATGGCTCGGTATGTTGCGGGGTTGCTTGTGCGACGATCATGCGACACGAGTTGGTGCCTAGATCGATTGCGGCGTATCGCGGCGATTTGCTGTGCGTGGGGGTCATTGTTTTTGTGTGTGGAGGTCGATGAGTTCAACCAGGGTATGTTCGATTCTCAAGAGGTTTGTTTCGTCCGAGAGCATGTGATCGCCCTCTGGATCGACGAGGGCGAGCGCATCGGGGCTATCGAGCAGTTGTAGTGTTTCCATCATGTGTGCGAAGGGGACGATCTCGTCCTTCATTCCTGCCAGCATGCGGATGGGCATAGGGCAGGGGATGGTTGTTTTGGGCTTGTCTAACAAATGGTGTTGGCGAGCTTCTTCTAGGAAGGTGTGCGAGAGGATATATCCTTGTTCGGGGGTTTTATCGGGCTCGCACCATTTGCCGATTTCTCCTTGCTGTATTTTTTGTTGCTCGCGGGGAGGGAAATCGGGGAGCAGCAATTTTTCGGGAAAATCGGGAGCGGGAGCGATCAGCATCACTCCTGCTATATTTTGGGGGTATTGTTTGAGGATATGGAGTGCTATCCATCCTCCCATGGAGGATCCTACGACGATCCATGGTGCTTGAGGCGCGATATTTTCTTGTGCGTCCTTGAAGACGGTGATGGTGTCGTTGATCCAGTCTCCGATTGTTGCGGTTTCCATGGAGCCTTGCGATTGTCCGTGCGCTCTGTAATCGAAGAGGATTGCGGTTGTGTTGGTTTTTTGGGCGAAGTTGAGGATGCGGGTTGCTTTTGTTCCTGTTCTATCGGAGGTATATCCTGAGCAGAAGAGGATGGCGGGTTTTGCGGGGGATGTGCTTTGATGGGCGGTGACTTCGAGACGGATATTGTCTGCGGTCGTGAGGGTTTTGTGGAGCGGAGAGTTCATGGGGATTTTCCTAATAGAGATTGTAGCAGGGGGCGCGGAGATTGTGTAGACAAAAGTGTTGAGGCAGACATGGGTTTTTTGCCCTGTCTGTTGCGCGAACGCGTGCTATTTAAAAAGCACAAGCGTGAGCGCAACAGACACATTTATCACAGCAACTCTTTACCGTGTTGCTTGTCAGCTTGGGGATAAATCCTCCTTGCGCGAGGCAAAGCCTTGCGCTTTTGAATAAGAGGTTACGCGCGTAGATTTTTGCCTTATCTGTTGCGCGAGCGCGTGCTATCTAAAAAGCACAAGCGTGAGCGCAACAGACACATTTATCACAGCAACTCTTTACCGTGTTGCTTGTCAGCTTGGGGATAAATTCTCCTTGCGCGTTTCGTAAAAAAAGACTTCCCTTTCTTCGCGCCCTCCCCTACAATCGCTTCTCCTACTCGGAACTCGGACGCTATCGCAACTATCATGTCATCTTCTCGACGACCCCCTAAACATCACAACGCCGCCTGGCAACCCGCAACCCGCGCGCTGCACAGCGCATACCGTAGCGATCCGACTACACGAGCCTCCTCGATCCCGCTCTACCAAACGGTCGCCTACCAGTTCGACGATACAGCCCAAGCTGCTCGTCTTTTCGCGCTGGAAGAACAAGGCGACATCTACACCCGTCTTCACAACCCCACCACGGCGATTCTCGAAGAACGCCTCGCGTCTCTGGAAGGGGGAGTAGGCGCGCTCGCCGTCAGTTCAGGACACGCTGCGAGCGCCTACGCCGTGCAAAACCTCGCGCACAACGGCGACAATATCGTCAGTTCAAAGATGCTCTACGGCGGCATCCGCAACCTCTTCGCCAACGGATTGAAGGATCTCGGCATCGAAGTAAGATTCGTCGATCAAGACGACCCCGAAGCCTTCCGCAAAGCTAGCGATCTCCGCACCCGCGCCTTCTATGGCGAGACGCTGGCGAACCCTAGGCTCACCCTCTTTCCCATCCGAGAGGTCGGCAAGATCGCCGAGCAGTTAGGCATCCCCCTCATTATCGACAACACCGCCGCTCCTGTTCTCTGTCGCCCGTTGGACTTGGGCGCGCATATCGTGACCTACTCGATGACGAAATACATCGGCGGACACGCCAACGCCATGGGAGGGCTTATCGTCGATGGAGGAAACTTCGACTGGCAAAAACACGCCGAGCGTTTTCCCACCCTGAATGCTCCAGACCCCAACTACAAAGGAGCTGTTTTTACGGAACTCGTGAAGAATCCGTCGCTCGACCTTGAGGGACGCGCCTATATCCTCCGCGCGCGCGTAGTCCTGCTACGCGACTTGGGAGCATCCCTCTCTCCCTTCAACAGTTTTCTGTTTCTGCAAGGCGTGCATACGCTGCCCTTGCGCATGGAAGCGCACTCTCGCAACGCCCAAGCGGTTGCGGAGTTTCTCTCGTCGCACAAAGCTGTTGCGCGCGTCGTCTATCCGGGTTTGCTGGAAGGAGAGGAACTCGATCGAGCAAAATCCGTCTTGCCGAAAGGTTTCGGCGGTCTGTTAGGCTTTGAGTTGAAAGGAGGCTTGCTTGCCGGCAGAAGGTTCATCGACGCGCTGGAGATGGTGTGCCATGTTGCAAACTTGGGCGATGTGCGCACTTTGGCGGTGCATCCTGCCTCGACGACGCATAGTCAGCTCTCGCCTGCCGAGCGCATCGATAGCGGCGTATCGGAGGGTTATGTGCGCCTTTCTGTTGGCATCGAGCATATCGACGACATCGTCGCAGACTTGTCTCAGGCGCTTGCCTGTAGCGGCGGCTAGCGAGGGTTCTATGCCGATCAAGGTTCCGGACGACTTACCTGCGCGCGCGATTTTGTCGCACGAGGGTGTTCGCATGATCGAGGAGACGGCGGCATTGCGTCAGGACATTCGTGCTTTGCGTTTTTTGTTTGTGAACTTGATGCCGGACAAAATTGCGACGGAAACGCAATTTGCGCGTTTATTGGGGAACACGCCGTTGCAGGTTGAGATTTTTTTGTTGCGCACGGGCAGTTATCAATCGAAGCATGTTTCGCAGCAGCACTTGTTGGATTTTTACCGAGAGTGGGAGGATGTGCGCGACGAGCAATTTGACGCGATGATTGTGACGGGTGCTCCTGTCGAGCAGATGGAATTTGAGGATGTTGCTTATTGGGAGGAATTATCTCGTTTGATCAAGTGGAGCGAGCGTCATGTTTTGGGGGGCAGTTTGTTTGTCTGCTGGTCGGCTCAGGCGGCTTTGTATGCTCGTTATGGGGTTGCGAAGCGTGTTTTACGCGAGAAGTTGTTTGGTTTGTTTCCTCATCGGCGATTGCGTTCTAGTTCGAAGTTGCTTGCGGGTTTTGGCGATGCTCCGTTTCCTGTTCCTGTTTCGCGTTATACGGGGACAAGGCGCGAGGATTTGCCTCGTTCGTTGGAAATTCTGATCGATTCGGACGAGGCGGGAATTTGTTTGTTGGAGGATGAGGAGCATCGCTCGCTGTATCTTTTCAATCATTTCGAGTATGACGCCGACACATTAGCCCGCGAGTATCGGCGTGATCTTGCGCGGGGTATTGAGACGGGTATGCCGCGGGGTTATTTTCCGGCGGACAATGCGGAGGCTTCGGTTGCGAATTCGTGGCGACCTTACGCGCAGCTTTTGATTTCTAATTGGATTGGGGAGGTGTATCGGGGGGTATCGTTGGCGGAGGCGCTTGGTGCGGAGGAGGGGGCGCGTAGGGCTTCGTGAAAAGCGCAGCGAATTATTAAAAAGCGCGTTTCGCAGAAACGCGCAAGCTGACCAGTAACATGGTACGGCGATTCTGTTATTCCTTGCTCTAGCGACAAAAAGAACACGCGCAGCGCCTGCACGATATTTTTTGCTTGTTTTTTTCTTGCTATCACTCCCGCCAAGCAGTACAATCACCGCACAAACAACAATCACGAGCCTCACAATATGGCAGTTTTTCCCATCCTCCCCCGCGAGATCATCTTCCTCGCCCGTGCCCCCTTTCGCGCCTAGAAAGCTCTAGAAAGCTAAAGCCGAAAGACAAAATTTTTGTGTCCGCCTTGACAACAGAACAAGCCACGATAGAACGAGCCGACAACGATGTCTCTCATTCTCCCTCCGTAGCCGCCTCTTCCCCTCCCTTTCCTCCTGCTGCAGACTCTTTTGTGGATTCTTCGGATTCTCTCGCTGTCCTGCGCCACGATTGCGCGCATGTATTAGGAGAAGCTGTCCAACAACTCTACCCCGATGCGAAACTCGCCTTCGGTCCTGCGACAGAAGAAGGCTTCTACTACGATTTCCTCCACCCCACCCCCTTCACGCCCGCCTGCTTCGAGGCGATAGAATCCGCCATGAGAAAAATCGTGGTAGCCAACGCTCCCTTCCAACGCGAGGAATGGAGCAGAGAGGACGCGCACAAACACTTCCTTGCCCAAGGAGAGAAGCTGAAAGCCGAGCATGTCCTCTCGATTCCCAAAGAGGAGACGCTCACCATCTATCGTCAAGGAGAGTGGCTGGATTTATGTCGCGGTCCGCACGGCAGCTCGACAAAAGGAGTAGGAAAAGCCTTCAAACTTTTAAGCGTCTCAGAAGCATTGTGGAAAGGGGGAGAGCCAAAGCTGCAACGCATCCGCGGCACAAGCTGGCGCACGCAGGCAGAACTCGAAGACTATCTGGAGCGCGTCGAGCGAGCCAAACAATCTGACCATCGCCGACTGGGACGCGGACTATACCATTTTCAAGAAGAGGCGGCAGGCTCGGTCTTTTGGCACGAGAAAGGCTTCGCGCTCTATCGCACTTGCGAACGCTACATCCGCGCTCGCCTGTCGAAAGAGGGCTATCGAGAGGTGCGCACGCCGCAGCTGATCGACCGTAGCCTATGGGAGCAATCGGGACACTGGCAGAAGTTCCGCGACCAAATGTATACGATCGCCGAGCAAGACGAGACGGCAGAAGGAGGCAAGCGCGTTTTTGCCCTCAAGCCGATGAACTGCCCTGGGCATGTCCAGATCTTCAAGCAAGATGTCGTGAGCTATCGCGAGCTGCCGATGCGCCTCTCCGAATTCGGACATGTCCACCGCAACGAACCGTCAGGCGCGCTGCACGGCTTGATGCGCGCACGCGCTTTCACGCAAGACGATGGTCATATTTTCTGCCGCGAGGATCAGATCGTGGAGGAGACCCGTCGTTTTTGCGTTCTTCTGCAAAGCATCTACAAGGACTTCGGCTTCAAGGAGATCAGCGTAAAGTTCTCCGATCGTCCGAAAGAGCGGGCAGGCGAGGACGCGCTTTGGGACAAGGCGGAAGCCGCGCTGAAGGATGCCTCGGCGGCGGCGAACTTGGAGACGGTTTTGAACGCAGGCGAGGGCGCATTTTATGGACCGAAGCTGGAGTTTGTCTTGCGCGACGGCTTGGGGCGCGATTGGCAGTGCGGCACATGGCAGGTGGATTTCGTCCTGCCGCGTCGTTTGCAAGCGCACTACATCGACGAGCAAGGCGAGCGTCAGCATCCCGTCCTGTTGCATCGGGCGATCTTGGGCTCGCTGGAGCGTTTCATGGGCATTCTGATGGAGCATACGGGTGGTGCGTTGCCGTTGTGGCTTGCTCCTATTCAAGTCGTCGTAGCGACGATCACCAACAAGAGCGATCCTTACGCCGAGCAATGCGCACAACGTTTTAGGGCGGCGGGGCTGCGCGTCGCGCTCGATTGTCGCGCCGAGAAGATCGGCTACAAGGTGCGCGAGCATAGCGCGAGCAAGGTGCCTGTGATCGCGATCGTGGGCGAGAAGGAGCGCGAGGGCGAGATGGTTTCGTTGCGTCGCTTTGGCGAACAAACGGCAAAACAGACGGCGAAGGATAGCGGTCTTGTGTCTTTGGCGGAGGCTGTGTCTGAATTAGGGGATGCGGGCGGGTTGCCTAGTTCTTGTGAGGGGGGAGCGGTTTAGTGGCTCGTCCTCCTACGAGTTTTCACCCTCCGCGTCGAGACGACATGCCGCGCTCGAACGAGGAGATCAAGAGCGCGCAGGTGCGTTTGATCGAC
The DNA here is from genome assembly GCA_965216605.1 of Alphaproteobacteria bacterium. Classification (GTDB taxonomy): domain Bacteria; phylum Pseudomonadota; class Alphaproteobacteria; order JABAAW01; family JABAAW01; genus JABAAW01. Next base: position 1,525,112 of record CBDCGG010000002.1, on the reverse strand, counting down.
GGGAACGGAGAGAATGTAGGAGTCGTGCCTTTGGAGCGTGCCTTAGAGGAAGCGTCGCGCGCCTCGTTGGATTTGGTCGAGATCGCGCAGAGCGAAGAGCCGCCGGTTGTGCGGGTCATGGATTTCGGCAAGTACAAGTATGAGTTGCAGAAGAAGCGGCATCAAGCGCGTAAGAAGCAGAAGCAGATCGATGTGAAGGAGATCAAGTTGCGCCTTAACATCGAGACGCACGATTTTGAGGTGAAGATGCGCTCGGCGCGGCGTTTCTTGGAGGAAGGCGATAAGGTGAAGGTTTCCTTGCGTTTTCGCGGTCGGGAAGTGACGCATCGCGAGATCGGCGATGCGTTGTTGCAGCGGGTTGTCGATGAGCTGTCCGAGTTGTCCAAGATCGAATCACCACCGGAGATCGAAGGGCGGCAGCTGATTATGGTGCTGACCCCCAAAGCAGCCTAAGAAGATGACACAGAGCAGATGACACAAGAGATGCCGACACCTTGTCGCGTTGCGATATTAGGTGCGAGCGGTTATACGGGATCGGAGTTATTGCGCTGTCTTTTGTTGCGGCGTGCTGTTGCGGGTGATATTGAGCTTGTCGCCTTGACGAGTTCAAGCAGGGCGGGGCAGGGGTTGGGTTCTATCTTGCCTCAGTTTTCGGGTGTGGAGTCATCTGCGTTGCCTGTTTTGGCAAAGTGGGAGGATGTGGATTGGGATGCTGTCGATGTCGCTTTTTGCGCGCTGCCGCACGGCACGACGCAGGAGGTGATAGGAAATCTTTGGCAGCACGAGCGTTTGAGGATCATCGATCTTTCGGCGGACTTTCGATTGCACGACTTGGCGATGTATGAGCGATGGTATGGCAAGGCGCATGCTGCGCCTGAGTTGCAGTCTCAGGCTTGTTACGGATTGAGCGAGTGGCATCGAGAGAAAATTGCCTCGTCTCGATTAGTAGCGAATCCGGGATGTTATGCGACGGCTTGCCAGTTGGCATTGTTGCCTATTGCGGAGAGGGTTGATTTGGAGACGGTTTTTATGAGTGCTGCTTCGGGGACGAGCGGGGCGGGGCGCAGTTTGCGTGAGGATTTGTTGTATTGCGAGGTGAACGAGAACTTTCGTCCCTATGCGGTTGGCGGGCATCGCCATGTTGCGGAGATTGAGCAGGGCTTGGCTTGGCGATTGGGCGTGGAATCTATTGCTCCAGTAAGTTTTGTTCCTCACCTTTTGCCATTGGATCGGGGAATTTTTGTATCAATGTCGGCTCGGCTGCGTGGGGGAGAGACGGTGGCGGGTTTGCGTAATGCGATGGCGGAGGCTTATGCGGGAAATATTTTTGTCGATGTTTTGGGGGAGGGGGAGCTACCTTCTGTGAAGCGGGTGCGGGGGACGAATTGTTGTTTGCTTTCTGTTTGTGCTGATCGGCGGGAGGGGTGGGGGTTGGTATTTTCTGCGATTGACAATCTTGTGAAGGGAGCGAGCGGGCAGGCATTGCAGAACATGAACTTGCTGTTGGGATTGGATGAGGGGACGGGCTTTGGGGGGGGTGCGTTCTTGCCGTAGGTTGAGCGTGTATGCCTTTGTGAAGCGCGCTCCTTAAAAAGCGCAGACGAACAAAGGCAGATACGCGCAACAACCTTGCGTTACAAAAGCAGCTTGCTATGTTGCGAGTCAGCTTGCGTGTTTCTGCGAAACACGCTTTGGAATAAGAGGCTACGCGCGCAACCCTGAGGGTTGTGCGCGTAGCCTCTTATTCCAAAGCGCACGGAGTGCTACTATCGTTGCGCGCGCCTTTCGTCGTCGCACATTCCACCCCAAATCCTACAGCCCAACGCCCGCAAATCCGCCAAGGCACTCCCCTCCTCAAAACTTCCCCCGCGCGCAAGCCATGCCTCGTCCTGACGAAGTTTTTCGGCAAAACGAGCGCGCTTGCTCTCCTCCAACAACTTCGGTTTCGGCAACTTCACCCTTCTCGGATCTACCACCCTCCCGTCACGATGTATCTCATAGTGCAAATGCGCCCCCGTAGACATACCACTCGTTCCTACATAACCGATCACTTGCCCCTGCTTGACCTTCCCCCCCTTACGCAATCCGCGCGCGAACCCCCGCATATGCGCGTACAAAGTCGAGAGTCGATCGCTATGTCGCAACACGACATACCGCCCGTAGCCCTTTCCGTAAGCCCTCTTGCGCACAACCCCGTCGCCCGCAGCCAAGATAGGCGTCCCACGAGGAGCTGCGAAATCGACCCCCTTGTGCATTCTGGTATAGCCTAAGATAGGATGACGTCTCATCCCAAAGCGAGAAGTCAGACGCAACCCGCTCATCGGCGTGCGCCGCAAGAGTCTTTTGGCAGGCTTGCCGTTCTCGTCGTAAAAGGCATTGTTCCAATCGCTACGATGGTAGCGATAGGGTTTTTGTTCGTTGCCTTCTCTTCCCGTATAGAGTTCTGCCATCTCCAACACCGCCTCGGCTGAGGGTTGCCACATGCCACCCTCGGCAAGATGAAATTCTTGGCTCAACAGCATGCGAAACTTTGCTCCTGCCCAAATATCGCGTTGGAAATCGACATCGTAGCTCATCACATCGACGAAACTCCGCAACAAGGGCAGAGGAATATCGTGTTCGAACGCTGTTTGATACAAGCTGTTACGGATAGCATGCTGCAACACGCGATACTCGATACGCGAGGGCAGCGTCTTGCTAGCAGAAGCTTTTGGCGAGGCTTGCTGCTTTTGTCGAGATTTTTCTGTAGGCAAAACTTGTGACAACAAGGAGAGTCGGAGTTCGGAAGCTGTAATATTTTTTTGGCTATTTGCTTGGCTATTTACTAAGCTATTTACTTGGACGTTTCTTTCTGCGTTTTTCACGGCGTGTTGAGTATCGACGAGAAACAGCGAGAGTATGGAGAGGGCAACGATCGCCCCTACGGCTAGCGGACGAGGATGCCTCAAGCAGAGTTTGCGGAGGAAGCGTGTGCTTGTGCCGACTGCCATGACGAGGGCAGGGAGTAGCAAGCGTTCGAGCAGGTATCGTGTTGCTCGGAAAAGGTGCAGCAGGGTTTTGAACAAGGCTTTTGGCAGGCGTTGCAGCAGAGCTTGCAGCAACATTCGGGCTTTGTTGGCGTATATGGCGAGCAGGACGCGCATTGTGAAGAGGCGCAGGTGTAGTTCTTTGCGGAGATTTTTCATGTTTTCCTAAGTTGTTCTAGGGTTGTCCACAGGTTATCCACAGGCTGTTCGGAGTGTTTTCACAGGTATGAGGGTTATCCACAGGGTTATCCACAGGGTAAGCACGAGTTATCCACAGGGTAAGCACGAGTTATCCACAGGTTGCTCTGGGAGTTATCCACGGGTTATTCCTAGCTTGTTCCCAAGTTATCGACAGGGTTGTTCGCAGAGTTATTGACAGAGTTTTTGCAAAGGATTGGCACTAGCACAAGAAGCCCCCCATCTATACGCCTGCTTGCGTACATTATGGCAATTTTTATGCCTAAAAAAAGAAAAAGATACGCTCGACGAACAGAATTTGCTAGATAAAGAGTCAGTCCCTTGTTTCTTTTTTTTCTTTTTTGCTCAAGTTAGCTCCCTTGTCCTCTCCCGCTCCTCAACCTGCTCTGTCGTCCGTGCTGCCCTTCCCCAGCGAGGAGGAGTCGATGCATTCTGACGCGGCAACCCCGCTTGTCGGTACACATTTCGGCGTTCTGAATCGCGGTTTTGTGCGGCTGGTCGATGCGATGGGATCGGACGCGGCGATCGTGCAAGCGGCGCGCGTCTCGTATGGGAAGGGGACGAAGAAGACGCGCGAAGACCGAGCCTTGATTCGCTACCTGATGCGCCATCGTCACAACTCTCCTTTCGAGATGTGCGAGCTGAAGTTGCATGTGAAACTGCCGGTCTTCATCGCGCGTCAATGGGTGAGACATAGAACGGCAAGTTTGAACGAATACTCGGCGCGCTACTCGGAGATGCACGAGGAGTTCTATGTGCCGAACGAACCCAATGACGGCAAGGCTCTTTTCGCCGAGGCGCGGCTAGGTAAGCAGTCGGAGGAGAATCGCCAAGGGCGGAGCGAAGACAAAACGCTCGCCAAGCAGGACAAACGCTCCAGCCTGACCGCGCGTCTGGAAGACCGCGCTCGCAAGGCTTTTGCCTTCTACCGCGATCTTTTGGATAAAGGCGTCTCGCGTGAGCTCGCGCGTATCACGCTGCCGCTTTCTACCTACACGGAGTTTTATTGGAAGGCGAACTTGCACAACATGTTCCATTTTCTAGAGCTACGCTTGGACGCACACGCGCAGGAAGAGATTCGTCTTTATGCGGAAACGATCTTCGAGAAGATCGTGCGTCCGCTGTTTCCGCAAGCAAGCGAAGCCTTTACAGATTATCGCCTTGAGAGCTTGGATTTGTCGCGCGACGAGGCGGCATTGTTGCGCGGGATGGTGCAGGGAAGGGAGGTTGTTCGTCCTCGGACAGGTTTCTCACAGCGCGAATGGAAAGCTTTTTTGACACGCTTTGGACTGACGGAAGAAGGATGAAGGTTGACGGCAATAGTTTGCGTAGCGGCAATATCATTCAACACAAAGGCAAGACATGGCGCGTCGTGAAGACGCAGCATGTGAAGCCTGGGAAGGGGGGAGCGTTTTTGCAGTGCGAGTTGAGCGATGTGAAGGGTGGGACGCGCGTCCAGGTGCGTTTTCGTGCTTCGGAGTCGGTGGAGCGGGTTCGTCTTGAGGATCGAACTTTTCAATTTTTGTACAAGGGCGGTCAAGGAGACGGCGAGTATACCTTTATGGATAGCCAGAGTTACGAGCAGCTGAGCTTGGATGTGTCGCGGATCGGGGAGACGGAGTCTCGTTTTCTTACGGAGGGCATGGAGGTTGTGCTGGGGTTGAGCGAGGGGGAGGTGGTGACGGTATCGTTGCCTGATATCATTGCGTGCGTCGTTGCGGAGGCGGATGCGGTTGTGAAGGGACAGACGCAATCGGGGTCGCACAAACCCGCGGTGCTGGAGAACGGACTGCGTGTGATGGTGCCGCCGTATATCGAGCGCGGTGCGAAGATAGCCGTACGGCTTGCCGACTTGACCTTTGTCGAGCGCGTCTCGTCTTAGCGAGCGTTGCGTTGCCCGTATTTCTCAAAGTTTTCTCCAAAGACTCCTTAAAGAAGTAGAGAGATTTTGGCGCTCGTTCGTTCAGCCTTGATCAGCGTGATGTTGCGTGCTGCGGAGCGCGCGAGCGTGTTGTTGCGTCGTGACTTCGGCGAGTTGGAGAAGTTGCAGACGAGTAGAAAGGGCGTTGCGGATTTTGTTTCCAGCGCGGACTTACGTTGTCAGGAAAAGCTTATTCATGAGCTATCTTACGCGCGACCTGATTACGGCATTCTTTCGGAGGAGGGGGTTGAGCGTGCGAGCAAGGGAGATTGTACGCGTCGTTTTGTGATCGATCCGTTGGACGGGACGCTCAATTTCATGCATGGGATTGGGCATGTGTCGATCTCGGTTGCGGTCGAGGAGGAGGCGGGGGGTTTTGTTGCGGGTCTTGTGTATGATCCGTTGCGTTTTGAGGGCTTTTGGGCGGAGCGCGATGTGGGTTCATTTTTGAATTTTGGCGGGAAGGATACGCGCCTTCGCACGAGTTCGCGCACTTCGTTGGACGACAGTCTTTATGCGACGGCTTTGTCCTTTAACAAGGGTGTTCGAGATGAGGCGGCGCGCGATCGCTGTGTGTCGTCGTTTTCTCGTGCGTTGGATAGTTGTTGTGGAGTTCGGATTGGGGGCAGTGCTGCGTTGGACTTGGCTTATGTTGCTGCCGGTCAGTTGGAGGGATTTTGGGCGGAGGGCTTGCGTCTTTGGGATTGTGCGGCGGGTTTGTTGTTGGCGGAGTTGGCGGGGGGTAGTTTGGGATTATTGGGGGAGAGCGGGAGGAGCAAGCAGGGGGGGAGGGATGTTTGGCTGCGTTGTCGGGAGGGAATTTTAGTTGTTGCGAACGAGATGCAGGCGGCGGATTTCAGGGAGAGGGTGTGGCGGAACGAATAGGGGTATGTTTTCGTCCTACGAATAAGTGGCTGGCTTTTGCTTGCCTACGCTTTGTTTGATTAGGGAATGCAAAACATCGCGTGCGTAGCACGCGGGGGGGTGTGTGGGGGATAAGTTCCCCCCACGAAGATCCCGCGTCAGCGGGGGGAAATTCTCCCCCCGCGCACCTCTTGTTAACCTATTGAGGAAAGGTCGTCTCTAGTTTTGTTCGATGATATCTGCCCATGCGTCGGACTTGCTATGCCTCGCACGTCGAACAAGAAGCTGCATGGTGCTCGTCATGCTGAGGACAAGAACAAGGGTCTTGTCCAAGCGATAGATTCCTTTAGAGCAAGATCGGATTGTCTTGGAGAGGTTAGGTAGATTCGTTTGCAAAGAGGCTTCGTTCAAGCCGATGATGTCCTTAACCTGATCGACAGAGAGGGCGTAATCCTCGCCGCGATAGTCGAAGGTGATGGCGGCTTCGTTCTTGCGAAAGGGTAGGGTTTTCTGCCCGAAGAAGGCTCGCAGATCGACGAGCGTGAGTATTTTTCCTCGCACATTGATAAGCCCGCGTATCGTCTCGTCGGAGCGCGGCACCGGGGTGAGTTCTTCGACATCGACAATATCTCCGACCTCCTCCATAGAGGCAGCGAAGAGTTGTTGATCGATCTGAAAGGTTACATGCTGCTTGCCGTCAAAGGCTGTCGCGGATGCGAAAGGGCTTTGCGCTGTGCTTTGCTGTGACAGCAAGTGTTGTGCAACATCGGACACCTTGCAACTTTGCTCTAAACTTTACTTTTTGGCTGAGGGGTTTGCTCTTTTAGCGAGGAAGGGGTGCGCTTTACGAGATGGAGTAAAGCGTTTGAGCGGCGATCATGCAGTAGAGCATGGGTATGGAGAGGAGTGTGTTAACTCGTGAAAAGAGCATGGCGCGCCTTGCGCAGCAGGCTTTGAATTCGGGTTTTTTGGCAGGGACGATTCCTAGCGCGACCTTTTGACAAGGCCATATAATGAACCAGACATTGAACGCCATGATGATTCCCAGCCACATTCCGATTCCGATGGCGGCGTGTCCTACATCGGTTTTTGTTCCGAAATAGACGAGTGCTTCGATGAGGTATCCGTTGAGGGAAGCGAGGATGATTCCTGTTGCGAGCGTTGCGAGCGCAGCCCAACGGAACCAAAAGAGAGCGGCGGGAGCGATGACTTTAGCGATGGCGGGTTTTTGCTCTGCGGGAATTTTGGGCATGGATGGAATTTGAACGAAGTTGAAGTACCACAGCAATCCGATCCACATGACTCCGCTTGCGACATGGGAGTAGCGGAAGAGGAAGGTTATGTATTCGCGTGCTTCGCCGCCGATATCTCCGAGTTGCGCGAGCAGCAACGCGAGTAAGACGAGGAGGATAGTTCCTGCAAGGAGGGTTCGATGGAGGCTGGTGAGGATGGCGGACATATAAAGGGTCAGTTCGTTAATTCTTCGATGGAGGCTGGTGAGGATGGCGGACATATAAAGTGCTTTTCGACTCCGTCTGGGTACGAAGGCTTTATCGAGCTTAATTCTCTTATTCTGTGAGCAGGATAGCGTTTTTCGGAGATGGATGCAAGGTTTTTTTGGCAATTTTTTTTTGGCAATTTTTTCTCGCCGACTTATTCTCTGCTCTCCCTAGGCGAGTGCCTTAGCCGCCGCCTCTATTTCGTGGGTTTCGAGCACCGAGTTGCTCACTCTCCCCTGCAGCGTGCGTTTGACCATGCCCGAAAGAGCCTTCCCTGCGCCCAGCTCCCAAAAGTTCTCGACGCCCAAATCGCCGAGTTTCAAGAGGCTTTCTCTCCATCGTACGCTGGCGCAGATTTGCAAGACGAGCAAATCGCGTAAAGTGCTGCCACTCTGCTCGGCTTCTGCGGTGACATTGGCGACGATGGGGAATCTCGCGTCTTGAAAGTTTACCTCTGCGAGTGCTTTTCGCATCGCCTCTTCTGCGGGTTTCATGAGGGGGGAGTGGAAGGGAGCAGATACTTCGAGCATGATTGCCCGCTTTGCGCCCGCCTCCTTGGCGAGCAGAGCTGCTTTTTCTACCGCCTCCTTTGTTCCACTGACGACGACCTGTCCTACGGCGTTGTCGTTTGCGACGACGCAGCATTGCCCTGTTTGTGCGGCGGTGTCTTCTGCGACTTTACGAGCCTGCTCGATGGAGAGTCCGAGCAACGCTGCCATGGCACCTTTTCCTTCGGGGACGGCGCGCTGCATGGCGTCGCCTCGCTGTCGGAGGAGTCGGATGCATTGGGGGAAGGGCAGAACTTTTGCGGCGGCGAGCGCGCTGTATTCGCCGAGCGAATGTCCGGCGAGCACAGGCGAGACATGTTTCCAATCGATGGAGAATTCTCGCTCCAGCACGCGCAAGACGGCGATGCTGAGCGTCATGAGGGCGGGTTGAGCGTTGCGGGTTTGTCGCAGTTCGCTCTCGCTGCCGTTGAAGACGAGGTCGGTGAGTTTTTCGGAGAGGCTTTCGTCGGCTTCTTGGAAGGTTTCGCGCGCGGCGGAGAAGTTTTCCGCGAGATTTTTTCCCATACCGACGAACTGCGCACCTTGCCCAGGAAAAAGTAGGGCGTGCTTCATTCTTGTCTCTCTTGTTTTTTGCTTTGAATGTTGTACTACGGAGGGAGCATGGCGCAATCGTCGAGTTGATTCAAGCAAGATTTGTTGAGCTAATGCTGTTTTGGGTTGTTTTGTGGTATTTTTGCCAAAGCATCGGCGATGGGGTTTTGTGCGGTCATATTTCCGTGAAAACTGCAAGCAATGGTTGACTTGTTGGTGTTATTCGCTCATTCTGCCTGCAACCGATTCGCACGAGAGTTTTAGGAAGATTTGAGGTCGCCTTCGAATCCAAAAGAGCTAATACATGAACCGAAGACATGTATCTAGGACATGAGCCTAGGACATGGACACAGAGGCAAAGATGGCATCGTATTCTGACAGCACCCAAGGTAGCGTGAGGGGGGGCAGCAAGAGTGACAACAAGCGCGACAAGAAGGCGCGTGCGTTGAGCGCCTTGCTTTCTGCGACGGCACTAGGAGTGTTTTTAGAAGGCTGCGGCGGAGGAGGAGGTGGCGGCAATAGTGGGGGTGGCAGTGGCAGTAGTGGGGGTAGTAGCGGCGGTAGCAGCGGTAGCATTGCCAATCTTAAAAGACTTATAGGCGAGTCTGGTGTTGAAAAGCTTGAAAGTCTTATAGGTGACTCTGGCGTAGAAAAACTTGAGAGTCTTATAAGCGAGTCTGGCGTTGACAGCGTTGAAAGTCTTGAAAGGCTTATCGTCGATTCTGGCGTTGAAAACCTTGAAAATCTTATTGTCGACTCTGGCTTTGACAGCCTTGAAAGTCTTCTTGAAAATTTTATAAGCAACGAGGACAACGCCGAGCTTGCGGATGATGAGAACAACGAGGACAACGAGGACAACGCCGAGCTTGCGGATGATGAGAACAACGAGGACAACGAGGAAAACGCCGAGCTTGCGGAGGATGAGAACAACGAGGACAACGCCGAGCTTGCGGATGATGAGAACAATGATAACAACGAGGACAACGACGAGCTTGCGGATGATGAGGTCAACGAACCTATTGAGGTCGGCGCGGGCAACGACATTCTTTACGGTGGGAGAGGCAACGACGAGCTTTACGGCAGGGGGGGAGCGGACAATCTCTATGGCAACGCGGGGGCAGACACCCTCGTCGGAGGAACGGGTTGGGATTTGCTTGATGGCGGCACAGGCGACGACATTCTTGACGGCGGCGCGGGCAACGACCTTTTAATCGGCGGTACGGGAGCGGATGTCATCGACGGCGGCGAGGGTAAGGACAGAGTCTTGTATCATTATGCTAGGGAAGGGGTCAAAATCGACCTTACCCTAGAAGGGGCGCAAGAAGACTTTGACGGTGAGGATGCGAACGGAAACGAAGCGGTGGGCGATGTCCTCATCAATATTGAGGACATCACCGGCTCTGACCACAAAGACGAGCTCACGGGCAACGAGCAGAACAATCTGCTTGACGGCGGCGGTGGCAACGACACGCTTGACGGCGGCGCGGGCAACGACATTCTTTACGGCGACGAAGGCAACGATCTCCTTAGGGGTGGTGAGATGGCAACGACAACCTTGAAGGTGGTGCGGGCGACGACAATCTTGACGGCGGCAATGGCAACGACAACCTTGACGGGGGCGAGGGCAACGACGACCTTGACGGTGGTGCGGGCGACGATGTCCTTGACGGCGGAGAGGGGTTCGACCAGCTATCAGGCGGTGATGGAGAAGACATCCTTGACGGCGGAGAGGGTAGCGATCGCCTTGAGGGCGGCGATGGCAATGACAGGCTTTATGGGGGCGAGAATTGGGATGTCCTTTACGGCGGCAGTGGCGACGATACCCTCGAAGGTGGTGATGGCGGCGATTGGCTTACAGGGGGCGAGGGCGCAGACATCATTGACGGCGGCGCGAATGAAGAGGATGAAGGCACAGACGGAGGTAACGACTATGCTACTTATAGAGGTGGCGACTATGCTCTTTATCATAGATCTGACGATGGGGTCAGGGTGAACCTTGAGTTGCAAGGAAAAAAACAAAAAGACTTTGACGGGGAAAAAGCCAACGACAACGACGCGGTAGGCGATATTCTTACCAACATCGAAAATATTGGTGGCTCATTGCACGACGATTGGCTGACCGGCGATGATGGAGACAATTGGCTATTAGGTGACAAGGGCGATGACATCCTTGACGGCGGTGCGGGCGGCGACATTCTCAAAGGCGGCGCGGGCAACGACGACCTTGACGGCGGTGAGGGCGACGACAACCTAGTGGGTGGTTGGGGCGATGATCAAGTCGATGGCGGCGAGGGTGCAGACACGCTCGACGGCGGTGAGGGGGTAGACACGCTCGACGGCGGCGCAGGGGCGGATGTCCTTGAGGGTGGCGAGGGCAACGACCACCTCACGGGAGGTACAGGCGCAGACGAAATCAATGGAGGCGAGGGCACAGACTACGCCGACTATCGCAATGCCGAAGCGGGTGTCAGGGTGAGCCTTGAGTTGCAAGGAGAAGGGCAAGAAGACTTTGACGGAACGCACGGGTTTGCTGCCAACGAAAACGAAGCCGTCGGCGACACCCTCACCAACATCGAAGTGCTAGAGGGCTCGGCGCACGACGACTGGCTCACGGGCGACGGAGATGCAAACTGGCTTGTCGGCAACGGCGGCAACGACCGTCTGGAAGGCGGCGGAGGCGGCGACACGCTCTACGGTTTGGACGGCGACGACACGCTTGAGGGTGGAGCAGGAACGGATACTTATTTCTTCAGGATTGGCGATGGCACCGACACCATCACCGATATCGCCACCGAGGGAGACGATGTCATGTTTTTGCAATTCCGAGGTCTCTACGAGGCGGAAGATTTCGACAGCTCAGTCTTTGAAAGGGTTGGAGATGACCTCGTTATCAGCTTGGACTTGCAACCCGACGATGGCATAGAGGACAAGATCACGATCGAAAACGCCTACGATAGCAATCCTGATACAGGAACGGGCGAGGCGGCATTTACCATCAGCATCTCGTATGGTCATGGCAACGACGATTTCCTCGCCGTGACGGATATCTGGTCTGACCTCATCGTCTGATTTTTAAGCCTTCGTAGCTGTTGCAAAGGCTTCGCGTTGCATGCTAGCCTCACAGCGTCTATCAGCTAGTAGCAACGAGGGAGAAGGTTACCCATGAAAACTCACGCGCGTATCGTCGTCATCGGAGGCGGGGTTGTCGGCTGTTCGATAGCCTACCACCTCACGAAATTCGGAGAGAAGGATGTCACCTTGTTGGAACGCACCGAGCTGACGGCGGGTTCGACTTGGCATGCTGCAGGATTGTTGCCATTGTTCAACATGTCCTACAGCGTCGGACAGCTCCACAAGTATTCGGTCGATCTCTACAAGAAGCTCGAGGCGGAGACGGGACAAGCTGTCTCGTTCCACCCGACGGGCAACCTGCGCCTTGCTTGCACGCAAGAACGGCTGGACGAGTATCACAGCTACTGCGGCACTGCGAACACGATCGGCGTGCCGTTTCATATGATCTCGCCAAAGGAGATCAAGGAGCTCTGGCCTTTGTGCAACACGGAAGGATTGTTAGGGGCGCTTTTCCACCCTGAAGACGGACATATCGCGCCTGCCGATCTGACGATGGCGCTTGCGAAAGGCGCGAAGATGCATGGCGCGGAGATCTGTCTGCAAACGGAGGTCACGGCGATCGAACAAAAACCCAACGGCGAATGGCTAGTTTCTACGAGGCAAGGCGAGATCGTTTGCGAGATTGTCGTTGCGGCGACGGGCAACTACGCGCGTCAAACGGCAGCGATGGTGGGATTGGATATTCCCGTTATTCCTGTGGAACACCAGTATATCGTCACGGACGATGTGCCTGAGTTGATCGAGCGCAAGAAGCAGGGATTGCCTGAGTTGGCGGTGTTGCGCGAATCGGATTCCTCCTACTACCTACGCGAGGAGCGCCAAGGCTATATCTTGGGTCCCTACGAGCAGGGAGCAAAACTGTGCTTTGAGGACGGCGTTCCTGCAAACTTCGGCAGAGAGCTTCTGCCTGGTGACATCGATCGTCTTGCGCCGCATGTCGAGGCTGCGATCAATCGTGTTCCCTCCTTTGGCAACGCGGGTATCAAGGATGTTGTGAATGGTCCTATCTCTTATACGCCTGATGGGAATCCTCTTCTGGGGAGCGCGTGGCGTTTGCGCAACTTCTACTTTGCTGAAGGGTTCAGCTTCGGCATTACATCGGCGGGAGGAGCGGGCAAGGTGCTTGCCGAGACGATCTTACACGGCGAAGCCTCGGTTGATACATTACCGGTCGATCCGCGTCGGTTCGGCAGTTATGCGGACAAGGACTACGCTGCGAAGAAGAATGTCGAAGCCTACGAGCATCTTTTTACCGTCCACTATCCGATGGAAGAACGCCCTGCGGCGCGCGACAAAAAGCAGAGCCCGTGCCACGCTAAGTTGGCCGCTCGTGGTGCGGTGTGGGGACAGCGCTACGGTTGGGAACGCCCGAATTGGTTCGCGTCTGAGGGTGTCGAGCGCAAGGATCACTACAGTTTTCGTCGCTCGAACTGGTTTGCGCCTGTCGGTGCGGAGTGTGAAGCTGTGCGCGATCGCGTTGGTCTTATCGATCTGACGAGTTTTAGCAAGTTCGATCTGACGGGACAGGGTGCGGGGCTTTGGTTGCGGACGATGATCGCGAACACTGTTCCGAAGAAGGACGGCAAGATTCAGCTGGGACATAACCTCTATTCGTCGGGCGGGGTGCGCAGCGAGTTCACTATCACGCGGTTGAACGAACAGCACTATTACATCGTGAGTTCAGGGGCAGCCGAGCGTTTCGACCATGATTTGTTGAAGAAATGTCTTCCTCCTGACGATTCTTTGCATCTTGTCAACAACACTTTGCAGCGCGGAACTTTTGTCTTGTGCGGACCGCGTGCGCGCGAGCTGCTCTCTGGCTTGACGGATGCTGACCTTTCCAACGAGGCTTTTCCGTGGTTGAGCGCACAAAACATTACGGTGGCGGGGCAGGGTGACATCCATGCGTTGCGCGTGAATTTTGTGGGAGAGTTGGGTTGGGAGTTGCATCATCCGATCGCCTCGCAAAACGCGCTGTTCGACGCGCTGGCAGCGGAGGGGGAGAAGCACGGATTGGCGATGGTGGGCATGCGCGCGATGGACTCGATGCGTATCGAGAAATCCTATCGCATGTGGGGACAGGAGCTGACGATGGATTACACGCCTTTGGAGGCGGGGTTGGATCGCTTTGTCAAGTTGCATGACAATGTCGCCTATGTGGGAACCGAGAAGCTTTTGGAACAGCAACAGCATGGCTGTCGAACGAAGTTTGCGACGCTGGCGATTGAGGTGGAAGATGCCGATCCATTAGGCAATGAACCCGTCTATGTGAGGGGAGGGGCGATGGTTGGACGATTGAGTTCGGGGGGCTACGGACATCGTATCGGGCAGAGCCTCGGGCTGGGTTATTTGGAGGCGGAGTATGCGGAAGTGGGAACGGAGCTGGAGGTGTTGATCTTGGACAAAAAACTGCCTGCAAGAGTTGTGGCAGAGAGCCCCTACGATCCGCAAAACGAGAAGTTGCGTGCTTGAGCTGTTTTTAATGTTATAGGGCTTGTTTTTGCTGTTATGTCCAAAGTTCCTAAGGTGTCGGTGGTGATGCCGCTCTACAACAATGCCGAGTATTTTTCCCAAGCCGTAGAGTCTATACTCAACCAGAGTTTTTCCGATTTCGAGTGTATCGTCATCGACGACGGCTCCGAAGACGAATCACCTGATCTGTTGCGCGCTTATGCGAAGCGCGACCGACGCATTCGTCCTATTTTTTTACAGAAAAACAAGGGCGTGGCGTATGCAACGCAACGCGGGGTTGAGGTATCGAAAGCTCCGCTTGTGGCGCGTATGGATTCGGACGACTTGTCTTTGCTCTGTCGGTTGCAAAAACAATACGATTACCTGCAAAAGCATGAGGATGTCGGGTTGCTGGGATGTGGTTTCTTTCGCTTCAAAGAAGATGCGCAAGGGTGCAAACGTACGGTCGGTAGCGGGGTCTTTGTGTTGAGCAAGCGAGAGGAACGGGATCGTTATCGGACGGGCAGATCTCCGATTTTGTGCACGCCTTCGGTGATGTACCGCCGAAAGATCGCCTTGCAAGCGGGAGGTTACAGGAGTTTTTTTGCCAACGGAGCGGAGGACCGTGATTTCGTGCTGCGCATGCACGAACGAACGGTGGTTGCCAATCTTGCGGACAAGCTTTACGCCTATCGTCTCAATCCAGACAGCAGCTTTCGGAATAACAAAGCAGGCGTGAAGGCCTGTACTATGATAGCGACGTACTGCGCTTTACGCCGCCGCGATGGCAAATCGGGGCGGAAGGATCCGCTTGACCTCGCCAAGCCTCTTTCGCGTCTGCCGCGAGTTTTGGGATTACCTTCTTCCTTATGCTTGACAGATTTGCAAGTGGATCCGCGTTGGATCACGGAGCTGCTGTTCCAATGGCTGGAGGAGAAACCTTTCGATGACAACACTTGCGCACGATTGTACTTGGGGTTGGTAGGAAGCCGCCTTAATGGTAGGGGGGGTGTGCGTCGAGCTTTGGCTTGCATTGTGCGTGCGATTAGGCTTGACGGTAGATTGACGGCAAGGCTCGTTGTGAGCGTCTGTATCGGCGGGCTCTCTTACCTTTCTGTGTGGCACAGGGATTTTTGGCGACAGCCCAGTTTGGAGAACAGATAGCATGCCTGCTGTTCCGAGGCTCTCGGTTGTGATGCCTCTTTACAACAATGCGGAACATTTTTCTATAGCGATCGAGTCGATTCTTGGACAGAGCTTCGGTGATTTTGAGTGTCTTGTCATCGACGATGCGTCGCAGGATGGCTCGCCTGCTCTTCTTCGCTCTTACGCGGGTAAGGACAAGCGTATTCGCGCGATTTTTCTCAAGAAAAACATAGGGTTAATGAGCGTTTGTCAAATGGGACTGGAGCAAGCGTGCACCCCCTTGATCGCGCGTATGGATTCGGACGACTTGTCGCTACCAGAGAGGTTTGAGCGGCAGATCGATTTAATGAAACGGCATCCTGAGGTTGGCATGGTGGGTTGCTCGTATTTCCGCTTTAAAGACGATCCCGACCACAAGAGGTTGAATATTCGTCTGCCCTCTATGGCAAGGGTTTCTTCTAAAAATTTTCTTTACGAAGCCGCGTATCTGAAATTGTGTCCTCCCTCGACCGTTTATCGTCGCGAGCTTGCGCTTGCTGTCGGGGGGTATCGCGCCTTCTTCAGGCACGGCGCGGAGGACAGAGATTTTTCGTTTCGTATGCAAGAGAGAGCAACGATCGTCAATTTGCCCGAGATTCTCTACGGTTACAGAAAGAATCCTAGCAGCACTTTTGAACAAAACAGACGCGCCATGCATGCCGCTCATCTTATGGGAGATATGTGCGCACTCTACAGACGCAACGGCTTTCCCGATCCGATCGCACAAGCGAAGCCTTTGACGCGCTTGCCGAAGGTGTTGGGCTTGCCTCCTCGTGTCACGCTGGAGGATTTGCAACGGAGTCCGTTATGGATAATGTCCTTGCTGGGGGTGTGGATGAGGGAGAGGAATGTGTCTGTATGGCTTCGCTTGTTTCTCTACGCGCGTTTGCTAGGGTGTTGCTTGCGTTGGAAAATTAGTTTAGCATCGCTGTTCGCTGCGATTGTCGAGCTTGAGGGTTCGACTTCAAAGTGTGCTTTTTGAATTTGGAGAACAGATAGCATGCCTGTTGTTCCGAGCCTCTCGGTGGTGATGCCTCTTTATAACAACGCGGAGCATTTTTCGAGTGCCGTAGAGTCGATTCTTGGACAGAGTTTCGGCGATTTTGAGTGTATCGTCATCGACGATGCGTCTCAGGATGGCTCGCCTGCTCTTCTTCGCTCTTACGCGGGTAAGGACAAGCGTATTCGCGCGATTTTTCTCAAGAAAAACATAGGGTTAATGAGCGTTTCTCAAATGGGACTGGAGCAAGCGCGCACCCCCTTGATTGCGCGTATGGATTCGGACGATCTGTCGCTACCGGAAAGGTTTGAGCGGCAAATCGATTTTATGGAGCGGCATCCTGAGGTTGGCATGGTGGGTTGCTCGTACTTCCGCTTCAAAGGCGATCCCGACCACAAGAGGTTGAATATTCGTTTGCCCTCTATGGCAAGGGTTTCTTCTAGAAGTTTTTCCTACCAAGCCGTACATCTGAAGGGGTGTTTTGCCTCAAGCGTCTATCGCCGCGAGCTTGCGCTGGCTATAGGGGGGTATCGCCCCTTTTTCAAGCATGGTGCGGAAGACAGAGATTTTGCGCTACGCATGCAAGAGATGGCAAAGGTTGCCAATCTTCCCGATATTCTTTACGGCTACAGAAAAAACCCTACCAGCGTTTTTGTTAGCAGCGGACATGCCTTGTATGCAGCGCATCTTATGGAACAAATATGCGCACTCTACAGACGCAGCGGTTTTCCCGATCCGATTGCACAAGCAAAGCCTTTAGCGCGCTTGCCGAAGGTGTTGGGTTTTCCTCCGCGTGTTGCGTTGGAGGATTTACAACGCAGTCCGCTGTGGATAATGTCATTGATGTGGGTGTGGATGAGGGAGAGGCATGTTTCTTTATTGCCTCGCTTGTTTCTCTACGGGCGTTTGTTACGGGGTTGCTTGCGTTGGAAAATCGGTTTAGCATCGCTGTTCGCTGCGATTGTCGAGCGTGATCGCTCGCAGGCACAGCGTTCCTGTTGACCCATTGAGAAGAGAGGGTATTGTGAAGATTCTTGTTCCAGTTAAGCGCGTTGTTGATGCTTATGTGACTCCTCGTGTGAAGACGGATGGCAGCGGAGTTGAGACGGAGAATGTTAAGATGTCTCTCAACCCATTTTGCGAAATTGCCTTGGAGGAGGCTCTTCGTCTGCGCGAGCGGGGAGTTGCGAGCGAAGTTTTGGCGGTGAGCGTGGGCTTGCCGAAAGCCGAGGATGTGCTGCGCACGGCGCTTGCTGTGGGAGCGGATCGTGCGTTGCGCATTGATGCTCCTGCGCAAACCGAGCCTTTGACGCTGGCGAAGTTGTTGAAGGGGGTGGTGGAGAAGGAGGAAATTGGCTTGGCGTTGATGGGCAAGCAGGCGATCGACGGTGACAACAATCAAACGGGACAGATGCTGGCGGCGCTTTTGGGCTGGGGGCAGGCGACCTCGATTTCCAAGTTGGAGATCAAAGGCGACAAGAGCAAGATGGAGATATTGGCGACGCGCGAGATAGACAGCGGCTTGCAGTTGCGTGCGATGCGGCTACCTTGCGTTCTCACTGTCGATCTGCGCTTGAACGATCCTCGTTACGCTAGTTTGCCGAACATTATGAAGTCGCGCAAGATAGCGATCGAGGTTATGTCGCCCGAAAGTTTGGGGGTTGAGATTGTCGAGCGTGTCAAGACGCTTTCCGTGGTCGAGCCTGCGAAGCGCGAAAGCGGCATGCTTGTCGAGAGTGTAGCAGATCTTGTAGGCAAGCTAAAACAGGCTAAGGTTATCTGATATGGCGATTCTTCTGATTGCCGAGCACGACGGCGAGAAAATTCTTCGCACGAGTTTGAGTGCCTTGCGTGCCTGCTTGCAGCTGGGGGGAGAGGTTGTGGGTGTTGTCGCCACCTCGCCTGATCGCGCCGAGGGGGTTGCGCGCGCGCTGGGTGGTATTCAAGGGATCGACAAGGTACTTGTTTGTCAGGACGCGCGTTTTGCGTTTGAGGACGCAGAGGCTTTTGCGACTTCGCTTGTTGCTGTTGCGCCGTCTTTCAGCCATATTGTTGCGGCGGCGACGGTCTACGGCAAGAATTTGATGCCGCGGCTTGCGGCTTTGATCGACAAGCAACAGGTATCGGACATCATCGAGGTTGTTTCTGCGAAGCGTTTTCGTCGCCCTGTTTATGCGGGCAACGCGATTGCTACGGTGGAGAGTTCGGAGAGCGTCATTCCTCTGACTGTGCGCACGAGCGCCTTCGATCCAGTAGAGACGCACGAGGGTGAGGCTGTAATAGAAGAGCTGCCCGTGCTTGCCGAGGCGCAGCACAGCCTTGCGGAGGTTGTGGAGGAGACCTTGAGCTTATCAGAGCGTCCTGAACTCACCTCGGCGCGTATTGTCATTTCGGGCGGACGCGGCATGCAGGCTGCCGAGAACTTTCAGCTGCTGGAAAAAATTGCGGACAAGCTCAAGGCTGCCGTCGGTGCGTCGCGTGCTGCCGTCGATGCGGGTTATGTCACCAACGACTATCAGGTTGGACAAACGGGCAAGATCGTCGCTCCCGATCTCTATATCGCTGTTGGCATTTCCGGCGCGATCCAGCACCTTGCGGGCATGAAGGATTCGAAGGTTATCGTTGCCATCAACAAGGATGCCGACGCTCCTATTTTTCGGGTTGCCGATTATGGGCTTGTTGCCGATCTTTTCGATGCCCTGCCTAAGCTCGATAAGGAGCTCGAGAAGACGCTCAAATAGCGCACCATCTTTCCACCTCCCCCCTCTTGCCCTCTCGTGCCTTGCTTGCTATTGGCTTGATGTCGGGAACATCGCGCGATGGCATGGACGCGGCGATGATCGAAACTGACGGAGAAGATCGCGTCGTTTGCAAGCAAAGCCTCACGCTGCCCTACGACGAGAACTTTCGTAGAGACCTCGCGCGCTTGTGCGCGTTGCACAACGAGCAGACAACAGACAAGGGTGCGCTTTTGGCAATAAAGACTGAAAACAATCGAGTTGGCGAGGAGCTGGCGGATATCGCGGGGCGTGCCGTCGAGCAGTTGATGCAAAAGAGTGATGTTGCTTGCCTTGATGTTGTGGGTTTTCATGGTCACACCGTTTTTCATGCGCCCGCCAAAGATCAAAACAAGGATCAAAATAAGGATCAAATTTTGGGTCGAACGCTGCAAATCGGTGACGGCGCGCGGCTCGCGCGACGATGCAAGACGCGCGTCGTGTGCAACTTTCGCCAAAAGGACATGGAGCATGGCGGACAAGGCGCGCCTTTGGCGCCGCTCTACCATCGCGCCGTTGCGCGTCAGCTACGCGCGGAGAAAAGCGTTTTGAACGAGCATCCTGTTGTTTTTGTGAATATCGGAGGCGTTGCCAATATCACTTGGATTGCGCCGCGCTCGGAAGAGGGTGGGCAAGAAGGTGGGCAAGAAGGGTTGGAAGAGTCTATGCTTGCCTTCGACACGGGAGCGGGGAATGCTTTGCTGGACGATTGGGTTTCGCGCCATACGCGACAGGCTTTCGATAGGGACGGAGGGTTTGCTAGCAAGGGGATGGTGTGCGAGCGAACTTTAGGGGGGTTGCTTGCCGATCCGTTTTTTGCTGTCCCGCCTCCCAAATCTTTAAACAGAGACCACTTCTCGCTGACGGCTCTAGAGGATGCTGCGCTGTCCTTGGAGGACGGAGCGGCGACGCTGACGGCTTTTCTTGTGGAAAGTCTGTGGCTTGCGCGTCGTTTTTTCCCTTTGCCGCCGCGGCTTTGGCTACTCTGCGGCGGCGGGCGAAAGAATCGCGCTGTTGTCGAGGGATTGAGAAAAAAAATGCAAACGGAAGATCGTCAGGTTGAGGCGCAAGCTATCGACGACTTGGGTTTCGATGGGGATGCTTTGGAGGCGCAAGCCTTTGGCTACCTTGCAGTGCGCCGTCTGCTCGCCTTGCCGAGCGCCTACCCCGCGCTCACGGGAGCGAGCAAGGCTAGCTGCGGCGGCGATCTCTACGGCGACCTCTATTTTTGAGAAAACAGCTATGATGCGCTCAAAGCCCGCCGTGCTTGTTGCAGCACAACGCTCGGGACTAGGCAAGACGCTGCTCGCTTGCGCGCTGCTTGCCTTGGCGCGCAGCAGGGGCAAGAAGGTGCGCGCTTGCAAGTTGGGTCCCGACTATCTGGATCCTCAATTTCTCTCGCGTGCCAGCGGCAGTGCTTGCCTGAGTCTGGATACTTGGGCGATGCGCGAGGAATCGCTTGGAGGAATTTGGGGGTTGTTGTGCGAGGGCGACGCTGATTTGGTAGTAGTGGAGAGCGCGATGGGTCTGTTCGACGGTGCTGCGGATGGTCTTAACACGGGCTGTGCTTACACTTTTGCTCAACGGCACAATCTTCCTGTGTTGCTGGTTCTTTCTGCGAAGAACTGCGGCGGTGCTTCGCTGGCTGCGAGCGCGAGGGGTTTTTTGCATCCTCCCCGCTTGGCGGGCTGCGTTGCGGGCGAAGAGGGGGGTTGTTTGCAAGAGGGTTTGCCTCCGTCTTTTGCCTTGCTCGTCAACGACATAGCGAGCGCGCGCCATGCGCAAGGTGTCGAGCAGGCTTTGCGGCATGCTTTTCCAGACACGCCGTTGTTGGGTTTGTTGCCGCGCGAGGAGTCGCTTGTTCTTCCCAAGCGACATTTGGGATTGGTGCAAGCGGAAGAGCTGATGGAGCTGGAGAATTTGTTGTCGCGTGCGGCTAGGTGGCTTGCGGATAACGCGGATATCGAGGCGTTGTTGAACTTTGCTCGTCCTGTTTCCGTTTCTTCTAGTGACGATTTTTTGCTTGCTCCGCCGTCGCAGCGTATTGCGATCGCGCGCGATCGAGCGTTTCGTTTTTTCTATCCAGCTCAGGCGGAGCGATGGCGGCGTTCGGGTGCGGAGGTATCTTTTTTTTCTCCGCTTGCGGACGAGCCTCCTGCTGAGGATGCGGAATGGATTCACCTGCCTGGCGGCTATCCTGAGTTGAGCGCGGCGGAGTTGAGCTCGAAACATCGTTTTTTGCAAGGCTTGCGCGCGGCAGCGGAGGGGTCGGCAGGGAGGGCTGTTGCGCGCCTCTACGGCGAGTGCGGCGGCTACATCTGCCTCGGCAAGGGCTTGACCGATGCCGAGGGAGCGACCCATGCCATGGCCGATCTTCTGCCGCTTTCGGTTTCGTACGAGCAGAAGGTTCGCTCGCGCCTTTTTTACGCGACAGCGGAAACACGCACGCCTCTCTTCGAGAGTCGTCGTCTTGCGGGACATGTCTTCCACAAGGCTATTATCAAAAGTGAGGGCTTTGATGGCAAAGACAAGGCGGGGGGAGATGCTCTTTTTTCTCTACGCGACGCTGCGGGCGAGCCTTGCGGCACGACAGGCATGCGTGTCGGCGGGGTGTGTGGCTCTTTTTTCCATGCCATCGATGTCAGGGATTCCGTGCTATGATCGAGCTATGCGAGTTCGTAAGATGAGTTTAGGTATGAGAATAGCTATGAAGATAGCGACAGGATTGCTTTTCGCCTCGTTTCTGCTGCTGACGAGTGGCTGTATCGTCGTCGTTCCGCGCGACGAGACGCTGTCCGCGCGTCTGCGCGACTGGAAGATTCTTGCCGAGCGCGGCAACGCCGAAGCGCAGTACAACTACGGCTGGTATAAGCTGCAGAGCGCGACGAGCGCAGAGGACGAAAAGGAGGCTTTGTCGTGGTTCGGAAAGTCGGCGCAGCAGGGCGTGGCAGAAGCGCAGTTTGCCCTTGCGACGATGTTGGAGCAAGGAAAAGGAAGCGCACAAGAGGTCAAAACTCCGCGACTTGAGCAGGCACGCTACTGGTATCGACAGGCTGCCGACGATGGACTTGCCGCTGCGCAGTATAACTTGGGCACTATCTATGCGCGCGGGGAGGCAGTGGCACAGGACGACGAACAGGCTTTTCAGTGGTTTTTCTTGGCGGCAGTCCAAGAGTATCTGCCGGCACGAAAGGCTTTGCGCGCTGTCAGCAAGCGCATGGCTGCACAAGCGCGTGCGCGCGCGCGGGGGCGGGTGAAGGAGTTTCTGAAACAATTTCCTGCCGCGCAAAAGGCGAGGGAGGGGAAGGTGTTTGCGCCTCCCTCGAAGTGAGTTTTCTTTCTAGATATTTGGCAAAAAGGCTTGACAGCGTCTCGGATAGGGTTTAACAAGGTTTATATGGTTAAAGAGCAACCTCAAGGGCGGGCTTCGTCTTCTTCTCGTCCCCCTGCTGCTTCAAAGGCTTTGGGCAGGCGAGAGGGTGGCAAAAGCAAGGAGCAGAAACTCGAAGAACAGCGGGCGAAAGAGCAGGCAGAAGATTGGGTCATGTTCGATGCACGCGACCTTGTCGTAGGCAGGCTGGCGAGCGAGGTGGCACGCTACCTTCGCGGCAAGGACAATCCCGCCTTTCAGCCGCATCAGGATAGCGGTCGGCATGTTCTTGTTGTGAACACGGATCACCTGCATTTTACGGGCAACAAACGCCAGCAGAAGGTTTACTATCGCCATACGGGCTATCCTGGCGGAATCAAATCTCGTAGCGTGAAGGAGCTGTTTGAGAAAAATCGCTCGACGGATATTTTACGCAACGCTGTCAAGGGCATGCTGCCTCGTGGTGTGTTGGGCAGGGAGCAACTAAAAAAATTGCGACTGTACGGGGGAGAGGCGCACAGGCAGGGGGCACAGCAGCCTACAATGATCAACTTCGCCGCTTGCAGCGCGAAGAACAGCAAGAGGTAGTAATTAATGGCGGACAAAAAATCCAAAGAAGAAGCTCTGACAGAGCAAGGCGGTAACGATTCTCCAAGTAATTCTTCGGGCGATTCTTCGGGCAATTTGAAGGAAGCGATGGCGACCTTGCAGCGCAGGGCTGATGGCACAGAGGAAGGGTCTAAAGCAAAAACGAAAGCTACGGCAGGAGAGGGTACCTCAGATGATGCGTTGGAAGCGTCGAACAATGTGGATGAGGTTGCCAAACCCTCTGAGGCAGCAGCGAGGGTTGTAGAGGTTGTGTCGCCTGTCTATGAGGCGAAGCACGATGCTTGGGGTCGTTCTTACTCGACGGGCAAGCGCAAGACTTCTGTCGTGCGAGTTTGGCTGAAGCGGGGAAAAGGAGAGATGAAGGTGAACGGGAAGCCTTTGGAGAAGTATTTTCCGCGTGAGGTTTTGAGCATGATCGTACGCCAACCCTTGGAGGTTGCATCGTGCGAGGGACTATTTGATATCATGGCGACGGCTAAGGGGGGTGGAAATTCGGGGCAGGCGGGAGCATTGCGGCATGGAATTTCTCGTGCCTTGTATTTGTTTGACCCCGACTATCGTCCTGCTCTGAAGAAGGCGGGCTTTTTGACGCGGGATGCGCGGATTGTCGAGCGCAAGAAGTATGGCAAGCCTAAGGCGAGGCGTTCGTTCCAGTTCTCGAAACGCTAAGCAACTCGCTGAGCGAGCGCGTAGAAGGCGCGTAACCATTCGGGTTATCGCGCCCCGCTGACGCGGGGTCTTTTGCGGGAGGCAAAGCCCCCACACCCCCACGCGCGCAAGCGTGCGTTCGTCTACATCCGTAAAAATTACACCCATCCCCCCTGCCACAACGCGTCACTTTCAGCGTGTCATCTCCGCCGCCTTAAACAACGCGCGCGCCTTGTTCTCACATTCTTCATACTCACGCTCAGCCACAGAATCAGCAACGATTCCCGCGCCCACCTGAACATGCAGCCTACCGTCCCGCACAATGGCAGTGCGCAAAGCAATGCAAGTGTCCAAATCGCCGTTAGAACCCAGCCAGCCAATCCCCCCCGCATACAACCCCCTCGCGTGCGGCTCTAGCTCTGCGATGATCTGCATGGCGCGTACCTTCGGCGCTCCCGATACCGTCCCGGCTGGAAACCCTGCAACTAAAGCGTCCAAAGCATCCTTGTCCTTTGCAAGCAGCCCCTCGACATGCGAGACGATATGCATCACTTGGCTGTAGCGTTCGATGCCAAAGCGCTCGGTCAAGCGCACCGATCCAGCACGGGCTACTCGCCCTACATCGTTGCGTCCTAAATCGATCAGCATGAGATGTTCTGCCAACTCTTTTTCGTCCGCCAAGAGTTCTTTCTCCAAAGCCCCATCTTCGGCGACGCTCCTGCCGCGAGGGCGCGTTCCTGCCAACGGACGCACGACAACCTTTTCGCCGCTGACACGCACTAATGTTTCGGGGCTGGAGCCTGCGACGACTCCCTCCTCGCCAAAATCCAAGAAATACAAGTATGGCGAGGGGTTCACACGCCGCAAAGCGCGATAGTAGGCGAAGGGATCGGCGGTAAAGGGACAGGAAAAACGCTGGCTCAAGACAACCTGAAAACAATCACCTGCTGCAATATGTTCTTTCGCGCGCGCCACATCGGACAAGAAATCCGCCCGCGCCGTCGAAGAGACAGGAGGAGGGAAGGGCGAGGGAGGGGAGGGGGAGGCAAGCGACTGCCAATCGCGGGCTTGTGCAAGAGGGGTGCGTAGGCGGGTGAGTCCTTGCTCCAGCAGTTTTTTTGCCACGCGATAAGCCTCTGCGGCACTCCGCTTTCTGTAGAGCGAGTCGTGGCTGCTTGCGACCAGCCACACGCAAGACTTGAGCGAATCGAAGATTGCTGTCAAGGCGGGGCGGATGAAAAACCATTCTGGCATGCGTAAAGGGTCGGTTTTTTGTTCGGGGATCTGCTCGAACAATCGCACTGTCTCGAAGCCCATGTAGCCGAACAAGCCTGACGACATGGGCGGAAAATCCTGCGGAGCATCGACAGGCTCGATCCGCGACTCTGCCCATAGTGCCCGCAAGCCTGCGATTCCTTCTGTTTGAAAGGGAGTGAATTCTGCCTTGTCCGAAGTTTTTTTGTCTAATGGCGTTTCTCCCGCGCGACACACCTCGATTCGTCCCCTGACCGCGCGCACGAGCAAGTCGGGGGCGAGTGCGATAATGCTGTAGCGTCCGCGATGTCGTCCTCCCTCGACCGATTCGAACAGGCAAGCGCGTTGTTTCTGCCCGCTCGCCTCACCCTCGTAAGGCGCGCCGCCCGT
Organism: Alphaproteobacteria bacterium; assembly: GCA_965216605.1. Classification (GTDB taxonomy): domain Bacteria; phylum Pseudomonadota; class Alphaproteobacteria; order JABAAW01; family JABAAW01; genus JABAAW01. Next base: position 1,499,688 of record CBDCGG010000002.1, on the reverse strand, counting down.
TAGTTTCAGCCACGCGGAGACGGGTGTCTCCAAATCGGCAGAACAACAGCACCACAACAGCTGGGCTACTCCTCGTTCGTGGCGCGCACGAAACTCTGCACTATCGGGAAAACAATCTATGGCGACACTCATGGCGACACTAAAGCCTCTCAAGAGGCTCAAGGGGCAAGCAACTTAAGGCAAGGAGATTAAGGCAAGGAGATTACGGAGCGAGTCCTGTTGCGATGAAGGCTTTGAACGCCTCCTCGTCGACACGCAACTTTGCCTGAAGCTGCAACGCCTGCCGATAGCTTGAAAGAGGCAAGGCAGTCTCGGCGGCAAGTTTTTTTGCGAACTCCTCGACTTCTGAGGTTGAGAAGGAAAGCACGACGGGGCGACGCACGGAGGCAATGCGCACGACGAGCTCCCCCCTCTCGCCGCGCGCGGTGAGCACATCTCCCTCGCGCGCTTTGAACAGGGTTTCGAGGAAGTCTGCATCCCAAAATTGAGAATTGGTTTGAGCGTTACGCACGAGGGTTTTTTTCGACAAGGCAAGTCCCTCCCTGCGTGCGAGATTTGCCAATCCTTCTTGTTGTGCTGTCTCAGCGAATTTTTGTGCGCGCTGCTGCGTCTGCTCGCGCCTTGTCAAGTCTCGAAAGACCGCTAATACGGCGGGACGCTTTTCTGTTATGTCTGCAAGGTGCGCTTCCTGCCTTTCGCGCAGTTCGAGAAACAGAGCTTGGATGCGTCCGTCCTCGCCTTCGCTTTCAAAGGCTTGAGACACCTCTGTTTCGGCGGAGAGAGCAAAGCCGAGCGTCAGCAGTTCGCGTTCTTCTTCTGCTTTGAGCTGCCTCCAAAGGGGTTGCGCTTTTGTTCCGTCGGTCAAGAAATTTCCTGCATCAACGAGCGGTGTCGTCTGCAAGGTCAAGCCCAGCGTCTCGGCTACCTCTTGCAGCGATGCGCCCGCGAACAGCATATCTTCTGCTTGCGACACGGCATCGGCATAACGCTGTGCGGCGCGCTCTTGCAAGAGCCGCTTCGTCAATTCTGCGCGCACAGCCTCGAAGGCAGGCACGCGCATGGGGACGATGCCCTCCAAGCGTAGTAGGTACCATCCTAATCCTCCTTTTACGATGGCAAAGTCGCCCTTCTGCTGCATATCGGCAGCAAAGATGCTGTTGGCGATGGCATCGTCGAGCATATCTTTGCGCGCTTGTGCTTGGACAGGTAGGGGAGTTGTTGAAAATTTTGCAGCAATTTCGTCAAGTTTTGCTCCACTTTTCAATGCTGCCTCGGCATTGCGCGCGTCCTCCTCTTCTAGGAAGAAGAGTTGCAGAAAAGATCGTTTTTCTTCTTCACGCAGCTCCTGCTTGCGCTCCTCGTAGTAGTTGCGCAAGAGCGTTAAATCGAGCGATGTTTCAGGTTCGAGCGCGAGCGTCGCATAAGCGAATCGTCGATACTCGGGCAGACGGAACAAAGCCTGCTCTTTTTGCATGAAGGTTTTCAATGCATCGTCGCCGGGGTCGCGGATTGTCTTGAGAGCGGGCAACGGCAGGGTGAGGACTTGGAGTTCGCGCTGTTCTTGCTGCAAAGCCATTAGTTTGCGCAAGAAGTGGTCGGGCAGGGTGAGGTTAAACGAAAGACTTTCCAACAGGTTACTTTGGACAAGACGCGCTTGTAATTCTTGCAGATATGCTTGCTCGCTCAAGCCTGTTTGTCGCAAGAAGGATATGAATCGCCAGCTTGCGAATCGCCCGTCTTCTCCTGCGAACAGGGGTTCTTGGGCGATAGTTTTCTGCAAGACGGAGGCTGGCACTTGCAAGCGCAAGTTTTCTGCCGCTTGCTGCAACAAGGCTTGTCCGAGCAAGCGATCCAAGACGAGCCTCGGCAGCGGTCCTGCCAGCAGTTGTTGGCTTGTCAAGCCTTGAGCGCGGAAGTTTGCGGTAGCGCGCTGCCATTGTTGTGCGAAGGATTGCCTGTCGACCTCGATCCCTTTCCCCTCGACCAAAACCTCGGCTGCGGGAGACACCAGCCTCCGCAAAACATCGCCGATACCCCAAACGCCGAAGCTCAAGATCAGGATGCCGAACAGACTATAGCGCAGCCATGGGGATGCGATCGAAGATTTGATAGATTGCAACATCTCGCTACTCTCGTTTGTCAGTTTTGCTTGTCAGTTTTGCGTGTCAGGGTTGCTTGTTTGCATTTTTCGAAGCGTGCGATCAATGCGGAGCTATCGGAACGTCGATGCCCGTAGGCTACCAGTTCTTCGTAGTAGCCGACGATCTCCTCGACGAGCGCCAAGGGAGCACCGTTGCGTTGTCCTTCTTCCAGACAATAGCGCAAGTCTTTGAGCATCCACTCGCTTGCGAATCCGAAGTCGAACTTTCCTTCGCACATGGTCTCACCTCGGTTGTCCATTTGCCACGATTGCGCCGCGCCTTTTTGGATCGCCTGCAAGAGTTTGGCTCGGTCGAGTTTAGCGCGTTTGGCAAAGTGCAACCCTTCTGCCAAGCCTTGCACTACGCCGGCGATACAAATTTGGTTGACCATTTTTGCCAGCTGTCCGCTGCCGTTTTCGCCCATCAGCAAGCACTCACGCGCGTAGCAACGCATGGCGGGCAGGGCGCGTTGGTAGACGCTTTCCTCTGCGCCGCACATCACGGTGAGTTTTCCGTCTTGCGCGCCTTTTTCGCCGCCGGAGACGGGTGCGTCGATGAAGGCGATTCCCTTTTCTGTCGCGGCTTGCGAGATCTCCCGCGCGAGTTCTGCCGAGGTTGTTGTGTGGTCGACGAGTATCAGGGCTTGGTTGTTGTCATTTTTGGCGAAGATTCCGTCTTCCCCGTGCAGGACGGCGCGCACATCGTCGTCGCCGCCGAGGCATAGGAATACGATATCTGCTCCTTCGCTAGCCTGTCGTGGTGAGGATGCGATGTCGCCTTTGTAAGCTTGCGCCCAGCGCGCCGCCTTGCTGGCGGTTCGATTGTAGACCTTGACGCTATGCCCTGCTTGCGCTAAATGTCCTGCCATCGGAAAGCCCATGGCACCCAAACCTAGGAAGCTGAGTTTATTTGTCCCTTTTGTCATGGTGTAAGATTTTTGTCGAAGTGCGTTTCTTCATTTGTACGCGCTTCGAGTATTTTTTGCAACGCCTGCCAGTCTTCTTTTCGTTTTGTAGCGAGCAGCGCGCCTGTACGCTCGAAGGGGGATGGAGTTGTGTCTGTTTTTATGTGTGCGATTCGTCCTCCTGCGCTTTCTAGGAGAAATCCTCCTGCGGCGTGGTCCCAGGGCCATAGGCTGTTGTAGTAGGAGAAATCGGTGCGCCCGCGTGTAAGATCGACGAAGTCTTGTCCTGCGCAACGCACAGAGGGGAGACGCTCGATGCGCTGCTCGTCGTAGGAGAGGGGTTGCTTTGTCCAAGAGATCCGACCGCGCGGCAGGGCGGAGGCAGATGAGGGGGAGGAGGGGGAGGAGGGGGAAGCGAGAGGAGTGTCGTCGATGAAGACGCCGCCGCCCTGTCGTGCGTGCATGATGCAGTTGTCGCTGTGCGAGTAGATCCAGCTGGCGCAAATTTCTTGGTCGTAGACGAGTGCGACCATAGAGCAGAAAACTTGCGAGCGTTTGACGAAGTTGCGCGTGCCGTCGAGCGGATCGACGAGCCAAACGGGACGCTCGCGCCGTTCTTGCAAGAAGGTTTTCAACTGATTCTTGTCGTTGGCGATGCCTTCCTCGCCGAGCACGATCGCGTTCGGCAGGATAAGTCGAAGTCCTTGCTCTAGAAAGCGTTCTGCCTCCCAGTCAGCGTCTGTGACGACGGAGTCCGCCCCTTTGCGATGAACTTGGCTGGCTTTGAGCGTGCGAAAACGCGGTAGCAGGATTTTTTCTACGCAGCCACTGAGCAGGTCAGAGACGCTCTGACGACTGGGGATGAGGGTTTCCTCTGTCATGACACAAGCCATAGCACAGAGGAAGGGCGGGCAGGTTTTTTGTTATAGAAGAAAAACTTGCGCGCAAAGAAAAAACAGGCTAGAAGAGTTTTTTGTTTTTTATTGAGTCCGATTCGGAGTTTTTAATGAAATCCTTTTTGCTCGTCGTCGATCTGTTTCTCGCCTGCTCGATCGTTTTGGTGGTGCTGATCCAACGCGGCGACAGCGGCGGCGCTTTGGGCATCGGCGGCGGCGGCGGAGGACTATTTAGCGCACGCGGCAAGGCAAACTTTCTCACGCGCACGACGGCGGTGTTGGCAGCGTTGTTTTTTGCGACCAGCCTCGGTCTCGCCTACCTCGCCAAGCAAGATGGTCCCTCCTCGATCATCGAAAGTATCGAGCAGGAAGCGCAAGAAGAAGGCTCTTCAGAAGACGGCAACACGGAAAAAGCGACCGATGATGTTCCCCTCGCTCAATAGTTCTCTACCCCTCGCCTGCCGAGGCTTGGTCTAGCGAACAGCTAACACAAGGACGAGTTGAGAGGATGAGGCAAGAAGGAGCGACGAATTTTGTTTTTGTGACAGGAGGCGTCGTCTCTTCGCTCGGCAAGGGGGTCTCTGCGGCGGCGATCGCATCCTTGCTTCAGGCGCACGGCTACAAGGTGCGCACGCGCAAGCTGGATCCCTACTTGAACATCGACCCCGGCACGATGAGCCCCTACGAGCACGGCGAGGTGTTCGTAACAGAGGATGGAGCAGAGACCGATCTCGACTTAGGACACTACGAGCGTTTTACCGATGTCACGGCGTTGAAGAACGACAACATCACGACCGGACAGATTTACAAGAACCTGCTAGACGAGGAGCGCAAAGGGGTCGGAAAGCTTTTGGGACGCACGATGCAGATCGTGCCGCATGTGACGGACGCGATCAAAGATTTTGTCACGGCGGGGCTGACGGACGAAGACTTTGTGTTTTGCGAGATCGGCGGCACAGTGGGCGACATCGAAAGCCTTCCTTTCTTGGAGGCGATCCGACAAATCGGCAATGATTTGGGACGCGCGCGCGTCTTCTACATACACATGACGCTGCTGCCCTACATGCGCGCTGCCGGCGAGTTGAAGACGAAACCGACACAGCATTCGGTCAAGGAGCTGCTGTCGGTGGGCATCCAGCCCGACATGTTGATCTGCCGCGCCGAGAGTGCCATCGAGGACAAATCCCGATTGAAAATTTCTCGCTTTTGCAATGTCAAGGCGGAATCGGTGATTGCCGCTCCAGACTTGGACTCGATCTATGAGATTCCTGTTTCCTATACGAAAGCGCGCGTAGACCGCCTGCTGCTGAAACACTTCGGCAAAAGTCCGCGGGCGAAAGTTCCTGACGCACGCTGGCAAAAAGTTCTTCAAGCAACAAAAAACAAAAAAGATCGCGTCGTCATTGCCATCGTCGGCAAGTATACCGAGCACGGCGACGCATACATGTCGCTTGTGGAAGCCTTGCGACACGGCGGACTGGACAACAACACCGAGGTGGACATTGCTTGGCTGGAATCGGAACAGCTGGAATCTTCTACCTTTCCTGCAGAATTGTTTGAAAATGTAAGAGGAATCCTGATACCAGGGGGTTTCGGCGAAAGAGGGAGTCAAGGAAAAATCGACGCGGTTCGCTTTGCCCGCACACAAAAAATTCCCTTTTTGGGAATCTGCTTCGGCATGCAGATGGCGGTGATCGAGTATGCACGCCATGTGCTAGGAATTGAGAACGCCGACTCGGCAGAGTTTCAAAACGGCAAAGAGAAGAAGATCGTGCCTGTCGTCTGCGTGCAAGCAGATGCGAAAGGCGACAAGGGAGGAACGATGCGGGTCGGCGCGTATTCCTGTACGATCAAAAACAAAACACTTGCCCACAGCATTTACCAACGCAACGAAATATCCGAAAGACACCGACACCGTTATGAAATCAGCTGGCAACACCTGAAACAATTTGAGGAAAAAGGAATGCTCTTTTCAGGATTTTCTCACACGGGGATAAACCAAAAGAAAACGAATGGAGTTTCCACGGAAGAGAGCAAGAGGAAAGAAAATGAACAAGAAAATGAAGATAACAATAAGAAAAAAAACGAAGAGCTTTTTGGCGACAAAAACTTTCCTTTGCCCACCTGTGTTTCTCATGGATCAAACTATGTGGTTTTGCCTGAAATCATGGAGCTTTCTCAAGATTTGCATCCGTGGTTTGTCGGCGTGCAATTCCATCCCGAGCTGAAATCGCGTCCCTTTGCTCCGCATCCCATCTTCTGCCACTTCGTCAAAGCCGCCAGTGAGTATGGAAAACTTGTCTAGCGGAGAGAAATTGCCACAAGCTTTGCCCCAAGAATTAACAAAGGATTTTCAGCGAGACAACCGTATCGCGATTCTCGATTTCGGTAGCCAAGTCACCCAGCTCATCGCTCGCCGCCTGCGTCAAGTCGGCATCTACAGCCATATCTTTCCCTACACCTGCGATGCGCTGACACGCCTCGAAGCCTTCGCACCCAAGGGCATCGTGCTGTCAGGGGGACCGAAAAGCCTGCTCGAAGAAAAGACCGACATCGACGAAAGGTTGTTTGCGCTCGGCGTGCCTCTGCTCGGTATCTGCTACGGCGAGCAGATCCTCTGCTTTGAGCTCGGCGGCAAGCTCGAGCGCGCGCAAGACAGCGAATACGGACCCGCACAACTCGATATCTTGGAAGATTGCCTCCTCTTCGACAAGCCAGAGAACAAGACAAAGGACAAGATAGAGAACAAATCAGAGCCTGCCGTCTGGCGGGCAGGGGCGCGCGTGCCTGTTTGGATGAGCCATACGGACAAGATCGCAAGCTTGCCTGCGGGTTTTCGTGCGGTTGCGCGCACCGAGAAATCTCCTTACGCTATCATCGCCGACGAGAGCAGGCGATTTTACGGATTGCAATTTCACCCCGAGGTCTCGCACACGCAAGCAGGAGAAAGGCTACTTGCCAACTTTGCCCGCAAGGTGTGCGCCTGCACAGGAGGCTGGCAGGCGGAGGAGGCGGTCGCCAAGGCGGTCGCGGACATTCGCTCGCTTGTTGGAGGGGGGAGGGTGTTGTGCGCTATTTCGGGTGGGGTTGATTCGACTGTGGCGGCGTTGCTGATCCAACGAGCGATCGGCGATCGTCTGCACGCTGTTTTCCTCGACAACGGGCTACTGCGCGCCGCCGAGGCGGGGGAGGTGGAAGCCGCCTTGCGTCCTTATTTTGAAGCAAACCTGTTGTGCGTAGACGAAAGCGAGCGTTTCCTGCAAGCGCTCCGAGGGATCACAGACCCCGAACAGAAGCGCAAGACGATCGGTAATCTCTTCGTGCAGTGCTTTGAGAAGATCGCGCAAGAGCTTGAAAAAACTCATGGAAAGATAGAGTTCTTGGGACAAGGGACGCTCTATCCCGATGTGGTCGAATCGCTACCTACGCGCGATGCCTCTGCGTCGCATACGATCAAGTCGCATCACAATGTCGGCGGCTTGCCCGAACGCATGACCATGCGCCTCGTCGAGCCTCTACGCTTTTTGTTCAAGGACGAAGTGCGCGCCATCGGCAAGAAGCTTGGCGTTGCGCCACATTTTCTTGCAAGGCATCCCTTTCCCGGCCCAGGGCTCGCCGTGCGTCTACCTGGCGAGGTGACGGAAGAACGTTGCGAGCTCTTGCGCCGTATCGATCAAGTCTTCCTGCGCGCTCTGAGAGACGAAGGTCTCTACGACGAGATTTGGCAAGCCTTCGCCGTGCTGCTGCCGATCACCAGCGTAGGCGTGATGGGAGACGCGCGTAGCGTCCAAGCCTGTTGCGTGTTGCGCGCCATCGTCTCGGAAGACGGCATGACGGCTCAGCCTTACCCCTTCACCGCCGCCTTTTTAGCGAGGGTTGCAGCCTTGATCATCAACGAGGTGGCAGGTGTCAACCGCGTCCTCTACGACTGCACGGGCAAGCCGCCCGCCACGATAGAATGGGAGTGAAGGGCGAGAGGAGAAGAGGGCGAGAGGGCGATCGCGCTCCAATTAAAATCCTAGAAGATTGACTAGAAACTTTACTAGAAGCTTGAATTTGGCTCTTTGAGGAACTCCTCTTCTTGCGGCGTAGAGGCGCGTCCCAAGATGGCGTTGCGGTGAGGATAGCGACCGAATCGCTCGACTATGACACGATGGCGATGCTCGAAGTCCAAGGTCATGGCGAAGTGTTCGCCCTCCTTAGCCAAGGCTTCAAACAGAGGAATCGAGGCATCGTGGATCACGAGCGACTCGCTGTGCATGTAGGGCATATAGACAAACATGCGTTGCGAAGGCTCTAGTGCCTTGTCCGCCGCTGTCGCGACTGCCTCCTGCGCTAGGCATAGAGCCAAGCCGTCTTGCGCGAATGCAGCGGGTTTCCCGCGATGAATATTGCGTGAGAACTGGTCTAGCACGACGATTTCCGCCAAGCGTCCTGCCGCCGTGCTGCGCCAAGCGAACAGCTCGCCGCGCGAGGCTTGAGCTTGCACCGCGCCGAAACGCGCTCTGATCATCTCGTCGCGCTCGTCGTTCGCCTCAAAGCGCTGCTTTCCCTCCAGTTCTTTGAACCAAAAGGTCAGGACTTCCGAATGCTCCGAAGAAAAAATTGACACACCTTCTCTCTTTATTTATCAATCTCTTTTCTCTCTTATAGCGCGTAGAGATTTTTCGCGCTAGACTTTTCTCCCATGCGCGAGGTTCTTTTCGAGTTTGTATCACGAGGTCGCCATGTGAAGGTGAGCGCGCTCGATCCGCACACCTTCACGGAAGCCGTTATCGTCGGCGACGCGCGACAGGATGTCGAGGTTCTCAAAGCCGTTGCGCTGAGAAAGCTGCGCTACCTGCTCGCCAAGCAAAGGCGACAAACGACGACCACGCCCAGTAGCAGGAGCAGCTAGGGTAGATTATCTCAGGATTGGTAGTATGGAATCGTGCCCTAGTCTTTGCGCGAGCTCGAGAGAGGTCTCTCCCTTGCGGTTACGCGCGTTGCGATCGGCACCTGCTAATACCAAAGCTTCGACCAATTCTTTTTTTCCTGTTGCGCTAGCGTAGAGTAGGGGTGTGTTTCCCGCGTTGTCCAGTTCGTCGATGTTGCCTCTTTTTCCTCCGTCCAAAGTTTTCAAGAGTGACTTGACAGCATCGGTGTTGCCACGTTTGGCTGCGATATGTAGGGGTATCATGCCGTTTTTGTCTTTAGCGTGAGGATTAGCCCCTCGGCGCAAGAGTCTTGCGAAGATCCGCAAATGCCCGTTTGCCACGGCAACGCACAAGGGAGTGTGTGCTTCTTCGTCGCCGCTCTCCAAGTTTGCTTCCTGTTGAGAAGATAGCAACTCGACGATTTTCTCGTGTCCGTCGCGCGACGCCATGAACAAGGGAGTTAGTCCCTGCGCGTTGAAGGTGTTGATGGTTGCCCCTTGCTGCAGCAAGAGTTCGACGACCTCTTCGTGTCCGCCCAAGGCAGCGTAGTGCAAGGGGGAGAATCCGAATTTGTTTTTGACATCGACCAAGTGTGACAAGTCGGTGGATTTCGCTGATGATTTCAGAAATTTTTCGACAAGTTGGCGCAGCCCTTGGTTTTGCAGAAAGAGTAACTGAGCGGTCAAATCGCGGTTTCCCTGTCTTGCGGCGATGTGCAGGGGGGTTGTGCCGCTTTGGTCGCGTATATGGGCGCGCGCTCCCATGATTTTGATTAGTATCTGTGCCAGAGTTTTGTGTCCGTACTGGGTTGCCACATGCAAGGGAGTGGCACCGCTACCGTCGGTTGCGAAGACATCGGCCCCTGCCTTGATGAGCAAAGAGACTATCTCTGCGTTCCCTGTCTCCACCGCGAAATGCAACGGTGATCGCCTGCGTATTTTGGCAGAGTAGCCTCCCTCAGGCTTGTAGTTGGGGTCAACCCCTTCGTCCGTGAGAAAGCGAACGGATTCGAGAGTCCCCGCAGAAGCTGCGCTATGCAACGCCAGCATGCCGAAGTTGTTAGTTTCGGTGAAGAGCTTCTTACCCTCTTTCAATAACAAACGTTTTGCTGCGTCCAAGTCTTGCGAGCGAAGGGCTTCGTGGAACACATGAACTGTTTCCTGCCGCAGCGTCTGCGCGCTGCTCTGCGTCGCTACGCCCCAGAACATGAGGCACAAGAGAGCGTAAAGACAAAGCACTCCCAGCAGGTGAGGGAGGGGGCGAGCGGGGTTCACAGAGTGTTTTCTGGTCATGGTTGTTCTACCTTTGTTTTGTTTCAACTAGCGCAAAACGGATAGGATCTCGTCGTTTCCGAGTTTATTTGCGATGTCTTGTGCTGTTTCGTTATCCTTGTTGCGCAAGTTTAGGTTTGCTCCTGCTTGTAGCAGCTGTTTGACCGCTTCTTTTTTACCTGCTTGCGTCGCGTAGTGCAGGGGGCTGTTGCCGAGGCTGTCGATGCTGTTGATGTCGGCACTTGCCAGCCTCAAGATTGTTCGTAAAGCCCTGCCGTCGCCGCCACTGGCCGCGTGATGCAAGAGCGTTTTTCCTGCCTTATCGATCTGTCGTGCGTCGAAGTCGCGTTGCAAGAGATGGTTTGAAGCCTCTGCGCTGCCGTTTGCAAGGGCTATGGAGATGGCGGTCAAGCCTTCGTTGTTTTGGATGTCGAGGTTGATCGTCTTTTCGGAGACGAGAAGCACGATGACGCGCGTTCGATTGTCGCGTGCCGCCAGATAGAGCGGTGTTACGCCTTGCTTGTCTGTGGCGTTGATGCGCGCTCCGTTTTCGATCAAAAGCTCGACGACATCTTCGTGTCCTGCGGCGGCGGCTAAGTGCAGGGGTGCCATTCCGTATCCGTTGGGTAAGTTGACCTTGGCTTTCAGATCGATGAGTTGGGTGGCGATGACACCTCTTCCGTGTTGCGCCGCCAAGTGCAACGGCGTTGTTTTGTTAGCGTCGGGGGTGTGGACTCTTTTGCCCATGCGCACCATGAGCAGCTTTGCCGCTCGCAGGCGTCCGTACTGAACTGCCAAGTGCAGGGGTAGAATCCCATTCCTGTCGCCAGCGTAGAGATCAGCCTTTTTGTCGATCAGCAAGGCGACGAGGTCGAGGCTGGCAGAGGTGACGGCGATATGCAAGGGGGTCCTGCCGCGCAAAATCCAGTCGTTGCCATCAGGAGCCTTGGCGTTCGGGTTTGCGCTGTAGCGCTCCAGCAAAACACGACCGATCTCGAAGTTGCCCGTCGAACTCGCATAATGCAGAGGCAGCATGCCGTAGCCGTCGGGTTGCAAAAGCGCTTTCTTGCCTTGCGCGGCAAGCAGACGATGCACTTCCTCGGCATTTCCTGCTCGGACAGCATCGTGGAGGGGGTAACTTTTATCCACCTCTTGTGCTGATTCTTGCGCTCGCGCTGTCGAGAAAAAACTCGGCAGCGGTGCGAGCGGACAAAGAAAAAGCAACGCAAAAAAACAACGCGCCATGACACTAGTCATGACACCAGTCATGACAGTTGTCATGGTACCCGTTCTCCTATTCTTCCTGTCCCCCTTTTCCAATTTCTTCTGCTTCCTCATGAGATATAGATTTCCCTCCGTGATGACAAGCATCCTCAACAGAATGACAAATTTTTCAGTCTGTTACATGCAACCATCTTTTTTTGCGCCAACTTATCTGCCAGCCTCCTCATAGTAAGGATTGCTTTTGTTCGCGCCTTTGTCAAGCAAAATACACAAGCACCCGCCAAACATTGTTTGTTTTTTCTAGCTTCCTGTTGCAATCGTCGCGCAAAGTCGTATACTGCGGCGAGAACAATCCTATTTTCTTTTAAGGTACCCTTATGCTCGCCCTTTTTACTCAAAGTATACGATCCACAATTTTTCTCGGCTTGCTCGGCTTGCTCGCTGTTTCGCCGCAGGCTCACGCGCAGGGTGCGTCGGGAGGAGGGTCTTTGTTGCAGGGGCTCATGCCGTTGCTGCTCATCGTCGCAGTGATGTATTTCCTGCTTATTCGTCCGCAACAAAAACGCCAACGCCTGCACCGCGAGCTCGTCTTGGGGCTAAAGCGCGGCGACAAGGTTCTCACCAGTGGCGGCTTCTATGCCGTTGTTTCGCGTGAGATCGACGAGCGCGATATCGAGGTCGAACTCGCCGGCAAGCTCAAGGTTAAGATGTTGCGCTCCAGCATCCTTGAGTTAGTTGCTAGCCCCAATCCTGCCAAAAAGTCTGGCAACAAGCGCTAGCTTCTTTGCTCCACTTGCCGCAACCTCTTTGAGGCTGCCATGCTCTTCTATTCGTGGTGGAAGCGTGCGTGCGTCCTTGCTGTCTTGCTGGGCGGCGCGCTGGCTGCCAGCGGCAACCTCTTCTCTCAAGAACAGAGGGATGCCTTACCCTCCGTCTTCGATGCCTTGCTGCATCGCATCGTGCTGGGGCTCGACTTGGAGGGCGGCATTCACATCCTCTTGCAGATCGAGCGCGATGCCATCTGGCAACAGAGGCTTGAGGATAGCCTACTAGCGCTTAGAAAGGAGCTGCGCGATAACAAGATCCCTCTCAGCGCGCCGCCAAAACTCACGCGCGCGACTTCGAGGCAGGGAAGCGAGCAGAGTATCTTGCTCACCCTGAAGGCGCGACAAGCGGAGGCGGAGCAGGGGGAGGAGGCACAAAAAACGCCTAGTGCTGTATTGAGAACTTTTGCGCGAGAGTGGGGGTTCGATGCGGACAATACTTCGGAGCAGGAGTGGCGCTTGAGCATATCCGAGGCGACGAAGCAGGAGTTGTTGTCTTCGGCGTTGCAGCACACGATCGAGATCCTGCGGCGGCGTATCGACGAGAGTGGCACGCGCGAGCCTTTGATCCAGCGACAGGGTGCGGCGCGCGTGTTGGTGGAGATTCCGGGGGTTAGAGATCCTGAACAGGTGAAGGCGTTGCTGGGCAAGACGGCGAAGCTGACCTTTCACCTATTGGACGAGCGTGCGACGGGCGAGAGCAAGACGGCGAATAGGGTGGCAGCTGATTCTGTTCGCCTGCCCTCTTACGAGCGCGATCCCGATGGCAACCCTGAGAGTTACTATGTTGTGCGTCGTCGCGCCTATGTGAGCGGCGAGCATTTGTTGGACGCGCAAACTGTCTTCGAGGATAACAGACCGGTGGTGAGCTTTCGTTTCGATGCGCGTGGAGCAAGGCGTTTCGGCAGGGTTACGCGTGAGAATGTCGGCAAGGTTCTGGCAGTAGTTTTGGACGAGAGTGTCGTAAGCGCGCCGCGCATTCAGTCTGCAATTTTGGGAGGCAGTGGCATCATCACCGGTGACTTTTCTGTTCAGGAAGCCAACGAGTTGGCTCTGCTGTTGCGTGCCGGCGCGCTACCTGCGCCGCTGGAGATATTGGAGGAGCGTAGCGTAGGACCGGGCTTGGGCAAGGATTCGGTGCGCTCAGGCAAGAGGGCTGCGCTTATTGGATTCCTTCTTGTCTTGTGCTTTATGATTGTGCGCTACAGGCTTTTCGGGCTTTTTGCGGCGACGGCTCTTTCGGCTAACCTTGTTCTTATTTTGGCGGTACTGTCGTTGATGGGCGCGACCCTCACGCTGCCGGGGATTGCGGGCATCGTGCTGACGACGGGCATGGCGGTTGATGCCAATGTTTTGGTCTTCGAGCGGATACGCGAGGAGAGCAGGGCAGGCGGCAGCGTTCTTGCCAACATCGAGGCGGGTTATAAACGCGCCATTGCCACCATTGTAGACAGCAACATCACGACTTTGATCGCGGCGCTCATTCTGTTTGCTTTCGGATCGGGACCTATCCGAGGCTTTGCGGTCACGCTATCGGTTGGGATTGCGACATCGCTTTTTACGGCTGTGATGCTAACGCGCATGCTTGTCGGGTGGTGGTTTCGCTCGTCGCGTGCGCCTAGGCTAACGATATAGGGGGTAGGGATGAAGAAATTTGTTTTCGGGGAAGCTATTAGGCGTCGACTTTCTTTTGTAACGTCGAGACCTTTGTCTGCGGAGGAGGGAATTTTGTTGCCATTCATGCGTTGGCGGCGCGGGATGTTGTTGTTTTCGCTTTGTCTTATTGTTCTTTCGTTTGCGGGAGTTTTAGGACGGGGCATTAATTTCGGCATTGATTTTCGCGGAGGATTGTTACTAGAGATTGAGACGGAGGGGTCGCCTGATCTTTCGGCGTTGCGTTCGACGCTGCGGGAGGTTGTGGGGGGAAATGTTGTTGTGCAGGAGTTTGGCTCAGAGCGAGTTTTGCTTTTGCGCGTTCAGAAGCCTAAATTGACGAACGGAGAATCTAGTGGCGAAGAGTGGGATCCTCAACGCAGCATTGAGCGTATCAAGGGTGCTTTGGAGGGGGTTGTGTCGGTTTTGGAGTATCGTCGTGTTGAGACGGTTGGCCCTGCGGTAGGAGCCGAGTTGCGTCGTGCGGCGGCTTTGGCGGTGGCTTTCTCTTTGGCGGGAATTATGTTTTACATATGGTTGCGTTTCGAGTGGCAGTTTGCGTTAGCGGCGGTTTTGGCATTGGCTCACGATGTTATTGTGACGGTGGGCTTTTTTGCGTTGTTGCAGATCGAGTTTGCTTTGTCGAGTGTTGCGGCACTATTGACGATTGCGGGTTATTCGATCAACGACACGGTTGTGATTTTCGACCGCATTCGCGAGATGATGCGCAAGTATAAGAAGGAGGATCGGTTGGTATTGTTTGACTGGTCGCTGAATCGGACTTTATCTCGGACGGTTTTGACTTCGGTGACGACTTTGTTAGCGATTGTTGCGTTGGTATTTTTCGGGGGTTCTGTGATTGGAAGTTTTGCTTTGGCTTTGGGTTGGGGAGTGATTGTAGGGACTTACTCTTCGGTGGGGTTGGCGGTACCGTTGTTGGTGTTGTTGGGGGCGGGGGACGAGAAGGAGGAGTAGGCTTTTTTGCGTTGCATCTTTGCAGACGCGCGGGAATATAGATAGTCTTTACGGATACAAAACATGCGTGCGCGAAGCGTGCGCGGGGAGTGTGGGGGGATAAATTCCCCCTACGCTCCCCATGCGCAAAACTCACTTCGCCCAAAGATAATCTTAAGGCTCGCTCGTCTTGCGTTTCCATCGTTACGAAAGTTCTGTTTTCGCGTGACAACAGAAAAAAACTACAAGCGAAGTTTTATCTTCGACAATCTCCAAGCAGTCACCACACGCCCCAAATTTTCTCCCCAAAGATAAAATAGAGAGAAAAAATAGAGAGAAAATTTTATCGTCTGCCAAGACTCGAACATCTCGAACATCATTTTGATTTTCAACTCCAAAAAACGCCAATCCCCAATCCCAACAACCCATCCCATACCACTTCAACCGCCGCGAAACGCCATCCCGCAAAAAACAACCCCATATCAATGCCTTACATGCCAAACCTCCGCCGTTTCCGCTTTCTCTCTATTTTCCATAATACTAATTATGCGCCTAACAACATAGCGAGCAACCTCATCCTACGCATCATCTCCGGCGTTCTCCCCCTCTCGCCGCGTCCCGATCGTAAAAGCCTACAAACAAGCGGTTTTTTCAACCTTTCCCAAATTTTCCTCGGAAATCGCCTCATCCCTCCCCAAAAAACAAAAATCCATATTTTTCAGTAAATAGAGCGAAAAACAAAGTTTTCTCGGAAAAGCCGTCTCCCCCTATTTTCACATTATCCGAAAAACGCTGAAAAATAAGGACTTCACAGCAACCTCGACACGCCAGCCGCTCGCTAATAGCCACTTGTTAGCCCCCCATCACAGCCCCTCTCGTCAAATTGCCCTTTTTTGTGCCTAAAGAAAATATCTAGAATTTGCCATTAATCCGCAAAAAATCGTAAGCAGGACGAATATGAGACGGCAACTCCTCGCAGAGCCTCGCGTAATCCATCGATGCGTTCATATGCGTCAAATAAACACGCTCCGCGCCCACCCGCTCCGCCCACTCGACCACACGAGACACATGCGCGTGGGTCGGATGCTCCTCACGCCTCAGACAGCCGACAATCCATACTCGAACGCCCTCCAGAGCCTCGAAGGCACGCTCAGACAGAGAAACGCAATCTGTCGTATAGGCAAAATCCCCAAGTCGAAACCCCAACACCTCGCCGGCAGATCCATGATCGAGCGCCATCGGCAACACCCTAGGAGTAGCCGAAGTCGCATCCGAAGCGACAGGCGAAAACTCCTTCCATGGCTCGATCGCAATCCCCGACAAGACAGGACGATACAAGGAGGTTGGGGGGCGTGATACAGAATCGAAAATATATCCGAAACGGCGCGTCAGACTCTCCAAAGTCGAGGCATTGGCATAGGCAGGGATCGGCGCGTCGTCACGCATCCATTTCAGGTCGTCGATACCATGGCAATGGTCGGCATGGTCGTGCGTGTAAAGAACGGCGTCCAAACGATCGATATCTGCATGCAACAGCTGCGCTCGACAATCGGGTGAGGAATCGATCAACAGACTACGCAACACGCCTCTTCTTTCTTTTGCTCGCTGCTCTGCGCCCTGCCCTGCCAGCTCTTCTAGTTCTTGCCACTGCAGCAGGATCGAGCAACGCTTGCGGAGATTTTTGGGGTTAGCGGGGTCGCATCTTCCCCAGCCTTTTCCTGGCACAGGCACGCCTGATGAAGTACCGCATCCCAAGACGGTGCAAGCAAGAGAAGTTGTGGATAGAGGTGTCATTCTTTGATCTTGAAGATTCGGAGAAAGTTTTGCGTCGTCTGCTCTGCTACCTCGTCCAACGAGAGATCTTTCAAAGCTGCGATGTGTCGTGCTGTGACGAGCATCATGGATGGCTCGGCGTATGGGGGTCGCTTCTTGCGGGAGGATGAGGGGGTTGGGGAGGATTCTGCTGTGGATGCCGCCGCTGTTGTTGATACTGTTGTGGATTCTTGCGGCGGTAGAAAGGGCGAGTCTGTCTCTAGCAGCAGGGCTTCGAGTGGCGTTGAGCGCACGATGGGCTCTAGGTTGCGTGCGCTGGGGTAGGTGATGAGTCCGGCGAAGGAGAGGAGGCAGCCTATTTCCAAGGCGACGCTTGCGAGGCGTTGTGAGGCTGCGAAGCAGTGGAGGATGCAGGGGTAGGGTTTTTCTTTTTGTGTTTCGATAAGGATGCGTTCGAGTTCGGGGTCGGCGGAGCGGTTGTGGATGACGAGCGGAATTTGTGCTTCTTGGGCTGCGAGGATGTGGTTGCGGAAGGAGATTTCTTGTATGGATGCGGGAGGATTTGTGGGACGAAAGAAATCTAGTCCGCTTTCTCCGAAGGCGATGATGTGTTCGGGGTGTGCTTGTTGCCAGATGAGCAGTTGTTCGGCAGTTGGGGGTGGGATTGTTTCTGAGAGGTATGTGGGGTGTGTTCCTGCGGAGCAGAAGAGGCGGGGTTGTTTGGCGTATGTGTTGGAGACGATGGAGAGGAGGTTTTGTTGTTGTGCGAGCGATGTTGCGATGGATAGGAGGATGGTGATATTGGCGGAGACGGCTCTTTCTAGGATAGTTGTGAGGTCGGGCAGATGGGGTTTTTGGGGGGATTGTTTATCGATGAAGAAATCGAGATGACAATGGGAGTCGACGAGGGGATGGGATGGGGTTTGAGGTATGGGTAAGGGTTGCGAGGCGTGCATGATGGGGGGATTGTAGGGTTTGGGGGGTGCGAGGGGAAGGGGGAATCTTGTGCGTGTTGCGCTGTCTTGCTTGCGCTTTTGTGTGTTTCTGCCTTTGCTCGCTTGCGTTGTGCGTATCTGTCGCGTTCGCGCTTGTGCTTTTTAAGAGGCACGCGCTCACGCGACAGACACGGGCTTTTTGTATTGACGGATGCAAAACATCGCGTGCGTAGCACGCGGGGAGCGCTAATCCCTCGCAAAAGACCCCGCGTCAGCGGGGCGCGTAAGCGCCTTCTACACACTTTGCGCGAAACGGGCGCAAAGTGTGTAGCCTCTTATTCAAAAGCGCAAGCCTTCGGCTTGCGCAAGCTGACTCGTAACATGGTACGGCGATTCGAGTTTTCCTCGTGCTAGAGGCAAAAAGAATCGCGCGAAATATGATGGACGCGCACGGCAAGCCGTGCGCAAGCTGAATCGCAACGCGGCATGGGGTTTTGTGACGAAAGTCTGTTGAGCATGCTACGCGTGCGATGTTGCCATCCTGACAAGCGAATCTCGTTTTTTCTGCATGTGCCAACGAGAAAATGGTTGCTTTATCTGAATTTTGCATTGCACAATGAGGAATTGTGCGCGAATTGCATGCGCGGGGGACTGCGTCCCTCGGAGTGCGACAGTGCTTTCAATCTATAGGAGGAACCAATGTCTGAAATTGTCTACATACTCACCAACCCTTACATGCCAGCACTTGCTTTTATTGGACATTTCGATGTTGGCACTTTGGAAAAAGAAATACAACGCCTTGACAACGAAGGAGTCCCTGGTTTTTTCACATGCGAGTACTCTTTGGAAGTAACAGATGCTGAAAAAGCAGAAGAGAATGTTCGTGAAACTCACGCCGCTGCTTTTGTTTGGCAAGAGCGAGGGTTTTTTAAAAAAGAGTTCATAGCACAAGTCAAAGAGACGATTGCAGGCAAAAAAAAGATTTCAAGAGAAAGATACGATTTCTCCAAGATGGGGATTGAAAAGGGAGAGATTTTAAATTTTATTAGAAATCCTTCAATAATGTGTATTGTCTATAATGATAACCAGGTTGAATTATTGGGGAAACCTTGCGCTCTTTCTAGAGCTACAATAATGGTATATAGTGAGCTTTTAAAGAACATTAGAGAGACAGGACAATATCAAGGAGGGGAGTATTGGAGCTACAAGGGAAAAACGATTCAGGAGCTTTGGAATAATTGTAAGAACAAATAAAAATAAAATTTTATAATGTGTTTCTAGGCTGTTTCGCACGGCAAGCCTCGCGCGTTGGTACAAGAGGCGCGCTTCGCGCGATTTTTCTTGTCGCTAGGGTGAGGAAAACACAATCTCCGTGCCGTGTGGCGAGTCAGCTTGCGCGTTTCTGCGAAACGCACTTTTGAATAAGAGGCTACGCGCTACGCGCGTAGATTTTTGCCCCGTCTGTTGCGCGAGCGGGGGGATAAATTCCCCCGTGCGTAGAGAAAGCGCTTACGCGCTCCGCTGACGCGGAGTCTTCGTGGGGGGAATTTATCCCCCCACACCCCCCGCGCACGCTTCGCGTGCGCATGTTTTGCATCCGTCATCATACAAAGCCCGTTTGTCGCGTGAGTGCGTGCCATTAAAAAGCACAAGCGCGATCGCAACAGACAGACAGACAAAAAGCGCAGGCGAGCAAAGGCAGACACACATCCCCCCCAAGAAAAAACCAAGCCAAGTTAAGCCCCCTACCCCTTCTCCATCCTCGGAAAGATCGCCTCCACCTCCCCCAACTTCCTCCCCGTTCGTGGCAATCGCTTAGCACGATGCGCAAAATCACGCTCCCCCTCCCCAACCCCCAACATATCCAAAATCCTCCCCATAGAACTCGGCATAAAACACAACAAATCAATCGATACCATCCGCAAACAATCACACAAAACCCACAAAATAACCCCCGCCCTCCCCCTCGCTTCCTCACTCCCCTCCCCCAATAACTTCCACGGAGCCTCCCGCGTGATATACCGATCCGCATCCCCCACCAAAGCCATCTCCCCCGCCAAAGCCCGATGAAACAAACAACCCTCCATCCACTCTTCTAACATTGCCTCCCCCGCATCAAACTTCTCCAATAACGCCCGATCCGCATCCCCCAACGTCAACCCCTCGCAAACAGGAAGTCCCCCCCACCCCTTTTTCGCCAAAGTCAAAACACGCATACACAAATTTCCTAATCCATTAGCTAAATCCTCATTACTACGCCTCACTATCGCTATATCCGAAAAATCTCCGTCCTCGCCAAACGGTACCTCTCGCAACAAAAAATACCTCACCCGATCCAATCCATACTCATCTACTAACGCTATCGGATCGATCACATTTCCAACCGACTTGGAGATTTTCTCTCCGTCGTTCGTCCACCAACCATGCGCGAAAATTCGCTTCGGCAACGCCAACCCCGCCGACATCAACAACGCAGGCCAATAAACCGCATGAAATCTCACAATATCCTTGCCCACCATGTGCATGTCGGCAGGCCAAAAATCAAACAACTCCCCCCCCTCGTGCGGAAAGCCCAAGCCCGTCAAATAGTTCGTCAGCGCGTCAACCCACACATACATGACATGCCCCTCTCGCTTTGGGACAGGAACACCCCAAGAAAAAGAAGTGCGCGACACACACAAATCCCACAACGAACCCTCCACAAAAGAGCGCACCTCGTTCATTCTCGTCTTCGGCAAGATGAAGTCAGGATTCGCGTCGTAATGCCGCAACAAAGCATCTCGATACTTGGATAAACGGAAAAAGATGCTCGGCTCGATAACCCACTCCACCTCCCCCCCGCTCTTTGAAACCTTCGTGCCGTCCGCTCGCTCCACCAACTCGGATGTGTCAACATAGTTCTCGTCGCGCACCGAATACCATCCCTCGTAGTCCTTGTCATACAGGTCGCCGCTCGCTTGCAACCTCTCCCAAAACGCCTGCGCGCTCGCCTTGTGGCGAGGCTCGGTCGTGCGCACAAAGCCATCGAAGGAAATATGCAACCGCTCTGCCATCGAGCGAAAGTTCTCGGCAAACCTGCTCGTAAATGTTTCTGTCTCCTCACCCGCCCTCTTCGCCGCCTGCTGAACCTTCTGACCATGCTCGTCGGTTCCCGTGAGAAAATGACACTCGTACCCCCGCAACCGCTTGTAACGCACGACAACATCGCTCGCCAAACTCGTGTAAGCATGCCCTATATGAGGCTTGTCGTTCACATAGTAAATCGGCGTCGTCAGATAAAAAAGTTTCTTCTCATGCTTGCTCTCAATTCCCATGGTTTCAACAAGCCTCCCGCAAACCCTCGAGCGCATAGTCGGCAGCCAAGCCAAAGTCTCCGCCGCGTGCTGCTCGACTGGCGAGCAGATGCGGCACGCTACGCTGCCACAAACCCTGCCAAAAAGTCGTGCCTGCTCGCACGACCGCCTCACGCGCATTCGGAGACAACAGCTCCAACAGAGCCTCCTCCGAAGAAGCGCGAGCAGACACATTTGTTACTTTCGTCTCGACGCGCACAGCTGACGAGAGGAAACGTTGCCACAAGAAACGAAACGCCTCAGGTCTTTTTTCATTGAACGCCTTTTCTCCCAGCATACTAGAGAAGGTCGTAGCACTTTGTTGCGTAGCACCTTGAGAGGCAGCCCCTGTCAGACGCGCCGAGAGAGCCGTTCCGAAAGCCTTGACGAAGTTCTCGCCGCCCGAATCCGCCAGCAGCCCCGCGTAGTAGAACGAGCCGCAAGCCAGAGCAGCGATGCGACTAGCTATTGCCTGCGTCTCGCCGCGAGTGCGGAGGAAATCTGCGATTTTCTCGTCGTCAATCGTTCGGAAGAGCAGTGTGCGACAGCGCGAGCGTAATGTCGGCAACAATGCCTCGCTTGCATGGCATACGAGAAACAGCACGACCCTCCTGCCCGGCTCTTCGACCACCTTTAGCAGCGCGTTTGCTGCCTCGCGGTTGAGCCGATCGGCAGAATCGACAAGTCCCACCCGATAGCGCGACGCGACGGGGGTCTTGTGCAAAAAGCGCACGAGGTCGCGCGATTGATCGACCGTGATCTCCTTCTCGCCCTCGCTTGCTATCACGGCGAGGTCTGGATGCGTGCCGAATTGAACTTGTTGGAAAACTACGCTGGAGGGCAGCGAGGCAGTAGCAAGGGTCGTGGCAACATCGTCGTCCGCACGCGCGCTGTGGCGACTCAAGAGCGCCCTCGCCGCTCGATAGGCGAAGGTCGCTTTGCCCACGCCGCGCATGCCTTGCAGCAACCAAGCGTGAGGAAGCGATCCGCTTTGCCAAGCGCGCAGGAAGGTCATCTCTGCCTCCTCCTGTCCGTACAGCGCCGAGGAAAAACGCGGCGAGGGTAAAAAGCCCGTTTCCTCTTCGGCAGAAGGCACGGTCGCGTCAGTCATTCGACTTTGTATGAGTAAGAAAGCGATGCATCGTTTCGTGTATCTGCTTTGTTACATCTTCGCAGCTCGCCCGCGCATCGATGATATGCCATGTGTCGCCTTCTTTTTTGGCACGCTCCAAGAACCGCGCGCGGACTTGCTCGAAGAAAGCGAGCCCTCGTCGTTCAAAGGGGTCGGCAGCTCCTGCTGCTGCTCCCCCTGCCCCTCCCTTTGCCTTTGCTAGCAAGCGCGCCCGTGCCTGCAAGGGTGGTAGATCGAGCAAGAAACCCACATCTATTTTGAGTTCAGCCTTGTCCTCGCACGAAGAGTCGTCAACGATGTCGTGTAAAGCGATACGATGCAACTCTTCCAGCGCGGACAAGCTTGCTCCCCCCGCGCCCTGATAGGCAAAGCCCGACAAGGCAAAGCGATCGCATACGACCCACGCACCGCGCGACAGAGCTGGCACAATGAGGCTGCGCGCATGCTCGCGCCTAGCGGCGTTGAACAACAAGGCTTCGGTGATGGCATCGGTTTCGTGTTGCAACAGCCACGCGCGAATCTCTTCGCCCAAGCGCGAGCCTCCTGGCTCGAAGGTTGCGATGCACTCGATGCCTGTCTGTGCGATGAGCTGCTGCAACTTTTGTGTTTGCAGGCTTTTGCCTGCTCCGTCGATTCCTTCGATCACGACGAACCTACCGCGCGAATTGCCATCCTTGCCTATTGCCTGTTTTGCTTGCGCCTGTTTTGCTTGCATCAGCGTAGCACGCGCACTTGGGCATCGGGAAAGCCTGCTGCGTGGAGTCTATCGAGCAGGGACTCGATCTTCGCGTCGTCGTAGGCTTGGAGAGGTCCAAGCAACAGGCGTGTCAGAGTGGGATCGGGCGCGGGTTTGGTGATGACGGGCAGTCCCCAGCCGAGCGACTGGAGTTTGTTGCGTGCGCGCGTGAGGCTGCCTTGTTCGCGGAAAGCGCCGATTTGCGCATAGACCTTCCAACCCTCCTTGACTTGACCGACGATGCTTGTCGTAGCGGCGGTGTTTGCTGCTGTGTTTATTTTGGGGACTGCGGCTTGGGTTTGGGCTTGAGCTTGCGGCAAGATACTGGGCGCGAGGGATGCGCTCCTTCTTTCTCCGTAGAGGGTTGCCTTTCCGCCGCGCTCCATCTGTTCGGCGAGGCGTCTGCTTTCTTTGCCGAGAATTTGTACATGCACCAGCGTTGTTCCCTGCTTTTCGAATCCTAGCACGCGCGCTGCCTTTTTCGAGACATCCAAGATTCGTCCCTTTGCGAAGGGTCCTCGGTCGTTGACGCGCAAGCGCACCGAGCGGTTATTTTGCAAGTTTGTCACCAAGATATAAGAAGGTAGCGGCAGCGTTCGATGGGCTGCGGTCATGGCGTTTTCGTTGAAGATCTCGTTGTTTGCGGTGCGTCGATTGTGAAACTTCGGTCCGTACCATGAGGAGATTCCTGTTTCCTTGTAGGCGTAGTTGACACGCGGCGTGTAGAGTTTACCTCGAATACGGTAGGGGTTGCCGATTTTGTAGACGGGTTCGCCTTTGACGATTTCGCGTCCTTGCACGACGCCTCGATGGGTTTCGCGCAGGTAGAGCGATTGTCCGCAACCCACCAGCGACAGAACGACGAACGCGGCGGCAAGGAAGGGAAAGCCTTGAGCGGGGGGGAGGAAATTTTTTCTCATAGTCCTTGCTAGCCTTTTTTGTCGTATCAGGCAAGAGAAGTATATTAGAGGAGTGTATTAGAGGGGATAACTAGAGTCCCAGTTTTTGCAAGGTTTCAGGAGAAGGAAAGCCATCGGGTGTGATTCCCTCTCGTCGTTGGTAGCGTTGCAAAGCCTGTCGGCTTTGGCTGCCGAAGATAGCGTCGGCAAGCCCTGCCTGAAAGCCAAGTTTATTCAGGCGTTGTTGCAAACGGCGAATGTCTTCTCGTCGCAAGGTTTGCTCTAGGGGTTTTCGCAACAATGCAGGAGCGTTGTTCAGCCGATCCGCCAACAATCCTACAGCTAGCACATAAATGGTCGAGTTGTTCCAGCGTAGCAGGCTACGAAAATTCTCAGAGACAAGAAAAGTTGGTCCTGCCGCGCCTGACGGCAGAAGCAACCTGCTTTTGCCGTTGTTTTGCATTCTCGTTTTTTGTGTTTTGTGTGCGCTTTTTATTCCTTTTTTTTTCCAGAAAGCGTTTTTGCGCCATCGCCTATCGGCAAGTGCGAAGTCGAAAGCCTTAGGCAGGCGTACCTCCAAGCCCCAAGCGGGAGTTTCTTCTTGCCAACGGCTGCGCTTGAGGTAGTGGGCTGCGGAGGTGAGTGCATCGTCTGTATTGTGCCACACATCGATTTTCCGATCACCATCGCCGTCGCGCGCGTATTGCCAGTATGTCGTTGGTATGAACTGCATCTGTCCCATCGCGCCTGCCCATGATCCAAGCATCTCATGAGGAGCAAAGCCCTCGCGCTCGGCGATGAGCAATGCCGTCAGGAACTGCTGGCGAAAGAAACCTGCGCGTCGCCCCTCGGCGCTGAGACTTGCGGTTGCGTGCAGGACAGGAAATTTCCCGGTGATTTCGCCGTATCCGCTCTCCAAGCCCCAAATGGCGACGAGGATCTCGCGCGGCACGCCGTACTCTATACGCAATCGTTCCAGCAAGGCGGCGTGTTTTTCCAACTGCTGCTTGCCCTCAGCGATGCGCTTCGCGTTCAAGCGGCGCGTCGTGTAGCGATGTAGCGATTCCAAGAACTCGGGCTGATAGCGATCGCGCTCGACTACGGTCGCCGAGATTCCCTCGCGCTCCAAAAGTTTTCTTGTCTGTTGCCACAAGTCGGAGGAGATCTGAGCTTTTCTTGCGTCCTTAGCTAAGCTGTCTAGAAACGACTTTGAAAACTTTTCCTGCGACCAAGCCGCCAAAGGAAAAAGCAGCAGCGATACAAGCGACAGGAGAATCGTCAATCGATGTGTCATGCGTCGCCTCTGGAGATTGTTCGACGAGAGAGTTGTGTTTTTCGCCTCTGCCAGTCTCTCTCTGCTATATCTTTGCGGCGGTCTACTTTCGATATGCCTTTTCCCAAGCCGAGCATGACCTTGGCAAACCCTCTGGCGTTGAAGAAGACGGCGATGGGAACGAGCGTTATTCCTCCGCGTTGCACGGCTCCGATGAGTCGTTTGATTTCGCGTTTGTGCAACAGGAGTTTGCGCAGTCTTTTCGGAGCGTGTCGATAGCCCTTGACAGCTTGTGCGTAAGCACCGATATGGCAGTTCATGAGGAAGAGTTCTCCTTCTTTGAAATAGGCGAAGCTGTCGCCAAGCGACACCTGCCCTGCGCGCAAGGACTTGACTTCGCTGCCGGTGAGGCACACTCCTGCTTCCAGTTCTTTTTCGATGCGGAATCTGTGTCGAGCCTTTCTATTTTCAAAGCGCGGTCCTGTGTGGGCTTTTTCTTGAGATTGCTTTTTTTTAGGCTTCGTTGTTTTAGGCTTCGTTGTTTTAGGTTTGGTTTTCTGAATTTTGGCTTTTTGAGGTTTGACTTTAGTAACCTCAGTTTTTTTGGCGGACACGATTTTGCTCTACCTTTTTCTGCCAGCTTGCCTTAGGGAGTTTTTGGGCTACCCTTTAGCTAGGCTGCCTTTTTGTTTGGCACGAAGGACTGCTTATAGCGTGCGAGTTCTGCCAGCGCGCGCTCGACGCGTGCTCGTGCTTTGGGCGTTGCCTCGACGAGTGGCAGGCGTATGTTGGGGGTTTGGAACAGGTTTGCGTGAAACAAGCCGTATTTGACGGGAGCGGGGCTTGTTTCGCAGAACAGCCCCAGCCACAGAGGCATGAGGGCATCCCTGAGGCTTGCCATCGTTTTCTCGTCGCCTGCCTTGTAGCTATTGTAGACCTCAACCATCGCTTGAGGAACTAGGTTGGAGGCGACGGAAACGCATCCTTCGCCGCCCATTGCCAAGAAGGCGCAGAAGGATGCGTCCTCGCCTGAGAGGAGGGTGAAGTTCTCGCGTAGCCCTGCTCGCACGATTTGCGTCGGGCGGGTGAGGTCGTGTGGGGCTGCGTCTTTGAGCGAGACGATGAGGGGACAATCCTCGACGAGTCGCACGACGGTATCCACTTCCAAATGCACGGAGGTACGCGCTGGCACATTGTAGAGCATGATGGGCAGGTCGGATTTTTCGGCGATCGTGCAGAAATGGGCGTACATGCCTTCTTGCGTTGGCTTGTTGTAATAGGGAGTGACTTGCAGGGTTGCTTGTGCGCCTGCTTGTTTGGCGAATCGCGCGAGGCTGACGGCTTCTTCTGTTGCGTTTGCGCCTGCGCCTGCGATGACGGGGACGCGCCCTGCGGTATATTCTATGCAGAGTGCGATGACGCGCTTGTGTTCTTCGGGGTTGAGGGTTGGTGATTCGCCTGTTGTTCCGACGGGGACGAGTCCTTGCACGCCTGCTTGAATTTGATAATCGATGAGTTTTCGATAGGAATCGGCATCGACTTTCCCTTCGGTGTCGAAGGGTGTTGCGAGGGCGGTGAAGATGCCGCGCAAGGGGGGTAGCTGGGGGGGGAGTTGCGCCATGGGAGGTTGAGGGTAACATAAAAATTGACGAAACGCAAGACGGAGTCTTGCGTATGTTACCTAATCAAAAAAGCGCGTGTCTGCCTTTGCGATGCGCCATAGCGCGTTGCTTGCAACGCGCATCCATGATGTTGCGAGCGCGCGTTCGTTTACTCGTCAACAAGGCTCGTTTTTTGGTCTACACCGATACCTGTTCCGTATAAAATGCATCAATCCAAGACTCCATCCCTGCCCTCTCCATGCCTTCCTCCAAGTTCTCCTCCTCGTTCTCATCCAGTTTTTCTTCTTGGCGTATCCTGCTGCTCTTCGCCTTCCCCTACGCGCTCTCGATGCTCTATCGAACAGTCATGGGAACGCTAGAGCCCTCCCTCTCCGCGGAGCTAGGGCTGGATA
The DNA here is from genome assembly GCA_965216605.1 of Alphaproteobacteria bacterium. Taxonomy (GTDB): domain Bacteria; phylum Pseudomonadota; class Alphaproteobacteria; order JABAAW01; family JABAAW01; genus JABAAW01. Next base: position 1,472,811 of record CBDCGG010000002.1, on the reverse strand, counting down.
GCCTCGCCGTAGGCTACCTCGCCTCCGCCTACTTCCTCTCGTTCGGCTTGTGCCAACTACCGCTCGGTATCCTGCTCGATCGCTACGGGGCAAAACCTGTTCAAGTCGTCCTCGTGAGCATCGCCGCCCTCGGTGCCTTTCTCTTCGCCAAGGCAGAATCGCTGAATGCCCTCTTTCTCGCTCGCCTGCTCGTCGGTATCGGCGTCTCCGCCTGCTTTATGTCCGCGCTGAAAGCACTAAAACTTTGCATCCCAAGCCACAACCTACCGCTCGCCACAGGTATCTTCCTCTCCATCGGTGCCTTCGGCGCACTCTGCGCAGGAACGCCCGCCGACCTCGTCTTGACCATCACGGGTTGGCGCAACCTCAATCTCGGCTTGGCTGCCCTCACCCTGCTCGCCGCCCTCTGCGTCGCCTGCTTCGTTCCCAACAATCCCTTCGCACAAGGAGAGAGAAACAATCTCTCTAGAAAGAAACAAAAAGTATCAGCAGAAACAAATCCTTACGCGCCAACTCTCCTTCAAGACCTCACAAGGCAAGTGAGAGAAATGATGCGCCTCTTCCACGACCCGCGCTTCTTTATTCCCCTGCCCTTCGCCGCCGTAGGACAAGCCGCCGTGCTAGGTATCCTCGGCTTGTGGTTGCCCGCCTGGGTGAGCCAGGGCTTGCATAAAAGCACCACGTTGGCAACGCAGATCGTCAGCATCGCCGCCTTCGGACTGCTCTGCGGCTTCGCCTGCATGGGACTGCTCGCCTCCCTCCTGCAAAAGCGATACCAAACACCCCTCATGACAACGCCGATCGTCTGCGCGCTGCTCTTCTGTCTTATACAAACCCTGCTTCTTTTTTCAGACAGCACGCCCCTGCTGCTGCTCTACGCCTTCCTGTTCGGACTCTTCGGCGCAGGGATCACGGTCGCCTACGCCGCGCTCGCCGCTAACTTCGAGGCACGATTGACAGGGCGCGTCAATACCAGCCTCAACTTCTGCGTCTTCATCCTCTCCTTCTTCTTCCAAGTCGCCATCGGTGGCTTGAGCCAACTGCTGCAAAAGCAATTGCTGCTCGCCCCTGAAACAGCGCTGTTTTACGCGATGAGCACCAGTATCCTCTTTCAACTGCTCGCGCTCTGTGTGAGCCTTCTCTTATGGAGAAGATGTCGGCAAGCCTTGCTATCAAGACTTTCGTGAATTTTCCTTGCATGCCTCGTCTTGCGTCATCTCTTCTTCGATCAGATAACGAGGATTGCCTCGTACCTCCAAGAAGACTTTTCCCAAATACTCTCCGACAACGCCCAGCGCCAAGGACTGCAGGCTGCTGACAAACAGGATCAACAACACGACCGATGCCCAGCCCGCTAAAGTCTGTCCCGAAAACCACTGGTAGAAGAAGTAACCCGCCAAGCCCAGACATCCGAAGAACATGGCGACCCCAAGAAAAAAGACGACGCGCAGAGGATGCGTCGATTGCGAAGTGATACCATCGAGTGCCAACCCGATCATCTTGCGCAAGGTGTATTTTGTTTCTCCGCCAATGCGCTCCTGACGCTCGTAGTAGAGTCTGGCGGTGGGAAAGCCCATCCGCGAAACTAACCCGCGCAGGTAGATACGCCGCTCGCGGTATAGAGCGAGCGCGCGCAGACTGCTTTGGCTCATCAGACGGAAATCGGCTTCGTTCTCTGCTGGCACGCGAAAGAAGAAGCGCAACGAGAAATAAAATAGGCTGGCACTGAGACGCTTGAAGAGTCCGTCGCTATGCCTGTCCTTGCGAATTGCCGAGACGATATCCACCTCGCCCTTTCGAGCGATCTTGAGCATGCGAGGAACGAGCGACAGGTCGTCTTGCAAATCGGCATCTAGGGAGATTGCCCAATCGCACGCTCCCACCTGCTTGACCAAGCCCGCATAGAGAGCCATCTCGCGCCCGCAGTTGGCGACGAAGCGCAATGCGCACACACGAAATTTTTTGCGAGACTTACTGCGATTCTTGGCATCGCGTTTGCGAAAAGAGCGCAACACCTCCCAAGTAGCGTCGCTAGAGCCGTCGTCGCAAAAGTACAGATAGCTTGAAGAGTGCACCAAGCCTCTCCGCTCCAGTGTCGAGAGTAGGTCGAGCAGCGTCGGGATAGTTTTTGCTAAAGCCTCCTCCTCGTTGTAGCAGGGCAGGACGAAGGCAACACGAGGTGCTGCAGATTTGTCGGCAGACTTTTTCTTTTGTACTTTATTTTGATTCTTCGGAGGAAGTTTGTCAGCCACGAGGGAACTCCTTAGCAAGATAGAAATCGGATGCTAGCAGATTTTGCGGGTTTGCTTACAACTTGTTTCACAGCAAGAGCCAAGCGGCGATTCCTAAGAAGCTGAAGAATCCGAAGATATCGGTGCAAGTTGTGAGGATGATGCTGGAGCCGACGGCGGGGTCTTGGTCGAGGCGTTGCAGCAAGAGTGGCGTGCAGACGCCGACGACTCCTGCGAGTATGATGTTGCCGCACATGGCAAGGAAGATGACGAGTGACAAGGCTGTATCCTCGAACCACCACCAAGCGACGATGCTTGTCAGGGTTGCGAACAGCACGCCGTTGATGAGATTGAGCAAGCATTCTTTCCCGACGAGTCTTCGTACATTGCGTCCGCTGATGCGTTGCAAGGCGAGCGAGCGCACGGTGACGGCGAGGGTTTGCGTTCCTGCGTTGCCTCCCATGGAGGCGACGATGGGCATAAGCACGGCGAGGGCGACGAGTTGCTCGATGGCTTGGGCGAAGCCGGCGACGACGCGCGAGGCAAGGAAGGCGGTGAGCAAGTTGAGCGCAAGCCATGGCACGCGCGATCGCAAGATTTGCACGAGGTCGGCGTAGAAGTCGTGCGCGCTGACACCTGCCAAGTTGAGAATGTCTTCTTCGTTGCGCTCTTCGATGACCTCGACGACATCGTCGACGGTGACAGAGCCGCAGAGTCTACCGCGCTCGTCGACGACGGGCAGTTCGACCAGTCCGTACTTGTGAAAGAGGTGAGCGACCTTGTCCGTATGCATCGTTGCCTCGATGAGATGCATTTCACGCTCGGCAATATCCGCTGCCATGACGGTGCGCTTCGAGCTGAGCAGACGCGAGACCGGTACCGTTCCGATCGGACGCAATCCTGGCGAGACGAGAATGATCGCATAGAAGGCTTCGCGCATTTGCGTGCCGCGCGCCTTCGCGCCGCGAAAATAATCGATGACCTGTCCGACCGACCAATGCTCTGGCACTGTGGCGATCTCGCGTCGCATCAATCTTCCTGCGCTGTCCTCGGCGTAACCGAGTCCCTGTCGGATCAAGAGCCTCGTGCGCGGCAGCAGTAGGTCGAGCAAGCGATGGTTCGTCTCGGAGGGTAGCGTTTCAAACAGCTCGACCAAATCGTCCGTCTGCAGCGACGAGAGCATGCTCGCCAAGCGCACCTTCGGCAAAAAGGCGACAACATCCGACAAAAGACTAGGCTCGAAGTGGGTGAGCGTGTCCGCCCGCAAGCCCCCGCCGAGCGCGCGCAAGGCAATCCGCCTCTCGTCGGTGGCGAGTTCGCTCAAGAGTTCCGCCTGATCCTCGGCGTAGAGTTCTGCCAACAGAGTATGGATGCGCTTGTGTCGATGCTCTGCCAGCAGTTGCGGCAGGGCTTGGCGTGTGTGCTCGCGTTTTTCCTCGTAAGCGCCTGGATAGGTTCCCGCAGGATGATTCGCAGGATGATTTGGCGTGTGCGAGGACTCCGCCATCGTCTCTCAGCTGCGGCGCGACTTCTGTTGCGCGTCGACGACCGCAACCGCTGTCATGTTGACGATGCCTTGCTCATCGGTCGAGTTCGACACGATATGCGCAGGATATGCACAACCGCGTAACATCGGTCCGACAACTTTTCCGTCCGCCAAGATTTTCAGCGCGTTGTAGGCGATGTTGCCGCTGTTCAGATCGGGAAGGATCAACAAATTTGCCTGTCCCTTCAATTTGCTTGCCGGAAACAATCGAGCGCGCAAGCCCTCGTTGAGTGCGGTGTCGGCTTGCATTTCACCGTCGACCTCCAGCTCAGGATGCCTTTCGTGCAACAAGGCGACCGCCGTGCGCATCATGCGCGCCGAGGTGTCGTCGTGCGAGCCGAAGTTTGCGCTCGACACCAAGGCTACCTTAGGCTCCAAGCCGAATTTTTTCACCTCGGCTGCCGCCAACAAAGTCATGGAGACAAAATCTTCGGCGCTGCTCGCGCTGCCGATGTGCGTGTCCGCCAAGAAGATGTTCGCCTTAGGCGTCACCAAAAGGGTGAGCGACAGCATCTTCGTACAATCGCCATGCGTGCCGAGCACCTGATCGATATGACGCAGATGATGTCGATAGGGCTTGACCGCACCGCAAACCATTGCTTCCGCCTCGCCGCGCCGCACCATCAAGGCTGCGATCACCGTGTTCTCTGTGCGCACCGCCGTTTTAGCGGCGTCCTGAGTGATACCGCTACGACCCAAAAGATCGTGGTACAGCTGCCAATACTCGCGGTAGCGAGGATCCGATTCGGGATCGCAAATCTCCACCCTCGTCTTCGAGGCTACACTCGCCCCTGCTTCCGCATCCAATCCCCAAATCCAACCCATAGCGTTCGGCGCGCGCTTGCAAGACGCTGCGTCTTCCGATCAGGATGGGTTTCGCCAGTCCCTCTTCCAACAAGGTCGAGACGGCTTGCAAGACATGGGGTTCTTCGCCCTCTGCAAAGACGACTCTGCGTGGGTCGGTGCGCGCCTGTTCCATCAATGGACGCATCACCAGCCCTGAGCGATGGATGAACTGCATCAAACTACGTTTGTAGTCGTCGAAGTTTTCGATCGGACGCCTAGCCACCCCCGTCTTCATGGCCGCCTTGGCGACCGCCGGCGCAACGGCGAGCATCAGCCGAGGGTCTAGAGGTTTAGGGATCACATACTCTGCGCCGAAGGTCATTTCGTCTGTTCCGTAGGCGTGCATCACGATGGCGGGTACCACCTGTTTCGCTAGGTCGGCGAGGGCGTGCACGCAGGCGGTCTTCATGGCGGTGTTGACGGCGGTCGCACCGACATCGAGCGCACCGCGAAACAAGAATGGGAAGCACAAAACATTGTTCACCTGGTTGGGATAGTCGGAGCGTCCTGTTGCGATGATTGCATCGGGCTTGACGCGCCTCACCTCTTCGGGTCGAATTTCGGGATCGGGGTTCGCCAAAGCCATGACGATTGGCTTGTCTGCCATCGTTGCGACTTGTTCGGCGGAAAGTGCTCCTGCGACGGACAAACCGATGAAAAGATGCGCGTCGTGCATGGCATCGGACAGGGTTGTGAGGTTTGTTTCGACAGCGAAACGAGATTTCTCGGCGGAAAGATTCTCGCGCGATGTGGTGAGGATACCTTTCGAGTCGCAAACAAGCAGGTTTTTGGGTGAGAGTCCCATCTCAAACAACAGATTGATGCATGCGCTTGCGGCAGCGCCTGCGCCCAGCACGACGGTTTTTGTATCTTTGAGATCGCGTTTCACGAGTTCGAGTGCGTTCGAGACGGCGGCGGCGACGATGATTGCGGTTCCGTGTTGATCATCGTGGAAGACAGGGATCTTCATGCGCGCTTGCAATTTAGTTTCGATAGCGAAACATTCTGGCGCGCGGATATCTTCGAGGTTGATGCCTCCGAAGGATGGTTCCAGCGAGGCGACGATATCGATAAATTTGTCGGGATCGAGCTCATCGACTTCGAGATCGAAGACATCGATATCGGCGAACTTTTTGAAGAGGACAGCTTTCCCTTCCATGACGGGTTTCGAGGCCAGCGCGCCGATAGCACCTAGCCCCAGCACGGCTGTACCGTTGCTGATGACGGCGACAAGGTTTCTACGCGCCGTGAGCTCGTCTACTTGGGCGGGGTCTTCTTTGATCGCAAGGCAGGCGGCAGCCACCCCAGGCGAGTAGGCGAGCGCGAGATCGCGTTGCGTTTCCATCGGCTTCGTCGGCACGATGGCGAGTTTGCCTGCGGGATGAGCGCGGTGGTAGGCGAGTGCCGCTTTGCTGAGCGTGGCAGCTTCGCGTGCTTTCTTGGGGCTTTGAGCGGTCATGGGTGTTGCGGGACGAGGGGGAGATTTCTCTCCTTACTCTTGGTATATATTCTTGGCATGTATAGCAAAAACGCGCGTTGTTGGCAATCCGTATCTTGCGACTTAACCTTCTTTATCAGCTCTCTTTAGTTATCTCTCTTTAGTTATCTCTCTTTAGTTATCTCTCTTGGGTTAGCTCTTTTTGTTGTTGTTGCAGACGCAAGAGCCTTTTGCTAGGGTTGCTGGGATGCGGTCGTGGCGGAACAGGTAGACGCGCAGCGTTGAGGTCGCTGTGGGGGAGACCCCGTGGAAGTTCGAGTCTTCTCGACCGCATGCTAACTTGGGGATAAATTCCCCTTAAATTCCCCTTGGGGATAAATTCTCCTCATTGATTTTATGCCAATGTGCGACAGTTTCAACATCGAGTGGAAAGTCTCCGAACTCGTCGGCTACAGCCAAGCGATGCATGCCATGCAGTGTCGCGCAGAAAAGCTTACCCGTGCAACTTCCTTGGATACAGCTGAGCCTACCCAAGCCGAGTTCATTTGGCTTTTGGAACACCCTCCCCTCGTCTCGATAGGCAGAACGGGCTCAGCGAGCGACATCCTGCCGCGGAACAGACTGCCCGTCGTGCGCAGTTCGCGCGGCGGACAGACGACCTGCCATGCGCCAGGACAAAGCATCGTCTACTTTGCGTTGAGTTTGCGCAAACGCGACCTCTCCATCCGCGCCTTCGTCGGACAGGTGGGCGCATGGATCAGCGAGACGCTTGCTACTTGGAACATCGAGGCGCACGCCGACAAGGAAGCGATCGGCGTATGGGTGGCGGGGAAAAAAATATCTTCGATGGGCTTTCGCGTCTCGCGCGGCATCGTCACGCATGGCGTCTCGATCAACCGAGCAATAGACCTCTCCCTCTATCGGGGTATCGTCGCCTGCGGGCTAGGCAGCGATGAGGTTATGACCTCCATGGAGCAAGAGGGAGTTAAAGTATCGCGTGAAGATCTGGAACGAAGGCTAAAAGAAACCTGTCCTTTCCAATGAAAATCGAGAATAAAAGCGGGCGACGGGGATCGAACCCGCGACCTTAAGCATGGGAAGCTTACGCTCTACCAACTGAGCTACACCCGCCTATAAAACGTCTGCTAAGCAATCCTTGTACAGCGAAGTCGCCTCCTCGTCGTACAGGCAGAAGACCAGCGAATCGAACGGCGAATCGGGGGCTGCCAACAACTTACACATGCCAATCGCAATCCGCGTCGCTCTGTCCTTAGGAAAGCCGTAGACGCCGGTCGAGATTGCCGGAAATGCCAGCTCTCGGATGCCACTCTTTGCCGCCAAAGACAGCACATTCGCATAGCAACTTCCTAGCAAAGCCGCCTCCCCCTCTCCCCCGCCGCGCCACACAGGTCCGACCGTGTGAATCACATAGTCGGCAAACAAACGATAACCACTCGTCAAACGCGCCTGTCCCGTCGGACAGCCGTCCAAGTTCTTGCACTCGTGTAGAAGCTCAGGTCCCGCCGCACGGTGAATAGCACCGTCTACACCGCCGCCGCCTTGAAGGTTCTCGTTCGCCGCATTCACAAGCGCGGTGACACGCATCAAAGTGATGTCGCCGCAAACAATGTCAAACTTTGCCACAAGCCTCAAGCCTCACGCCAGAATTAGTCAAGGGATTGTTCAGGGAATTGTTCAAGGAATTGTTATAGCGCGCCTCGTTTCCCAGTTCTTCGTGTATGCGCAGCAGACGATTATACTTGGCAACCCTCTCCGAGCGAGACGGCGCGCCCGTCTTGATCTGTCCGCAATTCAAGCCGACCGCCAAGTCTGCGATGAAGGTGTCCTCCGTATCACCTGATCGATGCGAAACGACGCAGCCCCATCCCCCCTCCATAGCTAGCCTGCCGCAAGCCATGGCTTCGCTTAGCGTGCCGACTTGGTTGGGTTTGAGTAAAAGAGCGTTCGCCGCCCCTAATGTTAATCCCTGCCGTAGCCGTTCCTCCTGCGAGACAAAGAGATCGTCGCCGACAAGCTGGATTTTGTTTCCCAACGCCTTTGTAGCAACGCTCCAGCCCTGCCAGTCTTCTTCCGCGAAGGGATCTTCCAACGAGACGATCGGATAGTTGTCGATCCAAGTTTTCAACAGCGCGCTGTAGGACGAGTGGTCGTGAAACGCGCCATCGAGTGCGTAGCCTTGTTTGCCTTGTTTCTCTCCGAAGTACTCGCTTGCGGCGCAATCGAGGGCTAGATTTATATCTGTGCCAGCCTTTAGTCCAGCCTTGTCGATAGCTTGCATCAGCATGTCGAGCGCGTCCCGCGTGTTTTTCAAGGGAGGAGCGAATCCTCCCTCGTCGCCCAAGGCGTTAGAGAGTCCTTGCGCCTCCAGTTGATCTTTCAGTGCGGCGTAGCACTCGACTCCCATGCGCAAGGCTTCGGGGAAGTCGGCTGCGCCTGAAGGCACGAGCATGAACTCTTGCACGACAAGCGCGTTGTTGGCGTGCGCTCCGCCGTTGAGGATGTTCATCATCGGCACGGGTAGCGTGCGCGCCTCGATTCCGCCGAGGTGGCGATAGAGCGGGATACCGAGCGATATCGCCGCCGCGCGTGCACAAGCGAGCGATACTGCCAGACAGGCTTGTGCGCCCAGATAACCTTTCGGAGGATTTTTTTCGTTGTCTGGATTGTCGGCGAGGTGTGCGGAATCGAGCGCGCATAGGCTTGCATCGAGTTGTGCCTGCTCGCAAGCCTCCATGCCATTTACGAGGGATGCGATTTCTCCTTCGACGAGGGCGATGCTTTTGAGCACGCCTTTACCGCGGTATCGTTTGGGGTCTTCATCTCGTAGTTCGAATGCTTCCCACTTTCCCTTGGAAGCACCTGATGGAACGGATGCGTGTGCCTCTGTGCCGTCCTCCAACATGACCGCGACTTCGAGGGTGGGTGTCGCACGGCTGTCGAGAATCTCGCGGGCGCAGAGCTGGCTGATGGCGTGGCGAGACATGACCCCTCCACCATAGCAGAGCGCAAGCAAGCGCGCTACACCCTTCTAGTTGTTTGGGGCAAGCAAAGGGTGCTATTTTGAGGGGGGCATCGCATTCGTCAAAGGTGTCAAGCTGATCGCTTTTTCTCTCGTGCCTTACTGGACAAAATAAAATTATTCTAATAAACAAAATTTTTTGTTGACTCTTATCATCTGACCCTATAGAAAGACGGAAGGAGAGCAGGACGGCTCTGCAACCGGAATCCTGTCTCTCCTTCCTAACACCAACATCGTGATGCTGGAGAGAGGCTACTACCTCCCTCCAGCACTTGCAAGGGGATGGTGGTGGATAGAAGACGGATAAAGTGGATCGCGCGGCTTTCGCCGCGGAAGGCGACCAACTCTCTCAAAGAGCAATTTTAGGGTAAAATGAGGTCGGTTTCCGATCGCTACGCGACTAAAACTTGGTTGTCTTTCGTTCCTTACCTTTTTTGGGCTTGTTTTCGATGTTGCGTTTGTTTTTCTGCTTTCTGCTTATAAACCAAATATTTGGCGTTGCTTTCTACGCACCGAGTTGGCTCGTCGCTACTTCTTTTGCGGATTCTGTGCCGAGTTCTTGGAAGCGTGAGTTCCCTAAGACCGATTTTACAAAGCGTTCGATTTCAATGGATTCTGTGATTAGCGGCGGTCCTCCGCGCGACGCGATTGCGCCCGTCGATGCGCCGAGGATTCTGCCTGTTACTTCTTCTGCGCCTGAGGTTTTGGCGATCAAGGCGCGTGAGCCTGTGCTTTCGCTCACGCTGAATGGCGAGTCGCGCACCTATCCGTTGCGTTTTCTGATATGGCACGAGATCGTCAACGACACTTTGGGCGGCAAGAAGATCGTTGCGACCTTCTGCCCTCTTTGTAATTCGGCGATCGTCTTCGACGCTTCGCTTGAGGGACGCGCGCTTTCTTTTTCGACGACGGGGAGGCTTCGCAACTCCGACTTGCTTATGTACGACCGCGAGACCGAGAGTTGGTGGCAGCAGTTTTTGGGCGAGGCTGTAATCGGCAAACTGCTAGGAAAGAAATTGACGGTTCTTCCAGCGCAGTTGGAGTCGTGGGCGCAGTTTAAGCAGAGGCATCCTCGTGGCACGGTAGCCTTGCCGCCGAAGGGTTTTCCTCGCGCTTACGGAAAAAATCCTTACGCGCGTTACGACTCGCTAGCGCGCCCTTTTCTCTATCGCGGTGCTTTGCCTGAGGGCATTTCGGCTTTGGCGAGGGTTGTCTCCTTGGCGGACAGAAAGCGTGCGATTGCTCTCTCAAAGTTGAGACGCGAGGGCAGCGTGCGATGGAGAGAGGTTGGCGGCGGGGTTGACAGCGAGGTTGTTTTAGAGTGGCGCGAGGGACAAACCTCGGCATTAGATCATGGGCTCGTTGAGAAGGGCAAGGAGGTAGGCTCGGTCTATGCTTGGCGAGAGAGGGATGGAGCGCGGTTCGCCATCGTGTATTTTGTCGATTTTGCTTTTGCTTTTCACGCCTTTTTTCCGAAGAGCGTGATCGAAAAGTAAAAAGATGCTCGCTCCAAAGAAGACACAAAAGACAACGACGAGGGATTCTGTCGAGGTTTCGCGCGGTAATTTTATCCTGTTGTGCTGGGGAGGGTATTTGTTATCGATCAGCTACGGCATCACCTTTCTGATTCCTCTGATGGTGGGACAAAGAGGCGGCGACGAGGCTTTTGCCGGCGTGATCATCGCAACGGCGACGATCAGCACTGTATCGTCGGTCGTTTTGTCGGGACATCTTGCCGATATGTTGGGGTTGGTCAGGTCGGTTGTTGTGTCGGCTTTTTTTCTTGCCTTGTCGATGCTGGGATTTTTCTTCAGCCGAGGGCTAGGATACGATTTGTTGCTGTATGGTTTTCTTCTCGGCGTGGGTTGGGGGATCGTCTATGTTTTGGCACCCATCGTCGTTGCCGCCATCGTCAAGCCTGCTCGACGGATTCGTTTCATGGCTCTGCTGTCGGGATGCATGATGGCGGGCATCGGCACGGGGCCTCTTGTCGGGCGGCTGGTGAGCTTCTTCAATCTTCCTATCGAGAGTGCATTTCTGGCGGCGGCGGCTTTCGCTTTGACGGGCAGCAGTTTGTGCTTTTGTTTGGATCACCAGTTGCGGAAGAATAGGAATATCGTTCCTCAAGTCACGCGGCTTTCCACTAGAACCCTTGTTAGGGTTGTGCGTTCCAACGCGATTTTTCCGATCGTCATGGTGGGTTTGGGAGGATGTATTTTCGGAGGGTTATCCAGCTTTCAAACGACCTACGCTCAAACTTTTGGGTTTGATTACGCTCTGTATTTTGTCGGATTTATGCTGGCGGCGATCGGCTCTCGACTGTTGCTTGTCCGTTATATCGTTGGCTACGATCCCTTCTGGTCTTCTTTCTTTCTGACCTCGACGATTGTGCTTTCGCTTTGGATGTTTGCTGTCTTTACTGGCTCTGCCTTTTTGTATGTGCTTTCGGCGGTGGTGTTGGGGGTTGGCTATGGATTGACTTATTCGGTGATCAACGGCTTGGCTGCCAACGAGGCTCCTGAGGGATTGATGCCTCAGGCTTTGTTGTTGTTTGGGCTTTCTTATTGCGTTGGTGTGTTCGGATTTCCGTTGTTGGCGGGCGGAATTATTGTGAGGGCGGGAGTGATTGCCATGCTTTACATTTTGCTTGTTGTCGGGCTGTTGAATATGGGGATTGCTGTCTTTCGCGTTTGGCAACAGAGGCATTGAGGAAGGGCGTAGAAGGCGCTTACACGCCCGCTCGCGGCGCGCTTTTGCGGGGGGAATTTATCCCCCCACACCCCCCATGCGCAAAACTCACTTCGCCCAAAGATAATCTTAAGGCTCGCTCGTCTTGCGTTTTGCCGTCAATGCTAAAAGCCTCGTCCCGTTAAATTTCCAAGCGTTTTATACAGCGTATCTCTCCCTCCACGCCCATAATCCTCTCCCTCGCCCCCGCCAAAGACTCCTTTGAGGTCGTCATCGATCCCGCATTCGCATGCAACATTATCTCCCCATCCACCATCACCCCAACATGCCTGTTCCAAAAAACAAGATCACCCCGTTCCAAAATCGGCAAATCTCCCCTCCCCCCGCGCCCCGTCCAATCCAACGCCCTCCCTAATTCTCTCTCCTGCGGTGCAGAGTCCCTAGGACACACCATCCCTTGCACCCCCATCGATACCTGCAACAACGCCGAGCAATCAATCCCTGCATAACACCCCCCCCCATACAGATAAGGAACATCCAAAAACTTCAACGCCGTCGCAACCCAGTCGCGCCCGTTCGTTATGCCGCACTCTGCAAGAGCAAGAATCTGATGCCTCTTCACAAAAACCCGCTCCTCCGTCTTCTTTCCTTCCTCCTCCTTCGGAACACGAAGCACGACAAATGTCCCTTCTTTCTCGCCACCGCCATTTTCGCTGACACGCAAGCGACTGCCCATCGGAAAGGCGAAGGTCGCCGCCGCCGTGTCCTTCGCCTCCCTGTAGCCCAAAGCAAGTGGAACGACGACCATCGACGCTTTTGTGTTGTGAGTTTCCAAACTTGCCACAGAAGCGAGGCTCGCCCGTTCGACATAACCCTCGTAGCCGTCAAGGTGCGAGCGGATACAAGACCATTCTCCCTCGCTCTTCAAAAGGGTTACGGGCATGCCAAAAAACAACTCCGTGTCGATGGCAGCATTGGGCGAAGCTTCTCTGCGCAGATAAACCCGCTCGTTTTGAACTTCAAGAATATGCCTGCCCGCCATCGTCATCGATCGAGTAGCGACCTAGCTCAGCCTTTTCGCGACCCTGTCCAACTCAACCGCCACATCCAAAACGCGCCCCAAGTCCTTGATATGCAACATATTACTCCCGTCGCTAGGAGCCTTGTCAGGATCGCCATGAACCTCCAAAAACAACCCCGCCACGCCTACCGCGCTCGAAGCACGCACCAACGACTCGATATACGCACGATTGCCTAAACTCACCCCGCTCCCTCCGCCAGGACGCTGCACGGCATGCGTCGCATCCATCACAACAGGACGACCTGAGCGAGCCATCTCCCACAAACCCGCCATATCAACGACAAGTCGATTGTAGCCAAAACTCGTGCCACGCTCGCAGAGTAAAACACCGCCAGTCCTTCCTGCTCCCCCTCCTTCTTTCCCTTCTGTCCCTGCTGCCTCGATTTTTTCAGCCACATAAGGCATATCCCAAGGAGCCAAGAACTGCCCTTTTTTCACATTCACCACCTTGCCCGCAGCCCCCGCCGCCAACAGCAAATCCGTCTGCCTGCACAAGAAAGCCGGTATTTGCAAGATATCGACGACGCTCGCCACGCGCTCGCAATGCCATGCCTCGTGGATATCGGTCATGGTGAGCAGACCCCTTTCACGCAAGGCTTCGAAAACTTCGATCGCGCGCTCGATCCCCATTCCTCGTTGTGAGGCGAGAGAAGTTCGGTTCGCCTTGTCGAAGGATGTTTTATAGACCAACTCTACCTTGCGTGCTGTGCAAATTTCGGCGATCGCCTCGCTGGTCTCGACGGCGTGCGCTAGGCTTTCCATGGCGCAAGGACCTGCGAGCAGCACGAGGGGCTGATCGTTGGCGAAGACGACCTCTCTGTGCGCGCTACCCCCTTCGCCTTTGAGCACTACTCGGCGGACAGAGCGGGCAGCGTAGGGAGGTATGCGAGAAGAAGCGGGCTTGGGCTCGGAGGTCAAGTTTTTGCTTGGATCAGGATTTCGAGAAGTGTTTCAGAGGATCGACAGGTCGAGAATTCCTTCGCAATTCGAAATGCAGCATTGCCTTGCGTGCGTCTCCTGAGCTTCCGACCTTTGCGATCGCCTGCCCTCGCTTGACGCGATCGCCTCGTTCGACGAGATTTTCGCTGTTGTAGCCGTAGGCAGAGAGGTATCCGTCGGCGTGTCGCACGAGGATCAGGTTGCCGAAGCCCTTGAGCGCAGAGCCGCTATAGACGACGACGCCGTTCTCTGCTGCTTTGACGCTATTGCCTGCTTTGGCGGCGATGTCGATACCGTTGTTGCGCTGTCCGAAACTTTTTTCCCCGAAGCGCGTGACGACCTTCCCTTGCAAAGGTCGGAGGAAGTCTTTGCGCGCGCGTTGCGGAGCTTTTGCCAGTTTTTGTTTTTTTGCGGATTTTTTGGCGGTAGTCTTTGCGCTAGAGGTTGCGGCGGATTGACTTTGGGATTGGGATTGGGATTGGGATTGGCTTGTGCCTCCTTGAACGATGAGCAATTGTCCGACATTGAGTTTGTTGGGGTTTTGGATACGATTTGTCTGTTTCAGGCTTTTTATGGAGGTGGAGTATTTTCTAGCGATGCTGTAGAGGGTTTCGCCTTTTTTGATGATGTGTCGCGTTTCGCTTGCCGTAAAGTTTCCTGCGGCGGGTACAGAGAGTTTTTGTCCGACTCTGAGAAGGTTCGGGTTGGAAATGCCGTTGAGGCGCGTAAGTTCCGAGAGGGAGATGCCGTAGCGTCGCGCGATGGAGAGAAGCGTTTCGCCTTTTCGAACACGATGTATTGTTGTGCTTCCCGTCGTCTGCGTCGTTGTCTGTTGCGGCTGTGTCGTGATGGAGGGAGGCTTGGCAGCTTGGGTTTGGTTATTGCTGCCGATGATATCGGAATCGCCCGGCACGATTCCGCTCACGGAGGGAACGCGGGCGTTGCGCGGCAGTTGGTATCGTTCGATGCGTTCGTCGGAGGAGACAGGACGAAGGCGAACTTGTCCTCCCTGTTGGCACGCGGCAAGAAGAAGCGTTGCCAAAAAGACAGCGGAGAAAAACAAGGGAAGGGTAGGACGGAACATGCGCTCTATTGTAACGGAGCGATGGTGTCTAGGCAAGCAGTGAGACAAGAAGCTCGACAAATGTTATGCCTTTTCTCTGCGTAGCTCTTTGAGCCCGCCCATGTAATCCCACAACGCCTCAGGCAGTCGCACCGAGCCATCTTCCTGTTGTCCGTTTTCCAACAGAGCCGCCATCGTCCTCCCGACCGCCAATCCCGATCCGTTCAAGGCGTGAGGAAAATCTGTGCCTTTGACCCCTTTTCTGCGAAAACGAGCGTTGAGTCGCCTCGACTGAAACGCGCCGCAGTTAGAGCAGCTGGAAATCTCTCGATAGACTTTTTGCGACGGCATCCATACCTCCAAATCGTAGGTCTTCTGGGCAGAAAAGCCCATGTCGCCCGCGCACAGCAGCATCACGCGATAGGACAAACCCAATCGTTTTAGTATCTCTTCTGCACAGTTCGTCATGCGTTCATGCTCTTCACCAGATTTTTCGGGACTAGTGTAGCTCACCAGCTCCACCTTGGAGAACTGATGCAAGCGCAACAACCCCCTCGTATCCCTACCCGCAGCCCCCGCCTCGGCGCGAAAGCAATTTGTCCAAGCGACATAACGCTTCGGCAATGCTTCTTCCTCCAATATCTCGCCGCCGTGCAAACCTGTCAGTACCGTCTCGGCGGTCGGGATCAGGAAACTTCCGTCTTCGGTTGCGAACAAGTCTTCGCGAAACTTCGGCAGATGCCCTGAACCGAACAGCGTCTCCTCGCGCACCAACACAGGAGCGCACACCTCCCGATAGCCAAACTCCAATGTGTGCGTATCGAGCATGAAGGTCGCTAAGGCGCGCTCCAGCTTTGCCAAGTTTCCGTAGAGCAGCGAGAACCTTGCTCCGGCGATCTTCGCAGCACGAGGGAAATCCATATCGCCATCTCCTAGTTTTGCTCCGATCTCGTCGTGCGCCTTGGCAGGAAAGGCGAAGGTTGGCACTTCGCCCACCTCGCGCAAGAGTTTGTTTTCTGTCTCATCCTTGCCTTCAGGTACAGCGTCGTCGGGGATGTTCGGCAACAAGGACAAAACGAGCTGTAGCTGTTCGTCCTTCTCACGCACCTTGCTTTCTTCTTTGACGATCGCCGTCTTCAGCTCGATTGCTCGACGGGTTGCTTGTTCTCGATTCTCCTCGTCTTGTTGCTTGGTGAGTTTAGCGATGAGGTGCGCTGTTTCGTTTCGCTCTGCTTGCAAGCCCTCTAGTGCCTTGACTGCCTCCTTCCAAGCGTCGTGTTTTGCCACGATTGCTTGCGCCTGCTGTCCCATACCTCGTTTGCGCATTCCTTCGTCGAAGTGTTCTTGCGCCTCGCGTAAGGCTTTAATGTCGTGCATGTCGGCGCGTGCCTTGTTTTCTTCTGGCGGCTCTTGCCATGAGGACAGCTCCCCAGATCGAGATTTCGTAGAGCAGGATGATAGGCAGCGCGAGCGCGATTTGGCTGAGGGGATCGGGCGGCGTGAGGACGGCGGCGATAACGACGGCGATGAGGATGGCGTAGCGTCGTTTTTTACGCAAGGAATCTGCCGTGGTGATTCCTGCCTTGACGAGCAGCATCAGCAGGACGGGTAGCTCGAAGCAGACACCGAAGGCGAGCATGAGTCGCATGACGAGCGAGAGGTATTCGCCCACCTTGGGCTCCAGTCGGATAGCGAGGTGTCCTGCTTCTTTGGCTTGTTCGAAGCCGAGAAAGAACTTCCATGCGATGGGTAGCACGAGAAAATAGACGAAGCTGGCGCCCAGATAAAAGAGGAGCGGGGTTGCGATCATGAAGGGCCAGACGGCGGTCTTTTCGTTTCGGTAGAGCCCAGGTGCGACGAAGAGCCATATTTGCGCGCACATCAGCGGCAGAGCGATCAGGAGTGCTGTGAACATGGCGAGTTTGATTTCGGTGAGGAACTGCTCTTGCATGGCGGTATAGATCATGCCGCGCCCTGCTTGGTCTCCGAGCAGCTGCGTGAGCGGTTGCATGAGAAAGTTGAAGACGGGTTTTGCGAAGAAGAAGGCGACGATGAAGGCGAGGAAGAAGATGAGAAGTGCGATCAGCAGTCTTTGTCGCAGTTCTCGCAGATGAAAGAAGATATCTTGTTTGCTGTTCTCGATCATTGTTGAAGTATCGCTTTAGGTTGCGGAAGGCGATTTATTAGGCGATTGCTTGGTTGATTTTTTGAGCGAGGACGAGGATTTAGACGAGGACTTGGACGAAGATGTGCGCGTCGGGCGGACGGCTTTAGAGGTTTTAGCAGCTGCCGCTTTGACTTTGGGGGTTGTCGTTTTGGCTTTGGGAGATTTGGCTTTGGAGATTTTTACTTTAGGGGATTTTTTGGGGGATGGATTTTTAGCGGCGTTTTGGGCTCTTTGTTCGAGGTCTTGGATTTGTTTTTTGATTCGGTGGGAGGAATCGTGGATTAGGTTTCGTGTTTTGGCTGTTTCGGCGGTGATGTCTTCTAGGTGAGTTTTGGAGAAGTTATGGATATGGTGTTGGAGTTCTTGGGTTGTCGAGCGGACTCTATTGGTGATGGAGATGAGTGTTTTGAGGAGATTGGGAAATTCTTTCGGCGGGAAGACGACGAGCGCGACAGCGCCGAGGACGATGAGTTCTTGCCAGCCGATGTCGAACATGGGGGGATTGTAGGGGGGGTGGAGGAGGATTGCAAGGGGCTATGGCTATGGGCAGGTAGCGGTATAGAGCAAAAAAAACGAGACTCACGCATTGACGCGTACACGGCGCGTGCGGGCAACATCACGGACGCGCATAGCACTAAGTGCTTTTTGCGGGGGAACTTCGTCCCCCCCTCCCCCCAAGCGCAAAACTCGCCAAAACTCGCCAAAACTCGCTTATCTTACCGCTCGCTCTTCTTGCGTTTCCTTTATGACAAGGAGTCCTGTTTTTTGTTTCTACACCGCTACCTGCTCGTAGCTCACAAAAGCCCAAGCTCGTGTTAAAGCGCGTCAGCTCTTCTTCTTCGCCCTCGTCCTCGCATTAGTCTTTGCCTTTGCCTTTGCCTTTGCCCCCTCCGTCCCCACACGCTTCTGCCCCTTCTCCTTCTCCCCATCCAAGCTGCTCTTAAACTCGCGCAGCCCACGACCGAAATCCCCCATCAACCGAGATAACTTGCCCCCACCCCCAAATAAAACAACCGCAACAGCCAAAACAATCAGCCAATGCCAAATACTGAAACTACCCATCTGCCTATCCTCCAAAACAAAGTTAAACAATACTGCAAGCAACCTACCCTATAACACAATCCCCCGCAAATAACAAGACCTCCCCACTCCTCACCGCCAGCAAAACTCGACTGCCAACCTCAGGCAGGAAACAACCCGCAACACGAGCATGCAAATGGATTTTTCCCCAATCTCCCTCCTTATTTTCCGCACCTTTGAGCTGACTAGACAAATGAACTAAGCTGTCTCCGCCAATCATCCTGGAAGCCTCTACAACCCCGACACAACTGCCCTCCTGCACCTTCTGCCCCCGCACCATCCCCGAAAGACGCAAGCTCTGGGGACGCACAACGACCTCGGCAGAATCTCCGTCAAAGTTAACCGGAAACCGACCGAACGGCGTCACGGCACTCCCCGCCTCGACAGCGACCGAGAAACGATTCACCTCGCTCAACAAAGAGGCGACATAAGCATTGCACGGCTTTCCGTAAATCGCATGCGGCGTGCCACTCTGCACCAATCTTCCCCCGCTGTCCATCACGACAAGTCGATCGGACATATACATGCCCTCCTCCGCATCGTGCGTCACCAACAAAACACTGCATCCAACAGACTGGATCCAATGCAGCGTTCGATCGCGAATCCTGTCGCGTAAGCGCACATCCAAGTTGGCAAACGGCTCGTCCAACAACAGTAAGCGAGGACGAGACACCAAGGCACGCGCCAAAGCTACCCGCTGCTGCTGCCCTCCCGACAACTGCTGCGGATAGCTCTCGGCAAATCCCTGCAACTCGACCATCGCCAACACCCGCTCGATCTCCTCCTTCTCCCTCTGCTCCATCTTGCTCGCCTTACCCCTTCCGCTAGCCCCACTACCCCCTCCGCGAAAGGCCAAGGACAAATTTTTCGCTACGGTCAGA
The DNA here is from genome assembly GCA_965216605.1 of Alphaproteobacteria bacterium. GTDB lineage: Bacteria > Pseudomonadota > Alphaproteobacteria > JABAAW01 > JABAAW01 > JABAAW01. The sequence continues at coordinate 1,453,811 of CBDCGG010000002.1, read as the reverse complement.
TGGGGAAACAAGGCAAAATCCTGAAAAACCATGCCCATCGGACAACGCTCCTCCGGTGCAACACAGCGCGTGCGCGAACAAACCTCGACCCCGCCCAACAAGATTTTTCCGCTATCGCAACACTCCAAGCCCGCCAGCAACCGCATCACCGTTGTTTTGCCACAACCCGAAGGTCCCAAAAAACAGACGACATTGCCCGTATGAATCTCGAAGCTCAAGTTTTGCAAGACGGAACGCCCCTCGTACGAGAAGCTCACATCGGTAAAGGATACCGCAGGCACTTCCTCCTTCCTCAAGTCTGCAACTTTGGAAATTTTAGTTTTTTGCGAGGGTAGATGCGGCGCAAGCATGGCACTCCCCGTTATTGCGAAGATTGAGAAGATTTCGAGCGACGGCGTTTCGCCTCAACCTTTCTCCACAGCGCGACATTGCGTGCATGCTCTGCCAAAGTTTTGGCAAAACGATGCCCTCCCTTCCCGTCTGCCACAAAGTATAAGTCGTTGCTCTCGACGGGGTGCAGGGTGGCAATGATCGACAAGCGACCGGGATTGGCGATAGGCGTTGGAGGTAATCCCTTGTGGACATAGGTATTGTATGGATGATCGTTCAACAACTCGCTCCTGCGCAAACCCCGTCCCAACACGCCGAGTTTTTTGCTCTCCCAATATACGAGCGTCGGATCCGTTTGCAGCTTCATGCCGCGCTTCAGACGATTGTAAAAAACGCCAGCGATCCGCCCTCGCTCGGCTGTTTTGCCTGTTTCGCGCTCGACAAGGGAGGCGAAGATCACAACATCGCGCTCCGACTTCAGAAAACGGCGTGCCCAAGGATGGACGCTACGATCCCTCCATGCGCGCGCGACATATCTCTCCATTGCACGCCGCATGCGCTCGACGATTTTCTCGATATCCTCGCCGCGTCGATAGGCGTAAGTATCGGGTAGAAGAGTGCCCTCCTGCGGCAATACTCCCAAGCTATCCTTTCCCAAGCTATCTTGCCCCAAACTTTTTTGCAGCAAGCTCCCTTGCACATAAGGGGCTTGCATCAGCACTTGCTCGATCTGCCTCACGGTCAACCCCTCAGGCACGGTGACCGAATAGCGTATTGTCTCTCCTCGTCGCATCTGTCCCAAGACGCTCGACAAGGATACGCGCGGGGCAAAAGTGTAATCGCCTGCTTGCAATCCGTGCTGCTTGCCCGTCAAGCGCGCTGTCCAAACGAAAAGCCTCCCACTCGCAACGATTTCCTCCTTCTTGAGCTGTGTGGCGATCGCGCGCAGGCTGGTACCGCGCGAGAAGAGTATATTCTTGCGCTGCTCCAGCGGACCTGGTCGAGTTATCTCGAAAGCCGCCCAGCCCGCGCCTGCACAAGCGAGCAAAGCTACGAGCAAGATCGCCCTTAATACCAACCATTGCGTTAATCGACGCATCCCCTTCCTTCATGCTCAACAACGAGCGAAGACAAGACAAGCGTTCGTTCCGCCGAATCCGAACGAATTGGAAAAGACCGCCTCCAGCGTCTTCTGACGGCTTGTCAAGGCGACGCGATCGATGTCTGTCTCGACGCTAGGCTCGTGCAAGTTCAGCGTAGGAGGCAGGTCTCCCGAAAGCAGAGTCTTGATTGCAAAGATCGCCTCCAAAGCGCCCGCTGCGCCCAAGCTGTGTCCGAGCGCTGATTTCGTCGATGATATACTCAACCCCTCAGCCTCTGCGGCGTACATTCGCTCGATCGTTCGCAACTCGATATCATCGCCCAAAGGCGTCGAGGTGCTGTGGGCGTTGCCGTAGCCTACTTGCTTAGGCGATAGTTTTGCCCGACGAAAAGCCTGCGTCATCGCACGAAAAGGTCCATTACCCGAAGGATCGGGAGCGGTGATGTGATGGGCATCGCCGCTCAAGCCGTATCCTCGCAGCTCTGCATAGATGCGCGCACCGCGCTGCTTTGCATGCTCGTATGACTCCAGCACGAGCACGCCCGCTCCCTCGCTCATGACGAATCCGTCGCGCGCCTTGTCCCAAGGTCGTGATGCCTCTTCGGGACGCTCGTTGTAGCCTGTTGAGAGTGCTCGCACGGCGCAGAAAACGCTGAAGCTCAAACGCTCGACGCTCGACTCCGCGCCGCCGACGACCATTACATCGGCATCGTCCATCTCGATAAGACGCGCGCCCTCGCCTAATGCGTGCGCTCCTGTTGCGCAGGCGCTGACTACCGAGAAGTTCGGACCGCGATACCCGTTTCGCAAGGCAACCTCACCGCTCAAGATGTTGATTAGCGAGTAAGGCAACACGAAAGGACTGATGCGTCTCACCCCTCCGCTCTCCAACAAAAGAGAAGTCTCATTGAAGCTGCGCACGCCTCCGATGCCGGAGCCTATCAGAACACCGGTGCGACAACGCGCCTCGTCGTTATCGGGCGCGTAACCCGCATCGGCAATCGCCGTAGTGCTGGCAGCAACCGCGTATTGTACGAATGGATCCATACGGCGACGTTCTTTTGCCGTCAAGCCCAAGTCGTTTGCAAAACGGCTTCCCCAACAATTTTTTTGGGGTATGTCGGCGGGAAGGGCTTCTAGCTCTTCAGATGTGAAGATTTCGCCTCCGATTCGACAAGGGAACTCGTCAGCGCGAAACTTCACCACCTGAGCGATACCGCTCTGCCCTGAAAGAAGACGCTGCCACACCTCCTCCAGCGCACTACCCAAGGGGGTCACCACTCCCATGCCCGTGACGACAACTCTACGCATTTTGTCTACTACTTTTGCTTACTGCTTTTTTGGGGCATCTTGGTCAAGGATCGACGACAAGTAGCTTGCTGCCCAAAAAAAGACGACAAGCAGCTTGACAACAGACACTCCAGTCACGGATTTTTTACGATGAGACAAAGCCCTCACCCAAGGCGGGACGGAGCGCACAAAAGCCCCTTACACAAGCCCCCCCCTCGTGCTGTACGAGGAGAGATCGTAGAGGTTTTTCTTTGTCAGCTTTTCTTTTTGTGTTCGTCGATATAGGTGACGGCATCCTTTACCGTCAGGATTTTGGTTGCTTCGTTGTCGGGGATTTGGCAATCGAACTCTTCTTCGAAAGCCATGACCAGCTCGACGGTATCCAAGCTGTCCAAGTTCAGGTCTTCGATGAAGCGCGCCTCCTCCTTGACTAACGACTCGTCGACATCGATTTGCGATGTGACGATCTTTTTTACTCTTTCAAGCGTATTGCTCATGGGGATTCTCCTTAACGGAAGGGTGGATATAGAAAAGTCTGCGAAGAAGACTAGCACGAAACAGACGCGGCACAACAAAAAAGCACTCGCCCCCAACAAGACGGCAAATTTTATACCATCGCCAAGCCTCCGTTGACATGGAGTGTCTGTCCTGTCGTATAGGCAGCCTCATCGCTTGCAAGATATAGCACGGCATGCGCGATATCCTCGCTTGTGGCGTAGCGTCCGAGCGGAATTTGTTCTAGCACTTTTTGCTTGACCTCGTCAGAGAGGCTTGAAGTCATGGCGGTCGTAACGAAGCCTGGTGCTACGCAATTGACGGTGATCGTACGCGACGCGAGTTCCTGCGCGAGACTTTTCACCATGCCGACCAGCCCCGCTTTGGAGGTTGCGTAGTTTGTCTGTCCTTTGTTTCCTGTGAAGCCGACGACGGATCCGACCATGACGATCCTGCCCCATCGTTGTTTCAGCATGGGGCGGAGGAATTGTTGTGTCAGGTGGAAGACGCCCGTGAGATTGACTTCAAGCACCTCTCTCCACGCCTCTGCTTTCATGTTGAGCGCGAGTCCGTCTTGGGCTTGCCCTGCGTTATTGACGAGGATATCGACCGTCTCAAAGTCGGCGAGGATTGTTTTGCCGAGCGAGATCCGTGCCTCCGCATCGGAGATGTCGCAAGGATAGACATGCGCTTGCTCGCCCAGCTCTTTTTTCAAGCTGTCGAGTTTGGTTTTATTGCGTCCTGTCAGAAAGACTTGCGCACCGCTTGCTACCAGCACGCGGGCAACAGCAGAGCCGATGCCACCACTAGCACCCGTGACGAGGGCTCGTTTGGAAGAGAGAGAGAACATGGGAGCATGCTAGCAGACAAAAAGAATTTTAGCGAGAACCATTACTTTGTTTTTCCTTGACTCTCCCAAAACGATGGATAGCATGGGAGGGGATAGAGAGAATCGGGGCAATGAACGAAAAGGGAGACGAAAGGGAGGCGTATGTTGCAAACACAAAGCGAACTACCACGTTTCAACACGGAATGGGTTGTCGCGCGGTTGAAACAGGGGGGCTGGAACGAAGAGCAAGCTGTTGCCTTGCGCGATGTGTTCCGCGAGGGCACGCGCGGACTTTCTAGCGTTGCCGAGACAAAAAAACTTGAAGAGAAAATAGAAGGATTGCGGCTTTTAATGATTAGCGGACTTACGATCATGGGATTGGGGTTTGCCATGCTGGGATTTTTGATCGGCTTCAAAGAATTCTTGTTCTTAGAGTAAAGTTCAAATGGATGCCCTCGACCCCCGCAAGATCTTCCGCTTTGCTCGGAGAATGCAGACAGGCAAAATGCTTGAGACTGTCGCGAAATCTGGCGCGAAGTCTGGCGACATCAACCTTGACGGGCTCATAACCTCAGCCCCACAAGCGCGAAAAGCGACACACAAAGCGACAAAAGCGACATTGGAAATCCACTTTCTTCCCCTGCCCGAACAGCTGTCGCAACTGCTGCACCCCAAATCCCAAGCAGCCCCCCAAGAACAGGATGAGGAAGGCAACATCCCTCAGCATCCAGAGAAAGTCATAGAGAAATTAATAAAGAACTCGGATATAATCTCTCGTGCCGAGTTCGAAGCCTTTCGCCAAGAGATGAATGCGGAGATGAATGCGGTGATGAATGCGGAGGTGAATGCCCAAATCAATCTGCGCAACACCGCGATAGCCGCCCTCCGAGCGCGCTTGCTCGCCATGGAACAGGATATCGCCGTCATCCGTCAAACTATGTTCCGCCTTAAAAGGCTTTTCATTTCGGGCTCTTTTTGCATGCTTGCCTGGATGGTTGCGCTCGCCCTCCTTCTTTAACTGCTTTCTGCCTCCAAACAAGGGGGTTGTAGCCCTGCCCTCCTGTGCGCGGAGACCAGCGTGTTCCACAACAGCATGGCGATGGTCATCGGCCCTACGCCGCCTGGCACTGGGGTGATTGCGGCGGCTTTTTTTTGTGCTTCTGCAAAAGAGACATCGCCGACCAGTTTTCCCTCCTCTCGATTGATGCCGACATCGACGACGACAGCCCCCTGCCTGATCCAGTCTCCTTTAACAAAGTTGGCGCGTCCGACGGCGGCGACCAAGACCTCTGCCTCTCGACACAAATCGGGCAGATCGCGCGTGCGAGAGTGCGCGATAGTAACACTCGCATGCTCTGCCAGCAACAACAGCGCCATCGGCTTGCCGACGATGTTGGAGCGTCCCAAGACGAGCGCGCGTTTTCCTTCCAACGTGTCTCCCTGCTCTGTGAAATAACGACGCAGAAGATGCAGGCATCCGAAAGGAGTGCAAGGAACGAATCCGTCGTCGATGCCACAGAGCAGCTTGCCGCTGTTTTCGGTGTGGAAGCCGTCGACATCCTTCTGCGGATCGATCGCCTCGATGATCGCCCGCTCCCGCATGCCTTTCGGCAGAGGCAGCTGGACGAGAATGCCGTCGGTCGCTTCCTCGGCGTTCAGCGTGGCGATCGTGCGTAGCAGATCGACTTGCGAGAGCGAAGCGTCAAAGCGAAGGACGCGACTTTCAAAACCCGCTTTGCTCGCGCGTTTTTCTTTAGCGCGCACATAGACGGCGCTGGCGGGATCGTCGCCAACGATGCAAACCGTGAGTCCGGGCTTTCTGTTTGCTTGAACTGCGAAGCGCGATGCCAAGACGGAGATGCGTTCTACCAGCGATGTGGCGACGGAGGCTCCGTCGATGAGGGTTGCGGGCATAAGGCTTGTTCCTGCTTTTTTCTTGGCTGAAGAATCGTTTTTCTTTTGTTGTTTCTTTTCTAGCATTTCTTTTCTATGGTTGCTCTTCAAATCACTTCTCGAAGAGCTCAGAAAATTTTTGTTTAAAAGATTTCACAAGAAAGAAAACAAGTCTATAGTGCATCAGAGAATGTTCAAGAAGAAACCCCTTTAAGGAAATTTACCATGTCTAGATTGTTGTCGGGATTGTCTTTTTTTGTTTTTGTGCTGTTGGCTTTTTCGGTTGCGGGTTGCGCTTCGCGAGAGCAAGGACCTACGGCGGAGGAGAGGAATCCTCTGACGCACGGCAATGTCCAGTTGCATCTGAAGGTGGGGCAAACTTCGCAGGCGCAGGTGTTGGATGTGTTCGGCGCGCCCGATATTGCCACCATCGACGGCGCAGGAAGGGAGGTGTGGACTTACAAACGATCGGCTTCGGTCAGCCGTGCCCGAGCGAGCGGCGGTGGATTTTTTCTTCTCTTGGGGGGTTATAACAGAAACACCTCCTCGTCAGAGAACACGCAGCGGAGGATGACCTTGCTTATTAAATTCAACGACAGCAAAATTGTCAGCGATTTCAAAAGCAGAACGAGCAGCTTCTAATGTCCTTATTCGTTCTACCAACCCTTCGTAAAGTTTTCTACAAGGGGTATGGACTTTTGGGGGTTTTGCTTTTTTTGCCCTCTTGTGCCTTTTTTGAATCTCTGGTGCCTCCCCCACCCTTGACCGAGGCGCAGAGGGAGGAAATTCAGTCGCGGCAGTGGGAGGCTTCGAGCGAGGATATTCACAAGGCTGGCATCTTTGTTTTGCGGGGGCTTGGCTATCAGATCACGAGCGATCTGGCGGACAAGACACTCATCGAGGCGAAGGGATTGGTTCGACAGAAGCGTGCGGCGGACGATTGTCGGAACGTGTGGGATCCGGTGGCAAAGATCAATGTGCAGCATTGTCAGCCTGGCGAGCGCTATGGGGTGTTTACCAGATTGACTTTTACGATGGAGCGCATTGGCAAGTACACGCACTTGCGTTTGATCGTTGTCAATGTCAACAGCCTTTATGGTGACAAGATTGTTGTGGATAATGCTTTGTATGAGCGGGTTTTTGGCAGAATCGAGGAGAGGCTGTTTGTCCGAGAGACGCTAGAGTAGCACTGCCCATTTTGCGGGGGGACGCAGATGATTTTATGGACGCGCCTTGCAAGCAACGCGCTATGGGACGCGATACCTTCGCTACACGTCCTCTTTTTCCTGCCTTGTCTTGCGTAAATGCTCTGCCCTGCTTTCGACGAGCTCGACGATATGATCGACCAATTGCACTCCGCCCTCCCCCGCTTTGAGGCGATGATCCTTGCCGCCCCCGACATAAATCTGATGAGTATCCTTGCCTCCGCCCGTCACGCCGACATCGCTGGCACGCGCCTCGCCCGGTCCATTGACGACACAGCCTATGATCGAAACGGTGATCGGCTCACGAATATGCTCCAAACGCATCTCCGCCTCGTGCACAACGCTGATCACATCGAAACGCTGGCGAGAACAAGAAGGACAAGCGACGATATTCACACCGCGTGAACGCAGTTTCAAAGCCTGCAAAATGGCAAAGCCCACCCGTACTTCCTCGACGGGGTCTGCAGACAAGGAGACACGTAAGGTGTCGCCGATGCCCTCCAACAACAAGGTTCCTAAGCCTATCGCTGACTTGACGCTGCCCGCCATCTGCGCGCCCGCCTCTGTGATTCCCAAATGCAACGGATGATCGCAAGCACTCGCCAGTAGACGATACGAGGCAATCGCCAAACGCACATCCGAGGCTTTGACGCTGATTTTGAAGGCATCGAAGCCGCAATCTTCCAACAAACGGCTCTGCGCCAAGGCACTCTCTAGCATCGCCTGCGGACAAGGTTCTCCGTATTTTTCTAAGAGGTCGCGCTCCAAAGACCCCGCGTTCACGCCGATGCGTATCGAACACCCCTCGCCTTGAGCCGCCTTCACCACCTCTCTCACGCGCGCTGCACCTCCGATGTTGCCCGGATTGATTCGCAACGCCGCCGCTCCCGCCCTCGCCGCCTCTAATGCACGCTTGTAGTGGAAGTGTATATCGGCGACCAAAGGAAGCGAGACTCGTTTGACAATTTGAGCAAACGCCCGCACCGCCTCCTCGCTAGGACACGAGACCCGAACGATATCCGCCCCCGCCGCTGCGAGAGCGTCGATCTGCCTTACACATGCCTCGACATCTTCGCTGGGCGTGTTCGTCATGGACTGAACCGAGATCGGAGCGTCCCCTCCCACCAAAACCTCACCGACAGCAATACACCTCGACCTACGCCGAACAACAGGCAGCGCCTCGTGTGCTGCCAGCGTTTTGTCAGGAGCATCGTTCAAGGACTTCCCCCCTCCAACTCCAAGGCGCGCTCGGCGCGTTGCTGGCGCAACAGCTCTATCTCTAGCACGACGGGCAAACGTTCTCGCGCCAAGATTCCGCCCTCTCGGATCGCTGTGCGCGTTCGCAAATGCGATGGCTCCAAGGATATAAAGCCCGACGGGCTGGGAATACGAAACGGATTGACAACAACCCCCTGAACAACAAATGTCAGGCACGAAAGATTACCTCCCTTCAAGACGATCCCCAACTCAGCGGGAACGCGGTAACGATCTCCTTCCAACAGCGTCTCTGCAAACAGCAGTTCCGCCTGCTCGCGCCTCGCCAGCGAGATGTCGGTTGCAAAAACGGCAATCCCGCAAGTCTCCTTCGCCCACACCTCGATTCGCGCTGCTCCTAGCGCGCCGTAGATCCGTGGTTGCCGCACCTCCTCAACAACCTCGACCAGCGTTTCTTCCTCCTCCTGCTCTTCGTCCGTCGTTAGCGAAACATCTGTGCCCGTCGACACAACACTCCCGCTCTCCCCCAGCAGATCGAGAACGATCACGCTTCCAAGATAGAGCAAGATGACGCCGATCAATCCTCCGACGATGACAAGAGGACTCAACAGCGTCTCGCGCAACAGCTGCTTTTCGGTATCGGGGCTCGCCATCGAGGTCAAAGGAAGCTTGCCCTCCACGGGGAAAGGCAGAGAAGATAGGTTGGCGGAAAGATAGGTTGGCGGAAAGATCGGCGGGAGCAGACAAGGAAGACACTCTAGACGCCTCGCCTTCTCCAAGGCTTGTTGCAAGGTTGGAAGCAAGTTTCAACGCCACATCCGATTTATCCTCATACAGTATTTGCGCCGCCTTCGTCGCCTTCATCGCGCCAGGACGATGCTGCATCACGCTTTCGAGCTCTTGCAACCGCCCCTGCGCCTGAAGAGCATGGCGCGCCTTGCTTGCAAATTCTTCTCCCTCCAAGCCGAGCAGGGTTGCGTAGCTTTTGACAAAGTTAATGTAGAACACATCGCCGGGCAGGTCGTCGGGACGCCCCTGCTCCAAGGAATCCAAATAGCGATGCCTGATCTTCAACTGCTCGGCGCAGTCTTGCAGGGCGAGCTGTTGCTGCTCGCGCTGCTGACGCAGAAGCTCTCCGAGCGCTAAGAGCGACATCTTATCAGAAGGATTTTCGTTTTTTTTCGCCATCAAGCCGTCTGTTGCGAGGCAGTCTGTTGCGAGTCGCCGTTTTTTTCCAACTCGAAGACGGCGTGCAAACTGCGCATTGCCAGTTCGAGATAGTCGGCGGCGATCAGCACGCTAATCTTGATTTCCGAGGTAGCAATGATTTGTATGTTGATCCCCTTGTCCGCGAGCGTGCGGAACATGCGCGAGGCGACGCCTGCGTAAGAGTTCATGCCCGCCCCGATCAGAGAAATTTTGATAACCTTGTCGTCGCTCCGCAACTCTTGGAAGGGTGCCTCATCTCGAATATCTTCGAGGGCTTGGCACGCGCGTTCCAAGTCTGTTTTCTCGACGGTGAAGGTAATGTGGGCTTTCTTCTCGTCTTGTGTTGTACCTTGTATGATCATGTCGACCAAGATGTTTTTGAGCGCGAGCTGCGCGAAGACCTTCGCAGCGATGCCCGGAGAGTTATCGAGACCGATGAGGGCGATCTTCGCGTCCTTGTCGGAATAAGCGAGCGCGGTGACAGAGCGTTGTTCCATCGTTTTATCTGTAGCAGAGACAGAGGTTCCTGGTGCGTCGGAGAAGGTTGAGCGAACGAGCAGCGGCACGCGATAGCGCATCGCTGCCGAAGCAGCGCGTGTTTCCAACACGCGTGCACCGAGCGCCGCCATTTCGAGCATCTCTTCGTAGTCTATAGTATCAATTTTCTGCGCTGTTGCAACGATTTTTGGATCTGCTGTAAAGACCCCTTCGACATCGGTAAATATCTCGCACAGCTCAGCTTCGAGCGCGGCAGCAAGTAGCACGGCAGAAGTATCCGAGCCGCCTCTGCCCAGCGTTGCAACGCGCCCGTCGCCGCCCATAGCACCTTGAAATCCTGCGCATACGGCGACGGCTTTTTGTCGCAGCGTTTCCAGCAGGGTTGTTGTTGCGATCTGTTTCACCTGCGCATTACCGTGCGGTCCGCTCGTTTCGATGGGAATCTGCCAGCCGGCAAACGAGCGCGCCTTCAGTCCGATATTTTGCAAGCAGAGCGCCATCAAGGCTGCCGATTCCTGCTCGCCCGTTGCCAGCAGCGCGTCGGTCTCGGCGCTGGCGGAGGCGTGCGATTTCGAGGCTTCCAAGGCGAGCGCGAGCAGACGATCGGTACGCGCTCCCATCGCCGAGACCACCACCACCACTTGGTCGCCCTGATGCCAGCGTTGCGCTACCAGCTGGGCTGCACGACGCATGCAAGTGAGGTCAGCTAGCGAGCTGCCTCCGAATTTTTGAACAAGGCGCGACATACCACTCTATCTACAGGATTTCGCGCGAACACAAAACCCAAAACAAGATTGCTCGCAAAATTCGCGTGCGGCAAGATTGCTCGCAAGATTGCCCGTAAGATTGCTGGATTGTGCTACAAGATATGGTCATGCCTTCCGCCTCACATGCTGGTTCTTCTGCGGACGAATTCGACAGCAAATTCACAGCAAATTCAACAGCAAATTCAGCACTTGGGCTTCGAGCTGGTGGCAGCCAGAGGGAGCTTTTTCGATGCTGCACAAGATGCAGCCAACCCGCATGCGTTACCTGCGCGAGCAGCTTTTCCAGCACAACCTCGCGCCCCAAAAAGGAAACTTGCTAGGAGGGGCAGCAGGAGACGCAAGCGGAGCGTTGCAAGTCTTGGATATAGGCTGCGGAGGCGGGCTTATGAGCGAGCCGTTAGCGAGGTTGGGCGCGAAAGTGACCGCCATCGACAGCAGTGAGGAGTCTCTGCTTGTTGCTCGCAAGCACGCCGAGGAGGGCGGGCTTTCTATCGATTACCGCAACTTAGCGTTGGAGGATATGAAGGGAGGACAAACCTTCGACCTGCTCTGCGCGATGGAGGTCATCGAGCATGTTGGCGATCCGCAGCGTTTCTTGGAGCGTGCTTCCCGTCTTTTAAAGGCTGGGGGTATTATCGTTTTGTCTACGCTCAACCGCACGGCGGAATCGTGGGTCAAGGGTATCCTTGTTGCCGAGCATCTTCTCGATCTTGTTCCGCGCGGCACGCATGCGTGGGAAAAGTTCGTCGCTCCCGCAGAGTTGGAACGATGGAGCGAGCATTGCGGCTTAGAGGTCGCAGACTTGTGCGGCATGCGCTATCGCCTTGCGAATGGAGATTTCGTGCTGCAACCCGCAAGCCTTTCCTTCAACTACATCGCAACCCTTCGCAAGAAAGTCCGTGACGCGGGGAGTCCATGACGCTTGTTGACGACTACGAAAGGGTAGAGCTGGCGGAGTTTGCGCGGCGGACAAAGGGCTCTTCTTTTGTCAGCGTGGACACCGAGTTTGTGCGCGAGCGCACCTACTGGGCTGTCTGGTGTCTTGTGCAGATAGCGGCACTCGACGCGGAGGGGAGGCTGCTTGCTTGCGTTGTAGATTTGCTCGACGAGCGGACGGACAAGGAATTGGTTCGCTCTGTTTTGTACGAGGGGGACGGAGTGAGAGTTTTTCACGCGGGCAAGCAGGATTGGGAGATTTTATGGCGACATTTCGGCACCTTGCCGAGCCTTATTTTCGACACTCAAGTTGCAGCTGCCTTGTTGGGTTATGGAGGGCAATGTGGCTACGAGCGTTTGGTGCGGCTTTGTCTTTCGATAGAGGTGGACAAGGCGGGGCAGTATGCGGACTGGCAGAAGCGTCCGCTTAGCGAGAAGCAGATTCTCTATGCTTTGGGCGATGTAGTTTATTTGTCGCGGCTCTATCCTCTTTTAAGGGGACGGCTAGAGGAGCGCGGCAGAATGGCGTGGCTGGAGGAGATTCAGGCAGCCTCGTTAGACACGGAGAGCTACGAGCAGAGTGGCGAGGAAGCCTTTGTCCGTCTTGCGACGAAGATACGGGGGCAAGAACAGCGCAAAATTTTGCGGAGGCTGTGTTTGTGGCGCGAGAAGCGTGCGAAGCATTCGGACAGACCGAGGCAGTGGATATGTTCGGATGTTGCGCTTGTGGCTTTGGCGAAGTCGCGTCCTTCTTCGATCGATGAGGTTCGGAACTGCCGTGCTTTGGGGGGAGTGGCTAACAATCGCAGGACGCTAGAGGATATTTTCGAGCAGGTTCGTTCCAGCCGAAAGGATGAGGATATTGTATTGGAGGAGGCTCTTGTAGCGCGCGAGGAGGAGCGTTCGCTCATGTCTGTTTTGCGGGCTTTACAGCGATCATGTGGCGAGGGGGAGGATATTGCCGTTGAGTTGTTGGGCGGGCAGGCGGAGTTGGTATCGTTCGTTCGGGGGGGGGGAGCGATATTTTTGGAGGGATGGCGGCATGGGGTGTTTGGCAGGCGTGCGGAGTCCTTGTTGGGGGGAAAATTGGGGCTGTATGCGGAGGACGGAAAGATACGCATGGTCGAGAAGTAGCCTTGCGCACTTCGCGCGGTGCGCTTTTTGTATGAGAATCGGGCTATGCAGGAGCAGATGAAGGGGATGCGGCAAATGATGATCGTAGGATTTTCTATGAATGGCGGACTAGTTCTGTTAATGGGGCTGTTGCTGGGGCTGAAATAAAAGTCTTGAGGCGATAACCTCGCGCTAAAGTCTTGAGGCGATAGCCTCACGCTAAAGTCTTGAGGCGATAGCCTCACGCTTGGAATAAGAGGCTACGCATCTCGCGCTACGCGCGAAATGCGTAGAAGGCGCTTACGCGCCCCGCTGACGCGGGGTCTTTTGCGGGGGGACTGCGTCCCCCCACACCCCCACGCGCGCAAGCGCGCGTTCGTTTTTGTATCCGTAAAAACTGCCAGCACCCCTCTTTTATTACTGCGAATCAACCGCCCTCAAGCGCATGCCCCTCGACCCAAACAGCGATTCACATCCCTCCTGCACCCCAACCCCCTCGTCAAAAACAAACCCCCGCCTCCTATAAAACGCCTGAGCCCCCTCGTTAAAATCTACCACCGTCAAAACAATGTCCCCCCCATCGCTCCCTCCATCCAAAAAGCCCCGCATCCGCTCCCACAACATCCCCCCGATTCCCCTCCCTTGACACACAGAATCTACATACAACATCGTCAATCGATGCTCCAATCGATTTCCCAAACTATTCTCCAAACGATTCTCCAAACTATTCTCTTGCCGCTCCCCCGCAACAAACCCCATCACCTTGCGACCACCCTTGCTCCCCCCTTTAAGCCTCGCCTCGGCAACAAAAACCCCAACCTCTCCCCCCGCGCCGCCCGCCAACATCGTCCGCATCGAAAAAACACTCTCCGCATCCGTAAATCGATACTCGGCAAGAATACGCTCCTCCGTCAATCCCCGCTCCGCACACACATAGCAAGAAAGCCAAACACGACGACGCAATCGACACAAATCCAACGCATCGCCAATCCTCCCCTCGCGTACAACAATCTTCATCAAAAATTCCTTGCAAAAAATACCGCACCGCGCTACACAATAATAAGCAAGCCTAGTGCCAAACTGGAAACAAGCCCCTAAACTTCCCAAAAAACAATAGTAGCCTTATGCCTAGTCACAAAAGTTCCCGATCGAAAATCGGTCTCGTCGGCGGAGGAAACATCGGCGGTCTCCTCGCTCAACTTGCCTGCGAAAAGAATCTGGGCGATGTCGCCATCTTCGACATCAACCCCGGAACAGCGCAAGGAAAAGCGCTCGATATCGCCAGTAGCGCCGCCGTCGAGGGCTTTCACGCAACGCTGCAAGGAGGCGACGATCCCGCCCTACTGAAAGACTCGCAAGTCATCATCGTCACAGCAGGACTGCCGCGCAAACCCGGCATGAGCCGCGACGATCTGGTAGAAAGCAACGCGAAGATCGTCTCCTCGATCGCCAAACATATCAAAGTTCAAGCCCCCGAAGCTTTCGTCGTCTGCATCACCAACCCGCTCGATGTCATGGTCGGACACTTGCAACGCGAAGCGCAAATGCCGCCCGAAAAGGTCGTCGGCATGGCAGGCGTGCTAGATTCGGCACGCTTCCGACATTTTCTCGCGCTAGAACTGGGCGTCTCCGAGCAAGATGTCTCCGCCTTCGTCCTCGGCGGACACGGCGACTCTATGGTACCGCTCGCACGATACTCCAGCGTTGCAGGCATTCCCCTGCCTGAGATCGTCCGCATGGGATGGACAACCCAAGCAAAAATCGATGCCATCGTCGAGCGAACCCGAAGCGGCGGCGCAGAGGTCGTGGGGCTTATGGGAACCTCCGCCTACTTCGCACCCGCTGCCTCGGCAATCGCTATGGCGCAAGCCTATCTGCGCGACGAGAAACGCATCTTCCCTTGCGCTGCATATTGCAAAGGCAGCTACGGTGTCGATGGACTCTATGTCGGCGTGCCTGCGCTCATCGGCGCGGGAGGCATCGAAAAGATCGTCGAGATCGAACTCGCCGAGCAAGAAAGAACGCTCTTCCAACAATCGATCGATGCCGTCAGCGCGCTCAACGAGGTGCTCGCCACGCTACAAAAACAGGGCAAACTCTGAGTGAATATCCACGAATACCAAGCCAAAGAGTTGCTACGCCAAGAGGGCTTGCCCATCCTCGACGGCAAGCCTGCCTTCTCCGTCGAAGAAGCCATAGCTGCTTGGAAAGAGCTGAACGCTCCCCTCGTCGTCGTCAAGGCGCAAATCCACGCAGGAGGTAGAGGCGCAGGACATTTCGCCGATAATCCTCAAGGAAAAGGCGGAGTAAGACTTTGTAAAAACCAAGACGAGGTGAAACAAGCCGCAGAAAGCATGCTCGGACAGGTGCTGGTCACCAAGCAGACGGGCAAAGGCGGCAAACAGGTCGGCAGGCTCTACATCGAAGCAGGAGGAGCAATCGAACGCGAACTCTACCTCTCGCTGTTGGTCGATCGTAGCAAAGCCTCGCTTGCCGTCATCGCCTCTGCGAGCGGCGGCATGGACATCGAAGAAGTCGCCGCCAAAACACCTGAGCGCATCGTACAAACCCACATCGGCATCGACGGATTCAAGCCATGGCAAGCGAGAAAAATCGCCTTCGCGCTCGGATTGCAAAGGAATAGCGTTAAGGAGTTCGCGCAGCTGTTGCGAAACCTCTCGGCATTTTTCCGCAAACGAGACGCCGCCCTCATCGAAATCAATCCGCTGGTCGTCCAGCCCGACGGCAAGCTACTGGTGATGGACGCGAAAATGACCTTCGACGACAACGCGCTCTTCCGTCAACAAGACCTCGAAGCCCTGCGCGACGAGGGAGAAGAAGAGCCCTCCGAGCGCGAAGCCAACATTGCAGAGCTGAGCTACATCAAGCTTGACGGCAACATCGCCTGCATGGTCAACGGCGCGGGGTTGGCGATGGCGACGATGGATATTGTCCAGCACTTCGGCGGCGAGCCCGCAAACTTCTTGGATGTCGGCGGCGGAGCAGACAAGCAGCGCGTCGAAACCGCCTTCGGCATCATCCTCAAGGACAAAGCGGTCAAAGCCATTCTCGTCAATATCTTCGGCGGCATCATGCGCTGCGATGTCATCGCCGAGGGGATCGTCGCCGCTGCCAAAAGTCTCGATGTGCATGTCCCCCTCGTCGTTCGATTGCAAGGCACGAACTTCGAGATGGGAAATGAAATTCTCGCGCGCTCGCAACTCAACCTCACCGCTGCGGAAACCCTGTCGGACGCGGCACAAAAAGCCGTAGCAGCCGCACAACAACACTGATACCACTCACCCCTCCTCTTTTATGTCTGTTCTCGTCGATCACAACACGCGCGTTCTCTGCCAAGGCTTTACGGGTGCGCAGGGAACTTTCCACTCCGAGCAAGCGATCGCGTACGGCACGAAGATGGTCGGCGGCATCACGCCTGGCAAGGGCGGACAGAAACACTTGGGGCTACCCGTCTTCGACACGGTGGAGGTAGCCAAACGCGAAACAGGAGCGAATGCAAGCGTCATCTTTGTTCCTCCGCCCTTTGCCGCCGATGCCATTTTGGAGGCGATCGACGCAGGCGTTGCGCTTATCGTCTGCATCACCGAGGGCATTCCCGTGCTGGACATGACGGCGGTGAAGACGGCACTCGCGTTGAACCCCGCGGTGCGGCTCATCGGTCCGAACTGCCCTGGCATCATCACGCCTGAGGCGTGCAAAATCGGCATCATGCCTGGACACATCCACAAAAAGGGCAACATCGGCATCGTCTCGCGTTCGGGGACGCTCACTTACGAGGCGGTCGATCAAACGACGAAGGTCGGCTTGGGACAATCCACCTGTATCGGTATCGGCGGAGATCCGCTCAACGGCACGAACTTCCTCGATTGCCTGAAACTCTTTCTGGACGACGACGAGACCGAGGGCATCCTCATGATAGGAGAAATCGGAGGAAGTGCCGAGGAGGAGGCTTGCGAATATCTGCTCGAACGACAGAAAAAAGACACTGCGAATAAGAATAAACCCAAAAGTAAACCCAAGAATAAACCCAAGAGTAAACCTATGGCGGGATTTATTGCGGGGGCGGCGGCACCTGAGGGCAAGCGCATGGGGCATGCGGGTGCGATTGTTTCGGGGGGCAAGGGTGGAGCGAAGGAGAAGGTTGAAGCTATGCGACGCGCGGGCATCGAGGTATTGGACAACCCTGCTTTGCTAGGGGAGACGATAAAAACCCTGCTCGCTTGAGAATTGGTTGCAGGAGGTCGCACTTAAACCTTTCGCCATAGGGACTGCTTGCCATGTTGCTAGTCAGCTTGCGCGAGGCAAAGCCTCGCGCTTTAGGACAAGAGGCTACGCGCTACGCGCGTAGAAAAGTGCGCTTGCGCGCGCGCGGGGATAAATTCCCCCCGCGTGCTACGCCCGCGATGTTTTGCGCCCGTCAATACAAAAAACCCGTGTCTGTCTCTGCGAAGCGCGCCCGCAAGGAAGCGCAAGCAAGCAGAGGCAGACAAATGTTTCAATTAAACTTCCTAAAATTAACTCGAAAGCTTGACTCCCGCGCGCAAACAATGGCAAAGTCTACCCAGCCGAGTGAAAAACCCTATCACTCCCCTATCACCCCCCTATCACGCACGCCCTATCACGAAGGAGACTTAACAATGGCTACTCTCGAAAAAACGAAAAAGACAGCTCCCGCACCCCAAGCGCGTCCGAGCCTCTCGGATGTCTACGCCGAAGGAGCAGAGCAAGGCGACTTGCGCATGTTCGGAAGGGTCGCCGATAGCGACCGCCGAGGCTTCTTGCACGGCGCAGGGCTAGCCGCCATGAGCGCGCTCGTCGGTGCCGCCATTCCCTATCATCGCTTCATGCCTTCCGGGTTTATTCCCGTAGCACTCGCCGAAAACATGATGGGTCTGCCCGACAAAGACGGACTGATCGTGCTGAACGATCGCCCGATCAACGCGGAAACGCCACCGCATCTGCTTGATGATGCGATCACTCCCACCCCACGCCACTTCGTGCGCAATAACGGCATCCCGCCCGTAAGCCCGAACGCTGCCACCTGGACGCTCAAAATCGACGGCTTGGTCGACAATCCCATGGAACTCTCGATCGAAGACCTGAAGAACAACTTCAAAGTCTACACGAAAGCTCTGTTGATCGAGTGCGGCGGCAACGGAAGAGCCGCCTTCGACCCCCCCGCGAAAGGCAACCAATGGACCTACGGCGCAGTCGCCTGTTCAGAATGGACAGGTGTCCGCCTGAAAGATGTGCTCAAGAAAGCGAAGATCCAAGACGGAGCCGTCTATACCGCTCACTACGGCGCGGACACACACCTCTCCGGTAAGGCAGGCAAGCTGGCTATCTCGCGCGGCGTGCCTATCCACAAAGCCATGGACGATAGCGTCATGATCGTCTTCGAACAAAACGGAGCAGCGATCTCGCCTCTGAACGGCGCACCGCTGAGGCTCGTCGTGCCAGGATGGCCTGGCTCCTGCTCGCAGAAATGGCTCAAAAGGATCCAAATCCGAGACCAAGTGCACGATGGACCGAAGATGACAGGTAAAGCCTATCGCGTGCCAAATCATCCCGTCGCAGCAGGCGAAAAAGTCGAGACAAAAGACTTCGACATCATCGAACGCATGCCCGTCAAGTCGCTGATTACGCATCCGCAATCAGGCGTAAAAAGTGGCAAAGCAATCGAAGTGCGAGGACACGCTTGGTCAGGCGATCGTAAGGTCAAGGCTGTGCATCTCTCCCACGATTTCGGCGCAACTTGGCAAAAAGCCAAACTGCAGGCTCCCGCAAACAAAGGCGCATGGCAAAACTTCTCGGGGCAGATCACCTTTCCCCAGAACGGCTATTACGAAGTATGGGCGCGCGCGACCGATCAGGCAGGCGACAGCCAGCCGCACGCGATCGCTTGGAACCCCAAAGGCTATCTGAATAACAGCCTGTTCCGTGTTGCTGTTCGCGTGTCGTAAACCTCGCTTCGCTCCAACTAGAAAGATTGGCAAATGCGCTCCAGTCTTCTCAAACGAGCGATATGGGGAGGGATGCTTCTGCTACTGGCAGAAGCATCTCCCCTGCCCTCCCTTCTTCCCGTAGCGCAGGCTTTCGATCCTGTCGCAGGAAAGAAAGTCTTCATTAGATGCAAGAGTTGCCACACCATCGAGAAGGGAGGGGTTGATCGTCTCGGACCGAATCTTTGGGGGGTTATCGGAAGAAAGGCGGGAACGAAGGAAGGATTCGCCTATTCGGAGGCGATGAAAAAGTTCGCCAAGAAGTGGGATGTCGCAACCCTAGACGCTTACTTGACGAAGCCGAGTGCAGTTGTGGCGGGCGGTCGCATGGCTTTCGTCGGCTTGAGGGATGCAAAGCAGAGGGCGGATGTTATCGCCTATTTGAACAGCAAGAGCGACAAACCGATACGCCTGAGCGTCGCGAAGGACAGTAAAACCAAGAGCAGTAAGACAAAGCCCAAGACAACAACAAAGAAAGTTGCGGCGAAATCTTCTCTGTTGCCTGCGGGTGTGGGACGCTTTGAAACGGAGGCTTATTGTTCGGCGTGCCACTCTTTGAGGTTGGTTGTGCAACAAGGCTTGAGCCGTGCGGATTGGGACGAGCTGTTGGATTGGATGATCGAAGAGCAGGAAATGCAGCCGATGGAAGCTGCCGACAGAGCCAAGGTGTTGGGCTATTTGGCGAAACATTTCAACACGGATCGCCCGAACTTCAAGAAGCCCTAAAACAAGGACACCAACAAAGTACGCAACCGAATAGAGCAAGCCTTCGGAGGTGTTTTCCCGATCGACTTGTTTTTATTTTCCTAGTCTTGTTTTCCTAGTCTCGTCTTTCGAGCTTGGTGTCTTCTATACCTTACGGAAACATCCGACGAGCCTCTGTTTTTTCTATCTTCGCCATCTCGCCGCCGCGCGTCCTTGGGTATTGTTTTATGCTGCCGCCTTCTTGTTGTCTCCCAACTCGATCACCGGCTCCATCGCCCTTAGCACCTCTTCGTCCAAATGACACGCCACCGAATGCCTAGCACTGAGTTCCCTTATCGGAGGCACTTCGGTCTCGCAAATTTTCCCTATCTTGCGAGGACAGCGCGTCTGAAACGGACAGCCACTGGGAGGATTGCTGGGCGAAGGCAACTCACCCTTCAAGACGATTCGCTTCTTTTTCACCGAGGTGTCCGCAATAGGAACTGCCGACAACAAAGCCTCGGTGTAAGGATGGTAGGGCGGAGAAAAAATTTCCTCTGTCGTACCCTTCTCGACGATGCGACCCAAATACATCACCAAAACACGATCGGCAAGATAACGAACCAAAGACAGATCGTGGCTGATGAACAACAAGGTCGTCCTCTTCTTGTGTTGAATGTCGCTCAACAAAGCCGTCACCGACGCTTGAACCGAAACATCCAACGCAGAAACAGGCTCGTCCGCAACGATCACCGCCGTGTCTCCCGCGAAGGCACGCGCGATGCCAATACGTTGTTTCTGACCACCCGACAGCTGTCTGGGCTTGCGCGTTGCGAAAGCTCTCGGTAGCTTCACCATATCCAACATTTCGTACATCTTGCTCCGCGTCTCCGCGCGCCCCTGCGTGATGCCAAATTTCTTCAATACACGCTCCACCTGCGAGCCAACCGAATAGGATGGATTCAAAGTTTCAAAGGGGTTCTGAAACACGATCTGCAAAGCTCCGATCATCTGCGGGTTGCGTTGCTGGACAGGCAAGTCTGCAATATCCTTGCCTCTGATTTTGATACTGCCTTCCGTCGCACACTCCAAGCCCATTAAAACCTTGGCCAGCGTTGACTTGCCACAGCCCGTCTCTCCCACGATCGCCACTGTTTCCGCCTCGTGCGCGGCAAAGCTCAAGCCGTCGTTCGCCTTGACTTGACGCGTCCTCCCACCCTTCAACAAGGCGTGTAAAGAGCGATCTTTGATCTCGTAGTACTTCTTCATATCCTTGACCACCAAAACTTCCGCTCCCCTCTGCGAGACGGGTTGCTTTATACCCTCAGGCTTGTACTTCGACCAGTCGATCGCGGCATAACGCGCACAACGAACGACATGTCCCTGCTTGCCTGCGACCGCCTGCATGGAAATTCTTTCTTGATCGCAGACTCCCTTCTTGAAAAAATCGCAACGCGGCGAGAAATAACAACCTCTCGGACGAGACTGCGGCAACGGCAGCTGACCGCGAATCGGAACAAGAGGATGTTCATGACGATCCGCCCCAGGCAGCGGGATCGAGCTGAAAAGACCTCGTGTGTAGGGATGACGCATTTGGTCGAACACCTGTTTGATCGAGCCTCGTTCGACCGCCTGCCCCGAATACATCACCGTGATACGGTCGCAAGTTTCCAAGATCAATCCTAAATTGTGCGAAATATACAGCAACGACGTGCCGTATTTCTTGGAGATGCCTCGGATTAAATCGACGATTCCCGCCTCGACCGTCACATCCAACGCCGTCGTCGGCTCGTCCAACAGCAACAGCTTCGGACGCGACAACAGCGCCATCGCGATCAGCACACGCTGCTGCTGTCCTCCTGACAGTTGGTGAGGGAAACGTTTCATCATCATATCGGGGTCGGGCAGATTCACCTCGTCCAAAAGCGTGATCGCACGCTGGTAGGCTTTCTCAGTCGACAAACCTTCGTGGCGAACAGGAACTTCGACCAGCTGCTTGCCGATCTTCATCGAAGGGTTCAACGATGCCATCGGCTCCTGATAGACCATCGCGATCTCTTTGCCGCGAAGGCGACGCAGCTGCGCCTCGTTCATCTCACAGAGGTTTTGCCCCATGAAGTTGATCTCGCCGGAGACTACCGAGCCGTTTCTGCCCAAGTGTTGCATGATGGCAAGCGCGACCGTAGACTTGCCGCAACCCGATTCGCCAACTAGCCCCACCGCTTCGCCCGCCATAATCGACAGGTTGAAATCAACGACGGCTTCCACCTCGCCACCGCGCGTGTCGTAGGAAAGGCAGAGATCCTTGCATTCCAAAACGGGTTGTGGGTTCTGATTATTTGAAGACATAAAATTGATTCTCTAAATTGATTCTCCTGCTTGGCGCGTCAGTCGCGCAAGGAAACCTCGCGCAAGCCGTCGGCAAAAAGATTGAGCCCCAGCACTAAAGTCGAGATGGCAATCGCAGGCCAAAGCATGGCATTGACTCCGAAGTGTCCGAACTGCTGCGCATCGGCAATCATCGTACCCCAGTTCGGAGACGGCGGCGGCAAGCCGATACCCAAATAGCCCAACAAGGCGATCGTGATCGTCGTGTAGCCCAAGCGCAGGCACATGTCCACGATCAGGGGACCGCGGACATTCGGCAACAACTCCACGAGCATGATGCGCACAGGAT
This sequence comes from Alphaproteobacteria bacterium, assembly GCA_965216605.1. Classification (GTDB taxonomy): domain Bacteria; phylum Pseudomonadota; class Alphaproteobacteria; order JABAAW01; family JABAAW01; genus JABAAW01. The sequence goes on along the minus strand of CBDCGG010000002.1, from coordinate 1,431,545 downwards.
GTTCGCCGCGCACTTGGGCGGCAAAAACATAGTCACGCGCCCGAATGTCCAAAATCAAGCCTCTCACGATGCGGAAGATCGCAGGCGCCGTTGCAAAGGTCACGGCAAAAACGACATTCGCTCCTGAAGCACCTCCCAAGTAGGTGATAACTAAAAGGTACATCACCATGACGGGGAAGGAGAGCAGTATATTGGCGAGAAAAGAAAGCACACCGTCCCACCAGCCACCGAGGTAACCCGCAACGAGTCCCATCGAGCCGCCTACGACATAGGCGACCAGCATCGCGAAGGCAGACCAAAACAGCACGAGCCTGCCGCCCCACACCAACCGCGAGAGAATGTCGCGTCCTCGGTCGTCTGTGCCGAGCAGAAAAAATTGCCCCTCATCGCCATGGCTGTTCACCCCCAGCTGGACGCAACAGGGGTACTGCTGTAGAGGGTCGATCAGCGGTAGCAGGGGTGCTAATATAGAGAGCAGAATCCAAAACATGACCAGCGTCAGCCCGATAATGCCGATACGCGATTCGCGCAAAAGAGCCATCCCGCGCCACAAGCCGAGCAAGCGACTAACTTGCGGTGCGACCTCTGCCTCTTCGTCGTCGGTGATCTTTTCAACCATCTATCAGCTGAAGCGAATGCGAGGGTTGAGCAGCGCGTAGCCGATATCCGAGATCAACTGCGACAGGACGGCGACGGCAACAGCGATCATCGTCGCCGCTTCCAAAAGATAAAGGTCGCCGAACAGGGCAGCGTCGTACAGCATCTTGCCGAATCCTTTGTAGCCAAAAAACACCTCGACGACGATGACCCCCGAAAGAAGGTAGTTCAGTTGCAAGACCATCACCGTGAAGGGGGCGATCAGCGCGTTGCGGAGCGCGTGATTCAGCACGACACGGCGAAAGCGCATGCCTTTCAAGATTGCCGTGCGCACATACTGCGAGGTCATCACCTCTGCCATCGAGGCGCGCGTCATGCGCGCGTAGTAGCCGAAGTTGTAGATGACAAGCACGGCTGTGGGAAGAACGAGTTCAAGCCAGCTGAAGCCGTTTTGAAAACTGGAGGTGCCGGGCAAGACACCAAGCCAAAAGACGAAGACCGCCGCCAGCAGCGTCGCCGAGGCGAACTCAGGTACCGAGGTTGTAAGAACCGCGAAACCCGAGACAAGACGATCCGTCGTACGACCTTCGAAAACGCCCGAGATCACGCCGAGTGTCAGCGAAAAGACGAGCGTCAGCGAAAAGACGAGTCCCCCCAAGATCGCCGTGTTTTTCAACTGAGCCATGAGGTAGGGACGAACGGGCGTGTCGTATTGCAACGATGTTCCCCAGTCGCCTAGCAAAAACTTGCCGAGCCATTGCAAGTAGCGCAACAGAAACGGCTCGTCGTAGCCGTTTTGTGTAAGCCACAGCAGGCGTTGTTCGGGCAACGAGTAGGCACCTAATACCTTACCTGCCACCTCCAGCTTGTCGCTCTCGAAGATGAGAAAGAGCAAAAAAGAGATCATCAGCCCGATCAGCGCGATCGACAACAGACGACGGAAAAACAGCTTGATCACACTCTTGCTCCCCTATAGGAGATTCCCCCCGTTTTTGACATATCGCTTGCGAGCGATGTCTTTTCAATAAGTTTTTCCGAGTCTCACGGACAAGCAATCGGGGACTGCTCCCCTTCTCGTGAGGAGAAGAGGAGCGTAGCCCGAAAACGAAGCCTAGCTTTTGACAGCCAGTTCGTTACCGAAGATGTATTGGGTTGGATGAGGCACAAAGCCCAAGACTTTTTTGTCGTAGACCATGAAGAGCTGGCGCCACAGCGGTTGGATGATAGGACCATCTTCTTGCATGACTTTCTCCAGCTGCCCCATCAGTTTTTTACGCTTCCTGAGGCTGGGCGTGGAGTCGACTTGATTGAGAACCTTGTCGAACTCGGGATTGTTGTAGTGCGATTCGTTCCACGGCACGCCCGCGCGATAGGCGAGGTTCAGCAACATCGAGCCGTACGGACGGTGCGCCCATTCGGTGAAGCCGAAAGGCACCTTGTCCCACACGCCCCAAAACTTAGACGAGGGCAGCTGATTGATCTTCACACGAATCCCTGCATCGCGCCACTGGTTTGCCATGCCTTCGACAGCCTTGACCTCCCAAGTTGGATGGGGTTTGACCGTGATTTCCAAGTCGATACCCTTCGGATATCCCGCCTCGGCGAGCAGCTTCTTCGCGGCTGCAACATCGCGCGTGAAACGCGGCAGCTTTTGGTAGTCCCGAAACGCAGGTGAGACATGGTGATGCTGCGCTTCTTCACCGATCGAGTAAGCGATCTTGCGAATCGCGTCGGTGTCGATGGCGAGACGCATCGCCTTGCGCACGCGCGGATCTTTGAACTCAGGACGATCGACTTGCACACGCGCAATGCCTGTCGCACCCGAATCCACGGTATAGAGAGTCGTATGCGACATGCCTTTGTAGAGTTCGAACTGTTCGACTTCACCGATATAGATGCCGTCCACTTGCTTCGATTCCATGGCACGCGCGACCGCCGTGGGATTGTCGCCGAAGTCGACGAACTCGATACGATCCAAGTTCGGATCTCCGCCCCAATAGCCGCCTTTGTTCGCTTCCAAAACAGCACGACGGTTCACCTCGTACTCTTTCAGCTGGAAGGCACCCGTTCCGTTGGAGCCTGCGCCGAACTTTCCACCTTCCTTCGGATCGAGAATGCCGAACGGATAGTGGAACAGGTGCTCAGGAAGGGTAACCTGCGGAATACGCAAATTCAGACGGAAGGTAGAATCGTCCACCTTCTCGATAGCATTCGCATCCCAAATCCCTGTGCCTTCGGCGTTGAACATGTAGGACTTCATCAGCCCCAGTACCGAGGAGCCTGTCTTAGGATCCAAGACACGCTTGATGTTCCAAATAGCGTCGTCCGAAGTGAACTTGCGACCATCGTGCCATTTGACATCACGCACCTTGAAAGTCCAAGTTTTCAGATCTTTCGAGGCTTTCCATTTCAGCAAGGCAGGACGTGTAACGCCGTCCTGTCCGGTTTGCGTCAAGTAGTCGCCTACTTGGCGGAAGATGTTCGAATCGAAAATCCACGAGAAAGTGTGAGGACTGGAGATTTTCGGACAACGCATCGCAATTTTCAGCGTGCCGCCTTTCGGCATCTTCGCAGCTTGCGCTACCGTTGGAACGAAGTTCAGGTTTTCAACCTTCGCCACGAAGGCGTAAGCCGCCGTTGCCGACATGCCGAGTAGCGTCGCAAATCGCAGAAATTCGCGGCGCGAAGCATGTCCTTCCGCATAGTCTCGTTTTACCGAGTCGATATGCTCGTTGGGGGTTTCTTCTGTCATGAGAGACTCCTTATAGAATCAAAGAGAAATTTGGAGGTAGGAAGCCACTCCCTACCCTTTCTACCCTTATAGAGCAGCAACACTTCGCGGGCAAGCAAAAAAAGCGTTTTTTATGCTTTTTTTGAAAAAAAGTGAAAAAGTGGAAAAAATCAAGATTCTTCAAGTTTTTCTCTTGCGCCTCAACTTTTCCGCATACGCTCGCCGCGCGCGTCCCAAGCCGCTCCTCCGATAATCCGCGCGGGACGCTTCTCCCCCAAGATGTGAACCCCCAAAGAATCACCATGTTTCTCTCCCTGTTTCTCTCCCTGCGCGCGCGCGACAAAATCGCTGTTCACATAGCCCAACGCCAAGCTCTTCTCGACAACATGACCGTACGAACCCGAGGTGACGAAACCCGCATACTTCTCGCCAAACCATATTGGCTCGTAGCGCCAGGCATCGGCATCCTCTGTTTCGATCTCCAACAGCACCAGCCGCCGCGATACGCCGCGGCTGCTACTTGCGTCGCGCTCCCTTAACGCCGCGTCGCGCCCGATGAAGCGACCATTCTTCTCGAAATCGACGAAACGCGACAAACCGCTCTCCCCCGCCGTGAAGTCCGGCGTGAACTCACGAGACCATATGCCGAAACCCTTCTCGATCCGCAACGAATTCAACGCATAGCCTCCAAAATCGCGCAAACCTTTTTCTTTCCCTTCTGCCTCTCCCGCAGCTTTGAGCGCGTCGTACAGAGCCTCGTGATAGGAAAAAGGCGTATAGAGCTCGAAGCCCAACTCTCCCGTCACGGACAGACGCGCCAACATCACAGGCACAAGCCCGACATCGCACTCCTTGATCGCCATGAAGGGAAAGGCATCGTTCGACAGATCGTCGCGCACCAGCCCCTGCAACAGCTCGCGCGCGCGAGGACCTGCCAGCGAAAATCCCATGACGCTATCGGAGTAATTGCGTAGCGCAACCTTGTATCCCTCTGCCACCTCTTCGAACCAGCGCATGTGGAAGGTTTGCAGATAGCCTGAGCCGAACAGCCAAAATCGATCTTCTGCCAGACAAGCCACCGTCAGGTCGCCGCGCAAAAAGCCCTTGGGCGAGAGCATCGGCGCAAGACGCACCTCCCCCGTCCGCGGCAGGCGACACGCCAAAAGTTTATCCAAGAAAGCTCTCGCATCCTTGCCCGTCACCTCGTACTTGGAAAAGGATGCCAGCTCTGTAATGCCGATGTTTTCTCGAACTGCCCGACACTCTTCTCCGACAGTGGGGAAGGCGTTCGAGCGGCGAAAGGTTGGTGTCTCTTCCGCTTTCTCTTTCCCGCGCGCGAAATACAGAGGCACCTCCAAGGCGAAGGAATCGCCAAAGACCGCACCGCGCTCCTTGAAGCGACCGTACAACGGAGTCGTCTTGCTAGGACGCGCTGCAGGCCATGTCTCGTTCGGATAGGCGATACGAAAACGACGCTCGTAGAACTCGCCGCCCGTCGCCAAGGCGTAGGACATGGTGGCGAAATCGCCGAAGCGAGCAACATCCATGCCCAGCAAATCGCCCTTCGGCTCGCCCTCGATCAGCCACTCTGCCAAGGCACGACCGATTCCGCCCGCTTGCGCAAATCCCACTGTCACAGCGCAGGCGCACCAAAAGTTCCGCACGCCCCGCACAGGACCAACAAGGGGATTGCCATCAGGAGAAAAGGTGAAAGGACCATTCACTACGCGCTTGATCCCTGCTCGTTCGATTTCGGGAAAACGCTTCAAGCTATTCGACAAGGTCTCTCCCAAGCGATCAAGATCGGGAGGAAGCAACTCGTCTTCCTTGTAGTCCCAGGGCGCGCCCTCGACCGCCCACGCCGTCGAGGGAGTCTCGTAGATACCCAAGAGAACACCCTTATGCTCCTGACGCAAATAGACCTCGCCGTCCAAGTCGATGATGAAAGGGATCTCCTCGTCCATCGCGGTCAGGCTCGGCAAGGCTTCTGTGATCAAGTAGTGATGCTCCATCGAAACAACCGGCAGACGCAAGCCTGCCATCGCTCCCACCCTTTGAGCCCACAAGCCGCCCGCATTCACCACATGCTCGGCAAGAACCTCTCCCCTATCCGTCTTGACGAGCCAGCCGTCGCTGCGCTGCTCCAACGCCTCGACCTTCGTATGCAGGAAAATTTTCCCTCCCAACTTCTGCGCCGATTTCGCATAGGCGTGCGTCGTGCCAGAGGGATCCAAGTAGCCCTCCTTCGGATCGAACAAACCTCCCTTGATGCCGTGCGTCTCGACGATCGGACAGCGACGGCGTATCTCGGCGGCATCGATCAGCTCCGAATCGATCCCCAGCACTCGATGGCGCGCCCACTCCGAGCGCAAATGCAACCACCGCTCTTCCGTCGCCGCGATATTGATGCCACCCGTCATGTGGATGCCTGCATCCACCCCTGAGAGTTCCTGTATCTCGTCGTAGAGCTCGATCGTATATGTCTGCAGCGCAGAAATGTTCAAGTCCGAGTTGACCGCATGGAAGCCTCCCGCCGCGTGCCAGCTAGAGCCTGCCGTCAGCTCTTTGCGCTCTAATAGCACGCAATTCTCCAGCCCCGCTTTGGCGAGATGAAACAAAACGCTGCAGCCGACTACGCCGCCGCCGATCACCGCAACCTTAACCCTATCTGGTAATTCTTGAGTCGATGCTTGCGTTGGCATTTCGAGAGGACTTGTCATGCGTTTCTCCTTTTTTCTCTCCTTTGACTTTTGTTGTCGATGATTCTACGCTTTACTCACCAGCGAGGCAATTGTTTGTAAAGGGAGAGAGAACAAAAATGACGAGAACCGAGACAAGCGGGCGCAAACAGCGTTTCGCAAGATTGCGCGAGCGACGCGAGAACTTGGCGGCTGCGCCTGTCGCGTCGCCTTATGTGCAGTTGGAGAACCCCTACCCTCCGCTGAAGATTTTGTCTTCGGACGAGGTTGCTCTCATCGACGAGCGAGCGAAGACATTGTTACAGGAGGTGGGGATCAAGGTGCTCTCGGAGGAGGCGCGAGCGCACTACTTGCGAGGGGGAGCGGAGGTGGACGAAGAGAACTGGCAGGTGCGTTTTCCTAGCGAGATGATCGATACTTGGATGAAGCATGCGCCGAGCAAGTTTTCGATGTATGCAAAAAATCCGACGAACAATGTAACGATGGGCGGAGGTGTGGGCGGAGAGTCCTCGCGGGTTGTGTTCGGGACGGTATCGGGAACGCCGTTTTTGTCCGACTTGGACAGAGGGCGGCGTGACGGAGACAAGGCGGGGCTTATCGAGCTTGCAAAAATGGCTCAGTATTACGATGTGATTCATATTTTAGGAACTTTGATCGAGCCGTTAGATATCCCTGTGAAGATGCGGCATGTCGAGACGGTTCGTTGTTATATGACGCACAGCGACAAGGTTCCTTTTGTGCGCAGTCAGCGCAGGAAGGAGATAGAGGAGGCGATCGAGCTCGTGCGCTTGATTCGCGGTATCAGCGAGGAGCAGTTATTGAAAGAGCCTAGTTGTTATACGGTTGTGAACATGAATTCTCCGTTGCAGTTAGACGAGTTGATGGCGCAGGGCATTATGGTGATGGCGGAGTTGGGGCAGGTTGTTATTGTCACTCCCTTTACTTTGGCGGGCGCGATGGCACCTGTGACTATTGCGGGAGCTTTGACGCAGCAGCATGCGGAGGCTTTGGCGGGCATGGTATTGGCGCAGATTGTGAAACCTGGGGCTTGTGTTGTTTATGGAGGATTTACTTCCAATGTTGACATGCGTTCGGGGTCTCCTGCTTTTGGGACTCCTGAGTATACGCAGGCTGCGATTGCGACGGGTCAGTTGTGTCGGATGTATAATGTTCCGTTTAGGTCGTCGAATGTTAATGCGTCTAATGCTCCTGATGCGCAGAGTGCTTACGAGTCTCAGATGTCTTTATGGGGAGCGATGTTGGGGGGGTGTCATTTCTTACTGCATGGGGCGGGGTGGTTGGAGGGGGGATTAGTTGCTTCGTATGAGAAGTTTATTATCGATGTTGAGATGTTGCAGATGATGGCGAGATTGTTTGCGAAATTTCCTACGGACGAGGATTCTATTGCGATGGATGCGATGCGGGAGGTGGGTGCGGGGGGACATTACTTTGGGGCGGAGCATACATTAGAGAGGTATGACAAGGCATTTTACGAGCCTATTTTATCTGATTGGCGTAACTTTGAGAATTGGAATGAGGATGGGGCGGAGACGGCGGATGTGAGGGCGAATAGGGTATGGAAGGAGGTCGTTGCGAAGAGTCCAGAGACGATGCTGAATAAGGCAAAGGAGGAAGAAGTTGCGGAGTATATTAACAGGATTGAGACGCGGGTGAAGAGGGACAAGGACGATAGTCGGTAGGGGATTCTCGCGTTCGGTCAACATCGTGCGCGTAGCGCATAGGGAGCGCATTAGTGTTTCCCTCGCCCTCGCAAGACGCAGTCTTGCGCATAGGGAGCGCGAGGGACGCAGTCCCTCGTAAAAGACCCCGCGTCAGCGGAGCGCGTTAGCGCTTTCTACGCACGAGCGAAGCGAAGCGCGTAGCCTCTTGTTTACCAAGCGCACGCACATAATTTTTTGCGCAATGCGCTTTAGCCAAGATTTTTTATCAGATTCTTGTAAGTACTCTTTTAAATTTTTAGTTTTATAAAGAGAAGAATAAATTGTCTTACATTTTTTTTAAGAATAGTTTTTTCCCCAAGATTTGTTAACCAGAAATCCAAAAAAATAACTGTTTTGGAAGTGACCTCAATTTGACTTTCAGTTAGATTGTGTTTGTCATAAAAAAGTTTTTTTAAATTCATGAACCTTTTCTCCAAACTGAATTTTTAACATCTTCTTTTGAATCAAAACGTTGCAAATTTTTCTAATTCTTTTAGCATTAATTTTTTATACATATCAGTTCGTTTCAAAAATTGATTGGCCAAAAATACTGAGAGTGAAATTTACTTCGTATCTTCATTAAATTAAAATTGTAAGCACGAAAAACGCTGTTATTTCAAAAGATTTATTTTTAGCATAATATTTTTAAATTCATAATCGTTATAAAAACCATTAAAGCACTATCAATCGTCAGATTCAAAAAGATCGAGCGAAAATCAATTTTTGTCAGTTTTTATTACAATCTGCAAATGTTTATCACGCGCATTCATTTCTTCAGCTATTTTTTCTTTCGAAATAATTCCAACTGGATTGTTGTTCGCAATATGGTACAAAACAGGATTGCTCTCATCCGATATTTTCTCAATTACAACATGAAGCCCTTTGACAGGATCAACAAATAATTGTCAGAAATATCTTTTGATGTTAAGTTTTCTGCGTATGTATCTGACAATTTTAAAGCAATGCTTTTGTCCTCCAAAAGGAGGAAGGATCAATGGCTCGCTTTGCTTTTTTAATTCAAGAAAATTTCCATTAGTTTGAAGAAATATTTTTTTTATAATTTCAATTCTGTTTTTTTGATTGCAAAGATATAAGCCAGAAATATAAGATATTCCGCTAAACTGTAAATGCTGGGGAGAAAATTCACGACTGCAACAAACAACGATTTCATGACCACGATGTTTTGCAAGAGGAGACCAAGATATAAGCAAAGAAAGCCAAATGCTATAAACAAAGCAAACTAAAGAAACTAAACGCTAATGGCAGTAACTCCTTTTAAATAACCCAAAAAAATATAAATAGCAAGTATGACGATAAATACTGATTAAAAAAAATAATCGCAATGCAAATATAGGATAAATGGACTCTATAAAGAGATTTACAAGATTGTTCCCTAATCGTATACAGAAAATTTTTATACGCTCGCCTAATTTTTCCCCCACCTCTCTATCCTCCCGTGCACATACGCTTGTTGCGCAAAAACGCGTGCGTTGTTAGCAACTCTACGAAAAACTCCAACAAAGGCAACCGCAAAATCCAAGTTATCCACAGAAAAATTATCTGTCTTATTTCCTCGGTGGCACATGCAGTGCCCTTCCCCATCCATCCAATACCGCCTCGTGCATCGCCTCCGACATCGTCGGATGCGCAAAGATCGTCCCCATCAACTCCGCCTCCGTCGCCTCCATCCCCAAAGCAATCCCATATCCCTGCACCATCTCCACAACCTCTCCCCCAACCATGCTCGCCCCCAAAAATGCCCCGCTAACCTCCTCAAACACAACCTTAACTAATCCAACTTCCTCCCCCATCGCAATCGCCTTCCCATTCGCCCCCAATGGAAACCTCCCGATCCTTACCTTACATCCCTCCGCCTCGGCAGCCCTCGCGCTCATCCCAACGCTCGCAACCTGCGGAGAAGTATAGACACAACTAGGAATATGCTCCCTTACTATCGGCGCAACATCCTCTCCCGCAATCGACTCGACACATACAACCCCCTCGTGCGACGCCTTATGCGCCAACATCGGAGCACCCGCAACATCCCCAATCGCATAAATTCCCTCGACATTCGTCCGCAATAATCCGTCAACCCCAATCACGCCTCGCTCCCTATCGAACGCAACCCCCGCCTCTTCTAACCCCAATCCCTCGACATTTCCCACAACCCCCACAGCAGATAAAACACGATCAACCTCTAAAGTATCTCCGTTCCCCAACTTCACAAGTACACCTCCTCCCTTGTTACTTCCCGCCTTCTGCTTTTCTACGCCTTCGATCGAAACTCCCAACAGAAACTTAATACCCTGCTCTTTCTCCATGTAGGCTTTTAGAATGCCCGCAACCTCCTCGTCCTCGTGGAGCAAAATGCGCTCTGCCGCCTCCACGACGATCACCTCAACGCCAAAAGCCGAGAAATAACTCGCAAACTCCAAGCCGATCGCTCCTCCGCCCGCAACAAGAAGACGCTTAGGAAAATTCTCGGCGACCATCGCCTCCCGATAACCCCACACAATATCTCCGTCGATCGGAACGCTAGGTAACTCACGAGCGCGTGCGCCCGTAGCCAAAATAATGTGCTTCGCCTTGATAACCTCCCCCTTACCTCCCGCAGCCTCCGCAACGACAATCTCTCCCCTCCCCCCCAATCTCGCATTACCATAGCGAACCTCTACGCTGTTCTTCTTCATCAGCATCTCGACCCCGCCGTTCAACTTGGCAGCGACAGCCCTAGAGCGCGCAACGATTCGCTTGCTGTCAAAGTTGCTCTCTTTTCCTGCGCTCAAGCCGAACTGCTCCATCTTCTGCAAGCTGCGCCACAACTCGGCGGTGCGCAGCAGAGCCTTGGTAGGAATACAGCCCCAGTTGAGACAAATTCCGCCTAGTGCCTCACGCTCGATCAGCAGGGTGTGCAATCCCAATTGTCGAGCGCGAATGGCGGCGACATAGCCTCCAGGTCCTCCTCCGACGATGGCGATGTCGTAAGGATTTTCTTGGGGAGCATCTTGACGCTTCGACATGCTTTGATCCTAGCAAGATTTCGCTTGCTTGTCGAGCGGAGAGCTTGTAGAGTCGTAGTATGAGCGGAGCTACTGCCGAGACCACTGCCCAAGTGCAAGCCCTGTCTGCCGAACGCTACAAGTACGGCTTCGAGACAGAAATCGAGATGGAAAAAGCTCCGAAAGGGCTAGACGAGAGTATCGTTCGCTTTATCTCGGAGAAGAAAGAAGAACCCCAATGGCTTTTAGATTTCCGCCTGAAGGCATACCAACGCTGGCAGAGCATGCGCGCGCCGCAATGGGCGAAGTTGGAGATTAAACCTATCGACTACAACGCGATTCACTACTACGCCGCGCCGAAACAAAAGGAAGGTCCGAAGTCTTTGGACGAGGTCGATCCGACCTTGCTCGCTACCTACGCGAAACTCGGCATCCCGCTCAAGGAGCAGGAGTGGTTGGCTGGCGTTGCCGTGGATGCTGTTTTTGATTCGGTCTCGGTGGCAACAACCTACAAGGAAAAGCTGGCGAAGCAGGGTATCGTTTTCTGCTCGATCTCAGAGGCGGTGAAGACGCATCCCGATATCGTCAAGAGGTATCTAGGTAGCGTCGTTCCGTACAACGATAACTTCTTCGCCTGCCTGAACTCGGCGGTGTTTACAGACGGATCGTTCGTCTATATTCCAAAAGGTGTGCGCTGTCCGATGGAGCTCTCGACCTACTTCCGCATTAACGCGCGCGACACAGGACAGTTCGAGCGCACCTTGGTTATCGTGGAGGATGCCTCGTATGTGAGCTATCTGGAAGGTTGCACCGCACCGCAACGCGACGAGAACCAACTGCACGCTGCCGTCGTCGAGTTGGTGGCGCTGGGCTGCGGCGAAATTAAATACTCGACAGTGCAGAACTGGTATCCGGGCGACGAGAACGGTGTCGGCGGTATCTACAACTTTGTGACGAAACGCGGCGCGTGTCGCGGGCACGGATCGCGCATCACTTGGACGCAGGTCGAGACAGGGTCTGCAATCACTTGGAAGTATCCCAGCTGCATCTTGCAGGGCGAAGAATCCAGCGGCGAGTTCTACTCGGTCGCCATCACGAACAACAGGCAGCAGGCGGACACAGGCACGAAGATGCTGCATTTGGGCAAGGGGACGCGCTCGCGGATTATCGCGAAGGGTATCTCGGCGGGCAGGGCGGATCAAACCTATCGCGGCTTGGTGCGCATTGCCGAGAAGGCGGCGGGAGCGCGCAACTTCACGCAGTGCGACTCGTTGTTGATCGGCGATCGGTGCGGCGCGCATACGGTGCCGTATATCGAGAGCCGCAACCCAAGTGCTATGGTAGAGCACGAAGCCTCGACGAGCAGGATCGGCGAAGATCAGCTGTTTTACTGCCGTCAGCGCGGGCTGGACGCAGAGAGCGCGACCTCGATGATCGTCAACGGCTTTTGCAAGGAGGTGTTGCAAACGCTGCCGATGGAGTTTGCCGTCGAGGCGCAGAAGTTGGTGGGCATCTCGCTGGAGGGCAGCGTCGGCTAGAAGTTCGCTAAGAATTTTAGTTGACTAAGATTTTCTCTGCGCTCTTTTTTTAACACTTTTTTAGCGACTTGCGGCGGCGTGGGCTTTTTGCGTCCTGCCTCTGGCACTTGGGGATCTGGAGCGGCGGTTGTTTGTTGCGCCTTGTTGGAGGTTGCGGGTGCAGGCAAGGTTGGCTGCGCTCTGTTGGCGATGGCGAGTTTTGCGCTGGGCGTTCCTAGCGCGCAGGGCTACGGCGAGCGCACGGGACAAGCGGATCACTCGGACATTGTGATCGACGAGTTTGCGGCGATGGCGGGGGTGCTTGTTTTTGCGCCTGCGTTTATTGTGCCTGCCTTGTTTGTCGATGCGTCTGTTGCGTCGCTTTTTGCCTCGTTGGTTGCTTCGCCTGTTGATTTTTTTGTGGCTTTTCTGAAGGGGTTAGGAGGATTGTGGGGTTGGGCTGCGGCGTTTGTGTTGTTTCGGCTTTGTGACATTGTCAAGCCGTTTCCTGCGAGTTACCTAGACAGACGCTGGAAGAACGGCTGGGGAGTGATGTTGGACGATGTTGCGGCGGGCGTTTGGGCGGTAGGCTTTCTGTGGCTTTTGGAGGTGTTGTTGGGGGGGGGTGTTTTGGGCTGGGGGTTGGGAGTGGGGTATAGGTTTTTTCTGTGATGGAATTTTATGAGGGATGAGGCAGAGCTGTTGGGGGTTGCGTCTCGTGTTGTGGCGAAGGCGGCGGCGGGGGGTGTTCGATTGGTGACGGCGGAGTCTGTGACGGGGGGTATGGTGGGGGGGTATCTGACGGGGGTTGCGGGCGCGTCGAGGGTCTACGGGGGGGGGATCGTGAGTTACGGGAATGGAGCTAAAATTGGGCTGCTGGGGGTTTCGCGCTCGGTGTTAGTGCGCGAGGGAGCGGTGAGCGCGTGCGTTGCGCGCGCGATGGTGCGGGGGGTGCTTGCGCGGGAGGAAGTGTGGGGAGGGGGGAGACTTTTGGGGGTGGCTGTGACGGGCTATGCGGGGGGAGTGGCAGGGGGAGTGGCAGGAGGACTGGCGGGAGGAGCGGCGGCGGTAGGAAGAGTGGCGGCGGAAGTGGGAGCGCGTGCGGGAGAGGAGGAGATTGGGCTAGTTTTTGTGGGGGTGGGGTTTGCGGAGGCGAAGGGGGAGGAAGAGATAAGCGTTGCGGAGCATCGGCTAAGGACAGAGGAAGGGCGTGAGGCAGTGAGGAGGGAGGCTACGCTGTTGGCACTGGAGGCGTTGGAGCACAGATTAAGCTTGTGAGTGGAGGCTTTGCCAAGATTAAGTAGGAATCAGGGCATCGACATCAAAGAAATCAGAGGTAGCGGTGATTGAGATGTAGAGTGAATACACCGCTCCTCCATTATAAAAATTTTCGATTGTTATTTTGTCGTTATCACCGGAGTCCAAGTCGATTACGAGGTGATTACTATCATCAATATCTTTGGTAAAGATAGCAGAGGTGAAATCGGACTTAGAATAACCGACACCTTCAAATCGCAGAATAAGTGAAGGGGAAAGTCCAGCAGGTGTATCGATGATGGTATCTGCGTCATGTCCTTTTGAGAAGATATAGGTGTCTGTATCATCCCCACCTTCCAAGATGTCGTTGCCCGTGCCACCTTCGAGCGTGTCTGCGCCCGTGCCACTTTGCAAGGTGTCTGCGCCCGCGCCGCCTGTAAGGATGTTGTTCCCGTTGTTGCCTATGAGCGTATCGTCGAAAGCCGAGCCGAGGAGGTTTTCGATGCTCGTAAGTATGTCGCCTGCTGCGTCTCCGTTGTCCTCTCCATTGAACAGATTTTCCTGCGCACCTGATCTAGCGAGATTGACATTGACCGCCAAGGCGGAGCTTTCATAGCTCGCCGTATCGCTGCCCCCGCCGCCTTGCAAGGTGTCTGCGCCCGCGCCGCCCGCGAGCGTATTGGCTCCGCTGTTGCCCGTAAGCACATCGTCGTGCTTCGAGCCGAGGAGGTTTTCGATGCTCGTAAGTATGTCGCCTACTGCGTCTCCGTTGACGGGGCTGGTGAGATCGAGGGGGTTGTAGTTTGCTGCCTGCGCACCTGTGATCGAGAGATCGACATTGACCGCCAAGGCGGAGCTTTCATAGCTCGCCGTATCGCTACCTGAGCCGCCGTAGATCGTGTCTGCGCCCAAGCCACCTTCGAAGACATTATCTACGATCCCGCTGGTCCCCCTGAATTTGTCGTCGAACCTTGAACCGATGAAGTTCTCAATGCCTGAAAGCCTGTCGCCTTCTGCGTCTCCACCAGACTCTGCGCTAAGATCATCAAGATAAACTGTAACAGCGGAAGCGGAGTTTTTGTAGCTAACCGTATCTGTCCCATCGCTCCCACCCAAGATTATGTCTGCACCCAAGCCGCCGTCAATGATGTTGTCATTTTTGTCGCCCCTGAGAAAGTCGTCGTGATCCGAGCCGATAATGTTTTCAATATTCGAAATCTCGTCGCCTTCTGCGTCTCCAGATTGATAAATTGTCCCCAAAACAAAAAAGTTGTCAATGTATTGGTTTTGTTGCACCCCTGATTCACCAGGTGCTTCTCCTTGACCGAGATAGACAGCTACAGCCGCGGCAGCGTTTTTGTAGCTTACGGTATCGCTACCCCCGCCGCCATCGATCGTGTCGCCGCCCGCACCGCCTTCGAGGATGTTGTCCCCGTCGTTGCCCGTGAGCGCATCGACACCAGCCGAGCCGATGACATTTTCGATGTTAATCAGTGTGTCTTGTGCTGCGTCTCCGAATGACCCCTGTCTTCCCGTATTTCGGAGATCGACCGTAACAGCAGTAGAGGATTTGTAGCTCGCCGTATCGCTACCATCGCCACCGTCAAGCGTATCTGCTCCCGCACGGCCCTCCAAGATGTCGTCTCCCGCGCCACCCGTGAGCCTATTGACTCCGCTGTCGCCCGTAAGCACATCGTCGTGATCTGAGCCGATGAGGTTTTCGATGTTCTTAAGCGTGTCGCCTTCTGCGTCGCCGCCAGAGGGTGTTACCTCGTCTTCACTGTTTATGTTATAGAGTTCGACCACAACGCCGTCGTCGGAACCGGTGTAGCTCGCCGTATCTGTCCCATCGCCGCCGTCGAGCGTGTCTGCTCCCGCTCCACCCGTGAGCATGTCGTTGCCAGCACCGCCGTCAAAGATGTTGTCATTGCCGTCGCCCGTAAATGTGTCGTCGTGATCCGAGCCAAGTAACCTTTCGATTTCGGTAAAAGTATCGCCTATTGCGTCTCCTACATCGTTAGAGCGGTCAGAAAGATCGAGCGTGACACCTGAAGCGGCGTTTTCGTAGCTCGCCGTATCTTCGCCCCCGCCTCCTTCTATCGTATCTGCTCCGTCGCCGCCTTCGAGGATGTTATCCTTGTCATCGCCCGTGAGGATATCGTCCTGAGCTGAGCCGATGAGGTTCTCAATGTAGCGCACAATGACTCGGGTTGGTGGCGTGTTATACAAGGTTCCTTCTTCAGCCTCAAGATCGATATCAACAGCAACGCTCACTCCTGAGAAGTCCGCCGTATCGTCCGTCCTATCAGAGCCTTCGATAAGGAAAATATCGTCTCCGACTTCGTAATTGCCATCAGCGTTAGGCGTAGTTACAGCAAAGGCAGTCAGCTTCAAGCGCAAGGCATCGAAAGAAGTGAAGTCCAACAGCGTGCCTGCGAATTCAACCTCAGGCGTCTCAAGACTGAGGGTAACGGTCTCTACGGGAAATTCCGTAGTGCCATCGCCGAAGGTGAGAATGAGCTGGTCGTCGGAAGCATCACCCACGGTATCTTCGCCCTTCACTTCGTAAGAGAGCCTTCCACTCGACAGCAACTCCTTAATCTGATCGTCAAGAGTCGTGGGTGGAGAGAATTTAGTTAGACCCGTCAGCAAACCGTCGATAGTGAAAGTCACCTTCCCTGTACCCGTCAGGTCGGCATCATCGCTTCCACCGTAGGTGTAAAACTTGGGCTTGCTCTCACGATAAGCTTCCGCGAGCTCAGCAGCCTCGTCAATATCCGTGAGTTCTGTTTTTATACCCGTGGCTGCGTTGTAGATTTCCAGTTTGAATCTTTCAGCCACGAAATCAGCCGAATCGAACTCAAGGTAGTTGGTGGCATCGAAGGCGATGCGCACCTTGTTGAGGTCGAGGGGGTCATGCTCGAAATAGACAGTATTACCCGCGCCCCAAGCGGTTGCAGGGTTGTCGACATAGAGGCGAATGATGTTATCCGCATCCACCTCCGTGATCGTGTCGATGCCGTCTTTCCGTACGGTTCCTGCGGTTGTGAAGTGATAGACATAGATGTCTGCGCCTGTGCCACCCACGAGCATGTCGTCTCCCGCGCCGCCCTCAAGCGTGTCCGCGCCCACGCCTCCGTCTAGCGTGTCGTCTCCATCGTCACCCTCAAGCGTGTCGTTTCCTCTCTTGCCGTAGAGTTTGTCGTCTCCCGCGCCGCCTTGGAGAATGTTTTGAAAGCCACTACCCGTGAGCGTGTCGCCCGTCACAGTATTATCCGAGCCGATGAGGTTTTCGATGTTCTTAAGCGTGTCGCCCGCTGCGTCTCCGTCTTCCTCGGCATCAGCGTCAGAGAGATCGACAGTGACAGCGTCGGTGGAGGCGGAGTAGTCCACCGTATCGCTGCCGTCGCCGCCGTCTAGCATGTCGCCTCCTGCGCCACCGTCGAGTATGTCGTCTCCCGCGCCACCTTCGATCTTGTTGACTCCGCTGTCGCCCGTGAGCGTGTCGCCCGTCACAGTATCATCCGAGCCGATGATATTTTCAAAGCCGTCAATAGTGCTGTCGAGCGTAGAGGTCTGCGTGCCTCCGTCGTTGAGGTTGACAACAACCGCACTAACCTCGCCCGCGTATGAGATGGTGTCGCCTGTGCCCGCACCGCCGTGAAGTTCGTCGTCGCCTGCGCCGCCTTTGATCGTGTCGTCGCCCTCGCCGCCCATGATCGTGTCTGCTCCTGCGCCGCCGTCGAGCATGTCGTCTCCTGTGCCGCCGTAGAGGGTGTCGTCGCTCGCGCCGCCGTAGATTTCGTCGTTGCCCGCACCGCCGTCGATCATATTAGCAAATCCACTACCCGTGAGCGTGTCGCCCGTCACAGTATCATCCGAGCCGATGATGTTTTCAATACTCTTAAGCGTGTCGCCTGCTGCGTCTCCGCCAGAGGGTTTTACCTCGCCTGCAAGGTTCGTGTCAGAAAGATCGACAATGACAGCGTTGGAGGAGGCGGAGTAGTCCACCGTATCGCTGCCGCCGCCGCCGTCTAGTATGTCGCCTCCTGCGCCACCGTCGAGTATGTCGTCGCCCTCGCCGCCTTCGATCGTGTCGTCGCCTGTGCCGCCCATGATCGTGTCTGCTCCTGCGCCGCCGTAGAGGGTGTCGTCGCTCGCGCCGCCGTCGATTTCGTCGTCGCCCGCGCCGCCTTCGATCTTGTTGACTCCGCCGTCGCCCGTTAGCTTATCGTCCTTCGTGCTACCGATCACATTTTCAAAGTTGGAGATCGTGTCGCGCCTGAACTGAACAACACCAGCTACATAGTCTCTTGCCGTCTGTGTTATGCCCAACAAAATGTCCACTCTTAGATCGACGGCAACCCCTTTGCCCTCGCCCGCGTAAGAGAGGGTGTCTGATCCGCCCCCGCCATCGAGGATATCGTCGCCCAAGCCGCCGTGTATCATATCGTCGCCCAAGCCGCCTTCGAGCTTGTTGGTCTCGCCGAGGGTGGTTTTGTCGTCGCCCGTGAGGATGTCGTTGTGATCCGAGCCGATGAGATTTTCGATACTCAGAAGCATGTCGTTTGCTGCGTGTCCGCCTCTAATAGTACCCCCACTCAAAAGACTGACCTCGACAAAAGCATTGGAGTTTTCATAGCTCGCCGTATCGCTACCGCTGCTACCTAACAGCCTGTCATTGCCTGCGCCACCCTCCAAGATATCATCGCCCAAGCCGCCTTCGAGTGTGTTGTCCCCCGCGTTGCCCCTTAGTATATCGTCGTATTGGGTGCCGACCACATTTTCAAAGTTGGAGATCGTGTCGCGCTCAGTGTCACGCGCTCCCTCCACATAGTTGTACGCCTTTTGTTCGCCTCCTACATCCAGATCAACATCAATCCCAATTCCAACAGCAATTCCAGCTATAATCTTAGTTATAATCTCGTTATTGTAGGAGAGGGTGTCTTCGTCTGCGCCGCCGTCGAGGTCGTCTTCTCCCGCGCCGCCGTGGATTTCGTCTCTACCCGCACCGCCTTTTAGCGTGTCTACTCCATCGAAGCCGTAGAGGAAGTCGTCGCCCAAACCTCCTTCGATCATGTTGGTGTCGTCGTCGCCCCTGAGGATGTCGTTGTGATTCGAGCCGATGATGTTTTCAATGTCCGTAAGCATGTCGCCCGCTGCGTCTCCGTTATCAACTCTACTATTGAAGTCATCCACCTGCGCAAAAGAACCTTTGCGGCGGAGATCTACGGTGACACCATTTGTAATGCCGCCAGCCCTTACATAATTTTCGTAGCTCGCCGTATCTGTCCCCGCGCCGCCCAGCAGCGTGTCTGCGCCTTCGCCACCTTCCAAGGTGTCGTTGCCCGCGCCGCCATCGAGCGTGTTGGCATTGCTGTCGCCCAAGATCGTGTCGTCGCCACTGCCGCCATTGAGGTTTTCGATATTGCCAAGCCCCGCAATGTTTCCGTTCAAGGTTGCCTTTCCCGTCACAAGGTTGAGATCGAGCGCACCCGTCACCATTGAGAAATCTGCCGTGTCGCTCGGCCCATCGGTACCTGCTACAAGATAATTTACGCTCAGCTCGGCATCGGTAATTGGAACATCGAGATCATTGATAGTAAGGGCATTCAACTCCGTTAGAAAGTTTGACGTTCCTATGGTCTTGAACACCAATTTTGTGGGCACATCTACATTTACGAAAGTGATATCGGGTAGCGGGTTACCGTTGTCGAGCGTGAGCGTCTCTTTAGTGCTACCTCTGCCGAAGGTGAGAACGAGTTGGTTGGCGGCATTCACTTCGTAAGAGAATTGTCCGCTCGCCAGCAACTTTTGGAGTTGCATCTCCTTGGTATCAGAAGAATTAAAAACTATCAGCGCGCTGATATCGATGTTAAAAGCTCCCCCAGCTAGCTTATCTGTGTTTGTTCCCGACGCTGTGTAGGTGTAATCGCCCTGGGGGACTTCCGTCAATGCAAACGCGATGTAAGCGGCACTCAGCTCCGCTGCGTCAGCAGGAGCGTCGGCACCTACGATATCGTTGCCGTCCACATCTTGAATTTTCAAGGTGAACCTTTCGTTGCCATTACTTAAATCGTTCCTATCCAAGATGATGTAATCGGTCAAGCCGCCCCCGAAGTCAATGCGCACCTTGTCATTATCGTGAGTCTTGAAATAGATAAGCTCGCCTACACCCCATTTGATAGTATCGCTGGAGGAAATACGCAGTTCAATGATATTGCCCCCATCCACCTCTGTGATCGTGTCTTTTCCGTCTTGGCTGCCTCCATCTATGTAGTTATAGATATATGTGTCTGCGCCCACGCCGCCATCGAGCGTGTCGTCTCCCGCGCCACCCTCAAGCGTGTCTGCTCCATCGCCGCCATCGAGCGTGTCGTCTCCCGCGCCGCCCTCAAGCGTGTCTGCGCCCACGCCTCCGTCGAGCGTGTCGTTGCCATCGCCACCCTCAAGCGTGTCGTTTCCTCTGTTGCCGTAGAGTTTGTCGTCTCCCGCGCCGCCTTGGAGGGTGTTTTGAAAGCCACTGCCCGTGAGCGTGTCTCCCGTCACAGTATTATCCGAGCCGATGATGTTTTCAATATTCTTAAGCGTGTCGCCTTCTGCGTCTCCGCCAGAGGGTTTTGCATCGCCTATAACGTTTAGATCGACGGTGACAGCATCGGTGGAGGCGGAGTAATCCACCGTATCGCCGCTACCTCCGCCGCCGTCGAGCGTGTCTGCCCCTGCGCTGCCCATAAGGATGTCGTCGTCTGCAAAGCCGAGCAGGTAGTCCTCTTCCGCGCTCCCCGACAAGGTGTCGACACCCGCTGTCCCCAGTTCGACATTGAAGGTTGTGGTCGTTCCTGCTGTTCCATACTGAAATTCGAACCTGGCTTTTGTATAACCATCAATGATCACTGTATTGCTGCCAAAGACGATCGTTAGTTTTGTGCCGCCGCTGTCGAGCGTGAAGGAGGTGAAGTCTTCCAACCCTGTCACATCTTCGAAGCGTAAAATGTTGGAAATATCCTCCGCATCTTCTGTTATGGTGTCCTCGCCGCTTGCTCCGCTAAAGACATAGGTATCCGCGCCTGCGCCGCCTTGAAGGATGTCGTCTCCCTCGCCGCCCGTGAGGGTATCCGCGCCATCGCCGCCCTCTAGCGTGTCTTCTCCTCCGCCGCCTGTGAGGATGTCGTCGCCAACGCCGCCTTCGATCGTGTTGGCATTGTCGTCGCCCGTGAGCGTGTCGGCCTGATTGGAACCTACGATGTTCTCGATGTTGTCAACCCTCACGACATGCGAGTCCAACATGCCCGTCTTCTTCGCAAGATTGAGCACGACACCATCCGTCGTCACCGATGAGAAACTCACCGTATCGTCCGTGTCGGCAGAGGAGCCTGAGATCAGGTAAGCGTCGCCTTTGTTTGCGTCGATGACCGCGTAGAAGTCGTCCGCATTGATAGTATAGTCATTCAACATCGTTATGAAGTTACCAGCCGTAAACTCCAAGTCTGTGCTTGCTATATCTAAGCCTGTGCCTGCAAACTTGATATTGGGTGACGGGTTGTTAATCGTGAGCGTCTTTTCTATCTCGCTACCCGGCTCGCCGAAATTCTTGCCGCCGAAGGTGAAAACGATCGTGCTTGCAGTCACTTCGTAAGAGAATTCTCCGCTCGCCAGCAAATGTTCTAGTTGAGCGTCGAAACCCGTTATCCCTGTAAAGTTGACCAAACTACCAAGATCGATTTCCACGGGCCCTGTACTCGTCAGAGAGGCAGTTGTGCCTGCAGTATCGTAGGAATATGTTTGATCGGTATTCGCAGCTACAAAATCTTCGTAAGCCGTCTTGAGTTCGCTCGCCTCGTCGATAGTGTTGTCGATCGTGCCATCGGATTTCATGATTTCCAGTTGGAATCTTTCGTTCACAAGATCGTCCTTAGACAAGAGGATGGAGTTGGTATCGGCATCTTCGAAGGCAATGCGCACATGATTGTCGTCGCCAGTCTTGAAAGCGATTCCACTGCCCCATGCGTTCGTGCCGTCGACATAGATCCTAATGGTGTTGACGACAGCCAGCTCATCGACTTCCGTGATCATGTCCGCGCCATCTTGTCTTGCGGTTGTGTAGTGATAGACATAAGTATCCGCGCCATAGCCGCCCGTGAGGGTGTCTGCTCCCGCGCCGCCTTCCAGCGTGTCTTCTCCTATCTCTGTATCGTCGGATAAAGTGCCGCCGTAGAGGAAGTCGTCTCCATCGCCGCCTTCCAAGATGTCGTTGCCTCCGCCACCTACTAAGTAGTCAGCCTCTGCCCTACCTTCTAATTTGTTATCCTGCTTGTCGCCCGTGAGTACGTCGAAGGAACTTCCGCCGATGATGTTCTCGATGTTGACAATAGCAGCTGCACCGTTTTGTATTGCTCTACCTGCAAGATCGGCAAATACAGTAGTCGTGAATGCTGAGAAATCCGCCGTGTCGTCTTGTCCAACTACTGAAGAACCTACGATCAAATTTATGTCTTCTATATCGGTGAGGGTGACGATGTAGTTATTGTCCGCATTCGCACGGAGAGTATAGACATCAGCAAGCGTTAGGAAATTCATCCCGTCATTCGTGAATTCCAACAATGTGGTGTCCTCACCTCCATTTTGGAAAGTGATGTCAGGGTGTGGGGCGTTGTTAATCATGAGCGTCTTTACTTCTGATAAGACTCCTGGCGTGATTTCTTTGCCACCGAAGGTGAAAACGATCTTGTTATTGAGCGTATCCACTTCGTAAAAGAATTGTCCGCTCGACAGCAAGGTTGTGAGGTCTGCCTGCAGATCTGTCCCTCCCAAAGTAAGCCCCAAGCCAAGATCCGTTCCGATATCACCGATATCGATGATCACAGCTCCCATATTGTTATAAGAGACGGTATTGGCAGCTGTAGCGTAGTCGTAGATATTAGGGGTTATGCTGATAAGAAAATCGTCGTAAGCGGTATTGAGATCTGCTGCCGATATCGATACGGTCGATGAATCGTTTTCATGAACGATTTCCAGTTCAAAATTTGAATCTCCCGCGTCAATATCTCCGTTGTTATCGAGGTCGACTCTGTTCAAGACGATGTAGTTGTCGCTATCGCCTTTGAAGGCGATGCGCACTAGGGTATCGGAAATAACATCGCCCACCTTGTGCACAGCGAAATAGATATCTTCGCCATTGCCCCATTTGAAGGTATTGTCGGCAACATGGATTTCGATGATATTGCCCGCAGTCCCCTCTGTGTTGATCGTGTCTTTTCCGTCTTGTCTGCCTCCATTTATGTAGTGATAGACATAGGTATCTGCGCCCGCGCCGCCCTCTAGGGTGTCTGTACCCATGCCGCCTTCAAGGGTGTCGTCGCCCGTATCACCTGAAATCATATCGTCGCCCGCGCCGCCGGTGAGGGTGTCGTCGCCCGCGCCGCCCGCTAGCATGTTGTCGTTGTCGTCGCCCTTAAGCGTGTCTGCGCCGCCGCCGCCGATGATGTTCTCGATGTTGAGCACTCGGACAAGGTCGGTAAAGTTAAGTAGCCCCGTTCCAGCCTCAAGATCGATGACGATACTAGCTGTCGCCACATTTGAGAAGTCCGCCGTGTCGCCTGTTCCTGTCGTGCCTGATACCAGATAATTGCCGACGAGCCCAGCGTCGTCGAGTTGTTCAGTGTGAAGGATAGTAAGTTCGTCCAAAGCCTCTAAGAAGCTCTTCGGGCTCGTGTCCGTGAATTTCAATTCTGTTTCTGCACCTCCGTTTTCGAAAACTATTTCAGTCTGCGAGTCGAGCATGGTGACCGTTTGTATAGGAAGAGCTGAGTTGCCTTTTTCGCCGAAACTGAGAATGGTTTTACCCGCGGTCACTTCGTAAGAGAACTTTCCGCTCTGCAACAAGACTTTGAGCTGCTTGTCTAAAGTATCATCCGTCGCTGCAAAAACAATCCCCAAGCCATCGACATCGATGGTCACAGCCCCTGTTCCTGAAAAAGTAGCATCTCCACCGTCGGAGTAGGTGAAATCTTGGGCGGGAAAGTAGATATTTTTCAATGTGGCAGCACTAATCGTCCCCACTGATGCGTCTGTTGTGCTGATAAATTCTATGGAGATAGCACCTGCTTCAATACCCTTGCCTTGGATGTCGACGATATCGTCAGGTCCAAAAGCAAAGCGTAATACGCTATCGACATTGGCATTGTCATCTTCCTTAATGCGGTTCCCATCAGCCAAATCTAAGTCGCCCACTATTAGAGTGAGCTCGTGAAAGAAGTTATTTTTTGTAAAGGTTACTGCGTCTATCTGGTTCTGAAGATTAGCGTCGGACACATAGATTTTGATCGTATTGACACCTTCGATGTCCGTGATCAAATCTTTTCCATCGCCTGCATTGTAGATATAGGTATCGTCGCCCGCACCGCCCATGAGCATGTCGTCGCCCGCTCCACCTGTGAGTATGTTGTCTTTGTCGTCGCCCGCGAGCGTGTCTGCACCCGAACCTCCTACGACATTTTCTATGTCAATAAATATGTCATCTGCAACCAACACGCCTGTATTGAGAGTGTCTCCAGAGAGATCGACCTTAATATCGTCGGTGGAGGCGGAGTAGTCCACCGTATCGACCCCGTCGCCGCCGTCGAAAGTATCTGAGCCTGAGGTACCCACAAAGATGTCGTCTCCGCCAAAGCCGAGCAAGTATGAACTGTCTGGTGCTGTACTCCCTGTCAATGTGGTTCCGTCCGTGCTTCCTGCCTCTGTACCAAACATGACAGAGAGAGCATCGCCACCATTTCCCTGTATTTGGAAAGTTCCTGCATCGAAGACATCGTTGATTTTTATAGTCGATGCCGAAGCGCCATTTTCAAAGTTGATCGTGAGGTTTTTGCCTGTGCTGTCGAGCAAGAAGGTGAATTGGTTCTGCCAACCTACTGCGGTTGTCGCGTCTGTGAAGCGCAGAATGCTGTTGCCGCCAGAATCTTTTTCTATGATGGTGTCCTCTCCGCTTACTCCTCCAAAGACATAGGTATCCGTGCCGAGCCCGCCAACGAGCCAATCGTCTCCGCCGCCTCCTGTGAGCCTGTCTGTCCCGTCGAAGCCTGCCAGGTAGTCGTCTCCTGTAGTCCCCAATAATGGTTCGCCCCCCTCGTCGTTGCCATTCGTCCCCAGCTCGACATTGAGGATATCTGTCGAACCTCCTGCTCCGTAGCGAAATTCGAATCTGTCTTTTGTGTAGTCAATAATATTCACGGTCGAACTGCTAGTGCCGTCGTCAAAGTCGATCGTGAGAGTATCTACGCCGCCAAGCGTGCTGAGCGTGAAGGTGAAGTCTTCCTGCCAATTTGCTCCGCCTGTCGCGTCTTTGAAGTGCAGAATGTTGGAAACGTTCTCCGCATCTTCTGTGATCGTGTCCTCGCCGCTTGTTCCGTCAAAGACATAGGTATCGATGCCTACGCCGCCCTCAAGCGTATCGTCTCCCACGCCGCCGTCAAGGATGTCGTCGCCCTCGCCGCCGTCGAGCGTGTCGTCTCCCGCGCCGCCGCCAAGTTCGTCGTCGCCCTCGCCACCTTTAAGTGTGTTGTCTACGCCATCGCCCGTGATCGTGTCGTCGCCACCACTACCCGTGATGTGACGCACATTGGAAACCCTGACGTTTTGGGGGGGATTGGTAGCGTGGGTAATTGTAGCATCACCGTCGCCGTCAATGAGGGAGAGATCAACCTCATAGGTATCGTCGAAGGCTGCAAACGAAATGGTATCTTCTTCTCCGTCGTTTCCTGCAACTGAGGTTGTATCTCCAGGGACGACCTCAAGAGTGTCGGGTAAGCCGATGCTGCCAACGATGGTTTCTCCTCCAAACAGCTCAGTACTCAAGTCGCTGGCAGAGAGTGTGTCGATGACGGTATTAGGATCTGCTAAACGAGCGAATTCGATCTCGAAGTTTCTTATATTAATAAGATCATTAGCATCTTTCAGGATGATGTAATGAAATGTGTCCGGGTCGTTCAAGGCGCTAATCATGTTCAATCTTACATCTTTGGCATTGTCGGGATCTTGCGCCACCACTATCCAATCGCTCCATGTGGTCCTTGTTACAGAATCGTCAACAATGATGCGGATGGTGTTGACGACTCCTACCTCTGTTGCTTCCGTGATCTCGTCGATGCCGTCTTTGCTCCCGCCAGGCGAGTATATGTAGTGATAGACATAGGTGTCTGCGCCATCACCGCCCGTTAGCGTGTCTTCGCCCACGCCACCCATAAGCATATCATCGTCCTCACCGCCCTCAAGCGTGTCGTCGCCCAGTCCACCAATTAGCACATCATCGCCTGCACCGCCCTCAAGCGTGTCGTCACCACCAGCTCCTTCGATCCAGTCGCCCCCTTCTCCTCCTTTGAAGATGTTGGCTACATTGTTTCCTCTCAGCAAGTCGAACCCTGTGCTACCTACGATGGTATCGAAGTCCTTCAGAACAATTGACGGAAGAGGAAACCTCAGAGGACTACCTTCATCGGAACTGGCATAGGGGGTGAACCCGAGAGCAATAGGGCGTGTCACTTCAACGGTAAAAGTACTATCGTCGTTGGACGAGATTTGAACTCTTTCAGAGATACCCCCAGATGTTGCGCTGAGATCGGCGACCTGGTCGTTTGTCAGGGTCGGATCCTCAACAGCATAGGTGTCTCCTTGATTGAACTCGTAGATATCCTCCCCGCCTTCTGTCCTAGTAGGCGCGTAGAGGATGCTGTCCGTGTCCCATGTGAATGTATCCGCATTACCGCTACCGTAGCGGAAGGTGATCTCCTTGCCCTTGACGAAGTCCTGAATCGCATCACCAATGTAAGCATCCGTAATCGTGAGCGTTAGGTCAGCAACATCATTGTCTTCGCTATCTTTTCTGCCACCGAAAGTTAAAACGAGATTGTTTCCGTCTTTCGTTAAAGTAAAGTCTGATAACGCCAACATGTCCGCCAGTGTAGCGATGGCATCCGCGCCCGTAGCAGACCAGCCAGATATGTCGATGAGGACATCATTAAAATCGCCTGCTACCAACGACACAGAGTCTTCTGAGGCTACCGAGAACGAATCAACCCTCAAAGTCGGATCGGGGTCGTTGAAGACAATAGGGTTAACGATATCGACGAGACCATCGAAGAGGGCGTTAATATCACTCTCGATAATATTGAAGGATGCGGCACGGGCATCGTTGTTGACGATACTGAGCATCTCTATCTGAGATACCGCAGAGTCTCTGTGCAGCGTGATCTTGTTGTCGTTGTCAAAAGTAAAGACGAAGCTAGCGCCGCTATCCTCCGTAGTGACAGAATTGATGCCGATGGCTCTGAGTGTCGCTATGGTTTTGTCTGTTCCGGTCTCGGTAGAATTGTTAACTACATCCATGGCCCGATCATAGCTGCTTTCATCGATACGAATTTCCAGCGTGTCCGTGTCTCCCGTTACTGTGTCAAGGATGTCGTCTACTCCGTCTTGTCTTTCGACTGTGTAGTAATAGACAAAGGTGTCGGCACCGCCGCCTCCCTCCAGCCTGTCTATTCCTCCGCCTGTGCCTACACCGCCTTCTATCCTGTTGGTCTCGTCGTTGCCCGTTAGCGTATCGCCGAAAGCCGAGCCTCTAAGGTTCTCGATGCCTGTGAACGTGTCGCCCGCGGCATCGTCGCCTGTGTTCGAAGCACCTGCAACCAAGCTGACCGCAACACCTAAATTATCCCCATCCGTATCCAATGACCCCGCGTAGCTCGCGGTGTCGCTTCCGCCGCCGCCGACGAGCATATCTGCGCCCGCGCCGCCTTCGAGGATGTCGTCGCCCATGCCGCCAGTGAGCGTGTTGACCTTGCCGTCGCCCTTGAGCATGTCGTCGAAATTCGAGCCGATGACATTTTCTATGTTTTTGAGCGTGTCTTTGTTATCCAAATCTCCTTCTGATGTCTGCTCACCCTTCGCAAGATCGACCACAACACCTTGCACGAAAGCGAAGTTTTCGTAGCTAGCCGTATCCGTTCCCTCGCCACCATCGAGCGTGTCGCTACTACCAGCCAAGCCTTCGAGCTTGTCGTCGCCGCCCAAACCTGCCAAGTATTCGTTTTCTGCGGCATCTCCCACCAGGAAGTCGTTCTCATCTGTATCCAGCAGGATATTGATAACATTCCCATCCTTATCGTGAAATACGAAAGCTCCTGTCGTATAACCCCCGATGGTCAAAGTCGAGGGGGAGTCTAAAGCGCCGTATGTGATCGTGAGCGAGCTGAAAGCGAATTCGAAGGAGATGAAGTGTTCGAAACCTGCAGCATCATCAAAGCGCAGGATATTGACACCATTGCGATCGTCTATGGTGTCCAAGCCGCTTGTTGCGGTAAAGACATAGGTATCATCGCCCAAGCCGCCGATGAGGACATTTTCTCCCGCATCGCCCGCGAGCGTGTCGTCGCCATCGCCGCCCGTGATCGTCTCGACGCTGCGTAGCGTGTAGCTCTTGAAAACATCTGTCCCATCCTTGACGACAGCCAGCAACACTCCGTCCACACCCTCAATAGGTGTGACTGTCAGCGTCCTACCGCCAGTCAGCAAGGAGGAGAAGTCTGCCCGCGTGTCGTCGCCGACCTCGCCGTCGATGAAGAAGGAGGTGTCGCCATTGATCGTTGTTCCCGTCACACCCGCGAGGTCTGCTGCGAACCCTGACACGGAGGATGGCACCTCATTGAAAGAGCTGTCGCGGAAGATGACCGACAAGGCGGCGAAATCTGCTATCGGGTTGCCACCTGCATCATAGACATCCTTAAAGGTCAGAGAGTTTGTAGCATCGATTTCGCCACTTCCGTCCACAAAGATGATTTTCAAGTCTGTACCCGTCTTGAAGAAGGCGATGCGACCTAAAGCCAAAAGATCGGACAAACTGCCGCTGGTACCAAAGTCGGGGATGAGCGCGGAGAGATCGATGAAGAAACTGTCGTCAAGAGCAGCTTCTAGCACCTCTATCTCGTTGGCAGGATCGGCGCTGGGGACGTAGGTAAAGTCTGTATGCGCATTAACACGCGCGAAGGCTGTGTAGGCTTCTTGGAGTTGTGCTACCTCAACACTCATCGGGGCTGTCAAGGGATCGGATTCAAATATTGTTAGTTTGAATCTTCCATTGGTGATGTCGCTTGTCTTGAGAAGGATATAGTTGTCAGAGTCGGCGTTGGTAGCGGGGTCGCTGTCGTCTGTGTCGAAGACGAGGCGCACCGTGCCAAAAGGGTCGATGTCTTCTGTATGGAAGCGTATCAAACCTATCGGTAAGTCTTCCGTCTCAGGTGTCAGATCGGGTGTCCACGCACCTGCGAGGGATTGGACATGGAGTTCGAGGGTGTTGATGACTTGGGCAGCTCCCATTAAATTCAACTCGTCGGCTTCCGTGATGGTGTCGACGCCGTCCTTTCTACCGTCAGGCGTGTTTATGTAGTGATAGACATAGGTATCCACGCCCAAGCCGCCTGTTAGCGTGTCTGTACCGTCGCCGCCTTCTAGCGTGTCCGCGCCTGCGCCGCCGTCGATGGTGTCGTCGCCTGTCCCTGTCTCGTCTACTGCACCCGTGCCGCCGTAGAGGAAGTCGTTGCCCCCACCACCTGTAATCATGTCGTCGCCAGCGCCGCCTTGTAGGGTGTGGGAGTTGGTGAGGAGCTCGTCACCCGTTAGCGTGTCGCCGTATTTGCTTCCGATGAGGTTCTCGATGCCTGTGAGCGTGTCGCCTAATGCATCTCCTGATCCTACTGTCTGTTTTCCCGTTTCACCGAGATCGACAGTGACCCCCCCAGCAGCGCTTTCGTAGCTTGCGGTGTCTGTATCTGCGCCGCCGTCGAGCGTGTCTTCCCCCTCGCCACCTTCAAGTATGTCGTCGCCATCGCCGCCGTAGAGGAAGTCGTCGCCTGCACCGCCATGGATTTCGTCGTTGCCCGCTAGACCTGCGATCTGGTTGCCCTCGCCGTTGCCCGTAAGCATGTCGTCGTGGATGCTTCCGAAGATGTTTTCAATGTTCAGAAGCGTATCGCCTGTTGCGTCTCCGCCTGTATTGGCAGTGTTGCCAGATAGATCGACCTGAACACCCTCCGTAGCGTCAACTCTGTTGTAGCTCACCGTATCCTCATCTGCGCCGCCATCGAGCGTATCTGCGCCCGCGCTACCTTCTAGCGTGTCGTCGCCCGCAAAGCCGAGTTGGTAATCAGCAACATCTCCCACGCTCCCTGACAATATGTCGCCGCCCGCTGTCCCCAGCACGATATTGAGGAGAACACCACCCGTTCCCTGGAAGACGAAATTTTCTGGCGCGAAATTCAAGATGGTCAATATGGAGGAGGAAGCACCGTATGTGATCGTGAAAGTGCCATCGCTAGCGAGCGCGAAGGAGGTGAAGTATCCCAAACCTGTAGCGTCATCAAAACGCAGGATATTGTCACCATCTGCATCTTCTATGGTGTCCGAGCCGCTTTGTGCGTTAAAGATATAGATATCATCGCCGTCGCCGCCTTTAAGGGTATCGTCTCCCTCGCCGCCGTCGAGCGTGTCTATGCCCAAGCCTCCTTCAAGGGTGTCGCTGCCCGCCTCTCCATAGAGCATGTCGTTGTCTTCGTTGCCGCGCAAGGTGTCGTCTTCGCCACCGCCACGCAAGGTATCGCCGCCTACGCCACCTTCCAAGATGTCTACTCCCGCGCCGCCTGTGAGCGTATCTACACCGTCTCCGCCTTTGAGGATTATGCCCGTATCGTCTGCCGTTAGGCTGTCGTCGCCGTCGCCGCCCGTGATCGTATCGACATTGCGTAAGATATAGCTCCCGACAAGATTCGGGGGGGTTGCTGTGTCTCTGACGACAGCCAGCAACACACCACCCTCAATAGATATGACTTCCAGCGTCTTGTCGACATCCAGCAAGGTTGCGAAGTTTGCATTCGTTGTTGTGCCGTCGCCATTGATAAAGAAGGCATCGTCGCCAGCAACCACGATTCCCGTTCCCGCTATCGTTTCCGTTACCGTCAAACCCTCAAGGTCTGTTCCGAAAGTAGAAACTTCAAACTGGCTACCATCTTGGCGGAAAATGATTTTCAAGTCTCTGAAAGCGTCGAGCAGATTGCCTCCTGCATCATAGACATCCGTAAAGGTCAGAGAGTTTGTGGCATCGTAGCTGCCGTCGGCATTTACAAAGACTATTTTCACATGCTCGCCATTATCGCCCGTCCTGAAGAAGGCGACGCGACCGGAAGCCAAAAGATCTGTTAGCGTTGTGGCAGCGCTGAAGGCGGGGGTGATGTCGTCGGCGAGAGCGGACAACTCGACAATATACTCGCCGCCGAGAGTGCTACCTTGCTCAACGAGCGCATTGGGGTAGACGAAGTCCGCAGGGATGTTCGCCTCGTATGCATCGAATGCTGTTGCAACAACTCCCGCATCAATCAGCGGGATTGACGCACCGTCGAGATCGAAGAGTTGCAGAGAGAATTTTGCGTCGCGAAGATCGGCTTTGTTTAAAACGATATAGTTGTTAGCGTCGGCGTTGGTTGCAGGATCGCCAGTGTTTGTGTCGAAGACGAGGCGCACATTGTCAGAGTCATGCCGATCAAATCTTATCAACCCTGTCGGCTCGTTTAGCGTAAGGACTTCCGTAGATACGCTCCATGCTGTTGATGGATCGTCGACATGGATTTCAAGGATGTTGCCTGTATCCTCCCCTGCTGTGATGATGTCTGCTCCGTCTTTTCTTGTAGCTGTATAGTGATATACATAGGTATCCGCGCCCACGCCGCCCGTGAGCGTGTCTGTTTCGCCGAGCGTGCCTACCCCACCTTCTAGGCGGTTGGCAGTGCCGTCGCCCGTTAGCGTATCGCCACCAGAGCCGCCGATGATATTTTCAAAGTTAGCGATGGTCGTGTCGCTGTTAGAAGTCTGCATGCCGAGTAGGTTGACAACAACTGCATCAGTCTCGTCCTCGTAGGAGATGGTGTCTGATCCACCGACTCCGCCGTCGAGAAGTGTATCGACACCCACGCCGCCTTTGATGATATCGTCGCCCGCGCCGCCGTAGATGGTATCTGCGCCTGCTCCACCCGTAAGGATATCGTCTCCCGCGTCGCCGTAGAGGAAGTCGTCGCCTGCTCCGCCTTCGATGGTATCTGCTCCGTCGCCGCCGTCGATCCTGTTGCCTCCGCTGTTGCCTATGAGCGTGTCTGCTCCGCCGCTACCGATGATGTTTAGCACTTCTGTGACCTTGACTGATTGTCGATCAAGGGTCGTGTGGGTAATGACGGCTTGCGGATTGGGATCGGCAAGGTTGAGAGCAACCGAATAGTCAGAGTCAAAGTCTTCAAAAGAAACGGTATCTTGGGGATCTCCTGTAACCTCGCGCGTGACTAGAGGCAAGACCCTTAGAACATCAGCACCAGTTGTTGTGCTTGGCACGAAAACTTTATCTACCAAGCCTTTCAGGTCCTCGATGATGGTGGCTATCCCTGTCGAGGTGCTGGCGAACTCAATGGAGAACCTGCCGCTTATAACATTGCTGAGGGTCAGCTCGATGGTATGACCTGTGATACTGCCCTTCATGGTCAAGGTCAGCTTGTCGGTAGTTGTATCCCTATCTATCTCTATCAAGTCACTCCAAGTCGTGCCCGAGGTGATAGCACTAGCATCGACGACGATGCGGATAATGTTGGTATCTGTCTCGACCTCCGCCTGGATCGTGTCTGCTCCGTCTTGTCTTGCGGTTGTGTAGTGATAGACATAGGTGTCTATGCCCGCGCCGCCGGTGAGCGTATCTGTACCCGCGCCGCCTTCTAACGTATCCTCGCCGCCTCCGCCGTCGAGTTCGTCGTTGCCGCCTCCGCCGTAGAGTTCGTCGTTGCCTGCGCCGCCGTAGAGTTCGTCCGCGCCTGCGCCGCCGCTGTTGTTGGTTGCGTCGTCGCCGCCGTAGAGGATGTCGTCGTCGTCTCCGCCGCGCAAGGTATCGCCGTCATCGCCGCCGTGCAAGATGTCTTCGCCGCCGCCGCCGTATAGATTGTCTGCCCCCTCGTCGCCGTAGAGTTCGTCGTTGCCTGTTCCGCTGTTGTCGGTTGTGTCCTCGCCGCCGATGAGCGTGTCTCCGCCCAAGCCTCCCCTCAAGGTATCTCCGCCCGCGTTACCAGTGATGATGTTGGCAGTGTCGTCGCCGGTGAGTATGTCTGCGCCGCTACCGCCTTCGATGTTTTCGATATCTATGACGGCGATTTTACGCGTTCCAACCATTCCTGTTCTCTCGGCGTTGGCAAGATCAAGGACGACAGCCTCCGATAGTGCCGAGAAGTCGGCTGTCTCGCCTGTGGCGGACGACCCCAAGACGAGGTAAGTGTCGGCTTCGACTTGATCGGGAGCGCGGACGGTATATCCATCCAATATCCCGATGAGGTTATTGGGGGGGAGTGCATCTGCTGCATACTCCAGCGTTGTGGTGTCTCCCGTTAGCACCACTTCATTGTCTACTACCGTTGCGCTACCGTCTGTTATGGTGATATTAGGTGGCGAGCTGTTGAGGGTGACCGTCTGTGTGAGCGAACCCGAACTGCCGTCGCCAAAGGTGAGAACGATCTTGCCGCCGCTCTCTTCGTAAGAGAATTTTCCGCTCGCCAACAAATCTTGTATCGTAAAAGCGTCGCCCAAATTCAAAGCATCGATAACTATGACCACCTCGCCTTTTTCATCGAAGTCTGAATTGCTACCGCCAGACAAGTAGGTATGAATCTGCGGGGGCGGGGGGTTGGCAAAGGCATCGTATTCAAGTTGTAGAGCCGCGGCGGGATTGAGTACACCTTCGGCATTTTTCAGAGAATTTGGCGTTAGATCATTGCCGAGGGCATCTTGAATTTCCAGTTTGAACTTTGAAGTGCCGCCGTCAGCGTTTCCGTTGCTATCGAGGTCGGCTCTGGTCAAAACGATGTAGTTGTCGGCATCGAAGAAAAGACGCACCTGCGCCGTCACTTCAGTACTAGGATCAGAGTCGTCGGTATAATGCTTTGCGAAATAGATTCCCTCACCTACTCCCCAAGCGTCTTGATTGGGGTCGACTACGATGCGGATGGTGTTGCCGCTGTCTGTCTCTGTGTTGATGGTGTCGATTCCGTCCTTTCTACCGACAGCCGTGCCTATGTAGTGATAGACATAGATGTCTGCGCCCGCGCCGCCTTCTAGCGTGTCTGCGCCTCCGCCCGCCTCATCGTCACCCTCAAGCCTATCGTTGCCTGTACCGCCTATGAGGATGTCTCCCCCGTCTCCTCCGTATAGTTCGTCGTTGTCTGCGCCTCCCTCCAGCGTATCGTCGCCTGCATCGCCGTAGAGTTCGTCGTTGCCCTCGTCGCCCTTGAGTATGTCTCCGTCCGCACCGCCGTGGAGTTCGTCGATACCCGTACCACCTTCTAGCGTGTCTGCGCCTGCATCGCCGTAGAGTTCGTCGTTGTCGCCGCCGCCGCGCAAGGTATCGTCGTCATCGCCGCCGTGGAGTTCGTCGATACCCGTACCACCCTCTAGCGTGTCTGTTCCACCGCCGCCGTATAGTTTGTCGTCGCCTGCGCCTCCGTAGAGTTCGTCCTTGCCTGCGCCGCCGCTGTTATCGGTTGCGTCGTCGCCGCCGTAGAGCTCATCGTTGTCGTCGCCTCCGTATAGTTTGTCGTCGCCTGCGTCGCCCTTTAGGATGTCTACCCCTTCGCCGCCGTAGAGTTCGTCTTCGTCCGCGCCACCCTCTAGCGTGTCGTCGCCGCCTCCGCCGTAGAGTTTGTCGTCGCCTGCGTCGCCATAGATGAAGTCCGTGCCTGTTCCTCCGCTGTCCTCGTTTGCGTTATCTCCGCCGTAGAGGATGTCGTTGTCGTCGCCGCCGTGGAGTTCGTCGTCCCCTTCACCACCTGCGATCGTGTCATTTCCTGCGTCACCGTCAAGGCGTGTATCGTCTCCGTCGCCGCCGTAGATGGTGTCGTCGCCCGCGCCGCCTTTGATGGTGTCATTGCCACCCTTGCCTTCTAGGGTGTTTTCCTCGCCATCGCCCGTGAGCGTGTCGCCTTCGGTGCTGCCGATAATATTTTCAAAGCCTTCAATATTGTCGAGGTCAGAAGTCTGCGTGCCGGCTAGGTTGACGACAACCGCAGTATCTTCGCCCTCGTAGGAGAGGGTGTCTGTGCCATCGCCGCCATAGAGATCGTCGCGTCCGCCTCCGCCTTGTACGATGTCGTCTCCCGCGCCGCCTTCGAGCTTGTTTCCTTCGTTGTCGCCCACGATTATGTCGTCGCCGCTACCGCCTTTGATGTTCTCAATGTCTATGAGCGTGTCGGTGCCCACATCTGCTCCTGTACTTGTTCCCTCACCTCCATTTTCACCTAGTGCGACAACGACCCCCTTATCATCGTTTTCGTATGTTGCCGTATCACCATCAGTTTCGTCGCCTTCCCCGCCGTCGAGCCTGTCGTTTCCTGCGCCGCCTTCGAGTATATCATCTCCATCGCCACCGTAGAGTTCGTCGTTGCCCTCGCCTCCGTCAAGCTCGTCGTCGCCTGTCCCTGTCTCGCCGTCTTCACCTGTTCCTCCGTAGAGGAAGTCGTTGCCTGCATTTCCTTCTATCTCGTCGTCTCCCTCGCCGCCGTAGAGTTTGTTACCATCGCTGTTACCTATGATGGTGTCGTCGCCGCTACCACTTCTGATGTTTTCGATATCTGTGAGCGTGTCGGTGCCGACATCTGCTCCTCCTGTTAGTGTGCTATCGCCTCCGTCATTAAGAGTGACACTGAGATCGTTGTCGGTAGTTGCGTAGCTTGCCGTATCCTCGCCGTCGCCGCCGTATAGTTCGTCGTTTCCCTCTCCGCCGTCAAGTTCGTCGTCGCCGCCTCCGCCGTAGAGTGTGTCGTCTCCCGCGCCGCCGTATAGTTTGTCCTTGCCTGCGCCGCCGCTATTATCGGTGTCGTCGTCGCCGCCGTATAGGATATCGTTATCGTCGCCGCCATAAAGTTCGTCGTCGCCTGCTTCGCCCTTGAGGGTGTCTGCGCCCGATCCGCTGCTATCGCTTTCTGTTCCTCCGTAAAGGAAGTCGTCGCCGTCTCCTCCTTCGAGAACATCGTCCATCCCTTCTCCTTCCAGTATGTCGCCGCCTCCGCCGCCTTTTAGGATGTTTACCCCTTCGTTGCCCGTGATCTCGTCGTCGTTGCTTGATCCTATGACATTTTCAAAGTTCGATATATTGTCGTGCGAAGATCTCTGGTTGCCGCGCAAGTCGACCTCAAGCAGCTCATCGTCAGCGATTGTCTCCCCCGCGTAGGAGAGGGTGTCTTTGCTTGTGTCTGTACCTGAGTCTGTACCACCGTCGAGGTTATCGTCTCCCTCGCCGCCTTTTATCTCGTCTGCGCCCTCGCCGCCTTCGATGATGTCGTCTCCCGCGCCGCCATCGATGATGTCGTCGCCTGCTAAGCCGTAGATCTCGTTTTCTTCATCGTCGCCCGTTAGTATGTCGTCGAAGCTCGAGCCTCTGATATTCTCGATGTCTGTGAGCGTGTCGTCACCTACATCTCTTCCTCTACCTATGTCTGTGCCTGTCTCTGTCGCGAGGTTGGCATCGACACCATTACGGGCATTTTCGTAGCTTACCGTATCACCATCAGCTTCGTCTCCTTCTCCCCCTTCGAGGATATCGTCTCCCCCGCCACCTTCGAGGATATCGTCTCCGTCGCCGCCTGTCAGGGTGTTATCCTCCTCGTTGCCCCTGAGTTCGTCGTCTCTGCTTGATCCGATAACATTTTCTATGTCTATGAGCGTGTCGCCCGCGGCGTCTCCGTTGTTGCTGGTGTCCTGCGGCGTGCTCCCTCTGCTAAGATCAACTCGGACACCATCGTCTGAACCTGCGTAGCTTGCCGTATCTTCGTCTTCCCCGCCATCGATGATGTCTTCCCCTTCGCCTCCCTCAAGCGTATCGTCGCCGTCGTGCCCGTAGAGTTTGTCTTCGCCCCTACCGCCCTCCAAGAGGTCGTTGCCAGTTCTGCTATCATCCTCTGCTGTTCCGCCGTATAGCGTGTCGTCGCCACTACCGCCGTAGAGATTGTCGTTGTCGTCGCCGCCCTCAAGCGTGTCGTCGCCGCCTTCGCCGCGCAAGCTGTCCTCACCGCCCCTACCTTCAAGGATATTGGCAGAATTGTCACCTATGAGCAGATCGGCGTGTTCGGTGCCGATGACATTTTCAAAGTTTTCGATCTCGTCGCGCTCATCCAGAACATTAGTTCCATCGTAGTTATTCGCTGTATCATCTCCCAAGTCGACGGCAACGCCCGTGTCTGCGGGATCGTTTTCGTCCTCGTAAATGAGGGTGTCTGTGCCAGCACCGCCGTCGAGTCGGTCTTTACCTGCTCCCCCGCCGATCTGGTCGTCTCCCTCTCCGCCTTCTAATATATTGGACTGGTCGTTTCCTATGATAGTGTCATCGCCGCTGGTGCCTATGATGTCGGTCGTCCCTATGATCTCGGCATCCTTGCCATTGACCGTAGCGATGCTAGATGCATCGGGAGGATCTTGTAGTGTGACTTCGAGGATGTCGCCCGCATCGTCGAAGCCGCTGAAGTCTAGCGAGCCGCCCCGGTCATCGTCATCGAGGCTTGCAGAAAATTCTCTGCCACCGTCCAAAGGTTCGCCGAGTAGGATGAGATCTTCGATGAGGTCATCGGTAACATCAACATCTAACCTCGGCAGATAAGTTATCAACTCGTCCGCGGGAACCTCAAACAAGGAGCGTCCGTTTTCATCCACAAAAGTCAGCTTCATTTTTTCGTCGACAATATTTTGTCTGAAAACATCGATATAGTTGCTGCTCTCAGCGAACTGGAAGCGGATGATAGTGTTGGACTCTTTCTCTACGGTTATGCCCAACGCTTCCAACGTCCTTCCTGATGTTCCGTTCGTCAAGACGATTCGGATCACATTATCCCCTAAATCGTCGTTTGCGATCGTGTCGCCGCCGTCTTTTCTTGTGTCTGTGTAGTAATAGACATAGGTGTCGTCTCCGTCGCCGCCGTAGAGTTCGTCGTCGCCCTTGCCTCCTTCTAGGGTGTCTTTGCCTGTCCCTGTCTCGCCGTCTGCCCCCGTTGTGCCTCCGTAGAGTTTGTCGTCGTCGTCTCCGCCGTATAGGAAGTCGTCGTTGCCGCCGCCTTTTAGAGTGTCATCTCCATCGAAGCCGAGCAGGTAATCCCTCTCTTCATCCCCCGTATCGGGGTCTACATACCCTGTGAAGGTGTCGTCCCCTGCCAATCCCAGTTTAACCCTGAGGATTTCGTCATCCCTATCTCCGTACTTGAACTGGAATTCTCCTGCTGCGCTGTAGCGTTGGATATTGACCGACCCCGTGTCGCTACCGTCGGCAAAGGTTATCGTGAGCTCGTTGTTGTTTAATCCAAAGGAGAATTGTTCCTGCCATTCGGCATCGTGGTCGCGAGCATTGTCGAAGCGCAGGATATTGACGACTTGGTCTCCTCCAAGCACCTCGTCCGCGTCCGTGAGTATGTCGATGCCGAAGGCACCCTCAAAGATATAGGTATCCGCGCCGTCGCCACCTTGGAGAATGTCGTCTCCCGCGCCGCCTGTGAGTTCGTCGTCTCCCGCGCCGCCGTCCAGCGTGTCGTCGCCCGCGTCGCCATCGAGAATATCGTCTCCGTCCTCTCCTACGAGCATGTTGTCTTGGCTGTTGCCGGTGAGCTTGTCTGCGCCCGCGCTACCGATGATGTTTTGTATGTTTGATATCTCGATCTCTTGGAAGGTAACATCGTTGCTGTCGGCAATTGTGGCTTTTTGCGGACTGGATTGCGAAAGGTCGAGGGTCACCTTTTCATTGGGATCGACGATTTCTTCAAAGGAAAGGGTGTTTGAGCCGCCTGTTCCCGTCGCGGTGGCTGTCACACCGCGAACAACGACGAGATTTTCTCCCTCCAAAACGAGCTCTCTCAGATAATCTCCCAAGTCTGATGCGCTGACAGTGGTATCGGGGGTTTCCAAACCTTCGCCGCTGTCGAACTGGAGAGAGAATCTTCCATTCTGCACATCATCAAGCTGCAGTGTGATGCTGTTCAAGGGGTCCTCGACGAAGACTCCATCGGCATTCTCCCTCCTCAAGATGAGCGTCAGCGTGCCTGCCTCGCTATCGATCTTGCCCGCGACGAAGTTTATTCTCCAATCTGGGTTACCTGCGAATCTGCCGCTGTCGAGAACGATATGGATGATATTGGTTTCCCCATCGTCTGCTTCCTGCAAGATCGTGTCTTTTCCGTCCTGAACATTTTCGTCGGATTCTGTGGAAGTGTAGCGATAGATGTAAGCATCCTCGCCCTTGCCGCCGTCAAGTTCGTCGTCGCCCTTGCCGCCTGTGAAAATGTTGCTGTTATCGTTGCCTGTGAATCTGTCTGCATTTGCGCTCCCTTCGATCTTGTCGACCAAGAAGAGGTCGTCATTATTACTTGTCCCGAATGTTTCTCGTCGTTCGACCGTTCCTATGCTTTGCGTTACTCCCCTTACCGTCTGTGTGTTGAGCACGATATCAATGCCATCTCTGTCCGCGCTGTTTTGGTAGCTCAAGCCTGTAGAACCGTCCCCCTGTATAACTAGGTCATTAGCGAGTTGTTCTGTTTCGAGCACGAGGGGATCAGCATCGCCGATAGGAATTATTTGCAACCCCTGTAAATCTCCTGATGTGATAGTTTTGCTATTGGGCGTGTCGGGCGTGTCGCTGTTGTATTTGAAGATCAGATCTACTGCGTCGGATAGGTCGTCGAAATCGTCAATACGGAGTTTATTGTCGTTGTCAAAGGAGATGACGAGGGTTTTACCTTCGTATTCGGTTGTGGCGACCGTCTCCCGCCGCAGCGTCAAGATGAAATCCCGATTCGTCGTCGCGCCTTCTAGCGCGTCAATTTGTTCAGGGGTGAGGGAGATCTCGGTGAGATCGATGGTGATCGCTCCGATGTCGTTGTCGGAATCCACTATGGTGTCGATGTTTGTCCCGCCAGCCGACCTATAGTCGTATTGGTAGTCGTCTGTACCCGCTCCGCCCTCCAGCCTGTCTGTTCCCTCTCCACCGTCTAGGGTGTCGTCGCCGCTACCGCCCGTCAAGGTGTCGTCGCCTGCTTCTCCGTATAGAGTGTCGTCTCCCGCGCCGCCTTCCATAACGATATCGTCTCCGTCGCCGCCGTGGAGTTCGTCGTCTCCCGTTTCGCCGTAGAGTTTATCTGCCCCTGCGTCTCCATAGAGGAAGTCCCTGTTTGCACCTCCTCGCAAGGTGTCATCGCCGACACCTCCCTCCAGCCTATCTTCACCCGTGCCGCCGTATAGTTCGTCTCCGCCGTCACCGCCATAGAGCATGTCGTTGCCCTCATCGCCGTAGAGTCTGTCGTCGTCTGCATCGCCATATAGGAAGTCGTCCCCGTCACCGCCTCGCAAGGTGTCTTCACCACCACCGCCACGCAAAGTGTTGGCATTGTCGTCGCCCGTAAGCCTGTCGCCATGTCCGCTACCGATGACATTCTCGATGCTGATGAGATCATCCCCGCTTGCGTGTCCGCCGCTGTATTCTCCTGTTTTTAGGTTGATGCCTACACCACCACTACTAGTAGAACTTGCGTAGCTTGCGGTATCGATCCCTGCGCCGCCGTCCAAGGTGTCTCCGCCACCTCCTCCTTCCAGCGTGTCGTCGCCGCGCATCCCTTCGAGTTTGTTGTCATTTGCATTACCGATCAGGGTGTCCTTGTAGAGGTCGGGGTCGTCGAGACCATCTATCTTGCCAGAGCCAATGAGGTTGCCAATATTATCGAAGGTATCTCCCGCCGCCCCGCCAGCTGACAGACTATCGTCCGCCAAGCTGGCTGTTACACCTTCGGTCGCGTCTCTGTACGAGACCGTATCGAGAGCCTTGCCATCGATGAGAATCCCCTCATAAGTGTCGGGTTTGGCAGTGCCGTCGGCATTGGGCTGATCGTAAAAGACAGCACCGACGGCGCCGAAACTGTCCGACAACTCTTTCGCCGAAACGTTATATAAGATATTGCTTCCATCGAAAATCTCCAGCGCGAATCCTGGGTCGCCGATGCCCCCCCCATCCACGAGGAGGTAGTTGACATCGTTGAATTCGATGCGTAGGTAATCTTTCTGGTTTCCTTCTTCGAGCACTCTAGTACGTTCGATCTGGACACCGTTCTCCTGCAGTTTATCGAGCAATGGCTTACCGCTTAGCCCCGCGATATTACTAGCGAAGGTTCCATCGAGATAAATTTTGATTGTGTTCGCGCCGCTGTCGATGATGGTGTCAATGCCGTCAGTTCTGCCGCCTTGACCGGTTCTATAGTAATAGACATAGGTGTCGGTGTCGTCGCCGCCTTCTAGCGTGTCGTCGCCTCCTCTGCCTTCGAGTGTGTCCTCACCCGCGCCGCCTGTAAGTATGTTGGCGTTTTCGTCGCCCATTAGCGTGTCGTCGTATCCGCTACCGATGATATTTTCGAATCCTTTAATGCTGTCGTCGACAGCCATCGTGCCCCCTCTGCCGTTCGATCTTGTCGCGCGCTGAGCACCGCCATCGTCCAAATCGACGGTCAGCCCACTTTCCTCGTTTTCGTAAGAGACGGTGTCGCCGATGCCGAGGATGTCGTTGCCGTTAATGTCTACACCGATTTTCAGTCCACGCTTGTCGTCTCCGCCGTCGAGGTTGTCTTTGCCTGCTCCCCCTTCGATTACATTGTCCTCGTCGTCGCCCTTTATGGTGTCTGCGCCCGCGCTTCCGAGGACATTTTCAAAGTTTTGCAGATCGTCGCCCTCCGCGTCCCCGCCTTTCTCTGTTGCGCCGTCAGAGAGATCGACATTGACCGCCTGCTCGGAGTTTTCGTAGGATGCCGTGTCTTCGCCGCCTTTGCCATCCAATATGTCTGCGCCCGCTCCTCCCTCAATGATATTGTCCTGGTCGTCGCCCGTGATGGTGTCTGCTTCTGTAGATCCGATGACATTTTCGAACCCGCTGATCGCCGTATCGAGCGAAGAAGTCTGCGTACCGCCATCATCGAGGTTGACGATAACCGCATCCCCCTCTCCCTCGTAAGAAAGGGTGTCTTCACCCGCACCGCCTTCAAGATCGTCTTGCCCGCCGCCCCCCTGGATGACATTGTCATTCTGATCGCCTGTGATGTTGTCTGCTGCTGTAGAGCCGATGACATTTTCAAAGTCTTGTATGTCGTCCTCGGAAGAAAGCTGCGTGCCCCTCAAGTCGACTGTTACCCCTGTATCCTCGCCCTCGTAAGAAAGGGTATCTTCTCCGTCTCCTCCGTAAAGATCGTCTCGCCCGCCCCTCCCCTGTATGACATTGTCGCCGCTGTCGCCGGTTATATGATCGTCATCGTCTGTGCCGATCACATTTTCAAAGTTTTCGATGGTGTCGCGCACATCACGAACCAAATTATTGTTGAGCGCCGAGTTGTCATTGAGGTTGACTCTCACCCCTCCTGTCTCTCCATCGTAAGAAAGGGTGTCTTCACCCTCGCCGCCGTCTAGATCGTCTATACCCGCACCGCCTGCCAAGGTGTCGTCGCCCTCGCCTCCCCTCAAAGTGTCTGCGTCATCGCCTCCGACGAGCGTGTCGTCGCCTGTTCCTCCCAGCAGCGTGTCCTTGCCGCCTCTGCCCTCCAGCGTATCGTCGCCCGCTCCGCCCTCCAGCGTGTTGTCTTTATCATCGCCCCTGATGATGTCGTCGCCCTTGCCGCCCAGCACATTTTCAATAGAGATAAGCGTGTCGCCCGCATTGGCTGGGGTTGAGCCATCGGGCAATGTATCCGTCTGTCTGCCTTCCTCCTCCAGGTCGACTGCAATAGGGTCATCGTACTCGCTGTAGTCGACGCTATCCTCAGTATTTCCATCTGTACCGCGAAACCTTTGCGGCACCCCCATGTCGGATGCTTCAAAGACGTTCCTGCCGCCTTCGTCATTCCCTTCCACATCCAAATTGTTGCCGCGCGTGATAGTTTCTTCCTTGGGTGTCCCGTCCGCGTTGAAGACTGTGGCGCTCGTCTCCACCGAGGTTTCTTCAGGAGACGGAGGCGTATTGTCGGAAGTCTCTTCTGCAACAGAAAACACTTCTTTGACGATATCTTCCAGACTTGTCCCATTGTTGTCAGACAAAGTTAGTGCGTCGGGGTTGAGTGTGACCACAACGTCTTCCAACGGCACGAGTGGAGTGCCAGGGTCTCCATCGTCATCGACATAGAAGGGTAGAGAAAAGATAAAATTTCCCTCTGAGTCTTGGGAAATTTTTTCGACAATTCTGAAAACCTGTACAACATTTCCGTTTGCGTCTTTGACGCTGGTGGTAGTTTCCTTGAACACTTCCACCAAGTCAGGCTCGGTCTTGCCCGGAGTGTAATCTTGTCGTATGACGATTTTTTCCTCATCATCGCTGTTTGGAATCTGCTGTTTGAGGGTGGTGATATGCGTCCTCTTCTCTGCAACTTCCTGCCCTTGTGCGTCCGTCCCTGCGGAGGTAAATTCGACTTGGAAGCCAGCAGCCAGCTTCAGCGGCGGTGGCGACGAGGGAAGAGCCGACAGATCGATCTCGACATCCTGATCTTTGAAGGTGGCGGTTGTCTTCTTAGATTGCTGTGCGTTCGGCACAAAGTTGTTATTGCTGTCTAAGTTGCCTCCTTCTGTAACGCTCAATTCGGTCAGCTTCGCATCGAGACCTGGCAAGGAGAAATCTCCCAGTGGATTTTCGTTCGGATCGATCAGCCGTGTAGTGACTTGGTAAGACTCTGGGGCTACGCTCGGGTCGTCGCTGTTGATAACTCTTTGCTGCAACGCACTCAAGTTGCCTGCGGCGGCGGGGGGAATGCTGGAATCGACGGGGATTTCCGTTCCGCCGCCGCTTCCTCCGCCACAAGCTTCGAGCAGAAATGCGAACGCGCTCGAAGATAGCAACGCACTCACTCTGAGTGCACGTTTGTTATCCTTCGACACGCGCGATGCACTTGCATCGCCGTTTGAGTTTCCGCTAAACGCTCCCTCTTCAGGGGGCGGGGTGGACAGCGACACGGCTGATCCTCCTTTGACACTCTGTTGCCCCCTGCCTTACTTCCCGCGAACGTTGCCTCGGGTGGTGTAAAGAGAAGACATGGAGCTGTTCTGCTCCAGCTTAGGAAACAAGGAGCGCGACAATGTCATTTTCGACAATATCACTTTCCTTGTCATTTCTTCCTGCCCTATTTCCACCTCCGCGGGACTTGTCGTCTCACGGAAAGTCCCTCAAAGAGTGCGAACAGAGCATGCAAACGAACAAACCAGACCTCAGTTTTGACGCTGATATGTTCCACATCCTCCGCTCTATATCTCTCTCGCGCTGTTGTCCACGCTTTCTTGCCGAGATATGAAACACCTTACGCCTTTGTGCGCACCCTTGTCAACTCTTTTTTTTCATTTTTTTTTATTTTTTTACATCACATTTAAGTGATCGAGAATCAGCCCAACGGGCTGTTCTATGACCTGCTTGAAACGCTCGCAAAGCTGTGCTGCCGCCGCACCGTCGATCGCGCGGTGGTCTGCGGAGAGGGTTGCCGAGATTCGCGTTTCCTCGACGATCTCACACGAAGAGTTTTTTGTCAGCACTTTTTCGGCTGCCCCGACGGCGAGGATGGCAGCCTGCGGCGGATTGATGATCGCCTGAAAGGCTTGGATGCCGAACATGCCCAAGTTCGATATCGAGACGCTACCGCCCGTATAATCTTCGGGTTGCAGCTTGCCGAGCCGCGCGGACGCGATCAGCGCGTGCAACTCGCGCGCCAGCACAAGCAGGGGTTTGTTCGCGGCGTCTCGGACGATGGGGGTTATGAGCCCGCCGGGAATGGCGACGGCGACCGCCACATCGACACGTTGGAAATGCTTCAGCCCCTCGTCTGTCCAAGCCACATTGACGGCGACATCGTCTTGTGAGCACATCTCCAAGGAGAGTGCCAACCCTTTCACCAGCAGATCGTTGAGCGAGACCTTAAAGGGTTTCTCAGAGGCAGCACCTTCAAGACGATGCAGCTCCTGCAAGCGACGGTTGATCTGCTCGCGCAGCGAGAGCAGCGCGTCTATACGACACGCGATTGTCAGCGTGAAATGCGGAATCGTCTGCTTGGAAAGCGTCAACCTTTCTGCGATCACCTCGCGCATTCTCGTATGAGGGCGCAACTCGAAGGGGGTTTCGACAGAAAGTGGTGAGGAAAATGGCGATAAACCTTGCGATAAACCTTGTCTCGCTGCTTGTTCGACATCTTGTTGGATGATACGACCCCGCGGCCCGCTACCTCTGCCTTGCAACGGCGCGAGATCGATG
This sequence comes from Alphaproteobacteria bacterium, assembly GCA_965216605.1. GTDB lineage: Bacteria > Pseudomonadota > Alphaproteobacteria > JABAAW01 > JABAAW01 > JABAAW01. The sequence goes on along the minus strand of CBDCGG010000002.1, from coordinate 1,386,676 downwards.
CTTGCCTCGGCGGCGCGGACGCGCGCGCGCGGGGAGGCGAAGAGTCTGGTTTCGTTTTTTTCTTGTCCGCTTGTGCCTTGTTCGCTTGTGCCTTGTCGAGCCTCCAGCGCATCGAGGACATCTGCCGCTTTTATTTTGCCTTGAACTTTGTTTGACGAGAAGAGCGTCTCGATAGTGACACCTTGAGTGCTTCCTTGGCTTTGCGCGAGCCTACGCGCCAAAGGAGTGGCGCGCGGTGAGCGGCGCGGAGTTTCGCGCGGTGAGGAACAAGGCGTTGAGGCGGTCATGCTTTGTTGCAGAGTTCCAGCGCGCGGCGGCAGATTTTCTCGACCGATGGCAGCGCGAGGGCTTCGAGGTTGGCGGCATAAGGCATGGGAATATCTTCGCCCGACAGGCGTGCGATCGGGGCATCGAGCCAATCGAACGCCATTTCACTCAAAGATGCGGCGATCTCGCTAGCGATACCGGCGAAGCCCCAACCTTCCTCGACTACGAGCATGCGATTAGTTTTCTTCAGGGATTGCAACAGGCACTCGGTATCGAGCGGTCGCAAGGAGCGCAAGTCGATAACCTCGCAGGCGATTCCTTGCGCTTGGAGTTGCTCTGCCGCCGCGAGACAAGCGCCCGTCAAGCGTGAAAAGGATACGAGGGTGAGATCAGAGCCCTCGCGCAACAGGGCGGCTTTGCCGAGCGGTATCAGCTCTTCCGTGTCGAGGACGGGAAATTCTTGCCCGTAGAGCATTTCGTTTTCCAAGAAGACGACGGGATTTTCGTCGCGGATAGCCGCCTTCAGCAGCCCCTTGGCATCGCGCGCCGAATAGGGAGCGACCACCTTCAAGCCTGGGCAGTGCGCGTACCAGCTTGCGTAGCACTGCGAATGTTGGGCGGCGACGCGCGAGGCGGCGCCGTTGGGACCACGAAAGACGATCGGACAATGCAAACTTCCCCCCGACATATAGCGAGTTTTAGCGGCAGAGTTGACGATGTGATCGATCGCTTGCATCGCAAAGTTGAAGGTCATGAACTCGACGATCGGACGCAAGCCTGCAAGGGCTGCTCCTACGCCGATGCCGCAAAAGCCCATTTCGCTGATCGGCGTGTCGAGCACGCGCTTCGCGCCGAACTCTTCCAGCAGCCCTTGGCTGACTTTGTAGGCACCCTGATATTGTCCCACCTCTTCGCCTATGAGAAAAACACGCTCGTCGCGGCGCATCTCTTCTGCCATCGCGTCGCGCAGGGCTTCTCGCACGCTCATTTGCTTCCCTAGTTGATTCCCTAGTTGCACACCTTGTTGCTCGTTTGGACGAACGCTTGTAGTCACAGCTGGCGTTGCGGTTTCTTCGGCTTGCGGCGAAGGCTTTAGCTCTGGTTTGGGCTCTGGCTTTGCTTCTTGTTTTGCGCCTGCTTTCTCTGCTGTCGTCTCTTCCGCTATCTTTGCCGTTATCCCTGCTGTTGCCTCTGCTGTTATTTCTGGGCTAGGTGTCTGAGCGGAGATAGGCTCGCTGTCGTCGCCTGCGATGAGGGCGATGGGCGTATTGACTTTGATATTTTTTGTTCCTTCTGCGACCAGCAGTTTTTCGACCTTTCCCTCTTCGATAGATTCTATCTCCATGACCGCCTTGTCGGTTTCCACCTCGGCGAGCACTGTTCCTGACTCGACGCTGTCGCCCTCCTTGACGCACCAGCGCGCGAGCACCCCTTCCGTCATGGTGGGGGAGAGGGCTGGCATCAGCACGGGGGTATGCATCGTCTTATCTTGTCTCTTTTGTCTTGTCGCGTCAGGCGTAGATATCGGTTGTCAGTTCTTCTTCGGCGGGCAAGGGAGTTTTGACGGCAAAATCGGCGGCTTTTTTCATTTGCTCGCGCACCTGTTTGTCGATCTCCTTGAGTTGCGGCTCGTTTGCCCATCCTTTCGCCAGCAAGTGTTTTCGCATGTTTTCGATGGCATCGTGCTGCTCGCGCATGCCTTGAACTTCTTCTTTGCTTCGATACTTGGCGGGATCGGACATGGAATGCCCTCGATAGCGATAGGTTTCCACCTCTAGTATGTAGGGACCTTTTTCACGACAATGCGGCAGAACCCTTGCCACGGCTTCGCGCACGGCAAGCACATCCATGCCGTCGACCTCTTCGCCGGGGATTCCGTAAGCGTTTCCTCGTGCGAAGAGGCGATGTCCGTCTTTGGTCGTGCCCGCGGCGGCGCGTTGGACGCTGGTACCCATGCCGTAGCGATTGTTCTCGATAACATAGAGCACGGGCAGATGCCACAGCGCCGCCATGTTAAAGGACTCGTAGACTTGTCCTTGGTTGGCGGCACCGTCGCCGAAGAAGGTGGCGCAAACGCCGCCTGTGCCATCGTAGTGGTGGCGGAGCGCGATGCCCGTTCCCAGCGATACTTGTGCGCCGACGATACCGTGTCCGCCAAAGAATCCTTTTTCAGGAGCAAACAGATGCATCGACCCCCCCTTGCCTGCGCTTGTACCTGCTGCCCTGCCGGTCAGTTCTGCCATGACGCGCTCGGGTTCGATATCGCAGGCGAGCATGTGACCATGCTCGCGGTAGCCTGTGATCATGCTGTCGCCTTCTGCCAGCGCGCTTTTCACGCCGACGACGACGGCTTCCTGTCCGACATAGAGATGGCAGAAACCTCCGATCTCTCCCATGCCGTAGATCTGCCCTGCGCGCTCTTCAAAGCGTCGTATCTGCAACATCTTCTGAAAAAGTCCGAGCGCCTCTTCTGCCGAGATTGCCTTTTTAACTGCTCCTTGCTTAGCAGACAAAGTTTTGGGTTGAGTTTTGTTTTGGGGCTTGTTTGTCATCGAAGTTCAATTTTGGGCTTCGGGCAGGATCAACACCGCTTCGTCTTCGCGCGCCATCTTCAGTTTGGAGCGCAAAAGCATCTCTAATGATTCACGATCGAGGTTGTCTTCTTGCAAACGCTCGATGTTTTCTTCCAACGCAGCGCGCTCGAAACGCAACCCCGCGACAAGGCTCTCCAAACGCGACTGCTGCAACTCTAGGCGCGAAAGCTCCGAAAGACGATTCTCGCCGTAAAAAAGACGATAGCCCATCGCAAGGCAATAGACGAATAACAACATCACTCCCCAGTTCTTCAAGGAAAACAAGGGAAAGCCCGCGAGCAGTCGAAAACCTTTCGCCATACCTTACTTAAACCACGCTTGACAAAAAAGCGCAAGTCTTTTATTGTAGTCTTTTGTTGTAGTCTTTTGTTGTAGTCTTTTGTTTTCAAGCTACTACTTGCAAAAGCATTTTTTGCAAACATTTTTTTGCACGCACTCTTTCAAAACCTGATAAAAGCCTGATAAATGTCCTCCCTTCTCTCTATTGACAATCTGCGCGTGCGCCTCGAAGAAGGGGGTGCGAAAAAAGATATCCTGCGCGGTGTCTCGATGGAGATCCCGCACGGCGAGGTGCATGCCGTGATGGGACCGAACGGCTCCGGCAAAAGCACGCTCGCCAGCATTCTCGCTGGCAGAGAGGGCTTCGAGGTCGAAGGGCGCGTCCTGTTCGATGGCGAGGACTTGCTCGCGCTAGAGCCCGAAGAGCGTGCGCACAAAGGGCTTTTTCTCGCCTTTCAGTATCCCGTAGCCCTGCCGGGCGTGCAAGGCATGCGATTCCTCAGCGAGGCACTGGACGCACAGGCACGCGCGCGTGGCGTGGAGGAGGCAGAAGACCGCATCGCCCAAGTGAAGCGTGTACGCGCGCTTGCACGCGAGCTCGGCATCGAAGAGGGTATGTTGAAACGCGGCGTCAACGAAGGATTTTCCGGCGGCGAGAAGAAACGCAACGAGATGCTGCAACTCGCCGCCCTGAAACCGAAACTCGCCATCCTTGATGAAACCGATTCGGGGCTTGATATCGATGCCATGCGCAGCGTCGCCGAGGGCTTGAGCAGCATGCGCGATAGCAAACGCAGTTTTCTGATCATCACCCACTACCAACGATTGCTAGAATATATCGAACCCGACCGTGTCCATGTCTTGCTGGACGGGCGCATCGTGCGCACGGGCGACAAGACGCTGTGTGCCGAGCTCGAAGCCGAGGGCTACGCACCCCTGCTAGACAAACACAACGAGACGCACAGCGAGACAGAAGTGTCGGCGCAAGCTTAAAAAATAGGCTAAAAAATAGGCAATGTCCTCCCCTTCCTCCGCACCCGCCGTCCTACTGCCTGAACTGCCTGCGGGGCTGTTGCGCGACAAGGGGGAGGCGCGCGAGGTCTTTTTACGACACGGATTGCCGCAACGCGGCTCGCCTGCGGCAGAGCGTTGGAAGTACACACCGCTGGGAAAAATGGCGGGAACACGCTTGCACCTGCCGCACGAGGGGCAAGCGGAAAAATTAAAAGCTGGGAAAGTTGCAAATACCATCGCGGACAAACAAGACGAGATCGAACGCTTTCCTGAGGCTAGCTTGTTGCTGTTCGTAGATGGTCGATTGCAAGACCATGCTCGCGCGCCTAATATCACGCCTTACGCGGGTTTGCCGCGCGTTACTGCCGACCAACCCTTGGCTGCGCTCAATGTGGGGTCGCGTTGCGAGGCGTGGCGCGTCGTGTTGGACGAAGACACGCCTTTCTTGCATGTGCTCTTCCTCGCGAGCAAACCCGACGACTCTCTCCCCCTCTCTCCCCTCGCCTCTACCCTCGCCTCTACCTTCCCTTGCTTTGTTGCAAACGCGCTTACGGATCGAGGCTGTGTCGGGCTCGACGAGGCTTGTGCAAAGCAACGAGCACTGCGTGCCTTGTTGGAACAACGACCTCATCGAGCTTGAGGTGGGGGAAGGAGCGCATTGCGAGCATGTCGTCTTGCAAAGCCAAGTGGAGGGCAGTTGCGGCTTTTCGCGCACGATTGTGCGGGTCGCAGAAAAATCTTCTTACGCCCACATCTCCGCCTTGCGCGGCGAGGGTTTGACGCGCCAAGAGGTGAGCGTCGCCTTGGAGGGGGTCGAAGCCTCGTGCAAGTTGCACGGTGCCTATCGCGCGCAGGGCAAGGGGCATATCGACAACGACACGGAGATTTTTCACAACCGAGCGCGCTGTACATCGGATGCGCTCTACAAGGGGGTGCTGGAGGACGAGGGACGCGGCGTTTTTCACGGAAAGATATTCGTCGCCCAAGAAGCGCAAGAGACGCAAGGCTATCAGATGAGCCGCGCGTTGCTACTCTCCGAGCGGGCGCAAGCCTATCACAAGCCCGAACTGGAGATTTACGCCGACGATGTGAAATGCAGCCACGGTGCTACCATCGGCGCGCTCGACGAGGAACAGATGTTCTACCTGCGCTCGCGCGGGGTTGCTCGTGCGCAGGCAGAGGCTCTCTTGCTCGAAGCCTTTTTGACGGAAGCCTTGTCCTGCCAACAGAAAACCTGTGCCGAGGCATTGCAATCGCACATGCAATCCAAATAGGCACAGACGAGCATGAGCAACATCGCAATAGCCGAGCAGAACCTTAAACCCTCAACGCAAAAGGACAAGCAAGAGGGATATAGAGCGGAAGATTTTCCTCTGGCATCAATGCGCGAGGTATTTCCTGCCTTGAAGCAGAAAAATGAGCAAGGGAATGCGCTCGTTTATTTCGATAGTGCGGCGAGCGCGCTGAAGCCACGCGAGGTGATCGACACGCTCGCCGAGTTTTACGCAACCGACTACGCCAATGTTCACCGTAGCGCGCATGCGCTTGCGGAACGCGCGACCGAACGCTACGAGGGCGCGCGCGAGGCTGTGCGACAGCATTTGGGGGCGAGGGAGGTGCATGAGATCGTCTTTACGCGCAACGCCACCGAGGCGATCAACCTAGTCGTCAACAGCTGGGGCGACATATTAGCGCGAGATTTCAAGCGAAAGGCTGCGCTGGCTGTAACGATGATGGAACACCACTCGAACCTTGTGCCGTGGCAGCGGCTTGCTACACGCTGCGATACAAAACTCTTGGTGATGCCGATCACGGAGGCGGGCGAGATAGACTTGGAGGCTTACAAGCATATTTTACAGACGAACGATATAGCACTCGTTGCGCTAGCGCATATCTCGAATGTGTTGGGGACGAAGAACCCTGTAGCCGAGCTCATCGCCATCGCGCATCGGCACGATACTTTGGTATTGGTAGACGGTAGCCAAGCTGTGCCGCACGAACCTGTCGATGTGCGAGCGTTGGATGCGGACTTCTATGTTTTCACGGGACACAAGGTTTTTGCTCCTTCGGGGATCGGCGTGCTGTATGGCAAGGAGAAATTGCTGGAGGCGATGCCGCCGTGGCAGTACGGCGGAGAAATGGTGGAGCGGGTTTCTTATCAGGAGGCGAGTTGGAACCGATTGCCGTGGAAGTTCGAGGCGGGAACGCCGCCGATCGCCCAAGCCGTTGGGCTGGGCGCGGCGTTAAAGTTCGTCCAAAGCATCGACAAAGGTATTGGTATTGAGGCTATTGCGGCTTACGAGAGTCGACTCGGCGAGTTCATGCAAAAACGCTTGCAAGCGATCGAGGGACTGACCTTGCTCGGCACGGCGAGGGAGCGCGCGCCTATTTTTTCTTTTGCGCTCGACAAGCTGAATGCTTTTGATCTCGCCGCACTTTTGGACAAGCAGGGTTTTTGTTGCCGAGCGGGTTTTCACTGCGCGGAGCCTCTTGTACGACACTATGGGCTTGAGGGTTGTTTGCGTGTGTCGCTCTCTCTTTACAACAGCGAGCAGGAGTGCGAGGCTTTCATCGAGGCTTTGGCGAAGGCACGCTCTATGCTTGCTTGATGGCTTTCTTGATGGAGCAGATGCGATGACGCACTTTACGAATCCTTACGCGATGGATTCTATGCAGCCCAGCGTTCCTGAGGGCAGCGAGTTTATTAGCGGAGAAACATTGGACAAGAAATTGGGAGAAGGTGTAGAGCTTGCTTCTATGGATGCGATTGTGGCGGCGTTATCGACGGTTTTCGACCCTGAGATTCCAGTAAATATCTATGATTTGGGGTTGATTTACGAGATCAGGGCTGTTGAGGGGAGGGGTGGAGATTGGGATATTCTGATGACGCTCACAGCACCGGCTTGTCCTGTTGCGGGGGAGTTGCCGCAGCAGATTGCGGATGCGGCGGCGTGTTTGGGAGGGGTTGGAAGGGTGTGTGTGAGTCTGACTTGGGAGCCACCTTGGACGCCAGACATGATGTCTGAGGACGCGCGCTACGCGCTGGGCATGTAATTTGACTGGCTTTGAGTATTGACGGACGCAAAACATGCGCACGCTAGTAACATCATGTACGCGCGTAGCCTCTTATTCAAAATCGCACGGCTTGCCGTTCGCAGTCATGCCGCGAAGTAGCCATAAAGCAGATGCACCATCAGCCCCGCCGCCGTAAGAAAAAGCAGAGAGTCGAGGACATGTTTTTTGCGAACCGCAAAAAAAGCAGCCGCAAGGTAAGCACAAGCAAACAACGACAAAACAATCAGCTTCACAAGCCAAAGCCACCCCGTGAAATTCTCCCTGCTCGAAAACCAGAGCAACTGATAGAAAGAGTCCACAAGCGAAAGAGCTGTGGGCAACAAAAACCACAACACAAACAAATAAACAAAACGCGAAATAGCCGTCGCACGATTCTCAAAAGTCTGAGCAAAACACAAAGCCGCAATAGCATTCAGAATCAGAGCGATATAAAAACGCATCTGCTCCAAGGCATCATACATCGGCTGCAACAGCGCGTTGAACTGATCGACCAAAGGCTGCAAAAGCGACTGCATAACAATTTCCTCCCCCAAAGCTTGACAAGAATGCTACAATACACAAGAAGGCGCAAACGAGGAAGAGACAAGGAAGAGCAAGGAAGAGACTAATAAGAAATGAAGCAGAAAGACACAAACAGCGAAGCCATCGTCGTCGTGACCGATCGAGCGCTCGAACGTCTTCGCACCATGCTTGCCGAAGAATCAACCCGACGCGGCGAAGAGATCTGCGCGCTCCGCCTCTCGCTGAAGAAAGGAGGCTGCGCCGGCATGAGTTTTGATCTGAACTATGTAGCAGCAACAAAAGCGCAAAGCAGCGATATCCGCCAACATGTTAAAGGAGTAGACCTGCACATCGACCCCGTCGCAACCATGTTCCTGCTAGGAACAGAAATCGATCACAAAGAAACAAACCTCTCCAGCGGGTTTGTCTTTACTAGCCCGAAAGCAACGGCGCGCTGCGGATGCGGAGAAAGCGTCGCCTTCGGATGACTCGAAAGATAAAGAGAGGAAACAAGATGAATAATCGACCTTTGGTATTGCTCGGCTAATATATGAGCGATTCTAGACGGCGCGGCGTTCGCATCACGAGCGGCCGCGCAACGCAAAGCGAGAACCAACACGCGAGGCTGACGCAAGGGAGCATCCTCGTCAATATCTTACGCTTGGCTTGGCCTACGGTTGTGGGGCTTTTGGGTATCTTTCTTTTCAACCTTGCCGATGTCTTCTTCGTCGGCAAACTCGGCACAGTGCAGCTGGCTGCCATCAGTTTTGTCTTTCCTCTGCTTTTCGGCTTCATCACGCTCTCGATTGCGCTCGGCATCGCGGCGACAGCCCTGATCGCCCAAGCACTAGGCGCAGGCAAGCCGCAGGAAGCCTACGGGTTGGGGAGTTCTGCCGTGCTGCTCGCCTTGCTGTACGGGATCGCGCTTGCCACGCTAGGTTTTTTCACGATCGAACCCGTCTTCAAAGCCATGGGAGCCAACGCCGAGACGCTGTCGTTCATCAAAATCTACATGCGTATATGGTATGCGAGTTCTCCCATGCTGACGCTGCTGATCGTCGTCAACCATGTTCTGCGCGCACACGGAATCGCCATCTTTCCTGGGATGATCATGCTGTGCGCCTCGTTGATGAACATCGTCCTCGATCCTCTGCTGATCTTCGGCTTATGGGGCTTTCCTCGTCTGGAGATCGCAGGGGCAGCTTGGGCAACCCTGATCGCGCGTGCGGTGGGATGCCTCCTCTTGCTGTGGGGACTGACGCACTACAAGATCTTGGGCAAAATACGAGGAGGGCTCAAAGAGCTGCTCGCAGATTTTGTTCGATTAATACGCTTCGCCATACCTGCCTCAGGACAAAATATCGTCCAGCCCGCGACGGAGATCTACATGGTAACCCTTCTCGCCGGCTTCGGCACGCAAGCGGTTGCCACCTACGGCGTGGTCACGCGCCTTTACGCCATCGTCTTCCTGCCCTACTACGCGATGGCGGTCGCCCTGATTCCGATCGTCGCACAAAACTGGGGAGGAACGCATCGCGCACGCGTCGAGGAAGCAGGGAGGGTGGCAACCCGCGTTGCCTTGCTGTGGGGAGCGATCAGCACGCTACCTCTGTTCTTGTTTGCCCGACCGATCGCCGAGCTGTTCGGCAACGGCGACGACTTCGTAGCTTGGACAACCTTCTACTTTCGCTACATCCCTTGCAGTTTTGCCTTTGCAGGGATCGTGATGCTGCTCGGCTCTTTCTTCTACGGCATCGCGAAACCCCTCTACGCCTTCTCGAGCGAGGCGGTGCATTGGTTTGTGCTTTATGTGCCTGTCGCCTACCTTGCCTCAAAGTTACTAGGTGTCGAGGGAATTTTGTTGAGCGAGATCGCAGCCAACCTAGCCTCAGGGCTGCTCGCCTTCGCCGTCTATCGATGGGTGTGCCGCAAAGGATTCTAGAGGCGCGCTTACTTGAGAAAATTCTGCGGGAGAAAATTCTGCGTGAGGCAATCCTGCGTTAGAAAGTCCTGCGACGAGACTCTGCAACGCCTCACACCCCTCGCCCGAAAGCGCAGAGACAAGAACAGCGTCGCAGGCTCTGGCAGCTTCTAGGGTAGCAAAGCGTTGCGAGTGTGGCAGTTTGTCGACTTTGTTCCATACCTCGACGATTCTGCCTTTGCAGCCCAATCGTTGCAAGACGCGCAACACCTCGTGTTTCTGCTCGGCGCTGTCTTGGGCTACGATGTCGCGCACATGCAAGACGATGTCGGCTTGCACGACCTCTTCCAGCGTGGCATTGAATGCGTCGATCAGAAAGGTGGGCAGGTCGGCGATGAATCCTACGGTGTCTGCCAGCAGCAATGTCGTGCTGCCGTTTCCGCTAGCCGATGAGGAAGCGTCGCGCCAACGCGCGATCTTCGTATCGAGGGTGAGGAAGGGTTGTTGTTTCACGGCTTGACGCATGCCTTGCGGTAGCGCGAGCAGGCGGTTGAACAGGGTCGATTTGCCGGAATTTGTGTAGCCCGTCAAGGCAGCGAGCGTGCATCCTCGGCGCGCACGGCGTTGCAGCGATCGTCGTGCGTTGAGTTTTCGTAGTTTTTTATCGAGGCTTTGTTGAGTTTTTTCAAGCGTGCGCCTATCGAGTTCTATCTGTCGTTCTCCCGGTCCTGCGAGGAATCCTCGCCCTCCCCTTTGTCGTTCTAAGTGTTGCCAAGCATGCGCGAGCCTTGATTTTTGCCATGCGCATTGCGCGCGCGCGACTTGCAAGCGTCCTTCTTGGCTTTGCGCATTAGCGGCGAAGATTGTCAGGATGAGCGCGGTGCGATCGAGCACGCGACAATCCAACGCGCGTTCTAGGTTGCGCTGTTGCAGCGCACCGAGCGGCGCGTCGAGACAGACAATTTCGATTGTCAGATCTTTGACGAGCGTACGCAAGGCTTCTACCTGCCCTTTACCGAGCAGGGTTGCTGCCGACGCTCGATTGACGACAAGCGTTTGTTTTGAGACAACTTGGAGCGACAAGCCCGATGAGCGAGCGAGCCTCGCCATTTCTTCGAGACAATGTTTAGGGTCTCGTTGTGATTCTTTTGGCGTTCTAGAGTGGTCGCAAAGGCTACGCCCTACTCTAGACAGATCTACATAGACGACGCAACCTCGTCGAGGAACGAGGGAATCGGACGACTTGTCCTTCGAGTCCGTGCCGTGCGGGCGGCGTTGCTTTCTTGGTACCATCCGCGATGTGCGATAATTGTTACAAGGCGACGGCTTCGTCGGGCAAGATCGTCGAGATTGCATGCTTGTAGACAAGCTGCGAGTGTTCGTGGCGGGAAAGAAGGAGGCAGGCTTGGTCGTAGCGCACAACGCGCCCCTGTAATTTGACTCCGTTCGTCAGATAGACGGTCACGCTCGCCTTGCTGTCTACGACGGTGTTCAAAAACGATTGTTGAATATTCTCGGTCATGGCAGTTCTCCTGGATTTGCAAAGCCTTCTGGCTTGTATCCGCCTCTTGCGAGGCGGAGTTGACACAAAAATGAGCGGGGGCTAGAGTACCTTATTAACCTAGACGAATGCTTGTCCGCATTTTTTGTATCGTTCCCTGCAACCGTGAGCTCTTCTGACCCTTCTTTGCTGCGTTTCCTCTCGTCAAAAGTGTCTGTTTCTTCCCTCCCCCTTTACCCTTATCGCCCCTTCTAACCTCCCATTCGACCTTCATCGCCCAAGCAATTGTTTTGTCTGCGCTGACTCTAGCATTTTTTTTGTTGCGTTGCAAGGACTTTTTTAACCATTTAAGATAAACACGGAGAATAATATGCTAACACTTTATACGAACTCATCGACGCCCAACGGCATGAAGCCCATCCTTTTGCTGGAGGAGCTGGAGGCGGACTATAAGGCGGTCGAGATCGATTTCTCCAAGGACGAGCAGTTTTCGGAAGCCTTCTTGGCGATCAGTCCAAACAACAAGATTCCCGCCCTGACCGACGACGAGGCTGTGGACGGCGGCAGGATCGCGCTCTTCGAATCGGGAGCGATCCTGCTCTACCTCGCCGAGAAGACGGGGCGATTTATCAGCTCGGACACGAAGGAGCGTATGGAGACGCTCGTGTGGCTTTTTTGGCAGAACGCCAGCCTCGGACCCATGCTGGGACAGGCGCACCATTTCGCCATGTACGCGCCTGAGCGCATAGCCTACGGCTTGGAACGCTACACCACCGAAGCGCAACGGCTCTATCGTGTTTTGAATCGTCGCTTGCAAGAAAGCGAGTGGCTCGGCGGCAAGGAACTCTCGATAGCAGACTTCGCCACCTACCCTTGGACAAACCCCTCTCGCCATGTGGCGCAGGGGATTGCAATCGAGAACTTTCCCCACGCCAAGGCGTGGCTTGCGCGTATGGGGGGGCGGGAGAAGGTCAAGGCAGCGTACGAGAAGTATCCGCAAAAACCTCCTGCCGAGGCGAAGCATCGACACTGAAAAGCCCACACTCCGTTTGCCCACGCTGCTTTTAGCCGCCGTGCAGAGCAATCCAACGCTGGGAGACATCCAAGGTAATGGGCAAGGTAATGTGCAAGGCAATGTGCAATCCTTGTTGCGCGCGCGCGAACAAGCCCTGCGCGTCGAGCCGAAGCTGGATTTGGCAGTTTGCTCGGAACTCGCGATCTGCGGTTATCAGCCCGACGACCTGCTGCTCGACGACAGCTTCTTAGACGCTTGCGAGGCAGGCTTGCAAACCCTACAGCGTGCCATCGATGCCGACGGGCGCGCGAGCCTGCTGCTAGGCGCGCCGCGCCGCGAGACGAAGCGTGCTAGTTCTTCTTCAATAAAAAATCTGTTCAATTCTGCCGTGCTGCTCACTCCCAACGCGCCACCGAGTTGGTGCGACAAGAGCTTGCTTCCTAACTATGGTGTTTTTGACGAGCAACGATATTTCTCAGCAAGCGACACGGAAAGCACCCCCCTCCTATTCAAGGATTTGCGGCTGGGGATTATGATCTGCGAGGACATGTGGCAGCCTGAAGTGGCAGAATCGCTCGCGCGTAGCGAGGTGGATCTTTTTCTCGTGCTGAACGCCTCGCCCTTCGAGCACGGCAAGGCGTTGCGACGCAGCAAGGTGGCGAACGCGCTTGTCGCCCGTCATGGCGTACCTCTGCTGTATGTAAACCAAGTGGGTGGGCAGGACGAGCTGCTCTTCGACGGAGGCTCCTTTGCGCTCAATCCAGAGGAAGAAGAATCTTGCAAAGAATCTTGCGAGAAAATTTACCGTATGCCCTTTTTTGAAGAGGCGATCGAGCTCTTTCGCTTTCACGACGGAGGGCTTACACCTCTCGACAAGGACAAAAAATCACCCTCGCTACCGCCTCGCTACCACCATGGGAGGAGCTCGGCTGGCAGGGAATAAAAATGGGCATTCGAGACTACGCGCGCAAAAGCGGCTTGCGCGAGGTTGTGTTGGGACTTTCGGGGGGAATCGATTCTGCCTTGTGCGCGCTGCTTGCCTGCGAGGCGATAGGGGCGGAGCGTGTGCGTGCGCTGTTTTTGCCCTCCCCTTACACGAGCGAGGAGAGCTGTGAGGATGCGCGTTTGTTGGCGACGCGCTTGGGAATCTCGCTCAAGGAGATTGCGATTGAGGAGGCGATGCGCGCGGTGACGCACGGCTTCGAGCAGGCGTTGGGCGAGACATGCGAGGGGGTTGTTTTTGAAAATATTCAGGCGCGCTTGCGTGCGATCTTTCTGATGGCGTATGCGAACCGCCACGACGCGCTGCTGCTGGCGACCAGCAACAAATCGGAGGTTGCGACGGGTTACACGACGCTCTACGGCGACATGGGGGGGGGGTATGCTCCGTTGAAGGATCTGTACAAGACGGAGGTCTATGCTTTGGCGCGGTGGCGCAATGCGCAACAATCAGGATCATCTGGCTTATCCTCTGTCGAATCTTCTGCGGTGATTCCTGAGCGCATTCTGACGAAAGCACCGAGCGCAGAGTTGCGCTTCGATCAACGCGACGAGGATACGCTCGCACCTTACCAGCAGCTGGATGCGGTCTTGCGCGAGCTGATCGAGGGTGAAAAAAACGAGGATGTTTCTCTCGATGCTACCTTCGATACTACCTTGCGGCAGCGGGTTGCGGGCTTGTTGCGGAGAGCCGAGCATAAGCGTTTCCAATCGCCGCCTGGACCCAAGTTGGGCGCGCGCGCGTTCGGACGCGATCGACGCTATCCGATCGTCAATCACTTTTGCTGGGAAAACGACAAAGAGCAGGAGCAGGATTAGATGAAACAAGAATCAGCGAACGAGAAATCTGCGAGCCAAGAAGCGGAGAGCGAGGTTTTGCTTCGTTTTGCTCCCAGTCCGACGGGATACTTGCACGCGGGGAATGCTCGTGTTGCGGTGTTGAACTTTCTTTTTGCGAGGCAGCGCGGAGGGGCTTTTTGGCTGCGGATAGACGACACGGACAAGGCGCGCTCGGAGCAGATGTATGAGGAGGCGATCGAGGAAGACTTAACATGGCTCTTGACAGGATGCTTGACGGGGCGGGAGCGGGATGACGCGGCGTGGGACAAGAAGTTTCGCCAGTCGGAGCGTCTTGCGCTCTACGAGGCAGCGCGGGAGAAGCTGCGCGACGATGGCAGGCTCTACCCCTGTTTCGAGACGGCAGAAGAGCTGGCGTTGGCAAGACGCTTGATGGTGCGCTCGCACCGTCCTCCTGTTTATGATCGCGCTTCGCTCGACCCTGAGCGGAGGCGTGCTTTCGAGGCTGAGGGACGCAAGCCGCATTGGCGATTCAAGTTGGAGCATCGATCGCTTGTGGTGCGCGATCTATTTCGCGGCGAGAGCAGGTTTGACTTTGCGCACACCTCCGATCCTGTCTTGGTGCGCGAGGACGGGCAGCCTTTGTACACGCTGACCTCGGTTGTCGATGACGGCGAGTGTGGGGTTTCGCATATTGTTCGCGGCGAGGATCATGCGACGAACTCGGCGGTGCAAGCTCAGCTGTTCGAGGCTTTAGGATACAAAGTGCCGCGCATGGCGCATGTCCCTCTGTTGCGGAGCGGCGATGGAGAGGGGGGAGACTCTCCTTTGTCAAAGCGTGAGGGGGCTAGCAGTTTGTCGTTGCGAGCTTTGCGCGAGGGGGGAATTGAGGCGAGGGCGTTGCTGTTGTATTTGGCGAAGTTGGGCAGCAGCAAGACCGCGCGGGGGGACGAGGATTGGCAGGGGGTGGTGCGAGATTTTTCGTTTGCAGATTTTGGTCGTGCTTCTCCGATGTTTGACACGGGGCATTTGCGCGAGGTGAATCGGCGGGTTATCTCTAAAATGAGCTGGGGGGAAATACGGGAGAGGTTAGAAGACGAGGAGATTAAATTGTTGGATAGCGAGGACGGAGAGAAGTTTTGGCGATTGTTTTGTGAAAATTGCGATGATGTTTTGGGGATTAGCGATTGGGTGAGGCGTTGTTTTACGGAGGACGACGCGAAGATAGGGCGGGAGTTGCTTTCGGAGGAAATGGGAGCTGTTGTTAAGAAATTGTTAGAGGAGAAAAGGGATGGGGGAGAAGATAAGAGTAGTATAGATTGGGTTAAATTTTTGGGGGATATGGGGGAGGCATTGGGGATTGGGGGTAGATTGTTATATGTGCCGTTGCGGAGGGGATTGTTGGGCTGTGAGCGTGGGCCGGATGTGGGGGGGATTATGGGGTTGTTGGGGGAGAGGCGGGTGAGGAAGAGGCTGTGCGGCTAGTCTTCACGGGTGCAAAACATGCGCACGCCATAGCGCACGCAGTGCGCTTTTTGCGAGGGAACTTCGTCTGCTCTAAGCTACGCTCGCTCGCTTTGCTCGCTCCGCCACTCGCCTCTCGCCTCGCTTTTTTGCGAGGCGAGCAAGACGGCTCGTGCCCCATGCGCAAAACTCACTTCGCCCAAAACTAATCTTAAGGCTTGTTCGTCTTGCGTTTACATTCATAATAAGTTATATTTTTATTGTAATATCTACATTATTTATTTTTAGAATTATTAATATCCTCAACAAAGTTATTCCATATAACTTCTCCCCCCTCCCCCCGCAAAAAATCTAACCTACCCCATAACTCCTCCCCTCCCCCCATCGCTAAATCCCTCATACCCCCCAGCCCCCCCCACACACCACGCCAATCTACCCCGCCCCCAAAAACTCCCCTAACAAAGCCCATCACAAAATCTCCTCGCTCGCTAATCCCCCCCCCCAACCCCACCACAACCGAACAACGCCCCCCCCGCCTCACCGAAGGAAAATCAACCTCCCGCAACATACTGCGCCCCAACAACAATATCCCCCCCCTCTCGATATTCCCACTCCAAGAAAGCGTATCAGGAAAATCCTCGCAACGCATCGAGCGAACCCGAACTATCTTTCTGTTTTTAACTCCCTTGCCATTTCCATCTCCATCTCCCGCCTCCTGCATCACGCCCGCCAACAACCCCTCCGTATCCTGCAGCCTCAGTCGATAGCTTGAGCGTCTGCTGTTCGGCAAAATTTCCGCAAGAACCTCGCCGCTAACCACCACATCGCCAGGTAGCACTCCCTCGGCAACCTTGACAACACGACCTGATGTCCGCGCAATCAACCTCCGCAATCGCTGCCCTCCGCCCGAAACATCGACAAGCCCCAACCTGTCGAAGGCATTTTTCGGCAAGCCGATCCGAGCATACAACGCATTCAATTGCTCCCTTAGCACCTCCATATCAACGCTCTCCTCACGCCGCACCCGCAAGGTTTCATCCAACAAAGCCTGCGCGTTAGAGCTAACCTTGCGCTGTAACCCCCGCAACTGCTTGCGAGCCCTTTGAGCGGATCGACGGTTCCGCTTTGTCTCTGCGCGCAACTCTGCTCCGCCCTTTGTTGTCAGCTCTTGCTCCAACAAAATCTGCCGCTCTGCCAAGGAGGCGATCTCCCCCTGCATACCCCTCACCTGAACATCGAGCCTTGCTCTCTCTTCGCGCAGCAATTTCGTCGCCACCTTTATCTTGTTCAAAAATGCACGAAACAAACGACGCTGCTCCCCCACAAAGCGAGAATAATCTCGATCGAGCGCAATCCGCGCCCGTAAATCTGGCTTCAGCAATATCTGCTTCAATCCCCCCCTCTGCGATTCGAGACGAGCATTCTCGACACGCTTGTACAAAATCTCTCGCGCGACAAGCCTATCAGGAGGCTGAATGTCGGTGGTGACGATCTCGGCTACGATGGTATCGGCACGCACCTTCTCCCCCTTCACCACGCGCAAAGAGCGCACGATCCCCCCCTGCGGCGCGCGTATCACAACGATCTCCTCGCCATCCAAAACCTCGGCGCTGTAAACCCAAGGCAGAAAGAACACCGAGCCTACTCCCCCCACAAGCACGATCGCCGAACAGAAAAAAAACAACGCCACAACAAATCGAGCCTTCACAAAACGCATGCCACCCTCCGCCTACTCTTCCGTTTTCCGCTCTTGGCGCGTCGTGAGGTTTTGAACCCGAACCCTGTTGTCCGCACAAATCCAAGCACGATGACAAACCTGCAACAACGCGCTCTGTCGGGTGACGACGACGGCAGCTCTAGCAAATGCACTTCTCTCAGACGCATCTTTTTTGCAAAATGTTTTTAAGACCCGCGCGAATCGCTCGCTTCCCTTAGCGTCTAATGCATCGATGGAAGCATCGCACAACAACAATCGCGGCTCCAAGTACAACGCCGCCGCCAGCAAGACCTGCACCTTGAAAGTATACGGCAACCTTGTGTCGAAAGGATCGGTGCGCGTCGCCAAGCCATCAGGCAAGCGCGCGAGCGTGCGCTCTGCGCCCAGCAGGACGAGCAACTCCATCGCCTTCGCCTCATCGCAAGGAGCGCGAAACGACGCGATGTTCTCCCCCAACGAGCCGTCCAACAAAGCCGCCTCCTGCGGGACATAACACACGCCTCCCGAAGCCCAAAACAAAGACGATGGCGAAGACGATGCGGAGGACGAGGAAGACGAAATCGAGGCGGAAGCATCGATATCTCCTCCGCCCAAACGAAATCCCTTGCTCTCTACCAAGCCTGCGCAGGCTTGCAACAACAAGGATTTTCCACTCGCGCTCTCTCCCGCCAAGGCAATCGCCTCGCCTTGTTGCAGCAGCAGAGCATCGCAAGTCAGCAAAATTTGGGCTGCGGAAAACACCTCCCCCCGCTCGACTTGGAGAATCGGCACGCTCGCACTCTCACCCCCAGCCTCGAAGCTTTCTGTAGCCTCGTCTTGCTGCTGAGAGAGTGGCGTCTCTGTTTTGGGAGTTGGAGTTGGAACAAGCGTGATAAAATCCCCGCGCCTCTGCGGCGGAGCATAGAAAGAAAGCGCACGAGCGCGCTGCTCCAGCCAAAAGAACAAGGTGCGTAACAACAAAAGAATGGCGACAAGCTCGCCAACGCTCGCCTGCCCGCTACCGACAAGACTGAGGGCGTAAAGCAGAAAAAGAACGAGCGTCGCCGCAGCGGCAAAACGCAAGCAAAGCAGGCAGGTAGCAGAGAGGATGGCAAGTTCTCGCTCGGCTCGCCGCGCCCTAGCGTTTCGCACAATACTGCTCTCGGCAAACGCAGTAAAGCGTCCTAGCAAACGCGCCAGCCCCAGCGAAGCCGCCGCGCGCATGGCACTATCAGCAATGCGCCGCTCGCGACGCTCGCCGTCCAACCCTGCCAGCAAGCGGAAGAATAGCATCACCACAAGAGCCAACAACGCGCCCGCTACCACAGGCAATGCCGCCTCGTCGTGTATCCACAAGACGGCAGTCAACCACAGCGGCACGAAAAGCCATTCGCCGCGCCTGCGAAAGCCCCTCCAACGCGCACTGCGCTCCAAACGGATCAAGCCCGTAGCAACCCCCATGCCCGTCAAGGTCGAAGGTAAAAAGCGTCTTTCGTCTTGCTGAGCTGTGCGCAACCTCCACAAGTCTGCGCAGAAATCTGCGAGTGCCGCCAGCGCGAGTAAAAAGATGGTGCTTGCTATCGGCGCGCTCGTCAAAAAGTCTAGAGGCGTAGAAGGAGGAAAGGCGAACAGCAACAGCACCAACGCAGGAGCAGCCAAGCTCGCTCCCCCCCTGACGAGGAGCAGGCAAGCAGAAAAAACAAAGGCGAGAAAAGAAGACAAGGCGTAAAGACAAGCGAACGAATAAAACTCACAAGCTATAACTCAAACTATAGCCCAAAAAATAACTCAAGAAATAACTCAAGAAATAACTTTAGTCATAGCGTTCGTCAAGCGACAAAGCCCCGCTCTTTTGAGAAGAGCGAGGCTTCGTTTTGTTGATCGGGCAATTTTTTTGCCTTTTTTACCTTACGCCCTCCGTTTTTTGAGAGGTGCGGCTGCTCCTCCCAATTTTTCCTGCTTGAGGGATTTCACGAGTCCGATCGCCATGAAGAGCATTATGATCGCAAACGGCAATGCTCCTGCGATGGCGGCGGTTTGCAAGGCGCCTAATCCCCCTGCCCACAAGAGTGCGCCTGCGACCAGTCCCTCGCCGAGTCCCCAGATCACGCGATGTACGACGGGCGGGTTGTCGTCGCCCATGGACATGAGCGTGTTGACGACGAGCGTTCCGGAGTCTGACGATGTGATGAAGTAGGTAGCGATGAGCAGGGTTGCCAGCGTCGCTGCCATTTTGGCGAGCAGTGCTGATATATCCATATTATCGAAGGTTGCGTAAAGAGCGAGCGTTACATCTTGGCTCACTGCCTCGGCGATTCCTCCGCCTCCGAAGAGTTCGATATGGATAGCGGTTCCTCCGAAGAGGGTGAGCCACACGAATGCGAGCAAGCTAGGAACGAGCAACACGCCCGCGACGAACTCGCGTATTGTCCTTCCCTTGCTAATGCGGGCGATGAACATGCCGACGAAGGGTGCCCATGAGATCCACCATCCCCAGTAGAATGCTGTCCAGCCTCCTTGCCAGTTTGCGTCGCCGTTGGCTTCCGACCAAAAGCTGAGCGGGATGACATTTCCGATATAGTCGCCGAGGTTCTGCAAGAAGGAATTGAGCAGATAGCGCGTAGGACCGAAAAGCAGGAAGAAGGCGAGGATCGTGATCGAGAGCCACAGGTTGAACTCCGAGAGGATTCGGATGCCCTTCCCCACTCCAGACACGACCGAGACGGTCGCTATCACGGATATGACGGCGATCAGCAAGAGGTGCGCGTTCGTTGTTGCGAAGTAGCCGATGCCGGTGAGTTCGCTGAGCCCTGTGCCGATCTGCTTGACGCCTAATCCCAGCGATGTAGCGATACCGAAGACGGTACCGATGATCGCCATGATATCGACGGTGTGTCCGATCGGTCCGTAGATTCTATCTCCGATCAGGGGATGGAGCGACGAGCGGATCGTGAGCGGCAAGCCTTTTCTGTATGCGAAGTAGGAGAGCGTCAGTCCGACGAAGACATAGAGCGCCCAAGGATGCAATCCCCAATGGAAGAAGGTTAGGCGCATGGCGACTTGAGCCGCCTCGGCGGTTCCTGCCATGTCTTCTGTGATGAAGGGGTTGGTTTGTAGGTGGTAGATGGGCTCTGCGATCGACCAAAAGACTAAACCGATTCCCATGCCTGCGCCGAAGAGCATTGCAAACCATGAGAAATACGAGAATTCGGGTCGGTCGCTGTCTTTACCCAGTCGGATATTTCCGAATCGGCTCAGCATCAGCCAGACGACGAAGAACAGCAACGCGGCGACTAGTCCGATATAGTACCACTTCATGGCACTCAGGATCCAGTTGTTGACGTTGCTGAACATGCCGCCTGCGTGTTCTTTCCACACGATCGCGTAGATCACGAGCGAAAACACGATGATTTTCGACCATAAAGAAACGGCGACATTCAGTCCCTTAAGAGGACCGCCTTTCGCCACAAATTTTGATTTTGCCATGGATTACTCTCCCTTTAGCAATGGTGTAAGACGCACAAGCGTGTGCTTCCTCATCGCATGCGAGAGACGCAAGACTACGCTCCGCGCGGAAATCTCCAAAAGAAGTTTCTTGGAGAAACCTCGTAGGAGCCCCACCTTGCGTCGACCCAAGCGACGAATCGTCCCTATTGTAGGGGAGGATCTACAAGAGTCAAGTATTTAAGGCAAAAAAACGCAAAACTGCCCACAGCGTTGCCGCCAGCGGTTTTTTATTGTTGTTCGAAGAACTGCGCGAGCGTCGGATTCACATCGGCGACGGGAGTTTGAACGCGCGGGGGTTGCGCTTGCGCTTCGAGGGGTGCGGTATCGGTTGCGCTTCGCGGCTCTGTTGTCAGAGGCACGCCATCGTCTGCCGGGCCTTGGACAGCTTCACGCGGGATGCGTCCTACGGTTGCGTTCGTATCCAAGTCGACGATCTCTAAGTAGACTTGTTCTTCCGACACCGAGTATCGCAAGCGCACGACGACGCTCTGCTCGATGCTTTCGCGGTTGAGCACGATATTTGCCGATGCCTGCTCTGCGTCCGCCGAGGGGGGAGCGAGATCATCGCGCGCTGCTCTTTGTTGAGCTTGTCCGTTTCCGTCGGCGTTGACTTGCGGCGGCACATTGACGATTTGGTCGGCTCGGCTCTGCTCGGTTGCGTTGCCGAGATCGACTGTGGGTGCGGCGGCTTGGGGTGCGGGTTGCACCTGTTGAGCGACGCCGGGTGTGATAGCTATATCTGCCATGGGTTTCTCCTCCTTCTGATGAGACCTCATTCTAGGACTTCTTCGAGGCTTTCTGCCTGTTTTTGCGTCCTTGTTTTTGGTCAGTCTTGTCATTCGCGGTTCTTGCCGCGAGGTTCTTTTCAAGATAGCATAATTTTTTCTGCTGTGTCAAGCTTTTTGTTATTATTTTTTACGGGGCTGCAAGGGGGATTTTTTGTGGAGGTTTTTCGTGTCGAGATTCGATGTTAAGGCGGGGAGCGATCCGTTCGCTTTGTTCGGCGAGTGGTTTGCTGAGGCAAGGCGTGTCGAGGCGAACGAGCCGCACGCAATGGTTTTGGCGACGGTGGAGGGAGCTACGGGGACATCGGCGAGGGGGGGGTATCGTGTTTCTTCGAGGGTTGTTTTACTGAAGGATTGGGATCGGGAGGGGTTTGTTTTTTTCACGAACTACGGCAGTCGGAAGGCTCGTGCGATGGAGGAGAATCCTTGTGCTTCCTTGCTGTTTCACTGGCGGATTTTGGGGAGGCAGGTTCGCATAGAGGGTTCTGTTGCGCGCGCGTCTGCGGAGGTTTCGGACGCTTATTTTGCCTCGCGCCCTTTGGGTGCGCGGTTGGGGGCTTGGTCATCGAGGCAGTCTGAGGTATTGGAGTCGCGCGAGATGTTGGAGGATCGTATTGCCAGCGAGGAAAAGCGATGGACGAAGAGTGAGGAGAATCCTCGCGGGGAGATTTCGCGTCCTGCTTTTTGGGGGGGGTATGTATTGCGTGCCGAGCGGTTGGAGTTTTGGAAGGACGGCGGTGAGGAGCGCCTGCATGATCGTTTTGTGTTTGAGGAGGGGAATGAGGGAGAATTTTCTTGTTGTCGCCTGTATCCGTAGTTGACGGAGTTGTGGGGGGGTGTATTGTGAGTGAATGTTGGGCCCGTAGCTCAGTTGGTAGAGCAACTGACTTTTAATCAGTAGGTCACAGGTTCGAACCCTGTCGGGCTCGCAGGCTTTGCGCGGTAGTGTCACAAAAAACGAGACTAGTATATTGACGAGTAAACGACGCGCGCGGTGGGGCGCGGGGTCTTTTGCGAGGGATTACTTCCTCGCGCGCTCCCATAGCGCGTTGCTTGCAATGCGCGTCCGTGATGTTTGCTACGCGCACGATGTTTTGCGCCCGTAAAAACTACCCGCCCGTAAAGATTACCCACCCCCTAACTCTCCAGCCATCCCGCCAGCCCCCTCGCCAGCCGCCTCCCCCATTCCTCCTGCATAACCCCCACGCGCACCAAATCGTTCCTTACCTCAATCCCTACCCCTACCAACCCCCGTCCCCCCCCATGACACACTAAACTATCCCCCGCCAAAGGAGGATACGGCTCATTGTCCCCAACACAAAAACCCTCGCTGCGCAAAAACTCCATCAAAAACCGAGCGCAATCAATATCCTCCTCCCGCGCTACATCGTAAATCAGCCCTGTGTCCCACTTCCTCCACACTCCCCCCAAAGATGGCGTAAAAGTGTGAATCGCAATCACTCCCAGAATTTTTCCGTCCGCCTCCCCATCCGCATCCAAAACAGCATCGATCGCTTTATGGTACGGCTGGTAAAACAACGCAATTCGACGCGCCCTCTCCTCATCCCCAATCTCCGCATTCATCTCAATGCCCAAATCCTGCCGTATCAAATCTTCCGCTGCCAACCCCCGATTCGGATCGATCACCAACCTAGAAAAATTCGAGCGCACTAACCCAAGCCCCAACTCCCGCGCAACAACACGCGCAATCCCCAAAGCACCAATATCCCAGCCGTAATGATCCGACAAGATACTATTCGGAACTTCCCCCAACCCCTTCTCCAATTCCTTGGGAAGACGATTCGAGGCATGGTCGCACAACAACAACAGCCGCCCGCCGCCTCTGCTCGCGGGCTCTACGACAACAACATCCTCCCCAGCATCGCCCTTCCTTGCGCCCTCCTTCACTAGACAGCCACCACAGAATGGCAAATTCCATTTCTCGCACTCAAGGAACAAAAAAACACAAAAAACACAAAAAACATTCTACAAAAATTCTCTTCAAAAATTTTCTTGCCAATATCTTTTTTTATGATACAATACTTGTTGTAATGCTCCAAGTGCGCAACTTTGTAAGAATTTTGCAAAATAATTTTTGTAAGCAAGCCTGTTTAACACGCAACCTCTCATCTCAAAGCACCCCCTCTTATGACCGACTCCTCATCGTCTGACGAAACGCCTCCCGAAGATTCATCTTACTTGTCGACTGACGATGCGATGCAAACCTCGCGTACGCACGCTAAGGAAGCGCAAAGGAGGCGTCGTGGAGGTTTGGGTATCAAGTGGAAGGTGGTGCTTCCTGTTCCCCTGATCACTCTGGTGATGGTCGTTATCATGGTGGTCGCCGCTCCCCCCTTCGTGCGCTCTTTCCTGTTCCAACAAGCCGTGCTGAACGGCGACCGCACGATCGCGCAGGTGCAAGAGGTGCGCCGTTACTACACGCTCTTCGTCGTTGGCGAAGCGCTGGAGGCGGGTCTGCAAGCCAGCGTTGATCACAAGGAAACGATCGGCACCATCCCTTCGCCTGCGACGCTTCTCCACGACTTGAGCGAAGCCTTTACGCAACAAGGCGTTTTCGTCAGTTTGTACTCTCCGCACCCTTGGCCTAATCGCCAAGATCGCATTTTGAATGAATATCAGGAAAACACATGGCAGGAGCTCGTCAATGCGCCGCAAGGAGCGATAGAAAACTATATCGAGACCAACGAAGGCGAAATCTTCGTTCGCGTCGCGCGCGCCGATATTATGGACGAGCAGGGTTGTATCGATTGCCACAACACCCACCCCTTGTCGCCTATCGGAGGATGGAACTTGGGCGACACGCGAGGGGTCATCGAGGTCAACCTTGATATCACGGATGAGGTGGCTAGTTGGAACGCTGTCTCGCAAACGGTTGTCTTGGGCTTTGCTGCCTTCGGATCGATTCTCACGCTCATCAGTTGGATTTGGTCGCTGGGCATGACACGCACGATCGTGCGCATGAAAACGATCATGCTGGGAATTATCGGAGGAAACTACACCGACCGCATTCCCGCGCTCAGACGACGCGATGAAATCGGAGAAATGGCAGAGGCACTCTCCGTCTTGCAAGAGAATATGGTCGAGCGCGATTCGCTCATTGACTTTGAACGCAAGGAGACCCAAAGCAAGCGCGGACGAGCCGACAGAATCCAAGATGTCGCCGATCAGTTCGACGACCGCATCACCAATAGTTTCAGTGAGATCACCAACTCTATCGAGAAGCTGCATACTTCCGCCGATTTACTTTCCAAAAACGCGGAAGAGACGACGAAGCAGATCGGACAGATGGCGACCT
The DNA here is from genome assembly GCA_965216605.1 of Alphaproteobacteria bacterium. Lineage (GTDB taxonomy): Bacteria > Pseudomonadota > Alphaproteobacteria > JABAAW01 > JABAAW01 > JABAAW01. The sequence goes on along the minus strand of CBDCGG010000002.1, from coordinate 1,361,944 downwards.
CCACCGAGAAAACAGCCCAAAACATAACGGCGGTGTCGTCGGCGGGCGGAGAGCTTTCGACGGCGATCAACAAGGTGTTCGAGCAGGTGACGCAATCGCATGGAATCACCGAGGCGGCGGCGGTCGAGGCGCAGAATGCAAACGAGCGCATTGAGGACTTGGCGGCATCGACCGCACGAATCGGAGAGGTTGTTGATTTGATTAACGACATTGCAAACCAAACAAACCTGCTCGCCTTGAACGCTACCATCGAGGCGGCGCGCGCGGGAGAGAGTGGTAAGGGGTTTGCTGTTGTTGCTAGTGAGGTGAAGAACTTGGCGAACCAAACGGCTCGTGCGACAGAGGAGATCTCCAAGCAGATCCAAGAGGTGCAAAGTCAGACGAAGATCGCTGTCGATGGGATTCACCGTATTACCGATGTGATTCAGAACATGAGTAAAATCTCGACGCGGGTTGCTTCTACCGTTGCGGCGCAGAACGAGGCATCGCAGGCTATTTCCAAGAATGCCATGGAGACTTCCACGGGCACGCGCGAGGTTTTGGGAGGGTTGAACTTTGTGTCGGACGCAGCTAAGCGAACGGGAGAGATGGCGGGCGCGGTGTTTAGCGATGCCGAGGCATTGCGCAAGCACTCGGAGACCATGGGCAACGAGATCATTCGATTCTTGGAGACGATTAAGCCGCAAAGATAGCCTGTGGCGCGTTCTTCTTGTCGCTAGGACGAGGAAAACAGAATTACTGTACCGCAGGCTACGGTTCAGCTTGCTTACGCCTTCGGCGTGCGCTTTGAATAAGAGGCTACGCGCTACGCGCGTAGATAAAGCGCATATCTGTCGCGTGAGTGCGTGCCATTAAAAAGCACAAGCGCGAACGCGACAGACACAGCCATCACAAAAGCTCTCTACCGCGTTGCGAGTCAGTTTGCGCGATGCAAAGCCTCGCGCTTTGGTAACAAGAGGCTACGCACTTTACGCATAAGTGCGCTCGTGCGTAGAAAGCGCACCAACATATCATGGACGCACACGGCTTGCCGTGTGCGTCCATGATGTTGCCAGCGTGCGCATGTTTTGCGTCCATCAATGCAAAAAGCCTGTCTCTTGTTCTAAAACCACCTGATCATGCCCACAATCCCGGCACTCGCGTAAAAAAACTGCAACAACAAAATACCCCGATGCCCCCCCAACCACGCCCACAACCCCAGCAAGCCCGCCGAAACTACCAGCAAGAAAAATCCCCAAAACTCCAAACCCACATTCAAAGCAACCGCCAACGAATAAACGATCGCGGTCGCAACCCCGCTCCACTCCAAAAGCCGTTGCGAGAACTTGTTTGAGAACTTGTTATAGCGTAAAAACATAAGCCTCCTCCAGCCCTACTCGACTGTTACCGATTTCGCCAAGTTGCGCGGCTGATCGACATCCGTCCCCTTCAACAAAGCAACATCGTGAGCCAAAATCTGCATCGGCAAACTATAAAGGATCGGATGCATCATCTCTAAAACACTCCATCCACTCTGCCCCTCCTCAAAGCCTCCTCCCTTTTTTTTACTCCCCTTATCCCCCACCTCTCTGCAATCGGGCAAGCACACCGTCGCCGCCAGAGCAATTCCGCCCTCGCGCGCCGTAGCGATTCCGCGCTCGCAAGAGAGCAGAATCACCTTCCCCCCCCTGCTTGCCACCTCGTGCAAGTTGGACAATGTCTTGGCAAACCATCGGTCGTAAGGAGCAACAGCAAGGATCGGCACGGCATCGTCTACCAAAGCGATCGGCCCATGCTTCATCTCGCCCGCCGCATAACCCTCTGCGTGAATGTAGGAGATCTCTTTGATTTTCAACGCCCCCTCCAAAGCAATCGGATAGCTCACACCGCGCCCCAGATACAAAGCGTCGCGTGCGTGCGCCAATATCTGCGCGGCTTCGGTAAAGTTGCTGTGGATTGCGCCGAAGCCCTGCAAGCATCGCGCGGCGAGGCTGGGCAAGCAGGTGAGCGCCTCGACGAAGGTTGCCGTCTGTTCGTGAGAAAGGGTTTGCCTCTCGCTTGCCGCCGTCAGGGTGAAACACGCGAGGGTGAGCAGCTGGGTTGTGAAGGCTTTTGTCGATGCTACGCCGATTTCGGGACCTGCGTGCGTGGGCAAGACGACATCGCACAGACGCGCGATCGAGGACTGCTCGACATTTACAAGGGCGATCGTCTTCAAGCCTGCCTCACTATAGAGTCGCAAGGCTTCGAGGCTATCCATGGTTTCTCCTGATTGGCTGATGCACATCGCCACCTGTTCACCACGCCGCAGCACCGGCGAGCGATAGCGCAACTCGGAGGCGACATCAACCTCAACCGAGATATTGGCAAACGCCTCCAGCCAGTACTTTGCAACTAGAGCTGCGTAGTATGCCGTGCCGCAAGCCGTGATATGCAAGGTGCGCAGGTCGGAAAAAGAAAAGGGCAAAGCAGGAAGACGAGGACGGCGTGTCGCAGGATCAAGACGCGCAGAGAGAACATCGCCCCAAACGCTGGGTTGCTCTACAATTTCCTTCTCCATGAAATGGCGATGGTTCCCCTTCCCCATCGCCACCGCGGCGATAGGCATGGGCTGCAGCGTCCAAGGACGCGGCTTGTTATCCGCCCCGAACAGCTGCGAGTGCTTCTCGTTTGCGCGCAACAGAGCCCACTCGCCGTCTTGCAGATAGACGATGCGCTCGGCAAGCCCGCTCAACGAAAGCGCGTCCGAGCCGAAGTATGCGACTTCCTCGCCCGCATCGTCCTCTTCGCCATCTCTACCGTCGGAGAATTCTCCAGAGGATCCACCTGAAAATCCAATAGCGAGCGGCGATCCGCAACGCGCGCCAAACAGCAACCCCTCCTCGTCGGCAAACATGGCGACCAAGGCGAACATGCCCTTCAGTTGCGGTAAAACCTCTCGGCAAGCGCGTGCGAGATCGCCCTTGCATCGCTCGACCTCGCGTGTGAGCAGATGCACGATCACCTCCGAATCGGTTTCACTTTCGAAACGCCGTCCCTCCGCCTCCAACTCGATGCGCAAGCTTGCGAAGTTCTCGATGATGCCGTTATGTACGATGGCAAGCGTGCGGTTAGCGTGCGGATGGGCGTTCTTCTCGACGGGCGCGCCGTGGGTCGCCCAGCGCGTATGTCCGATGCCCGTTGTGCCACCCAGAGGGTTGGCTGCCAAGACTTTCTCCAAGCGAGCGATTTTTCCCTCGCTTCGCCTACGCTCGATGCGCCCTCCGTCCAGCGTTGCCATACCCGCCGAATCGTAGCCGCGATACTCCAGCCGCCGCAAGGCTGCGAGTAGCGGGAGGGCGACCGCCTTCGCGTCGATCATGCCGATGATGCCACACATTTGATCTGCTCCTTATCTCTGTTATTGTCTCTGTTATTTCTTGTCGCTTGCGGACGCGCTCTTTTTGCCGAGCGGTTTTGCGGTCGTAGCACTGCGCTCGAAGACGAGCGTGTCGGCAGCAACATCGTCTGCGATGGCACTGGAAGCACCGATGCAAGCACGCTCGCCTATCGATAGAGGAGCGATCAGGCTGCTGTTCGATCCGACGAAAGCCCCTGCGCCGATCTGCGTGCGGTGCTTGTTCTTTCCGTCGAAGTTGCAAGTGATGACACCCGCGCCGATGTTTGCCGCCTCGCCTACCGAGCAATCTCCCAAATAAGCGAGGTGCGAGGCTTTTGCCTGTTTGCCCAATGTCGCGTTCTTCGTTTCGACGAAGTTTCCCACCTTCGCGCCATAGCCGAGCGTGCTTGTCGGACGCAAACGCGCGAATGGTCCTACGCTGGCGCGCGCGGCAATCCTTGCACCCTCGATATGCGAGAAGCTGCCCACCTTGACATCTTCGCCAATCGAGACCTTTTCGCCGAAGACGACATAAGGCTCGATCACCGTCCCCTTGCCGATCGCTGTGTCGTGAGAAAAGAACACCGTGTGCGGAGCGAGCATTCTCACGCCTTGCTCTGTTGTTTCTCGCCTTTTGTTCTCCTGCCACAGACGCTCAGCTTGCTCGAGCTCGCTTGGCGTGTTCACGCCGAGCGCCTCTTGCTCCGCAGTCCAACAGATAGCAACCTTCCCTTCGTACGCTTCCACCACATCGGTCATCCTTCGCTCTGGCATAGAATTATCTCTGCCCGCCTGCCGCGCAGGCAGGCGCGCGAGCAGCCCCCGTAGTTCATCAAGATCGAGACGGGTCGCATAGACGCCCGCGTTGCAAAAAGGCAAGGCTCGCTCGTCAGGCGTGCAATCCACCTCTTCGCGCACCGCCTCGACGAATCCTTGAGACGAACCGTCGAGCGTTGCGCTCAAGCCCCTGCCCAGCAGCCTGCCGTATCCGAAAGGAGCGTCGGAGGCAAAACCCAACAGCGCGAAGGATGCCTCGCCCTCGTCTGCTCCAGAGAGGGGAAGTTGGGTCAAACGCACGAGCCTCTGCAAACTTTCCTTTGATAGCAACGGCGCATCTCCGTTAAGAAAAACGATGCTGGAGGCGGGCAATCCCTGCTCCGCAGCGTAAGCGAGCGCGCAAGCGGCAGCGCCTCCTGTTCCGTCTTGGCTTTGTTGCACCGTTTGCAAAATATCATTCTTGCTATCGTCTTTGCTATCAAAGTGTCCTTGAGGTTGAAGAAAGCGCGTCCGCACTGCTTCTGCTGTCTCTTGCGACAGCACCAGCAAGACACGGCGAGCGCACAATTTTGCGTTCGCGACGACATGCTCCAGCATCGAGAGTCCTGCGACCTCGTGCAAAACTTTGGGCAGCTCGGCGCGCATGCGCGTGCCCTTGCCCGCGGCGAACACGACAGCAAGATCGACCTTCAGCGAAGAGGACACGAGAGGATCAAAGACACAATGCCTCTGTCTTTATGTTACGCAAAGGTACTTGCAGAAAGAGAGCTTGCAGAAAGAGAGCTTGCGGAAAGAGAGCGTGCAAAAGAGTGTTTGAAAAGAGGTGCTTAAAGGGTGGCTAATGGGACTTGAACCCACGACCTCCTGGACCACAACCAGGCGCTCTAACCAACTGAGCTACAGCCACCGCACAAGCGTTCGACAAACCTTCCTATCTCTATGGCATGCTGAGCTGTTCGTCAAGCACAAGGCTCGTTATAAAAGAAAAAGAACAAAAAGAGAACGAAAACGATGGTGATATCACAAAAAAGTGATTTGCCCACCCACGCCAAAAACAACATACTTCTGGCTGACGATGGAAGGGTAGCGGGCGTCTCGCTTGTTCCCTTTAGTGGAGTAAAGGAATATGATTTACTATGGCAGTAAGAAAGAAACATGAACATGTGCTACTAAGCTTATTTATGGTTGTTGTCTTTTTGGCGGTGACGGCTGTAGGTAGCTTCGCCATGATAGGCATCGTCTCGTCGGCGACCCATCGTAGCCAAGGACAAATCGATCTTCCCTACTCACAACGCGAGGTTTGGCAGGTTTTGCTGGATGTGGATTCGCGCAACCTTCTTCAGGCGAACTGGTCTTTGGTGCAAGTCTCGTCGCGCGACAGCAACGGAGCTTTGCAGTGGGAGGCGCTGACAAGCTACGGCAAGCTCAGCCAGTTCGAGCGTATCACGACGCAAGCACCCACGCGCGTCGTCTTCAAGGAAGCCTCGCTGGAGCGCAACAGCAGCACGACGACAGAGTTTCGTTTGGAATCGCTTGGCAACAGCCGCACCAGAGTTGTGGCGACCCAAACACGCGAGACCGAGAGATGGTTCGACCGCAGCCTGCTAGTTTTTTACGGCATGAACCACAACCTGCAAGACACTTTCGGATACCTGAAAGCCTACTTCGATAGCGCGTCCTGACTTTACTCGGCGGCGGCACGGAGCCATCCCCGCGCGAGTGCCTTCTCCTCCCATGCCAGCGCAGAGGCGATGATCGTCTGTAGAGGATTTTCTACGGGCTGCCAGTCCGGAAACAGATTTCTCATCCTGCTGTTGTCGGCAACCAGCGTTACGGGGTCGCCCGCGCGCGGCGGATGCGCGACGATGGGCAACGCGCGCCCTGAGACACGCTCGGCGCAATCGACCATCGAGAGGACGGAAGTACCTTGCCCATAACCGCAGTTGAAGAGCAACGGCGTAGGATCGGCTTCGAGACGGCGATATGCGCGTAAATGCAGATCGACAAGATCGCGCACATGGATGTAATCGCGTATGCAGCTGCCGTCGGGCGTGTCGAGTTCTGTTCCGAAAACCTCCAGATGCGGCTGTTGCCCGGTCAGCGTTCGGACGATGCGTTTCACCAAATGCGTCGCACTCTTTCCATGTTGTCCGGTGCGTAGGCTTGCGTCTGCGCCGGCAACGTTGAAATAGCGCAGGATTGCCGTGCGCAGGGGTTTTTCAGCAGAACTCGCGGCTTGGGTGTCGAGGATGATCTTTTCGGAGAAAAGCTTCGATTGTCCGTAAGGATTGATCGGTGCCAGCGTTGCTTCCTCAACAACCTCGCCTGTGGCAGGCACGCCGTAGACGGCAGCCGTAGAGGAAAAAACGAGCTTGTCGATCGAACGACGACGCATCTCGCCCAACAGACGCAAGGTGGCGTAAGAGTTGCGGCTGTAGTAGCTCAGAGGAAGTTTCAGCGATTCTGGCACGACAACCGCGCCGGCAAAGTGCAGCACGCCTGTGGGAGAAACCGCATCGAAGGTCTGCTGCAGAAAGACGGGGTCGCGCAGATCGCCCACATGGCAGGCTACGGAGGAGGGAAGCAAATTCTGTTGGACATTCGACAGGTCGTCGAGGACGGCGACCTCGTACCCTGCGTCCATGAAAGCCAACACGGCGTGGCTACCGATGTAGCCTGCTCCGCCGGTGATCAGAACGCGTTCGGGCGACACAATATCAAACGAGGAAAAAAACGGAAAACAAGATTCGGCTACAAGATGTTGGCAAAAAGGCTAGAATAGAAGGCATGCACATGCCAGAAGATTTCCTCATACGCTTGCTTATAGACTTGCTTACACGCTTTGCAAGGACGATCTTGCCAAAATTCGAGACGAGCGCTTCTGAAGCGATGTTGCTTGGCGGCGTGTTGGTCGTGTCCTTCATGATCGGAAAAATTCTGCAAGGATACCTTTCCCCCATCGTACAGCGGCGGCAAGTCTTTTTCAACAAGGATTTTTTTCTGCGAAGTTTTAAAATTTTTCCTGTCCTGCTCATGGTGCTTTCGCTGTCGTTGCTGCGTCCTTTTGCCGCGAATGTCTTGGGTATGGGGAGTCAGGTGTTTTTCTACACGCAGAATTTTTTGTTCGCTTGGATTGTCGCGCATGTTTTCTTGATTCTTTTTCGCCGCGCGGTGGCGGTGTGGCTGATTCTGTTGGTCGTCTTGCCCTTGGCGGTATTGCTCAACCATGCGCTGTTGGACGATTTTGTGCGCATTTTGGATGGATGGACTTTCCAATTCGGCAACGTTTCGATATCGTTCTATCGCATCGTCAAATCGCTTGTCATCGCTGTACTGCTGTTTTGGGGAGCGAAGAAGATCTTGCTTGTCGCCGAAGACAGCATTGCGCGCGCCGATTTCATTCGTCCTTCGTTGCGCTCTTTGGCGATAAAGTTCTTTCAGATTTTTCTTTATCTCATTTTTGCGCTGTGGCTTTTGAACATCATCGGGGTACCTCTGGCATCGCTGACGGTGTTCAGCGGTGCTGTGGGGATCGGGGTCGGCTTTGGCATTCAGCGTATCGCCGCCAATCTCATCAGCGGCATCATCATGCTCATGGAGGAGACGCTGAAGCCTGAGGACATCGTCGAGCTCGAGGACGGCAGCTGGGGTGCGATCAAGAAGACGCAGGCGCGCTACACTTTGGTCGAGACCTTCGACGGCAAGGAAATTTTTATTCCCAACGAAGAGTTCATCTCAAAGCGTGTTATCAACTGGACTTACTCGCACAAGCGCGCGCGATGGATTGTCCGTATCGGCGTCGCCTACGGCAGCGACTTGGTATTGGCGCAAAAGCTAATGTTGGAGGCGGCGAGCGAGCACGACAGCATCACCAAGGATCCTCCGCCCTTCTGTTTTCTCACCGAGTTCGGCGACAGCGCCGTGATTTTCGAGTTGCGCTTTTGGTTCAAGCGCATCGACTTGAACATCTTCCAGCCGCGCAGCGAGTTGCTCTTTTCCATTTGGCACAAGTTCAAGGATGCGGGTATCGAGTTTCCTTATCCGCAGCAAGATGTGCATATTCGCACCATGCCCACCATGCCGAGTTCTGAGGAAAAGGGGTGAGCCACGAAGAGGCAGCTTAAAGTTTTTATGTGTGCGCCTGTTGCCACTGGGTTGGATTATCGAGGAAGGCTTTGACATCGCGCGCGGTGTCGGGAGAATCGAGGAGTCCTTTTTGCTCTGCGGTTGCAAGCGCGTCGCGCCATGTAGCGAGCGCGTGCAAGGTAATTTTTTTATCGGACAGGGCTTTGGCGGCTTCGGGAAAGATATCGTAGTAGAAGACGACGAAGGCATCGTTGCAGGTTGCTCCTGCTTCGCGCAGGGCTTCTACGAAGGAGATTTTACTTTTTCCGTCGGTTGCGTGGTCTTCGACGAGCAGGACGCGCGGTTTCTTTTCTGCGCCACCCTGACTATTAGGCATCACGCCTTCGATTCTTGCTCCGAGTCCGAAACCCTTGGGTTTTTTGCGCACATAGAGCATGGGTTTGTTCATTTTGGCGGCAATCCACGCTGCGAAGGGGATGCCTGCTGTTTCGCCGCCTGCGACTGCGTCGAAGTCCTTGTGCGCGAGCAAGCGGCAGGCGGAGTTGGTGATGAAGGAGGCTATGTCGGGGTAGGAGATGATTTTGCGGCAATCCACATAGACAGGACTTTTCTTGCCGGAGGTGAGGGTGAAGTAAGGCTCCCCCTTGAAATTGACGGCTTGGATGCGTAAGAGACGCTCGACCGTATCGCTTGCCAGCTTTTTACGCGCCACCGCGCTCACGGAGGATTGCATTGCGAGCGGATGTTTTTCTCCGTTCAAGCGAGGTGCACTCGCTGTCTTTTCAGAATCGGCTAGCATTTCGCTCATCGTGGAGCCACTTTGCACGACGCGCGCTTGCTCGTCAAGCTCTTGGTCGGGCTTATCCCCTTAAAACCCGCAACGCTTCCGTATCGTTTTGGGGATTGGGAGGCGTGAAGACGATGATGTCCTCGTCTGCAACGGGAAGGCTTGAGAGGTAGGGTTTGGTTTGTTTGACGAGTTTGATGCTTTTTTCGTTGAGCGGCAGGTCGTGGAAGATTGCGCCGTTTTCGGAGGTGAAGCGTTCGAGGCATTCAAACTCGGAGGGCGTGTTGTACTTAAGGGCAGCGAAGACGCACTCGATGGCGTAGGGGGCGTTGAAAATTCCGGCGCAACCGCAGGCGGCTTGTTTTTGCGAGCGTGTGTGGGGGGCGGAGTCTGTGCCTAGAAAAAAGCATCGCTCGCCACTTTGTGCAGCGTCGAGGAGCGCGAGGCGGTCTTTTTCTCGTTTAACGATGGGAAGGCAATAGTAGTGCGGACGCAATCCTGATCCTAGCAGGTCATTGCGGTTCAACAACAGGTGGTGGGGGGTGATGGTCGCGGCGAGTTTGTTGGAGTGTGCTTTGTCTCTGACGAAATCTACGGCTTCTTTTGTAGAGATATGCTCAAGGGTGATGCGGAGGGCGGGAAAGCGTGCGATGAGGGGTTCTAGGTATTTGTCGATGAACCGTTTTTCGCGGTCGAAGACATCGGTTGTGTCATCGGCAATCTCGCCGTGGATGGAGAGGGGGAGGTTGTGTTTCTCCATTTGTTCGAAAAGGGGGAAGAGTTTGGATAGGTCTTTCACGCCGTGTTTTGTGTTTGTTGTGGCGGTAGCGAAGTAGAGTTTGGCTGCGAATACGCTTCGTTCTAGAGGAGGTGCTGTTGGGGGGGCTGTGCGCTCGGAGTCTTCGGGGTAAAAATCTTTAAGGTAAAAATCTTGTAGGGTTGTTTCTTCGGTGAGGAAGATTGTCATGAGGGGGAGGAATGGTGAGGGGGTATTTGGCAGGGATTGGAATTGTTGGTATTTTTGGAGGATGATTTTTTTATAGGCGGTAGCTTGTTGGGCGTTGAGGATGGGGTTGGCGAGATTGGGCATGACGAGGGTTCGCGCGAAGGTTTGTGCGGAATGGGGGAGGACGGCTTCGAGCAGTTTTCCGTCGCGCAGATGGAGATGGAAGTCGTCGGGTTTGCGGAGGGTGATGGCAAGATGTCTGAGTTGGCGCATCGGGAATTTTTGGGGAGGATGGAATGGAGCTGGACGGGTTCGAACCGACGGCCTCCTGCGTGCAAGGCAGGCACTCTGCCAACTGAGCTACAGCCCCGTGTTTTGGCGAGCGTAGCATGGGTTTTTAGTGTACAACGAAACTCTTTTCATGTTGCGAGTGAGGGTTGTTTGAGGCATTTCGCGCTTTTGAATAAGAGGCTACGCACTTGCGCTTCGCTCGTGCGGGAAAGCGCGGCGCAACATACATGGACGCACACGGCAAGCCGTTTATGGCGCTCCGCTAACGCGGGGTCTTTTGTAACAGATAGCGGTAGCGTCCCAAAAAGCGCGGACTTGCGTTTTGACGAGCTAAACGACGCGCGCTACAATGCACGCGATGTTGCCTTGCCGTAGCTCGCGTCAATACAAAAAGCCCGTGCCTCTCATCTATCCCCTGTCCGCCAGTACCCACAAAAACCACACGCTCAACAACACAAACGCCACAATCCGCAACCCCACAACAATCCTCCGCAACCCCGTCGTGAAATCATCCCTATCACTACGCGTACGCAACAACGAACGGACTAACGCCGAATGCGTCCATCCACCCCCGAACCCCCCGCCCTCATGCTTCAAACCCTCCAAATCACGCAAAGCACGCTCGCGCAACAATCGCTCACGACGCTCCCTAACGCCCTCAACTCTCCCCCCGACCCTCTTTTTTTTATAACGCTCTTTCGCCATAACACACCTCGCTCAAAATACTCGAACCCCCTCAGAAACAAAACGCTCAGGACGCAACAAAACAACCTCACCCTCTTCATTAGGAACCCCCAATACAAGACACCTGCTCTCTAGCGAAGCAATTCGCTTGCTAGGAAAATTGACGACCGCCACAACTAGACAACCCACCACATCCTCACACGCATACACCGCCGTAATCTGCGCCGAACTGCGCAACAAACCCACAGGCGCGCCGAAGTCTATCGTCAAAACATAGGCAGGCTTACGAGCCTCCGCCAATGCCTCGCAAGCAACAACACGCCCGATGCGAATATCCAATGCCTCGAAAGTCGAGAAATCAACCGATGCCTTGATAGGAGAATTCGTCATACTTGCGATGCAACCTCGCTACAAAACTTCTTGTGGTGTTTTCAACGCAAGCACGAGCGCATGGATTCCTTTCATCTCCTCGGCAAGACAGTGATGGACGGCTCGGTTTCGCTCCAAGCGAGAGCGTCCCTCGAAATGCTTCGATACGATAAATATCGAGAAATGACTCTCTCCCTTGTTCGCAGCATCTTCTGCGCCTGCGTGTCCTTGGTGCGCCGGAGAGTCGTTTGCAATCGAGCATTCTTCGGGCGCAAATGTCGCCTCGATTTTTTGGCGCAACCGCCGCTCGATAGGACCCACATCGGAGGTATCAGGAGGCATCGTCTTCCTTCGTTAGATTCGTTAGAGAAGAAGTGGATTGTTCGGACGGGGTTGCGGACGGGGTTGCGGACGGAATTTCCTGTTGCAGTTCGGACAGCGCGAGGATGTCGCTTTCGTGCTTGATGAGTTTGCGACATTCTTTGAGCGCAAGGTAGATTTTATTAATCTCCAAGCTTGCTCGCAGGTTTTCTGCGATGGGCGCAGAGGAAGGAGCAGCTTTTTCGTATTCACAGAGGTAGCGTTCGAAAATTTCCAAATAGGAAGCTCGTTTTTGTTCAAAGATGTAGGCGCATTGCAAAGCATAGTAGACGCGCCGCGACGGGGAGAGCGCGTCGGATTCTTGCATGATTTCCTTACGACGCATGATGTCGGCGTGGTTATGGAAGACGAGCATAGCTGCTTCGCCGCCGTTTTCCATAACAGCTCCATTGACGATGATGCGGTCGCCGTGCGGCAGTTTGAGGCGGAGGGGCATAAGCAAAGGATAGCACGACGAGAAGATGGATGCAAAGCGTCACAGGAGCTGCTTACCAAGCCCGTGTCTGCTTTGCGATGCGCGTTGCTTGCAACCCGCGCTAGCTACACAATACCGCCATCATGTCCGCACGCCCCCACAAGTCGCACAAGTCCTCCTCCTATTGGATGTACGGCATGCACCCCGTAGCTGCCGCGCTCGCCAATCCCAATCGCACCTGCCTTCCCCTCCTCGCCACAGAGCAAGCACTAGCAACGCTTGCCTCCTTGCTCGAACGATATCCCGCCTCGCACCTTGCACAAAAGCGGCTCGCGCAAGCAACGCTAGTCGAGAGACAAGCCATCGACAAGCTCCACAGATTCGACACGAGCCACCAATCCCTCTCTTTGAAATGCAGCCCTCTGCCTTCGCAATCCTTAGCGAGCCTCATCGATAGTTTGGGCGAGAAAAAAACGACGACGCTCGTCATGCTCGACCGCGTTCAAGATCCCGCACAATATCGGTGCCATCTTGCGGAGCGCGCACTTCTTCAACGCGCAGGCTCTTCTGCTTGCGAACGGGCATGCTCCTCAAGAGAGTGCCTCTATCGCCAAGGCTGCCTGCGGTGCGTTGGAGACAATTCCTATCCTTTATGCGAATCTCGCCCAATCTCTCACGCTGCTAGGAAAGAAAGGCTGGAGCAGAATCGCCTTCGACGCGCAGTTTGAGGATGCACGAGGCGAGGACAACAAGGCACAAAAAATTATATTATCTGCCGAGCATAGGGTGCTTGTTTTTGGGGCGGAGGGGAGTGGGTTGCGAAGGTTGGTGCGGGAGCACTGCGACCTTGTTACGCGAATCGAGGGGGGTAGGGATGGGGGGAGTGGTAACGATGACAATATAGAGAGCCTTAATGTTTCTAATGCTGTTGCTGTTGCCTTGGCGTTGGCGCGGCGCGGATAGGCGGTAGAGAGTTTGTGTTTGTCTACCTCTGCTTGCTTGCGCTTTTTAAAGATGCGCGCTCGCCCAAGAAATCGCTAGACATTCTCCCCCGTCCAGACTACAACTTAATTCAAAGTCATACACTTCAAACAACCCTCCCCACAATAAGCCCAGGTAGCTCAGTCGGTAGAGCAGGGGATTGAAGATCCTCGTGTCGGTGGTTCGATTCCGCCCCTGGGCATTTTTTTGGGCATTTTTTCAGGCATTTTTTTCAAGCATAGTGTCATCCTACAATGTCTTCTCTCCCCCCCTCCGCCGACAACTCGAAGAGGAAGTCGTCGCCTCCTCGCGAATCTGCCGTTAAGCCAGCCTTTCCGACAGGACTGCAGCACTCGCCGCATTTTCCCGATTTCCTCTCCCACCTCTTCCGTCGCAAAAAGCGACACATTTTTGTCGAGCAAAAAAAATCCCAACGCCAACGCCATCTCGGCAACAAGTTCGCCCTCTTCGTATCCTTCTGCCTGCTGCTCTCGTTTGCAACGACAACCCTGCTCGTCTCCGCCAACAACCGCCAAGCCTTCTACCTTTCCCTATGGCAAGAACAACAACGGCTCGGCTCGCTGCAACCGCTCGCAACGCTACGCGCAGAACACCGCGAAACGCCAACGCTGGGACTAAAAAAATCTTGGACATACAAAGCCTTCTACGCTCCCTCGTTCAAGCCCGATCGACAACTGCTGCTGATCGATAGCAAGACCCAGCAAGCTCTACTGCTGGGTTCTAACTCGAACGCGATGCTCCAAACTTTGCAGAAGACTTTGCAGAAGACTTGGCAAAAAACTTGGCGGCTGAATCTTGTTATCACGGCACTCTTGGCACTTACAACGCTGGTAGCGTTGGTCTTGTGGTTCCGTCAAGTTTTCGTCGTACCCCTAGCCGATACCGTCCACGCCATCCATCGCTTTACCGACGACCCCGGCAACCTTATGACGATGCTGATCGCCTCTGATCGCGCCGACGAAATAGGCTTCCTGCAACGCGAGATCACACGCTTGCAAGTTGTCTATCGCATCAGCATCAAGCAATACCAGCACCTCGCCGCCTTGGGCGGAGCTGTGTCGAAGATCAACCACGATCTGAAAGGCTTGCTCTCGACCGCCCTCATGGCAGGCGAAGCCTTGCACAAGGCACAAGACCCCAAGATACGGAGCAAAATGCGCCTCTTCGAATCTGCGTTGGAACGCGCGATCGCGCTGTGCGGACAGCTGCTGGCTTATGTGCGCGAAGACAAAAAAACCATCTTCCTCACACGAGTCAATTTGGAAAATCTGCTACACTCGTTGGGCGCAGACTTGCAACTCCACGCTAAAGACAACACGAAAGTGACAACCCAACTCTCCCCCACCCTCCCGATACAAGGCGATGCCGACGAGCTCTATCGCGCGCTCAGTAACTTGGGACAGAATGCTATCGAGGCGCACGCGCAAAACTTGCGAATTATCCTCAAGGGCGACAAAAAAAATGTCCACATCGATATCGTCGACGACGGACCTGGACTCCCGACACAAGCCAAACACTCGCTCTTCAAGCCCTTCGCTCCCAGTAGCAAGGTGGGGGGAAGCGGGCTTGGACTCTCCATCTCGCAGGAACTGATCAAGCAGCACAACGGAAGCCTCACCCTCGCGCAAAGCAACGCCAACGGCACAACCTTCCACTGCGTCTTTCCCGTCGCCCTCGGTGCAGCGCCAAAAAAACGCGCTTTGACAATAGAACAAGACGCATGAACAGATCGCCCTCCTCGCCCTCCTCCTCCTCGCCTTCCGCGTCGCAGCGACGCGCTGTCGCCCTCGCCTACAAGCCCTTGGATGCCGACTCCGCACCGCGCGTCGTCGCCAAGGGGGAGGGAGGCATCGCCGAAGCCATCTTGCAGCAAGCCGAGTCATACAATATTCCTGTCCTGCGCAATCCCGAACTATCCGACCTGCTGGCAGAGGTGGAAACAGGCAGCGAGATTCCTACCGAAGCCTTTCTCGCCGTCGCTGAAATTTTGCGCTATGTATATGCCTTGAAGGGCGAAGATCCGCCGCTACCGCTAAAACAACGCTGACAAAATCCAAAGAAAACGGACAGACAAACGATGGACATGATTACCTACATCAGCGCCTTGCTTGCTGTCTTCCTGTTGTTGGGGCTGTTTGCCCTTGTCATGCGGCAGGTGACGCAGGGCAGGGTGCGCACGCGCAGCTTGTCGCACGCCTTGTCGAACACCTTGCCTGCGGGCTTGCGGCGTTTTCTGCCTCGTGCCTTGCGCTTGCAGGCGACGGAAGTTGAGGAGGGTTTTGCCATCGCCGCCGTGCGCATGATCGATGCGCGGGTGAGGATCGTCGCCGTCGATTATCGGGAAAAACGCTATATCATCTTGCTCTCGCACCAAGGCGAGCAGTTGCTCGACACGCTGCCTGTGTTGAAGCCGAAACAAAGGCGAGCCACCCCCGTAAAAAACAATGCATAAAACAATGCTTAAGACCACGCATAAAATAGGGCGCAAAAAAGCGCGAGGACTAGCGCAGCTGGCTTTGTTGCTCGTGCTGGGTTCGCTCGTGCTTACGGGCTTGCTGTTGCCCTTTGAGGTTTTGGCGCAGAGCATCTCGCTCGACCTTGGCGAGGGAAGCAGCATCACGGGACGGGTGGTGCAGCTGATCGTTTTCCTGACGGTTATCTCGCTTGCGCCTTCGTTGTTGATTATGGTCACCTCCTTCACGCGCATCATCGTTGTGCTTTCGATTCTGCGCACTGCCATCGGCACGCAGCAGACGCCTCCGAACAGCGTTCTTGTCAGCCTTGCCCTTTTCATGTCGTTCTTCATCATGCAGCCGACGCTGGTGAAATCCTACGACGAGGGCATCGCCCCTCTGATCGCAGAGCGTATCGATCAACAGCAAGCATTCCAGCGTGCCTCCGCACCTTTGCGCACCTTCATGCTCGCCCAAGTTCGAGAGAACGATCTCCGCCTCTTCTTCGACATCGGCAACATCGACAATGTCGATACGCCTGAACAAACGCCGATGCGCATACTCATCCCCGCCTTTATGATCTCGGAGTTGCGGCGTGCCTTCGAGATCGGATTTTTGCTCTTCATTCCTTTTCTGATTATCGACATGGTAGTTGCGTCGATTCTACTCTCGATGGGCATGCTGATGATTCCGCCGATCATCATCTCCTTGCCGTTCAAGCTTATCTTCTTTGTTCTCGTCGACGGCTGGAATCTCGTCGTAGGCTCGCTCATCCAAAGCTTCGGCACGGTATAGGGGCGGCAGAGGGGCGGATGAGACGCGCCATGCGCTGCGAAACAACAAGCCTCACCTATCTATTCGGCGAGAACCCCTCTGACGATCCCTCCGCAGAAACATTTGCGCAAAAATTTGCAATAGCTTTTAAACCTCTTGTTGCACCGCGCCGCTTGCTGTTTCTGCAAGGCGCGCTGGGGATAGGCAAGACGGAGATCGCACGCGCGCTCGTCCATGAGCTTGTGCGAGAAAACACGCAAACAAGCAATCAAGAGCAGACACTCCCCCTTGTTCCCAGCCCGACCTTTGCGCTGTTGCAACCCTACGAGACGACGCGCGGCGTGGTGCTTCACGCCGACCTCTACCGCCTACAGCAGGAGCAGACGCTAGACTTAGGGCTGGAAGAAGCCTTAAGCAAGGGCTTTGTCTTGATCGAATGGGCGGAGCGGCTGCATCCTGCCCTGAAGGATAGGTTGTTAGAGCAAGCACACCTCTGCTGCCTGCGCCTTGCCTACACCACCAATAATACTGCAGGACGCTCTGCTGTTCTGACCTTGCCGCAGGGGTTGGCTACGCAAGAATTGCTCGACTTGGCGGGAGAAAGACCGACAGCAAAACGCGATAAAAAACCAGAAAGTCGTAAGGTTATTATTAAGTCTACTATCAAGCCTTCCATCACGCGCGCTTTTGTTTTGGCTGCGGGTTTGGGTACACGTATGCGCGCTCACACGCAAAAGCCCAAGCCGCTGGTGAGCGTTGGCGGCAAGCCTTTATTGTTGCACGCAATCGAGCGACTGCAGGAGCAAGGGGTCGAGCAAATTTTTGTAAACGCCCACTACCGCGCCGATGCCATCGTTGCCGCGTGCGAGGGGTTGCGTGGAGTCGTCGTTTTGCGAGAGCTTGAGTTGTTGGAAACCGGCGGCGGTATCGAACGCGCGCTACCTTTGTTAGAAGACCAACCCTTCTTCGCCCTCAACGCCGATGCCTTATGGTACGACCCGCCGCGCCTTCTATCTTCCTCCGACGCTCCGTCGTTACTCGCGTGCCTTGAGGAGGCTTGGCAGCACCTCACGCAAAAGCAAGAAGACGCGACCGCCCTGCTCGCGCTCATCGAACAGCAGGGGGCGAAAGATGTGCGAGCACGCGATTGTCCGTCTGCTCTGGAGGCTCACAAAACTTTCCCTTTTGCCTTTCCCCTCGTCTTTCCTGTGCCGTCGTGCGAGCATGAAGCCATGCCTCTTACCTTTCGTTATATTGGCGTGCAGATTCTCACCGCTCGCGCTTTTCGTGCTCGTTCTATGTCTATCGCCAAACCTGTTAACAAGCCTATTTCGAAGCGCCCAACGCCGTACTCGCTCACCGAGATTTACGCGCACGAGGCGGCGGCTTGCAGGTTGTTCGGCGTAACGCTAGAGAAACGATGGCGAGGACGATGGCTGCATGTGGGCGAGCGAGCAGGCTTGCTAGAAGCGCGTCGAGCGTGGCGACGGCTGGGGAGGCAAGCATGAGCGATACTCCTCCTGCCCTTGTCCTTCCTTTACACGGCAAGCTTTACAGCATTCCCGCTGCCTACCCCTTCATCGAGACGCTGGCGCGCGGCTTGCTAGAACAGGCGAAGTGTCGCGAGGGTTCGCTTGGTGATGTCTCCTTTGCCGAATGGCTTATCTTCCTGCCGACCCGCCGTGCTTGCTTTGAACTGCGACAGGCGTTGTTGCGCTTGAGCGCGCCTGAAGCATCGCAAGCAGACGAGGCAACAAATAACATTGGGCACGCCGTGTTGCTGCCGCGTCTTGTGCCGCTAGGCGATGTCATGAGCGATACGATGGACGATACGATGGGAGAGGAGGCGGACGATGGGGCGGACGATGCGATGGGAGAGAAGACCGAGCGAGAATTCGTCTCTGCGCTACAACGCCGCCTGCTGCTCGCCCAGCTCATCGAGAAGTGGTTGGATAGCAGGGCAAGCAGAGAAAGCGAACAAGCGACACAGGCGCACGCCTCCCCCGCCGCGCCTGCGACTATTTCGCTCGCGCGCGCGCTTGAGAGGCTGCAAGCCGATTTTGTGCTTGAAGAGACTACGCCGCAACAGACGCTCACCGCCGACATGGTGCCCGCCAACTGCGCCGCGCATTGGAGCGAGGCGCTAGATTTTCTGCGCATCGTCATCGACAAATGGCCGCAAGTGTTGGAAGAACAAGGCTTGTCCGACCCCAACCTAGAGCGCGTACGCACCCTCGCGCGTCATGCAGAAGAGATCGCGGAGCATCAAGTAGCGAGGCGCAAAGCCCCCGTCATCGTCGCGGGCTCGACCGGTAGCCTGAAGGCGACCGCGCGTCTGATGCGCAGTGTTCTCTCGCTTACCCAAGGGCAGGTTATTCTCGCGGGCTGTCCTGCGCCGCTCGACGCATCCTCGCGCCGCGCCCTCTTCGAGGAAGGAGAGGAGGCAACCCATCCGCTCCATCCCTTCCGTGCGCTATTCGCCTCATTAGGCAGACAATGGAACATGACACAAGAACAAGTAGCAAATCTGTTAGAGCCTTATTCTACTGCCTCGCCCACCGCCCCCTCCTGCTCCCCTAGGCAGCAGCGCATCTCCTTGCTCGCGCAAGCCTTCTCGCAACGCCCGACACCGATGACAATAGAGCAGCATGTGGGCTTGGGCTTGACCGTGCTGCCTTGCAGCGAAGCCCAAGAAGAAGCACACCTCATCGCGCTCATCCTACGCGAAGCACTGGAGAAAAAAGGACAACGCGCCGCCCTCATAACGCGCGACCGCACGCTCGCGCGCCGCGTGCGCAGCGCACTCAAGGGACGCTGGAATCTCGCCATCGAGGATACGGCACAACAACCGCTGGCAGACAGCCGCGCTGCTCAACTCTTCCTGCTCACCCTCAAAGCCCTCGTGCCTGAAGAAGCCCCCGCAGAAAAATTTTTGTCCGAAGAATCCCCATCGAACGCTCCGTCAAAAACATTGTTACTAAACATCGTCTGCCTCCAAGCCCTGTTCGCACGCGCAGGCGGCACGCTCGCCCTCGCGTGGCAAAACTTCGAGGGCAATATCCTCAGAAAACCCGACCGCAGAGACCCCACAAAAACACAACGCGCCACCGTGAGCTTGCAGGCATTAAACGCGCTGTTAGAAAAAAACCAAAGCCGTAGCGAAAAAAAGAACGCAACGCCGCTTCCTCAACCTTTTGCCCAATCTCTCGCTCAAGCTTTTGCCACGCTCGCTCCTCTAGCAGAGTTGCTGTCTGGCAAAAAACCCCCCGCATCCCACCCCACATCTCTAGCGCTGTTGCGCTGCCACCGCCAATGCGCCGAAAACTTCGTAGCCCTCTGCCACAACGACGATGCCTCCTCCGCCGCCTCTTCTTCCCCCGAGCTCTCCCCGCTCTACCGCGAGGAAGGCGGAAGAGAACTCAAACGCTTTTGCGATACCCTCGATGGCCACTGGCAAGAAAACACGCAAAAGGATACGCAAAAGGACACGCAAGAGGACAACGCACAAGGAGATAGCCAAGACTATCTCCCCACGCTAGAGGCACTGCTCGCCGCCGAAACACGCCGAGGTTTGTACGCAACGCATCCGCGCCTCGCCATCTTGGGCGCGTTGGAAGCCCGTTTGCTCTCCTTCGACCTGCTGGTGCTTGGCGGCTTGACGGAGGGCAGCTGGCCCGCTCAACCCGACAAAAGCCCCTTCCTACCCGAAAGCCTGCGTGCGAAGGTCGGCTTAAAACCCTTGGAACACAATATCGGGCTCAGCGCGCTCGACTTCGTCAACTTTGCCAGCGCGCCGAAAAGGGTTGTCCTCACCTACGCCGCGCGCCACAACGGACAACCCCAACAACCCTCGCGTTTTCTGCAACGCCTGCAAACCTGCCATCCGTGCCTCGACCATGCCTACGGAAAAACGCTACGCGCATGGCTTGCTGCGCTGCAACACGGCGAGCAGAAGGCAGGCACGAAATTTTCCCTGCTGCCTCCTGCGCCCAAAGCTCCGCAAGCTGCGCGTCCGCTGCGCGTGAGCCTCACCCGTTTGGCAACGCTCATCGAGGATCCCTACAGCCTGTATGCGCAACAGGTGCTACGCCTTGCGCCGCTTGAACCCCTCATCGTCAGAAACGAGCAGCAGCTCTACGGCAGCTGCTTGCACGCCTGCTTCGAGGAAATTCTGAAAACACCCGCACGCAACAAAGAGCAACCCGCCACAAAATTTTTGGAGGACATCATCGCGAAGAAACTCGCGTGCTTTGCGCCTTCGTGCTTCGCTCAAGCCTTTTGGAAAGAACCCCTGCTCCGCAGCGCAGAGCGCATGCTCGCTCATGTGAAGGCTTTGCAACCCCAACGGCTGTGGTGCGAGGTTGCGGGCGAGCATCGCATCGCGTTAGAAAACGGACGCAGCCTCACGCTTTCCGCACGCGCCGACCTCATCGTCGAAGCGCAAGATGGCAGCTGGTGGCTAATCGACCACAAAACAGGCGCGCTACCCACGCGCACAAGCTTAAGCAATTTCGAACAACCCCAACTCGTACTGGGCGCGTGGTTGTTGCAGCAGGGCGCGTTCAAGGCAGAGGGAAAGACGCTTGCGCCAACAACTCTGCCCGCAACACAATCACAATTCTTGCCTCAATCCTTGCCGCAATCCTGCTACTGGCGATTCTCTGGCAGACGCGCCGACAACAGCGTGCTTGCCATCGACGAGAAGGTCTGGGCAAACAACGAAGAAAAAGCTTTTGAGACGGCGCAGAGTTTTGCTGAAGCGTGCTTTGCTAGCTACGCTACGTTGTTGCAACGCTTTGACCGCGCGGAGACCCCCTACCCCGCTCGCGTGCTCTCGCTGCCGCGCGCGCAATACGACCCCTATCGTCACCTTGCGCGTAGGCAGGCGTGGAGTTCGGATTTGGAATCGGCAGCGGAGTCTGCAGAAAACTAGCATGCAAGCTAATCCCTCCTCCCTGCTGCCCCCTCCTGATGAGGAGCAGAAGCGCGCGCTGAAAGAGACGCACGCAAGTTTTTGGGTGACCGCCTCTGCGGGTAGCGGCAAGACGATGCTGCTGACGCAACGTTTTTTGGCACTGCTGCTGGATGGAGCCGCGCCGGAGCGTATTCTCTGCCTCACCTACACGCGCGCCGCCGCCGCCGAAATGGCGAGTCGCATCATGGAGGCACTCAAAAGCTGTACGGAGGAACAAGAAGTTGCCCGCCTCTACCGCGACTTTTTTGACAGAGACCCCAGCCCCGACGAACAGCAACGCGCGTTAGGTCTGCATACGCGCAGCCTCGATTGCAAGGGAGGATTGCGCGTGATGACCTTCCACGCTTTTTGTCAGTCGGTGCTAGGCAAGTTTCCGTTGGAGAGCGGCGTGTCGCCTCACTTCCGCCTTGTCGAGCAGGGACGCAAGCAGCAGCTCGGCAGGGATGCCCTCTTCGCAACGACGACAAGCCCGCAGCAGCTCGCAACTATCAACAACTTCATGCCACTTGCGACATGCGCAACCCACATCAGCGACATCGCCGCACGCGCGCGCTCGCCCAAGGAGCTTGCACGCGCCACGGCGGTAATCGCGCGACTGTTCGCTTGTCCGCAAGCAGCCCCTTCTACGCAAGAAATGTTGACACGCGACACCTTGACACAGTTGCAACTTGTCCTTGAGCAGCATCGAGAGAAACTCAAGGCGAGCGATCTCAAAAAGTTGCAACAACTCGAAGCTTGGTTGAAGAGCGGTGAGGAAGAAAGCTACCGCAACCTGTTTTTGACGCAAAAAGGCTTACTCCCCAAACGCGCGCTGCTGACAAAGGACACGCTCGCCCTTCTACCTGACAACACAGCACAAGCCTTGCAACACGAAGCGACAAGGCTTGCCAAGCTCACACGCGACGAAGAGCAACAACGCCTGCGCGAGATCAACCTCGCCCTTTACACGCTCGCCGAAGAGAGCGCGAAAGTGCTGGAGACGCGGCGGCGGCGGCAAGGCGTTCTCGACTTCGACGACCTCATCGACAAGACGCAAGAGTTGCTCGCTTCCTCGCAAACGCCTTGGGTGCATTACAAGCTCGACGGCAGTTTCGACCATGTCCTCATCGACGAGGCGCAGGACACCAACCACGCCCAATGGAGCATCGTCGAGCAGCTGACCGAAGAAATCTTTGCCAAGCCCGCGCTCCTGCCTAAGGCGGAGCAGCGGGCGCGCTCGTTGTTCGTCGTGGGGGATGAGAAACAATCCATCTACAGCTTTCAAGGTGCTGACCTCCGCCGCTTTACGACTGCGCGCGAGCAGTTTCGAGCGCGCGCAAGCAACGCCAACATGCCCTTCGTCGAGCTGACCCTCACGGGTTCTTATCGCAGCCTCGCGCCCGTCTTGGAGGCGGTCGACCAAACCTTCAACACCCCTTCGATGCTGGCAAGCTTGCAAGCCCTCGCCCCTGCGCGCGCTGCGCTCGACGAAGACCATGCCCCGCAGCCATTGCGCCATCGGGCGCAACGAAAAGATGCAGGCGGCAGCGCCTCCTTACATCTGCTCGCGCTCGACAAGGACGATGCCGATGCCCCCAACGATGCCTCCCTGTCTGCGGCAATGTCTGCGCCAGAGGAGAAAATAAACAAAAAAAAAATAAAATGGGCAGATAGTATCGCCGCCTTCGTAGCCGAGCATGTGCTGGGCGAGCGAGTCCCCCTCCTCTCTGATTCTCGCAAACCCCACGCGGGCGATGTGATGCTGTTGCTGCCGCAGCGCACCCAGCTCATGCAGCCTCTGCTCACGGCTTTTGCCGACAAGAAAGTGCCGTGCGAGGATATCGACAAGTTCGACCTCACCGCTACCCTGCAAGCCGAAGACCTTTTGGCGTGGTTGCGATTTATCGTCCTGCCCGAAGACGAGTTGAACCTTGCGAGCCTTCTGAAAACACCCTTCATCGCCCTTGCAGAAGAAGAGTTGCAAGCCCTCTGCCTCGCGCGTCTAGAGGCACAACAGAACCTTTGGCACAAACTCGCGTGCGACGACAAGCAGCAAGAAGCAACCGCTTGGCTGAAGCAAGCGCGCGACCACGCCTGCCGCCTCTCGCCCTTTGAAGCCTTGCGCTTTCTTTTGGAGCGTCGCTGTCCGCGCGCGAGCAGCGGCACGGCAGCCTTGCTTGCGGCTCATCGCAACTTGGACCCTGCCGAGAATTTGTGCGAGGAGGCACTAGGCTTTGCGCAGAACGATACGACGGCAACGTTGCCGCAGTTTCTGGAGCATCTGGAGGGATTGCAAGTCGCCGTCAAGCGCGAGAGCATCACGCAGCCCACCGACAAGATGCGCTTGATGACCATCCACGGCGCGAAAGGTCTGGAAGCACCGATCGTCGTGCTACCGCTTTTTTACCTCAGGAAAACGCGCAGCGACATCCTGACACCTTGGTGCTTTCAGGCAGAGGACAATCCGACCAGCCTCTACCTTCCCGCCGACTCGCTCACCATCCTTGAGGGCGACGAAAGCCCCGCGAGCCTCGGCAGCCGTCTGCGACAGCAAAAAGACCAGCAGGCAGAAGACTTGGAAAAAGAACAACAACGGCTGCTCTATGTCGCCATGACGCGCGCACGCGACCGCCTCGTGATACTCGCCCCTGAAGAGGATGCCTCCTCCCCCCACTACGCGCAAACTTGGAGCAAGCACCTCAAGGCGACCGCCCTCAAATACAAATGGCAAACACCGTCTCCCCCGCCAACACCGTCTCCCCCGCCAACCCCGCAAGCCGACGCAGAGAGCCTAAAGGCAACAGAGAAGGCAGAGGCAGGCTCGTCTGAAGTAGCTGCGGTTGTTTCTGCTGCTCCTTTTTTGTTCGTCGAGCCCACAAGCGAAACACCCCTGTCGCAGCCGCGTGCAGCCTCACGCCAGACGACGCACACACACCAGCCGAGCGAAGAGAAGGCAGCGGAGACAGGAGGAAAAAGAAAACTCGACCAACGCCAACGCGGTATCATCCTACATAGCCTCGTGCAAAAACTCGTCGAGCAAGAGCAAAAGCAAGAAGAAGAGAAAGAGAAACGAGAAGAACAAGCGCGAAGATTGTTGCAACGAGCCTTGCAGCCCTTCGCGCTGAACGAAGAAGAGCGACAAGTGCTTATCGACGACTGGGTGGGCAAAACGCTACGCCTGCTCGAACAGCCTCCATTCTTTAACTCCGCGCGCGCGCCGCTCTTCGAGGTAGAGCTGCTAGGCAACCTGCCTCCAAATAGTTTTGCTGGCAGTTTTATAGGAAGGCTAGACCTGCTACAAGAAGACGCAACCACGCGTCTGTTCGGAGACCTGAAGACCGATGCCGTCGTGCCGCAACGGCTGCCGCAAGCTTACGCCTCGCAATTCGGTATATATCGTGCGCTGCTGGAGGCGTTGCAGCCGAAGAAGCTTGTCGAGGGCTATGTGTTGTGGTTCGAGACAGGCGAGGTACGAAGGCTAAACGAAGAGGACATGCCGCCTCCTGAGGGCGATGCTTCTTTTTCTGCTTGACGGGCGAGGTGCGAAGAGTGCAGAATGGGGGTGGTGTCGAGGGCATCGTCGGGAAACGCGAAGGAGGATTTTATGGCTGTCATTCATGTCTCGGACAAAGATTTTGCGGAGCAGGTATTGCAAGCGGACAAGCCTGTTTTGGTGGATTTTTGGGCGGAGTGGTGCACGCCCTGTAAGGCGATTGCGCCTGTGTTGGAGGAGATTTCTGCCGAGCGTGGTGAGGAGTTGGTGATTGCCAAGATTAACATCGACGAGAATCCTGACACACCGCAGCAGTATAAGATTCGCGGAATTCCTACTTTGCTTTTGTTTAAGGGGGGGAAGCGTATTGCGGTGAGCGTGGGCGCGCAGGGGCGACATGCGCTGGAGACTTGGCTGGAGGAAAATCTCGCTTGAATAGCCTTGCTCACAGGAGCTGCTTGCCATGCTACGAGTCAGCTTGCGCGTTTCTTTGAAACGCGCTTTTGAATAAGATACTACGCGCTACGCGCGTAGAAAAGTGCGCTCACGCGCACTCCGCTGACGCGGGGTCTTCGTGGGGGGAATTTATCCCCCCACACCCCCCCCCGCGTGCTACGCACGCGATGTTTTGCACCCGTCAATACAAAAAGCCCGTGTCTGCCTCTGTGAGCGCGTAGCGTCTTATTCACAAGCGCGAGCGCGTCACACATTAAACCGAAACAGCAACACATCCTCATCCCTCACAATATACCCCTTCCCCTCCTGCCTCACCTTCCCCGCCTCACGAGCCTGCTCGAAACTGCCATGCAACAACAGAGTCGCCACATCAATAGTCTCTGCACAAATAAACCCCCGCTGAAAGTCCGAGTGAAGTTTGCCCGCCGCATCAAACGCTGTCTGCCCCCGCCTTAGCGTCCAAGCCCTAACCTCCTGCTTTCCCGCCGTGAAGAAAGTCCTGAGCTCCAACAAACGAAACAACACAATCGCCGCCTGCTCCAAGCCACTCAGTCGCTTTTTGTCATCATCTCCTAACAAACTCGCGCGATCCTCCTCCGACAATACCGCTAACTCCGCCTCCTCAATCGCGGAAAGCCGCAAAACCTCCGAGCCCGCCGCCGCCGCCCTCTCCTCGATCGCCTTGACAAAAGCCTCCTCCTCTTCTCCCCCTTCTTGCCCTCCTTGTCCTACATTGCACACATAAAGCATCGGCTTCGCCGTCAGCAATCCCAACCCCTTCACAAAAGCCGCATCGTCCGCATCGATCGCCAAAGCACGAGCAGGCTTGCCCCCGTTCAACAAATCCTCCAATTGCTTGAGAATCTCATGCTGGCGTTTCTCCTCGCGCGAAAGAACTCCCCGCGCTCGCTTTGCCCCTTGTCCCCGCAAGCCCTCCAAGCGCGTCAAGTCAGCGAGCAACAACTCAACCTCCAGCAACTCGGCATCGCGCAAAGCATCAGGAGACTTCTCCACATGCAAAACACGCGAAGAAGGAAAGCAACGCACCATGTGCAACAACACATCGACCTCCCGAATATGAGAGAGAAACTTGTTGCCCAATCCCTCGCCCTTGGAAGCCCCCCTCACCAACCCCGCGATATCGACGATCTCGACAAAGTTGGGAACCGCCTTTTTCGGCTGTACGCCCGCCACCAAGTCATCGAAGGCACGACTAGGAACGGGAATGCGTCCGCGGTTCGGCTCGATCGTGCAAAAAGGGTAGTTCTGCACATTCGCAGCCTCCAACGCCAACAAGGCATTGAACAGCGTCGACTTGCCCACATTCGGCAAGCCAACAATTCCACAAGAACAACCCATCCTACGCGCTCCCAGAAATATCTTTGTTGAACTAGAGTCGCTCGGTTGCAAGCGGCGCGAAGCTCTCGACGAATCCGTCCAGCTCGCGCTGACGATGACGCTTGCAACGCTCGGCGAGCAGGATAGCCTTCAACTGCGCAAAGGCTTTTTCCAACTCGCCGTTTACGATAATATAGTCGTAATCTTTGACATGCGAGATCTCCTCGAAGGCTTTCTCCATACGCAAGGCGAGCGTCGAGGGATCGTCGCGGCGACGCTTGACAAGCCGCTCCTCCAATACCGCAGACGAGGGCGGCAACAAGAAGACGCTCACCACAGATAAATGATCCATCTGCGCCTTGATTTGCTCTGCGCCCTGCCAATCCACATCGAAGAGCACATCTTGTCCCCGCTCCAAAGCGTCGCGCACCGGAGCGTGCGGCGTTGCGTAGAGATTGCCAAAGACCTCCGCCCATTCAAGAAACTCGCCGCGACTGCGACGCGCCTCGAAGGTTTCCGTGTCGAGGAAGTGATAGTCTTCTCCCTCCACCTCGCCTTTGCTACGCGGGCGCGTCGTAGAAGACACCGACATCACCAGCTCCTGCTCGTCTGCGAGCAACTTACGCGCGAGCGTCGTCTTTCCCGTCCCCGACGAGGAGGAGATAATCAACAAAAAACCCCGTCGAAGAAATTGAGGTTGCATCAACATATCCTTGTTTTAATTTTTTTCAAAAGACAAAACATTGTTATAAAATTTCCTACACACCCGCGATGATATGTTTTGCTAGTCCCCAATCGAGCCTTCTGCGATACATACCATCGGCGCGCAAACCCCGATAGGCGGTAAGAAAAACATCGTGCGTTTGTTGTCGAAAGTTATCAAGAATATCGTTAGAGGCAACAAGAAAGTTTTTTGTAATTTTGTTATTAATATTAATAATTGTAATCGCTCGACTGCTAACACCAATTTTATAACCTTGCACTTCTTCCGCATGGCAAAAACGAATAGACGCTTTCTTCGTATTATCCAAGGCGAACAAACCTAACTTACCGCTAGGATCGTTAAAATGTATTTGCTGTTTTTGAGTGGCGGATGGAATGCTCGCCTGTAATTCTTTGTAGCCACCTAAATAAGTGTCATCACGATAGAGAGCAATATCACCTTTGGGTTTTGGCGAGAACATCGCCAAGCCGACAGGATGCGCCGTCTCCTCGAACAGCGCGCCCGTAAGCGAGACGAAGCTGTGTAGACGCTCACGAAACAAGGGAAAGCGCACGAAAGAGCGGATGAACGATTCAGGCAGCAAGGCAGCCACATAGGCGCAATGTTGCAAGCACTGCTCAAGCGCGTGCTTATAGAGGTCGTCGTGCGCGCAGGCAGGAAAAGGTAACCCGCGCAAGCTCGCCGAGTTGCGCGCAAGCCACGGCGGATTGGTCACGCACACCTCGAATCCTTGCGGAAAGCTTTTCAGCGTGTCGCGCTGTTTTATTTTTTTGCTCCCCCTATCCGCTGTCGGCACAATATCGAAAGCACGCCAGTCGCCCAACAAGCCTGTAGCCTCCAGCTTTTGCAAAATGTCTGCCTGCCCTGCGAAAGGCTCTACAAGACGGCTATGCGGCAAACCTGCAAGCCTCGCCCACTCGCTAAAAGCCTTCAGAGCAAAAGGATTCGTCTCCCCTGCCGTGTAGTAGCAACCTCGTGTGCGCTTCTCTTCGCAAACTTGAATGTTCGTCATGCTCGTTCTTACCCTTTTGCCAAGTTATCCTTGCCAAGTTATTTCCAAGATTTTAGAGTTATCCCAAGATTGTTCCAGAGTTATCCACAACTTATCCACAATTTATCCTCATTACGCTTTTTTAATTTTAGCGGCGAAGAATCCGTCCATGCCTCCCTTTTCTTTTTCGAAGAAGGGCAAGGTGCGCAAGAATCCGTCCTTCGTGATGAAATGCTCGCGTCCGTAGACCTCCGCTAGTGAAAAAGGCACGAGTTGTGCTCCCCCCAGCTTCGGCATGCACTGCTCGATGACCGCTTCCCCCTCCTCGCGTTGCAAGGAACAGCAAGCATAGACCAGCAAGCCTCCGCTTGCAACCGAACGCCATGCGGCGGTGAGCAGTCGGCATTGCAAGGCTTGCAACCTCTTCACCTCGTCCTGCGACTTCAGGTGCAAGATGTCGGGATGACGGCGGATTGTCCCCGTGCCAGAGCAAGGCGCGTCCAACAATACGCCTGAGTAAAGTTTTTTTTCGGAAAAATCTTCCAAGTCCACCAAGACCGAGCGTGTTTTTTCGGCAAAGCCCGTTCGCTGCAAGTTCTCTTGCAGCGTCTTCAGGCGTTCTTGAGCATAGTCGAGCGCGGTCACGCTTGCTCCTGCCGCGGCGAGTTGACAAGTCTTTCCTCCTGGCGCGGCGCAGAGGTCTAGTATCTCCTTTCCCTCGACATTGTCGAATGCGCGTATCGGCAAGGCGGCAGCTGGATCTTGCACCCACCAGGCGCCCTCTGCGAATCCTTCGATCTCGCGCACGCGCGATCCCTCCGAGAGGACTAAGGAGTTTCCAAATATCTGCCGTGCTTTCAAACGCTGTTCCCATTGCTCGGGTTCCCCCTTCACGCTGACGGCGAGCGGCGGCGAGAGGGTGTGCTGTTCGGCGATATTGTCGCGCGCCTCATCTCCGAATGTCTGTCCCCAGCTCTGCCAGAGCCAGTGTGGGGTTGAGAGACGCAAATGCTTCTGGCGGTCGGGTAGCAGGGCTTGCTTGCGCCGCGCCATGTTGCGCAGTAGCGCGTTGACGAGCGAACAATAGCGTCCTCCGCCGAGCGTCTCGACCATCGAGACAGCGTTGGAGACGACGGCATAATCTTTTGTCTCTAGCAGCAGCAGCTGCGCTGCCGCCAAGCGCATGACCATGCGTAAGCGCACCGTGTCGGGACCTGCGAGCGGACGGGCGAGCAAGAGGTCGATCGCCTCGTCGAGCGCTCCCAAGTTTCTGAGGACGCTGTTCGTCAGCAGATGAGCGAAAGCACGCTCGCGTGGCTCTAGAAGGTTCATGCTCCTGTTGTCGGCGAAAGCCTGATGCAGGGGCTTGCGCTTCAACAACACGCTGTTGAGACAATGAAAAGCTGCGGTGCGCGCGTTCGACAAACGCTCAACCATGATCGCCCGCCCCCCGCGCGCGATCGCTAGAAGGGGAGCAACACATCGGCGATTTGCGTCCCGAGCTTGGGTTGTTGTAGGTTGCTGAGCGTGCCGCGTCCGCCGTAGGCTACGCGCG
This sequence comes from Alphaproteobacteria bacterium, assembly GCA_965216605.1. Taxonomy (GTDB): domain Bacteria; phylum Pseudomonadota; class Alphaproteobacteria; order JABAAW01; family JABAAW01; genus JABAAW01. The sequence continues at coordinate 1,332,110 of CBDCGG010000002.1, read as the reverse complement.
CCTCGGCGATCTTATCGAAGGCGATCGTATTGTTGTTCGCAATGTCCTGCGGACGCAAGACGCCCGCGACATGCAAGACGCGCACCTCGGCGTTGACGCGCAACTCCTGCCTGCCGTAGACGACCAGATTGTCGTTCGGCAGCGTCTGCGTCACGACGGCAGCGACGCGCATCGTGATGCGCTCGTCGCGTGAGATAGTACCTGTTCCTTGCGTAGAGCTTTGCGAGGCACCATCGAAAAGATCGTTCAGCGGCGGTGCCAAGGGAAAGAAGGTGCGTACCGTCGAATCGATCGCCCCTAATGCACCGTTCTGCGTCTCCTTGCTACTCGCACGCGCGCGTTGCGTTGCGTTGTTCAGCTCTGCCGAATCTTGCACATCGATCAGCACCGTGACGATGTCGCCAACCCTTGTTGCGCGCAAATCCTTGAAGAAGGCACGCGAGCCTGCCCTCCACAGCGAGTTCGGATTGCGCTGCATGGTTTGCGGTGCGGGCATAGGCATCTCCACCTTGCGATAGTCCTTGCGCGTCGTGGGATCTTGGATGGGCGAGAGCGGTGGCGTTTTGCCAACGCGCGTAAGCCCCGCACAACCCGCTTGCGCCAAAACGCCCGCGAAAACAAGACACAAGAAAAGATGGGATATTATTTTCCTCTCCATTGTTTTTTCCTCCATCATTTTTTTCTCCATGACTTTTTCTTTTTGGACAAGGGTTCGTTCAACAGCGTGTCGTAGCGGCGTTGCCTGTCGGCACGGAAAGGATTGTCGCCGAGTGGGTTCTGGTTCTGCTCGCCTGTCGCCCCTGACATTGATGGGTTGTTCGATTCGTTAGTGGATAGTTTTAGCGCTCGATCTCCGCCCTGCCCTGCCAAAGAATCGAGCATCGCTGTCTCGGATATCACGCTAGCATGCCCTGCTCCGTCGACGACCGCCGAGAATTCGCGTCCGCTGAATCTGTTTCGCAAGCGCACTGTCTCGCCGTGCGCACCGTCGTTCAAGGCTTGCGCCTGCAAGACGACTCGAACGCCCTCGTAGTTGTATGCGACCTGCACCGTGGAGCGTCGTTGCACGAGCCTTGCCGGTCGCAGATCTCGCACGCGCAAGACATCGCCCGCCTTGCGTCGAAAGCGTATTTCCATGCCGAGCGCTTGGCGTAGCTCGGTGAGGGCGGAGCGCAGCTTTTTGCTCATCGGCAGTTCGACCATCTTCAAGTCTGCGTGTGTGATGTGCGTGCCGTAGAGCAGCACGCGTCGAGCGGCAAGCACACGCACATAGGGTATCGCTTTGCCTGCAAGAGAGACTCTTCCCAAAGATTTTTTTGCCAAAGTTTTTTTTGCAAAAGATTTTTTTGAAGAGATTTTTTGTTTGTCTTGCGCCTCGCTGTCAAGCGTTGAGAAGGGGTACTGGCTGCTCACCTCGACCAACGCGGAGAATCGCCTACTCGGCTCGTCCCACAGCAGAGAGTGCACGCGGAGTCGTCCTTTCTCAGGAAAGTCGGATGGCAGGGTTAGATGTAATCTTCCTGTCTCGTAGCGTCCGCTCCATGCTTTTTTGCGTATCGCTTGCAACAGCAATGTTTTTACTTCGTTGTGCGAAGCGAAGCGCGCATCGTTGGCAAGCCTACTCGAACTCGAATCTGCTGCCGAGGCGTTGAACAACGCCGCCACCAGCAAGGTGAAAAAGAGCGTCAGGCAACAGACGATCAAAATTTTCTCACAGAACCTTCCAAGCTTTCTCCACAGGCTCCGCCGCACGGGAGCGTTGCAGTCTCCTGCGCTGTATTGCGAAGACTTTGAGGGTAGCGAGGGGTGCGAATGATTCATTTTAGATGTCCGTAGGGGTAAGCTGTTCTGTTATCGAGGGTTATGTTATCGAATGTTCGTTGTCGTTGCGGAGATCTGGTCTGCGGTCTCGATGACCTTCGAGTTCATCTCGTATGCGCGTTGGGCGGAGATCATGGCGGTTAGTTCTTCGACCGCCTCGACATTGGCAGCCTCCAAGTATCCTTGTAGCAGGGTTCCGTATCCGGCAGCCCCTGGAGTGTTGACATTGGGGACGCCTGAAGCGGGGGTTTGCGCGTAGAGGTTGTCGCCCAAGGCTTCTAGTCCTGCTTCGTTGGGAAATGTTGCCAAGTCCATCTGTCCGAGGAATCGAGGCTGCACCTCGCCCTCGATGCTTGAATAAACCTGTCCGTTGCGGTTGATCGTGATGTCTATGGAATCTTCAGGCACAGTGATGCCGGGCAAGAGCGGGTAGCCATCGACGGTAACAAAAGTGCCATCGGCGCTCAGCTGCAAGGAGCCTGAGCGTGTGTAGACCTCTGTGCCGTTGGGGTGATCGACGCGGAAATAACCTCGTCCGCTGATTGCCAAGTCGAGCGCGTTGTTCGTCGTGACCAAATTGCCTTGGTTGTGAATACGATAGACGCCTGAGATGCGCGTGCCAAGCCCTAGTTGCACGCCGACGGGAACGATCGTGTCTTCATCAGACGAGATCGATCCTACTTGTCGAATGTTTTGGTAGATCAGATCTTGGAAGACGGGACGGCTCTTCTTGAAGGCGGTCGTGTTCAAGTTGGCGATATTGTTCGCCGTCGTCTCGACGAGAAACTGCTGGGCGAGCATTCCCGACGCACCGACATGTAAGGCACTCATCATTGTTCGTCTCCTTCGGACGGGCGAGCCGTCCTTGTTATTGGGGGTGTCGTGAGGGGTGGTGGCATCGTGATAATCTTAGGGGTTATCTCAGATTAGAGTCGTGTCAAGGTTCGGATCGCCTCTTGGGCGCGTTCGTCTTCTAGCTCGAGGTATTTTGCCATCTGTTGATAGCTTCGCTCGACTTCGATCAGCTGCACGAGTTCGCGTACCGGCTGTACATTGGAGAGTTCGCGTGCACCTTGCACGATCACGGTCTGTTCGGCGAAGATTCGCGCCTGCCCGTCGTTTGCTCGGTAGTAGAGGCTGTCGAGTTTTTCCAAGGCGTTTTCGTTATCGAACTCGACGACGGAGAGTTGGGCGACGCGGGCGTTGTCGACATAGACGATGCCTTCGGGGGAGATCGAGATGGTCTCCCAACCCTCAGGTAGGTCGATAGTTTGCTCACCCCTGTCGAGGAGCAGGTTGCCGTCGGGCAGTGCCAGTCGGTTCTCGCTGTCGATGACGAAGGTTCCAGAGCGCGTATGCAGCACGCCTTGCTGTGCCAAAACCGAAAACCATCCTCCGCCGCGCAAGGCTACATCCAGCGGATCGCGCGTGATTTGCAACGAGCCCTCGCTGGGATCGCGTGAAATGTTGACCGCCTCGTTGAAGGCAAGATTGCCGCTCGTTTGCGTCGACTGCGTGCGCACCAGCAAATCGTGAAACGCTATACGATCGGCACGATAGGCACCCGTGTTGCTGTTCGCCAAGTTGTTCGCCACCATGTCCAACTGCTGGCGCAAGCCGAGCTGACGCGACAAGCCTATGTAAAGTCCGTTCTCCATGACAAGTCTCGCTTAAGTGAGGGGTGGGGGGGTTCAACGTTCTGCAAGAATTATCCTGCAAGCAAGGTAATACAAGAGTCTTTGAAGCAAGACTTGTGCCAAGCAAAGCGAGAAGAGAGGGAGAGAAGTTTTACGAAAAATCTGTGGATAAGATCTCCTATTCTGCCGCTCGAAGCGAAAAAGGCTTGCTTTTGGAGAAAAAAGAAGGCAGAATAGATAGTGAATGAGTCTCAATTCAGGTTTCAATTAGGTTACAGAGCGTCTTATGACCCACCCCCTTGCCTCCGCCGCTCAAGCGCATCCGCGTCGCCGCTCGATGTGGGTTATCATCGTTCTGTCGCTGTTGGGCATCGGTATCCTGCTCGCCTTTTTTCTGGGTCGGCTCGCGTTCTTGAGCGAGTTCCTGCCGACAACAAGCGACTACGGCGCGAACAGTGCCGATCCGCAGATCAGCACCGTCGTGACCTACGACATGCGCGAGGCGTTGGAGATCGTGCTGAACAGCGGGCGTGAGAATCGTGTGTATCTGAATCTTTCGCTCGCCTTCAAACTGACGCGCCCGCAAGATGTGCCGTTCGTGCGCAAACTCGAGCCCGCCATTCGCGACACCGTGATTCCCTACTTGCAAGAGCTGCGGCCGGAAGAACTGGAAGGATCGCGCGGCATCTTCCTGCTACGCGAAGAGCTGCTGTTTCGTATCAACAAGGTGACCGGCTCGGTGCGCGTCGAGGATGTCTATATCACCGCGTTGCAACTCCAGTAGCGTTAGATTGCAACCCCTTGAGAGCTTTGCAGGAGGACTCGAATGAGCGACGAAAGTGACAAAGGTGTCGTCTTCGGGGCGAACTGGGCACAAGATCTCGGCGGTAGCGCGAGCAAGTCCCAAGGCTCCGCTGGCACACCCAATATGGGCGACTTCGCCATGCTGAGCGACGAAGGGAACGAGAACCCCGATAGCCCGCTGCTCGACCAAGGCGAGGTGGATTCGCTGTGGGGTAAGCAAAACGACGGCGGAGAGACGACGAAAAAAGGGCTCGGCGTGCTGGTGGACAGCCAACGCATCACCGCCGAGCGATTGCCGGCGCTGGAAGGAATTTATGAACGTTTTGCTCGCATTTCATCGGGTAGCATGCGCTACTTTACTTCCGAGAATGTAGATGTCACCTTCGGCAAGATCGTGCCGATGCGCTTCGGCGATTTTCTCAACTCGGTCGAACTGCCCAGCCTTCTCGTCATCTTCAAAGCCGAACAATGGGAAAGCCGAGGACTGATCGTGCTCGACAACCAACTCATCTACGCCATCGTCGATATCCTACACGGTGGCAGACGCACGCGCCAACTGCAGTCGAACGAAGGAAAACCCTACACCGTGATCGAAATGCACATGATCCAACGCTTGGTCAATAGCGCGCTGAAAGACTTGGAACAAGCCTTCGATCCTGTCAGCATCGTCAACTTCCACTACGAACGCATGGAAAACGACTCACGTTTCGCCGCCATCGCTCTGCCGTCGAACACGGCGGTGGTCGCCGATTTCACGATCGGCATCGACCGACGTAGCGGCACCATGCGCATCATCATGCCCTATCGAACGCTGGAACCCGTCAAAACGGCGCTCTCGCAACAACTGCTGGGAGAAAGCTTCGGCGAATCGGGAACTTGGACACGACACTTCAGCGAATCCTTGCGCGCATCCAACATCGAGCTCGAAGCGGTGCTATCCGAGTTCCAGTCTACTCTCGGCGAAGCTTTCTCGTGGAAACGAGGCAGCAAGATCGAAATAGATCTACCGCTCGATCCGCAAGTCACCGTCCGCAGCGGAGGGATTCCACTCTTCGAGGCGGGCATGGGACGCAAAGAAGGACACCTCGCGCTCCGACTGCTCAGAAGAGCCGATGGCGAAAGCGAAAAAGGCGGGCATGTTCAAAAACCCACCGAACACACAGAAGCAGCGCAAAGCACTCCCAGTACCCCCATCACCCCCAGCACCCCCAGCACCCCCAGCACCCCCAGCACCTCGACGACAGAAGATGCGTCCGCGACAAGGCAGGACGAAGACTTGCTGCCACAACGAGAAAACAAGCAAGACAACGAAAAACCTAACGTTTGAGCACAAGCAGATCATGGCTCCGTCTTTTTCCGATGCTCTCCTCGCCGCCTTGCTCTCGTCGTGGCCGTCGTTGTTGCTCGACGGGCTGTTGCTGTTCCTGCTGCTCTGCGCCGTTCTCTACGCCGTGCGCTTGAGCCGTGCCGTCAGCGCAATCCACCGCGGCAAAGCCGAGCTGGCATGGCTGTTCGCTCGCTTTGCAGAAAACATCGCGCGAGCAGAAAAAATGCTGAAAGAAATGAAACGATCTGCGCTCGAATCGCAAGAAGCATACCTGCGACGCAAGGAAGAGACCGACAGGCTGGCAAACGATCTCGGCTATCTGATCGAAAAAGGCAACGGGTTAGCCGACCATCTGGAAGAGACCATCGGCATGGCGAAAGAAACATCCGCTACCAAAAAGGGACAGCGTAGAAACGCAGGAAACAACTTAAGCGACAAACCCGCCGAGACACTCAAGGGCGAGCTAGCAGGCACAGGTAGCGCAAAGGCGAGCTTGAGCATCCCGAACTTACACAACTTGCGTTAGAACGAAGAACAATGCGAATATTTGCTGTCTTGTTGCTCATTATTCTCGTCAGCGTCGGCATCGCATCGCGGGTCGATAGTCTGCGACGCAACGCGCAATGGCAGAAACTCAGCGACTTCTTCACCCAAGCCGCCGCTCAGGGCGAGAACGCAGGGGCAGCAAGCGGAGTGCTGGCACCGGCAGAAGAACTACCGACAGAGGGCAAGGGGGAGGATATCTTCGGAGCGCAGGAAAAAGGGGAAACAACACTCTCCGAAAGACGCCAGCAAGCAGGCGGGGGCAGTGTCGGCATTGTGCCGTTGCGCTCGCTCTACGAGAGGGTTACGGTCAACGACACGCTCTTGCAGAACCTCGCCGAGCGTACCGAGCGGCTGGCAGAACGTGAAAAAACCGTGCAAGCACGCGAGACCGTGCTGGCGGCTTTACAGAAGAAGGTGGAAGAGCGAGAAGGGTCTTTGCAAAAAACGAGGAGCGAGATAAAGGCACTGCTGGAGCGTTACGATGGAGAGCAGAGCGGGGGGTTGAAGCAGCTGATCGGCATCTACTCGACGATCGAGCCAAAACGCGCGGCAGCTATTTTCAACGATCTCGATTTAGATATCGTTGTCTCGTTGCTACGGCAAATGCCGTCGCGCAGGGTTGCCCCCATTCTGGCTGCGATGGATGCAGAGAAGGCACGGCGTATCACTTTGGAACTCTCCGAGTGAGCGCCGCTGCCCCTGAGCGCGCCGAGCCACGGCGTTATGGCGAGGCTGTGCGCGAGACAACTGAGACGGCTGTCAAGGCTTCGTTGCTGCTGGAGGGGCAAGGCAAGGCGAATGTAGCAACAGGAATAGGCTTTTTCGATCACATGCTGGAGCAAACGGCACGCCATGCCTTCTTCGATCTAACGCTTGCGGCAAAGGGCGACCTGCACATCGATGCGCACCACACGCTAGAAGATTGCGGTTATACGCTCGGACAGGCACTCACGCGCGCCTTGGGAGAACGCAAGGGCATCGCGCGCTACGGCACGGCGTTGCTGCCGATGGACGAGAGCTTGGCAAGGGTTGCCGTCGATCTCAGCGGTCGCCCTGCCTTACACTTCGAACTGCCCTTCCAAGTCGAGCGGATCGGCAGCTGCGAGGTCGTTCTGTTTCGTGAGTTTTTCACTGCCTTTGCCTGCGCCGCAGGGGCGGCGTTGCATCTCACCAGCCTGTACGGCGCGAACGACCATCACCGCATCGAGGGCATCTTCAAGGGGCTGGGACAGGCTTTGCGCACAGCGGTTGCCATCGACACGCGCTTGCGGGGTAGCGTGCTGTCAACTAAGGGGACGTTAGCGGGAATCGAGGGCATAGCGAAATCTTGACGCGCGCGGTGTCGTTGCCATTTCCATATCTGTTATCATGCCTGCTCTGACCGCGTTGATCGACTACGGCTGCGGAAACCTGCACTCGGCAGCGCGCGCCTTGAGGGTGAGCGGTGCGACAGATCTCTATGTCGGAGCAGACCCCGCTGTCTTGTGCAAGGCGGAGCGTTATGTTCTGCCGGGCGTAGGGGCGTTGGGCGCGTGTTTGGAGAAACTGCGTGCCAAAAAGGGCTTGCTGGAGAGCTTGGACGAGCAGGTGAGGGGGAAGGGAAAACCTTTGCTTGGCATCTGTGTCGGCATGCAAATGCTCGTCGAGCAGGGATTCGAGCACGGAGGGCAGCGCGCGCTCGGATGGATGAGGGGGGAGGTCAGACGCATCGCCCCGCAAGACGAGAGCCTGCCGATACCACACATGGGATGGAACGCCTTACGCATCCTCGCTCCCCACCCTCTCTTCGAGGGCATAGCTACGGGAGACCACGTCTATTTCGTCCACAGCTTTGCAATCACAGAAAACGAACCCGCAACAACTTTGGCGCAAGCCTGCTACGGAGTGCCGCTCGTGGCTGCGGTAGGACAAGGCTCGCTTGCGGGCGTGCAGTGGCATCCGGAGAAGAGCCAAGGCGTGGGACTGCGATTGCTCAAAAACTTTCTGGCTTGGAAACCGTGATCCTCTTTCCCGCGCTCGATTTGTTAGGGGGACAATGCGTCCGACTAACCCATGGAGAAAGAGCGCAAGCGACCATCTACAACCCCGACCCCGTAGAGCAAGCGCGACTGTTCTTGCAGCAAGGCGCGCGAGCATTGCATATCGTCGATTTGGACGCTGCCTTCGACGGACAAAGCGAGAACGCTCCCGTCGTCGAGCGCATCGTGCACGAGGCAAAAAAGCACAACGCTTTCGTGCAACTCGGCGGGGGGTTGCGCTCTAATAAAGCCATCGAGCGATGGTTGGAGGCGGGGGTCGATCGCGTCGTCATCGCTACCCTTGCGCTTGAAAATCTTCCTCTCGCCTTAAAATTGTGCGAGCAATGGCACAAGCGAATCGCCATCGCGCTCGATCTCAGGGAGGGCAAGATGGCGACGCGAGGATGGCTTGTTGAGCATGACCTCGATGTGCGTTCATGGCTCGCGCCTTTCCTTGAGCCTGAACGAATAATCAGCGCGGTAGTCGTCACCGACATCACGCGCGACGGCACGCTTGCGGGCAGCAACAATGAGATGACCTTCCAATTTGCACGCACTCTCTTTGCGCGCACTCTGCCCTGCCATATTATCGCTTCGGGGGGCATCGCTTCGCTCGAAGATTTGAGCGTGCTTGCGCGCGCGGGTATCGTCGACGGCGCGATTTGCGGGAGGGCGCTCTACGAAGGAAGGTTCTCGTGTGAGGAGGCGTTGGCTTCTATCGAGAAGGCGAGCGCGGAAACAAGCGCGTCAAAAGACAAGCACACGGGTTAAGGAGACAGACTGATGCTTTTACCGCGCATCATTCCCTGCCTTGATGTGGATAAGGGGCGCACGGTCAAGGGGGTGCAATTCGAAAATCTGCGCGATGCGGGAAATCCGCAAGAGCTTGCGCGCCGATACGAACGGCAAGGTGCGGACGAGCTTGTCTTTCTCGACATCACCGCGACCCTTGAGGCGCGCGAGGCGATGACCTCGATCGTGCGGGCTGTCGCGGGAGAACTCTTTATCCCTCTGACGGTGGGAGGCGGCATCGACAGTATCGAGCGCATTCAAAATCTTTTGCGCGCGGGGGCGGACAAGGTTTCGCTCAACTCTGCGGCGTTGAGGGATCCGACGCTCGTCTCGCGTGCGGCTGTACGTTTCGGCGTGCAATGCATCACCGTTGCCATCGATGTCAAACGCTCTGCCCAGAACAGAGGTAGTGGTTTCGAGGTTTTTTCGCACGGAGGCAGTCGTGCTACTGGACGCGATGCGATCGAATGGGCGAAGGAGGTTCAGGAGCGCGGAGCAGGAGAAATCCTGGCGACCTCGATGGATTGCGACGGACGGAAACGGGGTTTCGACTTGCTCTTGCTTGGTAAGCTTGCGGAGGCACTTTCTGTTCCTATTGTTGCATCGGGGGGGGCGGGAGAGCCTCGGCATTTTTTCGAGGCTTTGCAGATTCCGAAGGTGACAGGAGCCTTGGCGGCTTCTCTGTTTCACTATGAGGAACTATCGATCCCGCAGCTTAAAGACTACCTGACGAGCGAGGGCATGCAGGTGCGATGGACGCATGGAGACGAGGAGACGAGGGATAGGACTCGCGAGTGATTAAAAAGTTGCCAAACGCGGTTGACAAACAACAAAAAAAACTGTCTAATAGAACATTCGCTACCCTTCCGTAGCGATTGAGCAAAGGAGAACACCATGAAACAAGACACACTGGAAGAACATATCCCCACCAGCGTGACACATCGTCGCGATGGAGAGTACAGCTTTCGTATCGAAGGTAGCAAAGACGACACCTACCTTGCGGTCAGCTACACAAGACCATTGCGCTTTTGCATCGAACGTCCTACAAAAGCCGAAGCCGAACAAGAGGCGCGAGATGCCATAGCATCGCATCGAGAATTTAAAGCGCAAGGGAAACAACAAGCAACACACTCTACGGTCGAACAAGCCTGCCATGCCACCTGAAGAGTTTTTCGCGCGTCTTGATCGAAAAAAACTCAACCAGCTGGAAACCGACTACGGCTACCACAAAGACCGCGAGGATGGACAGCGAATATATTACACCTCGCGCTTGGGCGAAGAGTTTTCTGTAGACAAGAAAGACCCCTTTCCTTTTGTGTGGTTTGACGATTTAAGTGACGCTTTGCAGATAGGAGTCCGCTCGCCAAAAGTAGCCAACAGAGATTGACCTCCCCCTTCACCTTCGAAAGCCTCTACAACCTCGTCGCCGAGCGCGCGCAAGCCGCCACCGACCAGCACTCCTACACGCAACAAAGCCTCAAGCAAGGCATCGAACGCCTCGCGCAAAAACTGGGCGAAGAAGCAACCGAAACGCTGATCGCAGCCCTCGCTTGCAAGAACAACGCAAAGCAGGCAGACACAGCAAAACAAGCACTCTGCGAGGAAAGCGCAGACCTGCTCTACCACCTCTGCCTGCTGTGGTATGCTTGCGATACAACCCCCCAAGAAGTTTGCGCCGTCCTAGAACAACGCAGCCGCAACAAAACAACCCATCGTCCATAATCCATAACTATTCTTCATAACTATTCTTGCTCCCCCCATGAAAGACTACGACCCCGACAACATCTTCGCAAAAATTCTACGCGGCGAGATTCCCTGCAACAAAATCTACGAAGACGAACACGCCCTGTGCTTTCACGATGTAACGCCACAAGCCGCTGTCCATGCGCTCGTGATTCCGAAAGGTGCCTACCGCTCCTTTTCAGATTTTGTTTTGAAGGCAAGCAGCGCCGAGCGCGAAGGATTTTTTCAGGCAGTGCACCAATGCGCACAGCTGCTGCAACTGGAGACAAGCGGCTATCGCCTGCTCGCTAACCACGGCGAGGATGCAGGGCAGGAAGTTCCGCACTTCCATGTCCATGTGTGCGGAGGCGGCAAGCTCGGAAAACTTATAACAACTATATAATCTCTCCCCCTATATATAATTTACCCCCCTAGCCTAGAGTCTCCGCTCTAGTTCCCCCACCTAACCCCTTAGTCGAACTTGTGCAAGCGCGAGGAGCGAAAGCCTTGTGCGCGGAGCGTAGCCAGTAGCTCTTGGGTATGCTCTTTATTTTTTGTCTCGACGACCATGTCGAGTTCGGCTTCTTTGGCAGCGCATGCCTCGAACATGCGTCGATGGGATACCTCGACGATGTTGGCTCCTCCTTCGCCGAAGATGCTCGCCACTTGAGCCAATACTCCGGGCTGGTCTGAAATGGAAACGCCAATATGGGCGAGCGAGCCAGCCCTCGCCATCGTTCTTGTCAGGACGGATGCCAGTAGCCTCGTGTCGATGTTCGCACCGCAAATGACCAGCACAACCCTCTTGCCCTTGAAGCGTTCGGGGTAGGCGAGCAACGCTGCCAAGGGCGCTGCCCCTGCCCCTTCTGCAAGCACACGCCCTTGCTCCAACAGCGTGACAACTCCCAGCTCTAGCGCGTCTTCGCTCAGGAGCAGGATGTCTGCAACCCACTTTTTGACCGCCTCGATATTTCTCTCGCCAGGACTTTTGACGGCGATTCCCTCCGCCAAGGTCTGTCCTCCCACCTCCGCCTGCTTGCCGCGCACCGCGTTGTACATGGAGGGATACATCGCCGCCTCGACACCGATCAGCTCTGTTTTTGCTCCTCCTGTCTTGAGCGCGGTTGCGATACCTGTGATGATTCCGCCGCCGCCGATGGGAACGACGATCGCATCTACTGCCTCGATATCTTGCGCGATCTCCAAACCGATTGTGCCTTGCCCTGCGACCACCCGCGCGTCATCGTAGGGAGAGACGAACAACGCACCTTTTTCTTTTTGGATTTGGCGCATCATCTTCATGCCGTCGTCCAAGGTTTCTCCGCATTGAATCACCTTGCCGCCGAAAGCCTTGGTGCGCGACACCTTCGCATAGGGTGCGGTTGTTGGCATGACGAGCGTCGCCTCGATGCCGAGCCTGCTCGCGTGGTAGGCGAGCGCCTGAGCGTGGTTGCCCGCCGACACGGCGACGACTCCGCGCGCGCGTTGCTCGTCCGTCATTTGCAACAGACAATTCAACGCTCCTCGATCCTTGAAAGAACCGCTGCGCTGGAGGGTTTCTAGTTTTAGATACACCTCCGCATTGCAGAATGCTGAAAGTGCCGCTGAGCGTATGCAAGGCGTGCGCACGATGCCCGTTTTGATACGCGCGTGTGCGGTTTCGATGTCGTCTAAAGTAACGATGTCGGAGGAAGGCATAGTTGTAGGTTCCGATGATTCAAATTTGGAGGCTACGATGTTCGTTTTGGAGGAGGGCGTTTCTTGTCTTTAGCTGCTTCTTGCGATGTTTTTTTGCAAGGATTTTTATGAAGTAAGCTTCGAGCGTAACTCTACCACGCTGCCGACCACAAAAACAACCGGCGGGCTGAGGTCTCGCGCGAGCGTTGCTGCGTCCTTGAGTTCTCCTATGACGATCGTCTCGTTTGGGCGCGTTGCGTTCTGTAGAAAAGCGATCGGCTCATGCTTTGAGCGTCCCTCCTTGAGCAGCAGGCGCGAGAGCTCGGCGATCGGTTTGAGCGCCATGTAAAAAACTAATACCTCTGCACTGCGCGCAAGTTCTTTCCAACGAATGTTGCGCGGTAGCGCGCCCGTCATATCCTGCCCTGTGAGAAAGGTAACGCTGGAGTTATGGTCGCGATGGGTGAGGGGAATGTTCGCATACGCTAATCCCGCAGGAGCAGCCGAAAGCCCCGGCAGCACGCGAAAGGGTATATCAGCGGCGACCAAGCTCAAGGCTTCTTCGCCGCCGCGGGCAAAGAGAAACGGATCGCCACCCTTCAGCCGCAAGACGCGCCGTCCTTCTAGTGCGCGCGCAACTAACTTCTGCGTGATGTCCGCCTGACGAGGCGAGGGTTTGCCGCCACGCTTGCCCGCGTACAGACGCTCTACTTGCGGCGGGACAAGCGACAAGACCTCGTCGGACACCAAGAAATCGTAGACGACACAATCGCCTTGTTCTAACTGCTCTAATGCATCGTAGAGTTGCAAGGTGAGGAGCGTCGGATCGCCAGGTCCTGCGCCCGCAAGCCATACCCAGCCCTTTTCAAAGATGCGAAAACGCGCTCGCACAACGGTAGGGAAAGGTAATTTAGGCAATTTAGGTAATTTAGGCAATCTAGGTTTTTGGGGTTTATGTATTTTAGCTGACGAGTGAAAAATCTGGTTTCTATAGCTAGAATTTTATATTGTCAAATTCCCACATTAGCACGATTGATAGCGTTCAAAATTCCAATAATAAGAAACTTTCTCTCACACTCCACCAGTTAGAAATATATTCTCGAAACAAATAAAAAGGAGGATCGGTGACAACAATGTTTGCTTGTTTCAAAGATTTAATACATTCCTTCGAGCTGAAATCGCCGTTACCTTCCAATGAATAGACTTCAATTTCTTTATCATCATATTTTTTATTATTATTTTTATCCCCTTTGTAGACAATATACACTGGTTGGGTATAGAACTCATCTTCCTTGTTCTTCTTTGCCGAGTGCAAGTTAACATTTGTGTTCATGACACTTCCTTCAATGCATGCGCTCGAATCCGATCGGCTCTCGACCGCAAACGCGCGCGAACACAAGGTAGAGCTTACCGACATCCGACGACATGAAAGCCATCGGCAGCAAGTTGTCGGGATCGACGCTTTGCGCTCCCTCAAACAGATCCTCAAATATGCGTTGGTAGGAGGCGACGCTACGCCCTACCTCGTCCTGCTCTTCGATGCGAGCGTTCATCTTCTCTAACATGGCAGGTGTAGTGTTTTGCAAGATGCGCTTGGTGTAAGCGTTGCGTTCGCCCTTGTCGTATCGAAGGCGGCTCTCTTCCTGCTCGTCGTCAAATAGGTGTTGGGCGATCTCGGAACATTGAGCGTGCAAGGTATCAACAACAGAGCGCGCACTTTTCATAAAAGCCTCTTGCGGATCAGAAAGTCCTCCCGAAAAAAGATTGCGCATGTCCTTGCGGATAGGGTCTGTCGCGCGCTTCAATTTGCGCACATCATCGGCGATAGTCTGCGACAGAGATTCGGTCTCGCTTCTGATCGAATCAACCCTCGCCAAGATCGTCTTGCCATGCCGTTCCAAATCTGCGGGCAATGCCTCGAAACGATCCAATGCCTTGTTGGTCAGCGTCTCAAGAGAACGGCATTGGCGATGAAGGTCTGTGCGCAAAACGCTCAACTGCTCGGTCAGCGCAGCAGCACCGCGATTGTCGTCGGTGACCGCGCGACTGAGCGACTGAATGTTGTTTCTAATAGCCTCAGCAACCTTGTCGAAAGATCGTTCTGTATCGCCAAAACGTTCTTGGACAGCAACGAGAGTCTCGCCCGCACGTTTTCCGAACGCGCTGAAGGAGCGTGCCGCCTGATCGGACGCGCCGCGTTGGTCGGTGAGCAGACGATCGGTATGCTCCAATCCCTTTACCAGCCGCTGGCTGCTCTCTGAGAATCGTGTTCCGCTGCGCTCCAGATTTCCGACGGTGCGTTCCAAGACGCCCTCCAACTCCTCTGCGATGGAGCGGAAATCGCTGCCCGTGTTGCGAAAACGCGAAGCAAACTGCTCGCCGCTCGCGCGCAACTCTTCTAGATGCGATAGCAAAGCCCCCCCCATATCCTTCAAGCGTCCCTCGAATCCCGACGCGCTCTGCTCGACCGCCTGCGTCTGCTTGTGCAGCAGCAGTACTATCTTCTGCGACTGCTGCTCCAAGTTTGTAGCCGAGCGTGCAATAGTCTGCGCGCTGCCCAAAAGCCTTTGCTCCGCCTTGCCCATAGTCTCGCTCGCTGCAGCAAAGAGCGTCTGTATCTGCACCTCCTGCTGTTTCAAAAGCGCGCTCGTCTTATGGACGCGCGCGTGCGATTCCTCAAAGCCCTTGTAGAGTTTCTCTGCCTGCAAGTCCATCGCCTCAACAATTCGCCCAACCTGTCGCAAAGTTGGGTCGAAGGCAATCGACAGCGTCTTGTTGTGTCCCTCAAGCGCCTGTCCGATGTGCGCAACCTGAGCACGGATCTTCTCTTCCAAGTTGCTCACATGCATGCGTGCTTGGTTGGAAACCTCGCTCATCGCCGTCAAGTGTCCTTGCAAGCTTTTTTGCACGGTGTTCAAAACATCACCCGCCTGCTCGGCGCGCACGAGCGCATGCTCGCTGGTTTCTCTGAGGGTGCCGCTCGCCTCGACATTTTTGTTCTGAACGCTCTCGAAGGCTGTGAAGATTTTTCGTTGATCCGAAAGCAAGCGCGCCCGCACTTGCGCGCTAGATCCTTCGATTCGCTCTAGCAGCGCCTCGAAGTATTGCAGCTGTTTCTGTGCCAAGAGTTTGACATCCTGCATCCTGCTGTCGTTTCCTGTGATAGCACCCTGCATGTGGTCGATCGAACTGTCGAGAGCCTTCGTCGACTGGGCAATTTGCGAGACCAATTCTGTTGTCGACTTTTCCAAGAGACCCGTCTGCTCTAACAATCGTTCGAAGATCTTGTTGTTCGTCTCGACGAGCGCATGCGATAGGTTTTCTCCCAAGCGGTCGAATTGTCGCAAGTTGTGCGCCATCGACTGGTGCAATATCTCACCCTGCTCCTTGAGCCTTTTCGCAAGCGCATCGTTGAGGTGCTGCGTTTGCTCTTGCACATTGGAGGAGAAAGTTTCGATGCGCACGATCGCCTTTTCGGCGATAGCATCGATGACCTGATCCTGCTCGGTGCGGATGTAAGCGGTAGCTTCGCCGATCTTCTCTGCCTGCTCGCGCAGGTTTTCAGAAAGCGATTGCCCCGTCGTGATGAGCGCGTCGGTCGTTTTGTCCAAGGTGTGCGCTCCTTCAGTAATCTTGTTGCTGAGCTCGCCCGCGACGGACAAGCCCTTTCTGCTCTGTTCCTCGATCGCCGCCAAGGCTGTGCCGAGCGTTCCCGACAAGCGTCCCATGGCACTTCCGGTCTTGTCGGAGTGTTGCCTGAGGTCCTGCAACCGCTGCGTGATCGCTTGTCCTGATGTGTCCAACGCGCCGAGCGTACGCGCCAAGAGCCCTTCGAATAATTTCTCATAATCCTGCGTCCGCGCTTGCAAGCTCTCGTTCTGCTGTTCGAGCCACAGGACGAGGTGATTGAGCCACTCGCTGTGGTGGCTGAAATTGCCGCGCAGTTTGGCGTGCAGCTTGTCGTTTTGCTCGACGACGACGCTTTCTAATAGCTCGCGATCCTGTTCGAGCCGCTCGGTCACCGCTTCTCGTAGCTCCTTCTGCGATTCGAGCGTTCGCACGAAGAGCCCTTTCAACTCCGAGTTCTGCTCGAAGATGCGTTTCTTCACCTGCTCGCCTGCCTCGATCAGGGTTTGCGCCGATTGCCGCACCTCAGCTTCGTGCTGCGCGTTGAACTTGCTCAGGATGCCCTGCAGTTTCTTCGTTTGATCGCTGAGGGTTTCGCGGATCTGCACCTGGCGCGATTCGATACGATTGACAAGCTGATCGACCCCCGTCGTGATGTCGTGCAGCACGCCGCGCACGCGCGTATAGAGACTGTTCTGTCCTGTCGAAAAGTTTTCGACCATCTGCGTATGCTGTCCTGAGATGCTCTCTTCAAAGTTCTGCAAGCGCGAGCTGTTGTCTTGTGCGATCTGTTGCAGCTGTTTGGAGACCTCCGAGCCGTTGTTTTGCATCTGCTGCAAGTGACTTGTGTGATTACGAGCGATCTCTTCACGAAATGCTTCGAAGCTTGCGCCCATTTTTTCTACCTCTGCTTGCAAGGCACCTACGAACTCGCCGCGCCGCGTTGCCAGCAAGCCGCTCATGTCCTCTTTCAGCGCCTCGAAGCGGGAGGTGATGACAGAGAGCATTTCTTCCTTGTTCTGCAGGCGATCGACGACGCGCGTCATAGATTCGAGCGAGCCGCGTGTAGATTCGTCCATCGCCGACAAACGCTCTCGCAACAGCGCGCTCGTCACCTCCATCATTTCTCGCGCTTCGCACTGGGTGCGCTCTGCCAGCTCTTTCATGGCGATGGTCTTTTGGCAGACGCCCTCGCTGGAGGCGTGTAGTAATTTTTCCGCCTCGATACTAGCTTTGCGCAATGCCTCGGCTTGGCTCAGCATCAAAGCTCCCGCAGAGCGCACACGCGCATCCTCTCCCCCCTGCGTCAGCAGATCCAGCTGCAAGGCAAAGAGGCCGCTCTGCTCCTGCGATTGCACCTGACGCAGCGACACCGCGCACACCAAAGCCAGCAACAACAGAGGTGATGCTGCTAGCGACCAGGCTGCCAACATCTCGAAACCTATAACACTCAGCGGCAAAACTCCCAGAAAGAGCCACCAACTAACTAACCCCAGCCACGAAACAGCCGCCGCCGCCACCAATCCATACAGCCAGCGTTTCTTCATAAGCGTGCGTCGCTGTAAGGTAGCGCGCGCTGTGATGAAATCGTCGCCTGCCAAAATTCCATTCCGAGACACGACCGCCTCTACGACAGGCTCTACAACACTCTCTACGACAGGTTCTTGGACATGCGCTTGCACGACGGAGGCATCGCCTTCAAAATCGTCGGCGACAATTTTGTGGCTCGGCATGCTTGCGTCGTCCTTGCTCTGTTGCGGCAAAGGAAACGGATCGGAGGGATTATGACTTGTCGACATCGGCGTGCTGGGTGGGTTATAGTCGGGTTAGAATTGGCTTTCGTGTTGGCGCAGAGAGAGCATCGACAACAAAACTGCTCCAAACCCAAAGCTATGTCCCTCAACTTGTTTTCTCATGCCCACTTGGCGGAATAGGTAGACGCAAGGGACTTAAAATCCCTCGGCGAGGAATCGCCATTCCGGTTCGAGTCCGGAAGTGGGCATACCCCTCCTCTTCCTTGTGATATTAGGAGATTCATGCCTGCTGATTCGCGTACCGTCAAGATGATTCGTTCGCTCTCGCTTTCGACCTTTCTGCATACATAGAGCATATTTTGTGCCATTTCTCGTGAAAAGTTCTTGATTCTCGTTGCTTTTTTTCTCGCTTTTTTGTCCTTCAGTTTTTTGGTTTGTAAGTTTTTAGATTTTTTTGTGTTTTTTTTCTTGCATCGTTGGAGCTGTTCTTGCTAGTTTCCCCTTATAGGCGGGTCTGTTGGAAGGCAGACTAGGCTACGAAGTAAACTTTGGTGGAAGAAGGTGAGACGACCATGGCGAAGACCGCGACAAAACTGAACATATCGGACAAAGCATCCCCCCTGTACACGCCTTCGCATGTGGCAAATTTTTTCCTTGATTGCGCCAAAGAAGAAGGAGAGGATTTGACGATGCTGAAGTTGCAGAAGCTCGTCTATTTCGCCTACGGCTGGACGCTCGCCGTGTTGGGAGAAGAACTTTTCAACACGACCGAGCATCCGATTCGACGCTATCGCTATGGTCCTGTCTTGGAATCGCTCTACCAGGAATTCAAGTTTTTGGGCAACGACCCTATCAACTTCTACTCCTCGGGATTAGACGACCCTAACGATGGATTCAAAACCTTGCGCATCGACAGGAACGATGAAAATGTGCGTCGTGTACTGGCAAGAGTCTGGAGGCTCTACAGAGGCCTTTCCGGCGGAGACTTGGTACTATTGACACACCATGCTGGCTCACCTTGGGACAAAGCAAACCACAAGGGGGCTTCTGTGTTGGACAAAACTGACATCAAAAAACATTTCTCTGACAGATTCAAAAGATACCACTGGCAGAATTATGTTTGAAAATCGATGCTAAACACAGTTATCGTAAAGCAAGAAGTCTGCAAAGGCAAGAAATATGAGGCAGGATGACGAAGACGCAGGCATCGTGGCAGCAGACATCGAAGATGTTAGGTTGCGCAAAGCTGGTAGCATCAAAACAGAACAATTTGACAGCATCTACCGTGCCGAACAAGTGGATGTCGCACAAGGGAAAGCGAAAGTCGCTTTCTGGAGGTGGATAGAAAAAAGAGGCGTTCCCTTTTTCAGTTGGGCAGTAGCATGGGGAGCAATGATAATCTTTTTGTCCTTTATTGTTCTTGGAATAGCCTATATCTTTTATCTTTTAGGGTGGGTGGACTTGTCAAGAGTAAAAGAAGTTAGACTTTTTCTAGCTGATGTCTTCACCTTCCCAAGCGGCGTTGCAAGTGCTGCCCTTGTCTTCTACCTCAATCGAAAGCCGCGGCGATAAGAGTCTTCGTGTAAGTATGCTGCGGACGTGTGAGCACCGCCTCTGTCTCGCCCGCTTCCACGATCCTGCCCTCCTTCATCACCACAAGCTCCTGCGCCATGCTGCGCACGACGCGCAAATCGTGGCTGATAAACAAATACGCCAAATCCAGCTTCTCCTGTAAGTCGCGCAACAACGAGAGAATCTGCGCTTGCACTGTCACATCCAACGACGAGGTCGGCTCGTCCAACACCAACAACCGAGGGCGCATGATCAACACTCGCGCAATCGCAATACGCTGACGCTGTCCGCCTGAGAACTCGTGCGGATAGCGCGATGCCGCCTCGCGCTCCAAACCCACCTCGCGCAAACTTGCGGCAACAGCGCGCTCACGCTCAACCGCCGATTTGTAAAAGCCGTGAATGTCGGGACCCTCCGCAACGATGTCCCCCACCGCCATGCGCGGCGAGAGCGATGCGAAAGGATCTTGAAAGACGATCTGCACATCGCGACGCAGACGCTTCAAACGCGCGCTGGATACCCGCAACAGATCCTCGCGCGCCTCGCCGAACAGAACACGTCCCTGCGCTTTCACCAAGCGTAGCAAGGCAAGCCCCAGCGTTGATTTGCCTGAGCCTGACTCTCCCACGATGCCCAAACAAGAGCCGCGAGAAAGAGACAAGCCAACGCCTGCCAATGCCTCGAAGTTCTCACGCACATGTCCGAAAAGCCCCACCGACAAAGGAAATGAGACGCGCAGCTCCTCCACCGAAAGCAGGGGCTCTACGACCTGCCGCGATGTACGCTTTGAGGATTGCTTTTTCGCCTTGCTGCTTACCTTGCTGTCTGTCGGCTCGGCTGCGATCAGCTGGCGCGTATAGGCAGCACGAGGTGCACGCAACACCTCTTGCAGTGCGCCCTGCTCGACGATGCGTCCCGAGCGCATGACCGCCACTCTGTCGGCGATGCTGCGCAAGACGCTGAAGTCGTGGGTGACGAACAGCATCGCCATGCCGAGCGAGCGTTGGAAGTCTTTGAGCAAGCGTAGAATCTGCGCCTGCAATGTCACATCGAGTGCCGTCGTCGGCTCGTCGGCGACCAGAAGGTCGGGCGCATTGGCGAGCGCCATGGCGATCATCACACGCTGGCGTTGCCCGCCGGAGAGCATGTGCGGCAGAAAACGCGCTCGATGCTCTACATCGGGAATATCTACGCGACGCATCCACTCTCGCGCCTCACCCCTCGCGCGCGCTTTGCTCATGGAGGCGTCGTGCACCAACAGCGACTCGGCTATTTGATTTTCGACAGGATGCAAGGGGTTCAAGGCGCTCAGGGGTTCTTGAAAAATCATGGCGATCTTTCTGCCGCGCAAACCGCGGAGGGCTTTTTCCGACTTTCCTATAAGTTGCTCGCCTTGGAAACGCACGGAGCCCTCCAGCCGCAAGCCTGCGGGTAGCAGCTGCGATAGGCTCAAGCCCGTCAAGGACTTGCCCGCCCCCGACTCTCCGACGAGCGCCAGACATTCTCCCGCCTGCAAGTGAAAACTCACCTCCTCTAATAGCGTGCGCGTCCCAGTGCGCGTCCCTGTAGCAACCGACAGATTGCGCACCTCCAACAGAGGGGGCTTGGCGTCTTTAGCGCTCGTCTTGCTACTCATCTTTATTATTCATCTTTATTATTCATCTTGGCGGCTCGTGTTGGTGACGGGGGTCGAAGGCATCGCGCAAGGCTTCGCCAATGAAGACCATCAAGCTCAACAGGGAGGCGATCACAAAAAAGCCGGTCAGCCCCAGCCACGGTGCTTGCAAGTTGTTCTTACCCTGCGCCAACATCTCGCCGATCGAAGCTGAACCGGGCGGCAATCCTAGCCCCAAGAAATCCAATCCTGTCAGGGTCACCAACGCGCCTGCGGCGATGAACGGCGCGAAGGTGAGCGTTGCCACCAGCGCGTTCGGCAGCACATGACGCAGCATGATATGCGTGTGCGACGCGCCCAAGGCACGAGCGGAGCGCACATAGTCGAAGTTGCGCACGCGCAGCACTTCGGCGCGCACGAGGCTCACGAGTCCAGTCCAGCTAAACAGCACCATTAGAAACAGCAGCCACGCCACGGATGGTGTGATGATGCTCGCCAAGATGATCAGGATGTAGAGTTGCGGCATAGCGTTCCAAAGCTCGATGAACCTCTGCCCCCACAGATCTAGCGCGCCTGCAAAGTAGCCCTGCAGCAAGCCCACCGCCACCCCGATCAGCGATGCGAACAGAGCCAGCGTCAAGCCGAACCACAGCGACAGGCGCAAGCCGTAGAGAAGACGCGCGAGCACATCGCGCGCTTGGTCGTCGGTACCCAACCAATGTCGAGCCGAAGGCGCGGAGGGGGCAGGACCTGGCAAATCCAAACTGTGGCTGTCGTAGTGATAGCGCACCGGCGGCCAGAGCGCGAAGCCGTCGCGAGCAATCGACGAAGCGACAAACTCGTCGTGGTAGTCGGTCGCCGTCGTAAAAGAGCCGCCGAAGGTTGTCTCGGGGTAGTCCGTCAACAAAGGGGAATAGAGCGCTCCCTTGTAGAAGACCGCGAGCGGACGGTCGTTTGCCAACAGCTCGGCGAAAAGGCTCACCAGCGTCAGCAGCAGAAAAATGCGCAACGACCACATGCCGCGCCTGTTCCTGCGAAAGCGTACGAAGGCTGCTCGACGATGCGGAACCGAGAACCACGCTCGCACCGAGTTGTTTGCAGATATGAGAAATTTCAAGCGAAAGTTCACAGGGCGCGTGCCTCGAAGTCGATGCGCGGATCGACCCAACGATAGGTGAGATCGGTTATGATCCCCAAGAACAGACCCAACAGCGAGAAAATGTAGAGCGTCGCAAAAAAAACGGGATAGTCGCGTTCGATCACCGCTTGGTAGGTGAGAAGTCCCAAGCCGTCGAGCGAGAAGACGATCTCGATGAAGGCGGTCGCCGTGAAGAAAATACCGACAAAGGCGGCAGGGAAGCCCGCGATCACGATCAGCATGGCGTTGCGAAAAACATGCGCATACAGAATCCTTCGCTCTCCCACCCCCTTCGCACGCGCGCTCGTGACATAGAGTGCCGTGATGTTATCGAGGAAGGCGTTCTTCGTCAGCAAGGCGAGGCTCGCCAAACCACCGATCGTCATCGAGATCAGCGGCAACGTGAGATGCCAAAAATAGTCGAGAACCTTCGCTCCCCAAGACAGCTCGGAAAAATTCTCGGAGGTAAGCCCTCGCAACGGAAACAACGACCAAAAAGATCCGCCGGCGAAAAGCACGATCAGCAGGATGGCGAACAGGAAGGCGGGGATCGCATTGCCAATCACCAAAAAAAAGCTGCTCCAAGCATCGAAGGGAGAACCCGCACGCACCGCCTTGCGGATACCAAGCGGAATCGACACTCCATAGACCAGTAGCGTCGTCCACAACCCCAACGAGATCGAGACGGGTAGCTTCTCCAAGATCAAGCCCAACACGCTTTGGTCGCGGTAGAAACTCGAACCGAAGTCGAAGGTCAGGTAGTTCTTCAACATCGTGAAGAAGCGCACATGCGCAGGCTTGTCGAGACCAAACTGCTTTTCAAGCGAGCGCACAAACTTTTCGTCTAGCCCGCGTGCACCGCGATAGGCGGAATCGCTCCCGCCCGTAGCCGAGCCTGCCGAAGAAGAACGGACTTCCCCCGCACTCGCTCCCGACAGGCGTACTGCGGAGTCGATCTCGGCGTTATGCATGCGTGCGAGCAAACGCTCCACAGGTCCTCCAGGCGCAAATTGCACGATCGCAAAGTTGAGCAACAACACCCCCAACAAAGTCGGGAAGATCAACAAAAGACGTCTCAGTACATAAGTGCGCATAGGATGCTCTGTAGGAGGCAGGCTCCTCAGCTAGTTTTGCTCGCGCGACCACCAGGTCAAAATACTGGGAGAAGATTTTCTAGGAAAGCGTTTCGGCATGCCGAAACGATCCCAATAGATGATACGCGCGCTGGCAATATGAAAATGCGGCACGACGAGAAATTGCCATTGCAAGACACGATCGAGTGCACGCACTCTTGTCTCCAGCTCTTTTCTGTCCTTGGCGGCGATCACCTTTTCGACTAGCGCGTCGAGTGCCGCAAGTTTCACGCCCGTATAGTTCGGACTACCGTGCACATCCGCCGCCTGCGATGTCCACATTGCACGCTGCTCGTTGCCCGGCGAAGAGCTCTGTCCCCAAGAGGTCACGAGCATGTCGTAGTCGAACTCCTCTAAGCGCGCCACATACTGCGCCGCGTCCACCGTGCGCACGCGCATCGTGATCCCAAGGCGTTGCAGGTTTTTCGCAAAGGGCAAGGCGATACGCTCTTGCAGAGGATCGAACAAAAGCAACTCGAAAACAATAGGTTTTCCTTGTAGAGTCAAACGCACGCCGTCTACGATCTTGTAGCCTGCCTTCGAGAGCAGGCGATCGGCGTGTTGCAGGTTTTTGCGCAAAGACCCTTGCGTACCGTCGCTTTTCGGAGGATCGTAAGCTCTTGAGAACAAACGCGCGGGCAGAAGATTTCGGTACGGGGTGAGTAGCGCGAGCTCCTTACCTTTCGGCACGCCTGTTGCTGCCAGCGACGAGTTGTCGAAATAGCTACGCGTACGCTTGTACTGACCGTAGAAAAGGGTTTTGTTCGACCAGGCGAAATCGAAGGCATAGGCGATCGCCTCGCGCAGGACGGGGTCGCTAAACAGGTCGCGGCGCAGGTTGAAGGCGTAGCCTTGCATGCCTTGCGGCAGGTCGAGCGGAACGAGTTTTTTGATCAAGCGCGCTTGCGTCAAGGCATCGCCCTTGTAAGAGACCGCCCATGCCTTAGAAGAGTTTTCGTTGCGATAATCGATCTTGCCCGCCTTCACCGCCTCGACGATCACATTGGCATCGCGGTAGTCGTCGTAGCGAATGCTGTCGAAGTTGTAGAGTCCTCGCGCGAATCCCTCGTTTGCTCCCCAGTAGTTCTCGACGCGCTCAAGGCGCAGCGTGCGCCCTGCCTCGAAGTCGCCGATCTTGTAAGGACCGCTGCCCAGCGGAGGATCGAGGGTTGTCGCTGCGATGTCGCGGCTCTGCCAGTCGTGCTTAGCAACGATCGGCAACTCGCCGATAATCAGAGGCAGCTCGCGGCTGCCCAGCACAATGCCTTTGGCAAGACTTTGGGCAATACTTTTGGTAAAACGAAAGGTGACCGCGCGCTCGCCGCTTTTCTCGATAGCTTTGATCCCCGCGTAGTACTGGCGATAGATGGGGTTTGAACTCTCGGCGAGTGCCGAGCGGAAACTGAACAGAACATCGTCGGCGAGAACCGGCTTGCCATCGTGCCAACGCGCCTTAGGATTGAGAAAGTAGGTGATGCTGTCCCCCTGCTTACTGATCTGCATCGAGGAGGCGAGCTTGCCGTAGCGCGAAAAAACCTCGTCGCCGTTGGCAACGGTAAGGCTCTCGAAAAGCAGCCCAAGCGCGGCAGGCGTGCGTCCTTTCAGGCTGTAGGGATTGAACGAATCGAAGCCGCCCTGCGTTCCCAAAACAACCTTCCCTCCTTTCCGCGCACGAGGATCAGCATACAGAACATGCTTGTAGCCGCGCTTGAGCGCAACCTCGCCGTACAGAGCAAGCCCATGCACACGCTTGCCATAGACCAACGCCTGCGCCGATGAAGGAACGAGCAACAAGGCAAATATTAGCGCACCTTGCATAAGCGCAACCAACATCATCGTTTTCTTGAGAGACATATTGAGAGATATATTGAGAGGCATGATTTTCTATCCTAGTTGTTTTGCGTGGAACGCGACATGATCTGCCATGAAGGTCGTGATGAAGTTGTAGCTGTGGTCGTAACCTTTTTGCATCCGCATTGTGAGGGGGATTCCTTTATCTCTGCAAGCTTGTTCCAGCAGCTGAGGCTTCAGTTGATCTTCTAGGAAGTCGTCTGCCTCGCCTTGGTCTACGAGGATGGGCTTGTTCCACATTGTGGTCTTGACGAGTTCGCACGCATCGTAGGGCAGCCATGTTTTTTTGTCGTTGCCCAAATAGGCGTTGAAGGCTTTTTGTCCCCATGCGCATTGCGAGGGCGCGGCAATCGGAGCAAAGGCGGAGAGCGAACGATAGTTCTGCGGATTGCGCAAGGCGCAGGTGAGCGCACCGTGTCCTCCCATGGAGTGCCCTGTGATGCCAACTCTCGTGGTATCGAGCGGCAGCGAGGGATTTTGCGCGAGTTTTTGCAGCAGCTCCTGTTCGATATAGGAGCGCATACGAAAGTTTTGTCTCCAAGGCTCTTGGGTTGCGTCCAAGTAGAATCCTGCGCCTTGTCCCAAGTCGTAAGCCTCGTCGTCGGGGATGTTGTCTCCGCGCGGGCTTGTGTCGGGCGCGAGGAAGGCTATCCCGTGTTGTGCGCAGGCACTTTGGGCTGCTCCTTTTGTCGAGACATTCTCCCAAGTGCAGGTCAGCCCTGACAGGAAGAGCATAACGGGAACGGGTTGTTTTTCCGCTTGCGGCGGCAGGAAGAGTCCGAGCGTCATCGAACAGCCGAGCGTCTTGCTTTCGTGCGACAGGACGAGTTGTCTTCCTCCGAAGCAGAGGCTTTCGCTTTTGATGTGCATAGTCAGGTTCTTTGGAAATCTAGAACAGCACGACCGAGCGGATGGACTCTCCGCGCTCCATGAGATCGAAGGCATCGTTGATTTTCGGAAGCGGCATCGTGTGCGTGATCATGGGATCGATTTGGATTTTGCCGTCCATGTACCAGTCGACGATTTTAGGAACATCGCGCCTGCCCTTTGCGCCTCCGAAGGCGGTTCCTCGCCAGACGCGCCCTGTGACGAGTTGGAAGGGTCGGGTTGTTATTTCTGCGCCTGCGGGGGCGACCCCGATGATGACGCTCTCGCCCCATCCTTTGTGACAGCATTCGAGGGCTTGGCGCATCGTTGTCGTATTGCCGATGCACTCGAAGGAGTAATCTGCTCCGCCTTTGGTGAGGGCTGTGAGGTGAGCTACTAGATCGTCGTTTTTGCCGAGCTCTTTGGGATTGACGAAGTGTGTCATGCCGAATTGTTCGCCGAGCGTTTTTTTCTGCGGATTGCTATCTACTCCGACGATCATCGCTGCGCCTGCTAGTCGTGCGCCTTGCACTACATTGAGTCCGATGCCTCCAAGTCCGAAGACGACGACATGCGCACCAGGCTCGACTTTGGCGGTATTGATGACGGCACCGATGCCTGTAGTGACGCCGCACCCGATGTAGCAGACTTTGTCGAAGGGCGCGTCCTTGCGAATTTTGGCGAGGGCTATTTCGGGAACGACGGCATATTCGGCGAAGGTAGAGGTTCCCATGTAGTGGAGCAATGTTTTGCCGTCGAGCGAGAGCCTAGATGTTCCGTCGGGCATGACTCCTTTTCCTTGGGTTGCTCGGACGGCTTGGCAGAGGTTAGTTTTTCCTGAGGTGCAGTATTCGCACACGCGGCATTCGGGCACATAGAGGGGGATGACATGGTCGTCTTTCTTCAGCGAGGTGACGCCTTTGCCTACTTCGACGACGATGCCTGCTCCTTCGTGTCCGAGGACGGCGGGGAAGAGTCCTTCGGGGTCTTTGCCTGAGAGGGTGTATGCGTCGGTGTGGCAGATACCGGTTGCTTTCAGTTGAACGAGAACTTCGCCTGCTTGCGGAGGAGCGACAGAGATCGTTTCGATGGTGAGGGGCTTTGTGGCGGAGTGAGCGACGGCGGCGCGGCAGGTTGTTGCTGTCATGGTGGCTACTCTTGTTGCGGAGGGGGTTGCGGAGTTTGGCGAGGGGAGGAAGTTGCGAGGTAGTTTTGCGAGGCGAGGAAGTTTTGAGAAGCTTGTTGTTTCTGTTGTTTTTTTAGGGGGATGGGGAGAAAAAGTCAAGGGAGAATGTGCGGGAGAGAATATGGGCTTTTTGTATTGACGGATGCAAAACATGCGCACGCGAAGCGTGCGCGGGAGCGCGAGGGAGTAATCCCTCGCAAAAGACCCCGCGTCAGCGGGGCGCCATAGCACACGGCTTGCCGTATGCTATTGCCTCGCGCAATACTGACTTTTAACACGGCACGGCGAGCAGAGTTCTCCGCTCGCCTAACGACAAGAAGAACGCGCGAAGCTCGCCTCTACCTTGTTGACAAAGCACGAGACACTTGCCATTCTTGTCTATCGACACAAAAAATAGGAGTCCTTCCATGTCCCGTAAGCTCTCTCGCTGGTTGGCAGTTTTTGCTACTGCTCTTGCCCTCGCCTTGCCTCTATCACTACCGCTTGCCCCTTCCGCACGCGGACAGAGCGTAGAAGAAATTTTTCAACAAGCAGACAAATTCTTTCAAGAGGGAAATTACACAAAAGCCGCTTCTTTGTTCCGTAAAGCTGCAAAAAAGGGATACGCTAATGCACAAACCAATTTGGGTTGGCTGTATAGAAACGGAAAAGGCGTTCAACAAGATGACAAGCGAGCTGCCGAGTGGTATCGCAAGGCAGCAGAACAAGGAGAGGTTGTGGCGCAATTCAATTTGGGCGCGTTGTATGCGACAGGGAAAGGCATCAAGCAAGATTATAAGCAAGCTAGCAAGTGGTTTCGTAAGGCAGCAGAACAAGGAGAGGTTGATGCGCAATACAATTTGGGCGTGTTGTATGCGACAGGGAAAGGCATCAAGCAAGATTATAAGCAAGCTAGCAAGTGGTTTCGTAAGGCTGCAGAACAAGGAGAGGTTGATGCGCAATACAATTTGGGCGCGTTGTATGCGACAGGGAAAGGCATCAAGCAAGATTATAAGCAAGCTAGCAAGTGGTTTCGTAAGGCAGCAGAACAAGGTAATGCTGAAGCGCAAAACAATTTAGGCTTTCTGTATCATAAAGGAAAAGGCGTTCAACAAGATTATGCACAAGCCGCCGAGTGGTATCGTAAGGCAACAGAACAAGGTGATGCTGAAGCGCAAAACAATTTATCTCTCATGGTGAAAGAAATTTTTCAGCAAGCAGTAAAATTCTACAATGAGAAAAATTACACAAAAGCTAATTCTTTATTCCGCCATGCCGCAGAGCAGGGAAGTGTTTATGCGAATTTTTTTTTAGGTGAGATGTACTATAAAGGAAAAGGTATTAAACAAGATTATACACAAGCAGCCGAGTGGTTTCGCAAGGCTGCAGAACAAGGAGAGGCTATTGCGCAACATCAGTTGGGATTATTCTATGAAAAAGGAAAAGGCGTTCAACAAGATTATGCACAAGCCGCCGAGTGGTATCGTAAGGCAGCAGAACAAGGTGATGCTGATGCGCAATTAAATTTAGGCTTGCTGTATGCAAACGGAGAAGGAGTGTTGGAGGACTATGAAAAGGCAGCCAAGTTGTGGCATAAGGCAGCAGAACAAGGTAATGCTGAAGCGCAATTAAATTTAGGCTTGCTGTATGCAAACGGAGACGGAGTGTTGGAGGACTATGAAAAGGCAGTCAAGTGGTGGCATAAGGCAGCAGAGCAAGGTAATGCTGATGCGCTTATTAAATTATCTGCCACGCACTGGATTGGTTATGGCGTTAAAAAAGACATCATTACTGCGTATGCTTTGTCTCTACTTGCTATCAAGGCAGGAGCGAAAAAGGCAAAAGACTTCGCAAATAAAATTAAACAGGGATTAACAACAGAACAAGTCATGGCAGGACAAAAAATCGCAAGAGAATGGGAACAGCGCATAGAAGCGAACAAGCAAGAAAATAAGTAGATAATACATAACCGCTCTACCGCGTTACGAGTCAGCTTGCGCGAGGCAAAGCCTCGCGCTTTGGAATAAGAGGCGCACTTCGTGCGTTCTTCTTGTCGCTAGGGCGAGGAAAACAATCTCGCCGTGCCGTGTTGTGAGTCAGTATTGCGCGAGGCAAGCCTCGCGCTTTGGAATAAGAGGCGCACTTCGTGCGTTCTTCTTGTCGCTAGGGCGAGGAAAACAATCTCGCCGTGCCGTGTTGTGAGGCAGTATTGCGCGAGGCAAAGCCTCGCGCTTTGGAATAAGAGGCTACGCACTTTGCGCTTCGCGCAAAGTGCGTAGAAGGCGCTTACGCGCCCCGCTGACGCGGGGTCTTCGTGGGGGGAATTTATCCCCCCACGCCCCCCGCGCACGCTTCGCGTGCGCATGTTTTGCATTCGTGAAAACTATCCGCACCCCCCAACACCCCCCATGCCCCCATGCCCCCATGCGCAAAACTCACTTCGCCCAAGACTAATCTTAAGGCTCGCTCGTCTTGCGTATGTTACCTAATTAAATAAAGCCCGTATCTGCCTTTGCGTAGCGCGCCCGCAAGGAAGCGCAAGCAAGCAAAGGCAGATACGCCTGCAGACAAGCACGCCCGTAAAGCCCGCAAGGCGAACAAGATAAACAAAGTTTTTCTACCATTCGTTGTTGACTCCCCTCCCACCCTGCCCCACAATCCCCGCATGCTCATCCCCTCCCTACAACTCCTCATCGGACTCCTCATCCTCGTCATCGGCGGCGAAGCCACCATCCAAGGTAGCCTCGCCCTCGCGAAAAGACTCCGCCTCTCCCCCGCCTTCGCAGGCGTAGCCATCGTCGGCTTCGGTACCTCCGCCCCCGAACTCTTCCTCTCCATCCAAGCCGCCTGGAAAGGTAGCGGAGGACTAGCCTCAGGAAATATCCTCGGTAGCAACATCGCCAATGTCTGGCTCATCGGAGGACTCATCGTCCTCCTCTCCCATCTCACCCAAAAACAACAAGCGAAACAACCCTCCATCCTACACGCCGCCGCCGCAGGAATAGCACTGCTAACCCTCGCCGCCTTCGCTCCCCTCGCTACCATCCCCTCAACCTGGGGAGCATCCCTCCTCATCCCCTTCGCGATCTATACATACCTCGCGCTCAAAGAAGCCGCGCGAGAACAAACCACCCCTTCCCATAACGAAAAACTACCCAAAAACGCGCTCAAACACGGGATACTGCTCGCCATCGGAGGACTAGTCCTCATGCTAGTTGGCTCAGAAGCCGTCGTCGCAGGAGGGCAAACCCTAGCGAGAATGCTCGGCGTGCCCGAAACGCTTATCGGACTCTCCATCCTCGCGCTCGGTACCTCGCTGCCTGAGGTCGTCGCAACCCTCGTCGCAGTCAGACGCAAAGCCCTCGCGCTCGCAACAGGAGGAATCTTCGGTAGCACCATCTTCAACAGCTGGCTCATTCTACCCCTATGCGCGCTCATCCTGCCCCTCAAGGTCGAGGAAAGCCTGCCCGATCTCATCCTCGCCCCTATCGCCTTCGCCCTCTTCCTGCTCGGCATCAAAAGCCACAAACGATGGAGACTCGCTATCGGAGCAAGCTGCATCCTCTGCTACATCGCATACTGGGGATTCCTCGCTACAAGAGTCGGATAGAAGCCACTCACCGCCGCTCGAAAGTAGCGTGAAAAACCGAACGACCCGCACGCTCCGCCTTCCGCTGATAGCGCGTCGCAACCCACGCCGCAGGAGGCACGCGCCAATCGTTCGGACTACTCGCTTGCCACGCAAAACACGGATGCGCACAACAAGCAGCAAGCCCGCTCGTGACGAAAGCAGGCTCGTCGCTCGACCAGCGCAACACACCCCCCGCACGCAACGAGCGCGCAAAAACATCCAACACCTGCGCGCGTAAAAGACGACGCTTACGATGCCGTCGTCGCTGCCAAGGATCGGGAAAAAGCAGATAGAGAAAACTCAAGCAACCCTCAGGCAGAGCAGGCAGAAGTAGCAAGGCATCGTCGGCAAAAAGACGCAAGTTCGTTGCCGAACCCGTCGAGGAGGTTAAACTCGTCTGAATATTTTCGTGAGCCTCGCCTGCATTCACCCCCTCTCCATTTTCTAAGGTGGCGAGCAAGGCGGCAACGCCGTTGCGATAGGGCTCGCAGCCGATAAAGCCCACCTGCGGAGCGCGCGCTACCTGCGCCGCCAAATGCTCGCCTGCTCCGAAGCCGATCTCTAGACGCAGGTCTTCTCGATAGCGTTCAAAAAAAGCCTTGTCTCCGCCGAAGGGCTGCGCGGGATCAAGGGAGAGCGGAGGCAGCTTTTCTGCAAGCAGATTTTCTCGATAGGCGGAGAGCTTGCGCGAAATCCTACGAGAGAAACTACGCGGCGTTCCATGCTTGGCACAGGGAGTTTCTGTCAAGCGAGCGCGTCCTTCAATTTTTCGACGAGATCGCGTTTCTCCCACGAGAAGCATCCGTCCTCGCGCGGTTTCCTACCGAAATGTCCGAAGTTGCTGGATGGCTCGAAGATGGGGCGCGTCAGTTGCAGATGTTCGCGAATACCGCGCGGTGTCAGGTTCATCATCTTCTGTAGCACGGCTGCTACTTCTGCGTTGCTCGCCTTTGTTGTGCGCTCTTGCAGATCGACATAGAAGGCGACGGGCTCGGCGACGCCGATCGCATAGGCGATTTGAATCAGACAGCGTCGCGCGAGGTTGGCAGCGACGATATTCTTCGCCAAGTAGCGCGCTGCGTAAGCCGCCGAGCGATCGACCTTCGATGCGTCTTTGCCTGAGAACGCTCCACCGCCGTGCGGTGCTGCGCCGCCGTAGGTATCGACGATGATCTTGCGTCCTGTCAGCCCTGCGTCTCCGTCGGGACCTCCGATGACAAACTGCCCTGTCGGATTGATGTGAAAGTTTTCGTCGGCGCAAAGCCACCCCTCAGGCAGAACTTCTCCGACGACCTCGCGCACGATCTCTTGAACGCGCGCCAGCTGCACATCGCGCCTGTGCTGCGTCGAGACGACGATCGAGTGGCAACGCAACGGCAGGCGGCTTTCTTCGTCGTAGATCAGCGAGAGTTGCGATTTAGCATCAGGTCCCAGCTCAGGGTAGCGTCCTGCCTCACGCTGCTCGCTCAGGCGGCGCAGGATGTTGTGGCTATAGTAGAGTGCCGCGGGCAAGAGTTCATCGGTCTCGTCGCAGGCGTAGCCGAACATCAAACCTTGATCGCCTGCTCCTTCTTCACCGATGCCGTGTGCGATGTCGGCGGATTGCTCGTGAATAAAATTGTCGATCTGCAAGTTGTCCCAGTGAAACCCCTTCTGTTCGTAGCCGAGTGCTTTCACCACTTCTTGTGCGCGCGTGCAAACTTGCTCGGCTTTGATCGGTGCACGCGAGCGCACTTCGCCTGCCAAGATGACGCGGTTCGTCGTCGCCATACATTCTACGGCTACGCGAGACGCGCTATCTTGTTCCAAGTACAGATCGAGTATGGAATCGGAGATACGATCGCAAATCTTGTCGGGGTGTCCTTCGGAGACGGACTCGCTCGTAAAAAGATATTCGCCCATGGCGGAATAAAGCTCCTTCGGATTTCAAAGTTGCTACCTAACAAGATAGCCTCTCTGCTTTGCCACAAATCCTACGCCCTTGTCAATCGCTCATAGATGAAAATTCACTACGCGCGTAACCCTTCAGAGGCGCACTACGTACGCGCGATTTTTCTTGTCGCTATGACGAGGAAAACAGTATCGCTGTGCCGCATTGCGAGGCTGTTTTGCGCGAGGCAAGCCTCGCGCTTTTGAACAAGAGTTTTAGTCGAGGCAAAGCCATCGACCTCGCTCACTCCTTCGGCTCTTTCTTCTTCTTCGCACCCGCCGCACCAGAAGTAGTAGCAGTAGCCTTCCCCCCCCGCTCGCCAAGCCGCTTCTCCAACGCATCAACCCTACTACGCGCCTCCTCCGCCAGCATCTTGACCGCCTCAAACTCCTCGCGCGAAACAAGGTTCAATCCCTTCAAACGCGCCTCAACACGCGCCTTCACAAGACGCTCGATCTCCCCCGCCATCGAGCCCATCAAATCCCGCGCGCCCGATCCCATGCGAGCCGCCGTTTTGAAAAAATCTTGTCCCAACATGGCTCCCCCCTATCCCCTGTCGCGCGCCCGCGCATTCTTGCGGCGCGTCTTCACAAGACGAGCGTAGCAACGCTCCAACTCGCCCCGATTCATACGCGCCTCCGACGAAGAAGGACGCAACTCGAAATGCTCCACCGGCGCGTTTTTGCGGATAGTCTCAACCCCCTTGCCAACAAAGAAAATATCGAGCGTGCACGAATCACCACGATACTGCCACTGCATCGTGCGTCCCTCGCGGCGGTTGAGATCAGGCGTGCCTAAAAGGTTGAAGGTAGTCTTGCGCGTCTTGGAAAGAATCTCGTGCGGATCGCGCCTCGACTCGGAACCCCCAAGCGAAGCCTTCCCTCCCCCCGACCCGCAACCCCACAACACGCCCACAAGCACGCCCGCGCACAGCAATCCGAGAAGAGGCAAACCACAAAAAGATCGACAAAAAAACTTCGGAAAATGTTTTAACACAAAAAATTGCCTCGACACGCAAAACAACAAAGAACATAACTTGACTTCTTGTCCGTTTCTACGCTAAAAGAACGAGCATAGCAAGTGACTGCTGTCAGTCGAGCGTTGCCGAATCTTCGGAGCGACAACAACCCCTCTGACAACAGCCCAAAAAACTTTGAAAAGAACAACGAAGAGATTTTTTTATGAAACGCCCCTGGCAACCCAGCAAGCTGAAACGCAAACGCCGTCATGGCTTTTTCGCCCGCATGGCGAGTAAAGCAGGTCGTCGTATCTTGAAGGCGCGCCGCTCACGCGGACGCTCGCGCCTGACCCACTGACCGTCAACGCTTGTCTATGCTACCGAAAGCCGTTCGCATGCTACGTCGGGCAGAATTTGTGCAAGCAACGCGCATAGCCCGCGCCGTCGCAACGCCCTATTTCATCGTCCAAAAAGTGCCCGACAACGCCCCCGACCTCGCGTCGCTCGCGCAAAAACATAGACGAGAAAGTAGCGCAAGCCTTGCAAACCGCACAACCCAGAGCACTGCACAAAGCACAACTATGGCACTAGGCATCACAGCAAGCCGCAAGGTCGGCAACGCTGTCGCGCGTAATCGCGCCAAGCGACGCTTGCGTGCCTTGCTGTATCAAACATGCATCAAAGACCATCTACCCTCGCGCTCGCATTCGCCCTTGCGCCGTATCGTTTTGGTCGCACGCTTTGCATGCCTAGACGCCGACTTCGCAACGATGCGCCAACAGCTGGAACAGGCTCTGCTACGAAGCAAGCCAAAAACCTCGTGACGCTTTTGCCAACCCTCGAAGGTGAGTTG
This sequence comes from Alphaproteobacteria bacterium, assembly GCA_965216605.1. Lineage (GTDB taxonomy): Bacteria > Pseudomonadota > Alphaproteobacteria > JABAAW01 > JABAAW01 > JABAAW01. Next base: position 1,297,672 of record CBDCGG010000002.1, on the reverse strand, counting down.
CGATTTGCCACGAAGTGCGCCGTTGCAACGATGAGCCTGCTGCTGGTCTGCTACCGCACGCTGCTCGCTCCCGCCTTGCTGCTGTTTGGCACGCTGCCCTCCTGCTGCCGCTTCCTGCCCTCGTGCAGCGAGTACGCGCAAGAAGCCGTACGCCAGCACGGCTGGAAAGGATTCTTCCTCGCTTTGAGAAGACTCGCGCGCTGCCGACCGCTGCTCTTCACAACACCCCGTGAGCAAGGCATCCGCCTCGATCCCGTCTCTCCAGCTGATGAGAAGCGTTAGCTAGAGCCATGCTACAAGGCGACCCCAAAAATCTACTGATTGCCATCGTGCTATGCACGGCGATTCTCTTCGGCTGGGAGTTCCTCTTCCAAGCGCCGCAACGCGAACAACAAAGCACCGAACAGCAGTCCGCACAGCAGACCGACACGAGCGAAAATCAAAGTCAAAGCCAAAGCGGAGCTACGGCAAACGGCGACGGCGCGCTGTTGCCTGTTGAAGGAAACGCACTGCCAACCCCCAAACAACAATCCGAGAGCAAAAAGGACGATGCTCTTTTGGGCGATGCCTCCTCCCTCCCCGTCCCTGACGCGACAAAGGATGCAGGTAGCGCGACGGGTGGCAGTGCAACGAGCTTTGCTACGAGTGAAGCTAGAGTGATTATCGAAACACCCTCCTTGAGCGGCAGCATCGCCTTGAGGGGAGGCAAAATCGAGAACATCGTCTTGCGCAATTTTTACGAAACGCAAGCAGAAGACTCGCTTCCCGTAACGCTGTTGCAAAGCGATCCCTCGCCGTACTTTGTGCAGTTTTCCTGGCGCGTGAGCGAAGGCGTGGAAGCCCCCGACCACAACACGCTTTGGAGTAGCGAGCAGACGCGTCTCACGCCGCAATCGCCGTTGCTGTTGCATTGGACGAACGGAGAAGGAGTGCGCTTCGAGCTGCTGTTTGCAATCGACGAGCAGTTCATGCTGACGCTGGAGCAACGTGTCATCAACAAAAGCGAGCGCACGATCGCCGTCCAACCCTACGGCGTGATTCAGCGGCAAGGGAAACCTCCTACGCTGGACTTCTACATCTTGCACGAGGGGTTAATTGGCTACCTCAACGAGTCGCTGGAGGAAATTACCTACAAGAAGGCGTTGAAAAAACAACGCCTCGCCTACGAGAGCACAGGCGGCTGGCTGGGCATCACCGACAAATACTGGATGACAGCACTCATCCCCGACCCCCGCAAGCCTGTGACCGCGCTGTTTCGCACTGCCACGCGCCAACGCGACGGCATCGCCATCGATGTGTTTCAAGCCGACATCCTCTATGCGTCGAGCAGCCTTGCGCCGCAAGCCGAGAGCGAGCAGCTCTCGCGCATTTTCACGGGCGCGAAGAGCGTGCCGTTACTCGATCGCTACGCGCAAGAATACGATATTGCAGGCTTCGACCTCGCCGTAGACTTCGGCTGGTTCTACTTCATCACAAAACCCATTTACAACGCGATCACCTACTTTTCGCGCCTGCTCGGCAACTTCGGGCTCGCCATTCTCGCGCTCACCGTCGTGATCAAGTTTCTCTTCCTGCCTTTGTCCTACAAATCCTATGTCTCGATCAGCAAGATGAAAACACTGCAGCCCGAGATGATCATCTTGCGCGAACGCCACAAAGACGACAAAAAAGCCCTGCAACAAGAGATGCTTGGGCTCTACAAGAAGCACGGGGTTAATCCTGTCGCGGGCTGTCTGCCGATTCTGTTGCAGATTCCTGTCTTCTTCGCGCTCTACAAGGTGCTCTTTATCTCGATCGAGATGCGCCATGCTCCCTTCTTCGGCTGGATTCACGATCTCTCCGCGCCCGACCCCTTAGGCGTGCTGACGCTGTTCGGACTGATTCCGTGGCAGATTCCGCAACTGCTCCAACCTCTCAATTTGGGGCTCTGGCCGATCGCCATGGGCTTGAGCATGTGGATGCAGCAGAAAATGAACCCTGCGCCCGTCGATCCCATCCAAAAGAAGATCTTCGCCTTCCTACCCATCCTCTTCACCTTCCTGCTCGGACGCTTTCCCGCAGGGCTTGTCATCTACTGGACTTGGAACAATATGCTCACCATCGGGCAACAATGGGTGATCACTCGCCATGTCAGTCGGCGCAAACCCAAAGCCGCCTGAGCGAAACAACACACATATTACGCAGTGAGCGCGGCACACGAACGACATCGCCGATGGTTGCAAAAAGCAGGCATCCTGACAGCAGCCCTGCCTTACATGCAATTGTATACGGGCAGCTTGCTAGTCATCAAGCTCGGCGGCAACGCGCTGGAGGAAGCCGAGAAAGACTTGGCAGCCCACCTTGCCCACGATGTCGTGCTGCTGAAGCAGGTAGGCATCCATCCTGTCATCGTGCACGGAGGCGGTCCGCAGATCGATCGCCTTGCCGAAAAACTCAACCTCGAACAAAAACGCGTCGAGGGATTGCGCATCACCGACAAAGAAACTAGAGATTGCGCCGCCATGACCCTCTCGCGCTTGAGCAAAAAGGTGGTGCGACTCTTGCAGGGAGCAGGGGGAGACGCGCTCGCGCTGTGCGGACAGGACGCTGCGATCATGCGCGTCGAAAAACTCTCGCCGAAAAAGCAGAAGAACGGAGAGAGCATCGACTTGGGATTCGTCGGAGAACCCAAGAAGGTCGATGCAACCCTGCTACGCCTGCTCATCGATGCCGACTATATTCCGGTGCTGGCTCCGATGGCAGCCGACGAAGAGGGGGAGCTGTACAATGTCAATGCCGATGCTTTCGCGGGCGCGCTCGCCATAGGGCTGGAGGCTAAAAGGCTACTACTCATGACCGATGTTGCGGGGGTGAAAGACGAGAAGGGAGACTTGGTGGAAGAGCTCGACGAGAAACGACTCAAGGAGCTCATAGCCCAAGGTGTCGTGCATGGCGGCATGCTGCCGAAGATCGACACAGCCATGGAAGCGAGCAGAAAGGGGGTGAGCGTTGTGATCCTTGACGGCAGGGTACCGCACACCTTGTTGCTTGAACTCTTTACCGAATCGGGAGTAGGCAGTCTCATCCGCGCTGTTTGAAGCGCACCGCGATATTTGCGCACGCGATGTTGCGTCAATACGCAAGTCCTGTTTTCTGGGACACTACTTGTCACCTGCTACAAGCCCGTCTCTGCCTCCGCCTTATCCTGCGTCGCCGCAGTTTTTCTTAAAAGTTCCTCAATCTTCGCCGAACGCTCGCCCAAGTCATCCCATTCGAAAGCAATGCGCGGCGTAAACTTCAAGCTCAAAGGTGCCGCACAACTCTTCTGTAAAATCGGCGCAAGTCGCCGCAACTCCTTGAGAACGGCCCGCCGCTCCTCCAAAGTAGTCTGCTCCTGCTTCGCAAAGGAAACATAGGCGCGCGCCCAACGCAAGTCCGCCGTCATGCGCACCTCGCCTACATACAGCGGACAATCGTAAAGCTCCTCAGAAAGCAACTCGCCGCGCATCAACTTCTCGGAAAGAGTGTGGCGCAAAAGCTCGCCGACTCGCTGCTGACGCTGTGAAGGTCCCGACCTCTTCAATCGCCTTTTATCCATCTCTCTCCTCTTTTTTTATCTCCTTGTTCTCTCTTCTTACCATCTCTCCGCTGGCTCTCTTTTACAAGAAAGTATCAGCCGTAGGTTACATTCTCGATAGCGTTGTAGAGCCAGCGCGGCAGTTGCTTGTCTTTTGTCAGGAACTCCTGCAAGGAAAGGATGCTCAGCTTAGGCACGGAAAACAGCGATTCCTGCCACAAGCCCTGCTCGTCGCAAAAGGCAAGCATCGGCTTCGTGATGTTTTCCGCCAAACAGACGAACAACCCCAAATCGGCTTCTTGCTGCCTGACAACCTGTTGGAAGGCGCGCAACTGCGCCAAGCTGCACGCACCGCTTTTGACTTCGATCAGACAAATGCGTACCTCTTTCTTGGGCGGAAAGGTGATCGCCATATGACCATCGTAACCGCCGTCCGCGCCACGCTTGTTGCTGTGTCCGCGCAACTTGTACTCGACCAACCAAGTTTGAAAATCGTAACGACTGCTTTGCATCAGCCGCTCGGCGGAAGCGAGATCGACAGGAAAACCCTTCACCTCGTACTTGGCGTCCAGCTTTTTCAGCCTGCGGTTTTCTACCTCAGCAATGGCGAGGTGATTGATGTCAACACCGAGCCAGCGCCGCTTGAGCTTTTCTGCGACTACGACCGCCGTTCCGCAACCGCAGAAGAAGTCGGCTACAAGATCGCCTTCTTGCGAACTCGCCCTAATGATACGATCGAGCAACTTCTCAGGCTTTTGCGTAGGATACCCCAAGCGTTCTTTTGCCCATGGCATCAAAGAGTGCTGGACAAAAACATCGTCGGCAATTTTTCCTTTCTCCAAATCTCGCTCCGAGCCGTCGGCACGACTTTGTCCTTCTTGCCATTTGTAAGGCTGGCGTACCGCGTCGGCGTTGAATGTCCACCGTTCGCTTTTTGTGTAAAACAGGATAACATCATGCTTTCTGCCCCATCGTTGTGTAGAAGCCCCTCCGCCACCGTAATACCATATGATCTCGTTTTGAAAATTTTTTCCACCGAAGACGATATCGCAGAGAATTTTCAAATAGTGGCTCATGGTAGGGTCGCAATGTAGATAAAAGCTCGCCGTGTCTTTCATTACCTTTCGCATGTAATAGAGCCTGCTGCCCATCATGGTTAGATAGGAGGACTGGCTGGCGGTGAAAATCTTTCTGTTGGCGTGGAGAAAGTTATAAATTTCCAAGTTGTCGTAAAGCCTCATCTGCTCGAGCTCTTCGGAAAGGGTGATGTTGCTCCAAGTATCTGCAAAGGCCTGCTTGAGCGCCGTGTTTTTTTTAGAGTTGTGGTAGGAGTGGATCAAATCCTTGAAGGGCATGTTGTAATTCTTGTTGGAGTTGAAAGGCGGGTCGATATAGACGAGATCGACGATTCCTTTCGGATAGTCCTGTGCCAACGTTTGCAAGACTTCGAGGTTGTCTGCATAGTACAGCGCGTTGTTCATTACGCCTCTGCGCCAATATTTTCTTCGATCTGCTCGACGGCAAAGCATTCGATTCTATCTTGAGCAGCAAAGTCTTGGAAGTTTTCAAAGGCGATTCCGCACTCTGCCCCTTTCGTGATTTCACGCACCTCCTCCTTGAAACTCTTGAGCTGCTTGACACGCCCCTCGTGGACAACCTCCTTCTCTTCACCGCGCAAGACGCGCGCCCGCACGCCTCGCCGTACAATCCCCTCCAGTACCGCCGCACCGGCGATGTTGCCAACCTTTCCAATAGGAAAGACCTGCTTTACCTCCGCCAAACCCAGTCGCACCTCGCGCGTCTTGGGAGCAAGCGTATGTTTGAGCCTTCCTTCAACCGCTTCCAAAAGCTCGTACAAGACGGTAAAGAAACGCATCTCGACCTTGAGCCCCTTAGCAAGCAAACGCGCCTTCGCCGTGGGTTTTGCGCTAAAGCCCAAAACCTGAGCTCCCGACGCAGCGGCAAGCGAAATGTCGGATTCGGAGATGTCGCCAACCTCCGAGTGCAAGACAAACAACTCCGCCCCCTCCAGCACGATATTCTCCAACGACTGCAAGACAACCTCCAACGTACCGTGCGCGTCCGCCTTAACGAGAAACGGAAAGCGACGAACACCCGCCGCAAGATCCGCCTGCTCCAGCATCTGCAATACCGACTCGGGCTGGCTTTGGCTCGCCAAACTCTTAGCTTGGCGTTTCGCCTTGCGCTGCTCGGCACGATGCTCGCCGACCTCGCGCGCCCGCGCCTCATTCACCACCGTGCGAAATGTCTCGCCCGCCTGAAAATGTCCTTGCAACCCCGTCACTTGCACCGGCTGCGAAGGTAGCACCTCGCTACAAGGCTTGCCGTGCTCGTCCAACATGACTCGGATGCGCCCCCAGTGCGCGCCCGCCAAGACGATGTCACCTTTACGCAAAGTTCCCTCCTGCAAAAGCAAGCTCGCCAACACGCCGTGTCCCTTCTCGGTGCGCGATTCGATCACGACCCCCCGACAAGTTCCCTCGCGCGCCGCCTTCATCTCGCCCAAGTCGGCTTGCAACAACACCGCCTCCAACAACTTGTCGATACCCTCTCCCGTCTGCGACGAGAAAGGAACGCAAAGCACATCGCCCCCCTTGTCTTCGACCAAAACACCGCGCGATTCCAGCGCGCTCAAAACTTTGGGAATATCCGCGCCCGGCAGGTCGCACTTGGAAATGCCGACGATCAAAGGCGCATTCGCAGCCTTCGCATGGTTGATCGCCTCCACCGTCTGCGCACGCACGCCGTCGTCGGCAGCAACGACAAGAACGACAAGGTCGGTCGCGCTCGCACCACGCGCGCGCATTAAAGAAAACGCCTCGTGCCCAGGCGTATCCAAAAAGGTGACGCTGCGACCGTCCGCAAGCACAACGCGCGACGCACCGATGTGCTGCGTGATGCCACCCGCCTCCGAGCTTGCGACGCGAGATTTTCGTAACACATCCAAAAGACTCGTCTTGCCATGATCGACATGCCCCATCACGACAACAACAGGAGGACGCGGAAAACGCTCGTGCTCTTCCCTCCCTTCCGCCTCCAAACGTGTCTCCAAATCGGACGAATCAACCCGTTTTGCCTTGTGCCCAAACTCGGCGACGACCAACTCGGCACTATCGGCATCAAGCACCTCGTGCGCCGTAGCCCCGATGTCCAAGCCGACCAACACACGCACCACATCGTCGAGCTGCTCTGCCATGCGATTGGCGAGATCCGCCACCGTGACAGACTCAGGCACCACAACCTCCCTGCGCACCTTCTCGCCGCTCTTCAACCTCTCTAATATCTCCTCGCGCTGTTTCTCGCGCGCACGCTTGATCGCCGCCAGCGACTTTCCTCGACGGCGTTCGATCTCACGATCCACCTCGTCCAAAGCGTCGCGGATCGTAAGCCTGCCCTGGCGCTTTTCGAAAGTAGGCTTGACCTTCTTCAGCGTGTTCTTGCTGTTGCTAGTACGCTTGGCTGTATCGCGCACTTTCGGCGTTGACGCTCTGGGTTTGGCTGCTCCGCCCTTCCCCTTGCTCGGCGTCCGTCCAGCCCCTTCGCGTGGAGGGCGGGTAGAACGCGCTGGACGCTGTCCGTCTCGTTGTCCGTCTCGTTGTCCATCTTGCTGCGCCCTTTGCGCCCTCTCCTCGGCGTTGCGCAGCTCCGATTCGCGCGGCGACGAAGAGGCTTGCCCTCCAACACCCGCTCCAACTCCAACACCAACTCTAGCTCCTGCCCCCGCCCCCGCGGCTCTATCCGTCGCGCCCGCCGCTTGTCCGTGCGTGCGCGCAGCATCCCCTCCTCTGCCAGCGATGCTCGCAGCTGCGTTGCTCGGATCGTCGCTCGCTGCCCCTTTGCGAATGCGACGCTCGACCTGAACGGTGCGCGTACGGCGATTGGAAAAACTCTGCTTGACCTGTCCGGTTTCGAAGTTGCGTCCGCCGCGCCGCCCCGATCCTGAACTTGAGCCCTTGTTGTCTGACATACCTATGCCTCCTTCGTTGATGAAATACCGAGCGTCGGATAAGGAAGGGGTTTGCAAGCTTCCGTCGATTCGCATTCCAGAATACGCAAGAGTTTTTCGAAACGATCGATCTCCTGCAACAATCGCTCGACAAGCCCCGTCGTCGCAGCCGCCTTCTTGCCGCCCACGCCGACATAAACGGCATCTTCGCGCGCAAACACACGTCCCAACGCGACCGCGGAAAAGCGCGCGCAACACACAGGAGGCTCGGAGCGTCTGTGTGCCTTTAGGATTTTTCGCCGCTCTTCCAGAGAAGATTGCGGCGTTGTGATCAGAACTTTCAAACCTCCCCCACACGCCATGTCGAGACAGCGTCCCCCACCCGCGACCGCCAGTCCGGCGCGTCTTGCCAGCGCGATGAAGGAGAGGCAACGTTGCTCCAACACGAGCGCACAAGAACGAAGGAACTCTTCTGCCGTCGCCCTCTGCTCGCCTTGCCCCTCTCCTCTCTTCGTTACTCCCCTCTCGTCTTCTGTTTTTTGCCCTTCTTGCTCTCTTTGCCCTTTTTTTGAAGCCTGCCTTGCGATCAGCTTTCGCGTTCCGCCGAGCAGCGTATCCCTTTCCAAAGCAAGCCAAAACCCCCGTCCCGGCAGTTTTTCGGCGGCGTCCCAACAGAGCTGCTGCTCGCCATCATAGACGAAGCGCAAAAGGTCGCTCCTATCGCGCGTCTCGCGTGAGACGAAACAACGGCGACGGCGGACGACAGCCGCGCCATCAGCTCTGTGGCGACTCTGTAGCAAGTGCTTCTTCATGATCTTCGCCCGCTGCTGCCCCCGCCGCGACGGAAAAGACTTCCTCCGCGAGCGTTTGTTTTGCTTGCGTTTGTTCTGCTTGCGTTTGTTCTGCTGTTTGCTCTTCAGTCTGTTCTGTCTGTTCTTCTGTTTTTTCTTCTTCCTTAGGTGTCAAATCCTCCTGTGATATCCAACCCAAGGCGAGTCGTGCCTGCAAGATCATGTTTCCGACGGCATCGCTTTGCAACTCTTCGTCGTTGAGTGCTCCCTCCTCTGCGTCCAGCAAGTCTTCGGGTGTCTGCCCTGCAAAGTCTTCGAGGGTAAGAATTCCCGCCTCTGCGAGTTTGACGACCTTCGTCAAGTTCAGGTGCGAGAAATCGATCAGCTGCTTTTCAACTTGCAACTCCTTGAGACGTTTTTTCTGCTCCTTCGTGCGTTTTTCGACAAAGACCTGAGCGCGGCTTTGCAGCTCGTTCGCCAGCGTTTCGTCGAATCCCTCGATAGTTGTCAGTTCTTCGACGACAACCTCAGCCACCTCGTCGATGCTGGTAAAGCCCTCTGTGATTAGCAGGCGCGCGATCACATCGTCGACATCGAGCGCCGAGACAAACATGTCGCGCCGTTTCAAGAACTCCTGCTCGCGTCGTTCTGAGTCTTGGCTTTCGCTCAAGAGATCGATATCGTACGAAGTTAGTTGAGAAGCCAAGCGCACATTCTGCCCTCTGCGTCCGATTGCTTGCGACAGTTGCTCTTCCTCGACGATGACCTCGATCTTTCTTTTCTCCTCGTCGAGCACCACCTTGGTGACCTCGGCGGGAGCGAGAGCGTTGACGACATAGGTTGCAATATCTTCGGAGAAGGGAACGATATCGACCTTTTCGCCCTGCAACTCGCTGACGACCGCTTGCACACGGCTGCCGCGCATGCCGACGCAGGCACCGACGGGATCGATCGACGAATCCTTAGATTGCACGCCGACCTTGGCGCGCGATCCTGGGTCGCGTGCGCAGCCCATAATCTCGACAACGCCGTCATAGACCTCCGGCACCTCCTGACGGAAGAGCAAGACCATAAGCTGCGGATGGGTACGCGAGAGGAAGATCTGCGGACCTCTGTTGTCGCGCTTGACCTCGTAGATATAGGCAAGCGTGCGGTCGCCGCGTTTGAGATGCTCGCGCGGGATCAGATGCTCACGGCGAATGACACCCTCCGCCTGCCCCAAGTCGATGATCAAATTTCCGTACTCGATGCGCTTGACGGTACCACTCTCTGCGGTACCTACGCGATCTTTGAACTTTTCGTACTGCTGCTCGCGTTCCGCCTCGCGCACCTGCTGAACGATCACATGCTTTGCGATTTGCGTAGCGATTCGTCCGAAATCATCCGGCTGCGGCAGTTCTTCTTTAACATATCCCCCTAGTTCGATCGCCCCCTCGTATCGTTGCGCTTCTTCCAGCGACACCTCATCGACCGAAGAAGCTGCTCCCTCGACCACCAGCCGATAGCGATGCAGAAAGATTGCTCCCGACTCGCGATCGATCGCGGCGCGAATGTCATGCTCGCTGCCGTATTTGCTATGCCCCGCCTTCTCCACCGCCTGCTCCATCGCTTCGAAGACTCTCTCCTTGTCGATGCTCTTTTCGCGTGCGACCGTCTCGGCGATCAACAGCATGTCTGCTCTCTGAAACATTACTCTCTCCTTGAGCGTTCGTCGGACTTCAAGGCGGCAGAGGGAGAATCTGTTGTGAAAACGGCAACAAGCTGCGCCTTAACCATATCCTCTACAGGAATCGACAGGCGTTCCCCTTCCCTCTCTACGACGACGCTCCGCCCTTCGACGCCGACGAGGGTAGCGAGAAAATTTCGCGACAAGTCCAAAGTCGACGAGGCTTGCTCTCTTTTCGCCTGAGCTCTTTTCGCTTGAGCCTTCTGCTTGTCGAGCGCAAGCACGACATCGGATCCTGCAAAACGCTGGAAATCGGACAGGCGCGTCAGAGGTCTTTCCAACCCCGGCGAGCTCACCTCTAGGCGCATCTCTGCAGAGACCAATCCCTCTCCCTCCAGCATAGGCGAGAGAAAGCGAGAAAAAGTAGCGCAATTGCCAACAGTCATCGGTGCTCCATCGTTTCGTTCCATAACAACTTGCAGTATCGGTGTTTTTCCCTCAGAACGCAAGCGCAGACGTATAAAAATATAGCCCTCGCCCAGCACTGGGAGGCGGCAACGTTCGAACACCCGCCGACACACCGCCGCAGAGCCTGCTTTGCCAAAAAACAAACGCTCCGCCAAGTCATCAGCCAAGTCCTCAGCCAAGTCCTCGTCGTCCGCCGCCAAGTTCTTGTCGTCCGCCGTCGCTGTTGCCGTCGCAACATCCTGCCCGCGAACATCCGCACGTAGTGCACGAGGTTCGCAAACTTCAGGAGAATCGGCAAGAAACAAAGCCACCACCCCATCCTACAGCATTCGGCAACAAGAGACAAGAAATCTTGTTCTATTCGTGGATAAATTTCTCTTGGGGATAAATTCCCCTTGGGGATAAATTCCCCTTGGGGATAAATTTCTCTTGGGGATAAATTCCCCTTTTGCTTGTTTTGTTTTTTCAGCTCTCTTTTTCTTGTCTCGTTTTTTCTTGACAAAAATTTCCTAAAATACAACAATCCGAAACTCGTCATCGCAAGACGATTGTCTTCTCAGCCATCGCTACCCTGTGTTCCCCTCCCCATTCCGTTTTTTGACAGCTAAAAAGCCTCGACGACCCGACACAACAGCTCCCTTCGAGGTGAAGATCACATCCCAACCCCTATCCTTCCGCAAAACCATTAGAGAATTGTGGCAAGCACGCGGGATCGCTCTGATGCTCATCAAAAAGGATCTGGCGGTTCAGTACAAACAAACCCTGCTCGGCATCCTGTGGTTCGTGCTGCGACCTGTGGTGACGGTCGCCATCTTCGCAACGATCTTTCGCTACATCGTGCGTTTTCCGTCCGGAGAAACCCCTTACGCCGTGTTCGTGATGTGCGGTATCGTGCCGTGGTTGTATTTTTCCGATGCCTTGCAAAAAGGGATGAACTCTCTACAAGGCAACGCCCATATCATCACGCGTATCTATTTTCCTCGTATGGTGCTGCCGATCAGCATGCTGATAGCCCCCCTGGCAGATTTGGCGGTCGGTATGATAGCCCTCCTTGTTGTCATGCTTCTTTACGGAATAACGCCGCCGCCGCAAGTCGTTTTCCTACCCTGCTTTGTCTTGCTGATGTACTTGTTCGCCTTGGCACTCTCGTTGTGCATCGCAGGACCGCAAGCCATCTTTCGAGATATCGGGATTCTCTTCGGCTTCGCGCTCACCATGTGGATGTACTTGACCCCGATCCTATATCCTTTGGAACTCTTACCTCCGTTATTGCAAAACCTCCTGATCTACAATCCCTTGACAGGCATCGTGCAAGGCATGCGCTGGGCTGTGCTCGGATACGGCGAGCTTCCTGTGCAAGCACTCGGTGTCTCTGTTGTCACCACAGCGCTGTTGCTGGCGGCGGGCATGAGCATCTTTCGGCACTTAGAAACACGCTACATCGATCAAATATAACACAAAAGTATAACGCAAGAATCTAACGCAAGAGTGCATCCTCTATGAAACCCATCCTTATCGCAGAGCGCGTCAGCAAAATGTACAGTCTTCATGCCGATGCGCAGTTCCGTACCTTTCGCGATAGCATCGCAAATTTTTTCAGCAAGAGCTCGGATGGGCTTGTTCAAAAGTTTTGGGCGTTGAAAGATATTTCCCTGACGATCCACAGAGGAGAATGCGTCGGCATCGTCGGGCGCAACGGAGCAGGAAAATCTACCCTGTTGAAAATCTTCTCGCGCGTGACGCTGCCAACCTCAGGCAGCATCTGCTTGCGCGGAAGAGTGGCTTCTCTGCTGGAGCTCGGCACGGGCTTCCACCCCGAACTCACGGGACGAGAAAACCTTGTTCTCAACGCGACGATCCTCGGCGAGAACGACCGCAGCATAAGACGAAAGATGGATGCCATCATCGATTTTGCGGGGGTCGAAGAATTTATCGACACGCCGATCAAGCGATATTCCTCCGGCATGCAAACCCGCTTGGGCTTCGCCATCGCCTCGCATGTCGACGGAGAAATTCTTATCGCCGACGAGGTTATTTCCGCAGGAGACTTCGATTTTCGTGAAAAATGCGCGCGAAAAATTCGCGAGATCTCCAAAAGCGGACGAACCATCCTAGTTGTCAGCCACAACAATGATTCTATAGCAGATCTCTGCTCGCGCGTCGTACATATTTCTCAGGGAGAATTAGTGCAGGATACGAAAGATGTGCAGCAAGGGCTTGCGACCTACCTCGCCACCCCGATCGCCCCTATCAACAAAGCTTGACGCGAGCCAATAAAGTTAGATAGAAAGTTAGATAGAAAGTTAGATAGAAGGTTAGATACTCGTTCTACTTTTGTATTTTTCTTGTGTCCTGCAGGGTTTTTTCTGCGGCACGCAGTAGCATTCCCAAATCGCTTGTAACGCTGACGAAGTCTGCGTCGGTTGCCAAGAAAGACTCTAGCGCATCGACGCTGGGCGAGAGGACTCCTGTGTGGCAGGGATTATTTTTTTGCACGCTTGCGATCGCCTTGCCGATGCTTTCTACGACTTGAGGATGGGCGGGCTGTCCTAATAGTCCCATGTCTGCCGAGAGGTCTGTGGGACCGAAGAAGACGGCATCGACTCCTTCGGTTGCGGCGATGTCTTGCAAGTTTTTCAGGGCGAGTTGCGTTTCGATTTGGACGATCAGAAAGGGATTGGCGTTTTGAAAGTATGTTTTGTTGTCGCGTCCGTAGCGCGAGGCGCGAATCCCTGAGGCTGCGCCGCGGATGCCGCGCGGAGGATAATGGATAGCTCGCACGGCTTGGCGTGCTTCTTCGGCGGAGTTGACCATTGGCACCATTATATTTTCTGCTCCGATATCAAGAATTTTCTTGAGCAACACAGGATCGTTCCACGCGACGCGCACGAGCGGGATGGTCGGGGAGGCTTCGAGGATGCGTAACTCTTGGAGGCAGGTTGCCATATCGCGTGGTGCGTGTTCGCAATCGAGCAGCATCCAGTCGAAGCCTACTTCTGCCAGCACTTCGACGACATTCGGGCTGCAAGAGGAAGCCCAGACACCGAGGGAGGCACAAGGCGAGGTTTTGTTTTGAGATAGATGCTCGCGGAAGGAGGAGGAGGGCATGGCGTTCTCTTTGTTAGGGTTGAGGGAGGGATGAAGAGGTTGGCGAAAGGTTAGGAGGTGAGGGCTCTGTTGGCATCGTTTTTCCAGCTACTCTGAAAGAGTATTCTTAAAGTGATGCTAGGTGTTTCTATTTTGCCTCCCTCGACAATATGCTTGGAAGCATTTTCAAGAATATTAAGAAGATCTTCTTTGTAGTTCGTATCGTCGTTGCCTTTGAATTGGTCGCCCTTAGTTTCGAAGACAAAAATACGCTTGTCCTTACGCACGGCGACGAAGTCGGGATGGACAAAGTTTTTTTGCCAACCCTGTAGACGATAGTCTTGCATAGATGCCACCCTGTGCCACCATTCTAGCGTCTTGTGGTTATCCAAATAGACCGCAAAATTTCCTTCCAATTTGTTAAAATGATGTTTGAAAACGGGTTCAAAAAGACTTTTTTGTAAAAGTTTACTTTCTTCGTTTGTTAGCGGCTCAATTTCGTCAGGAGCAAGAGAAAATTCAAAAGATTTTTCCATCTCATACCTGAATTTTTTATCAACTTTTAAATGGAAGGAGATGTTTTTTTGATAAACTTTTTCTTCAAATATTTTTTTTGTTCTTTTCATAATTTTTGTTGTAAGTGCTGTTTTTAGGTTAGAGGTTAAATCCTCGCGATTATAGGCAAGGGTGGTTTCGTCGTAGCCTTGCGCTTTATACCCCTCAAGAAAATTGTTGGCGATGCGCGCTGCTTGCCAAGGATTAGGGATAATGTCTATTAAAGATTTGGTAAAGTCGCTCAATAGAAATTTTGTAACAGGTAAAACAGATGTTGCTTTAAGTTCTGTCTCTTCTCCATGAATATTTACTTCTCGTATGTCTTCTTTTTCATTTTTCAGGATTTCCAGAGAAAAAACTTTGTCTATATTAAGATTTTTCCAAGCCACCCACGCAAGAATGTCACGCTCGTAGTTAAGAGAACGCCATTCGTTTTTTGTTTCTTCGTCTTTATGGAGGACGCGAGGTAAAAAGATTTCTGCGTTTTCGTATTCTGCACGACGTTTTATAATTCTCTTTTTTCTGTCACTTTCCTTAATGTCGTGATCGGTTACGAGGATATTTTTGACATGAATGAGTCCCTCGTCCTTGAGCCCTTGTCTCACAATTTTCAGAGTCTCTGCCACTGCCAAGCGGTTGCAATAGATATAGCAACGATTCAGCGTTTCGTCTTCTTCGACTTTTTGGGCATTGGGTTGGCGCAAGACTCGCCCGACCATTTGTGTGACGGCTCTGGGAGCTCTTGTGTTGTCGAGCAGAACTAATATGTAGGCGAAGGCGCAATCCCATCCTTCTTTGAGCGCGTCTTTAGTGATGATCCAACGCACCGCGCAACGAGATTCGGTTAGATTTTCGCCCTTCAGTTCCTTTTTTTCGGAAGATTGGATACGGATGGAGGAGGCATGGACGGAGAGGTTTTTGATGAGATAATCTTTGACATCTTCAGCGTGAATGGTGTTTTTTTCTCGTTGTAATTTTCCTGTATGCTCGACGCGCACGAGGACGATCGGATGGATATAGCGTTGTGTTTTGCTTTCCAAGTTTTGTGTGTTTGCTTCAAGTTCTTGTTGTTTATTGTATGCGGACTCCAATGTTTTTTGCCAGTTATTTTGTTTCTGATTGTGAATTTCTAGAGGCATTTTTATCATTTCTTCTCTTTCCAGTTCTTCGCCTGAAATTTTGACGAGGATATTGCTCACGGATTTGGGTGTTGCGGATAGTTCCAAGACAAAGCGCGGATTGAGTCGATTGAGCGTGTTGACAAAGTTTTTGTTTTGTTCTGGCTCTTCTTTGTAAGCCTTGTGCGCTTCGTCTAGGACGATGATCGGGCGGATAATTTTAAGAACATTGAACAAGCTGTGTCGGGCTCGGTTTTCGTCTTGTTCGAGATCGGGATATTTTTGCAGGAGCTGTTGTTGCGCGAGGATGTTTTGCTCGTCGGGAAACATAGAGTGGTAGGAGTTGCTGTCTCGATAGATTTTCAGGAAGTCTTTATTTTTTTCTCTGTTGATGGCGGGAAATTTTAGCAGCATGAGGCAAACATGCTGATCGAGGTCTTTTTGTGTAAAATCGTCATCTTTTTCAAACAGCTTAATTTTTTTTCCTGTTATCCATGCGAGTTTTTTACGGTATGGATGGGCGTATGTGCGAAAGGCTTTGAGGGTTTGGTCGTAGATAGCGTTGCTAGGCACGACCCACAGGACAAACTTTGCCTCTGGCGTGAGCAGGTGTTTCAGGGCGGCGACGCCTAGCAGGGTTTTCCCTCCGCCGGTGGGGATTTCCATACAGACATGCGGAATAGATTCGCCGTCGGCGCTCGTGCGTTTGATGTGGTCTATTTTGCTAATTTTTTCCCAAGCCCGCTTGGCTATATTTCTGTCATCGCTGCTGAGCGAGCATCCCCCTGCTTTGAGGACTTTCCCTCTTTTATTCATTAAAGCCTGCTCGTCGCGCATGGCTTGCGTGTAGCGCGCGAGGATTTCGAGGGTTTTTTCTTGGTATTGTTTGAGTTCCATTATTCTATATTATTCTATATTATTCTATGCAATAGGGTAGTTGGGAGAAGGTAATATGGTATTTCCTTAAGTCTTTCTGGTCGAGAAACACTTGGGTTGCGAAGACGACGGCTTTTTTCTTTTTCTTAGTTTTGATGTCTTCGACGATACGCAGCGCGCGTGTGATGTTGAGGGCGGATTCGTTGCTTTCCATGAACTTCAGGTTGGGTTGGTAGATGAGGTAGTAGAGGCAATCGTCGAGCGCGCCTAACAAGCCGTCTTTGCCACGCGCTTTTTCTGTGGGGATGGAGGGGAGGCATTTACCTGCTGTGGCGACGGAGAAGACATGGCTTGCGAGACTTTCGTAGGAGGGAAACTTTTTTTCTTTTAGCATATTTTCGACGGTCATGATTTCGCCTAGCGTGCAGTAGGTGAAGGTGCCGCCAAGTCCTTCGCGTAGCGAATCTTTCTTGGCGTTGGGGATGCCTTTGATGACGCGACGCACGCGCTCGGCGGTGATGCTATCGGCGTAGTCTTCGCACTCGACGAGGATGAATTGGCGTGAGCCGCCGTCTTCTTTGTTGAGATCTAACACGGCGTGCGCGGTCGTGCCTGACCCCGCAAAAGAGTCAAGGATAATAGAATTTTCGTCACTAGCAATAGATATAATTTTTTTTAGTAACCCTACAGGCTTTGGAGTGTCAAAAATTTTCTTGCCGTCAAAAATTCCCATTACTTGTTGCGTGCCATTCACAGCAGTTTCTGCATCGTCCCATAAAGTAAAAATGCTTTTGCCTCGTTCCATGGCTTCAAATTTAAATCGTTTGTACTGTGGTTTTGAATTTCCTGTTTTTCCAAAAACAATACGATTGTCAATTAACGCATCTTCATATTTTTTCTTTGTGAATCGCCAGCATCTGCCATCTGGAGGGAGATACTCTTTCTTTGTATTTGGATTAATGATTTCGTATGTTAAATTTTCTCGAATCCCAGGAGCATCCATAGGGTCGGCAACCCAGTCCCCTCTTTTGTCGTTATCAGGATTAGAAAATATATCCTCTTTACCAAGAAGCCTGTTAAAGCAAAAGTTTTCAGAATTTTTGCTATAGCAAAAAATATAATTATGCGACAATGATATATCAATATCATTTTGACTTGATTTTCTATGCTGCCAAATAAAATTAGCTTTAAAATTTTTTTCGCCAAAAATTTCGTTCATTATCATACGCAAATGGTGGACTTCGTTGTCGTCGATAGAAATAAAGATAGCCCCGTCGTCGGCAAGTAGCTCCTTCAACAGCTGCAAGCGCGGCCACATCATGCATAGCCACTTGTCGTGGCGCACCAAGTCCTCCTTATCGACCGCGCCGTTCTCCTTCAGCCATTTCCGCATCAAAGGGCTGTTCACCTTGTCGTTGTAGCACCAGCCCTCGTTGCCCGTATTGTAAGGAGGGTCAATATAGACGCAATTCACACGCCCCCTATAGCACGGCAGCAGCGACTTCAGAGCATGCAGATTATCGCCATGTACGATCAAATTTCCGTCCAACGCCAACGCTCCCCCCGCCCCCAACTCCGACCTCTTCGCGCAAGGCACAAGCGGACGCATCGCAACCCCCAAGTGGTGCGCATAGACAACCGACTTCCCCCTAAACTCCAACTCAGGCATAGCCCAACCCTCTCCAAAACGAATCGCACAACCCCCTAACGACTTCTTGCCGATTCTTTGCGTATTCCTTGCGTATTCCTTGCGTATTTCTTCGCATATCCTCGCCGCTCCGTCAAGCCGCCTCCATCCACTTATCCACAGATTTCTTGCAACATCCTCCCTACCCCGCTATTATCAAGGCATGACAAAAATAGCCCCACCCTCCGCTGCCAAGCCCTCCGCCGTAAAGAGCGAAGCCAACTGGACAAAAGATTCCTGGCGTAGCCTGCCGCGTCTCCACATGCCCCTATACCCCAACCCCGTAGCCCTTCAAGCCGCCGAACGACAACTGGAACACCTCCCCCCCCTCGTCTTCGCCGGCGAAGCACGAGCGCTAGAACGACGGCTAGCCCAAGCCACCCAAGGACAAAGATTCGTTCTACAAGGCGGCGATTGCGCCGAAGCCTTCGCACAATACTCCGCCGAAAGCATTCGAGACCTGCTGAAAGTCATCTTGGAAATGGCGGTCGTGCTCACCTTCTCGGCAACCTGCCCCGTCGTCAAAATCGGTCGCGTCGCCGGGCAGTTCGCCAAGCCCCGCTCCTCGCCCACCGAAACCCACGAAGGGCAAGAAATTCCCAGCTACTTCGGCGACTCGATCAACGACCTCGCCCCCAACACCGCCGCACGCACCCCCGATCCGCAACGCTTGATCCAAGCCTATCACCAGTCGTCAGGAACGCTGAACCTGCTCAGAGCCTTCACGCAAGGAGGATTCGCCGACCTACACAAAGTCCACCAATGGACGCACAACTTCGTCAAAGAAAGTCCCCCCCACATCGCCTACCGCGATATCGCACAACGCATCACCGAAGCCATCGCCTTCATGGAAGCCTGCGGCATCACCTCGCAAGCCGTCGCACAAGTGCGCGAAACCGACTTCTACACAAGCCACGAAGCACTCCTCCTCAACTACGAAGAGGCGCTCACCCGAAAAGATAGCCTCAACGGACAATACTACGATTGCTCCGCCCATATGCTCTGGCTCGGCGAACGCACCCGCTCGCCACAAGGCGCACACGCACAATTCCTCAGCGGCGTCCATAATCCGCTCGGCGTAAAATGCAGCGCAGACGCCAAGCACGACGAACTCATACAACTACTCGACCTGCTAAATCCCCAAAATAAAGCAGGACGAATCTCGCTCATCATCCGCATGGGAGCAGAAAAAATTAACAAAGCACTACCCCCCCTGCTACGACGAATCCAACAGGAAGGACGCGAAATACTCTGGATCTGCGACCCCATGCACGGCAATACCATCAAAGCCAATAACGGATACAAAACTCGATCGTTCCAAACAATCATGCAAGAAATAGAAAACTTCTTCGCAATACACAAAGCCGAAAAAACATGGCCAGGAGGAATCCATCTGGAAATGACCGGCGAGGCAGTCACCGAATGCATCGGCGGCGCACGCGCGCTAAAAGAAGAAAACCTAGCCGATCGATATCACACACATTGCGATCCCAGACTCAACGCAGAACAAGCACTAGAAGTAGGATTCCTCGTCGCAAACCTGCTCGCTAAACATCAGAAAAAAACCCCCTGAATAAATCCTACTCCTCAACACAAGCATTCAACAAAAGCATGGCAGGAGACAAAACACAGCAAGGCACAAAAATCTCTAATTCGAGATTCGCCGAAGAACTCTCCGCCACCGACAACAAAACGCTCGAAGGGTGGAGCGATTCCTACTTCATCAGAACACGCCAAGTCGTCCAACAATACGGCGACGCGCGCGTGCAATACGCACTCTTCATGCGAAGACCCGTCCTGTGCGCCTCAGCACTCGCGCTCGCTTGGCTAGAACGAATAGCACAACAGCACAGCGAAAAACTCGATCTACAACAATGCTTCCAAGAAGGAGAATGGGCCGGCGCAGGAGAAACCCTATGCTATATCGAAGGATCATACGCCTTCCTCGCTCCGCTAGAAACACTGCTGCTACAAAAAATCGGCTTCTGCTCGGTCACCGCCAACAACGCATTCGATATATGCATCACACTACCCCGCGTAGCCTTCCTCGCCATGGAAGCGCGCCATTGCGCTGGAATCGAAATGACCGAAATGGCAGCCTACGGAGCATCCGTAGGATCCCAAAAAGCCACGCAAGAAAAAGGAGCGCGAGGATTCATCGGATGCGCCGCGCACGCAACCGCTCACTTCTTCGCACAAAAAGAAGGAGCAGGAACAATGCCACACGGACTCATCGGATACGCAGGCTCAACCCTGCGCGCCGCCGAAATGTTCGCCGAAACCTTTCCGCAACAAAAACTCGTCGTGCTCGTCGACTACTTCGGACGCGAGATCACCGATGCGCTCGCAGTATGCACGCGCTTTCCAGAGCGCGTCGCACAAAGAGAACTCGCCGTGCGCATAGATACGCACGGAGGACGCTTCGTCGAGGGATTAGATACCGCCCGCAGCTACGCCGTCCTAGAGCGAAACGCACCGCGTTCCTTGCGCGGCTATCGCAACGAAACCGTCCTAAGACACTTGATCGGAACGGGCGTCTCGGCGGCTGCCGTGTGGCACATGCGCGAGCAATTAAACAAAGCGGGCTTTGGCAAGGTAGGAGTGGTCGCCTCCAGCGGCTTCACAGCGGAGAAATGTGCCGCGTTTGCTCTGGCAGAGGTGCCCGTAGAGACGATCGGGACGGGTTCTTACTTGCCCGAAAAATGGAGCGAAACCCAAGCGACCGCCGACATCGTCAGCTACAACGGAAAAGAGCGCGTCAAACTCGGACGCGAGTTCCTACTGCCATCGAAAAAATCTGATAGCTAGAAAAGAAACTTGAAAAAATTGATACGCCAATGAATTATTTACTAAAATGATAACGAAGATTCATAACCTCCTGATAGGAAGAAAATATGGGGGGGAAGTATGTAAGCCCCTTTCTTTACCTAGCCCTTTCTCCCAAGATTCTACCCCCCAAACCCTTGTCAAGCGAAACAAGTCGCTTCCGTAGAAGTGTTGCAAAAATCAATCTATCCGTCAACTTTTTTTTCAGTTTTCCCTCCCCCTCCTCCTCGCCGAGTGCCACGAGAAACAGCAGTCGACGAGATGCGTCCTCGCAATTCATCTCGCGTTCAAAGGCAATCATCCGCTCCAAAGCAGAAAGAACTTTCTCCGAAAAACGCCAGCCCGCAACCGCACAAACTCCCCAGCTCTCCATCAAGCGCAACGCGCGGCAAGGATCCTCCCCGCCCAACAACAACAACAACTCGCTCGCTATACGCTCCCCAGATAACTCCGACAAGCCCCCCTGATGCTCACAACAAGCACGCAACCCAGCCTCCTCCGCAACAAACCCAGGATACTGCGAGGTAAAACGAAACAATCGCAAAATACGCAAGTAATCCTCAACAATCCGCTCTGAGGCAACGCCGATAAAGCGCAAGCGAGCGGCGCGCAAATCGGCAAGTCCGCCCACATAATCCCAACCCTCGCCCGTCGTAGGATCGAACGACAAAGCATTCACCGTGAAATCTCGCCGTAAAGCATCCGCCGCCCAGTCGTCCGTGAAAGCCACGCGAGCGCGACGACCGTAAGTCTCAACATCACGCCGTAAAGTCGTGATCTCGCAACTATCCCTGACACCTTCTGAACACTCCTCCACCACTCGCACCGTGCCGTGCGACAAGCCCGTCGGGATGACGCGCAAGCCTCGTGCCTGTAATCGCTCGATCACCTCTTGAGGTTGTAGAGGGGTTGCCAAGTCTACATCCTTGCAAGCCAAGCCCAACAGAGCGTTCCGTACCGCGCCGCCGACAAAACGAACTAGACTCTGTTCTGCTGTCTTGTCTTGCAGAGCAGCAACGACTTCTCGAAAGAAGGGCGTGCGCAGAAAGCCTGCCGAGCTGTCGATATCGTGCAGCGAGAACTGGACAGGGGTGTCAACAGAGATGGTAGCCGACCTTCTACTTCAAGTCGGACTGGACGAAGCCAGCGCGAAGCGATCCTCTCCGCTACGGATGAAGAAGAGGTTTTGTTGCTCGTCGTATTCTGCGCGCTCGGCGAGCTCGTAGAAAACCGAGCGGGCTATCAAAGCATCAAGGCGGCGTTGAGGGTGGAGGCAAAAGTAAGGGAGATTTTCTTCAGACGAGTCAGAAAAATTATGCGGAGTAAGTTGTGTAGAAGATTGTGGAGATTGAGGAAATTGTGGCGTTCGTTGTTCCATAAAAATAGGATGCTTGTTGTCGACGGGTTTCCATTCGTCGAGCGTTGTTTTGAGTTGCAATGCTCTGTCTTTGTATCGGCATTGGGCTATGAGGAAGGGTGCGAGTTCGACGGTGATTCTACCTCGCTCAGTGGGGGTGATGAGCCAGTGTTGTCCGTCGGCGTCTTTGTGGAGGATGGATGCGAAGAGGCGGCACAGGGCTTGTCTTCGTATCGGAGAGTTTTGATAGCACCAAGTTCCGTCTCGGCGGATGTGGATGGCGAAGTCGCCGCAGTAGTGAGGAGTAGGAAAGGGGAGGGAGATTTCTCGCATAGGTGGCTCGGTGATAAGCGGCGCGGTGGCGGAAGGCGAGGGCTTGACATAGGAAGCGAGGGAGGGAGAAGACATAGGGTTAGAAAATTCTATCAAATAAACTTTTTGGCGATAGGATCAATTTCTCCCATAAGTCTGCGTGTCTCGGTGAGGGATCTAACGATATTTTTAATATGCTCGATTTCCTCCCAAGAGAGCTCGCGTCCTTTGCGTTCTTTAAGGTATTTGTTCAAAACTTGATAACCCCCTATTTCAAATTCCCAAATTTCTTGTTCAACGGAAGTAAAATATTGCTTGGGGTTAATGTAGAGTTTTTGCTCGCAGAAATTAATTTTGGTAACTTTGTGATCACCTTCTCCTTCGTAGTCAATAGAAGTGTCGGGGAGTTCTTCGAGCAGATGAGCTTTTTTCAAGTCTTCTCCTAGCTGCGAGAGCTCCAAGAAGGATTTTTTGTTGTCAGGGAATGGAATACGAGGAAAATCTATACGCAGGAATTCGCGGTATTTTTTTCGGTAGTGCGGAGAGTGCAGGATAGCGTAAATGTAGAAGAAAATTTGTTCGGCAGAAAAAACCTCGTTATATTTTTTATCGATTTCTTTGCGAAAGGCGGAATTGATGTTTTCTATCTTCTCTTTACCGTTGAAGGGGTCAGCAACGCCAAAAAGTTTTTTTACAGAATGAGGAATTTTTTTATTTTTATCTGGGCGATAAAGATACAAAGGAAAAAGATAATTAATTTCTCTTCCTCTGTTTGATATAGCGCAACATTCGCAAATTTTGTCGGTAATACCTATATGCTGCCATGTCTCTGAAAAGGATGCTTGGCGAACTGAAATCAATGCCAAGTTCTTACCTCTTATCATATGAGGCATGATTTGGCGAGGGCGTTCCATTGTTTCTGTGCCATAATAACAATAACGAGAATCGAAAGGACGATAGAGGCAAGATTGTAATTTTTTATCAAAGTCAAGATTATCACCAACTTGTTTTAAATTACTACGAACACGATCAACCTCGTTATCTTTCAACTGATATTTTTTTTGCAAAGAAAAATTTGTGATGTTTTCGTCAATTATATCTTTCATGCGTTGCCTCATGTCCTTCTTTTGAAATGCAAAAGCAAAATGATCACGGTGTGTTTTGATGGCTGTTTCATAAATAAGAAAGATATTTTTAATAGATTCAAATTTTTCTTGAGCCTCGGTGTATTTTTTATTAAAAGGAAAGAAAAAATAATTGGGAGGCTTTGGTGCAATTTTTCTCCAATTGATCGTTTTGTATGTTTCGTCGATAGCTCTTTGAAACTTAACTTTTCTGCTTCCCCAAAGATCAGCGTGGAACACTTTTTTTTCTAATCGACGGTTTTTTACAAAAAAGCTGATTGTCACGCCCTGTTGAATTTTAAAAATATTTTGATCATTTTCACCAGAAGGAGTTTTTTCTTTTTTACGCGCATTGCCGTGCAAGTCGAGAATATAAATTTGATCGAAGGTTTGCAACAAGGAGTGCCGCATACCGCGAAAAGTAATGTTGTCGAGAAAACCATGGTTGGTGACAATACCAACAATACCTTCTTTTGTATTGTCCATTTTGTGTTGGGCAAATTTAATGAACTTCACATAGTCATCTTTTAAAATTTTAGAATTTCTTTCTTTTAACGATTCACCATTTATAAATTTATAATGTTCTACCAACTCATCAATCCAAGTTTGCGTATTCATAGAATTGACAGCGTAAGGAGGATTACCCATAATCACCAAAATATCCTTATCTTTGATTTTTTGTGCTTCCCTTCCTTCTTTCAAGATTTTTTCCAAAGCAAGATTGGCTTGGCTTGCCTGTTGGATAGGATCAAAGTTATCTAGGGTGTTCGTAAGATAGATAGGCAAGGTCTGGTCTTTTTTCAAAGGAACACCTTCGTCTTTCAAGTATTGCGACAGCTTCATGTGAGCCAAAGTGTACGGAGCGATTAAAAATTCAAACCCGTAGATATGTCGACATATATGTTCGTCCAACACTCTTTGCTTGGTGTTTTTGTCACTGTTGTCGAAAATCTGTTTCATCGTTTCCAACAAAAATGTACCTGTGCCACAAGCAAAATCAAGTGCTGTGACGCTGCTATTGGCAAGCCCAGTGCTAAGAGAAAACTTGTCTTTAAGCATATCGTCGATACCGCGCACAATAAAGTTGACGATAGGCGCAGGGGTATAGTAGACACCTCTTTTCTTACGCAATTTTTCGTCGTAAGCAGAAAGAAAATTTTCATAGAAATAGATAAACGGGTCGCGTTCTAACAATAGCATGTCTGCTTCACTTAAATTAAGTTGTTTTTGTCTTAGATGCTCGAAATTTAAATCTTTTTTAATTTCTCCAGAATCAAGATTATTAATAATAGAGATAATTTCTTCAACAAGCCAACTTATGTTCAAATATTTTTTATCTTGAAATCTTTCCAAATAACCCGCCAATTCTTTAACCAAAGGAAAAGACTGAGGAATATGTTGCTTAACATTCGCCAGTTCGATCACGATCGTGTCATCGGCAGTGTTAAGCCTCGCCAAAAACAAACTGAACCCTAGGGTTTGCGCAAAAACATCGGCGAACTCGTCCGTTGTGATT
Source organism: Alphaproteobacteria bacterium (assembly GCA_965216605.1). GTDB lineage: Bacteria > Pseudomonadota > Alphaproteobacteria > JABAAW01 > JABAAW01 > JABAAW01. Next base: position 1,272,766 of record CBDCGG010000002.1, on the reverse strand, counting down.
TCTCTAGAAATTTGAACCTTAAAAGCTTTGTAGATGGCAAAAACAGCGTCTTGCTCGTCAATATCTTTTTCTTGTATTTTAAACTTGTCTTTTAGAGCATCGCGCAAATAATGGCAACGCATCGCCAACTTTTTTGTCAATTCCTTAACGCTGGCGATCTTGTCGGGGGCAGCGTCTAGAAACAAAAACAACCTTGTAGAAAAGTCCTTAATACTATCCGCGTTTAATTTTTCGACTTTGATTTTTTGCAAGCCTTGCGTCAAGTCTTCTTTACGCACAAGCGATATGCTCTGCTCCCCCCCTAACCAGTAAAAGTCGTGATAGTTGCTAATTAAGATATTCTTGTTAAGCGTCTTGTATTTTTCAATTTGCTCCGAGCGCGCCACCTCCTCGCAATCTATCCCCAACCTCTTCGTCTCCACATAACCGATCACCATGCCCTTACGGCTAATCTTGAAATCCGGGGCTTTCCCCTTAACCTGCTCTGGCTCCTGCTGAATCTGGATGTCTTTGTCCCACAGCTCAGCACAGCCCCTTAAAAGAATGTCCAACGCGGTTCTGCCCGAATGCTCCGTGCCGCCGCCTCCGCTGTAAGCCGAGCGTACCCCCTCCAAATACGCCTCGACAAGCTTGCGGAACTCTGGCGAATTCCTTTGCGAATCCTTGCCCTTCGCCTCCCCAGCCATGTCGCTAGAAATCTCTGACATAGCACTACTGCCTCGCCTAGTCTTTCACAGCGAAGATCGCCTCGACCTCGACGGCGACATCCAACGGCAAGGACGGCGCGCCCACCGCAAACCGAGCATGCCTGCCTCGCTCGCCCAAAACCTCCGCGAGCAAATCGGACGCGCCATTGACCACTAATGGATGCTTCGTGAACTCAGGGACGCAAGAAACAAATCCCCCCACCTTCACGAGCGCACTTATCCTCTGCCAATCGCCCCCCAACGCCTTCTTCGCTACCGCTAACACATTGATCGCACAAAGCCTTGCCGCACGAACCCCCTGCTCCAACGACACCTCTGCGCCCAACTTGCCGCGCACCGCGATCTCTCCGCGCTCCATCGGCAGCTGTCCTGAGACAAACAAAAGTCCCCCGCTCACGACAAAAGGTACATAGTTGGCAGCAGGTAGAGGAGCGTCCGGAACGACGATCCCCAACTCTTCCAGTTTTTTCTCTATCTCCGACATAAAAACCTCCGATACGATTTTTTACTTTGTGCCCCCCTCTTCGACCCCTAGCCTCCCCCTATAGTAGCCTCACAAGCAGTATAGACCAGCTGATGCCTCGATACAACGCTGCCTCTTGTTCTTGCTCTTGCTTGCGAAACTACACTAGGCTAGCCTAGCTTGTGCCTCGCGCCCTTCTTACGACCATGCTTCATATTCCCTCTGTGCTCACCCTGACCGCTCCCGCAACCGAGCAAGCCCTGCCGCTGATCGTAGACTCGCCGCATAGCGGACGCGACTACCCCGAAGACTTCCGCACGCTCGCCTCACGCGCACTGCTAGAGCGCGCCGAAGATAGACATGTCGACTGGCTTTTCGAGGGTAGTCCGCGCTGTGGAGCTTATTTTTTGCAAGCACACTTTCCCCGTAGCTACATCGATCCGAACCGCGCCGAAGACGATCTCGACCCCGACCTTCTGCACATTGCCGAGGGAGATCCTCGCCAGCTCCTCTCTCCCAGCGCGAAAACACAGCAAGGCTACGGCTTGATTTGGCGCTATTGTCCGCCAGGGTTGCCTCTGTACGATCGCAAGCTCTCAAGCGCAGAAGTGCGCACACGAAAAGAAAACTACTGGCAACCCTATCACCGCACGCTCAAACAACTCTACGACCGCTTGCAAGGAGAGTTCGGCTGCGTCTTTCATTTGAACGCGCACTCTATGCCCGCCTCCGCCGTCGGACGCGGCGGCGCGGATATCGTGCTCGGCGACCGCAGAGGCGACAGCTGTTCGAACGCTTGGCGGCAATGCATCCAACACGCCTTCGAACGAGAAGGCTTCTCCATCGCCATCAACGACCCCTATCAGGGCGCGCATCTCATCGAAGCTTACGCCAACAAAAACGCGCGCCGCGAAGCCTTGCAAGTCGAGATCAATCGCGCGCTCTACCTCGACGAAACAACTGCCACGCTCAAACCCGAAGCTGTCGATCTGCGCGTGCGCCTTCAAGCTGTGCTGGCTTGCGCTGCCGCCTATGTAGCAAGCCTTGTCGAGAAACCTCTTTATCCCAATCCAAGAGTTGAGCCACAACACGACGCGCGCACAGGCGCGTTATCTTAAATATTTCCATCGTTTTTATTAGCGTTTTTCTCCATGAACACAGCCTCCGCCACGCCCTCCGCCTCGAAGCCTTCTGTTGCCGCCTTGCGCCGCGACATCGATGCGCTGGACGAACGCATACTCGATTTGCTGGCAGAGCGTTTCCTGCTGGCTCAATCCTTCGGGGAGAACAAACCCCTCGAAGGAAACTTCGCCACGACACTCTCTACCCAATCCCTACCCGCGCTGCGCCCGCAACGCGAACACGATATTCTCACGCGCCTGCTCGCACGCTCTCGCAAGAGAGGACTGCCCGAAGCACTCGTTGTGCAACTGTGGCGACAGCTGATGAGCGCGACAGCCTTCGTCCAAAGGTCCTACGGGATCTCTTACCTGAAAGACGACGCGCTGTGTCTAGTCGCGCTCGGTGCCTGTTTCTCGCCACTCATCACCCTGCTGCCGCAAGCGACGCAAGGCGAGGTCATCGCTGCCCTGTCGCAGGAGACGAACGCCTTGGCAATCGTGAGCTTGTCCGCGTCGCACCCCGTGAGCGTAAAAGAGGCAGAAGAAGAGAAAAGCGTTCCGTGGTGGCGTTATCTGTTCAGCACGCACGCGCCACGTATCTTGCAGGCTTTGCCGAGCCACGCCCTACCCGACAAGGAGACGGCGCAACGCGTCTTACTGCTAGGAAGGTTGCCGAGCTCCTTCCTAGACGAGAGCGCGGCGATCAAATACTTCCTCGTCAACCTCAACGACGCGCACGCCGATTACAGCCTCGACGACTTGGCGCAAAAACTTCAAAACGACACACTTGTAGCTGCCAAGCCCTCTCTGCTGGGGCTGCACGAAAAGACGATCCTCCTCTGTTACAGCGAGGCAAGCTGTCTGACAAGCGCCACCCTTGCCGAGGCACTCTCGGCTTTGGGAGAAGCGCGCCACATCGGCTCGACGCACGACGACTGGACAAGCACAAACGAACCCCCTCTCAATCTCGATGATGACTCCTGACAGCGCGCCGCGTCTACGCGCCGTCGTTGAGCAGCTGCCGCGTTATCAAGCGGGACGGCATCGTCTGCCAGACGAGACGAAGGAGCTGCGCGCGATTCTTTCTGCCAACGAAAATTCCTACGGCTGCTCGCCCGACGCGCAACGCGCGCTTGCGCACTACGCCGAGCAGGGCAAGCTGCATCGCTACGGGGATGCAGAACAACGCGAGGCATTGGTCGCAGACTTGGCGACTTTCTGCAAGGAACGGGAGGGCGCGTCTCCTTCGTCGGAGCAGATTTTGTTGGGTAACGGCTCGGACGAGCTGATCGGCTTGCTAGCGCACGCCACGATCGAGCGCGGCTGTAACGCCATTGTCTGCGCTCACACCTTCCCGCTCTACGCCCTGACGGTGCGCGCGCACGGCGGCGAGGTGCGCGAAGTTGCACGCACAGCCCCTTCTTACGCCTTGTCGGTCGAGCGTTGCGCGGCACTATGCGACGATCGGACGCGCCTATTTTTTCTCGCCAACCCCGACAATCCGACTGGACGCATGGAGGACAGGGCGACGCTGCTCGCCTTGCGCGCTGCCTTGCCGCGCTCTGTGCTGCTGGTGTTGGATTCTGCCTATGCCGAGTATGTCACCTCCGAGGATTACGACAGCGGTCTTGAGATGGCGTGCCACGATGAATCGGTTGTGATGTTGCGTACTTTTTCGAAAGTGCACGGGCTCGCAGCCTTGCGGCTGGGATGGGCTGTCGGTAGTCGCAAGCTTGTTGCCGCGTTGCAAGGCTTGCGCCTGCCCTTCAGCGTCAATGCGGCGGCGTTGGCGGCGGCGAGTGCCGCCTTGAAAGACAAGGAGCATGTGCGGCGTTCTTGCGAAGGTAATCGGCAAGAGCGTACAAAATTTTTCGACTGGGCAAAAGGGATCATCAGAGGGGCGGGATTGCGCCCTGTAGCATCACACGCGAACTTCCTGCTCTTGGATTGCGGCAACGAGGCACGCGCGCGCTCCCTGTACGAGCAGTGGGAGGAAGCGGGCTTTCTCGTGCGGCGATGCGCGCAGAACGGACTGCCGCATGCGCTGCGCGTCACCATCGGCACAGAACAAGAGATGCGTGCCTTGCGCGAAGTGCCGTTAGATATTCCATTAGATATTATTGGAGGGGCATCGTGTCTTTGACGCTTGCTCCCCTTGCCCGTAACATCAGCATTGTCGGTGTCGGTCTCATTGGCGGCTCGCTTGCGCACGACCTTCTCGCCACGCGCGCTTGCCGCACGCTGACGCTCTGCGACAGCAGTCGTCGAGCGCGTTCGACGCTCGGCTCGCTGTTTCCCGATTGCTGCATCACGGGCTCGGTGGAAGATGCCGCCCGCGATGCCGACATCCTCATACTCGCCACCCCGCTCAGCGCCTACCCCGATCTTCTGAAAGCGATCGCGCCTGTTCTCCCCGTCCACAGCGTCGTCAGCGATGTGGGATCGGTCAAAGACAGCGTTTGCCAACAATTCTCTCGACTACTACCGCCGAGCGTAGTCTGCGTCCCTGCCCACCCCGTCGCGGGCACTGAACACTCCGGCGCGGAAAACGCACGAGCCAACCTCTTCCGTAATCGATACACCATCCTCACGCCAAACGAATGCTCTGGCTCTGGCTCTACGACAAGGGGATTGGCGAGGAAGGTGGCGAGGGGGGTGCGTCTTATTAAAGCGTTGTGGCAGAGGGTCGGCGCGCGCGTCATGCTTCTTCCTCCCGCCGAACACGACAAGATCCTTGCGCTCACCTCGCACTTGCCGCATGCGATTGCCTACGCGCTGGTGCTGGCTGCGTTGGAGAGTCCTCACCGCCGAGGCGATCTTGCCAAGCTCTCTGCCGGCGGCTTTCGAGACTTCACGCGCATTGCCGCCTCGTCGCCGCAGATGTGGCACGATGTCTTCTTCGCCAACCCGAAAGAATTGAAACGATCGCTCAAGCAATTCCGAGTCGCGCTCGACAAGATCGAACGAGCCGTTACCAAAGGCAAGGGAGAAGAGCTCATCGCTTTCTTCAAGCAAGCGCGATCCAGCCGTAAAGCCATCCTCGCGGAAGGGCAGGCGGGAGAGTTTCTACCCGACGAGCCTGCTCCCCCTCATTCCAAAGGACGAGCATGACGACTTCTGCTTCCTCTACTCCTCCTGCGAAAGGTGAGGAGATCGTTCGGATTTCTGTTTTGATTTTAGGCTCTGGTCCTGCGGGGTTGACGAGTGCGATCTACACGGCACGAGCGGGGTTAGATTGCGTTGTGTTGGGGGGGTTACAGGAGGGCGGTCAGTTGATGATCACGACGGATGTGGAGAACTACCCTGGTTTTTCGGAGGCTATTTTAGGACCTGATCTTATGGCGGCGATGCGAGCGCAGGCTTTGAAGGTGGGGGCTAAAATTCATGCGTCGAGTGCTATTTCGTGCGAATTGAGCCAGCGTCCGTTTCGTGTTGTTGCGGATAGTGGGGTTGTTTATGTAGCCAAGAGTTTAATTATAGCGACGGGAGCGACGGCGAGATGGTTAGGTGTTAAAGGTGAAGAGTCGTTGCGGGGATTTGGCGTTTCTGCTTGTGCTACTTGTGATGGAGCATTTTTCAAGGATTTGGAGGTTGTTGTTGTGGGGGGAGGAAATACGGCTGTTGAGGAGGCATTATTTTTGACGCGGCATGCGTCTCGTGTTTATGTTGTGCATCGTCGTGATAAGTTGCGAGCGGAGAAGATTTTGCAGGAGAAGTTATTTTCGCATGCGAAGGTTGAGATGTTGTGGAATAGTGTTGTTTCAGAGATATTGGGAGATGATGAGGTGACGGGGGTTAGGTTGCGGGAGTATGTGAATGGGGAGGAGAGGGAGCGTGTATTGAGTGTTTCGGGTGTATTTGTAGCTATCGGGCATGTTCCTGAGACGGGATTATTTCGGGGTTTTGTTGCTATGGATAAGGAGGGTTATCTTGTGACGGCGGCGGATTCGACGAGGACTAATATTGAGGGAGTTTTTGCGGCGGGGGATGTTAGCGATCGAGTTTTTCGGCAGGCTGTGACGGCGGCGGGGCTGGGGTGCATGGCGGCGCTTGAGGCGCAGGCGTTTTTGGCTTGACGGATGTAAAGCATCGCGTGCGCAATTTTTATGGACGCACACGGCAAGCCGTGCGCTATGACGCGGGGGAGCGCGGTTAGTCTTTACGGATGCAAAACATCGCGTGCGTAGCACGCGGGGAGCGCGAGGGAGTAATCCCTCGCAAAAGACCCCGCGTCAGCGGAGCGCGTAAGCGCTTTATCTACGCGCGTAGCGCGTAGCCTCTTGTACCAAAGCGCGAGGCTTTGCCTCGCGCAAGCTGACTCTTAACGCGATACGGCGAGATTGTTTTCGCTCGCCTAGAGACAAGAAAAATCGCGCGGAGCGCGCCTCTTGTACCAAAGCGCGAGGCTTGCCTCGCGCAAGCTGACTCTTAACACGACAAATTGCTTTTGTAGGGTCAAGCTTACTTATCATCTCTTACTTTGTGCTTTGTGCTTGCGTCCGCTTTTTCTATGAGGGGGAGATGCTTGGGAGGTTGGAGAAGGAATCGCGTCACGGGGTTTTGGGCTCGCTGGTTTCTTGTTGTTGTTTTTTCTTTTCTTCTTCTTCTTTGGTTTTATATTTTAAAAGCACGAGGCTATTTGGCATAGAAAAATAATTGGCTAAAATAAATTGGTACCATTTGACATGAGAAAGAACAGGCGTTGTGTTTTCTTTTCGCTTGACTTCAGAAAGGAAATCAAGAAAATTAAGTACAGGAGACTCTTCTTTTTTTATACTGCTTGTTCTTTCTTCTATTTCAAAAAGAATTTTTTTATATTTTTTATATTTTTTTTCACAAAGATTTTTCCAATTTGCAGTGTTGTTAATAATAGTTAATTTATTATTGCTTATATAAGAAGATATAAGCCAGCGGTGAATTTCTTCTTTTTTGCTTAAATCTAAAAGGACATTGAGAAACAGAAGAAACACCGCAACACCAGCAACCCAGAAAGAATTTGCTTTTCCAGGGCAAAAGCAAATATACACTAATCCTCCTACACCAATTGCAGCGTCGATAATTTTTAAAGATAAATTCCATTTTTTAAAGAAATGCATTCTGTTGTTATGATATTGAATTTTACAATTTGCGAAAAAAAAAGTGTTCTTAAATTGATCTTGCAAAGCATTTACCTGCTCTTCTGTTGGTTTTTTATCTGTAGCCATGATTCAGTTCTCCAGTAGTTAGAGGGTGGTGACGAAAGTGTCAAGTTGAGTCTATTTCATATCTCCATGCCGAAGCACCATAGCAAGATCGCCTTCTGCGCGTGCATCCTGTTCTCCGCCTCGTCCCCACGCTCCCCCATCGAATTTTTGGAGCTTATCCATTTCAAACGATCATCTCCGCCTTTCCACTAGATTTTCAACTATACAATTATATTTAAATTTAGCATTTTTCGCCATGAACAAATGCATTAAATGCATCTTGGAAACAGATTTTTTTGCTGCATCCCAACAAGTATCATGATTTGGATAAACACCAAGCTCCTTCAACATCTTTTTTGACGCATCAGTAGTCTTCCAATGATATTGTACCAGAGTGTGAGGCGAATTTTCATGATCTGACTCTGCAAATCTTTGAACATCCCCTACAAAAATTTGATCATCCACTACAGAAACATCCCCATCCGCTACAGAGATATTTCCTAACAGCACTCCCAAAGCCAAAACCCAAACGATTGCCATGACTCTTGGGGAATAAAGTCCAATCCCTCGTTTTTTTCGAAGTTCCGAGTGTGCTTTTGGGTTTCTTTCGTTTTCTTTTTGGTTGCTCATTGTTCTAATTCTCGCTTGTGTTAATTGGTTGCCTCAAAAAATCGTTGTCTACGATCACAATTGATTTAGTATAATTTCGTGCTTTTTACATCTTTTGTCAAGCAAAAACGACAATTTTTACAGGCAAAACAAAAGTCAATCACACGCAAACCCCAAAAATTAGAGGTTTACAGATTTTCGCAAAAAGCAACATAAAAGGCAACATAAGTAATTCCCTTTTCATATCTCCACGCCGAAGCACCAGAGTAGAATCGCCTTCTGCGCATGCATCCTGTTCTCCGCCTCGTCCCATACCGCCGATCGAGCCCCATCGATAACTCCCCCGCTAACCTCCTCGCCCCTGTGCGCCGGCAAACAATGCAAAAAAATCGCATCCCCACTCGCCGCCGCCATCACTCGCTCATCCACCCGATACGGCGACAAAGCATTGTGCTTCGAGCCCGCCCCACGCTCGCCCATCGAAACCCAAACATCCGTCATCACCGCTCGACTGCCCCTTACCGCCTCCATCGGATCGCGCTCAATAACAATATCACCCCCTCGCTCCCGCGCCTTACTACGCCATCGCAACAACGACTCCTCGCTAGGAGAATACGAGTTAGGACAGCCTATCCGCAACTCTAAGCCAAACAAACCCGCCGCCTCCAGCCAAGTAGCAGCGACATTGTTCGTGCCATCACCTAAATAAGAAACGCGCTGTCCCTCGATAGAACCCAACCGCTCCTCGAAAGTCATGATGTCCGCAAGGATCTGACACGGATGCGATGCCGTCGTCAATCCGTTGATCACAGGAATAGACGCCGCCTCCGCCATAGCATAAAGCCGAGAGGGATCGTCGGTGCGCAACAAAATAGCATCCGCATAACGCGAAAGAACACGCGCCGTGTCCGCAGGAGTCTCGCCGCGCTCCAACTGCATGTCATGCGCCGATAGAGACAAAACACCGCCTCCAAGTTTGCGCATCGCCATATCGAAACTCACGCGCGTGCGCGTCGAAGGTGCCTCGAACACCATCACCAAAACCCTGTCTAGCAACGCCTCGCGCGCGAGCGTCGCCTCCGCCTTCAAGGCGCACGCCTGCCGCAAGAGATCGCGCAGAGTCTCGTGCCCGACAGCCTCCAGAGCGAGAAAATCGCGCTTGCTCTCAGACGAAGACGCGGACGAAAGTGCAGATGTTTTTTTACTGCGAGCTTGCGACACAGGTTTTCTCCAGCCGATCTAGTCCTTGTTCGATTTCCTGCTCGGTGATGGTGAGCGGCGGCAGCAAGCGCACGACATTGTCTGAGCTCGGCACGACGACCAGTCCCTCGTGAAGTGCGTGTAAGACAAACTGCTGCGCCGAGTATCTCGTCTCCGCACCTTTCTCTGATTTTTTCGCGAGTGCCAAGCCGAGCATGAATCCCATGCCTCTCACCTCGGCGATGAGGTGGCTGTGGCGTTGTTGCAAGGCTTCGAGCTTGCGCCGAAACAGAGCAGAGCGTTCCACAACGCCCGCGAGAAATGCAGGCTCTGTTAGTCGTCTCAAGGTTGCCTTTACGACCTGCATCGCGAGCGTGTTGCCGCCGTAGGTCGAGCCGTGGCAGCCCGGCGCAAAGGCATCCTTGCAGCGCGCTGCCGCCAAGACAGCACCGACAGGAATGCCATTTCCCAAGCCCTTGGCGCTGGAGAGAATGTCGGGTTGCACCCCAGCCCATTCGTGCGCCCAAAATCTGCCCGTGCGAGCGCAACCGCATTGTATTTCGTCGAAGAGTAGTAGCAATCCTTTCTCGTCGCAGACTTGGCGCAGAAAGCGCAACCTCTCGTGAGGGATGACACGCACTCCGCCATCACCTTGGATAGGCTCGATCAGTATGGCGGCGGTCTCGCTATCGATGGCATCGAGCAGGATTTTGTCGTCGTCGATTGGCACGCAGTCGAAGCCGTCCATGGGGGGGCCGAATCCCTCCAGATGCTCAGGCTTACCTGCCGCAGCGATGAGCGCGAACGTTCTGCCATGGAAAGCGTTATGGAAGGTGATGGTTCGGTAGCGTTGCGCCTGTCCTTCGAGGTAGTGAGTACGGCGTGCAAGCTTGAGCATGGCTTCGTTCGCCTCTGCGCCCGAGTTGCAAAAAAAGACGGCTTCGGCAAAGGGAGAGGCTGCCAGCAGTTGCTCGGCGCATTCTTCTTGCGCTTCGATGTGGAAAAAGTTCGAGACATGCCAAATGTTTTTTGCCTGCTCGGACAGCGCGCGAACGAGATCGGGGTCGGAGTGTCCGAGTCCTGTCACGGCGACGCCGCTAGCAAAATCAAGGTAGGTCTTGCCTTTGCTGTCGGTGAGCGTTCTGCCCTCGCCTTTGACGAATGCGGGAAAGAAGGGGTCGTAGTTTTTGAGAAGCATGAGCTAGCGCAGAAATTTTTTTGTAGAGATTGGTTAGAGAATTTTTTTAGAGGATATTGTCTTTGAGGGCTTGTTCTGCAATTTGAACGGCGTTGAGGGCTGCTCCTTTGCGGAGGTTGTCGCCGACTGCCCACAGGATGAGCGTTTGGGGGGCGGAGGGATCGATATGCATACGGCTGACGAAGACGGCATCTTCGGCAGCGCACTCGATGGGGGTGATATAACCTCCGTCCTGCTGTTTGTCGAAGAGGACGACACCCTCGGCTGCTTCGAGGGCTCTTTGGCTTGCGGAGAGGTCTACGGGCTCAGCGCAGGTAGCGAAAAGGGCGAGGGCGTGTCCGACGAAGACGGGCACGCGGACGCAGAGGGCGGAGAGGTTGATGTTTTCATCGAGAATTTTTTTTGTCTCAAGGTGCATTTTTTCTTCTTCTTTAGTTTTCCTATTATCGAGAAATTTGTCGATATGGGGAATGACATTGAAGGCGATTTGTTTGGTGTGGTGTTGCGAGGGAGTTTTTTCGTTGGTGTAGATTTTTTTTGTCTGTTGAAAGAGTTCGTCCATGGCGGCTCGTCCTGCGCCGGAGACGGACTGGTATGTCGCGGCGACGACGCGATGGATGGGGTTGATGCGGTGGAGGGGTGCTAGGGCGAGCAGGGCTGTGATGGTGGAGCAGTTTGGGTTTGCGACCAGCTTTTGTTTGCCCAGTTGTTGCAGGGCTTGTGGGTTCACTTCGGGAATGACAAGGGGGACATCTTTGTGCAAGCGGAAGTGCGAGGAGTTGTCGATGACGAGGGGAATTTTCTCTGCGAGGCTGGGCAGAAGTTCTGCCGAGAGGGTTCCTCCTGCGCAGGCGAAGGTAATGTGTGTTTGTGCGAAGTCGAAGCCTTCGAGTTTTTGTGCTTTGAGTGTTTTATCTCCGTAGGCGATATCTGTTCCGATGGATTGCGAGGAGGCGAGTGCGTCGATACGAGTGGCGGGAAAGTTTCTTTCTGCGAGGATGGAGACGAGTTCTCGTCCGACATTGCCTGTGGCGCCGATGACGGCGATATTGTAGGACATGAGAGAGGACTTACTTGGGGGGGGTGGAGGTGGGAGTAGCGAGCGTGAGCTATGTGAGGAATATAGGCTACTACAGGCTGGGAGGCAAGGCAAGGGGGCGCGCACTATCAGGGACGCAAAGAGAAAAAAGGGCGGTCGCATCCGTGGGAGGCATGGGGGGATACAAAATCTAACCGCTATCCCCCACACCCTCCATGCACAAAACTCCCTTCGCCCAAAACTCATCTTAAGGCGCGCTCGTCTTGCGTATGTTACCTAATCAAAAAAGTGCGTGTCTGTCTCCGCCATAGCGCACCGCTAGCCCTGCACCTCCGCCGCAACCCGATACTTCTGCAAAGCACGCAATAAATCTACCGACAAATCTCCTCCGCCAATCTCCCCGTTCGGCAAACCCACAACTCCTCCCCCAACCGCGCTCGATTCCAAACTGGGCAAAGCCACAGGAGCAGGAGACAGTAACGGATTGCTCCCCAAAAATCGCTCCGAAAAAATACCCCCCGTCCTCCGCAACGCCGCAGCTCGCTGCCCAATACCAATGCCCCCAACTCCCCCTCCAACACCCCGAACCAAACCTCCCCCATCCCCGCTAACCCTCCGAAACAAAACTTCGCCAAACCTCGAAACACTCCCCCCACTCTCCGCACCCCCAACAACTCCCCTGCCCCTCTCCACCGCCTTAATGTCCGAAGAAGTACCAGTAGGCACCGCCGTGCGACGATACGACGACAAATCTCGTCCCGCCGCCACAACTCCCCGTGAAGTAGACTTTTTCAAAGGAAAACCCTGCCGAGTATCCCTAGCAGAGCCCGTCAACAACCCCTCCCCCCCATTAGCCTTTATCTCCATGACACTTCCTCTCTTCGTCTATAATGAACACAACATCCTCCACTCCCAGAAGCAAACTTCATGCCGTCCCCAACTCCCCAAGCACAAACACAACAGGATGCCGCGAAACAAGCCGAAGCGCAAAAAGCTGAAGCGAAACGAGTTCTGGCACGCCACGCGCTCGACCATCACATCAAACCCAACATGACCCTAGGGCTGGGATCAGGAACTACCGCCGAAGCCTTCATCCAAGCGCTCGGTAAAGACAAGGCAAAACGTCCGCGCCTCTGCATCGCAAGCTCGACAGCCAGCCACCAACTTGCAGCAAGCCTGAATCTCCCCGTCCTCTCGCCCGATGCCCTCTTCGCCAACAACCCAGACCACCCCCCGCCTCTGCGCACTCCGCCCCCGCTCGAGCTAACCATAGACGGCACAGACGCGCTCGACCCCCGCCTGCGTCTCGTCAAAGGCGGCGGCGGCTGCCTGCTGCGTGAGAAAATTCTTGCACAAAATAGCTGCTCGATGCTGGTGCTCGCCGAAGAAAGAAAGCTCACCCCCCGCCTCGGTGCCTTCCCCCTGCCCGTAGAGATCGATCCCTTCGCTTGGCAACTCACAGCGCGCGCCATCGCAGCCCTGTTCGAACGCACGCTAGAGCGTCCTGGCAAACTCATCTTGCGCGGCGGAGAGAACTCCCCCTCCCTGAGCGACGGAGGACACTATACGCTCGATTGCTACTGGGGAGAGTGGAACGACGATAGTGCCGAACACCTCGCCTCAAAACTCGGCGAGATCGCAGGCGTGCTGGAGCATGGGCTCTTCGCAAACGAAGCAAGCCTCTGCCTGCTCGCGCACACGCAAGCAGAGCGCATCAAGGTTAGAGAACTGCTACGCCCTAGCCCAGCTAAATAGCTAAGCTCAATCGGTTTTAAACTACTAAGACAGCGAGCAACAAGAGGAAGAGAAGAATGACTCCTCCGCCGAGCATCATGTTGCGCTTGAATGATTGCCAGAGTCGCACTTTGTCTTCGGGGGATCGGACGAAATCTGGTGTCATGATTTTTCTCGTGTCATGGTGTTGGATAGAGTGGGGTTGGTTTGCTTGGGGTTGGTTTGCTTGGGGTTGGTTTTTTGGGGTTGGTTTTTCTGCTTATTTTCAGGCTTTATCGCACTTTATCGCAGGAAGGATATGAGCCTTTGGCTATCTCTGCCTGCTCCGATGAGCGATCCGCTTTGTTGAGCGGCGATGCTCTGCTGAACTTGCAAGACGAGCAGGCTTGCTCTTTCTTCGTCGATATTGCGATCGAAAGATGCGTTTTCCAACTGATTCTGCCTTGCGAGAGCCTCAGGGCTCAACGAGAGCACATCCCGCTCGACGCGTTGATTTGTGTCTTGTGGCGCGGCTTGCTCTGCTTGCTGTCGTTGCGCGCCGGTCTGTTCTCGAAGAGCCCCGAGCGTATCGCCGATGCCTTGTCCGCCGCTGTTATCAATTGATGCCATGACACGACCTCGTCAGAGTTTGGGTCGATTCTTTTCCCCGCCCCTGCCCTTTGAAGCAGGAGGTCAAGAAGGATGTGGGTTGCGTCCTTTTTTTGTCGGCATTTTTAGATGTGTTCATGCTCTTGCCCTTCCTCTGGTTCTTTGCCCTTTGAGTTTCTTTCTCCTGTTTCTGTCTCCGCCTTCTACGGATGTCTTCACGCTAGCCTTTGTTAGCGGAGGAGTCAATCTTTTTTTTGCAGATTTTTTGTTTTAACGAGCGATTCTCATAGAGCGGCAGAGCGGTTTTTTGAGAGAGTAGGACTGGCAGAGTTGTTGCCTGTGAGGATATTTTTGTTTAGTCTTGTCTTTTGTTCTTGTTTTTTGTTCTTGTTTTTTGCGGGTCTTGCAGGAGTTTGTTATTTTGCCGCAGTAGCTCAGTGGTAGAGCACGCCCTTGGTAAGGGTGAGGTCGGAGGTTCGATTCCTCCTTGCGGCATCTTTTGCTGGCAAGCGTAGCTGTAGAATGATTGCTGTAGAGTGACACTAAACATTGCACTGTGACACGATTAGTTGCACTAATGACACTAATCATTGCACAAACGTTTTAAGAATCAAGGAAACAAGGGAGTTTTCTTGTACCTGTGCAAAACTGGCAAAAATGCAAAAGTGGTGTTTTTGGCGGAGAATAGATGTCAAACGCCTCTGACCCTTGTCAGAGATATTTTCAAAAGCTAGTGAACAAGGGGTTTTTGGGCATTGAGGCAGAAAGGGCAAAAAACAAAAATCGTCATTTTGGCGGAGAAAATGCTCCGTTTTGCGCTCTACTAGAGAGGGAAGCGAGATGAAAAAAGGACGCGAATCGGTCTTTGCTTTCTGCGTTTGATGAACGATGGCTATTTTTCGGGGGAAACGCAATGTGCGCCAAGAGGAGACAATTGACAGGAAGGCTCGCTCTCCGTCCAAAGGTGCTCACTGGAGACGCGCTCAAAAGGAAGTGCGGCTTGCCGAGGGGGAGGAGGCTTTGTGCTTCCTCAATATTGCCTTTCCTCAAGCTAGGCTCAAGGCTGGAACTCAAAGGGTGTGCCAGAATTCGTTCGCGTCTGCCACTTCGGTAAAGTTGTTCCCGCTACCGTATTCGATGTTGATCGTAAATGCCGAGTTGCCCGTTCCTGTTCCGGCATTGCTGTCGTAGGCATTGACGATCGTTATTTTGTCATCGATGCCATCGGCGGCGTCCTTGTCTATGGTGATTTCAAGATTGTTACCGACTCTGGCAAAGTTTGATGTGTCGGCGAAATCCTCAGCTGTGTAAGAAGCCCCATCGAAGCGCAAGGTCATGACTTCTGACGCTGTATCGACGACCGTGTCTGTGCCGCTGCCGACAGAAAAGACATAGGTATCTACCCCTGCGCCACCTACAACCCTGTCTGCGCCTGCTCCACCTTCCAAGATGTCGTTACCCGCGCCGCCAAAGAGTCTATCTGCTCCAACCCCGCCTGTAAGCGCGTCGTTACCATCGCCGCCGAAGAGCCTATCTGCGCCCGCACCGCCTGTAAGCATGTCGTTGCCCGCACCACCTTCCAGCCTGTTGGCTTCCGCGTTGCCTGTAAGCGTGTCTCTGAACGCCGAGCCGCGAAGGTTTTCGATACCAACAAAAGTGTCGCCCACGACATGCTCTCCCGTGTTAGTAGCACCCGCAACTAGACTGACAGTAACACCTACCCCATTTGCGCCCTCTGTCGCGCGCTCGTAGCTTGCGGTGTCTGTACCCACACCCCCAACGAGCCTGTCTGCGCCCGCACCACCTTCCAAGATGTCGTCGCCCGCGCCGCCGAAGAGCCTGTCATCGCCCGCGTTGCCTTTCAGGGTGTTGGCTGACGTGTCGCCTATAAGCGTATCTTTGTGTGCTGAGCCCTCAAGGTTCTCTATACCAACAAGAATATCACCTTCAGCATCGTTGCCTGTAGCACTGCCTGCTAACAAATTGACGACAACGCCTGCCCCATCTGTGTCACCCGCTGAGCCCGCGTAGCTTGCTGTGTCCGAGCCCTCGCCACCTACAACCCTGTCTGCGCCCGCGCCACCTTCCAAGATGTCGTTACCCGCGCCGCCGAAGAGCCTATCGTCGCCAACCCCGCCTGTAAGCGTGTCTATACCATCGCCGCCGATAAGCAGGTCGTTGCCCGCACCGCCTGTAAGGATATCGTTGCCCGCATAACCGCGGAGATCATCGTTGCCTCCATCGCCTACGAAGATGTCGTCTCCTTCCAAGCCGAGCATCAGGTCTGCCTTGTCGCCAGCAGCTGCCTCAATCGTGCCGCCTGCGGCTAACGCCAACGAAAGCCTCCCCAAGTTCGTGTTCTCAGAACCATATTGTATGCTGAATTTACCATCGGCATAGTTCTCAATCGTAACAGAGTTCGCGCCAGAGTTTGCACTTTGCACGATCTTCATATTCGAGCCAACACGCGAGAAAATGAGATCGCCGAAACCCGTCGCCTGCTTGAATTGCAGATTGCCGCCGTCCGTATCGCCCTGAATAGTGTCCTCGCCAAAACTACCGGCAAAGATATAGGTGTCTGTGCCTATTCCCCCCTGCAGGAAGTCGTTGCCGATGTTTCCGACGAGCGTGTCTGTGCCATCGCCGCCTATCAGCGTATCGATACCACCGCCGCCGACGAGCCTGTCTTCACCATCGCCGCCCTCAAGCCTGTCGTCACCCAAACCTCCAACGAGCAGGTCGTTGCCCGCACCGCCTGTAAGCCTGTCGTTGCCCGCATAACCGCGGAGATCATCGTTGCCTCCATCGCCTACGAAGATGTCGTCCCCTTCCAAGCCGAGCATCAGGTCTGCCTTGTCGCCAGCAGCTGCCTCGATCGTGCCGCCTGCGGCTACCGCCAACGAAAGCCTCCCCAAGTCCGTGTTCTCAGAACCATATTGTATGCTGAATTTACCATCGGCATAGTTCTCAATCGTAACAGAGTTCGCGCCAGAGTTTGCACTTTGCGCGATCTTCATATTCGAACCAACACGCGAGAAAATGAAATCGCCGAAACCCGTCGCCTGCTTGAATTGCAGATTGCCGCCGTCCGTATCGCCCTGAATAGTGTCCTCGCCGAAATTGCCTCCAAAGACGTAGATGTCCGTGCCTGCTCCCCCCCGCAGGAAGTCGTTGCCGATGTTTCCGACGAGCGTGTCTGTGCCATCGCCACCTATCAGCGTATCGATGCCTACGCCGCCGACGAGCCTGTCTTCACCATCGCCACCCTCAAGCCTGTCATCGCCCAAACCTCCAACGAGCAAGTCGTTACCCGCGAGACCTTTCAGCGTATCGTCACCCGCCAAGCCATACATCAAGTCTGCTTCGCCAGTGCCGCGAACGAACGCATCGTCAGCATTCGCGTCTTCGCTATTGTCATCGCCATCCGTGCCAACAGACAACTTGCCCAAATCTATATTCTCAGCACCATACTGTAGGTTGTAGCGACCATCGGCATAGGCAGCTTTCAGAATCTTCACAGTGCCGCCGCCGCCCGCGACGAGCACATTGCCGCTACCGTCTGTCGATAAAGTGAAATCACCTAGACCTGCCGCCTGCTTGAATTGCAGATTGCCGCCGTCCGTATCGCCCTGAATAGTGTCCTCGCCGAAATTGCCTCCAAAGACATAGATGTCCGTGCCTGTTCCCCCCCGCAGGAAGTCGTTGCCCAAGCCGCCGACGAGCGTGTCTATGCCATCGCCGCCTATCAGCCTGTTGGCTTCCGCGTTGCCTATAAGCGTGTCTATGAACGCCGAGCCGCGAAGGTTTTCGATACCAACAAAAGTATCCCCTTCGGCATGCTCGCCTGAACCCGTGCCAGCATGCAAGTTGACCGTAACGCCGAATCCGTCCCCGCTCGCATCCCCTGAACCCTCGTAGCTTGCGGTGTCTGTACCCACACCCCCAACGAGCCTGTCTGCGCCCGCACCACCTTCCAAGATGTCGTCGCCCGCGCCGCCGAAGAGCCTATCATCGCCCGCGAGACCTTTCAGGGTGTTGGCTGCCGTGTCGCCTATAAGCCTATCTTTGTGTGCCGAGCCCTCAAGGTTTTCTATACCAACAAGAATATCACCTTCAGCATCGTTGCCTGTAGCACTGCTAGTCAACAAATTGACGACAACGCCTGCCCCATCTGTGTCACCCGCTGAGCCCGCGTAGCTGGCGGTGTCTAATCCTGCGCCACCTACAACCCTGTCTGCGCCTGCTCCACCTTCCAAGATGTCGTTACCCGCGCCGCCGAAGAGATGATCAGCACCTTCCTTCCCATCAAGGGTATCCACCTCTGCCGAACCGACTATCAGGTCTGCCTTGTCGCCAGCAGGTGCTTCGATCGTGCCGCCTGCGGCTAACGCCAACGAAAGTCTCCCCAAGTCCGTGTTCTCAGAACCATATTGTATGCTGAATTTACCATCGGCATAGTTCTCAATCGTAACAGAGTTCGCGCCAGAGTTTGCACTTTGCACGATCTTCATATTCGAACCAACACGCGAGAAAATGAGATCGCCGAAACCCGTCGCCTGCTTGAATTGCAGATTGCCGCCGTCCGTATCGCCCTGAATAGTGTCCTCGCCAAAACTACCGGCAAAGACATAGATGTCCGTGCCTGCTCCTCCTTGCAGAAAGTCGTTGCCCAAGCCGCCGACGAGCGTGTCTATGCCATCGCCGCCTATCAGTGTATCGATGCCTACACCGCCGACGAGCCTGTCTTCACCATCGCCGCCCTCAAGCCTGTCGTCACCCAAACCTCCAACGAGCAAGTCGTTACCCGCGAGACCTTTCAGCGTATCGTCACCCGCCAAGCCATACATCAAGTCTGCTTCGCCAGTGCCGCGAACGAACGCATCGTCAGCATTCACGTCTTCGTTATTGTCATTGCCATCCGTGCCAACAGACAACTTGCCCAAATCTATATTCTCAACACCATACTGTAGGCTGTAGCGACCATCGGCATAGGCAGCTTTCAGAATCTTCACCGTGCCGCCGCCGCCCGCGACGAGCACATTGCCGCTACCGTCTGTCGATAAAGTGAAATCACCAAGACCTGTCGCCTGCTTGAATTGCAGATTGCCGCCGTCCGTATCGACTGCGATCGTGTCGGTGCCATAACTACCCGCAAAGATATAGTTGTCTGCGCCAAATCCTCCCCGCAGGAAGTCGTTGCCCAAGCCACCAACGAGCGTGTCTACGCCATCGCCACCTGTCAGCGTATCAACGCCTACGCCGCCGACAAGCCTGTCTGCGCCCTCGCCGCCCTCAAGCCTGTCGTTGCCGCCATTGCCGACGAGCGTGTCGTCGCCCGCATCACCTATAAGCGTATCAACGCCATCGCCGCCGACGAGCCTGTCGTTGCCTGACCCACCCTCAAGCCTATCGTTGCCCGCGCCGCCGAAGAGCCTGTCTTCGCCCGCGTTGCCTTTCAGAGTGTTGTCTGCCGTGTCGCCTATAAGTATGTCTTTGTGTGCCGAGCCCTCAAGGTTCTCTATACCAACAAGAACATCACCTTCAGCGTCGTTGCCTGTAGCACTGCCTGCTAACAAATTGATGACAACGCCTGCCCCATCTGTGTCACCCGCTGAGCCCGCGTAGCTGGCGGTGTCTAATCCTGCGCCACCTACAACCCTGTCTGCGCCTGCTCCACCTTCCAAGATGTCGTTCCCCGCACCGCCGAAGAGCCTATCTGCGCCAACCCCGCCTGTAAGCGTGTCTATACCATCGCCGCCGATGAGCAGGTCGTTGCCCGCACCGCCTGTAAGCATGTCGTTGCCCGCATAACCGCGGAGATCATCGTTGCCTCCATCGCCTACGAAGATGTCGTCCCCTTCCAAACCGAGCATCAGGTCTGCCTTGTCATCGGCAGGTGCTTCGATCGTGCCGCCTGCGGCTAACGCCAACGAAAGCCTCCCCAAGTCCGTGTTCTCAGAACCATATTGTATGCTGAATTTACCATCGGCATAGTTCTCAATCGTAACAGAGTTCGCGCCAGAGTTTGCACTTTGCGCGATCTTCATATTCGAACCAACACGCGAGAAAATGAGATCGCCGAAACCCGTCGCCTGCTTGAATTGCAGATTGCCGCCGTCCGTATCGCCCTGAATAGTGTCCTCGCCAAAACTACCGGCAAAGATATAATTGTCCGTGCCTGTTCCACCACGCAGGAAGTCGTCGCCCAAGCCGCCGACGAGCGTGTCTGTGCCATCGCCGCCTATCAGCGTATCGATGCCTACACCGCCGACGAGCCTGTCTTCACCATCGCCGCCCTCAAGCCTGTCGTCACCCAAACCTCCAACGAGCAAGTCGTTACCCGCGAGACCTTTCAGCGTATCGTCACCCGCCAAGCCATACATCAAGTCTGCTTCGCCAGTGCCGCGAACGAACGCATCGTCAGCATTCACGTCTTCGTTATTGTCATTGCCATCCGTACCAACAGACAACTTGCCCAAATCTATATTCTCAACACCATACTGCAGGCTGTAGCGACCATCGGCATAGGCAGCTTTCAGAATCTTCACCGTGCCGCCGCCGCCCGCGACGAGCACATTGCCGCTACCGTCTGTCGATAAAGTGAAATCACCAAGACCCGTCGCCTGCTTGAATTGCAGATTGCCACCGTCCGTATCGACTGCGATCGTGTCGGTGCCATAACTACCCACAAAGATATAGTTGTCTGTGCCATCTCCTCCCTGCAAGAAGTCGTCGCCCAAGCCACCAACGAGCGTGTCTACGCCATCGCCACCTGTCAGCGTATCAACGCCTACGCCGCCGACGAGCGTGTCGTCGCCCGCATCACCTATAAGCGTATCAACGCCATCGCCGCCGACGAGCCTGTCTGCGCCATCGCCGCCCTCAAGCCTGTCGTTGCCCGCGCCGCCGAAGAGCCTGTCATCGCCCGCGTTGCCTTTCAGAGTGTTGTCTGCCGTGTCGCCTGTAAGCGTGTCTTTGTGTGCCGAGCCCTCAAGGTTCTCTATACCAACAAGAACATCACCTTCAGCATCGTTACCTGTAACACTGCCTGCTAACAAATTGACGACAACGCCTGCCCCATCTGTGTCTGTTGAGCCCGCGTAGCTGGCGGTGTCTAATCCTGCGCCACCTACAACCCTGTCTGCGCCTGCTCCACCTTCCAAGATGTCGTTACCATCGCCGCCGAAGAGCCTATCTGCGCCAACCCCGCCTGTAAGCGTGTCTATACCATCGCCGCCGATGAGCAGGTCGTTGCCCGCACCGCCTGTAAGCATGTCGTTGCCCGCATAACCGCGGAGATCATCGTTGCCTCCATAGCCTACGAAGATGTCGTCCCCTTCCAAACCGAGCATCAGGTCTGCCTTGTCATCGGCAGGTGCTTCGATCGTGCCGCCTGCGGCTAACGCCAACGAAAGCCTCCCCAAGTCCGTGTTCTCAGAACCATATTGTATGCTGAATTTACCATCGGCATAGTTCTCAATCGTAACAGAGTTCGCGCCAGAGTTTGCACTTTGCGCGATCTTCATATTCGAGCCAACACGCGAGAAAATGAGATCGCCGAAACCCGTCGCCTGCTTGAATTGCAGATTGCCGCCGTCCGTATCGCCCTGAATAGTGTCCTCGCCAAAACTACCGGCAAAGACATAGATGTCCGTGCCTGTTCCCCCCTGCAAGAAGTCGTTGCCCAAGCCGCCGCCGAGCGTGTCTATGCCATCGCCGCCTATCAGCGTATCGATGCCTACACCGCCGACGAGCCTGTCTTCACCATCGCCGCCCTCAAGCCTGTCGTCACCCAAACCTCCAACGAGCAAGTCGTTACCCGCGAGACCTTTCAGCGTATCGTCACCCGCCAAGCCATACATCAAGTCTGCTTCGCCAGTGCCGTGAACGAACGCATCGTCAGCATTCACGTCTTCGTTATTGTCATTGCCATCCGTGCCAACAGACAACTTGCCCAAATCTATATTCTCAACACCATACTGCAGGCTGTAGCGACCATCAGCATAGGCAGCTTTCAGAATCTTCACCGTGCCGCCGCCGCCCGCGACGAGCACATTGCCGCTACCGTCTGTCGATAAAGTGAAATCACCAAGACCCGTCGCCTGCTTGAATTGCAGATTGCCACCGTCCGTATCACCCTGAATAGTGTCCTCGCCAAAACTACCCACAAAGATATAATTGTCTGTGCCATCTCCTCCCTGCAAGAAGTCGTTGCCCAAGCCACCTATAAGCGTGTCGTCGCCCGCATCACCTATAAGCGTATCAACGCCATCGCCGCCGACGAGCCTGTCTGCGCCATCGCCGCCCTCAAGCCTGTCGTTGCCCGCGCCACCTACTAGCCTGTCATCGCCCGCGTTGCCTTGCAGAGTGTTGTCTGCCGTGTCGCCTATAAGCGTATCTTTGTGTGATGAGCCCTCAAGGTTCTCTATACCAACAAGAACATCACCTTCAGCATCGTTGCCTGTAGCACTGCCTGCTAACAAATTGATGACAACGCCTACCCCATCTGTGTCTGTTGAGCCCGCGTAGCTGGCGGTGTCTAATCCTGCGCCACCTACAACCCTGTCTGCGCCTGCTCCACCTTCCAAGATGTCGTTACCCGCACCGCCGATAAGCAGGTCGTTGCCCGCACCGCCTGTAAGCATGTCGTTGCCCGCATAACCGCGGAGATCATCGTTGCCTCCATAGCCTACGAAGATATCGTCCCCTTCCAAACCGAGCATCATGTCTGCCTTGTCGTCAGCAGGTGCTTCGAGCGTGCCGCCTGCGGTTACCGCCAACGAAAGCCTCCCTAACTCCGTGTTCTCAGAACCATATTGTATGCTGAATCTACCATCGGCATAGTTCTCAATCGTAACAGAGTTTACACCTTGTGTGATCTGCACATTCTCGTTATTCTCGCCAACACGCGAGAAACTGAAATCGCCGAAACCCGTCGCACCTTTGAATTGCAGATTGCCGCCGTCCGTATCGCCCTGAATAGTGTCCTCGCCGAAATTGCCTCCAAAGACATAGACGTCCGTGCCTGTTCCACCACGCAGGAAGTCGTTGCCCAAGCCGCCGACGAGCGTGTCTACACCATCGCCACCTGTCAGAGTATCAACACCGCCAAAGCCCAAAAGTAAGTTTTCATCGGCAGTGCCTGTAAAGGTTTCTGCGCCACTCGTTCCGTAATAGAGTTTCCCCAGCGCCACCTCATTGCCAGCGTCTCCGTAGGAGATGCTGAATTTACCATTTTCATAGTCCTCAATCGTCACAGAGTTTGCACTTTGCGTGATCTTCATATTCTCACCAACGCGCGAGAAACGGAGATCGCCTCGACTTGTCGCATCTTTGAATAGCAGCGTGCCGCCGTCCGTATCGCCTCGGATGATGTCTGCGCCGTAATCGCCCGCGAATACATAGGTGTCCGTACCCGCGCCGCCTATAAGCGTATCATCGCCCGCTCCGCCTGTAAGCGTATCATCGCCATCTCCACCATCAAGCTCGTCGTTGCCCGCAGCTCCGTAGAGACGGTCGTTCTCGCCAAGCCCTCGAAGGGTGTCGCGACCTATCGTTCCCACCATAACGTCTTTGGCATCATCACCCAAGGCGGTCTCGGTGGTATCGGCGGTCGCCACGCCTTCGCCATCCACTATCATGAGCGCGCCTAGCGCTGTGTCGCTCGCGCCGTGGGCTACGCTGTAGGTAGCAGCGCCCTGAGCAGAGGGCAGAATCACCACAACGTCTACTCCGACCCTAGCAATCACATTGCCGTTAGGCGCGCGAGAGAATTCGAGATCGCTCGCTTTCAACGCACCTTGGAATTGAAGTTCGCCGCCGTCCGTATCGTCTACGATGATATCTCTGCCGCCGCCGCTTTCAAAAACATACTTGTCCGCGCCCAAGCCGCCTTCCAGCCTGTCGTTGCCCGCGCCACCTTTCAGCGTGTCTATGCCATCGCCGCCGATGAGCCTATCGTTGCCCGCACCGCCTGTAAGCATGTCGTTGCCCGCATAACCGCGGAGATCATCGTTGCCTCCATCGCCTACGAAGATGTCGTCGCCTGCCAAGCCGAGCATCAGGTCTGCCTTGTCATCGGCAGCTGCCTCGATCATGCCGCCTGCAGCTGCCGCCAACGAAAGTCTCCCCAAGTCCGTGTTATCAGAACCATATTGTATGCTGAATTTACCATCGACATAGTTCTCAATCGTCACAGAGTTTACACCTTGCGTGATCTTCACATTCTCGTTATTCAAGCCCACACGCGAGAAAATAAGATCGTCTAAACCCGTCGCCTGCTTGAATTGTAGATTGCCGCCGTCAGCATCGCCCTGAATAGTGTCCTCGCCAAAACTACCCGCAAAGATATAATTGTCCGTACCTGCTCCACCCCGCAGGAAGTCGTCGCCCAAGCCACCAACGAGCGTGTCTACACCAGCGCCACCTGTCAGCGTATCAACGCCACCGCCGCCGAAAAGCCGATCGTTCCCCGCGCCGCCGTCGATCCTGTCATCGCCTCCATTGCCTACGAGGATGTCGTCGCCTGCCAAGCCTTTGAGCCAGTCTTGCTCATCATCGGCGTTTGCCCTCAGCGCTCCGCCTTCCTGTGTCGCAACAGCAAGCCTGCCCAGCGAGGTATCGCCAGTGCCGTATTGCAAAACATAATTGCCATTGGCAAAACCTCCGATAGCAACCGAATCACTACCAACCCCTAGGGTCACAAGATCGCCGACACGCGAGAAGGAGAAGGCATCGCCATTCGTTGCTGCTTTGAATTGAAGTTCGCCGCCGTCCGTATCGCCTCGAATAATGTCCGCACCGTGCCCTGCCTCAAAAACATACTCGTCTGCGCCCAAGCCCCCAACGAGAACGTCGTTATCCGCGCCGCCCTCAAGCGTATCCGCACCATCGCCGCCGACAAGCCTGTCTGCTCCATCGCCGCCCTCAAGCCTGTCATCGCCCGAACCCCCAAAGAGCAGGTCGTTACCCGCAAAACCTTTCAGCGTATCAACACCCGCCAAGCCATACATCAAGTCTGCTTCACCCGTGCCGCCAACGAACGCATCGTCAGCATTCGCGACTTCGCTATTGTCATCGCCATCCGTGCCAACAGACAACTTGCCCAAATCTATATTCTCAACACCATACTGTAGGTTGTAGCGACCATCGGCATAGGCAGCTTTCAGAATCTTCACAGTGCCGCCGCCACCCGCGACGAGCACATTGCCGCTACCGTCTGTCGAGAAAGTGAAATCACCAAGACCTGTCGCCTGCTTGAATTGCAGATTGCCACCGTCCGTATCTACTTCGATGGTATCGGTGCCAAAACTACCCGCAAAGATGTAGTTGTCTGTGCCTTCTCCTCCCTGCAAGAAGTCGTTGCCGATGTTGCCGACGAGCGTGTCTACGCCCGCACCACCTTCCAACCTATCGTTACCCGCGCCACCTACTAGCCTGTCATCGCCCGCGTTGCCTTGCAGAGTGTTGGCTGCCGTGTCGCCTATAAGTATGTCTTTGTGCGCTGAGCCCTCAAGGTTCTCTATACCAACAAGAACATCTCCTTCAGCGTCGTTGCCTGTAGCAGTGCCTCTAAATAGATTAACGACAACGCCTGCCCCATCTGTGTCACCCGCTGATCCTGCGTAGCTTGCGGTGTCTGCGCCCGCGCCGCCGTCCAGCGTGTCTGCGCCCTCGCCGCCCTCAAGCGTGTCTGCTCCCGCGCCGCCGTCCAGTGTGTCTGCGCCCGCGCCGCCGTAGAGTTTGTCTGCGCCGTCGTTGCCGCGGATATCGTCGTCTCCTCCCAGTCCTCTCAAGGTGTCATCGCCTATCGAGCCGTAGATCAGGTCTTGCCCCTCGTCGTCGGTTGCCGAGGTATCTTCGCCTGCTGTCTTCACCAACAAAACCCTACCCAACACCGTATCCTCGGAGCCGTAGTGTATGGTGTAGGAACCGGCTCCTTCGACCGTTACTTTGTTGGCACCTGTCTTGATCTCATAATTACTGCCAACTAGACCGATACTGAGATCGTTAGCATCTCCCGCAGATCTAAAGTAGAGATTGCCGCCATCGCCATCGTTTTGGATGGTGTCCTCGCCAAAATTGCCCCCAAAGATATAGCTGTCTGCGCCTGCTCCACCTTCCAAGATGTCGTCGCCCGCACCACCGATGAGGATGTCTATGCCTGCTCCACCTGTCAGAGTATCTCCACCGCCAAAGCCCAAAAGCAAGTTTCTATCGGTCGAGCCTGCAGTGCCTGTCAGGGTTTCTGCTTCACTTGTTCCGTAATAGAGTTTTCCCAGCACTACTTCGTTGGCACCATCGCCGTAGGAGATGCTGTAGCGACCATCTTCATAGGCAGCTTGCAGTATCTTCACCGAGCCACCACTGCTTGTGATAACGACATCGCCATTCGCTTCGCGCGAGAAACGGAGATCGCTTCGACTTGTCGCGTCTTTGAATTGCAGCGTGCCGCCGTCCGTATCGCCTCGGATGATGTCGTTGCCGTAACCACCTGTGAATACATAGGTGTCTGCGCCTGTTCCGCCTACAAGGATGTCGTCGCCTAGCCCGCCTGTAAGCGTATCGTTGCCCGCGCCGCCGACGAGCCTATTGTCTCCCGCGTTGCCTGTAAGCGTGTCTTTGTAGTCCGAGCCGCGAAGGTTTTCGATAGCAAAAAGAGTATCGCCCTCGGCATGCTCTCCCGTGTTAGTAGCACCTGCAACCAAACTGACCTCAACACCTGCCCCATTCACGCCCTCATTCGAACTCGCATAGCTCGCGGTGTCTGTGCCTAAGCCACCGATGAGCGTGTCTGCGCCCGCGCCGCCTTCCAAGGTGTCGTCTCCTGTATTGCCGA
Organism: Alphaproteobacteria bacterium; assembly: GCA_965216605.1. Classification (GTDB taxonomy): domain Bacteria; phylum Pseudomonadota; class Alphaproteobacteria; order JABAAW01; family JABAAW01; genus JABAAW01. The sequence continues at coordinate 1,246,086 of CBDCGG010000002.1, read as the reverse complement.
CTAGCCTGTCATCGCCATCACCACCTTCCAAGATGTCGTTGCCCGCATTACCGCGGAGATCGTCGTTGCCTGCCAGTCCTCTCAAGGTATCCGCGACTGCGGAGCCTATCAGCAGGTCTGTCTTGTCCTCGTTGTTTGGTGCCTCTAAAAGTCCGCCTGTTGCATCTGCCGCCGAAAGCCTGCCCAACTCTGTATCATTAGTACCATAGTGTATGCTGAAGAGATTAGCACTAACGCTATTAAAGGTAACAGAGCCACCGCCAGTCGTCATAACAAAATTGCCATCGGCATCATAGGTGAAACCAAAATCGCTGAGACCTGTGGCACCCTTGAAGTAGAGTTTGCCGCCGTCGTCATCGTTTTGTATGATGTCGTCGCCATAATTTCCCGCAAAGATATAGCTGTCCGCGCCTACTCCACCCTCAAGCGTGTCGTTGCCCGCGCCGCCGTCCAGCGTGTCTGCGCCGTATCCGCCCTCAAGTATGTCGTTGCCCGCGCCGCCGTCCAGCGTGTCTGCGCCGTATCCGCCCTCAAGTCTGTCGTCGCCCGCCAAGCCGTAGAGCTCGTCATCGTTGCTAGAACCTTGCAACCTGTTGGCTTGCGCGTTGCCTGTGAGGCTATCTTTGTAGGTTGAGCCTAAGATGTTTTCGATGCTAACAAGAGTGTCGCCCGCGGCACGCCCTCCTGTGTTCGTAGCACCCGCAAGCAAACTGACCGTAACGCCTGCGCCTGAACCTAAGTAGTTTACGGTATCTATACCCGCGCCGCCGTGCAGAAAATCCGCCCGATCTCCCGAGGAAAAAGCCTCACCATTATCACCAGCGAGTCTCATAACGCCCAGCAGTGTGTTGCCACTGCCGTAGTGTATGCTATATCTATTATCTGCATAAGAAGCAACATCGATCGTCACAGAGCCGTCATCGCTCGAGATGACCACATCGCCATTGCCAGCGCGCGAGAAGGTGAGATCGCCAAGCCCTGCCGCATCTTTGAAGTAGAGTCTGCCTCCGTCCGTATCGCCTACGATGGTGTCCGCGCCAAAGTTACCCTCAAAGACATAGGTGTCCACACCCCCTCCACCTTCTAGCCTATCGTCGCCCTCGCCGCCTGTCAGCGTATCATCGCCATCGCCGCCGACGAGACTGTCGTTGCCCGCGCCGCCTGTCAGCGTATCATTGCCATCGCCACCTCCGAGCCTATCGTCGCCCGCGCCGCCTGTCAGCGTATCATTGCCACCGCCACCTCCGAGCCTGTCGTTACCCGCGCCGCCTGTCAGCCTATCCGAGCCGTGTCCACCTTCAAGCCTATCGTTGCCCGCGCCGCCCGTCAGATTATCGTTACCTTCAAAGCCATAGATCAAGTCGTCATCGTCCCCCCTCACAATTGTGTCGCCTGATCTAGTTCCAAAATACAGCTTGCCCAGCACGGTCGGGGTGTCTTCATCCCCGTAGGATAGGGTGAAGCGACCATCGGAAAAAGCAACAGCAGACAAAATCTTCACCGAGTCGCTACCGACCATAATTGTCACATCGCCATTGCTAGCTTGCGAAAAATCGAAACTGCCGCCACCTGTCGCGTCTTTGAAGTGCAACCTGCCGCCGTCCGGATCGTCTTGGATGGTGTCGTGGCCATCGCCGCTGTTGAAGACATAGGTGTCCGCGCCCGCGCCGCCATCGAGGGTATCGTTCCCCGTACCACCTACGATGGTGTCGTTGCCGCCGCCACCTGTGATGCTGTCATTACCCCCCATGCCATCAAGGATGTCATCCTCCACGTCCCCTGTAAGGGTGTCGTTGCCGCTTGTGCCTTCCGTACTAGCTTCAAGAACCAAGGTACGATCTGCCACATCACCCCCGCTACCATCGCCGTAGAAGATGTTGAAGACAGCGTCTACATAGTTTTCAATCGTAACGAAGACATCGCCTGCCGTGATTCTCACGATGGTTGGGTCGTTAGCGTCTTGCGTTGCGACGATGTCGTTGGGGTTTGAAATTCCTCTGAAGAGGAGGTTGCCGCCGTCGCTATCGCCTTGAATGGTGTAGCTGCCTGCGACGGAGAGGATATAGTCGTCTATTCCCTCCCCACCTTTCAGCGTGTCCATTCCTAGCACCATGTTACCGTTGACGATGGTATCTGCGTTACCAGCACCACTGAGGGTGTCTGCCCCCCCGCCGCCTGTCAAGATGTTGTTTCCAGCGCTACCGATGAGGGTGTCGGCGTATGCCGAGCCGATAAGGTTTTCGAAGCTTGTCTCAGCCCCTTCTGCGAAGCTGTCGCCTTCAGCGTGTCCGCCTATGAAATTCTGTTCAGCATTCCCTAGCAAGAGACTGACAAAGACACCCGCATTGGAGCCTTCGTAGCTGAGCGTATCGCTTCCCTCCCCGCCGTCGAAGGTGTCACCAAGCTCAAAACCTTGCAAGATGTCATCGCCCGCACCGCCCACCAAGGAGTTGGCTAAGCTGTTGCCTATGAGGGTGTCGTTATATGCCGAGCCGATAAGGTTCTCTAAGGTTGGATCTAAAATATCGATTACGCTTATGCGGTCGCCAGCAGCGTCTCCGCCTGTGTTAATAGAATAGGGATATCTGCTGTCGAATCGGACACCCTCAGGAGAGTCTGCGTAGCTTAGCGTATCGATCCCTGCTCCGCCATAAAATCTATCCGCACCTTCGCTACCGTAGAACACATCGTTACCATCGTCTCCATTATGCTTGTCGTCGCCGTCGCCGCCGAAGAGATGGTCGTTGCCAGCACCGCCAGTAAGTGTATCGTTACCGCCAAGACCGTATATAATATCATCGCCATCAAAACCACTAATATCGTTATTTCCTCCATCGCCTAGTACAACATCATTAGTGCTATCACTGCCTTTACTCAGAGCCAAATAACCCAGATTCACTGGCTGGGCATCAGGATCGCCGTAGTGCAAGGTGTAGCGTCCGGCTACGAAAGTAGCAACAGCTATTTTTATGGTGGCGCCATCAATCGTGATCGTCATCATATTGCCAGCCCCTCGCACGATGGAGATATCTGCTGGGGAGAAATCTGCTACGGGCTTCGTCCCGACAAAATACAGATCCGCAGCATTTGTGTTTGTTATTGTGATGGTGCCGCTGGTCGTGGTCGCTGTGTAGGTTAATGCCATGGTTCTGCTCCTTCTTTAGCAAAAGTTTGTCATAAAAACAGAGGTTGCCCTTTGTCCTTGTTTCGTTGGTCTTGAGTTTCGTTGGTCTTGAGTTTCGTTGGTCTTGAGTTTCGTTGTCTTTGTGTTGTTTCCGCCCCCCTCGTTTCTCGTCTGCCCCTTGTGCTTGCGTCAGCTGTCTGTCAGCCTTCCCAAAGCGCAACGCGCGTCCGCCCCCTTGTATCCCTCCCCCTGCTTCCCCCATCGCGACGATCGACATGCTCGCGAACGAGAGCGTCCGCCCCCTTGTGTCCCTACCCCTGCTTCCCCCGTTTCCCCCTGTTTCTTCCCTCCCCCGCGAACTCCCCCTTGTCCGTTTGTCCCTCTGCTCGCTCCCTCTTGTCCGTTTGTCCCTCTGCTCGCTCCCTCGCGCTCCCTCTCGCTCCCTCTCGTTCCTGAAGAATCTACTAGTGACACCCTTCAGAGGTTCTCTTTGAGGGTAAAAACAAAAAAAGTCAACCTTTGTTTTGCTTTTTTTCGCTGTTCACGAAAAGTTTATCCATTCCTATTTCTTCCCTATGTCTTCCCTATTTCTTTCCTGTTTCTTTCCTGTTTCTTCCCTCCCCCACGAGAACTCCCCCTTGTCCGTTTGTCCGTTTGTCCGTTTGTCCGTTTGTCCGTTTGTCCGTTTGTCCGTTTGTCCCTCTGCTCGCTCCCCCTGCTCAAAGCGCACCGCTTGAACTCGTTGGAAGCAATCTAGCTGGAGTAGATAGCAAAAGTCAACCCCTATGCTACCTTAATCTCGTCGTTCACAAAGATTTTACCAACACAAGCCACCGCAGCATCGAAAAACACCGAAATTGCAATGAGCTAGTGTCACAAAAAACTCGTTTTGCGCATGGAAAAACAAGAAGACGCCAAGAAGACACTTAGATTGGCTCCTCGTGTCTCCTTCATCTACGATAACGGCTCAAGCACCTCTCACTGAGGCTTGCTAGGATAAGGGTAGCGTCTTCGGGCAAGCGAACGAAGCAAACAAACCTAGCAACGATAGCAGTCTGGCAGAGGCTTGCCGACCTCAAGCAGCCGAATCACTTCCTGTATCTATATGTCCGAAAGTGTCCCCTCATAGCCCGTCACATTACCTCTCCACTCATCCTCTCAAGAAAAAGCCTGCAAATATCGCCCAAAAACCTCGAAAAATCAGGGGATTACAAACAGCAACAAAGTTTGACAAACTTTAAGTTGAAAAAAACTTAAAAAAATCTTATTTAAGGAGAGTCTTGAGAGAGCCAAGAAGCTGTCTTTAGTTTGATCAACCAAACCATGTCCTGCGGAGGGACAGAGCAATGGCAATAATTATCGGCACAATCTTCGGCGAAACAAGATACGGTAGTAGATACACCGACTGGGGCCTACTCTACGGCGGAGGCGACACCGTCTACGCAAGGGGCGGCGACGACTACATCGACGGAGGCAGCGGAAACGACTGGCTTTACGGAGAGGGGGGAGACGATTTCCTCATCGGAAGCAGCGGCGACGACCGACTTTACGGAGGGTCTGGCGATGACGCGCTTTTCGGAGGGGGAGGCACCGATCGGCTTTACGGGGGGGCTGGAAGAAATATCTTAAACGGAGGGTCGGGAACCGACGCAGTGACCTTCAGGGACGCTGAAGGTGCCGTCACATTGAACCTTGGTTATACACCGATACACTACGCGACCTCGGTTCAAATCATTGGGCAGTGGTTTCGTTACAGTGATGACTATGCCATAGCCAGCATCGCTGGAGGCGTATCTAACTATGTGGCGTATGTAGAAAACATCGAGGGTTCAGGCTACAACGACATAATTACAGGCAACGCAGAAAGAAACACAATACAAGGCAGAGACGGCGACGATATTCTTGCCGGAGCTGGGGGCAACGATACCATTGAAGGCGGCGCGGGTGCAGATGTTCTCGATGGGGATGATCACAACGATACCATTTACGGAGATGAGGGCAACGATACCATTGAAGGCGGTGCGGGGGCAGATGTTCTCGATGGGGGAGCAGGCAAGGACACCCTCAGCTACGATGGCTCCAACGAAGGAGTGACCGTTAACCTTGGGAGTGGGGAAATATCAGGAGGACACGCAACAGGCGATACCGTGAGTAATTTCGAGAATTTTCAAGGCTCAAGATACGACGATATTTTAGGAGGGACTGCAGAAGCAAACACTATTTTAGGAGGGTGGGGCAACGATACCCTCTACGGTTACGATGGCGATGACACCATCTACAGCGGCCATGGCAGCGATACTCTCTACGGCGGCAGCGGCAATGACACCCTTTACGGAGGATTGGGCGATGGCGAGGACACCCTTGACGGCGGCGATGGCGATGACACCATTAACGGCGGCTATGGCAACGATACTCTTGAAGGCGGTGCGGGCAACGACATCCTTAACGGCGGCGATGGCGATGACACCATCTACAGCGGCCATGGCAGCGATACTCTCTACGGCGGCAGCGGCAATGACACCCTTTACGGAGGATTGGGCGATGGCGAGGACACCCTTGACGGCGGCGATGGCGATGACACCATTAACGGCGGCTATGGCAACGATACTCTTGAAGGCGGTGCGGGGGCAGATGTTCTCGATGGGGGAGCAGGCAAGGACACCCTCAGCTACGATGGCTCCAACGAAGGAGTGACCGTTAACCTTGGGAGTGGGGAAATATCAGGAGGACACGCAACAGGCGATACCGTGAGTAATTTCGAGAATTTTCAAGGCTCAAGATACGACGATATTTTAGGAGGGACTGCAGAAGCAAACACTATTTTAGGAGGGTGGGGCAACGATACCCTCTACGGTTACGATGGCGATGACACCATCTACAGCGGCCATGGCAGCGATACTCTCTACGGCGGCAGCGGCAATGACACCCTTTACGGAGGATTGGGCGATGGCGAGGACACCCTTGACGGCGGCGATGGCGATGACACCATTAACGGCGGCTATGGCAACGATACTCTTGAAGGCGGTGCGGGCAACGACATCCTTAACGGCGGCGATGGCGACGATACCTACATCTTTTCGCAAGGCGATGGCAACGACACCATAAACGACGATGGCGGCAATCTGCAACTACACTCCGTTACGGGTTTCAACGAGCTGAACGCTATCGGTCTCTCGCGCAACGGTGATGGCGATGTTGTCGTTATTACCATAGGTTCCGACAGCGTTACTCTTGAGGGATACGCCGATGGCAGTTACAGCCTCTCTATCGGCGGAACAGGCGACGAAGACGGAACCCTGCTCGGACAGCTCTATGTTGCAAACGCTGTCGTTAACAACTATACAGGGGCGGCAGACGCGAACAACTTGTTGGTTGGGTTGGATGACCAAACAGACCACCTTTACGGCGCGAATTTGGCAGATGTCCTGTTGGGACAAGGAGGAAACGACACCCTTCGGGGCAATAATGGAGACGATGTTCTCGTTGGCGGTACAGGTAGCGATACCCTTGAGGGGGGAGTGGGAGACGATACCCTCTACGGAGGCGATGGCGACGATACCTACATCTTTTCGCAAGGCGATGGCAACGACACCATAAACGACGATGGCGGCAATCTGCAACTACACTCCGTTACGGGTTTCAACGAGCTGAACGCTATCGGTCTCTCGCGCAACGGTGATGGCGATGTTGTCGTTATTACCATAGGTTCCGACAGCGTTACTCTTGAGGGATACGCCGATGGCAGTTACAGCCTCTCTATCGGCGGAACAGGCGACGAAGACGGAACCCTGCTCGGACAGCTCTATGTTGCAAACGCTGTCGTTAACAACTATACAGGGGCGGCAGACGCTAACAACTTGTTGGTTGGGTTGGATGACCAAACAGACCACCTTTACGGCGCGAATTTGGCAGATGTCCTGTTGGGACAAGGAGGGAGCGATACCCTTGATGGGGGAGAGGGAGACGATACCCTCTACGGCGGCGATGGCGACGATACCTACATCTTTTCGCAAGGCGATGGCAACGACACCATAAACGACGATGGCGGCAATCTGCAACTACACTCCGTTACGGGTTTCAACGAGCTGAACGCTATCGGTCTCTCGCGCAGCGGTGATGGCGATGTTGTCGTTACCATAGGTTCCGACAGCGTTACTCTTGAGGGATACGCCGATGGCAGTTACAGCCTCTCTATCGGCGGAACAGGCGACGAAGACGGAACCCTGCTCGGACAGCTCTATGTTGCAAACGCTGTCGTTAACAACTATACAGGGGCGGCAGACGCGAACAACTTGTTGGTTGGGTTGGATGACCAAACAGACCACCTTTACGGCGCGAATTTGGCAGATGTCCTGTTGGGACAAGGAGGAAACGACACCCTTCGGGGCAATAATGGAGACGATGTTCTCGTTGGCGGTACAGGTAGCGATACCCTTGAGGGGGGAGTGGGAGACGATCAGTACCGCTTTTTCGCAGGAGACGGTAGCAGTGGCAGAGGCGACAAAATTCAATCCGACTCTGACGGCGGCGGGTTGTACTTTAGCGATGTCAACGCACTCAGCGCGTTCTCTTTCTCGAACAGAAACGCTTACTTCTTTGTCACAGTGAACAACGACGATGTTGCGGTTGCTCCAGACACCCAAAACCCAAACCTTCATCGTCAAGGTATCTACAGGCTCTACTACGGAGCAGACGACACTTTGGCAGGCAAGTTGTACATCGACACGGCAAACAGCAACGCCTTGATGACGGGTTCGGATAATCAAGACTTTCTCGTCGGGCTTGACGGGACGGACATCCTCAGTGGCGGCGCAGGCAACGATGTGCTTATGGGAGGCGCAGATAACGACATCCTCAAGGGAGGGGTGGGGGAAGATATCTACATGTTTTTATCAGGCGACGGAGCAGATATAATTGAATCGGACAGTCGTAGCGACGCAGAAAGCGAAAAATTGTTGTTCGCTTCCGTAACAGATGCACAAGATTTCGCCATCTCTAGAGACACGGCGGGAGATGTTACTATTGATGTCGCTTCCGACAGAGTGACCATCGACAATACGAACGCCTACGAACACGGTCGCTACAAAGTCTACTATCAAGGCAACGAAGACGATGCTTACGGAACGCTGTTGGGCAACCTGTATGTGGGGGTAGATGGTCAAATAAATCAGCTTACTGGCTCCGATGAAAAGGATATAATGGTCGGAGCATCGAACAACGATCTGCTTTCGGGCAATGAAGGCGACGATATCCTTGAAGGAGGGGAAGGAGAGGACACTCTGTACGGAGAAGTAGGCGACGATACTTTGGACGGAGGCGCGGGGGATGATACCCTCGATGGAGGAAGTGGCGACGATGTTTTGGACGGAGGCGCGGGGGAAGACACCATCTACGGAAGAAGCGGCGACGATGTTTTGGACGGAGGCGCGGGGGATGATACCCTCGATGGAGGAAGTGGCGACGATGTTTTGGACGGAGGCGCGGGGGATGATACCCTCGATGGAGGAAGTGGCGACGATGTTTTGGACGGAGGCGCGGGGGAAGACACCCTCTACGGAGGAGCAGGCGACGATGTCTACCGCTTCGACGCAGGAGACGGCATAGATGTCATCGTCGACGAAGACACAACCGGCAACAACAAGGTGATCTTCCACTCTCTCGACGGCTACTCGTATGACAGTGATTTGGACTTTTATTACACAAGAGGCACTCACGACACCACCACACCCGACAACCCGTTTACGGCAAGCCTCGAAGGAAACGATCTCAAGATTGCAGTCGAATCGTGGGATTTGGGAAGCATACAGAACACTGTCTACATCATCGATTACTACGGCGAAGACGTGTTTACGATCTACAACGCAGCGTTTGGCTCGACAGAAGACGGGACGATCGTCTATGCTCCCTCCGAGTTGGGATGAGCTAACGATAGGCATAGAACACAGCACCACGCGTGATGTCTTCCAGTCACTGGTCTGCTACGGTAGCGAACGCTCCCGCCAAGCCCGAAGAGTGCAACCGCCCGCCTCCATATCCATAAACAAGATTTCTGTCTACGACATCCAACAAGATCGCCTCTAGGTAGCCCAATGCCAGCAGGCAGAGGCGATCGTCCGCTCATGCCACGAAGCGAGAAAGTTCTATTAACACGCCAAAATTCAAAACAAAACAAAAGGAGCTTATGTATTTTACTTGACAAGGAGCAAAAAATAGAGGCTTACATACTTTAGTTGACAGACGGCAGAAAGGGCGAAAGATGTTAATGGTTTTGGTGATTCATGTGCGAAAAAACGCGAATTTTCACGAATTCCGACACAAAATGCCCCTCTATCGACTAAAGTATGTATTCTCCAAAGAATACGATGCTCTTCAAAAGCGTCTGTCCGATCCGCACTCGACAGAGTCGAGGGTAGAGTAGGCAATGCGCGTAGCAAGAAAAGCAAGCCGTTGTCATGGTCGTGTTTACCTGACAAAACACGCTACGCTCCAATGTAAGTCCCCTACCCCCCGACGATATTATGCTCAGGTCCAAAAGGAAACTTCGTGAGATTCTCCGCCGCATCCTCGCCTATAATCAAAAGGTCATGCTCTCTATATCCCCCTGCACCCTGCTCCCCCTCAGGCAACATCACCATCGGCTCCATCGAAACAACCATCCCTGGACGCAACACCGTATCAATATCCTCGCGCAACTCAACCCCCGCCTCGCGACCATAGTAATGACACAAAACCCCGAACGAGTGTCCATACCCGAAAGAACGATACTTCAACAAATCCCAAGCTCGATACATCTCGTTCAACTCTTGGGCAATGTCACAACAACGCGCGCCAGGCTTGATCAACTCTAAACCCCGACGATGCACTGCACAATTTTTCTCCCAAATATCCAAGTGACGCGCGCTCGCACGCTCGCAAAACAGAGTCCGCTCTAACGCCGTGTAGTAGCCGAAAATCATCGGAAAACAATTCAACGACAAAATATCTCCTGCCTCCATCGCACGATTCGTCACAGGATTGTGCGCACCATCCGTGTTAATGCCCGATTGAAACCATGTCCAAGTGTCCATCAAATCGACAAAAGGAAACGAGCGCGCTATCTCACGCACCATCGCATTAGTCGAAGCCAGCGCAACTTCATACTCTGGCACTCCCACCTTGATGGCCTCCACGCAAGCCGCCCCTCCGATATCGCAAATTCGCGCGCCCTCGCGTATGACCTTATGCTCCTCTGCGGACTTGCTCGTGCGCATCCACATCGAGGCTTGTCCGACATCGACAAATTCCACCCCCGCCAAAGCCTCCTCCAGCTGACGGCGATAGTCTAGGCTCACATGGTCGAACTCGATGCCTAAAGTTTTTATGTTTTTCGCCAAGTTCTGCACGGCATAGAAGAAGTTGTCCTTGCGCCAATCGGTGTAGGTGATGTTGTCGCCAAAAGTTCTCCGCCACGGCTGACCGCCGTCGATTCCTGCAGAAATCGAGGTCGCCTCCTTTTCATTTAGAAAAAATCCGTACTTACGCCCGAAGTAGCAGTATAAAAAGCCCGAGTAGTAGCTAATGCAATGGTACGAGGTAAACAAGCAGGCATCGACAGCGTTTTCTGCCATCCAGCCTCTGACGGCGTTTTGCCGCCGCTCCATCTCGGTTGCGGAAAAGGGCGAAAAGCTTTTCTCCCCATTGTGCCATTGCACTGTGCGAATCATGTTTTCTGACATTGTTTCCTCGCTGAGTCTTCTCGACATTTTTTTGGGAGTAGCAAGGAGACAGCGTAGAGGGAAAAGCGTACTGTTGCAACATTGTCGCGATGTACGTTGAGCGTGTCTGGCTTTGATGACTAGGTAACATACGCAAGACAAGCGATGCGGTAAGAAGTTTTTGTTCCTCGTCCTAGAGGCAGGAAGCAGCGTCTACAAGTCCCTACGATGTTTCATCGAAACCCATTGTCGAGACGATCTGACCGTCTTCTTGTGAGCCGAAGGTCGTACGGTAGATCGTATAGGCATTGTTATTGGTTTGAGTAAAATAATCTTCGATGTAGACCGTATTTATAGTTTTAGCTCCTGACGAGACGATGATTCGCAGATCTTCACCGTTTCTTGGATTATTCAAAAATACTTCAGCATTCACATCACCCTTGGCGAATGCAAAGTTCGCGTCCGTGTAAGGATTTCCGGGTTGAGCGCGGAAGACTAGCTTGTTGCCTAGCCCGTCGTTGGAACTGCTTATGGTATCCAAGCCGTCGTTCGCATCGAATATATATTTATCAGCCCCACTGCCGCCATCCAGCCGATCGTTGCCTGCCCCTCCATCCAACCGGTCGTTGTTTGCCCCGCCATACAACTGATCGTTGCCTGCCCCGCCGTCCAGTCGGTCGTTGCCTGCCTCGCCGTACAGGAAGTCGTTGTTTGCCAACCCTACGATAAGGTCGGCATCGCCACTGCCTTTAATGGTGTCCTCTATGTTGTTTTCTCCAATGTAGATATTGACGAAGAAGGTGTCTGCTGCTCCGTCATGGACGCTGTAGCTCCCTTGCTGATAGGCATCGTCCGTGCCGCTGTCATCGATGGTGATGATTTTGCCAGCGAGCGACAGCGTCACATCGCCCGCGACATTGCGGTTAAGAATGAGAGCAGAAATAGACTCTGTGTCTCGGAAAAGGAGTCTACCGCCGTCGGCGTCGAATTTTATCGTATCATCGCCGCTGTTAGCGTCGAAGACATAGTCGTCTTTTCCCGCACCACCCTCCAAGATGTCCGCACCCGCGCCGCCCTCAAGGATGTCCGCGCCCAAGCCGCCGCGTAGGATGTTGTCCGCGCCGTTGCCGCTCAAGCTGTCGGCGTGATCAGAGCCGATCAGGTTGTTGATGTTGGTGAGCGCATCTCCCGTAGCCCAACCGCCAGAGAGCGTGGCGGGGTTGTTGTCGTCAAGCTCGATCGAGACTCCCGCTGTCGAGCCTGCGTAGCTCGCCCAAGCCGCGCCCTGCAAGGCTACGAAGATGTCGATAGCATCGGTTGCGACAAAGGGATTTTCCTCGCTACCCAACCTTGCTGGCACGGCAGGCAAAGTGATCGCTGTGTCGGTGCCATCGCTACTGCGCGTGTAGAAGGTGTAGATAGACGAGGGATCGCTCGCAAATTCTAGAACATTTAGCGTGTTGCTGCTACTATCCCTCACCGTGAGGATGACAGCCTCGCCGCGTCCTCCATCGACGCGGGTGTAGGTGTAGGTTGCTCCTGCATAGTCGTTGCTCGTCCCTTGCGCGAAGACGATTGCACCGCCGTCGTCGATGATGGTATCTGTGCCGTCGCCGTTTCGGAAGATATAGGTATCCGCGCCCGCACCGCCAACGAGGGTGTCCGCGCCCAAGCCGCCGTCGAGAATGTCTGCGTCCGCGCCGCCCTCAAGGCGGTCGTTGCCTAGCAGTCCGTAAAGTGTGTTGGCATTATCATCTCCTGCAAGCCAGTCGTTGTAGTCCGAACCTCTGATGTTTTCAATGTTGGTGAGGATGTCGTCCTCGGCTTCGTTGTTGTTTGCGGTAAAGCCATTCTCCGCCTCGAAGTCCTGTTGCGCTCCTGTATTAGAAAGATCAACCCTTACCCCCTTGCCAGAGTTGCTATAAGAAACCTCGTCCGTATCGTCGCCACCGTCGAGCGTGTCCGCGCCCAAGCCGCCGTCGAGCGTATCAAAGCCCGCGTCGCCGTAGAGGGCATCGTCGCCCGCGCCGCCGTATAATTCGTCGTTGTCATCACCACCCTCAAGGCGATCGTCGCCCACTCCTCCGACAAGTCTGTTGGCATTTCCATCGCCCGTCAGCCAATCGTTGTTAGACGAGCCTAGGATGTGTTCGATGTCGATGAGGGTGTCGCCCTCGGCTTCGTTGTCGTTGGCGGTAAAGCCAAAGCTGTTCGTCTCGAAGTCCTGTTGCGCTCCTGCGAGGGCAAGGTCGACCCTGACCCCATTGCCAGAGTTGCTATAAGAAACCTCGTCCGCGTCAGCACCACCGTCGAGCGTGTCCGCACCCAAGCCGCCCTCAAGGATGTCCGCGCCCAAGCCGCCGCGTAGGATGTTGTCCGCGCCGTTGCCGCTCAAGCTGTCGGCGTGATCAGAGCCGATCAGGTTGTTGATGTTGGTGAGCGCATCTCCCGTAGCCCAACCGCCAGAGAGCGTGGCGGGGTTGTTGTCGTCAAGCTCGATGGTAACGCCTGCTGTCGAGCCTGCGTAGCTCGCCCAAGCCGCGCCCTGCAAGGCTACGAAGATGTCGATAGCATCGGTTGCGAGAAACGGATTTTCCTCGCTACCCAACCTTGCTGGCACGGCAGGCAAGGTGATCGCTGTGTCGGTGCCATCGCTACTGCGCGTGTAGAAGGTGTAGCTAGACGAGGGATCGCTCGCAAATTCTAGAACATTGAGCGTGTTGCTGCTACTATCCCTCACCGTGAGCGTTACAGCCTCGCCGCGTCCTCCATCGGCACGGGTGTAGGTGTAGGTTGCGCCCACATAGTCGTTGTTTGTTCCTTGCACGAAGACGATTGCACCGCCGTCGTCGATGATGGTATCTGTGCCATCGCCGTTTCGGAAGATATAGGTATCCGCGTCCGCACCGCCAACGAGGGTGTCCGCGCCCAAGCCGCCGTCGAGCGTGTCCGCATCCGCGCCGCCCTCAAGGCGGTCGTTGCCTAGCAGTCCGTAAAGTGTGTTGGCATTATCATCTCCTGCAAGCCAGTCGTTGTAGTCTGAGCCTCTGATGTTTTCAATGTTGGTGAGGATGTCGTCCTCGGCTTCGTTGTTGTTGGCGGTAAAGCCATTCTCCGCCTCGAAGTCCTGTTGCGCTCCTGCGAGGGTAAGGTCGACCCTTACCCCCTTGCCAGAGTTGCTATAAGAAACCTCGTCCGTATCGTCGCCACCGTCGAGGTTGTCCGCGCCCAAGCCGCCGTCGAGCGTATCAAAACCCGCGTCGCCGTAGAGGGCATCGTCGCCCGCGCCGCCGTATAATTCGTCGTTGTCATCACCACCCTCAAGGCGATCGTCGCCCACTCCTCCGACAAGTCTGTTGGCATTTCCATCGCCCGTCAGCCAATCGTTGTTAGACGAGCCTAGGATGTGTTCGATGTCGATGAGGGTGTCGCCCTCGGCTTCGTTGTCGTTTGCGGTAAAGCCATTCTCCTCCTCGAAGTCCTGTTGCGCTCCTGCGATGGCAAGGTCGACCCTGACCCCATTGCCAGAGTTGCTATAAGAAACCTCGTCCGCGTCAGCACCACCGTCGAGCGTGTCCGCGCCCAAGCCGCCCTCAAGGATGTCCGCTCCCAAGCCGCCGCGTAGAATGTTGTCCGCGCCGTTGCCGCTCAAGCTGTCGGCGTGATCAGAGCCGATCAGGTTGTTAATGTTGGTGAGCGCATCTCCCGCAGCCCAGCCGCCAGAGAGCGTGGCGGGGTTGTTGTCGTCAAGCTCGATGGTAACGCCTGCTGTCGAGCCTGCGTAGCTCGCCCAATCCGCGCCCTGCAAGGCTACGAAGGTGTCGGGATCATCGGTTGCGACAAAGGGATTTCCCTCGCTACCCAACCTGGCGGGCACGGCAGGCAAGGTGATCGCTGTGTCGGTGCCATCGCTACTGCGCGTGTAGAAGGTGTAGCTAGACGAGGGATCGCTCGCAAACTCTAGAACATTGAGCGTGTTGCCGTCCTTATACACCGTGAGCGTTACAGCCTCGCCGCGTCCTCCATCGGCGCGGGTGTAGGTGTAGGTTGCTCCTGCATAGGCGTTGTTTGTTCCTTGCACGAAGACGATTGCACCACCGTCGTCGATGATGGTATCTGTGCCGTCGCCGTTTCGGAAGATATAGGTATCCGCGTCCGCGCCGCCAACGAGGGTGTCCGCGCCCAAGCCTCCCTCAAGGGTGTCCGCATCCGCGCCGCCCTCAAGGCGGTCGTCGCCCGCTCCTCCGACAAGTCTGTTGGCATCGTCATTCCCCGTCAGCCAGTCGTTGTAGTCCGAGCCTCTGATGTTTTCAATGTTGGTGAGGATGTCGTCCTCAGCTTCGTTGTTGTTTGCGGTAAAGCCATTCTCCGCCTCGAAGTCCTGTTGCGCTCCTGTATTAGAAAGATCAACCCTGACCCCCAAGAGAGAGTTGCTATAAGAAACCTCGTCCGCGTCAGCACCACCGTCGAGGATGTCCGCGCCCGCACCGCCCTCAAGGATGTCTGCGCCCAAGCCACCGCGTAGGATGTTGTCCGCGCCGTTGCCGCTCAAGCTGTCGGCGTGATCAGAGCCGATCAGGTTGTTAATGTTGGTGAGCGTATCTCCCGCAGCCCAGCCTCCTGAAAGCGTGGCGGGGTTGTTGTCGTCAAGCTCGATCGAGACTCCCGCTGTCGAGCCTGCGTAGCTCGCCCAATCCGCGCCCTGCAAGGCTACGAAGATGTCGGTAGCATCGGTTGCGACAAAGGGGTTTTCCTCGCTACCCAACCTTGCTAGCACGGCAGGCAAGGTGATTTCTGTGTCGGTGTAGCTGCCATCCGCAGCCTGAACACGCGTGTAGAAGGTGTAGCTAGACGAAGGATCGCCCGCAAATTTTAGTACATTGATCGTGGTGTTGCTACTATTCCTCACCGTGAGCGTTACAGCCTCGCCGCGTCCTCCATCGGCGCGGGTGTAGGTGTAGGTTGCGCCCGTATAGTCGCCATTTATCCCTTGGTCAAAGACGATGTTGCCGCCGTCGTCGATGATCGTATCCGTGCCGTCGCCCGCGTTGAACAGATAGGTGTCGTCGCCCGCGCCACCCTCAAGGCGGTCGTTGTCAGCGTAGCCAAAAAGTTCGTTGTTATTGGCATCGCCCGTAAGCCAGTCGTCGCGCCTCGATCCAAAGAGGTTTTCGATGTTGATAAGAATGTCTCCTACGGCTTCGTTGTTGTTGGCGGTAAAGCCAAAGTTGTTCGTCTCGAAGTCCTGTTGCGCTTGTCCTTGCAACAAGAGGCTCACCCTGATCCCTTTAGCAGAGTCGTTATAAAAAGCGGTGTCTTCTCCTGCACCGCCGTCGATTGTGTCCGCGCCCAAGCCGCCTAAGAAGCCGTCGTCCCCCCCGCCGCCGTCTATGCGATCGTCGCCCGCTTCCCCCAAAAAGAGGTTGTCATTGTCATTACCCGTCAGCCAGTCGTTGTGGTCTGAGCCTACGATGTTTTCGATGTTGATGAGGGTGTCGCCCACGGCCTCGTTTTGGTTTGCGGTAAAGCCAAAGTTGTTCGTCTCGAAGTCCTGTTGCGCTCCTGCGAGTGTAAGGTCAACCCTGACCCCACTGCCAGCGTTCAGATACAAGACGAAGTTTCGTCCCTCATCCCCATCGATTGTGTCTGCGCCATCTCTGCCCTCTAGAAAGTCGTTGCCATCGCCGCCGCGTAGGATGTTGGCAACGCCGTTGCCAACCAATAAGTCTGCTTCGTTCGATCCGATCAGGTTGTTGATACCTGTAAGCACAGTGGTAGTGCTAAGGTCGATGTTAACACCTGCCAAGTTTGCGTAGCTCACCCAATCCGCGCCTTCAGAGCCCGCGAAGGTGTCGGCAGCATCGGTTGCAACAAAAGGGTTTTCCTCGCTGCCCAACCTTGCTGGCAGAACAAGCAAGGTGGGATCGATGGCTGTGTCGGTGTAGCTGCCATCACCCGCATAAACACGGGTAGAAAAGCTGTAACCCGAAGGATAACTAGTAAATTCGATGATATTGAGCGTGTTGCTGTTACTATCCCTCACCGTGAGAGTTACAGCCTCGCCTTGTCCGCCGACGAAGGTATAGGTTGCGCCCGCATAGGCGTTGCCTGTCCCTTGCAAGAAGACAATTGTGCCGCCGTCGTCTGCAATCGTATCCGTGCCGTCGCCGTTTCGGAAGATATAGGTATCCGCATCCGCACCACCGACGAGGGTATCCGCACCCGCGCCGCCGTAGAGTTCATCGTTGCCCATCCCGCCCTCCAGCGTGTCCGCGCCTGCATCGCCGTAGAGGGTGTCTGCGCCCACCCCGCCCTCCAGCGTATCCGCACCCGCGCCGCCGTAGAGGGTGTCTGCGCCCACCCCGCCCTCCAGCGTGTCCGTGCCTGCATCGCCGTAGAGTTCATCGTTGCCAATCCCGCCCTCCAGCGTGTCCGCGCCTGCGCCGCCGTAGAGGGTGTCTGCGCCCATCCCGCCCTCAAGGCGGTCGTTGCCCGCTAGTCCACGCAGGATGTTGTTCTGGTAGTTGCCTGTCAGCCAGTCGTTTAGCCTTGAGCCCTCGATGTTTTCGATGTTGGTGAGAACATCGCCGACGGCTTCGTTGTCGTTTGCGTTAAAGCCAAAGCTGTTTGTCTCGAAGTCCTGCTGCGCTTCTGTATTAGAAAGATCAACCCTGACCCCTCTCATAAAGGTTGGAGGGGGATAGGAATCATAGTAAGCTGTGTCTTCTCCCTCACCGCCGTCGAGGATGTCCGCACCCAGCCCGCCCTCTAGAAAGTCGTCGCCCTCGCCGCCGTAGAGTGCGTCGTCGTTAAAATTGCCGTAGAGGGCATCGTTGCCCGCGTTGCCCTCAAGGCGGTCGTTGCCATTTCTTCCATGTATCTCGTTGTCGTTGTTGTCGCCTGTAAGCCAGTCGTTGTTGTCTGAGCCTTCGAGGTTTTCAATGTTGGTGAGGGTGTCGCCCACGGCTTCGTTGCCGTTGGCGGTAAAGCCATGCGTTGAGTCAAAATCTATTTGCTTTTGCCCTTGCCCTTGCAACAAAAGGCTTACCCTGACGCCTTTGCCAGAAGAGTTGCCGTAGGTAGCAATGTCTTTCGTCCCTGCACCGCCATCGATTGTATCTGCGCCCTCGTTTCCCTGCAGCATGTCGTTTCCGTCGCCGCCTTGGAGTGTATCTTCTCCTTCTTCTCCCGTGATCGTGTCGTCTCCGTCGCCGCCTCTGATGATGTTGTCCGCGCTGTTGCCGACCAAATCATCTTCCTCGTCTGATCCGATCAGGTTGTTGATACCGCTGAGCTCGTCGCCGTCAGCCCAACCGTCAGAGGTATAGATGGGGTCATCGTTGAGATAGATCGTGATCCCGTCTTCCGAACCCGCGTAGTTCACCCAGTCCGCGCCCTGCAAGGCTACGAAGGTGTCGGGGGCATCGGTTGCGACAAAGGGGTTTTCTTCGCTGCCCAACCTCGGCGGCAGAACAAGCAAGGTGGGATCGATGGCTGTGTCGGTGTAGCTGCCATCACCCGCATAAACACGGGTAGAAAAGCTGTAACCCGAAGGATAACTAGTAAATTCGATGATATTGAGCGTGTTGCTGTTACTATCCCTCACCGTGAGCGTTACGGCATCGCCTTGTCCGCCGACGAAGGTATAGGTTGCGCCCGCATAGGCGTTGCCTGTCCCTTGCAAGAAGACGATGTTGTTGTCCTCTCCGTCGTCGGAGATGGTATCCGTGCCGTCGCCCGCGCCGAACAGATAGGTGTCTGCGCCTGCGCCGCCATCCAGGCGGTCGTTGCCTGTTTCTCCCTGAATCTTGTTGTCGTTATCGTCGCCTGTCAGCCAGTCTGCGAAGTTGGATCCTCTGATATTTTCAATGTTGGCGAGGGTGTCGCCCACGGCGTCGTTGTCGTTGGCGTTAAAGCCATGCGTTCCGTCGAAGTCGATTTGCGCTTCTGTCCGCGCGAGGTTCACTCTGATTCCTCCGCCGACATACTGGTATGCGACGGTGTCTGTTCCCGCTCCGCCGTCCAAGATGTCTTCGCCCTCATCGCCTACGAGGGTGTCGTCGCCCTCGCCGCCGTAGAGTTCGTCGTTGTCTCCTCCGCCCTCAAGACGGTCGTTGCCGCCGAGCCCTCGAAGGATGTTTTTCAAGGCATCGCCTGTCAGCCAGTCGTTGAAGTTGGAGCCTTTGATATGCTCGATGTCGGTGAGAATGTCGCCCACGGCTTCGTTGTTGTTGGCTGCAAAGCCATGCGTTCCGTCGAAATCGCTTTGCTGCTCTCCTGTCAGAGCGAAGGTCACCCTTACTCCTTCTTTTGCAAACTCGTAGCTGGCGGTATCCCCTTCTCCCGCGCCGCCGTTGAGCGTGTCTGCTCCCTCGCCGCCGCGGAAGTTGTTGTCCGCGCCGTTACCGATCAAGGTATCGGCAAGGCTAGATCCAATCAGGTTGCGAATAGCGGTAAGCGTGTCGCCTCTAGCCCAACCTCCGGAGACCGTGGCAGTAGCAGGTGCAACAGGGCTAAGGTCGATGGTAACACCTTCATCCGACTCTGCGTAGCTCACCCAATTGTAGATTTCCGATCCTGCAAAGATGTCGGCATCTGCCGTTGCGACAAACGGGGTTTCCTCGCTACCCACTCTCAGTGGCACAACAAGCAATCTGGCAGGGATGAGCGTGTCGATGCTACCGCTACGCGTGAAGAAATCGTAGTTCAAAGGATCGCTAGTGAATTCTATGACATTGAGCGTGCTTCCGTTCTTGGAAACCGTGAGCGTTACAGCCTCGCCTTGTCCGTAGACGAAGGTGTAGGTTGCTCCTGCATAGACTCTGTTGGCCCCCTGTAGAAAGACTAGTCTGCCGCCGTTATCTGTAATGGTATCCGTACCATCGCCTGCGTTGAACATATAAGTATCCGCCCCTGCGTCGCCGTGCATAGTGTCGTCGCCATCGCCACCCAGAAGGATATCTGCTCCCGCGCCGCCGTACATAGTGTCGCCGCCCTTGCCGCCCCGAAGTGTGTCCGCATCGGTGTCGCCGTGCATAGTGTCATTGCCATCGCCGCCGAGAATAGTATCCGCATCCGCACCGCCGTTAAGGATATCTGCACCCGCACGTCCATCAATGATATCGGCACCCGCGCCGCCCGCAAAGGTATCGACATTTGCGTCGCCCTGAAGGGTATCCGCACCTCGCATAAGGGTGTCATCGACACTGAAGCCGCTAAAAATTAAGGCACTGAAGGTGTTGGCAGCATCAAAGCCTGTGAAAAAATCGGGCTCGGCATGAGCAGAGCTAATCGGGTTGGCGATATATGTCGAATCTTCAGAGACCGTTCCTGCCGAACCTTCAGAGACGATGTCTGTCGAACCCGCGAAGGTGACGGCACTTGAAGCTGCCAATGCGCCAACCCCGCTGGCTTCAGCGCCGCTTGTGCCTGAGCCGCTACCTGTGTCTGCGCCACCACAACCTTCGAGAAACACGCCAAGCGCACTCGCCGATAACAAGGCACTAAAGATTCGGGTTTTTCTGTTGCGTTTCCCCTCATCCCCCTCGCTTTTTGAGGTGACGGGGGTTACGATGTTTTCGTGTCTCATGGCCATTCCTCCTCCAAGATTATTGAAATAAATAGCAATTTTAAAGTTTTATACAACTACAAAAGATAATAACGCAAGTTAATAACGCAAGCTCATAGGCAATAAAAAACAGGGAAATGACATCCTTTACACCCTTTGCACCACTCACCTGTCAAAAGCCTCAATAATCAAGGATTTTAAAAGAAGGTGATTCCCCAAACTTTATAAGCGGAAGAAAAATTCTATCTTGTGTCGCCAAAAGAAAAAAAGAACCGAAACCGAGCGAATCGGTGCGAATCAGTGTCTTGCTTTCTTAAATCGGGAAGGCACTTACGAGAAGAAGGCTCGTGCCTCCTAGTGCCTTGAAGGGTGCAACACGCTTTCTGTCGATAGAACCCCCCGTTCCTTGTAGCGATTTTTCGCTTGCAAGCCCTCCCCGCCCGCGCTACAACTCATCTCCATGCTTCTCCCTCCCCAACGCATCCTCTCCGCTCGGCTTTCGCGTCTTGCAACCCTTGTTTTCAGTTTGATCGCTGCCTTCGCGCTGATTCTCGCTGCGGCCTGCGCCTCAAAAAAGAGCGACCTCATCCCTCGCCTCTCCCAACAGCAAATCCAACAACACTTTGCAAAGGGGGTAGCCGCTCTCAGAAACAACGCTTACAAGAAAGCCGTCAAGAATCTGAAGATCATCGCGCACGACCACCCCTACTCTGATCTCGCCCCGCGCGCGCAAATCCTGCTCGCCTTCGCCCTTTACAGAACCAAGCAAAAAGTCGAAGCCCTCGTCGAAGTCGAGTCCTTCATCCAAGCCTACCCCTCTTCGCCGTCGTTCGCCTACGCCCTCTACCTTAAAGGACTCATCTACTTCCAAAACGTACAACACGTCGAACGAACACAAGTCGACATGATACAAGCGGAAGAATCTTTCCAAACGCTCATCAATAAATTTCCCATCTCGCCCTACGCGCAAGACGCGAAAACCAAGCTCAACCTGATTCAAACCCAACTTGTCGCACACAACATGCAATCGGCACGCTTCTACCTACGCAACAAGGAACCCCTCGCCGCCGCCCAGCAAATACTGGAAGCCCTCTCGGAATACCCGACCAACCTCTACACACCGGAAATGCTCTACCGCCTCGTCGAATCCTCCCTCAGCCTCGGACTTTTCGAAGAGGCAATCCTCTGGCAAGACTTCCTCCATATCAACTACCCCGAAAGTCGCTGGACAAAAAAATCTGCTCGCAAGACTTTGAAATCCAACACCCCCGAACATATCCGAACCGTCCTCAGAATACCCGCTAACGCTCCCTCTCCTGCTGCACTTCCCGCGAAACAAACTCCGCAACCCTGACACACGAACACCATGCTGCTCGGGCTCAGCATTCGCAACATCGTGCTCATCGAAAAACTCGAGCTCGCCTTCCAAGACGGACTCACCGTCCTGTCTGGCGAGACGGGGGCAGGAAAATCCATGCTGCTCGACTCGCTCGCGCTGGTGCTTGGTGCACGCTCTGACTCCTCGCTGGTGAGAAAGGGATGCAGCCAGGCTTCCGTTTCTGCTCAGTTCCGCATTCCACCGCAACATCCCTTGCGGAAGATTCTCGAAGAGCACGCCATCGACCTCGCCAACGACGACGATATTCTTATTCGACGCATCATCAACAAAGACGCGAAAAGCAAAGCTTTCCTCCAAGACAATGCCGTCTCGGTCAGTTTCCTCAAGCTCGTCGGACAACAACTCGTCGACGTACAGGGACAATTCGACCAAAGCCGATTGCTAGATAGCGCAACGCACAGAACCCTCTTCGATGCCTTCGCTAAACTAACGGCGCAAAGCGCGCTCGTGGGGCAACGATGGCAGAGCGCACGCGAGGCGCGCGAACAACACGAGCTCGCCCGCAAACTCGCCGAGCAAGCAGCCCTTGACGCAGACTTCACGCAACACGCCGTCCAAGAACTCGACGCGCTGACCCCCCAAAAGGACGAGGAGAAAAGTATCGAAGCCGAGCGAAACTTGCTCAACAACGCAGAACAACTGCAACAATCCCTGACGCTCGCGCACGCAACGCTGGCAGGCGGCGTAGAAGAGAACTCCAGCGTCGGCGTAGAGAGCTTGTTGGAAAAAACACTCGCGCTGCTCGCCAAGCAAGAAAAGGTAGCTGCCTCAACCTTGCAGCCCATCGTGATCGCCCTTGAAAACGCGCTCAACGGCGCGCAAGAAGCACGTAGCCTGCTGCAAGACGCCTCCGAAAAAATACAAGGCGATGCCGAAAGACTCCAACAGCTCGAAGAAAGACTCTACGCCCTCAGAGATGTCGCCCGCAAACACCGCGTGCCTTGCGAGCAACTCCCCGAACTCTTGGCACAGCTGCAACAACGCCTAGAGATCATCCAAGACGACTCCACCGAGCTGGAACGCCTTGATGCCCTCGCGCTTGATGCCGAGCAAGCCTACAACACAGCCGCGCAAGAACTCTCGCAGGCGCGCCTTGAGGCAAAGCAGCCCTTCGAACAACAGATCAACGCGATCCTCCCCTCCCTGAAGTTAGAGCAAGCCCGCTTCGAAGCCCACTTGCAGCCCGCAACGCCCGGCGCAGCAGGGCTAGAGACGATCGGCTTCCGCATCGCCACGCTTGCCAACTACGAACCCGACAAGCTGCACAAAATTGCCTCGGCAGGAGAATTGAGCCGCGTACTGCTAGCCGTCAGCGTCACCCTTGCCGACACAGGACTTGCTGACTCGCTAGTCTTCGACGAGGTCGACAGCGGTATCGGCGGTGCGACCGCCTCTGCTGTTGCACGACAACTACGGCGACTAGCGCACAAAAGACAAATTCTCGTCATCACCCACTCGCCGCAGGTCGCAGCCTACGGACAGCAACAATTCCGCGTTGAAAAACAACAAGCAGACAACAGCACCTCCACACGAGTAGTCGCCCTCGACAGCGATGCGCGACGGGAAGAAGTCGCGCGCATGCTGGCAGGCTCGACGATCACGCAGCAGGCACGCGAGGCAGCACAAGCACTGATGGCTGCCGCCGACAACGAATCCTTAAGCGAATCCTTGCAAGAAGCCGAGCCACAACCCTGATCGACAACTCAAAGACCAATTCCAAGCAGCCGCTCGAAGGACGCGCCGTAGAGAACCTGTCGCTGGAGGAGGCACAGGCAGAGCGAGCGCGGCTGGAACAAGCGATCGTCGATGCCGACCGTCGCTACCACAGCCAAGACGACCCCGACCTCTCGAATACCGCGTACGACGCACTCAGGGAACGCCTGAAAAAACTCGACGAACACCATAACTTCCTGCCTAATTCTGCGCTGGATTCCGTGGGAGGCTCGCTCAAGGCGGAGCTTAAGGCGGAGTTTGGCGATGTTCGCCATCCCAAGCCCATGCTTTCGCTCAACAACGCTTTCTCGGCGGAGGATGTTGCAAGATTTCTCAACGGCATTCGGCGCGATTTGAAACTTGCAAGCGATGCGGCGGTGGCTGTCCTCGTCGAGCCTAAAATAGACGGCGTGAGCGCCAGCCTGCACTATCGCCGAGGAGAGTTTGTTTGCGGAGCAACGCGCGGCGACGGCAAGCAGGGAGAAAATGTGACCTTGAACCTACGCACCATTCAAGACATTCCGCAACGCATCGAGAGCGCGCTCGATTTCTTGGAGGTGCGCGGCGAGGTCTATATCGAGAAAAAGAAATTTCGCCTGCTGTGCGAAGAGCAGCAGCATAAGGGCGAGAAGGTTTTTGCGAACGCGCGCAACGCGGCGGCGGGTACCTTGCGACAGCTGGATGCGAGCGTTGCCGCCTCGCGTCCGTTGCGTTTTCAAGCCTGGGGAGTCGGAGCCTTCTCGCAAGACGCAAAGCAAGATAATAGAAAGGCGAAGTTACCGCTTGCCTCCACCGCCGAGGAGCAGATGCAGCTGTTGGCAGCGATGGGCTTGCCTATTGTAAAAACCTTTCTGTGCGAGGACGAGGCAGCACTGTCGCGCACTTACTTTGAGCAGTGCGCGCGGCGCGAGGACTTACTGTTCGAGGCGGACGGCTTAGTCTACAAGGCGAACAGCTTGCGTTGGCAGGCTTTGTTGGGAGAGGGCAGTCATCATCCTCTGTGGGCTGTCGCGCACAAGTTTCCTGAGCGCAGGGTGACCACGCGCGTTCTTGCCATCGAGGTTCAGGTCGGTCGCAGTGGCGTTCTCACCCCTGTCGCACATCTTCAGCCGGTGATGGCAGGAGGGGTGAGCGTCGCGCGCGCAACCCTGCATAACGAGGAGGAGTTGCGACGCAAGGATATCCGCATAGGCGACTGGGTAGAGATCGTGCGAGCAGGCGGCGTGATCCCAAAGGTCGAGCGGGTGCTGTTGGAAAAACGTCCGAAAAATAAAAAACAGACTGGCGGCAAGAATGATGGAGAAGTCTCTGCCTCGTTTGTTTTTCCGCGGCACTGTCCCGCTTGCGGCTCGGCGGTACAGCGTAGCGAGGGTTATGTTGCGTTGCGTTGTATGAATCGTTCTTGTTCTGCGCAACGGGTGGCGCGCTTGCGACATTTTTCCTCGAAGCTTGCGTTCGACCTAGAGGGGTTAGGGGAAAAGTCGATCGCGTTGTTTTGCGAGCAGGGATTGTTGGCAGAGGTGGGAGATATCTTCGCGTTGGGCAGGGAGGAAAATCGAAAGAAAATTTTAGGGTTGGAGGGTTGGCAAGAGAAATCGCTCGGCAGCTTGTTGGATGTGATCGAGCGTCGCAGGCGAATTGTTTTCTCGCGTGTTTTGTATGGGCTGGGTATTCCGAGCGTGGGTGTGACGCGGGCGCGCGAGATTGCGGAGCGAGCGGGTTTGAAGGGTTGTTCGTTCCGTAATTTTTTTGAGGCGATGCTAGGTGAGGTTTCGGAGGACACGGTTGGATTGTATGGATTGACGGCGGAGGAGATTATTGTGATTCCGCGTTATTTTGCCGAGGTTGCAAATGCCTCTGCAGTGGAGGCTTTGTTGGATGAGATCGAGGTTACGGACGAGGAGGTCGGGGTTGAGAACACGAGGAGGAGTGCTCTTACGGGAAAGACATTAGTTTTTACGGGCAGTTTGGTGAGGTTTGGTAGGAATCAGGCACGAAAGTTTGCGGAGCGTGCGGGGGCTCGTGTTGTTGTGGGTTTGTCTGGGGGTGTGGATTATTTAGTTGTTGGGGAGAAACCTGGCAGCAAGGTTCGGATTGCGGGAGAGTTGGGTGTGGAGATTATGGACGAGGATAGATTCTTGGAGATGTGCGGACAGGGGGAAGAGGTGCTTGAAGGAGAGAAGGAAGAGACGCAGGGGAATTTGATTTAAGTTAATAGATTTGTCTTAATGAAGGTTGGTTTATGTATATCTGTTGCGCTCGTGCAACAGACTTGCTTTGTTTATTAATGTTAACTGGTAGCGGTAAAAACCCAAGAAACGGAACTTGTGTTTTGACAAGAAAACAACGCGCGCGTAGCGCTTTAACGCCTCAAGGCTTTGTTGCGACCACCGCCGCCTTGTCCTTATTGTTCGGCACGCCGAATCCCATAACACTTCTTCCGCCCTTTTTCTCGGTGATTCCGTTGTCGGTCGGGCTCACCGTTGGATCGAATCCGTCCTCTTGCAAAACCTTCTCCATCGACTTGGACAAATCGCCGCTCCTCCGACACATCCCGTCCAACTGAGCTCCCCCCTCGATCGCCAAAGTCTCATGAACTATATTTCCCTTCACGCGAGCGGTTGAAAACAACTCGACGACCCTTGCCGTGATATTTCCCTCCACCTTTCCCGAACACCTGACATGATCTCCTGATATATTGCCTCGCACCTGCGCGGTCGATCCCAAGGTGAGCGTCCTCGCCCGCATGTTGCCCTGCAAAGTTCCCTCCATATGCATGTCTCCGTTTTTCTGAATATTTCCCTTTACGAAAACCGCGCGACTCAAGATCGAAGGTGCCCCCTCCTCCAGCTCGATGAACTCCTGCTTCAGGTCGATCGCCTGCGACACGGCAGGCACAGAAGGTTTGCCCTTTTCCTTGTTGTTAGAAAACATCGCGCACCCCGTCGACAAAAGGCTTCGGATCAAAGGGGTTGTTCTGCAACCTTACCTCGTAGTGCAAATGCGGACCCGTGCTGCGTCCCGTGTTGCCGACGGCTCCCACGATAGTTTCTCCATCGACCTCGTCGCCAACCTTCACACTAATGTCGCCCAAATGCGCGTAGCGCGTCAGAAAGCCGCATCCATGATCGATCTCGACTACACGACCGTAGTCGGTTCTGTAACCGGTGAAGGAAACACGACCCTTGCCGCCCGCATAAACAGACGTGTCATACCATGCTCCGAAATCGATGCCGTAATGTATCGCAGGCTCGCGCGTGAAAGGATCTGTCCGTCTGCCGTAGCCGCTGATGAAACGCCCACCTCCGCGCAACGGATGCGACAAAGGCATGCAGCCCACCAACTTGCGCAAGGCATCGAAGCGTTCAAACTTGTCGTCCAAATCGGCAAAAGTTCGACCGTCGTCCTCTGTATCATCCTCGCTCCCCTTTGCTACAGCTTCTCCGTCCAAAGGACCTCCCAAGCCTGCGCTCAACAAATCGTCTCCGTTCGACCCCGAAGTATCACCTCTCGCGATAACGGGCGAAATGGTGTAGCCCAAACCCGTCAAGAAATCGGGCATAATGCCCATGTTGAAAACTGTGCGCTCCAACCCCGCAATCGCATAGTCCAACGATTCCGAATAGTAGGTGAGCCGCTTGCGACGCCCTCGCGCCTCTTTGGCAACATCCTTCGCCAAATCGCGTATTGCCACCATCGGATCGTCCGTCGAAGCCCGTAGACTATCTTTGTTCGACCCCAACACGCCGCGCAGATCTTTCAACAAAGACAACGCGCTCGATTCGACAGAGGCAAGGCGATCTTCCGCACTCGAACGAAGCTTCTCGGCATCGTTCAACGCCGTGCGCCTGAACGACAAATCCTGATTCAAAGCCCGAAGATCTCGGTGAAGACGCTCGTTCTTTTGGGTTAGAGCAATACGCTCCAAAGCCAGATCGCTGTTGCGATTGCGCGCACGAGACAAAAAACGCTCTGTGCGCCGCAAGACTTTTTTCAAGTCATCGCGATCGCGCAAAAGACGCAGATCCTTCTCTCTGCGTTCCTTCTTGTTCAGGTCGGGCTCTAATATCGCAAGCAATGCTGTCGAGCGCGAACGGCCCGAAAGTCCGTTTCCGCCATCGAGCAAGGCGTTGTGCGCCACGCGCAGAAGGGCTGCGCTGTCCTCTAACCTGCGTTTTTCTACGGCGATCTCGCCGCGCTGCCATAAGAGCCATCCCGAAAAGGAGGCGACGATGAACAAGCTCACACACGCGCTAGCCAAAAGCATGCGCTGGCGCGAGACGGGAAGATGGAACGCCCGCACGCCGCGCGAGGTGCGCCACATGAGGGTCGCATCGCGAAGCCTAGACTTCTTGTCTGAGGGGATCGCAATTTTACGCCGCGCGCTGTTGTAGCGCTGCGAGAGCGCCTTGCGTTTTGTCGGCAAAAGCGCCGAGCCTCCGTCTCCTGCTTTTTGGGAAACCAAAGAGCGGCGACGGACGCGATAGTTGCTTGAAGTCATAAAATGTTCCTTCTCTCGTTAACTCTATGTCCTGTAAAATCAAGATTTGTGCCAAGTGCTCTCCTATGCTGCTTGATGCAACAAGAAAGCACTTAGGAATGAGGCAAACCTCTCCATCGGAGGCGCATGCTACAACTTCTTGCAAGCTTTGGCAAATGAATTTTACAAAGAAACAAAAGTTTTCCACAAAAATTTTGTTGGCGTTTGTTGTCGTCCTGTTACCTTGCTTATGGTGCGCCTCGCTCCTCTTGTGTGTCGAGCAAGCGTCGTAGCAGAGCGTTCACGACCTTGGGGTCGCCGCGTCCTTTGCTGCGCTGCATCGCCTGTCCGACGAACCATCCGAAGACCGCCTGCTTGCCGCCTCGATAGGCTTCGCACTGCTTCGGATTCTCGTCGAGCAAGGCTTGCAACAAGGGCAGCAGAGTTTTCTCGTCGCCCATCTGCTGCAAGCCCATCGCTTCGACGAGCGTTGCGGGCTCTTCGTCGCTTTCGAGCATGCGATCGAGCAGGGTTTTGGCGGCGCGCGCCGAGATGATTTTTTTCTCGACCAGCAATAGCAGTTTGACGGCACGTTCGGCGGGCAGACGCAAACGACTGGCTGCGGCATCGATCTCGACTTCGTGCGTCCTCAAGCGCGCGAAGAGCTCAGAGGTCATCCAGTTTGCTGCCGTTTTGGCGGGAACAGAGGCTGCCAGCGTCGAGAAATAGGTTGCGCTCGCGGCATCTTCCCCCAACAGAGAAGCCTCGTCGCCAGAGAGTCCGTGCTCCTCTATGAGACGAGCGCGACGCGCATCGGGCAGCTCAGGCATATTTTCTGCAATCTCTTCAAGCCACGCCCTCTCGATCACCAGCGGAGGAATGTCGGGATCGGGAAAGTATCGGTAGTCGTGCGCTTCTTCTTTCGAGCGCATGCTGCGCGTCGTGCCTTTCGCGCTATCGAACAGGCGCGTCTGCTGTACGACGCTGTCTCCCTCTTCTAGCAAGGCTACCTGCCTTTGTGCTTCGTAGAGGATGGCTTGGCGCATAAATTTGAATGAGTTGAGGTTTTTGATTTCGCAGCGCGTTCCCAGTTTTGGGTCGCCTTTTTTGCGCACCGAGACATTGGCATCGACGCGCAGCGAGCCTTCTTGCATGTTTCCGTCGCAGGCATCGATGGTGCGTAGGATGCTGCGCAGTTTTGCGACATAGGCGGAGGCTTCTTGCGGCGAGGCGAGTTCGGGTTTCGAGACGATTTCCATCAAGGCTACCCCTGAGCGATTGAGGTCGATCGCGGTTTTGCCTGCGATCATGTCGTGGAGCGATTTTCCTGCGTCCTGTTCCATGTGCAATCGTTCCAAAGAGATAGTTTTGGCGATAGTTTTCGTCGTGCCGTCTTCTAGCGTGATGGCGACGCGACCGCCTTGCATGAGGGGGAGGGCGAACTGCGAGATTTGGTATCCTTGCGGCAGGTCGGGGTAGAAGTAGTTTTTGCGCTCGAAGACCGAGTGCCTGTTCACGCTCTCGATACCTCCGAGGGCTATGGCAGTGCGCAAAGCTTTTTCGACGCAAGTGCGATTGAGCGAGGGCAGCATGCCCGGCATGGCGGCATCGATAAAACTGACTTGGCTGTTCGGCTCTGCGCCGAAGGCGGTCGCTGATCCTGAAAAGAGTTTCGAGACGCTGCTGATTTGCGCATGCACCTCAAGCCCTACGACCATCTCCCAACCGTCAGGCAACGAGGAATCTGTAGGGGAGGTCATGCCTTGTATCCGATTTTTTGCTCGAGCTGGCTTGCAGCAGCAAACAAGCGTTCTTCTTGGAAGGCGGGGGCGATAACTTGCAAACCTATCGGCAGTCCGCTAACGTCTTTAATAAACGGCATAGAGAGACAAGGCAATCCTGCTAGGGAGGCGGGGACGGTGAAGAAATCTTGTAGGTACATCGCTTGTGGAGAAAAACTTTTTGCCTCCTCAAGCGTAAAAGCGCTCGTGGGTGTTACAGGAGAAAGCAAGATATCGTAAGTTTCAAAAATGTTGCGGAAGGTCTCGGAGACGAGACGGCGAATTTTTTGCGCCTTTACATAAATATCATCGTAATAACCAGAGGAAAGGACATGCGTTCCCATAAGGATACGCCGTTGCACTTCAAAGCCAAAGCCTTCGCTACGACTTTTGCTGATCATCTCATCGATAGTATAACCTTCTTTGGGCTCGACGGCGCGATGCGTGTAGCGCACGCCGTCGTAGCGCGCTAGGTTAGACGAGGCTTCCGCCATGGCGATAATGTAGTAAGCCTCCAACGCACCGCTCTCAAGGCTTTGGAGATTGACATTGTTGATTGTGTGTTTTTTGCCCGAAACCATGTTTTCTTCGATAACTTTTTTTCCTAGCAAGGTTTCCATACCTTTTAGCCACTCGGATAGGGCGGGATATTTTTCTACAACATCTAACGAAGGTAAAAGAACGCCTATATTAAAGTTAGATTTAATTTTTTCTCCGCCGTAAAAATTTATACTTGTCATATCACGCTCGTCGAAATCAATGATATGGTTAAGTACGGCAAAGGCATCTTCCACCGAGCGTGCGAACAGTCCCGCCTGATCGAGCGAGGAGGCGTAAGCGATGATGCCGAAGCGCGAGCAGCGTCCGTAGGTGGGCTTGACACCGACGCAACCCGTAAAGGCTGCCGGCTGCCTGACCGAGCCGCCGGTGTCTGTGCCGAGCGCGGCAGGCACAATACCCGCCGCCACTGCTACGGCTGAACCGCCCGACGAGCCACCCGCGCTCAGATCTTTGCCTGCTTTACTGACGACCGCACCGCTGAAGCCTGTGATACTGGCGGAGCCCATGGCGAACTCGTCTTGGTTACACTTGCCTACGCAGATTGCCCCTTCCGCCTCCAACAGCTCCACGACATGCGCCGAATAGGGCGGCACAAAGTTTTCCAACATGCGACTGCCCGCCGTCGTGCGCAAACCCTCAGTGCAAAACATATCCTTATAGGCGAGAGGAATGCCTTCTAAAGAAACACCTTGCGACTTTCTCCCCTGCCCTTCTTTTAAGCGTTCTTTTAAGCGTTGGCGACTCTTCTCTGCTTGTCGAAACGCGCCTTCTTTGTTTAAAGTTATAAATGCGTTGAGATGCTTGTTTTTCTCGACGCGCTTAAACACTTCTTCCAGCAACGCCACAGGGCAGAGGTCGCCGCAAGCCAAAAGCTTGCTCATTTCTAAGAGCGATAAATCGCAGGGATTCGTCACGGCTACTCGACAACCTTAGGTACGACAAAAAACCCATGCTGCGCATCGGGAGCGTTCGCAAGCAAGGCATCGCGCACCTTGCCATCATTAACCTTGTCTGCACGCAAAGGCACTTTCTCTTCCCTAGGATTCGTCATGGGCTCGATGCCTTCCGTGTCGATGTTTTTAACTTTCTCGAACCATTCGGCAATCGCGGCAAAGTCCGCCGACCCTCCTGTCCCAACACGCAGGCGCGCCAACAATGCCAAACGCGCAAGCTGTTCCTGCTGGCTTGTTTCTGCTTCGCTCATTCGGCTACCTCCAACACGCGCTGATACTGCGACTGCGACTGATACTCATACGCGCTCACCGTTTGATCGATGATGCCTCCCCCTAGCACGCGCTCGCCCCGATAGACGACACAAGCCTGCCCGCAAGCAACGCCGTACTGCTTTTCCGCAAAGACAACCCGCAAGCACCCCTCCTGCCCCCGCAAGCTACAACGCGCTGTCACAGGCTCCATCAACGAGCGAAACTTCACGCTCACCTCCTCCCCAAATCCATGCTCTTGTCCTTTTTCTTGCCCTTTTTTTTCCCTTGCCTGCAACCGCTCGCCCAGCCAGTTGACCTCGCGCAGGTGCACTGCACGCACGCTCAAGTCCTCGTGCGAACCCACTTTGAGTATGTTGCGCGCAGCGTCGATTCCCACAACATAGAGCGGCTCAGCCAAGCCTCCCAACCTCAACCCCTTGCGTTGTCCGATGGTGTAGCCCGCAATTCCCTCGTGCTCGCCCAGTAGCGCGCCATCGATGTCGCGAATCTCGCCCTTCGTCTGTCCTTTGTCCCCTCCCCGTCCTTGTCCTTGTCCGTGTCCTTGTCCTTGTCCTTGCAGTTCAGGAAACAGCTTCGTGTAGTGCTTGGCAACGAAGCAGATATCTTGGCTCTCCGCCTTCTCCGCGTTCGGCAAGCCCAACTCGCGTGCAAGCTCGCGCGTCTGCTCTTTCGTCATGCCGCCGAGCGGAAAGCGCAGGAAGGAGAGTTGCTCTTTTGTTGTGGCGAAGAGGTAGTAGCTTTGGTCTTTCTTGCCATCGACACCTCGCAAAAGCTGGGGCGCGTCGTTATCCCTTGCGTTGTTTTTGGGAACGATGCGCGCGTAGTGTCCTGTAGCGAGTGCTTGCGCGCCAAGCTCTGCGGCTGTTTGCAACAGCGCGTCGAACTTGATGTGCTGGTTGCAACGCACGCAAGGTAGCGGAGTTTCTCCGTTGCGGTAGCTGTGGAGGAAGTCTTTGACGACGGTATTTTGAAAGCGTTCCTCGAAGTCGAGGGTATAGTGAGGAATATCTAGTTTTCTCGCGGTTTTTTGCGCGTCGTAGATATCTCTGCCGGCGCAGCAGGTTTTGGCGCGCGCGGGCGTTTCCCCCGACGGGGCAGATGGATGGAGTTGCAGGGTGATGCCGATGACTTTGTGCCCTTGTTTTTTGAGCAGGGCTGCGGTTGTGGCAGAGTCTACGCCGCCAGACATGGCGACGACGATGGGAGATTGGGTATGCATGACAGCGAGTGTAGCAGAGGGAGGCAGAAGGCGGGAGAAAAAACGGGCGGGCTGTCACACTACGCGCACAAGTGCGCTCGTGCGTAGAAGGCGCTTACGCGCCCGCTCGCGGCGCGCTTTTTGCGGGGGGACTGCGTCTGCTCTAAGCTACGCTCGCTCGCTTTGCTCGCTCCGCCACTCGCCTCTCGCCTCGCTTTTTTGCGAGGCGAGCAAGACGGCTCGTGCCCCATGCGCAAAACTCTCTTCGCCCAAAAATAATCTTAAGGCTCGCTCGTCTTGCGTTTCCACAGCCAAAAACACAAGCCTCCATTTTTTCTCGATGATTGCGTAAAAAAGCCTTGCACCCCGCTTGTATCCCCCCTACACTCTCTCCAATTCCTTAGCTCGCGCCGCAAGACGCGAGCTATCGAGTCAGCGCGAGGAGAATTTATCCCCAAGAGGAATTTATCCCCGAGCTTGCTCCCCCCACAGGAAACCCACTAGGAAAACACCCTATGCCCCACTACGAAACCGTTCTCATCCTACGCCAAGACCTCTCCAACAGCCAAGCCGAGAGCATCGCCTCGAAGACGCAAAAAGACCTCAAGGCAGCCAAGGCAACCATCGACAGAGCCGAATCCTGGGGGCTACGAACCCTCGCCTATCCGATTCGCAAGAATCGCAAAGGACACTATTTCATCATCAACCACTCGAACTTGTCCGAAACAACCCAAGAAATGCAACGCGTCCTCGCCCTCAACGAAGACCTGCTCCGACTTCTTACCATCAAAACAGCGCAACCCGAAACCCAACCCACCCCTATTGCCGCCGCTCAGGCGCACCGCGACCAAGAAACAACATCTCCATCTCCAACTCCAACTCGAACCGGCGAACGCCGAACAAGCGAAACCTCACGCGAAACCCCCTCGACAGACGACGCGCAGGAAGACAAAGATTCGGAAACCAACGACACCGATGAAAAATCATGACCGCCGAAGAAAATCCGTCTGACGACAACAAAGACGAAAGCCAAAACGAAAGCGCGGACAAAGACGAAGGCGAGGACGCAAACAGCTCTTCCTCTACGGATCTGCGCTCGCCCGTGGTGCGCATCCGCCGCTTCTCTCGCAGAAGGATCTGCCCGCTCTCTGGCGAAGGCGCGCCCGTCATCGATTACAAAGATATCGCCTTGCTGCAACGCTATATCTCGGAAAGAGGGAAGATTATTCCTGCCCGCCTCTCAGGCGTTTCGCGCAAGAAACAACGCGAGCTTGCTGCTGCCGTCAAACGCGCGCGCTACCTCGCGCTGCTGCCCTACATCGCACGCTGACGGAGTTCTAGCTATGCAAGTGATCCTGCTAGAGCGCATCGACAATCTGGGTGCTCCGGGTAGCGAGGTTTCGGTCAAACGAGGCTACGCCCGCAACTGGCTGCTGCCACAAGGTAAAGCCATGCTCGCCACCGTAGAGAATCGAAAACGCGCCAAAAAAGAACAGATACAAATCGACACCAGAGACCAAGCCCGAAAAGCCGAAGCTGAGACAGTACAACAAAAACTCGACGGAAAAGAGGTGATCTTAGTGCGAGCCGCAGGCGAAAGCGGACATCTTTACGGCTCGGTCCGACCTCAGGACATCGCAGAAGCGATCGAACAACAGTTGCAAACGATCATCAGCAAGAAGTTCGTCACGCTGGAAGAGCCTGTGCGCTCGACGGGAATTTTCGCTGTGCCTGTGCGCCTACACCCCGAAGTTCCTGTCGCCGTCAACATCAACGTTGCACCCAGCGAGGACGAAGCCAAGCGACAGGCGCTCAAACGAGAGCAAGCCCGACAGAACGCCGAACGAGAAGCAAACAAGGCAGAAACGCGAAAAGAGGCAAAGCCCGCTAAAAAAACTAAAGAAGAAAAAGCAGAGGAAAAACTAGAGGAAAAACTAGAGTCCTCGGAGGAAAAGGCGCAAGATTCTGAAAAAAGCCAAGAAGACAACTTCGAGACCAAACTTGCAGATAAGCAAGACGAGAAAACCCAGAAGGCATCGAAGAAGGAATCCGAGAAATCTGTTAAGAAGTCGTCCAAGAAGTCTGCGAAGCAGGAAGATTGACGATGGCGGAGGACGCTCTGCCTTCTTCGCGCGAGGGGTTGTTGCGGCTGCTGTATGAGGAGGATCGCGTTGTTGTCGAGGATAAGATTGTTGTAGCCGCGGCGATGGAGGAGGCGATGCCCACAGGAGATTCAGGGGCAGAGAAACGAAAGAAGTTGGGGGAGATGTGGCGTATGCTCAAGGGTTTGGAGCGACCTTTTTTTCCTCTGCGAGGGCGCGATATTTTGGGGGAGGAAGGTCTTGAGGCGGGAGTGCAGATGGGAAAATTATTAGGAGAGGTTGAGTCGTGGTGGATTTCTCGAAATTTTGTGGATGATCGGGCGGGGTGTCTTGCGGAGGCTCGTCGTTTGTTGAGGCAGCGGAGCGCGGGCGCGTGAGCGAGCAGTTGTCCTATCCATTTCGGGTTGGGGGTGGGATTGTGGGGCGCGAGTCTTTAGATGCGAACGGACATATGAATGTTGCGTGGTATATTTCTAGCGCGTCGGATGCTTCGTTTTCTTTGTTGGAGGAGATGGGTATTGACGGGGAGTATCGGGAACGGGTTGGGGCTTCCTTTTTCACATTAGAGACGCAGATAAGGTATCGGCGGGAGGTAAGGGAGGGTTATCGGTTATCGTTTGAGGGGAGGGTATTGGGAGCGAACGGGAAATTGTTTCATGTTTTGTGGTTGCATTATGCGAGGGATGAGGGCGGTAGCGAGGGAGATTATATTGCGGCGATTTCGGAGTGGATTTACGGATATGTGAATTTGCGGACACGGCGTGTTGAGGAGTATCCGAGTGGGATTGGGGATATTATTGAGGGGATGCGTGCGGGGTGTGCGGAATTGGAGGCAGTTGCGGGACAGGGGGAGGGGCTGGGGCTGCGGAGGAAGTAGGGGTTTCGGAAGTGGTTTTTGGAGGGTTTTTGGGGGAGTTTTTGTTTTCTGTTTTCTTTGTGGAGTTGAGCGTGTCTGGCCTTGTCTTGTCTGTTGCGCTCGCGCTTGTGCTTTTTAAAGGCACGCGCTCACGCAACAGACGGGCTTTGTATTATGACGGATGCAAAACATGCGCACGCTAGCAACATCATGTACGCGCGTTGCAAGCAACGCGCTATGGCGTGCGCGGGGGGGGTGGGGGGTACGAGAGGGCTGTTTGCTTGACGGTGCTGATTTCTAGCAAAATTGTATAAAAGCGTATTTTTTTATTGACAAACCGCTAGAAAAGTCTACTTTTGGCGTGAATTAGTTATTGGTCGTATTTTATTTGGGCTTCAACTCATGCTTAATGTAAAGTCTCGTACAATTTTCTGCAGGGATAACCTTGATATTCTTGAGGGTATCAATTCAGATTGCATCGACCTTATTTATCTTGACCCGCCGTTTAACACCAACGAAGAATATGTCTCGCCAATTGAAAGCAGTGCTCAGGGAGCTGGGTTTAAGGATATATTTAGAAAAGAAGATATTAAGGATGAATGGGTGAAATTCATCGAATTTGAAAACCCTAAGCTTTTTCAATACCTTTGCGAAGTAAAGCAGTTTAGCAGTGAA
Source organism: Alphaproteobacteria bacterium (assembly GCA_965216605.1). Taxonomy (GTDB): domain Bacteria; phylum Pseudomonadota; class Alphaproteobacteria; order JABAAW01; family JABAAW01; genus JABAAW01. Next base: position 1,209,709 of record CBDCGG010000002.1, on the reverse strand, counting down.
ATGAATTACTGTTATTTAATTTATATGGCTATACGACTTATTGAATGCCATCGAGTATTAAAAGATACTGGAAGTTTGTATCTGCATTGCGATCAAACAATGAGCCATTATCTTAAGATTATATTGGATATAGCTTTTGGAGAAAAATCGTTTAAAAATGAAATTATCTGGCATTATTTCAAGCCACATGGAGGAAAGGTCAATTACCCTAAAAATTATGACAACATTTTTTTCTATACGAAAGGAGATAAATACATCTTTAACTATAAAGAAACTTTTTTTAAGTATGATGAGAAGTCTGTTAAACGCTACAACAAGACAGACGAGGAGGGTCAAAAATTTAAAACATACCATGATAAGAACGGGGTAGTTCGTAAAGCGTATCTTAAAGAAGGAAAATCAGACAATGTTTTTAAAATTCCATTTATTCAAGGCATAGCCGACGAAAAAACAGGTTACCGAACTCAAAAACCGCTTGCGTTAATGGAACGCATTATAAAAACAAGTAGCAACGAGGGGGACATGGTGTTGGATCCGTTTTGTGGCTGCGCTACAACTTGTGTGGCAGCCGAGAAATTAGGGCGAGAATGGATAGGCATAGATGTAGGAGCGAAAGCGTTTGATTTTATAAGGGCGCGATTAGATAAAGAAGTTCCTACCGATATTTTTAGAAAAGAGCCTAATTTTCTTACTGATCCGCCAAAGCCAACCGATACTACCACCGTCGATAGAGATTCAGGTTATATCTACATTATATCGAATCCTGCTTTTCCTGATATTTATAAAGTTGGCATTGCAAGAGATGTAACACAACGACTGAATTCCTATCAAACATCCGATCCCGATCGAGCGTATAAGTTAGAATATTCCCTCAAAACAAAAAAATATAGAGAAATTGAAAAATATATTCATGCCAACTTTGACAATAGACACGAATGGGTTCACGCGACCAAAATTGCTATTGTAGCCGCTATTAAAAAAGCGAATGAGGAGTAAGGCAAACAAACATAAACTACCCCCCTCTCAAAAAACGCAAAAGCACAAGCAACTAACTACCTCCCCCCTCCCGCCTCCGTCTAACCCACTCCTCCACAATCTCTACACAGCCCCTACCAGTCTCCCCCGTTATCGGATACTTCCCATTATTATTCTCCCCCTCCTTGCCCACAGATTCACCCGGATACGCACTACCCCGCAACCCCGTAGACATCCTCCCCGGATCCCAACACGCAACACTTATACCTAACTTCTCACACTCCCTCCCATAACTCTCCAACATAACCTCCATCGCCGCCTTAGAAGCCCCATAACATCCCCAATAAGCTCCACCCCGCTTCTCCCCACAAGTAACCCCAATAACAAAACCCCCCGACATACACAACAATCCATGCACACTCTCTATTAATTTCCGATTAGCAAACACATTCACATCAAATACCTCCCTCCACATATCCCCATCCCCATGCGCAACAGGAGATAACTCCCCCAATAACGCCGCATTCAAAATAATTCCCTCCAATCCCCCGATCCGCTCCGCAATCATTCCCCCCAATAACTCTATTCTACTCCCTCCTCCCGTCCCCGTATCAGAGCCTCCCTCTGCGCCTTTCTCTGTCCCCTCTCGTAAATCCAAGGCAACAACCACAGGAGCAGGAAACCCCCTTTCTACAATCTCCTTCGATACCTCTGCCAGCCCCCCCTGCGTGCGCCCCGTTAAGATCAGCCTCACCCCTCGCTCTGCAAAGCTCATCGCCAATGCCCTGCCCAAACCCCTCGAAGCACCCGTCAACAACAATCGCAAGCCCTCCAACCCCTTCAACTCCTTCAACTCTTTCAACTCCTTCGACTCTTTCACAAAAGAATCACTCCCTCGCCAACAAACTCAATTGTCCATAAGCAGCCTTGCCAAACTCCTCGTCGATCAACTCAACAGGATACACCCCCGTAAAGCAAGCACTACACCACCCCCCGCCCTCTGCATCTCCGCCCTCGCACCCCTCCAAAGCCCGATACAATCCTCCCGCCGAAAGAAACGCCAACGAGTCGCAACCGATATGCTTAGCCATCTGCTTTGCCGACAATCGAGCCGCCAACAACTCGTCTCGCTCAGGCGTATCTACCCCGTAGTGGCACGGATGCGTTATCGGAGGAGACGCAATACGCATATGAACCTCCAACGCTCCCGCTTGTCTCACCAATGCAATGATCTTGCGAGAAGTGGTCCCCCTTACCAACGAATCGTCAATCAACACAACGCGCTTGCCGCGCAACAACGCCTTGTCCGCGTTGTGCTTCAAGCGCACGCCGAAATGACGGATCTCCTGTTGAGGCTCGATGAAGGTGCGTCCTACATAGTGGTTGCGGATGATTGCAAAATCTATGGGCAGCCCCAACCCCTCAGCAAAGCCCAGTGCCGCGGCAACGCCCGAATCAGGAATAGGAACGACGCAGTCGCAAGCAGGCAACGATCCTACCGCCTCCTCCGCCAACACCGCACCTAGACGCTTGCGCACCTGATAGATCGAGCGTTTCAACACCTCCTCCTTCTCCTTGCCATTGCCATTATCTCGACCTCTACCTTGCCCTCTACCATTACCCTTCTCCGCGCCGTTCGGCGGACTTGAGGCGACGAGTGAATCGGGACGCGAAAAATAGATATGCTCGAAGACGCACGAACGACGAGCAACAGGAGCAGCGAAACGCTTGGAAGCGCAAAACAGCTTTTTCTTCTCCTTGCCCTGCTCGTTCTTGTTTTTTGAGTTGTCGTCTTTTTTAGCCTGCCCTCTCCTATCGCCAAAGAACGAGCGCGCCTCGACAAGCCCACGCGAGCGCCGCAACGAGAAGACCACAATCTCGCCTGGTGCGATCTCGCGTCGATACTCGGCATCGATGATGTCCAACGCGCACGATTCGGATGTAACGATCACGCCGCCGTCGCGCGTACTGCCCAACAGCAACGGACGCAAGCCATGCGGATCGCGCAAGCCTATCAGCATATCCTTGGCAAGCAAGGCGATGGCAAACCCCCCGCGCAACTCGCCCAACGCCGACAGCAACCTCTCTGTCAGAGAGCCGCGCGCACGCGCCAGCAAATGTATCAACACCTCTGAATCGGAGTGCGACTGAAAAATACTCCCCTCCGCCACCAACTTTTTACGCAAGCTCAATCCATTCGTGAAGTTGCCGTTGTGCGCCAAAGCCACGCCGCCAATATCCAACTCGGCAAACATAGGCTGTACATTCGTTAAATCCTTGGCAACGCCGCTGGTCGCATAGCGATTATGCCCCAATGCCAGCACGCCATGCAGACGCTCGATCTTCTCGCGCTTCGCCAAGCTGTCGCCGACCAGCCCCAAGGCGCGCTCCGCCCGAAAGTAACGCCCGTCGTACGAAACGATGCCGCAACCGTCCTGACCGCGATGCTGCAAAGCATGCAAGCCCAACGCCGTCTGCTCTGCGGCATCAAAGCTGCCGATAATGCCGAAGATGCCGCAAGCCTCGCGCAACACATCGCTGTCTGCCGCCTCCTGCGAGTCCATAGATGGAGGAAGCGACAGAGGAGGTGCGACGCTCACAAAGCCTGCCCTCCCCACGGCATGTCGCTCATAAATCCCCATGCCCAGTCGGTCAGAGGCAGCAGGTATGGAGCAGTGACGCTTTGCGTGATCTGCACGGGCAGAGCGTTCGTTCCGCCGTAGGTTTTCAGGAAGCCCAACAGGACGCAAACGATCACGACACCGCGAGCAACGCCGTAGAGCAGCCCTAATATCCGATCGAGACGCCCTGCGACATAACGCTGCAAAGCGCGCGCGAGCATGCCTGTCAAGATGAAGAGAGCCGCAAAGATTCCGATAAACAGCCCTCCCGCCACAAACAACAACATCACCTTGCGGTCGTCGAAGAAGGCACCGAATATCTGTGCCGAGTAGGTATAGGCGAGGTAGAGCAATCCGAGCGCGCCCAACCAAGCCAACAGCTGGCATAACTCACCAGTAAAACGCTTTCCCCGCGACAGCATACCCGAGCTGAAGATAAAGCCCAAAACGAGGAGATCGACGAATAGAGATGAAAAGAGAAATTGTTGTGTCATCGTCCAGAGCTCGCAGCTCTTACTATTGCGGGTGCTGCGTCAGGTGCGCGCGCGGCGGAGGCTGATGTCGAGGCAGCGACAAGGCGCACGAGCCACGGAGCAAGGTCGCTCACACGAGAGACTTGCTGAAAAGAAAACTTTCCGTTGTTCACGCTTCGATGCGATGCATCCTCTGCAGCAGAATCCCCTTCCCTTGTCTCTTTGCTAGCATGCTTTGCGCCTTGATGCAAAAGCATTTTTGCGAAACCCAGTTTTTGTGCCTCTGTCGCGCGGAGCCTCGTTTGTCCTACGGCGCGAATGTCGCCTGTCAGTCCGATCTCGCCGCAGAAGACCCATCCCGCAGGGATGGCTGTCTTGCGCGCTGCCGAGATGATGGCGCAGGCGACCGCCAAATCGCAAGCGGTTTCTTTGATGCGCAAGCCGCCCGAAATATTCAGATATACCTCGTGCGAAGATAGACGCAGATCTGCGTGCGCCTCCAACACCGCCAACAGCGTCGCTAGGCGCGCTGAATCCCAACCCAGTGCTGTCCTGCGCGGCGAGCCCGGCGGCGCGGGAGTGACCAACGCTTGCACCTCGCACAGAAAGGGGCGCGTTCCCTCCACGCCTGCGAACACGGCTGTGCCAGGCGCTTCGCTGCTGTTGGAGGAGAGAAACAGCGACGAAGGATTCGCCACCCCACGCAACCCCGAGCCACGCATTTCGAAAACGCCGATTTCGTCCAGCGCGCCGAAGCGATTCTTCACCGCGCGCAAGAGACGAAAGCCCTGCCCGCGCTCTCCCTCAAGGTAGAGGACGACATCTACCATATGCTCGATCTGTCGAGGTCCTGCCAGCTGCCCTTCCTTCGTCACATGTCCGATCAGCAGCACGGCGATCCCGCTTTGCCGAGCAAAGTGTGTCACCACCTCTGTCAGCATCCGCAGGCAAGTCAGAGAGCCGGCGGCACTACCTTCGGTACCTGCTGTGCGCATCGTCTGAATCGAATCGACGACGAGCAGCTGCTCTCCGTTGGGCTGTTCGCGCAGCCACTCCAGCACGGGATCGATGTCGGTGCGCGCCGTGCATAGCAACGACTCGAACAGAGAGTTCTCCTCCCCTTCTTTTGCCCCTTCTTTTTGCAAACGCTTGGCGCGCAACGCCAGCTGGGCGCGATCTTCCTCTCCGCTCACATAGACGGCGGGCGAGCGCTGTTCTGGGATTTTGCCTGTCGTCTCTACCTCCAAATTTGCCGCTGTCTCTACCTCTTTGTCTGTCTCCTTGTGGGAGCGTGCGAGCAATGCCTCTGCGATCTGCAGAGCCAGCGTCGACTTTCCCACGCCCGGATCGCCGCCCAGCAACAGCACCGAGCCAGGCACTAGTCCGCCTCCTAGTGCACGATCCACCTCCTGCAACCCCGTAGCGACACGCTCCAACGCTACCGTCTCTTCGCCCAGCGGACGAAACGGCGCAGCTGAGGCAGGCGCACTTCTGGCTATCTTACCCCCTCCAAATCCTCCCCCCCCTACCCCCACACTGCCACCACCGCGTCGCTCGCGCACCGCTGTCGCGCTCTCTTGAGGACGCAATACCAACGAATCCCACTCTCCGCACGCATGGCAAGAGCCTTGCCAGCGCGAAAACCGCACGCCGCAAGATTGACAGAGGTAGGCTTGTCCCTTCTTCATACCGATGCGATATAGTTGTCTTCGGCGTTATCTTGGTCGTTGTCCTTATCGTTGTCTTCGTCATTATCTTGTCCGCTGTTTGAGTCCTTGTTTTTCTCCAAGCCTCCATCCTTGTCTCCGTCGAGGGGTTGACCGCTAGCTCGTGTCATCGGACCTTGCGCCTTGCCTTGAACGAACTGGCGCACATAGGCATCTTTGCTGCTTGCCATGGCGCGCTTGCTGCCTTGCCACACGAGTTTGCCGTCGAAAAGGAGGGCGGCACGGTCTGCTGTTTTATAGACGCTACTCATGTCGTGAGTGATCGTGATCGCGGTTGCTCCCAGCGACTTGGTGCAATTGACGATCAGCTCGTTGATCAGATCGGTTGTGATGGGATCTAGCCCGCTGGTTGGCTCGTCGAAGAACAACACATCGGGTTCGGATGCCATCGTGCGCGCGATGGCGACGCGCTTACGCATGCCTCCCGACAGCTCGCTGGGATCTAGTTCTGCGATACGAGCGGGAAGTTCGACGGCGTCCAAGCATTGCAATGCTCGACGCGAGGCTTCGCGCTTGCTCGTGCCTTGTTGTAGCAGACGAAAGGCGACATTCTGCCAGACATTCATGCTGTCGAAGAGCGCACCGCCTTGGAAGACGATACCGATGGTCGAGCGCAATGCCTCGCCTTCTTCGCTTGCTAGCGAGTGTCCGTCGATGAGGATTTCGCCTTTGTCGGGGGTGAGCAGTCCGAGTATGCATTTGATGAGAACAGACTTACCTTCGCCTGAGCGTCCGACGATTGCCATCGATTCGCCGCGTTCTATTTCCAGATCGATACCCTTGAGGACGGGTTTACCCTCGAACGATTTATCCAAACCGCGCACCGAGATCTTCGCGGGCGTTTCTGCTGAGCTCACCGCGGCGTGGATACCGAAGGGATTTTTACGCAGTTTGCTCCAGAGTCTCGACATCGTTGCGGCAGGAATTGCGGGAAGAATTGCTGTAGAGATTTCTATCGAGCGAAGAAGAGTTCGGTCAGGAAATAGTTGAAGACTAGGATAGCTATCGAGGAGCTAACGACGGCATTTGTGGTTGCTCGTCCTACGCCTTGCGCTCCGCCGGTTGCGTGGAATCCGTTGTAGCAGCTAAGGAGCGCGATGAGCAATCCGAAGACGAAGGCTTTACACACGCCGGAGAGGAAGCCGATGAGGTCGAAGGCGGCGCGCGTGTATTGCAGATAGAGATCGGCATTGAAGCCCAGTTTATAGACGGCGATCAGGGTACCGCCCAAAATTCCCAGCGAGTCTCCGATCACCACGAGCAACGGCAGGCAGAGCGCGCCTGCTAGCAATCGGGGAACGATCAGATACTTATAGGGATTGGCGGAGAGGGTTTCTAGGGCGTCGATTTGTTCGCTGACGCGCATAGTTGCGATTTCGGCTGCCATGGCGCCGCCCACTCTACCTGCGACCATGAGTCCGCTGAGGACGGGGGCGAGTTCTCGTGTGATAGCTAGCACGACGAGTTCGGGAATGGCTTGGCTTGCGAAGGCGTTTTGGAAGCCCGCGTAGGATTGGAGGACGAGCACCATCCCTGAGAAGGTGACCGTGAGGGCGACGACGGGCAGCGAGTAGTATCCTGTTTCTATCAGTTGTTTGCGGATTTGCTCGAAGTAGAGCGGGGGGCGGAAGAGATGCGAGAGCGAGAGGGCTCCGAAGGCGGTAACTCTGCCGAGCGTCTCTAGGAAGCGCAACAGAGATCTCCCCACGACCCCGACGGGCAGAAGAAGAAAAAGAAAGAAGCGGAAGAGACGCAACAACATAAAGCCAACCCTAGACGCGAAGTGAGAGAATTGCAACGGATTCGCGGGATGGGAAGATAAAAAAGACAACAAAAATAAAAAGATGGAGAATTTGTCTTGACTCTCTCGTGTTTGTGAGGGAGGATGGAAACTCGATGGGGGAATGCTGTAAGGAGAAGGGAGAAAAGGAAAATGGCACTTTTAGATACGCAGAAGCATGCGGACACTTTACGCAAGGGGGGTGTAAGCGATAGGCAAGCTCGTGCGCATGTGAGGGTTTTGCAAGATGTCTTGTTGGATGGGGTTGCGACCAAGTCTGACATCAAGGAGCTACGCGCAGAGATCAGGGAGCTACGCATGGAGATGCGTGCGGAGATGAAGGAGATGCGTACTGAGACACGCAATTTTCAGCGAATGTTTTATATGGGGGTGGCGTTCATGGCATTTTGGGGACCTACCATGATTTTCGCCGCAGAAGTCTTCATCAGCAAATAGAAAACGCAACCTAACACAAGAGGGGATGGGGAATGACTGAAATAGAAAAAACACCCACCAAAAAAATCTTCACCTTCGATGGATTGAAAATTCCAGTGGGTGCAAGGCTTTATCACAAAGAGAATATAAACCATACTTGCGTGGTTTTAGATGGTGAACGAGCCGTAAGGTATGAATTTGGAGACATCGAAGATGAAAGTAGAAAAATCACCGAGTTAACGAATTACATCTACAGCGTGATTCGCGACACAGAGATTCGTGGAAGTTTTGCACCGCTTTTGAATTGGTTGTACGAAGATGAAATCCTGCAACAACGTAAAGAGAGACTTGAAAGTAAAGAAAAAGAGACGCAAGACTCCTTGAAAAACGAACGAGAAGGAATAGTTTATATTCTCACCAATCCTCGTATGAAAGGTCTTATCAAGATAGGAAAAACGACAGACAGCGTAGAGAAGAGAATAAACGCTCTTTCTAGTGCTACGGGCGTTCCTCTTCGTTTTGAATTCGACTGTGCAATAAAAGTGAAAGATTGCAATAAAGCAGAAAACTATTTGCATGAAAAATTTAAGGAAAAAATAATTAACAAGAGCAGAGAATTTTTTGAAATGTCCCCTGAAGACGCTCGACCTGCATTGTTAAATTTAGCGCATGAGCCAGTTACAATAAAAAATGAATACATTGCTGAAAACGAAGACGAGAAAAAAAATGTCGGCAACGCGCAAGAAAAAGAAAGAAGAAATATTGAAAATTTTAATTTTAATATGGTGGAAATAAAAGATGGGGAAAAATTAATTTTCCTTGACGACGAAAATACAACCTGCACTGTTGCCCCAGAAAGCGATACAAACAAAAGCAGAAAAAAAATTATTTATGAAGGTAGAGAAATGACTTTATCAGCTGCGGCGGGAGAAGTTTTAACAAAAAAAGAACGAGAGCTCAGTAATGTTAGAGGTCCTTATTATTGGTATTATAAGGGAAAAAGCCTTATGGATCTTCGGGACGATAATGGATAGCAAACAAAATATAAATTCTCGAACAGATTTACAAGAAATGTATATTTCAGGCTCTCTGACGATTTTTTTTGGAATCCTTGGTTTAGAAGAGGATCCAGCTTTTTTTGTGTTTTTTGCTATTGCTCTTTATTGTTTTTGTCTTTCGTATAATTCTAAGCGTGAAGAAGAGGAGAGAATTAATGAAAAGAAAAAGCAACTAAGAAATCTAAAGCGTAGTGCAGATGATGGTGATTCAGAATCTCAACACCAATTAAGTTTAAGGAGTAAAACAGAAGACGGGGTAGCAAACGATAATAGCGAAGCGTTTTTTTGGCTTGAGAAAGCAGCCAAAAAAGGACATGCTCAAGCACAAAACGATTTAGGCAAAATGTATGAAAGAGGGGAGCAAACAGTCGAGGATTACAAAGAAGCATTTAAGTGGTATAAAAAATCTGCAAATCAAGGATGCGCTGACGCACAATATAATTTAGGAATCATTTTTTATAGTGGGAAAGGAACTATTAAACAAAGCATTCTTCTATCTTATGCGATGTTTCTGCTTGCCTCTTCTTCAGGGCATAAAATGGCAATTCAAAAAAAAGAAGATTTAAAAAAATCCTTGAATGAAGAACAAATTGAGAAAGGTCAAGAACTAGCAAAAAAAATAAAAACAAAAGGAATAGATATTGAATGATTTTTAAAAAATAGTAGCACTGTGTCGCGTTGCGAGTCAGCTTGCGCGAGGCAAGCCTCGCGCTTTTGAATAAGAGGCGCACTTCGTGCGATTCTTTTTGTCTCTAGGTGAGCGGAAAACAGAATCGCCGTACAATGTTACGAGTCAGCTTGCGCGAGGCAAGCCTCGCGCTTTTGAATAAGAGGCTACGCGCTACGCGCGTAGAAGGCGCTATCGCGCCCCGCTGACGCGGGGTCTTTTGCGAGGGATTACTCCCTCGCGCTCCCCGTGCGCTACGCGCACGATGTTTTGCATCCGTCAATATACAAAGCAAGTCTGTTGCGTAAGCGCGTGCCATTAAAAAGCACAAGCGCGAACGCAACAGACAAACAAAACCAGATACACACCACAAAAACAAAAATCCACAGCACAGCCCTAATCAAAAAAGCGCGTGTCTGTCTCTGCGTAGCGCGCCCGCAAGGTAGCGCAAGCAAGCAGAGACAAACACGCTCAACACACAAGCAAGCGCGCTCAACACAAAGCCCTCCCCAACCCCCTACTCCCCATACCCCCCAAAACATTGTAATTCAAATCTCCCGCACCCCACGCAATCCGCTCCGCACTAATCCCCCCCCCCAACAAAACAACATAATCCCCAACCCCATACCCAACCCCCAAATCCGTCACATCCATCGCCAATAAATCCATCGATACACGACCCACAACCCGAACACAACCCCCTCCCAAAATACCCTCCTGATATACCCCACTACCCCCACAACAAAACGGATACCCATCCCCATACCCAAAAGCAACAATCGCAATCCTGCTATCTCGCCTAGCAACCCACCGACACCCATAACCCACAGCCTCCCCAATCCCAACATCCCGCACCTGAATAATCGGAGCATCAATAGAAACAACATTCCGCAATCTCCCCCTATCACTCTCCCTATAACCCCCGCCATCTCGAAACCGCCTAACAGGATTCAATCCATACAAACTAGCCCCCACCCGAACCGCATCAAAATGATACTCCTCCCCCAAAAAACAACCCGCAGAATTAGCAAAACTCTTGAGCGAATCAGGAAATAAAAGACATATTTTTTTAAATTTCTCTAACTGCTCCAAATTGTAAGAAGATACCTGATCATCCCCACAAGCTAAATGAGATATCAACCACATCGGAGAATACATAACTCCCCCCTCGCGCAACTTCTCAGCAACAACCCTTGCCTCCTCCTCCCTTAATCCCAACCGATTCATACCCGTATCTACATGCAGCGCGTAAGGCGCATTTCCTTCTGAAACACCTTCTGAAATTCCTCCTGAAATCCCTCCTGAAATTTTTGCCGAAACCTCCTGCCACAAATGCCACGAATCCAAAGTGTTGAGAACAGGCAGAATGCCATGCTCCAAACAACCCTCCGCATCCTCGCGCCCTACAATTCCGTTCAAAGCAAAGCAAGAAACCGAAGGATGACGCGCCCTCACCGAAACCGCCGCCTCCCACTCCGCAAAAACAAACGCGCTACAACCCAATGCGAGCAATTTGTCCGTAAGCCAATCTAACCCTCCAAACCCCGCGCCTAACCCGTAAGCACCCGCCTTGATAACCGCATGTAACGCCGCACCTCCGCAAACGCCGCGCATCAACGCAACATTGGCAGACAAAGCCTCCTCATCAAAGGTTATCCGAGCACGCAAAATCTAACCAATCTAACTAATTTTCTAACTAATTTTTTAATTTTATTCGCAAGTCTCAAAAGCCGCTTTCGTTCTCTTCTCGCTCTGCGGTCTCCAAGTTAGCAAAGCGCGCGAGATTTCCATCGAAGAAGAGCTCCACCGTGCCGACGGGTCCGTGTCGCTGTTTGGAAATCAACAGCTCTGCCTTGTTGCGCTTTGGCTCTAACAGATCTAGGTAGCGTTTGTGGCGAGCTTGAAACTGCTCGATACTTTCTTCCTCGCGCTGTTCGGGAGCTTTGCGCGCGAGGTAGTATGCTTCTCGATAGACAAACATGACGACATCGGCATCCTGCTCGATCGCGCCCGAATCGCGCAAGTCGGAGAGCTGCGGACGCGGAGGTTCGCGCTTCTCCACCTCACGCGAGAGCTGCGAGAGCACAAGCACAGGTATATTTAAGTCCTTCGCCAACGCCTTGAGGGCGCGCGTTATACTGGAGACTTCTTGAACACGATTCTCACGATACTCTCCGTGCGCCAGATGTAATAATTGTAGATAGTCTACGACGATGAGATCGATATTTTTCTGCCTTTTCGCTCGACGCGCGCGTTGGCGGAGCGCGCTGACGCTGAGCGCTGCGCTATCGTCGATGTATAGGGGCAGTTCTGCCATGTAGCGAGATGCTTCGGATATTTTTTCGAAGTCGTCGCGTCGTATTTCTCCGCGGCGGATCCTATCGTTGGATATACCTGAGTGCGCGGCGATGAGCCTTGTTGCGAGTTGTTCTGCCGACATTTCCAACGAGAAGAAGAGTGTGCGTCCGGGCTCTTCGGGATCTCGCACGACTTGTTGGGCGGCGTTGTAGGCGATAGTTAGTCCGAGCGCGGTTTTACCCATCGAAGGTCTGCCAGCTAATATGACGAGATCTGAGTCGTGGAGTCCTCCTAGCATTTGATTGAGTTTGGTAAATCCTGTATTGATTCCGACGAGGTCTCGTTTTCGCTCCATGGCTCTTTCTGCGATTTGCCGAGCGTTTTCGGATGCTGATCCGATATCGTGTAGGATTTGTTCTTGTTCTCCGATGGTAGCTAGATTGAAGAGTTTTTCTTCGGCTTCTTCGATGAGCGCATCGGCTTGCACTTGGGGTTCGACTTTTTGTGCTTTAGCGGATGTTGTTTGTCCTATATCGACGAGGTTTCGTCTGAGGCGGAGATCGCGGAGGATTCGGGCGTAGTCTTTCGGGACGCTGGGGAGGAGTGCGTTTTCTAGGTAGGAGAGATATTCTGCGCCGCCTTGTGCGGAAAGGGCTTCGTCGTCGGAGAGCAGATAGGCGAGGGTTAGGGCATTTGCTTGTTGTCCGCGGAGTGCTTGTTCGCCGAGCGTTTTGTAGATGATTTGATGGGCGGGGTGATGAAAGTCTTCGTCAGAGAGTTTATCGGCGAGGTCGTCGTAGACTCGGTTATTGCGGAGCATGGCACCTAGCAGGGCTTGTTCGACTTCTTCGAGTTGCAACGGCGAGGTCGTTTCGGCGAGGGCAGTCGCAGCGGAGGATACGGGCGGGGGTGTTTCTCCATTGGCTGTGGGAAGCTGGGAGATGGGGGGCGTATGGGGGATGGCGGCTGATTCGGACATGGGCGCAGTATAGAGGAAAAAATATGGGAGGATGAGGGGCTTAATAGAAAAGGAATAACTTCGGGGATAACTTTACGGGGGCGTGGTGTGTCTGTTGCGTTCGCGCTTGTGTTTTTTTGTCGTTGCTTGCTTGCGCTTCCTTACGGGCGCGCTGCGCAACGACAAAAATTGTAACGGGCTTTGTACGATGACGGGCGCAAAACACGCGCACGCAAGCGCGCTTTATCTACGCCCTTCGCGCGAAGCGCGAAGGGCGTAGCCTTTTATTCAAAAGCGCATTGCGAAGCAATGCGCAAGCTGACTCGTAACACGGCACGGCGATCCTGTTTCCCGCTCACCTAAAGGAGAAAAGAACGCACACAGTGCGCCTCTTAAGCGCTTAAAAAAAATTACAAGTATCTGCGATCTGCTGTTGACAGCTGATATTTTTCTGTTCTACGCTGGAAATAGGCAGGGGGCGTGTGCTATTGAGCCAAGAAATTGGATCTTGCCACGGAAAAAGCAAAGGAGAAAACACAATCATGGCTAAAAAACTTCGTAGCAACCCCAATAATCTGGTTGCGAAATCGGGATTATTCGCAGGAGCGAACACCTTTATGGGCATCGCCTCGACGCTCATGATCATTGGGTTCGTGACCTTCACGGTCTGGGATGTGGACTACTCGGGCAAATTCTTTGAGCTCGGCAAGAGTTTCATCAGCTCCACGCTGGACTGGTTTTATGTCGCGGTCGTCTCTGGAGTGCTGTTTTTTGTCCTTTGGCTTATGTTCAGCCGCTTCGGGCATGTCAAATTGGGCAAGGACAATGAGAAACCCGATTTCTCGACTTTCTCGTGGGTGTGTATGCTTTTCAGCGCGGGGCTCGCTTCTGGGCTCATCTATTGGGGTGTCGCAGAGCCGATGTATCACATTCAAGACAATCCCTTTATGGCGCATGAAGGGGTAGCCGCGAACAGCGTGGATGCGGCGATAATCGCCATTCGCATCACCATCTTTCACTGGGGCTTCCATGGTTGGGCGCTTTATGTTTTGGTCGGGCTTTCTCTCGCCTACTTTTCTTACCGCAAGGGACTGCCGCTTTCTCTGCGCTCCGCCTTGTATCCTGTGTTGAAAGACAGGATATACGGTGTCTGGGGGCATATCGTCGATCTGCTCTGCGTCTTTGGCACGATTTTCGGTCTCGCCACATCGCTGGGACTTGGAGTCGTCGCCATCGGCAACGGGTTGGGCAATCTCGGCTGGCTGCCCAACACCATCACAAACCAGCTGGTACTTATAGCGATCATCACGGCATTAGGCACTGCCTCTGCTGTCTCTGGGGTCAACAAAGGCGTTCGCATTCTGAGTGAGTGGAATGTCTGGCTCAGCATTGGTCTGCTTATTATCTTCCTCGTGCTAGGACCTACGGGGTTCATTTTGGGCATGGTGGTCTCTAGCGCGGGCGATTACCTGTGGAATGTCATCCCCATGGGCTTTTGGGTCAATACCGAGCCCGGCAACGATTGGCAGAGTTGGTGGACGATCTTCTACTGGGGGTGGTGGATTGCGTGGTGTCCCTTCGTCGGGATGTTTATCGCCCGCATTTCTAAGGGACGCACCATTCGAGAGTTCTGCCTTTATGTCCTGCTGGTGCCTACTTCTGTTGTCATCGTGTGGATGGGTGTCTTTGGCGGAGCGGCGGCGGGGGTTGATCTTCTCAACAACGCGGGCGTTGCTGAGGCTGTCAATGCGGACTACGCCTCTGGCGTGTTTCAAACGGTCGCGGGTTTTGGGTATCAAAGCTTGGTGACGCCGATCACGATTCTCATCACCCTTCTTTTGGTATCTTGGTTTGTGACCTCGTCGGATTCTGGCACGTTGGTGATGTCCACCATGCTTTCGATGGGAGACGAAAGTCCTCCGATAAGGTTTCGATTGTTCTGGGGTGTCACCTCTGGCGTTGTTGCGGGCATACTCTTGCGGATCGGAGGATTGTCTGCTCTGCAAACAGCCTCGATCATCGCGGGGGTGCCGCTTGCTGTCATGTTAGTCTTCATGGTCTATGGCATGGTGAAGACCTTGCACGAAGATTTCCCTGCGCCAAATGCGAGAGACAGACGAGAACGGGAATACCTCAACCGCTGATAGCAGCAGGGAGATGCGCTGCTACACGCAGGAGATATTTCTGAGCTGAACTGAACTACGCTAGATTGGTGGGGCGAGCCGGCACAGAAATTGCAAGACGGCTCGTCCCCGCACATCTCCGCAAAGGCAGACACGCGCTTTTTCTATTGACGGATATAACTGCCGATGCACGACGAAGTCCGTGTCCGGCTGCGCTTACTTTTCATCAAACCTGCGTAGCGCGCCCGCAAGGTAGCGCAAGCAAGCCGAACAGACACGCCACTCCCCTACCCCCTCACAAACATACTCACCCCGGCGGCAACACCCCCGGAAACCCCCTCGCGCGAAACTCCCTCCCAATCCTCTCCTCCAACAATTTCACAATCCTCGGTGACTGAGCCGCACCCCCATATTCCTCCCTAGCCTTGATAAATATCTCCTCCACCAAACTAGCCAACGACAGAGGAATCCCCTTCCGCTCCGCCAAAGCCCGCACAAAACCCAAATCCTTCAATGCCAAATCCATCGTGAAATCAATATGATAACTCCCATTCAAAATCACCTGCCCCTCCGTCTCAAAAACAAACGAATTTCCCGAACTATGACTTATCGCCTCAAATGCTACCCCCAAATCAACCCCGCTCGCCTGCGCCAAAGCCATCGCCTCCCCCGCAGCAGCCAAATGAACAAACGCTAACATGTTCGTAATCGCCTTAATCTCGGCAGCCTGCTCCAAAGAACCTATCCATATCTGCTTTCCCCCCATCGCATCGAATGCTCCCCTGTGCGCCTTCCATAATTTCTCATCACCCCCGATCAACAAAGTTATCTCCCCCGCCGCCGCGCGATGAACGCCCCCCGTCACAGGTACCGCCAAAGTCTCAATTCCCTCCCCCTTAGCAAACTCCGCCATCTCTCGCAAGGCACAAGGATCGTTCGTACTCATCTCAATCCATAAACTGCCCGCCGATAAAACTCCGACCGCCTCCTCAATAACACTCCGCGCCGCACTCGGAGTAGGCAAGCAAGTTATCAAAGCATCCGCCTCCGCAACAACCTCCGCTACCGAAGAACAAACCCTTACATTCTCCGCTCCTCCTTTGTTTCCATTTTTGTCTTCCTGCTCCTCCAGCCTTCGTAACAAGGCATCCCCCCTAGAAGCATCGAGGTCATGCACAAACAGCGTAAAGCCCGCTCGTGCCAAACAGCTGGCAAGATGAAAGCCCAACGCCCCTAGCCCGACAAAAGCATAACGAGGACTTTCTGAAGAAATTTCCGACATAGTGTCTCCTTAAGTTATATTATTAGTGAGGCGGCAGGGGTTGATCTTGCACCTCCAAATGCAAAGGTTTTTCCTTGTATGGATGCGCCTCTGCCACTGCCTCGTCGAGTTCTACTCCCAAGCCTGCCTCTCGTGAAGGGATGACATAACCTTCCTGCCATACGATGGGTTTTTTCAATATTTTTGCGTGAAATTCTCCCCACTGCAAAATTCCCTCTAGTATCAAAAAGTTCGGAGAACAGGTTGCGAGTTGAATATTGGCAGCGCCGACGATTGGTCCGCAATACAAGTGCGGAGCGAGTTGCGCGCCGTGCGCTTCTGCTAGTACGGCGATTTTTTTACCTTCTAGGATTCCTCCGCACCGCCCTAGATTTGGCTGAACGATGGACACTGCGCCTTTCTGCAACAAGCGTAGAAAGTCGGTTTTGCCTGCGAGTCGTTCTCCTGCTGCGATGGGTATTGATGTCGCCTTGGCGACGCGCGCCATGCTATCGACATGGTCGGGGGGTACGGGTTCTTCCAGCCAGAGGGGGTCGCTTGCCTCCAATCTGCGAGCGAGACGCACTGCGCTGCTAGCTGTCATTTGTCCGTGCGTTCCGAAGAGCAGATCGGCTTTATCGCCGACGGCTTGGCGTAGCAGACGCACGAACCGCTCGGATTTATCCAGCGATGCGAGAGAGAGTTGTCGAGGATCTAGAATTGTGTATGGACCGACGGGATCGAATTTGACGGCAGTAAACCCTTTCGCTACCATGTCGGCGGCGCGTGTAGCGGCGAGTTCTGGATTTTCGTAGACGCAAGTTTTGTCGTTTTTGTATGGGTAGAGATAGGTGTAGGTGCGCAATCGTTTGAAGACTGCTCCTCCTAGCAGGTTATAGATGGGTTGGTTTGCTGCTTTGCCGATGATGTCCCAACAGGCCATTTCCAGTCCGCTTATGCATCCCATTATTGTTAGATCGGGTCGTTGTGTGTATCCGCTGCTGTATATTTTTCGGAAGAGGGTTTCTATTTTGTGTGGATCTTCTCCTGCGAGATAGCGTGCGCATAGATCTTCGAGGATGGGGGGGAGGAGATGTGGGGAGATACTTGTGCTGTAGACTTCGCCGAAGCCTTTGATGCCGCACTTTGTTGTTAGTTTCAGGAAGACGAAATACCGCCCTCCGAACGAGGGATTCGGATTACCTACGACATGGGTTTTGATATCGGAGATGTGCATGGGGCTCATTCTAGCAAGATTCTTGAAGCAAGGCAAGTTTTTTTCTTGAGGGTTGCGGCGGCGGTGGCGACACAGGCGGCGGAAAACGGCGGATGAAGAAAAGGGTTGACAGGAGAAAAAACTTGTGCTATTTCTAAGAAAGCAAAACGCTTTGCGAGGAGAAAGAAAATGTTGAGGAAGATAAAAAAAATTACTCTCGATGAAGGAGTTATCAGCAAATACAGTAGTGCTCCTGATACTGAATGGGTTTTTAGGGACTTCTCTTGGAACGAAAACGCATGTAAAAATTTTGATTTTTCAGACCGCAACGTGATTTTTGGATTAAACGGGGTTGGAAAAACAATTTTTTCACGCTTGCTTTCTTACAAAAATGACGAGCAAGAAAATTATTACAAAGACATGGGACTTTCAGTTGAATTTGAAATCGACAAAAACGAAACGGAAGATGAGCATATCGCTTTATTTGATAGAGAGTATGTTAAAGATAATTTTTTTCCAGAAAATCTTCAGGAGAAGAATATAAAAAAAATTATGCTAGGAGAGCCACAAATAAAATTATTAGATGCTAATAGAAGCTTGAAAGTAAAAATTGCAAAATTAAAGCAAATCCGAATATATATTTACGAAGAGTGCATGAAAAACATAGCCGTCAACATTAAAACATTTTTCAGAGGCACGCAATACGGAAAAAATCTTGATGTTGCAAATTATGAAAAATCTAAAGTGAATAGAGATTTAAATAGCTTTAAAGATAAAATAGAAAACGAAATATTAGACAACACACAATATATTAATTTTGAGCAAGATATCGACAGAAAATCAGAAAACCCTATGTATAAAATTTACTATCCAGAAGAAATTAACTACGACGAAATGGCAGAACACTTGTCTTCTATACCTGAAGGCGAAGTCGACAAAAGGGTAATGGATATGGAAGGCACAGTATCTAATTGGGTAAAATTAGGATTGGAAATTCACGCTGACAAAAAAGAGAAATGTGAATTTTGCGAAAATACAATATCATCCCAATTAATTGATAAATTAAAAAAACATTTCAATCCAGACACAAATGCTTTGATACAAAAATTAGAAAATGACTCTACATGCCTTGAGCAGCAAAAAGAAAAAATTACGCATTATAAAATTCATATAGATAACTTTACTTTTTTTGATTCAGGGCAAAAAGTAGAAATAGAAAAAATTCAGCTTGATTTTTCAGAAAAAATAAGTGGTTATTTGAATGCTATCGACAATCTTAAAGAAAAAATACAATCAAAGAAAAATCAAATATACATAAAGAAAAATGTCGCGCCTATTATTATTGAAACATTAAATAAAAGCAAAACGTATCTGAAAGAAATATTAGAAAAAATCAATAGAATGATTTTAATATTCAATGACAACCAGCTTAAAATTGAACAAAAAATGAATATTGCAGGAAAAAAACTAATTTCTCATAAAATCGCTGAGGGAATGAAAGATTTTTATAAAAATCGTATAAACATAGAAGAAATAAACTTTCTTTGCGAAGATAATTTTTCGGAAACCAGCCCATTGAAGACAATTGATGTTGCCATGGAAAAAATGGAAAGTTGTATTGTTGAAAATGAAAAAAAAATGTATAATATATTAGAATTTTCAAATAAAATTAATACTGAATTAAATAATTTTTTCGGATACAACGTGTTGCAGCTGAAAGCAGCTGGCGGCAAAATTTCTGGCTATGAAATATTTAGAAATAAGAAAAAAGCCAGTGTGGATTCTTTAAGTGAAGGGGAAATTAATGTAATTGTATTTTTGTATTTTCTTTTTTCACTTGAAAGAACAGACGAACAAGGCAATAAATTTATAATTCCTAACACAAGAATTATTATCGACGATCCTGTGTCCAGCCTTGATACTATTAATTTTTATGGTATGTTTATTACTATGAGAAAAAAAATTTCTTCAGCAAGGCAAGTTTTTATCTTAACACACGATTTAAACTTTCTCGAAAGAGTTATTTATTGGGTTAAACAACCTCCAATAAACAAAGACTCAAAAAAATACGGATGTTCTTTGTATATGCTTGAAAAAGATGTAAACTTAAAAACTAAACTTATTAAAATGCCAAAGGTAATAGAAAATAGCTCTGCCTTGTTTCCTTATTTGTTTAAAAAACTTCATGACATTATGGAAGCTGAAGTAATAAACGAAGACGAATGCATTAGCGCTCCCAACATGGTCAGGACATTCCTAGAAATGTATGTGAACATTTGGAAAGCAGAAGGTAAATCTCTTGTAAATAGTTTAAGTAGTCTTTGGAAAAAAAATCCAGAAATATTTTCTGTAGAAACAATTGTGCTGAATTTAAATGATCGCATTCATCCTGACAGCCACTCCAAAACATCAGAAAGTTTTTTGCATTTACAGAAAAATTTAAAGATAATTTTTAAAATGATAAAATACCATGACAAGACTTTCTATGATGCTATTCTTAAAAGCGGAAACAAATAGTCTCTGTTCTCCGCAAAACAAAGCTGCTCTGCCATGGTAGGAGTCAGTTTGCGCGAGGCAAAGCCTCGCGCTTTTGAATAAGAGGCGCACTGCGCGCGATTTTTTTTGTCGCTAGGGCTAGGAAAACTCGAATCGCCTTACCATGTTAAAAGTCAGTATTGCGCGAGGCAAGCCTCGCGCTTTTGAATAAGAGGCTACGCGCGTAACCCTTCGGGTTACGCGCGTAGAAGGCGCACCAACATATCATGGACGCACACGGCAAGCCGTGTGCTATGGCGCTCCGCTGACGCGGGGTCTTTTGCGGGGGAACTTCGTCCCCCCACACCCCCCATGCGCAAAACTCACTTCGCCTACGGCTCGCTCGTCTTGCGTTTTGCCGTTTAATACAAAAAGCTCGTGTCTGTTGCGCGAGCATGCATAGCGCACGGCTTGCCGTGTGCGTCAATAATATAGACTCCTCCCCCTTCTCTGTGCTAAAAGAAAAGCCTCCACACCCCCCCTCACCCCACCCCAAGAGGAACCCCCATGCCCACCCCCCTCAAAGACTACATCGAAGAAGCCCGCTCCACAGGGCGCATAGCAAACCTCCCCACCCAAAGCCACATCGCAGGTAAAAGCACCTCCGCACACAACAACGACACCATCCCCGTCTTCGACCCCGGACGCGGCGAAGCCTTCGCAGAAATCTGCTCCGCAGGCGAAGAAGAAGTCGAACAAGCCATCTCCGCCGCACGCAACGCCTTCCGCAACAACTCGCAAGAAGGCTGGGGACAAAGCACCCCCACCGAGCGCGCCAAGACCCTCTTCCAAGCCGCCAACCTGCTCGAACAAGAAGCAGCGCGCTTCGCCGTCGTCGAATGCCTCGACGCAGGTAAAACCCTCGCGCAAGCACAAGGCGACATCGCCTCCTCCATCGCAACGCTACGCTTTTACGCAAGTGCCGCCGACAAAGTGTTCGGCAATACCATGCCGCTCGGCAAAAACTACCTCGGCTTCACACTGCTGGAACCCGTGGGCGTCTCGCTCCACATCACGCCGTGGAACTATCCATTAGTAACCCTGCTGCGAGGTGTCGCTCCCGCGCTCGCCGCTGGATGCTGCGTCGTCTGCAAACCCGCAGAACAAACCTCCCTCACCGCACTCATGCTGGCACACCTGCTCACTCGCGCAGGATTGCCCGAAGGCGTTTGCAATGTCGTCGTCGGCACAGGCGAAGGCGCAGGAGCAAGACTCGCTCAACACAAAGGCATCGACCACATCACCTTCACAGGATCGCTCGCAACAGGCAAGAAAGTCCTGCACGCCGCCGCCGAGAGCGTCACGCACACAACAATGGAACTCGGAGGCAAATCTCCCGTCATCGTGCTGGCAGATTGCAACTTCGACGCCGCGCTGGAAGGCACGCTGTATGCCATCTTCGAGCACGCAGGACAGATCTGCTCGGCAGGATCAAGGCTCGTCATCGAAAGGAGCATCCACGAGAAATTTCTCGATCGTCTCGTCGAGCGCGCGCAAGGTCTCTCGCTCGGACACGGGCTGCGCAACCCCAACATCGGTGCGATCGCAACGCGCGAGCAACGCGACAAGATCGAACGCTACATCCAAGAAGCCAAAAGCCGAGGCATCACTCCTCGCACAGGCGGCAACGCAGCTTTAGACCCCGAAACCGAAAAAGGATGGTTTTTCGAACCTACCATCCTCGACAAGCTGGACGCACAAGACCCCATCGTGCAAGAAGAGATATTCGGTCCTGTGCTGGCTGTGCAAGTGGCGGAGGACGCGCAACAAGCCTTTGCGCTCGCCGACAACACATGCTACGGGCTTTACGCCGGCATCTATACGCAGAACATCGACCGCGCGCTAGGACTTGCTCGTGATCTGCAAGTCGGGCAGGTAACGATCAACGAGTACTTCGCAGGAGGAATGGCACTACCCTTCGGCGGCAACAGGCTCTCCGGCTTCGGACGCGAGAAAGGACTCGAAGGGCTCGCGAACTATTGCTCCGTCAAGAGCGTCGCTGTCAAAATCGCTTGACAAAGGGAATCTCTGCCTCTATAGTTTTCTTTGTAACGATTCTCAAACCACTCTCAAGGAAACAAGGACAATGGCAGAAAAGAGCGTCAGCTTGAAACCCGGTGAAATCCTGATTCGTCAGGGCGACAAGAGTCCCGAAAAGGCTTACATGGTCTTGAACGGGCAGTTGGAAATCTACACCGAGGCAGATGGCAAAAAGCAACATATCGCCTATGTCGGCCCTCGGCAGATCGTCGGAGAGCTGGCTTTGATCGATCGCTCGCCGCGCACCGCCAACGCGGTTGCGACCGTCCCGACCGAGTGCGACAGCATGGATCGTCCCACCTTCGATGCTTGCCTGAAACAATCCAATCCTTTTGTCGTTGCTCTGTTGCGCGTGCTCAGCGGACGCTACCGCGCTTTGATGAAAAAAATCGAGCAACAACAATAGCACAGGCGAGCGACCGAGAGGGCTTGAGGCAAAAGGGAGCGGGAGGCAAGAAAGGGGAGGCTTGCGAGAGGGGCGAAGCAAAACGCAAAGAGAGCGAAGGGGGGATGCGTGGGAGCGTGTAATAATTCAGGCGAAGTGGTCGTAGCCTTTGTGTTTGGGGGGAGGTGTTTCTTTTTGGGAGGCATCGAGGTAGCGGATTTTGCCCTTGTTGTTGTTGAGCGTTCCGATGCGGGTGAGGGACAAAAGAGATGTTTGGGTCGCTGTTTTGCTGGCTAATTTTTTTTGCAGGATTTCGTAGTTTTCGGGGGAGGCAGTGACGAGCAGTTCGAAGTCTTCGCCGCTAGAGATAGCGATGGCGAGGGCTTGGTGTGCGGGAAGTGTTTCCATGAGGGTTTTCGCGATGGGGATTGAGGGAAGACAGAGGTCTGCTCCGAGTTGTGCTGCGGAGCAGAGTTTTGTGAGGTCGGCTACCAGTCCGTCGGAGATATCCATCATGGCGTTCGCGTAGGGAGCGATTAGCAGGGCTTCTTTCCATCGGGCGGTGGGGTTGTTGTAGCGAAGGGCTGCTTTTCGTTGAGCGCGGGTGCGTTGTTGCGGGGCTGTTTCTTGGAGGACTTTGAGTCCGAGTGCTGCTTCGCCGAGTTCTCCTGTTATGAGGATGATGTCGTTATTTTTGGCGTTGGCTCTTTTGGGGTCGATATTTTTTTGTGATGCTCCGATGATGGTAGCGGAGATGCAGATATTGTGGGGTGTTGTTGTGAGGTCTCCTCCGAGCCAGAGGAGGTTGTTTTGTTTGCAACCTAATGCGAAGGCTGGGGAGAATTCTTTAATGAAGCGTTCGGCTTTTTGTTTGGGGATTGTGAGGGAGAGGAGTATAGCGAGGGGTTTGGCGGCTTGGGCTGCGAGGTCGGAGAGGTTTGCTGCGAGAATTTTTTGTGCGTAGGCTTGGGGAGATGTTGAGGGGAGGGTATGGATATGTTCGACGATTGTGTCGGTTGAGACGGCGTAGGAGCAGTTTGCTGGAGGCGGGGGTATGAGTGCGGTATCGTCGAGCAAATTTTTTGCGAGCGGAGATGATATATGTGGAGCGATATATTGTGCGATGAGGGTAGATTCGGAGAAAGACACGATGGGGAGAGTATAGCAGATTTGTGTGTGCTTGCGTATTTTTTTTTGTCTCTATTTTCTAGGCAAAATTAAAGACGCTGTACCGTGTTAAGAGTCAGCTTGCGCACGGCAAGCCGTGCGCTTTTGAATAAGAGGCTACACACTTTGCGCTTCGCGCAAAGTGTGTAGAAAGCGCACTGCGTGCGCGAGGGGACAAATTCCCCCCGCTGACGCGGGGTCTTCGTGGGGGGAATTTATCCCCCCACACCCCCCGCGCACGCTTCGCGTGCGCATGTTTTGCATCCGTCATCATACAAAGCAAATCTGTTGCGCGAGCGCGTGCCTTTAAAAAGCACAAGCGCGAGCGCAACAGACAAAAAACCTATCACAACTAGCCCTCCCCCTTCGCAATACCCTCCCCCCGCAAGACCTTCCCCAAATCACTTTTAGCAGCCCCATCCAACACACCATTAACTAACCCTATAACCCCCGCATCATCATAAAATAAACTAGTCATCCCACAATACTCTCCCGCTAATCTCCCTAATCTAACTTTGCCTGTTCCCATTCCTTTGCCAGCCTCGTCTATACTTACCAATACCATCTCCGCAACACCCAGCCACATAATCAACCGCAACAACAAATCTACATTCTCCCAAGACCTCCCAACAACACGATCCGATAACCACCCCTGCAAAACTCTCCGATTCGTTCTAGCACAAGATAACAACTTCGCCAAAAATACCCTATCACTCCGCGTGTTCTCAAACTTATTAATATTGTCTCCATCCCTCCCCTCATCCTCATCCCAATAAGGATCTGTCTGATACAAAGTTTCCCCCTTGAACTGCTGACCATACAATATCTGCAACGCAGCTAACCGAGTAGCCCGCCGTACCATCAACTCTGCCTCCGCCTTCGATACCTTCGACATCTCAACAACCCTGCCGTAACGACATCAATCCACAACAAGCACGCAACGCCTGCCCGCCACAATCTATCTCTCCCTGTATATCCGCCCTTGCCCCAGCCTGCTCCAACGAATTGCAAGCCAAAACTCCAACCCCCAAAGGAGCAGAACAACGCAACGAAACCTCCTGCAACCCTCGATAACACTGCTCGCTGACAAGCGAGAAATGCTCGGTCTCCCCTCTAACTATACAACCCAAGGCTACGAAACCTAACTCTCCTCTCTTTATCGCGGTGCGAGCATCCTCCTCACATCCCTCCACAAACAACGACATCGCCAACGGCAGTTCTAACGCTCCGCCGACGACGATATCCTCCTCTGCCTTACCTAAAGAAACAGAGCTATACGCCGAAGCTGCGCGCTCTACTCCTGTCCTTAACATCTCTACTACATCTGCATAATAGGGCGCGCGAAGAACGACAATCCTCCCCTTCACAGCAAGAGAGCCTCCACCTAATTCTCCACCGAATCTGTCACCACCGTTACGCTTTGTCATGATACTTTTCCTAACACTTCTAATCTTCGAGCTACATAGCGCGCGAGAATATCTATCTCCAAATTGACGCGCTCTCCTACGCGTAGTTTGCCTAGCGTTGTATGCTCTGCTGTGTAGGGGATGACGGCGACCGAGAAAACTTTGTCGCTGCAAGATGAGATTGTCAGCGACACGCCGTCTATTGTGATCGATCCTCTCACTGCGCAGCAGGCGTGTAGGTGTTGAGCTGACTCGTCTTTAATGGAGGGGAACAGAAAATCTAACCCGATTTCGTTTTCGCGTTCGATACGCTTCGCTACGCTGACGCAGGCATCGACATGCCCTGTGACGAGATGTCCGTCTAGCGGATCGCCGAGGCGGAGCGAGCTCTCCAAGTTCACCGAGCGTCCGACATCCCACTCGCCGAGCGTTGTGCGTTCGCGTGTTGTTGTCCCTGCTTGTACTACGAAGCGCGAGTTATTTTCGGAGGATTCGTGATGTGCGACGGTGAGGCAGATTCCGTTGCAGGCGATCGATGCTCCGATGGCACAACGCGAGGCTTCCATGTCGGTTTCTATGGTGAGTTGCCAGTCTGCCTGCTCGGTTTTTGGGCGGCTTGTGTTGAGTGCTACGACTTTTCCTGTATGGGTTATGATACCGCTAAACATGATTATTTTTTATATAGTTATTTTTTTGGATACGGAAGGTGCGCACTTCGTCGTCTCCTAAGGAGATAGATTCTTCTAGTTGGAAATTGATGCGTTGCGCGTCGGTACCTTCAAACATGGAGCGTCCTTGTGCGCCTAGCGCGTGGGGAGCGGAGAAGAGGATGAGTTGGTCTACTAAATTTTCGTGCAAATTTTCATGTAGGAGTGCGTGAGCGAGTTTTGCTCCACCTTCGCAGAGTATGGATGCTATACCTTCTTGGGCGAGCGTGCTGAGGGCGTGGGGCAGGGATAGTCGTACGCCTCCGCCTTGTTTGGAGAGGGCTGGTATGGGAATTAGTCGGACGCCGCTATTTTTGAGGGCTGTACCTTTGTCGCTAGCTTCTTCGGAGGCGCGGGTGAGTATCCAGAGGGGGGCTTGGTCGAGGGTTTGGACGAGCTTGCTTTCTAGGGGGATGGTTAGCCCTCCGTCGAGGATTATCCTGATGGGCGCGAAGGGATGTTTCTGTTGTGTGTGGAAGTTATCGTCGAGCAGGAGTTTAGGATTATCTGAGCGCATTGTTTGCGCTCCGATGAGGATGGCATCGAATTGTCTGAGGAGGGAGTTTCGGTAGATGCGTGCTTTGTCGCTGCTGATGTGGGTTTGTTTGTTGGGGTATAGATTTGAGGATGCGGAGATTTTTCCGTCTATGGATGCGGCGAGTTTGAGTGTTAGGAAGGGGAGATTTTTCTGGGTTCGTTTCAGATAGGGTAAGAGTTGTTGAGTGGCTTCTTTTGTGCAGAGATTTTCTGTAACTTCGATATTGTTAGATTCCAGTATTTTTTTACATGTTCCGTTTGTTCGGGGGTCTGGGTCTTGTAGTGGGTAGCAGACGCGGGAGATTTTTGAGGAGGCGATAGATATGCAGCAGGGGGGAGTATTGTGTTTATTGGTGTGGGTGCAGGGCTCCAAGGTTGTGTAGAGGGTTGCTCCTTTGGCTGCTGCGGCGGCTATTTTCAGGGCTTGAGTTTCGGCGTGGGGTCTTCCTGAGGGTGCTGTTGTTGCGAAGGCGATGATAGTTTCGGAATGGGCGATTATGCAGGCTATGGGTGGATTTGGGAAGGTTGAGCCTTGTGCGGAGCGTGCGAGGGAGATTGCGGAGTGCATCATTCTTGTGTCGAGCTTGTGCTGTGCGGCGGGGGATATTTGGGAGGAGGAGGACATGGGGGGATTGTAGCACTTTACGCAGAGAAGGGGCGTTTTATTATTGACGGGAGAACGCAAGACGAGCGAGCCTTAAGATGAGTTTTGGGCGAAGTGAGTTTTGCGCATGGGGGGCGTGGGGGGACGCAGTCCCCCCGCAAAAAGCCCGCTGCGAGCGAGCGCGTAAGCGCTTTATCTACGCACGAGCGAAGCGAAGTGCGTAGCCTCTTATTCAAAAGCGCACGGCTTGCCGTGCGCAAGCTGACTCGCAACACGACGAGGAGCTAAGGTTTTAAGTCGTCGATGATTTTTGTTTCTTTTTGGCAAACAGCAAATTGGTTGCAATATCCTTGTGGAAAATTATAAATTTTACTTTTATTTTTTCCCCATTTTTTTTCTGCCCATGAATCACAGAAAGAATAAAAATTAAAAAAAGACATACGGTTTTTTTGGGTTTTTGATTTTTCAAACACCGCTGGCAATGGAAAAAATTTATGTTTTTTATACGCCTCATAAAATTCTTTCTTTATATTTGCATGCACAGGTAAGGTGTATTTTTTTTTGTGGGCTTGGAAAAAGTATGATAAGGATATATTATTATATAAATTTATTACTATTTGAATTGCCAATTCTCCTTCTCTCCTATAAAACATTTCAGCTATTTTTGGATATTCAGAAATTTGTTTTTGCATGCTGTCATTAAAAATTTTATCGTCAGCAAAATTTTTTTTCATTAAAAGTTCTAGCGAACAAATAACATCAAAACCAAAAGTCAATTCTTGTTCGCTGGAAGTTATGCCAAAAAAAGATCTACTTGGTTTTAATAAATTCTTTTCGCTGCAAAATGAAATTGGCTTGTTATTATTTTTAATACAGGACTGCCCTTGCGCTGTTTCGACAATAATTTTTCCGCTCCGAAGAATTTCTTCATCCTTAATAGTATACACAAAATTATCATCAAAAAAAAAGTTTCCTCTACCTACATGAGTCAAGTCATATTCCTTAAAATAAAATGTTACCGCATTTAATTTTAATACCTTGGCTTCATAGGGCTTTATAAGAAGAGCGTCGGCTTTTTTATATTCTTTTAAAACAAGAGTCTGTTCGTTTGGCAATTGCAATAAAATTCTTTTAATTGCCTCGTGTTTGTTTTTTTCATTGCGTATGTAGATTCTTTTTACATAAGGCATGGTAGAGTTTGCAGGATTGCCAATAGCATCTTCTAATATATTAGAAGATGTAAACAAGTCAACAACATTCATATCCTTTGCTGTTTGATATTCCACAAAAAACGCGCTGCCTTGTTTTGCCCAAAAGCTCGACCCTGCAATATAAAGAGACATAAGTCCAATGACAATCACCGCATAAAGTTCTAAGTACTTAATGGTGTCGGCATCTTTAGGAATTAAAGAAAGATAAACAATTGCTATTATTACAACCCCTGCCAACAAAAGAACCGCAAAACACCACCCTCCCCAAGTCGATGATGTAAACCAAAGTTTCTTACCATCGTAAAACCGCAAGGCTGCTTGCGCGTTTCTGCGAAACGCGCTTTTAAGTATTAAGAGGCTACGCGCTACGCGCGTAGAAGGCGCTAACGCGCCCGCTCGCGGCGCGTTTTTGCGGGGGAACTTCGTCCCCCCACACCCCCCATACGCAAGCCTTTGGCTTGCGAGGGTGTAGTAAGCACGCACCATCCGTTGTCCACGCGAGAGAGCCCGTAAGGAAGCGCGAACGAACGCGGACAACATACCCAACATTTCCAACATTCCTATCCTGTTATATCACCCAAACGGATACAACGGAAATCTCTTACACAACTCCATTATCTCTCCTTTTACTTCTGTTTCAATTTTTGTGTTACCCTCAATCCCACTCACAGCCAATCCATCCAAAATCCGCACAATCAACTCCCCAATTAATCTAACCTCATCCTCACCCATACCCCGCGTCGTCACCGCAGGAACACCCAGCCTAATCCCCGAAGTAACCATAGGAGGAGCATCATCCGCAGGTACCCCATTCTTATTACAAGTAATCCCCGCCCTCTCCAACGAAACCTCACTATCCCTCCCCGTAACTCCTTTTTCTCGTAAATCTACCAATACTAAATGCGTGTCCGTACCCCCCGAAACTAACCCATATCCCCCCTTGATTAATACCTCCGCTAAAACTTGCGCATTCGCAACAATAGCCCTAGCATACTCCCCAAACGAAGGACGCAACGCCTCCCCCAAACCCACCGCCTTAGCCGCAACTAAATGCATCAAAGGACCACCCTGTAACCCAGGAAAGATAGCACTATTAATTTTTTTTCCAATCGCCTCGTCGTGAGAGAGAATCAATCCCCCCCTCGCCGAGCGTAAAGTCTTGTGCGTAGTCGAAGTGACAACATCCGCATGAGGTATCGGCGAAGGATGCACTCCCCCCGCTACCAATCCGGCAATATGCGCCATATCAACCATAAACCACGCCCCGCAAGATTTCGCTATTTTGGCAATCCTCTCGAAATCGATAATCCTAGGATAAGCAGATCCCCCCGCGAGAATCAACTTTGGCTTATGCTCGGAAGCAAGCCTCTCCAGATTGTCGTAATCGATCCTCTGACTTTGGGGGTCAAGCCCGTAATGGATAGGCTTGAACCACCTCCCCGAAATATTGACGGAAGCCCCATGCGACAAATGTCCCCCCTCGTCCAATGCCATCGAAAGATAGCTGTCGCCGGGTTGCAACAAAGCAAAGAAGACCGCCTGATTCGCCTGCGAGCCCGAGTGCGGTTGCACGTTGGCAAATGGACAATTGAACAATTTTTTTGCTCGCTCGATCGCCAGTCGCTCGACATCATCGGAGGGGTCGCATCCGCCGTAATACCTTCTGCCCGGATAGCCCTCGGCATACTTGTTCGTGAGCACGCATCCCGCCGTCTCCAACACCGCCCTTGAGACAATGTTCTCGGAAGCAATCAGCTCTACTCCATCTCGCTGTCTTATGAACTCCCCCTCCAAAGCAGCGCATATCTCCGCATCGCTAGAAGCAAGAGAATCGTTAAAAAAAGAGGTCATCTCCGAAGTCGAGGGTTGAGACATAAGGCTCTCCTATAAAGTAAAGTGTAGTGAAAGGGAAAGTGAAGTTTTTGTGCGAAAGAAAAACTATAGCAGATTTCGCTTGCCGCTCGTAGAACAATCCTGCTATCTTGTTGCAAGTTGACTATAGCAAGGGAGAGGCTCCAGGTAGAGAGCCTTAAAGATAGAGCCAAGGAGAAACCGCATGGAGAAGAATCCCCCCTCGCAAGAATTGCTGCTGCACCTGCAAGATATCTCGGAGCACGCGAACGATATCGCCTTTCTAGCGCAACATCTCATGGTGTCTTCGGACAATCCGCTTTCAACAGGCGACAACGATCTTACAACCCTTCTGACACTTCTGGTTCTTTCTCTGTTTTTGGGGAGCTATACGATCGTGGGCAGAACCTCTAGAACTGCAAACCTGTCGATCGTCAATCTCGCCGCCCCCGTCTGCACCGCGATCACGGCAGGCGTTTGGCTGATCGTCTCGAAAGGCGAATCAACACTAGGACTAGTTCACACGATGCTCACCGCCTTCTTGCTCTCCTTCGGCGTGGTGGCAGGCTTCGCCAGCGTCTACCGACGCTTCCACTTCTTCGATAACGCACCCAAAGCCAAAGCCACTCCCGAAGCCAAGTCCAAACCTTTGCCCAAAGCCACTCCCGCCACCGCAAAAAAACCCTGATCTCTACTCCTTTGCTCTATCTCTATCTCTATCCAAAGCCATGAACCAGCCTGTCTATCTTCTCTACCTTCTCTCGTTGTGCGGACTTTTGCTTTCGCTCTATTGGCTTGCGCAAGGGAAAGCACCCCGCCGCTCCTTCCTTGTCGCTGCGCTGGCGGGCGGTGTCGCGCTAACAGCCCCGCTCGTCATCGCCGACATAGCGAACGCCAACCTTATCTTCCTGTGCATCGCGGCAGGTGCTGCTTTGGGACTCATGTTTCTCATGCGCCGCCGCCAGACGGTGTTCGCGCTGTCGCTGACCGCGCTGGGTTTCGCGACAACCTCGATCGCACTCGCGCTCTGCTTGCACGACGGCGCGCGCAACGCCATGAACGCGCAATCGGTCGAAGATGCGCTCGAACGCTTCGCGCTGGCAACAACGCTATGGACAGGAGGCATCAGCCTCTGCGGTGCGCCGCTTGCCGCCTTGTTCATCGGCAACGGCGAGACAAAAACAAGCCGCCTCAGCAATGCCCTCGTGAAAACTTGGCGCAACAGCTTGTGGGAACAAACAAACCGTATCCTATGGGTTTTGAGTGTCGGGCTAGCAGCGGTCGTCGTCTTTCTGCCATTCTTTCCGCTCTTTCCGCTGATCGCCGCCTGCGCGCTGCTTGCGGGTATCTCGCTCGCGCAAGCGATGCACCGCAACGAGGGTAGCGTGCTACTGCCCGCGCTGTTTAACACCTTCGGCGGTATCTCTACCTGCGCGTTGGGCTTCGTGCTGGGTGCCTCTGTTCTGATTGTCGCCGGCGCGCTGCTCGCCTCGGCAGGTGTGGGCTTTTGCCGCAATGTTTGTCTGGAGCAAGAAAAACCCTTCCGCCTATTCGTCCGCGCTCTCTTCGGAGGCGGGCAACAGCAGGCAGAGGGTAGCAAAGCCGCATAACGCTAGCACTGCTGCCGCCTCTGGCAGAAGCCGCTCTAGGCGCACCGATGCGTTTTGCTCGTAAGCTTGTTTGCAGAACAGACGCAGTGCCTCCAGCCCCGCTGGCTCTAGGCGACGCGTGCGCTCGAAGCTCAGCCGCTGTACAGAGTGCACCTTGATACGCTCGCGCGCGGATGCCAACACGGACGCTGATGCGCGATCTAGCCGCTCGGGCAGGGTCAAGTCCCAAATAACATCGACGGAGGCGACATCGACAAGATTTGCGTCTGTCGAAGACTCCGCTGCGTTTGAGAGCGCGCGAGCAGTTGCACCAGAAGTTGTTTTTTTTGTTGTCGTTTTCTCTGCGGACATGCGTAGCTTCTCTCTCTGCTATTGCTCTTCGTCTTGCGATGGCTCGTCTTGGGATGGCTGTTGTTGCTCTTTTTTGCGTTTTTTTTCTGCGTTTTTTTCTGCGTTTTTTTCAGCTTTGGCTCGTGCTTTTTTATCTTTTTTATCTGCTTTGCGTTTTCGTTTTCGCGCGAGTTTTTCTGCCTTGTCGCGCTCTTTTTGCAAGAGTTTTGGATAAGCGAAGAGGTTGTCGTCGTCTGCCAAGGCTTCCGCCTCAGCCATGTCGTCTGCGGGCAGGGTCAGTCTTGGACGTATTATGTAGAGTCGTACGAACTCTTGTCGTTGTTTTGTCTTGTGTTTGAATGGCAGTCCTAATATGGGAATGTATCCTAGTATTGGAACGCGCTGCCATCGTGCTTGCACTTCGGAGCGGATATGTCCTCCGACGACGAGCGCTTGGGTTTCTAATATCTCTGCTTGGGTTGTGAGGGTGTTTGTTGTGATGCGCGGCAGTCCTCCGACGGCAGCGGAAGATGATTGGTCGATCGATCCGTCTTCGATGACGACGAGCAATTTGATTCGCGTCTTCTGTCCTTCGCGGATGATGTGGGGAGTGACCCGCAGCGTTGTGCCGACCTCGACGGGATAGAGGGATGAGTCTTGAAATGCTTCGACCTTGACGAAGAACTTTTGATTGGATGTTAGGGATGCTTCGATATTGTCGAGTGTGAGGATCGATGGTCTGGAGACGATGCGTCCTTTACCTTGGCTCTCCAAGATGTTGATGCGAGCGATCAAGCCGTTGACATTGGAGACGATGGCGTTGTTAGAGAGCGACAAGCCTTTTGTTGCGACGGCGAGCGCGCCTGAAACTGCACTTTGTGCGAGTGATCCGAAGCCGGCTTGGTTTCCGTCGTAAGAGCCTTGCCACTGAATGCCTAAGTCGCTGACGCGGCTTTTGGAAATATCGATGATGGCAGCTTCGATTTTGACTAGTCGCGTGCGCGAATCCAGCTCGGCGATGAGGTTGCGGTAGTCGTTGTAGCGAGCGCGATTATCGTAGATGACGACGGCGTTTTGGCGGGGGTCGGCAAAGATCAGGGGAGATGCGCCTTTGCCGACGATCATGGGTTGCCCTGATGCCGCCGCCGTTGGCGATCCTGCTGCTGCGGAGGGAGATGCGGAGGGTGCGGGTAGGATTCCCAGCTCCTTGATTTTTTGCAAACCGCTCGATACGAGGTGTTCCAAATCACCTTGCGCAGGCGTAGCGACACGACGCGGCGCGCTGGCACCGTAGCGGGCTGCGACGATTTTTTCCATGAAGTTTGCAACGCCGGGTAGCATCTTGCCGCTACGCCCGTCGCCGATGGGGGTATCGTGCGCCCATGCGTATTGCAAGCGAAAGATCATCAGGGCAAAACGCTCGCCTGGGATGGGGTATATGCTGCTGTTTGCGGGCGATAGGACGCGGTTGT
Source organism: Alphaproteobacteria bacterium (assembly GCA_965216605.1). Lineage (GTDB taxonomy): Bacteria > Pseudomonadota > Alphaproteobacteria > JABAAW01 > JABAAW01 > JABAAW01. The sequence goes on along the minus strand of CBDCGG010000002.1, from coordinate 1,176,262 downwards.
TGTCCGATCCTGCCAGTTCAAGGTAGAGCGTTTGAGCACTTTCGTGGAAGGCTGCGATCGCCTGAATGTCGTAGCCGACCTCTCCCTCTGCTCTTTGCGCGCCTGCCTTTTTCGTTGTCTTCAAGGATAGTTTTTTAGCGAGCGGCGTTACGATCAAGGGACCTGCTGCTATTCGCTCGTGTTGCAGGCGTGCCCAAAAGCTGTCTGCCTCATTTTTGGAAGCGAATCGATAGGTGCGCGTTTGCAAGTTCACGCGCGACGATAGGATTAGGGTATTCTTGTGAGTTGCCCATGCGAAGCGCGCGGCGGATGCGACGGCATTCAAGAAGGCAGTTCGCGTTTCGCCGCGGAACTCTCCGAGCAGTTTTCGTCGCGCGAGCCCGCTACCCTCGTCCTTAACCTCCATGCCGAGCAAGAAGGACAAGTCCGAAAAGAACTGCCTCCCCCCCACATTGTCAGCACGGTAGAAGTAGGGTTCTGCGCGGGCTGTGGGCGCGTGAGCCGACAGCAGCAACGAGGCTACCGCGAGCAGCGAGAGAAACATTTGAGCTCGCCGAGCAAGGGTTGAGAAGAAGGACATCGTGTTATGGCTTTATTGCAATTGTGCGAAGATGGATCGAGGTGTGAATTCTTCGAGCAGTTTTTCTTCGCTGCGTTCCTGCTCGATGATTTTTTTTGCGCGCTCTTGCTGCAACAGCTGTTCGATTTTCATGCGTGCGCGCATCGCCATGCTGAGCGCCTCGTGCGCTTGTTGCAGCGCGTCGTTTGCCTGTTTCAGGGTTTTCTGTTTTTCGACGAGTGCTACGCGCAACTCTTCGCGCTGAGTGTGCATGTGCGCTTCGAAGGCTCGGAAGTTTTGAATTTTGTAGAGCGCGATTCCTTTTTTGTGTCTCGCTTCCTCTTCGATGCGCGCGTATTCTGCCTCGATGACGGCGGGCATGGTGCGTGTGAATCGTTCGAGCAGGCTTGCTGCTCGCTCTACCGCCTGCTCTGCTGTGTGCAGCCTTGCTTGCGCTTCGCCCAAGTCGCGCTCGGCGCGTTCTTCGCGCAAGTTGCGGATAAGCAAGAGGTCTGGAAATATACTTTTCATCGATCAAGCCGCCCTGCTCAAGGGTTCTCTGCGCTTTCGCCTGTAGCCATGAGTGCTTCGAGCGCGTCGAGGGTTTGTTGGAAGGAAGACACTTCTCCGCCCTTCTGTTGCAAGAAGTCGCGAATGGCATCGATGTTTTGGACAGCGGCGTCGGTGGTTGCGTCGCCGCCTGCGTGATACTCTCCGATTTTGATCAAGAGTTCTGCCTGATTGTAAGCAGCTAATAGTTCGCGCATGCGTTGTGCTGCTTGTAAATGCTGCGAGCCTACGATCGCCGTCTGCACGCGACTGATGCTCTCTAATACATCGATTGCGGGGTAGTGGTTGCGCGCTGCCAAGTCGCGCGATAGCACGATATGCCCGTCTAATATGGATCGCGTTTCGTCGGCGATGGGCTCTGTCATGTCGTCGCCCTCGACGAGGACGGTGTAGAAGGCGGTGATGGATCCGATCGCTCCCATGCCTGTGCGCTCCATGAGCTTCGGCAGGGATGCGAAGACCGAGGGAGGAAAGCCTCGGCGTGTCGGGGGCTCTCCCATCGCTAAACCTATCTCGCGAAGAGCACGCGCGAAACGTGTGACCGAATCCATCATAAACAGGACGCGGTTGTCGCGCGCTCGAAAATACTCGGCAACGGCGGTCGCCACGTAGGCGGCGCGGGCGCGCTCCATCGAGGACTTGTCGGAGGTAGCGATCACCAGCACCGATTTTCGCATACCCTCTTCGCCGAGACTTTGTTCGATGAACTCGCGCACCTCGCGTCCGCGCTCTCCGATGAGGGCGATGACGGAGACATCGGCGACCGCGCCCTTGACGAGCGCGGACAGCAGCGTACTTTTGCCCACGCCCGCAGCAGCGAAGATTCCTAGCCTCTGTCCTTCGCCGCAAGTAAGCAGCCCGTCGATGGCGCGTATGCCGACGCTGAAGGGATTGTCGATGATGCGCCGTGTCAGGGGATTGGGGGCGGCGGCGTAGATGGGTTGGCGGTCGGGCAGGGTTACATCTCCCTTCTGCGCTGCGTCCATGAGCTGTCCCATGCCATCGAGGACGCGCCCCAACAGCGCGGGACCTACATTGATCTCTTGCGTGCGTCCTGTCGGAATGACATCGGTCTGCGACGAGACGCTTTGCATGTCGCCGTAGAGCGTGAGCAGGGCTGCGTTGGAGAGGAAGCCTACGACCTCTGCCTCGCACAACTTTTCGCCTGATCGCGCGCGCAGCTCGCATATTTCGCCGATGCGCACATTCGGCACATGCGCCTTGACGAGCGTTCCTATCACCTCTTCCACCCTGCCCGTTGCGCGCACAGGATTGGCAGCCTCCAACTTGGATTCGAGCTCGGCAAAGAGCGAAGAAAACGGAGACGCTTTGCTCCCCTCCCGCTCCTTGTCCTGCCATGCAAGATCGTGTGTCATGGTTCGTGTGTCATAGTTCGTGTGTCATAGGTTGTGTTTCATCGGCGTGCCTTGCCATAGTAGGCGTGTTTGCTTGCTCCCTCACCGCGCCGTTCTCGCTTTCGGCGCGTTGTGGCGGCTGTGGCGGCTCGTTTTTGTTTTTCTTTTTTTGCGTCGAATTTTTGTTGCTACGCAGCCCTCCCAGCGCTTCTTTCAAAGCCGCCACTTGAGATGCGAGTCCGAGTTCGACGGTACCCAGCGGCGATTCCAAAAGGCATTCTCCCTTCTCCAAACGCGCGTTTACGGCGATTTTGACCATGCCTGCAAGGCGCGCTTCTTGTGTCAACCGCTCGATGTCCTTATGCAACGCCTTTTCCTGCGAACGCGCGATATGCAGCGTTATCTGCGGTAGGGAACGATAGTCGCGCAATGCCCTTGCGACGACTTGTCGCACGAGTTTGTCCTTGTCGAGTCCTTCTGCGATCTTGTCGAGTGCCCCCTCTAATAGGTCGACCATGTCCTCTTCCATGCTCTCAAAGTAGCGAATTGCGCGCGACACGGTTTCGAATGCTTGGCGTGCACGAGCAGCTTCGGCCTTGGCTAATCCTTCTTCGTAGCCGCGTTGTCGATGCTCTTCCAATGCGCGCGCCGCCTCCTGCCGCGCGCGTTGCTGTTCGCGCGCGAGTTCGATCAGCACGGACTCTCCTTGCTCTAATCGTGCATAGTCCTCCCCCTTCAAGACTCGCTTTTCGATGAGCGGGGTTATGCGACCTTCGAGGATTCGAGCCAAGCGTGCCATGATCCAACTACCTCCTTTGCGACGGCACACCACCACTGCCGCGTTTTTGCTTGGAACATATCTTCCTCTGCCTCCGCCTCGAAGAGGGGAGGTTCGAACATAGTAAGCGAGGCGTGCAGCCCCGCCGCTGTTCCCGCGTCCAAGTGGGTTGCTTTGAGCATTTCCTGCTCCGAGTTGCGGCGCAACAAGTCCACGATGCCGCGCGGACACTTCAACGCCAAGCGTCGCCAATGCTGTTCGGAAAACGATCCCTCAGCTTGGCGCATCAGCAAGCGCAAGCCCAGCACCGTATGGAACGCTGCGTCGCCTAAACTCGTGCGCTGCTCGCTCGCTAGCGTCAAGGAGACACGCGAGGAAGCAGGACGCAAACGCATGCCCTTCGTCAAGGCGAAGGTGTAGTTTTCTTCGCCCAAGCCCTCCCTCAAGCGTGCCACCTGATCGCTCTCGATCACGGAGGCGATGAGGCTCGCGCTCAGCACCAACCCCGCCGAGCGCAACAGACGCAGCAGAACGGGCGAGTCCAGCATCACGAGGCGCAGAAAAAACGGCAAGTCCGAAGGCGAGGACGAGGGCGAGGACGAGGACGAGGGCTGGCGCGGCCAGGCATCGATGCGTAAGGCAAAACGCTCATGAACAAAGCGCGACAGCAACGCCGTCCCCCACAGATGCTCCAACCAAATGGAGTCCTCCGCAGAGTCCTCTACGGAGTCCTCTATCTTGATGTCTTGCTTCTTTATATTTTGCTTTTTGTCCCGCTTGATTTTTCTACCTTGATGTTTTGCCTCGGTAAGCAGCACCTCGCGGTAGGATTCGTGGAGCGTCGCTGCCGCGTTGCACTGGAAGCGTAGCCACAAGGCGACGGCAGCTTGAGATGTCAAAACTGACGACAAGTCTGGCGAAGGAGTTGTTGCGGAGGCAAGCATCGGGGATAGCAACAGATTTTCTCAAGAATTTTTTGTGCTTGCGTCGGTGATTTGCTCCTTGTCGGCAGCTCTCGCCTGGCGCACCGCGAGGGGTGAGGCGGCTTGTGCTGCGGAGTATGCTGCGGGTTTGGAAAACGCCAAGAAGCCGCGTTTGCGTAGAACGAACAAGCCGAGCAAAAAGAGAAAAGCGACCGCCACGCCTCCGAGAGCGAACTCTACGACGCGCAGCGGTCGTCGTTCTTCGGCGAGTTTGCGACGGATTCGATAGAAATCAGCGGACTTCTGTCCGGGTAATGCCAAGACCTCAACATTTTCGAATTGCACCTTTTCGACCGAGTCGGAGACAAACTTCCTAATACGAGGAATGAGTGTTTCATAGTCAAACTGCTGATCGTATTTGATGAACACGGAAACTTTTGCGCCCGACTTTTCTCCCGCGCCTGGAAGTGCGATATGAACTCGCGCCTCGATGACTCCGTCGAAGAGAGAGACGGTGCGCGCGAGCTCTTCGGACAAGCCGTAGATGTAGCGGACATGCTCTTCGAAGGGGGTGGGGATGAGTCCGCTCTTTCCGAACAGCTCGTTGAGCGATACATACTTGCGCTGCGGATAGCCTGCCGCGGAGAGGATATTGATGGCATCGGCGAAGTAACGCGAGGATACCGAAATGCTGTAGCCGTCCTTGAGCGCGATCTTTTCTGCTCGAATGTTGTAGCGCGCAAGGGCAGCGATCATGCCATTGATCTCGCGCTCGTCGAGATTGGCGTATAGCTCCTGCGAGCACCCCCCCAGCAGGAAGAAGACCGCAAAGAGAGCCGCCGATAGAGTAGCAAAGCGAGTAGCAGGCGTGTGCACGCGCCAAGCCTCAATAGTTGGGACGCTTCTGCGCATGGCTGACGGAGCGAAGGTTTTGTGCAAACTGCTTCGCCGTCTCGCTGCCGTTTTTTACGGCGCGATCGCTCAAGCGTTCGGCGTGTGATGCTTTTCCCTCCAGTTTCAAAGCCAGAGCGGCAAACAGCTGTCCTTCCAGCGAGTCGGGATTTTTCTCCAATACGCCTTTTTCAATTGCCTGCGTGGCATCGGCGAATTTTCCGTCGCTGATGAGCGCCAAGCCCTTGCCCAAGGCTCCTACCTCGCGGTGCTGGTCGTGCTGCTCGATATAGTCGAAGATATCCTTAGCATGCACCGTCAAGCCGTAGAAGACTGCCGTAAAGGCGATCTCGGCGAGCAGGCGTAGCTCTTCTGAACCCGTCAGTGGTGGCGATTGAGACATAAACAATTTCTCCTTGTATTGTGGCTTGCTGCGTCTTACGCAGACAAGATCTGCGAGGATGCCGCGTGCTGTTGGTTATCGATGGATTGGATGATTTGCAACATTTGGTCGACGAATTTTTGCGCCTCCTTGTACATCTCGTCGTCTTGCTCGCGCAAGGCGTGCGCGCGCGTTGCGGTTGACTTGTCGATTTCTGCGTTCGCGCTCTCTAGTTTTCCCGCGTAATCGAGTCCCGACTTTAGGGCGCTGCCTGAGCTGCTGAGCATTTCGCTTCCCGCGTGAAAGGGCTGCATCATTTGGTTGAACTCCATGGCATCCCCAGCCTTTGCGCCGTAAGCTGCTCCCGCCATGGTCATGCCTGCGCCAGCGAGTTGCATACTTGCGCCTATCACGGCACCTCCCAGTTCCATGGCGGCGGCGGTTTTCATTTTCTGAGCTGCGTCCTTCTCGGATGCGCCCGCCAAGTCCAAATCGACCATGCGCGCTTTAGATTGAGATCGCATCATGGCGGTCATGGATTTGAAGATGGTCGCCATGACCGCGGACATGTCGAAGTTGAGCGAGCTTGGCAACTGCCCGATCATGTTCTTGTAGAGCGATGCGTCTTTCAAGTCGACGGGTTTCTGTCGCGGCAAAACGCCTAGTTCGAACTTTTCTGCAGCATCCGACAAGGTCATGCCAGGAGCTGCTTTTGCCGCTGCTTTTGTCGCTGTTTTTTGGGTAGCGGTTGTCGCGCTGTCAATGCTAGCGGGGTTGAGTTCTTGGGCTTTCTGGGCATCGCTCATGGTGGATGCCTTGTATAGCGTGCGCGCGTAACCGTTGTTGACGGCAGATAGATCGGTCATAGTTTTTGTCCTCGGCGGGGTTGGATTGGAGTTAGCAAATGGGTTGAGTTATGCGCTCGCCCATTGCGAGAGCATTTGCGCGTTCGCCTTGTGCGTGTCCTTTACCATGCTGTCCATGCGTACATAGGTTGAGGACATACCCTCGACGAGCTGTCTTAGTGTGTCCTGCTCTTCTTCCAACATGACTTGCATGCGTTTGATGAAGGCTTTGTTATCTTGCACATTGGCTTGCAGGATTTGGCTCTGATAGCTGAAGGTTGCGCTTGCGACGCTTGCGCCTGCTTCTCCTGCCTGTGCGGCTGCGCCGACGACTTGGGTGACCTTTGCTGCGATGGTAGCGACCTTCATGATTTTTTTGATTGCTTCGCTCGCCACCTCTTCTACGCCCGCGCCGCCGCTCATGACGGCAAGCGCGATATCGACTGCCATGATGGCGACGGCGATGATAATCTGGGCTGCGATTTTGCTTGCGATCTTGGCGGCACTTTTGCTTACGCCCATGTTCTCCAGCATATCGGCGATGGGCTTGGCGAGCGCGTCTGCGAGTTTGTCCATGACACCCGTCTGGGTGAGCACGGTGACGGTGACGGTGATGGCGGCGGCGGCGAGCAAGGCTGCGCCGACCAACATGGAGCCAGACCCGAAGCTGACCACCGCCAAGATGACGGAAGCCACCACCGTGACGATAGCAGCGATCCACGCGAAGACTTGGGCTACGATGCTGCCCGTATTGCTCTGCTTTGTTTTTTCTTGCACCTGCGACAGTTTTTTGATGTTCTGTTTTGCCAGATCTTGCAATCGTTGTCTGGTAGCTTTCGTTGCGATCGTCTGCGTTTTCGACTGCTGGTTCAGGTTTGCGATCATCAGTTTTTGGATCATCGCCATGAGTTCGTCTTTGGAAAACTTCAGCGGTGTTTTGGGTAGCGCGGGTTTTTTCTGCGACGCGATGGCGTTGAGCGTCGCTGTGGGCACGCGCCCTTTCTCGACCTTGTGCTCTGCGTTGTGCGCCTTTTGTACGGCATCCAGCACCTCGCCACTCAGCTGCGCGTTGAACAGGGATATTTTTCCCGTCCCCCCTGCTGTGCCGATGTCGCTCACGAGCGTTCCTCACCTAGTTCTTGTAGCATCGCCTTGATGCGTGCGTGCAGCGGGCTTGTCGACTTACTCTTCTCGATATCTTCGAGGGCAGCCGCCAAGACCTTTCGTGCTACCTCCTTGTCGCCGCAACGGATGCAACACTCGGCAAAGCGATAGGCGTTGGCTGCCGACGGTAAAATCCGCCACGCTGTTTGCAACAAGGGCAGAGCGCGCTCCGTCTGTTTTTGTGCGACGAAGACGCTCGCCAATGCTGTCCAATGGTCCGCCTCGTTATGCTCGTGCATACAGAGAAACAGAAAGGCGCGATACGCGGTGGCGTAGTCCTTCTCCTTGTAAGCGTTCGAACCTACCGCGTAGCAGAGGGTCAAGAAGTTTTGATCGACGCCGCAAGCTTCGCTCAAGGTTTCTCCCGCCGCGATGCGTGCGAGCAGAGCCTCCTTCTGTTGCGCACTTGGCTCAATATTTGGCTCGATATTTGGTTTGATATTTTCTGTGCTCATGCTTTTATCTCCTTTGTCATAGACAGCGGCACGGCGGTCTCGTCGCGCCTGATTCCTAGCGCGTCGCGCGAGCGTTGTAGCTCGCGTAGATCGCGTTGTAGCTCGTCTTGGAATGCGCGATGCTCTCGCACGGCATCGTTGAATTGTTCCTGCTCGTCCTCTTGCAAATGGTCCATCTCCGCTCCTTCGGGGTCGTCTATGATCTCCTCGCTCACCCCCGCCGCCAGCATTGCTGCGCGCAAACGCTGCGTTTCTGCCATACGCTCCGCCATCTGCGCCGCCGCCTGCTCTACAACGCTCTCTTGAACGCTTTTTTGCAAACCTGCGTCCGCTACCCCAGCCTCCAAGCCGGTCGCGGCAGGAGGCTTGACTTCGCCTAAAGCGGCAAGCAGACGGTCGCCCTTGCTCGTCGTATCGCTCATGCGCCGTTCCCCCGTTTTCTGTCTGCTGCGTCGTAAGAAGCCAAGGCATCCTTCGCTGTCTGCAGCTTGCGTAGCAGCTCATCGCTGACGGGACGCGACTGCGTCTGCAGATAGGCGCTCTTGACGGCTGCGCGCGCCCGCCCGATCTCTCCCAAGTGGAGCAGACACTCTGCGGCGTGGATCGAAACTTCTGCGTCTTCGATGTCTTGGACGACGGCGATGGAGTAGGCATCGAGCGCGCCTTCGTATTGTTTCGCCATTTGGCGTGCCATGCCGAGCGCTTTGACGAAGCGCACTTCTGTGGGCTGCACGCGACAGAGATGTGCGAAGACATCGCACGCCTGTTCGTGCTGCCCGCTTTCGTAGAGCATCGATGCGAAGGCGTATAGTTGCTCTTGTTGCTCTGGGCTGATTCCTAGTATCTCACCCGTTCCGATTCCCCCTCCATCGCAAAACATCTGCGCGATGTCGTCGAGCAAGGTCTCGCTTGCAGGATCGAGTTGCGCGTTTTGGCTCGTTTGAGTAGCGTCCATGTCGCTCTAGCCTCCCATGTTGTGGACGATGCTTTGCACGGATTGCGTATCCGCCTTCATGACGGTGGAGACCAGTTGCATGGATTCGTTTCGTACATTGTTGTATTTTTCGAGCTTGATCTGCTCCATCTGCTGGTTGGAGTTGACGGTGGAGATTTTGGACTTCACGACTTCGATGAGCTGGTCGATTTGCCCTTGCGTATAGGAGTCTTTGTCCAGATCGAGATTCCAAGTTATGGCGGGACCTACATGTTGGCTGCCGCTATCATCGTATGTCTTTTTTTCTGCCTTACTCATCGTATCTTTGGAGACTGTGCCATCGCTACTAGTTGGTCGCATCTCGCGGAGTTGTTCGAGAAAATCGTTGAGGTTCTTGGTGTCGACATTGTTTTGGTTCATTTGATTGATCATGCCGCTGAGCACGCCATCGACCGACTGCACGCGCTGTAGCATCAAGTTCATCATGAGCGTCGAGAGGTTGACCTTCTTGCCGTTTTGAACGAAGCCGCCGTCTTCGTTGGTGACCTTGCCGAGTCCCTTGATAATGGTTGTAGCCTTGTATGCGTGGATTCTTGCGTAGTCGGCCTCGGCTTTTGTGTGCGTGTACTTTACGAGCGTTCCATCTTTCGTTTCTTGCAAGGGCAGAGCTTTGTCGGTCGTTGCTTTGGCTGTTGTTGCTTTGGAATCGTCTCCGAAGGGGTCTGCGAAGGGGTCGTATCCGAGGGGTTTCCCGAAGGGGAGCCCTCCTAAGGCGTCGAAGTTCGTCATGGGTTACTCCTTAGTTGAGGGTTGGGGTTGTGTAGCGTTTGTGTTCATGGTGCTCTAGTTCATGTTGTTGACGATGCTTTGCAGTGATTGCATCTGCATCTTCATGACGGTGGAGACCATTTGCATGGATTCGTTTCGCACGTTGTTGTATTTTTGCAATTTGATCTGCTCCATCTGCTGGTTGGAGTTGACGGTGGAGATTTTGGACTTCATAACTTCGATGAGTTGGTCGATTTCCCCCTGCGTATATTTGTCTTTGTTCAAGTCGAGTCCCCAGCTAGTTTTGGGTGATATTTTCTTGCCGCTATCTTTGTAGACTCTGTCTTCTGCCATGGTCATCCTACCTTTTGAGATTGTGCCATCTGCACTCGTTGGTCGCATCTCGCGGAGTTGTTCGAGAAAATTGTTCATGTTCTTGGTGGAGACAGTGTTTGCGTCCATTTGATTGAGCATGTCGGCAAGCACGCCATCGACCGAGTGCACGCGCTTCAACATCAGATTCAACACGAGCGTCGAGATGTTGGCTTTCTTGCCGTCTGCAAGCAGGCTGCCGTCATCGGTGGTAACCTTGCCGATGCTGCCCGTATCGACGGCGGTCGTTGTCTTTGCAGGCGTGGCTTCGGCGGGCGTTGCCGCCTTTGCCGTTGTCTTTGCCTTTGCCGCAATTTGTTCTAATAAACTAGAATTGAGCATGCCTGGGATGAATCTGCCAAGGTCCGCCATGGGTTACTCCTTCGTTGAGGGTGAGAGGAAGATCACAATTCTGTTTGCGTAGGCGCACGCGGGGTAGCGCGCGGAGCAGCGGTGGGGGTGGGTTGCGCCTGAATATCGGGCTGGGGTTGAGGTTGGGATTGAACGCCGCGTAGCTGTGCGTCCAGCTTTTCGCGTGTTTTAGCGACGGCGGCAGATTCTGTCTCTACGCGCTTTTGCGCGATCTGCTCCAGCACTTGCACGCGCTCGCGCACATAGTCGGGGTTCTTCAAGAGCTCGGGGTCGCTCTTGTAGGTCAGCTTCTCTCCAAGATGGCGAGGCACAGTTTGAGGCTTCTCCACGCTTTCTGCCAGCGATCTTTTGTGAATTGCCTCCATGTCTTTGGCGAGGGCGACGATCTGCTTGTCCTTCTCTTTCCCCGCGGCGAGCATTTTCTCGTGGTTGCGCTTAATGTAGGCGAACTCCGCCTTGCGCGCCTCGCCCAAGGCGACTTGTCGCTGCTGCCACTTTTGCGGACGGAAGATCCGCAGCATCGCATCCTTGAACTTTGCGCCCGCCTGTCCGAAAAAGCTTCTGCGTCCCTCGTGCAAGATAGCACTACGCTGGGGCAGCGTAGACTTCGGCGTGACGAAGCGCACCGATTTTCCCTCCGCCCGAAGCTTGGTGAATTCGTCCAACGCGCCCAATTTGTCGCGCATGCCGTGTTGGTCGTGCTTGTAGGCGGCTACTTCTACCTCTTGCTTAGCTACGCCTCTTGTCGAAGCCGCCAGCGTTCCCTTTATCGTTTCTTTTCCGCCCGCTTGCGCCGCCTTATTTTCTTGCACATCGCGCGTATGCTCGCTGCGCGCTTGGGCGTAATCCTTCTTGTGTTGCACGAGTGCTGGACCTTGTTGCTGCAGCCGTTGGTGTCGTTCTGTGCGTTCCTGCTGTCTGACTTGCTGTGGCGATGGAGGCTTTTTGCCAAAATGCCTTTGGAAGAAGGACTGCCCTGTTTTTGTTTTTACGGAAGCACCTTGTTTGTGGGAGCGCAACTGCGCGCCTTGTCCGCTCACGGCTTGCCTCTGCTGTAGCGCATCGGTCTTGACGGCTTTTCCGCCGCCCTTGCCGCCGCGCGCTTGTTCGATTCCTTGCCCTCGCGCATGCGTCGTCTGTCCGCTGCTGATTCCATCTACCATCGTCGTCACCCGCTCACCAGTCGCCGATCGACAGTTTGGCAAGGTAAGAGCTGTCGCCATGGAACAGGTCTTCGATCAGCCTTGCATGCCCTACCAAATCGCTAAACTGCTTGTTCGCCGCCAGCGCGTCGCCTGGGTTCTGCTTTAACAGGGAGCTGATCGCAGCCTTTTCTTGTTGATAGATTTTCTGCTGGAAGGGTTTGAGTTCGGAGGAGCGGCGATCGTAGTCTTTGGCGTGTTGTTGAAACTGCTCTTTGAACTTGCCTCGGCGCACATCGTTGAGATTGCTACCAGACCTAGATAGTGTCGCGCGTGCGGCGACGGCGGTGGGACGCAGGGTTGCCCCACGCTCCAGCGTGCGTAACCCCTTGTAGGGTGCGGGCATTCCTGCGGGAGGGAGCGTTCCTGTTTTAGAGGTTGCTGCGGAGGATACTTTGGAAGATGCGCTAGAGGGAGTGCTAGAGGGCTTACTGCGTCGAACTACGCCGTCGAGTTTTGCCGTGCGTTCCTTCCACGACTTTCCCCCACCTTGCTTGACATCTTGTTTGATTCCTGGATGCGACGAGGATTGGCGAATGGGAGGGGCGACATCCTTTTGCACGCCGCGCCCCTTGAGGATTTGCGAGGAGGGAGACTTTGCCTGCGTCTCCTTTCCATGCACCTCTTGGCTCTCGCGTTGCTGCTGCACTCCTTGCGTGTTGCCGCCGCTGATCCTGTCAGCCATGAGGGCATCCTCCCCAATAATTCATGTTGCAGCTCGTGTTGTGGTTCGTGTTCATGCGCTACCGCCCTGCTCTCGTATGTGATTCTCTAGAACGAGCGCGATGTCGTGGCGATGTTGGGCTACTTGCAGTGCTTGCTGATCGGTGAGTTCTATATCCAAGGTCTCGGCAGTGGATGTGATTCTGTCGATCTCGCCCGCCAAATGGCGCACGCTAGCTTTGTCTGCATCGCCCAAATTCCGCATATCCGTCATCAGCCGCTCCTCGTACCTTTCGGTCGCCGAAATCTCTACGAAGACGGGCGCCTGAGAGGCGAGCGTATCCGAGCGCACCCCTTGCGCTCCGCTCTCGTATCCTGAAGGAACTGCGCCTGCCCGTTGTGGTGGCGTTTGTGGCGTTTGTGGCAAAGTGCGTCGTGCCAGCGTGGGATTGCGCCAGCTCTCGCCGCCAGCAGCTGCTAGCCGCGAAGGTTGGCTTGCCGGACGACTTCTCACCAGCGCGGTACGCGAGATAAGGCTTTTGACGGCAGTGAACAATCTTTGCACCGCAGCCTTCAGTCGCTCTAGGCGCGGCGGAGGAGCGTTGCCGATGCTCGCCATCCTATCGGAGAGCGGGCGGAAGGTTCCCCGCGATCCCGCATCGCCACGCGGTGTCAGATATGGATCCTCGCCGCCTGCTCTGCTAGTAGCCCTGCTACCCGTCTTGTCCGCCGATGCGTAGACGGGATTTTTCACAGCCGAGTCCAAAGCCGAGTAATCGCTCTCCCGCTTCTTGCTACCCGTCTTGTCCGCCGACTCGTAGATGGGATTTTCCAAAGGCGCGTAATCGCTCTCCTGCTTCAAGACCGAATAACCCGATTCAATATCACCTCTGGCGAACTTTGCGTTGGCGTATTGGGGTTCTTGCTCGTGTGCTTTCGCGTTTGCGTAGGTAGGCTCTGCTTCTTTAGCCGCAACCCCGCCCCTTCCCAACACTTCCACATCGGGCTTGCCGTCGTGAGGTGTTTGAGCGATACGCTGCGGACCTGGATTTTCCGCGTCGCTGCGTGCCGAGCGCGCTGCTATCCCTTGTTGAGGTGCGCTATTAGTAGAAGTCTTTATGTCCTGCCCGACCAAGCGCGAGAGTGCTCCCACATCGAAGGTAGCACTACGCCCTTTGAGAGCTTGCGTCTTCGCGTCTCCCTTCGCGTCGTCTGCGGGAGGTAGCGTCTCGCTACGCGCGGTGCGCGCGAGGGAGTGCGTTGCCAAGTCGGACATAAGTTATCTCCTTAAGTTATGCCTTGAAGTTATGCCTTGTGCTATCGGCGCAGTAGATAGCTTTAGACATTGTCGTCTGCGTTTGCCAAAGCTTCTTCGAGGGTTTCGTACTCGACGAACAGATTTTCGATGCGCTGCATGGCGTTGCTCACATTTTGCCTCGCTTGGCTTGTGTATTCGCCATCTCTGACATTGCGAGTGATGCTCCTGAGGTTTTGGTTGATCTCACGCTCTGCCGCCTCGAAGACCCGCTGCTTGTCTTGGCTCAGCGCCGGCTTTTGAATGAGCATGTCTTCGAGCCTTGTTTCCATGAGTTGCGAGTACTGCTGCCCCTGCAACGAGACCGAGGTGCGCTGAGGCACAGGGGTTCCTACACGGAAGAAGGCTTTCAAGCTGTTCATAATGCGCGTTCCGATGCTCAAGCGCGGCGGAGCGGGCGTGCGTACCGATGCCTCCAAGCCGCGCAGCGTCTGCCCTGCCTGCGGATTGTTGAGCGTCTTTGCAGGGTTGAACCCTCCGCCTTGCAGGAATTGTCCTCCCTCTAGCGGTCGCTGTTTCAGGCGCGGCGGTGCGCGCTCGGCGGAGCGTGTCGCTGCCTGCGCGCCGCTTTGCTCCCCACTCTGTGTCTTTTGCATCGTCGGGTATTGGATGCCGCGCTGCTTGTTGGCAGGAACATTCGTCAGAACATCGTAATTGCTTGCGCTTGCTTTTGCGGCGCCTGTCTGCTCCTGTTGCGGAAAGACCGTTCGCACGGCGGGCGTGGGCTGCGTCTTTTCTTGAGCGGCAGCCCCGAAGATCGTACGAGGTTTTGCCTGCGGACGCGGCAAGGTTGCGCTTGTTTTTGTGGCGGAGGAGCGTTCGGGCTTTGTCGGACCTGCTCTTCCTAGCGTCTTCGATGCGCCCTTCAAGTCTACATTAGATGCCTCCTTGAACACTTCTTTGGACGCTTCGGAACGCTGGGGTCTAGGAGGTGCTTTGACGGAGGCACGCGCTGCTGCCTGTTGCTGCGCCTGTTGTGGAGCGGTTTGTTCTGGCGCACGCTGCGGTTTTGGCGGAGCGGGCGTTGCCGCTTGTTTTGTTACATGTTGTCTTGTTGTCACCTGATCTTTCCCGCCCTTCCTTGCTTTCATCGAGCGGAGAATATCGTCTGCGTTGCTGTTAAAATTTTTATCGAGTTTGCCTTTGAAGCCGCTCTCCTTTTCGCGCGCGTGCACCGCTTTTTCGACGGAGCCTCGACGATTCTGCAAGGCGGCGAAGGGACGTTTCCCCTTGCGCTCGGTAGCTTCGCTCTTGCGTGCTTGGTCGAGGTCGCTTGTTTGTGCAACGCCGTGCGAGCGACCTGGTCCGTCTATGCTTGTCATGTTTTTGTCCTCCGCGAAGATTTGCAGTAGAGGCATAATATGTGTATTTCCATAAATTTTTATCATCTTTTGATTGTTTTGCAAGAAAAAAATGCATCGCAAGAAAAGAAAAGGAAAAAAACGCATTTTTTAAGAAAATTACAGAAAAAATGACTTTATTTTTCTTTTTTCTTGACTTAAAATCGTTTTTCAACGAAAAAGAGAAAAACATCTTTGTCGATTCGCTCAAAAAGAGAATCGGTTGAGGTATAAACAACCATTCAGTTTTAGTCAATTTCCATTAAAGTGAAAGAGCAAGCGACCATGTCTGATCCGCAAATCCCCCAACTGACCGACCTTGGCGAACGCTTGGCGCAAGACAAGGATCGGAAGTACTTGGAATCGCTCCTCGAACGCCTTGCCGAACAGCCAAATGGTGCGCCAAATGTTGCTTTTGGAGCAGACAAGCGACAAGAAGCCGTCAAGAGCGCTCGTCATATTTTGCAGACCGTATGGTCGATGCAACACATGGACAAGATCAGCAAACAACCCTGAACGCCCCCGAAAGTTCTTCAACACGAAAGACTTCGCCCGCAACCCCTCCCCGAACCCCTCCCCCGCAACCCAACTCGAAAGGTCTTCCCATGAGCGGCATCAACTTAGAAAATATCGCAAATTCGGTGGGTAAGTCCGCCAGCAAGTCGATCGACGAATTCAACGCATCTGCAAAAGATATGGATCCCTCGAACCCGAAAGACATGATCAACATGCAAATGAAAATGATGAAAATGAACATGCTGGTGCAGTTTGAATCGCAAATGGTCAAGTCGGTCGACGACATGGTCAAAGGCATCCTGCAACGCATGAACTGAGGGTAAGCATGACCGACCTCGCCGCCGCCAAAACCCCTAGCCTCGCGCGCCCCTTTGAGCCGAGCAAGCATGCGACGCAAGTGGCGGATATATTTCTGAAACGCTCTGCCGCCTACTACCACGCTCAACCCGCCTCCTCGCTAGAGAGCGCGCACGCCACCTTTAGACAGCGCGATCCGATGCTGGCAGAAACGCTGCAAAGCCTCGCTCCGCCCGATACGCACTTCTCGCCCGCCAGCATGCACACGCGTTTGCAAGCCGCCCAACAAACGCTGACTACAGCCCTCGCTCATCTGCACAACAAAGCAGCGGCAAAGAACCTGATCGCCTGCGCACAAACGCTACAACGACAGATCGCGGAATCGCTCACCTTGCAACAAGAAGCCTCCGACAACCAACGCCTGCTCATCAAAGCCTGATCCATAACCATGACCATGACCGATTCCTCCCATAACGCCGCCGCTACCACTGTCTCCACTCTGGCATCTCCCGCCGCTCCCCCCGCGCAACAGAGCGACAATGCCAACAAGAATATTTGGCGTGCGTTGGGACACTACGCGGTCGGAGAACTCTCGGTCGGTCGCACGCACAACGCGCTCTACGCCTACCGCCTTCTCAGCGCGCTCGAACCCTCTGATGAACGCTGGAAGCTCGGCAGAGCCTTCTGCGCGCTCAACTTACACGAGATCAGCGAGGCAGAAAAATCTCTCGCCTCTATGTCGGACGGGAGCTTTGCCGCATCAGAAGTCGGACAGGAAAAGCTGCTGCGGCAATGCCAACAGAGGCTCGTCTATCTGCAACAACAAAAGTCGCTGACACTCAAAGCCGATCAACCCCAAGACAAAAAGCAAGGCAGGAAACAAGACGGCAAAACTCAAGATAGCAAGATTGTGGATGTCGGCAAAGTCCTACGCTTTCCGAACAACGCCTCGCACTCCTGACACCCGCACCCCAACCCCAACCCTATCGAGGCTCTACCCAACTCCATGTCATCTTCTTCCGATAACGCCCGCAACCTTTTGCGCCAACTTGGACAGGCGCTGAAACTCGACAAGCTCGACTTGGACGAAAGCAACACGGCACGGCTTGTCTTCGACGATCGCATCACCGTCGATTTTGAAGCCGACCCCGACAAGCCCTACTTGCACGCCTACTCGGTGCTGTGCGCGCTGCCGAAAGACGACAGCGCACGAGCCAATCTTTTGGAAGGTCTGCTCGCCGAATGTTTGGTGATGCCCGGAGACCTGCCGGTACGGATCGTCGTTGACCGCTCGATCGGCATGCTGCTGCTGAGCGTGCCTCTGCCGACCAGCTCGACCGAGTTCGAGCCCTTCGAGAAAAAAATCGGCGCGCTCGTCAACCTGACCGAAGAGTGGATGACCCGCCTTGAGCGCGGCGAGTTCTCTGATGCCAGCAACAAAAACGCCGACAACGACAGTCCCGGTCACAGCTCTCTCGCCATTTGAGTGCGCCGCCTCAAGGCGCGACGAGCATGACCCCTGCCTTGATCGATGAAATCGGCTTTTACCTGAAAGCGTTTTCGTTGGCATCCCCCCGCCTGTTCGGCTTTGCGATGCTGATTCCCTTTTTCAACGGACGCATCCTGCCTGCGGCGATCAAGGGTGCTGTCTTCCTTGCGCTGACGGTGGTGCTGCTGCCGCCGCTCGCCGAGACGCTCAAGCAAAATCCCCTGCCGCCCTTTGTCCACCTCGCCTATGCGATGAAGGAGATGGCGCTCGGTTTCCTGTTGGGTTTTCCTGTAGCGTTGGTCTTTCTTGTGCCGCAGTCGGTCGGCGACTTCATCGACAACCAACGCGGTGCGGGTATCGCCCAGCTGTTCAACCCCGCCTTCGGTGGGCAGAGCAATCTGCTCGGTATTTTTCTCGGCGAGACCTTTATCGCTGTCTTCCTCGCGCTCGGCGGCATGGCGCTGTTGGTGAAAATCCTCTACGACTCGTACCTGCTCTACCCTGTGCTTGCGCCGCTGCCGCCGCTCGACCTTGCCGCGCTGACTGTCTTCGTCGCCGACTTTACCAATTTTCTCGCGCTGATTGTCAAACTCGCAGCACCAGTCATTTTTGTCATGATGCTTGCGGAAATCGGACTTGGGATGATCGGACGCTTTGCACCGCAGCTGCAAGTTTTTTTTCTCGCCATGTCGCTGAAGAGCGTTCTCGCTATATTTTTTCTCATCTTCTACACCTCTGTCATTATCAATTCGAGCTGGCAAGACTTCATCCAAACCCCCTTCCTCCCCCTGCTGGGACGTTGAGACAGCAAGGAGTTAAACGGCATGCCCGGCGAAAAGACCGAACCGCCCACGCCGAAAAAGATTCGCGACGCGCACAAGAAGGGCAACTTTCTTTTTTCGAAAGAGGTTGTCTCGACGGCAACATTGCTGGCAGCGCTTGGCATCCTCTATACGGGACATTCTTTTTTCACTACCCCCCTGTTCCAGCTGGTCGCCTACGGCGCGCAGGCTGCGACCGAGCCGTTTGAACAATCGTTCGGCAGGTTGCTACAAGGCTCGCTGGAGGTTGTGGCGCGCGGTGTGTTGCTAGTCTACGGAGCGGTTATCGTAGCCTCCATAGCCGCCAACTTAGCGCAAGTAGGTTTTGTTTTCTCGGCGGCTAAGTTGACGAAAGGGTTCAAATCGCTTGATGCGATCAACAACGCAAAACAGATGTTCGCCAAGAAGAATCTGTTTTCGCTGTTGATGAACATCTTCAAGGTTTTCGTCATCGGCACGACCGTCTACCTTCTGCTGCTGGATCGGCTCGCCGAGTTTGTCCGCTCGCCTTACTGCGGCTTTTTTTGCACTCTGCAAGTTGGCGTCTCGACGATCTTTCTGCTCGCGTTCGTCGTGCTCGGCGTCTACTTTCCGATCGCCGCGCTCGATTTTTTGGTGCAGCGTCATTTCTACATGAAAGACCTGCGCATGTCGATCGAGGACATCAAGGAAGAGTTCAAACAAACGGAGGGCTCTCCCGAAATCAAATCGCAACGCCGTCAGATTCATCAAGAGATTCTCAACAGCCGTACTGTCGACAGCGTCAAGAAATCGACGGCGGTGATCGTCAATCCGACCGAGGTTGCGGTCGCCATCTACTACGACGAAGAGGAAACGCCGCTACCGCGCGTCATGGCGAAAGGCACAGGCGGCTTGGCGAAACTCATCCGCAAGACCGCCGAGCAAGAAGACATTCCCATCTACGAGAGCGTCGAGCTTGCGCGCAACTTGCACGATGCGCTTGAGATCGGCGCGTTCATTTCTTCTGAGTTCATCGACCCCGTCGCGGAAGTCTTGCACTACATCCGCTCTTTGCAGCAGGATTCGTGAGAAAGTTTTTTATGAATTTTTTCTAACCTCTGTTGATCTCTGTTTTTATTATGGGCTTCGTCGACTGGTTTCAAGACTATTGCTTGCAGCAGAACTTGCCGCCCTTGCGTGCGAGCGAGCGAGGGGGTGCGAGTTTGCGAAAGGAGTTGTTGCTGGGCGATGGTAAGGAGAGCCTTGCGGTTGTGTTGTTGGTTGATGCGGATGCTGTGGGCGTGAGGATCACCTTGGTGTCTGTCGTTGCGACGCTGCCTTTCCATCCGTTGCGTCGAGCGGAATTTCTTCGCCAGCGACTGCGTCTGAATACGCCGCAGGAGACGGGCGGCATTGGCTTTCTTTGCGTGAGTGGCAAGGAGATGCGTTTTGTGAGTGTTTGGCGTGAGCGTGTCGATGCGGGGTTGAGCGCGTCGAGCGCGCGGCTTCGTTTCGAGGAGTTTGTGGCACGAGCTCGCCGTTACAGGAAGATTTTTGCCGAGCAGACGAGACAGCAATTGCGCGATGCAGGCGAGACGGCGTTGCTGGCGTTAGAGCGAGGTAGCGACGATGTAGCGGTTAGGATGCTCAAGTTGTGACGGGCATCCGCAAAAATTGCGAGGGTTATTGACAAGAACCCTGCAAGCCCAGAACATTGCAATCTAGGAGTGTCGAGTGTGTCATTCTCAAAGAAATAAGACAAGAGAATCTATCTTACCATGTTGCACTTCGACCTCACGCGCAACCTTCCGCAGCATCGCCTGCGCTTCCGTGCGCGCCTGCCGCAAGAACCCACGACGAGCGTTCTGTGCGGCGCGAACGGCAGCGGCAAGAGCCTGCTGCTCTCGATGCTCGCCGGTGTCGAGACGCCCGACGAGGGACGCATCACCTTTGGCAAACAATGTTTCTTCGACACGAAACGCACCACGAAACACAACTTACCGCCTGAGAAACGACGCATTGGCTACGCTTTCCAAGAAGCGCGTCTTTTTCCTCACATGTCTGTCGCGAGGAATCTCGACTACGCGCAGCGCATGCGCAACACGGGCTCGTCCGACAAAACGGAGCGCGCCGCGATCTTCGAAGCGTTCGCGCTCTCGCACCTGCTGGAGCGTCATCCTTCGCGCTTGTCGGGCGGCGAGCAGCAACGCGTCGCCTTGGCGCGCGCGCTACTCTCCAACCCGTCCCTGCTGTTGCTGGACGAACCCCTATCGTCGCTGGATCGTCGTCGCAGGAGGGGTGCGCTGGAATTTCTTCATCGATGGCTCAAGACAAAAAACCTCCCCTGCCTCTATGTGAGCCACGAGATCGAAGAGGTCGCCTGCATCGCGACCCACGCGCTCGTCGTGGCGACAGAGCAGAGCTACAAGGCGGGCGACAAGGCGGGCGAGATGTTCACCTGTTCCAAGATCGCCTCCTCTGCTAGCATCGATGTTGCAACGACCGACCTGCGCACGAGCCTTCTCACAGGCGCGAACCCTACCGCCGTCGTGCCTGTTGTTGTCAAAGAGCAGCGTGCGCTCGACGGGTTGTGGAGTGTCGCCTTCTTGGAAAATCCCAAAGCAAGGTTCCTCCTCTCGACGCACAAGGGCGAGCCGCCAACCCTGCTAGACACAGCAGGCTTGACCCACGCACGCATTCGTGCCGAGGATGTTTTGCTTGCCGAGCGCGACGACCCCCACGCGCTGCCCGCGCAGATTCTTGCGCTCTCCTCTGCGCACGACGGATCGCACACGGCGCAAATCACCTGCGCACGCCAACGCTTGCTCATGCAACTCTCGACAGAGCAGGCGCAGAGCCTCCAACGGACGAAAACAAAAACCTGCCGCGTGCGCATAAGAAAAGCGCAAGGAGGTATACTCTAACATCTCTTATTAGCATGCTAGAGTGTAGCGAACGGAAAACCTAGTCCGCCTCGACGAGCATCTTCAGCATCAATTCATCCCCCCTCTCCTTTTTTTATAATGTCCTTCTCCGTTGCCCATGTTTGGCGCGAGTTCTTACGCCCGATCCTGATGGCTGTCGTTCTCGTTATCCTGTTCCGCAGCTTTGTGTGGGAACCGTTCCGTATTCCCTCCGGCTCGATGGAGCCGAATCTTTTGGTCGGCGACTTCATCTTCGTCTCCAAGTCGCGCTACGGCTACGGCCCCTTCTCCGTACCTCTCCTCTCGCGGATCCTCGGCAGCGACGGCGCGCGTCTGTTCGGCGCACCGCCGCGCCGCGGCGACATGGTCGTATTCCGTCGTCCGAACAACCCCGACGACATTTTGGTGAAACGCCTCGTCGGTCTGCCCGAAGATCGTTTGCGCGTCGTCGGCGGATTGCTGGAAATCAACGGCAAAAAAATTGCACGCACAAAGCTCACGCGCAGCATGTACGAAGAGAAACTACCCAACCAAGTGCGCTATCCCATCTTGGAGGCATACGGCGACAACGCCGCAAACGACAACACGCTGCTGTTCCGTATTCCCGCTCGACATTATTTTATGATGGGGGACAACCGCGACAACTCTCTCGACAGCCGCTATCTCGACGAGGTGGGCTTTGTGCCTGAGAGCCATCTAGTCGGTCCTGTCGTGCGGGTGTGGTTCTCGCTGACGCGGAGCGGCTTTTTTCCGTTCAACATCCGTTGGAACAGATTCCTGCGTCCGATCAACGAGATCGAGGCACGAACGATTCAAGAACAAGCTCAAGAACAAGAGCAAGACGCAACGCAAGATAGTGGATGGTGAGCGACGAAAGGAGAACCTCCCCCTCCCCCTCCCCCTCGACTATGGCGGCGGCGAGGCAGCCCTTGTCGCGCTGGAGGAGCGGTTGGGCTATCGCTTTCGAGACCGCCAGTTGTTGGGCGTTGCGCTGACGCACAAGAGCGTCCCGAAGAAACAAAGTTACGAGCGCATGGAATTTTTGGGCGATCGTCTGCTCGGCTACCTTGTGGCGGAAACGCTCTACAAGCGTTTTCCGAAGGAGAACGAGGGAGAGTTGAGCAAGCGTCTTGCGGCTGCCGTTTCGCAAAAACACATCTCCACGGTCGCGCAGAGTTGGCAGGTGGGGGGCGCGGTCGCCCTTTCGCGCGAGGTGCGCAAGGAGCGTTTTGCCGAGCGTCCTAGTTTGCTCGCCGATTTGTGCGAATCGATTTTGGCAGCCGTCTACTTGGACGGCGGCTTGCAGGCACTGCGCCGCGTCGTTGAACAGCACTGGGGGCAGGCATTTCTCGATGACGATGCAAAAAAAGGAGACGAGCGTTCGCTGCTGCAAGAATGGTGTCAGGCGCGCGCCTTGCCGCTGCCCAGCTATGTCTGCCAGGGCGAAGGACCTGATCACGAGCGATCCTTCTGTGCCACCGTGTCGATTGCCAGCTTGGCGAAGGACAGCCCATCGACGAGCGCCGAGGCTTTCGGCTCCAGCAAGAAGCTCGCTATGCAACGCGCGGCGGCGAAGCTCTTCGCGCGCATCGAAAAGAAAAAATCGTGACTCAATACTGCGGTATCGCGACCTTAGTTGGCGAAAGCAACGCGGGCAAGTCTTCATTGCTGAATGCGTTTGCGAAAGCAGCCCTTGCGGAGGTGCATCACAAGCGCAACCTGACGCGCGAGGTCATGCGTGCGGTTATCACGGTGGGGGCGTGCCAGCTCGTGTTGGAAGACACGGCGGGGCTCAACGCGGAGGCGAACGACGAAATCGGCACGAGGCGCAAAGAACAATCGCTCTCCGCCGCCCGCCATGCCGACATCGCGCTTTGGATCATCGATGCAGCGCGCGGCATGAAAGCCATCGAAGCGCTGCTGCTGCAAGCGCAAGGGCAGCAAGAAGCGCAAGAGACAATGCCCGAAGAACAACGGGAGATTGTGCAAAACATGGCAGTATCCTCGTCGAGCTTTTTCGTTGCGCTCAACAAGATAGATCTCGTCAAGGACAAGCGTCTGCTGCTGCCGATGGCGCAAAAACTGGGAGCGAGCGGGATGTTTCGCGATGTCTTTATGCTCTCTGCCACCCGCGGCGAGGGTATCGATAGGGCGCGCGAGACGTTGTTGCGCGCTCTGCCTGAGCAGGCTTTTCTCTTTGAGCGCGAGGGCGACACGCGCGCTCCTGAGATCGTCGCCTGCGAGACGACTCGCGCCACGCTGTACGACCGCTTGCACGACGAGCTGCCGTACGATGCTGTCGTCGAGTGCGAGCGGTGCGAGCAAGGCGATGAGGGTGCTTGGGACATCGCGCTCACGATCAGTCTGAAACGCGAGAGCCAGCGTCGGATTCTTCTCTTGCGCGAGCGACGCCTTTTGCACCTCGTGCAAGAGATCACGCAAAAAGCTTTGCAAAAGCGTCTTGCTGCTCCTGTGTTGTTGCAGATTCATCTGCCGCGCCCTCGCCCTCGACAGCGATAAGCCTGTGCGCTAGAATACGAGGATGGCTTGGTCTGTTGCCACAAAGCCTCTTTGTCGGGCGGAAGATTTGGGCTCTTGCGCGCATCTTGATGCGGGCGCGAACAATCCTGGAGAGCCGAACTTTCTGCGTGGTCCCTACGAGACGATGTATACGCAGCGTGCTTGGACAACGAGGCAGTATGCCGGCTTCTCGACTGCTGAGGAGTCGAACGCCTTCTATCGCCAAGCCTTGCTACGAGGACAGCACGGACTTTCGGTCGCCTTCGATCTGCCGACGCATCGGGGTTATGATTCCGACCATCCGCGCGTCGAGGGAGATGTCGGCAAGGCGGGGGTTGCCGTCGATTCTGTCGAGGACATGAAACGCCTGTTCCAAGAGATTCCGCTCGACAAGGTGAGCGTCTCCATGACGATGAGCGGCGCCGTGCTACCCATCATGGCATTCTTTATCGTCGCCGCCGAAGAGCAAGGGGTAAAACGCCCGCATCTCAACGGCACGATACAGAACGACATTCTCAAAGAATTCCTAGTGCGCAACACCTACATCTACGCGCCGAAGCCCTCGATGCGCATTTTGGCGGATGTCATCCGTTTCACGACTGTGCACATGCCAAAATTCAATCCTGTCTCGATTTCGGGCTACCACTTTCAGGAAGCGGGAGCGTCCCCTGTCTTGGAACTCGGCTTGACGCTCGCCGACGGATTAGAGTATGTGCGCGCCGCCCAACGATGCGGCTTGAGGGTGGAGGAATTTGCTCCTAGGCTCTCCTTCTTTTTTGGCATCGGCATGCAGTTCTTTCAGGAAGCCGTCAAGTTGCGCGCTGCGCGATTCTTGTGGGCAAAACTCATGAAGCAACATTTTGCGATCGAAGATCCTCACGCCTTACGCTTGCGGACGCATTGTCAAACATCGGGAGTTTCTCTGACGGCGCAGGATCCTTACAACAACATCGTACGCACGACGCTGGAGGCTTTGGCGGCGATCTTGGGGGGGACGCAGTCTTTGCACACGAACGCCTTCGACGAGGCTTTAGCGTTGCCCAGTGATTTCTCGGCGCACCTTGCGTTGAACACGCAGCTTGTGTTGCAACACGAGGCGGGCTTGACGGAGGCGATCGATCCTCTTGGCGGCAGCTACTATGTCGAGAAGATGACGCATGCGATGATTACGGAGGCGGAGAAAATCGTATCGAGCATCGAGGAGCAGGGGGGAATGGTTGCCGCACTAGAGGCGGGAACGGCCAGCCGTTGGATTGCCAACGAGGCGGCGGCTCGCCAAGCGCGTCTAGACAGCAGGCAGGACATTCTTGTTGGTGTCAATGCTTTCACGGAGGGCAGCACGCCTCCTGCTGTCGAGACGCTTTCCGTCAACTTAAAGGAGGTGATCGCTCGACAGAAGCGATCGCTTCAGGAGATAAAAACTATGCGCAACCAGCAACAACATACAAAGGCGATCGAGGGCTTGAGGAAAGCTTGCGAAGACGAGACCGAGGACTTATTGGAGCATGCTATTGCGGCGGCGCGTGCTCGTGCGACGATCGGCGAAATTTCCGATGTACTTGCCGAGACTTTGGGCGGGCGACACAGTCAGAGTTCGCATGCTCCTAGCGGGGTTTATGCGGCGGCTTTTGCTGACAAGGAGCGGTTGAAGAATTTGCAGAAGTTATCGCGAGATTTTTTGAAGCTACGGGGTCGCCGTCCTCGTTTGTTAGTTGCGAAGCTGGGGCAGGATGGGCATGACAGGGGAGCGAGGACGGTTGCGGCGGCTTTCGCTGATTTCGGGTTTGATGTTGATATTGCTCCTTTGTTTCAGACACCTGAGGAGGTTGCGATGCAGGCGATTGACAACGATGTGCATGTTGTTGGAATTTCTACGCAGGCGGGTGCGCATGAGGCGTTGGTACCGAAGCTTATGCAATGTTTGAAGGGGGGGGGAGCGGGGGATATTCTTGTGGTTTGCGGGGGGGTGATTCCGGAGGGGGATCAGGGGGCATTAAGGGAGTGTGGTGTATTTGCGTTGTTTACGACGGGGAGTAATTTAGCGGAGGCGGCGGAGGGGATCTTGCAGAAATTGCAAGAGTAATACAGACGGGCTTTATTGGATTGCAAAACGTAAGACGAGCGAGCCTTAAGATTAGTTTTGGGCGAAGTGAGTTTTGCGCATGGGGCACGAGCCGTCTTGCTCGCCTCGTAAAAAAGCGAGGCGAGAGGCGAGTGGCGTAGCGAGCAAAGCGAGCAAGCGTAGCTTAGAGCAGACGAAGTTTCCCCGCAAAAAGCCAGCCGCAGGCGAGCGCGTAAGCGCTTTATCTACGCGCGAAGCGCGTAGCCTCTTATTCAAAAGCGCATTGCGAAGCAATGCGCAAGCTGACTCGTAACACGGCAGAGCGTTTTTAATTTTACCTAGAAGATAGAGGCAAAAAAACGCCGCTTTTTTCTCTTGCTTTTCGGCTTGGCGAAGCTTACATTGTATTGAATACACACTGCTAGAAAGGATAAAAACCATGGCGATGACAAAAGAGGCTCTGACAGACTTACCTGTTTTCGACACGCGCAAGTATGTTCGGACATTGACGCGCGGGGATAGTTTCACCGAAAAGCAGGCAAACGCGAACGCCGATGGCTTGCAGGAAGCTCTGCGAGGGGTTGCTACGAAGGCGGACATTAAAGAGACAAAGGCGGAGACTCAGGCGGCGAAGATAGAGCTGAAGGCAGAGATTGGGGCGTTGAGGAAAGAGGTGAAGGCGGACATTCGAGGGTTGGAAAAGAGGATGGATGTGCAGTTTCAGGCTGTGGATGTACGGTTTCAAGCGATGCAGGAGCAGATGCGGGGGATGCGACAAATGATGATTATAGGGTTTTCTATGAACGGCGGACTTGTTCTGTTGCTGGGACTGTTGCTGGGGCTGAAATAAAAGCCTCGCGCTTTGGAATAAGAGGCGCGCTACGCGCGTAGAAGGCGTTATCGCGCCCCGCTGACGCGGGGTCTTTTGCGAGGGATTACTCCCTCGCGCTCCCCCATAGCGCGTTGCTTGCAATGCGCGTCCGTGATGTTTGCTACGCACGCGATGTTTTGCGCCCGTCATCATACAAAGCAAGTCTGTTGCGCACATAGCGCACGGCTTGCCGTGTGCGTCCCATAAAACAGCGTGCCATTAAAAAGCACAAGCGCGAACGCAACAGATACGCACAACGCAAGCGAGCAAAGGCAAACAAACACAAAAGCGCAAGCGCAACCTACGCCGCACGCCTTCGCTCCACCCGCTCCACCCCCCCCAACTCCCCCAAAGCATGCTCCAAAGCCGCATCTAACCGATAATGCTGCCCCAACAAAACCCGCAAAATCCGCGACTCCTCCCGAATACATAACTCAATCTCACCACCCCCATGCTCCATACACTCCGCACTCGCCGCAAGAAAATTCGCCAATAACCCAGGATCCCATCCACCCCCAACACCCCGAACATGAAGCAATAACCGCTCAACTCTACCCCCATCATAACCCTCACTCCCCTCACTCATATCCCTCCCCACATCCACAGAAGACGATGACATAGGCGCAGATACGGGCGCAGGCATCGGCGCAAAAGCAGGCTCAGGAGCAGATACGGGCGCAGGGATAGACGCAGGCGCAGAAGATGGCATGGACGCTTGACCCTGCAACCGCCTCCGCAAAGGCTCGTCGAAAGGCTTCAACTTCACAACGCGAAACTGCATCCGATCTCGATTGGGCATGCGCACACAATCTAACTCCAAAACTATCAAAGCCCCCTCCTCGCGCAAGCTCGCATACTTAGCCGCCTGCGTAGAAAACAATGTCGCCTCAAACGATCCGCTCGGATCAGACAAGGAAAGTACAACTAACCGCTTGGAACTATCCTTCAACTTCTTCTCAATCACCTCCTCAAGCCGACCGGCAATACGAATGCGCTCGCCATCCCCTACCCCCTCCAAGTCGCTCGCGGTCAGAAAACCCGCCCCCTCGCACAATGCCCTATGCTCTGCCAATGGATGCCCGCTCAAGTAAAAACCTACCGCCTCACGCTCCTCGCGCATGCGCCGCGTCGTGTCCCAAGCCGCCGCTTGAGGAAGCTTTCGCGGAGCAAACCCTTGCTGTGCCGCCTCCTGCTGCGAAGAACTTCCGAACATCGATTCCTGTCCCTCCTCCTCCTTGCTCTGCATCACATACAGCAAGAGATCGATCGCCTCGAAGCTCTGTGCGCGATTCTCGTTGAGCGTATCGAACGCGCCACTGCGTACCAACGATTCCAACGACCTACGCGCGAGCGTCTGTCCTGCCATCCGTTCTGCAAAATCGAAGAGATCTCGAAAATTTCCGCCGCGCCTGCGCTCGTCCACCACCTCCTCCATCGCCTTGGCGCCGACATGCTTGAGCGCGCCCAGCCCGTAGCGAATGGCATCCTTTCCCTCCACCTGCTCCAAGGCGAACTCGACACACGAGCGATTCACATCGGGCGGCAGCAGAGCAATATCCAAGCCCTGCAAACAAGGCACATACTGCGCGAGCCGATCAGTGTTCTCGGCATCGAAAACCATCATCGAAACGAAAAAAGCTGCGGGATGATGAACACGCAACCACGCCGTCTGATAGGCGATCATCGCATAAGCGGCGGCGTGCGACTTGTTAAAGCCGTAGCCCGCAAAGGCGTAGATCTGCTCGAAGATCTTGCTGGCTACGCGCTGCTCCATGCCGCTTTTGGCGCAACCCTCGAAAAAGCTTTTGCGTTGCGCGTGCATCTCTAGCGAATCTTTCTTGCCCATCGCGCGCCGTAGGCGATCGGACGCCCCCAACGAGAAGCCCGCCAGCACCTGCGCCATACGGATGACCTGCTCCTGATAGACGGGAATGCCGTAGGTCTCGCGCAGGATCGGCTCCAGCTTTTCGTGCAGATAGCCGATCGGCTCTCTGCCATGCTTGCGCGCGACATAGCTGGGAATATGCTCCATAGGTCCTGGGCGGTAGAGCGCGACCGCCGCCACAATATCCTCGAAGCGGTCGGGACGCATGCGCCGTAGCACCTCTCGAATGCCCGCCGACTCAAACTGGAAAACGCCGAAGGTGTCGGCGCGAGAGAAAAGCTGGAAGACTTTAGACGAATCCAACGACAATCCCTCCATGTCCAACTCTGTTCCGCGCTCGCGCAACAGTTTTTGGCAGTGCGCCATGACGCTGAGAGTTTTCAAGCCTAGAAAATCGAACTTGATCAATCCCGCCTGTTCGACATACTTCATGGTGAACTGCGTCGAGTTGAATCCTGTCTCTTTGTCTCGGTAGAGGGGAACGAGCTCGGCGAGCGCGCGGTCTCCGATGACAATACCGGCGGCGTGCGTGGAGGCGTGTCGGTTGAGCCCTTCGAGTTTCTGCGCTAAGTCCAGCAGTTTTGCGATCGAGGGGTCTTCCGCTTCACGAGCGAGCGCGTTGCTCTTGTCTTTAAGCGAGTCTTGAAGCGAGTCCTTGAGCGATTGAAAGGCGGGAAGGGTCTTACAGAGTCGGTCTACGCGAGGATAGGAAATGCCGAGCGCGCGTCCGACATCGCGCACCGCGGCGCGCGCTTGCAGCGTTCCGAGCGTGATGATTTGTCCGACCTTTTCTTCTCCGTAGCGTTGTCGCACATAGGCGATGACCTGTTCGCGTCGTTCTTGACAGAAGTCGATATCGAAATCGGGCATGGACATGCGTTCAGGATTGAGAAAGCGTTCGAACAGCAGTCCCCACCGTACGGGATCGAGCGCGGTGATAGCGAGCGCCCATGCGACCAACGATCCTGCCCCTGATCCTCTTCCTGGTCCTACGGGAATTTCCTGCTCTTTTGCCCAACGGATGAAATCGGCGACGATGAGGAAATAGCCTTGCAAGCCTTTTTCGATAATCACCTCCAACTCGACTTCCAGTCGCTCTTCATAGACGACGCGCCCGCTGTCGTGCGGAGGCAGAGCCAGCCGTCCTCCGAACAGGTGTTCTAGCCCCTCGTGCGCTTGCTTGCGAAGCAGAGCGGCTTCGTCTTCCTCCCCTTCTGCGAAACGGGGCAGGATTGTCGCGCGAGGCTCGAAGAGGACGCTACAACGCTCGGCGATGTGGAGGGTGTTCTCGCAAGCTTCGGGCAGATCTTGAAACAGGGCGCGCATACTTGCAGGAGAGGCGAGATCTTGGCGGGGCGACGAGCGGCGACGCGATCCGTTCGAGACGGGAACGCCTTGTGCGATAGCCAGCAAAACATCTTGTGCTTCGTGCATCGCGGGATTTTCGAACATGCAATTGTTGGTAGCGACGGGAGGCAGATTTTCTTGGGTGCACAGGGAGAGCAATCCTTTTTCGATGCGTTGTTCGCGGATGCGCGCGGGTGCGTTGCTTTTGTCGGCAAAGCGATTGAGTTCTATGTAGAATCGGTCGACGAATAATTTGCTCATGCGACGGCAGAGCGTGTGCGCTTCGTCGAAGCGTTCTTCGCCGAGCAGTATCCCTAAGGGTCCTTCTAATCCACCGCTGAGGACGAGGATACCTTCGTGATAGCGTTCTAGGTGTTCGAAGGTGAGATGGGGCAAGTCGTGCAGGGCTTTATCATGCAAGATTTTATCGGCGTGAGTTTCTGGTGATTTTGTATTGTTGTCGTTGGGGATGAGGTCGGCATGATAGAGCGCGCTAGCGAGGCGCATGAGGTTGTTGTAGCCTTGTGTTGTCATTGCTAGGAAGACGAGGGGAGCGAGACGCGGACGGGATGTTGTGCGAGTGTCGTGGGTTTCGAAGTGGAGATGCGCTTCGAGTCCGAGCAGGGGTTTGATGGATGCTTGTGCGAGGG
Organism: Alphaproteobacteria bacterium; assembly: GCA_965216605.1. Lineage (GTDB taxonomy): Bacteria > Pseudomonadota > Alphaproteobacteria > JABAAW01 > JABAAW01 > JABAAW01. The sequence continues at coordinate 1,146,031 of CBDCGG010000002.1, read as the reverse complement.
CGGCGCTCATTTCGGGGATACCGAATAGTCCGTGGCTATCGGTGATGGCGATGGCGGGGGAGGCGTGGCGTTCGCAATAGGAGACGAGATCGGGCGCGCGCAGCGTTCCTTCCAGCATGGAGTAGCTGGTGTGGGCGCGGAGATGGATGAAGCCTGCAGTAGTCTCTTGGCTACTCTCTTGGCTAGTCTCTTGGGTAGTCTTTTGGGTAATCTCTTGGGTAGTCATAGATGCTTTGTAGCACAGAGGGGGAGGAGATTCTGGGATGATTTTGTGTTTGTCTGTCGCGTTCGCGCTTGTGCTTTTTTAAGGCGCGCTGTTTTATGGAACGCACACGGCACAGCGATTCTGTTTCACTCACCCTAGCGACAAAAAGAACGCGCGGATCGCGAGAAAAAATTGACAGAACACGCAAAAAATGCGAAAAACAGCGCAAGCGATTCTCCCCCGACACACGGAGATTGAACCATGGCACAAGAAAACATCACAACCATCCCAAATGTAAACACGCAGCAAGACAAGGAGGCGCAAACCTCGTTCCCGTCCAACGCAATCACGCCGCAACCTCTTATCTCGAATCGCTTCGTGGTTGCCAATGCTATCGAATACTTGACGCACTATATGCAGCCTAATTCTGTTGACCTCACCATCACCAGCCCGCCGTATGACAATCTGCGGGACTATAACGGCTATCACTTTGACGCGCAGGCGATGCTGAGCAGCTTGTATCGTGTGACCAAAGAAGGCGGTGTTGTCGTTTGGGTTGTCGGAGAAAAAATCAACAGCGGTAGAAGCCTATCAAGTTTCGAACAGGCGTTTGTCGGGCGCGACTGTGGCTTTACCGTCCATGATGTGATGATTTACCAGAAGAAAAACACGCCTTTTATGCGCTCCAACGCCTACACAAACTGCTACGAGCTGATGCTTATATTTGCTAAGGGCAAGCCCAAAACCTTCAATCCTATCAAAGTTCCTACGAAGCGCAACGGCGTGGAAATGTGTGTAGCCAACAAGGGCACGGACGGTGTAAATCGTAAAGTCCTCGTTGAGCTCAAGAAGGAAAAGACCCGAACAAACATCTGGGAGTATGCTGTCGGAATGGGGGGAAGCACTCGCGACAAGATTGCGTTCCAGCATCCCGCCATATTTCCCGAACAGCTTGTCGCCGACCATATCAAGTCATGGAGCAACCCCAAAGACCTTATCCTTGACCCCATGTGCGGGAGCGGAACGACCTGCAAGATGGCGGCGCTGGCGAACCGAAATTGGCTTGGCATTGATATTTCTCAGGAATACATCGACATAGCGCAGGAACGTATGGAATTATACTTGTGAAGGTCGAAGATTGGGTTTGCTGCAAAGACAGCCGCGGGTATCGGCATGAAGATGATAGCGTCTCTAGGCAACGGCGACACTTCCAAAAAAAATCTGTGGGGATACTAAAGGCACTTAACGGCGATACGGCGACGGTTTGGCTCGTCGGGAAAAATGAGACTTGGGATGTCGCCGTGTCGTCGTTAACGGTTGTGGATGTGTTCAAAACTGGAGATAATTATAATAATAAAATCTGCAATATATGTCATCGACTTTTATCCGTGAATTCCTTCGCCAAAAACCAATCAAATAAAAACACAAATGCCAAGCTTACGGCGACCGTCTTGCCTAGATTGCCGCACGGACATCGACAAGCGACCCCCAAAAACCAAGCAGGCGAGAGACGCAGAAAAACAGAGACCAAAGCGTGGAACAATGTTTCGTTGCCCGATATGCGACAAGCGAAGCATCGTCGGTGTAACAGCCAGGATTATCGCCGACCACAACCATCACACAGGCAACATCAGGGGCTTTATTTGCGACAGCTGCAACACGGGGCTAGGGCGATTCAAGAACGGGAAGGATTGCCTCAAGAATGCGATGGAATACCTCGCGGAGCGAGAGAAGTAACCGTAAATAACATAATTAACAGTTCTCTATTTGCCTCTAGCACGAGAAAAACAAAGGCTTTTACCGCATTGCGAGTCAGCTCGGGGATAAATTCCCCTTGCGCGAGGCAAAGCCTCGCGCTTTTGAATAAGAGGCTACGCACTTCGCTTCGCTCGTGCGTAAATAAAGCGCACGAATATATCATGGACGCACACGGCAAGCAACGCGCGTCCATGATGTTGTAAGCGTGCGCATGTTTTGCATTTCCTAATTAAATAAAATCCGTGTCTGTCGCGTGCATAGCGCACGGCTTGCCGTGTGCGTCAAATAAAAATAGCGTGCCATTAAAAAGCACAAGCGTAGAACTTATTCCGCCCCCAAGTGCGTCAACACATTCCCCCCCCTATCAATCAACACAATCCCCAACGGAAAACACTGCGGCATCAACAACTTCCTCGCATAATCTCGCGCACCCTCCGCAACAGCACCTAATATTTTTTCTCTTAACTCCTCCTCCCCCTCCAACAACGACAATACCCCCCCCACCGAAACACCCCCCGTAATCTTCCTTACCATACCCTCCTCCGCACCGCAATCTTGCGCCAATATACCCAACGCCGCAAAATCTACCTGAGATCTCCCCGAATGCAAATCTCCATTTCCCTGCGATAACTTCACCATCTTTCCAACTCCCCCCGCAATGGTCAAACAAGGAACAGGATGCTTCCGCATATACTTCAACATGCCAGCCGCAAAATCTCCCATGTCAATCACCGACCGCTCCCCCAACCCCAACAACCCACGCACAACCCCCTCGGAAGTGCGTCCCGTCGCCGCCGCCAAAACAGGCTGCCTTGCCGCAAGCGCAACATCGATGCCTCGATGGATCGCATGAATCCACGCGCTGCAAGAGTAAGGCTCGACGATGCCCGTCGTGCCAAGAATCGAAAGCCCTCCCATAATGCCCAGCCGAGCGTTCCATGTCTGCTCCGCAAGTCGCACTCCGTCCGCAACGCCAATCGTCACCACAAAATGTCGACCAACCTTCTCACCGCCACTCCTCTTGCCTGCCGCCTCCTTCAGTGTCGCCGTAAGCCCCTCGACGATCATCCGCCTCGGCACAGGATTGATCGCAGGCTCTCCTACGGGCAAAGGCAAGCCCGCCATCGTCACAACCCCGACACCTCTGCCCGCACGAAACTCAACGGAAACATCTTCTGTCTGTTCCTCTGCCTCTTCCTCTGTTTTTGAGTTTTGCGGCTGTAGCGCAACCATGACGAGCGCGCGGTGCGTCACATCGGGATCGTCGCCTGCATCCTTGCGTATGACGGCGTATGCGCCTCGTCGGAGAAAGCCTGCTCGAAACACCGAGAAAGTTGAAACATCACCGCGCGGCAAGTTTATCGCCACCTCTGCAGGCGCGCGTCCGCACAGGAGCGTCAGCAACGCCGCCTTCGCTGCCGCCGTAGCGCACGAGCCGGTCGTAAAACCTCGACGCAAGGGAGCCTGTTGGGGAGCCTGTTGGGGAGCCTGTTGGGGAGCCTGTTGCGACCCTTCTCGCGATTCCTCTTTCTGCCCAGAATTTTTCCAATCATTTTTCATGGTCTATTCTTGCGTTATTGTCTTTGGCATGCCAAGATGATTCTGCCGTGCGCCCGTAGCTCAGTTGGATAGAGTGTTTGACTACGAATCAAAAGGTCGGGGGTTCGAATCCTCCCGGGCGCGCACTTACACAACGCAAAGAGAGAAAGGAGAACCGAGATGATTGTAACCTCGCTTGCCAGCATACAGGGATCGGAGCGCGATGTCGCTTGGGGGCAGGGGCAGAGCCGACGCTTTCTGCTGGAGCGTGACAACATGGGCTTTTCCTTCACCGACACGACATTAGAGCGTGGTGCGAAGGTCACGCTACAGTACAAAAAACACTTGGAGTCTTGCTATGTCTTGGAGGGTGCGGGGCAGCTTACGAACGAGGAGACGGGTGAGAAACATGCTCTTGCGCCGGGCGTTCTTTTTGCGCTTGACAAGCACGACCGACACTCTGTTGAGACGACGGAGGGATTGCGAATGGTGTGCGTTTTTTCTCCGCCGCTTAGGGGCGATGAGCGTCACAGCCTTGAAGAGGACGTTGCCTCTTCGTATTAGATGGCGTTGCGGACTCGTAACATGGTACGGCGCAGGTTAGGGTGATTGGGTTTTCCTCGCCCTATTTAAATAACAAGAAAGAAAAAGAGTACAATATTAAAAAAATGGAGAAGGTAAATAAAATTTATCATCGCTATAGGTTACGATTTTTTTAAATTTAAAAAAGCGCGCTCCGCCGATTCTTTTTATCTCTATCTTCTAGGCAAAATTAAAGACGCTCTACCGTGTTGCGAGTCAGCTTGCGCGTTTCTGCGAAACGCACTTTTAAATAAGAGGTTACGCATCTCGCGCTCCCCGTGCGCTACGCGCACGATGTTTTGCATCCGTAAAGACTACCCGCGCTCCTCCTCGCCACAGCGCGCCCGTGAGCTAGCAAGCAGAAGCAAACACGCACAACTCACATCGCGCGAGCGCAAACCCTCCCCATTTTCTTCTTGCCTTCCCCCCCCAACCCCCTACTCTCTAGCAGAGCGTCCTCGGCGGGATTCGAACCCACGACCCCAGGATTAGGAATCCTGTGCTCTATCCGACTGAGCTACGAGGACAAAAAAACCAACAACGCCATCAACGATTCTATCGTCTCCCCTATCAGCAAGTCTATCATGGAATCAGGCATAGAATCAGGTTGGCAGTTCTTCATCGACCGCGGCGGAACCTTCACCGATATCATCGCTCGTCCTCCGCAAGGCCGCCGTCTGACCGCATCCCTCCCCTCCGAAGTGACACGCTTCAGCGATTCTTTGTCCGATTTGCTGACGCTGAAACTGCTCTCTGTATCGCCACACTACGACGACGCAGCATTAGAAGGTATCGCGCGCCTGACAAACCTGTTCCAAGCCCCCGAAGATGCCCCCATAGCCGTCGTCAAGATGGGAACGACCATCGCAACAAACGCGCTGCTCGAACGCAAAGGCGAGCCTACCCTCTTCGTCGTTGCAGAAGGCTTTCGCGACCTGTTGCTGATCGGCTATCAAACACGCCCCGATATTTTTGCCAGAAATATCCTCCGCCCGAAGCCGCTCTACGATCGGGTGGTAGAACTCAAAACACGACGCGACGCACACGGCGCATGCCTGAAAGCACTCGACGAGACAGAAGCGCATACAAAACTGAAACAAGCTCGACGCGCAGGATTGCGCTCGGTCGCCGTCGCCCTGCCGCACGCCTGCCTATGTCCTCAAGAAGAGCAGCGGATAGGCGCGCTCGCGCACAACTTGGGCTTCGAGCAGATCTCTCTGAGCTCGGAAGTTTCTCCCTTAGTCAAGATCGTTCCTCGTGCCGACACAACAGTATTAGATGCCTACCTCTCGCCCGTCGTGCAAAGTTATGTGGAGCAGCTAGGCGCAAAACTCGGCGACACAAGACTCTTCTTCATGCAATCGAACGGAGGACTCGTAGCAAAACAGCATTGTCGCGGTAAGGACGCCGTGCTCTCAGGACCCGCAGGCGGCGTCGTCGGGATGGTGGCAACAGCACAGCGCGCGTTCGCCACCAAGAAGTTGCGCCTGATCGGCTTCGACATGGGAGGAACTTCCAGCGATATCTCGCACTACGACGGTGCCTTCGAGCGTCGCTTTGAAACCGAAATCGACGGGGTCAGGCTACGCACGCCCATGCTGAACATCCGCACGATCGCCGCAGGCGGAGGGTCGGTGCTGGGTTTCGACGGGCTCAAGTTGCGCGTCGGCCCCAGGTCAGCAGGAGCAAACCCAGGTCCCGCTTGCTACGGTCGCGGCGGTCCTCTCACGCTCACCGATTGCAATGTGCTGCTGGGAAGAATTCAAGCGACGCACTTTCCTCGGCAGTTCGGAGATAGCGGCAAAGACAAACTCGATAGCGCCGTGGTCGCGCGTAAGTTTCGCGCGCTCGCTCGTGAGGTGTCGCAGGAAATGGCTAAGAAGAGTCTCCTCTCGGAGGCGGAGGTGGCGGCGGGGTTCGTCGCTATCGCCAACGACAACATGGCTCACGCGATCAGAGAGATCTCCGTAGAACGAGGCTACGAGGTGTCGCGCTACACGCTGCAGAGTTTCGGCGGCGCGAGCGGACAACACGCCTGCGCCGTCGCCGATCGGCTGGGGATAGAGCGGATTCTGTTTCATCCTTTGGCAGGCTTGCTCTCCGCCTACGGCATGGGGGAGGCTGCCTTGCGTGCGCTGCGTGAAGCGCAAGTCTCGGTAGCGTTTGGCGACAATGCAGAGGTGGTAGTCAGTGCGGCTTGCGCGCCTTTGGAGGAGGCGGCACGGGCGCAGGTCGCTCTGCAGATGGTGGGGGATGAGTCCGTTTCGCTCGTGCGCAAGGTACGCTTGCGCGCGGCGGGCAGCGACACCACCCTTGAGGTTGCAGCAGCTTCTGCCCTCGCTATGCGTCGTGCCTACGGACAAGCCTATCGTCGCGCCTTCGGCTTTCGTGCTGCTCGTAACGAGGGGCTGGTGATCGATTCCGTTTCGCTGGAGGTCGTCGCAGAAAAGCGACAGGTGCGACGGCGACTCAAAGAGGTTCGCGTGTCTGCGCATACGCCGAAGGCTGTGGAGAATGTTGCGCTCTATGTGGGAGGGGCGGCGCAAGAAATAATCGCTGGGGGATGGCGCGATTGCCCTCTGTACGAGCGCGCGGGGTTGAGGGCTGGCGCACAGATTGAGGGGCCTGCGCTTATCACCGAATCTTCTTCGACGATCGTCTTGGAGACTTCGTGGGTTGCGCGTGTTTGCGCGGAGGGCAACCTTGTTGCCACACGCGTACGATCTTCAAACGCAAAGTCCACGCGTACAGAAGTACGTACGCTAGATACAAAAGAGCAGGCAGGAAATAAGAGAAGAGCAGGAGAAGTGTCGCGAGCCGATCCCGTGTTGTTGGAGATTACGGGAAACCTGTTTCGCTCGATCGCAGAGCAGATGGGGTTGACGCTGCAAAACACGGCACACTCGGTCAATATCAAGGAGAGGCTTGATTTTTCTTGCGCCTTGTTCGATGCGCACGGCAACCTTGTTGCAAACGCGCCGCACATTCCTGTGCATTTGGGATCGATGAGCGATTCGATCAAGGCGGTCATAAGCAAGCATGCGCATGGGATGAAGGAGGGTGATGTGTATGTTTTGAACTCTCCGTACGCGGGGGGTACGCATCTGCCGGATATTACGGTGGTGCGTCCGTTTTTTGACAAGGCGGCAACAACACAAAACGCTATGCCGCTTGTCCCTTGTTTTTACTTGGCGGCACGCGGACACCATGCCGATATCGGAGGGCTTGTACCCGGCTCTGCGCCGCCGTGCAGTTGCCATATCGACGAGGAGGGGGTGTTGCTCGACAATTTGTTGTTGGTCTCAGGCGAGCGTTTCTTAGAGAAAGAGATGCGTAAAATCTTGTCGAGCGGTCTGCATCCCTGTCGTTCTCTTGATACGAACTTGGCGGACTTGCGGGCGCAGGTGGCGGCGACAACGCGGGGTGCTCGTGCGTTGGCGGAGGCGATCGATTCTTTCTCGCTTGTGCATCTGAAGCTTTATGCGGGCTATGTGCAAGATTACGGCGAGGCGTGCATTCGCCGATGTCTCTCCACGATGCGTATTAGGGGTAGCGGAGATTTTTGTTATGGGCTGGATAACGGCTCACGGATTGTTGTGCGCATCGTGCTGGACGAGAGGCGGGGGGAGGCGTGCGTTGATTTCGGGGGTACTTCTGTGCAGGATGCGGGAAACTACAATGCTCCTTCTTCGATTGTTCGAGCGGCGGTTTTGTATGTCTTTCGCACGCTTTTGGATGAGGACATTGCGTTGAACGATGGCTGTCTTCGTCCTTTACGGATTATTGTTCCTGAGGGATCGATGTTATCTCCGCGTTATCCTGCGGCGGTTGTTGCGGGTAATACGGAGGTATCGCAGGGGATTGTTGATGCTTTGTATGGGGCTTTGGGAGTGATGGCGTCTTCGCAGGGGACGATGAACAATGTTATTTACGGGAATGCGCGCTATCAGAACTACGAGACGATTTGCGGAGGGACGGGAGCGGGGAGTGATCATGACGGGGCGAGCGGGGTTCATAGTCATATGACGAACACGCGCATGACGGATTTGGAGATTTTGGAGTCTCGGTTTCCTGTTTTGTTGGAGAGTTTTTGTTTGCGGAGTGGCTCTGGCGGGAGTGGGAAGCGGAGGGGTGGGGAGGGGGTTGTGAGGCGGTTAGTTTTTTTGGAGGATGCTACTTTGAGTTTATTGAGTTCGAAGCGGAGGGAGGTTCCTTATGGGTTGGGGGGTGGTGGAGATGGGAAGTGTGGGCTTAACATTGTGGAGCGTGTGGATGGGGGGAGGGAGGTTTTGGGGGGGAATGCTCAAACGGAGATGGGGGTGGGGGATGTATTTGTGATGGAGACGCCGGGGGGCGGGGGATTTGGGAAGGCTTGACTTGATGAGCGTTTCTGGCTTTGTTTTTTTGTTTGTCTGGCTTTGCTCGCCTGCGCTTTTTAAGGAGCGCGCATCGCAAAGGCAGACACGGGCTTTTTGTATTGACGGCAGAACGCAAGACGAGCGAGCCTTAAAATTATTTTTGGGCGAAGTGATTTTTGCGCATGGGGCACGAGCCATCTTGCTCGCCTCGTAAAAAAGCGAGGCGAGAGGCGAGTGGCGTAGCGAGCAAAGCGAGCGAGCGTAGCTTAGAGCAGACGAAGTTCCCCCGCAAAAGATTCCGCGTCAGCGAGCGCGTAAGCGCTTTATCTACGCACGGGGGAATTTATCCCCCCGCTCGCGCAATAGACGGAGCAAAAAACTACGCGCGTAGCGCGTAGCCTCTTATTCAAAAGCGCACGGCTTGCCGTGCGCAAGCATGACTCGTAGCATGGTAGGGCGTCTTTAATTTTGCCTAGAATATAGAGGAGAAAAGAACGCACGAAGTGTTAATTTATCCATATCTTTTTTTGTCTTTATCAATAATATACTTTAAAATACTAATGGCTTCAGCAATTATTCCTTTGTTGGTAACCGAAAGATTACATACGGTAGTGCCGTGCCAATTAATTGCTTTTTCTGAAGGGGATTTAATATTAGGAAAATTTTTGGGTTCCAAGTATTTTTTTGCTTCATCCTCTGAAGTGAAAAGTGTAAGACGGAGCTTTGACTTTCTAATCCAAATATGAACAATTGGTTTTTTGTTCGTTGCAACATTAATATAATTTTTTTTAGGAGCAAAAAATATTTCAGAATTAATTTTTTTAATTTCTGACTTTAGAAGTTGATAAATTTCAAAAGTTTCTTCGTGAATTCCGTACGTGTGAAGACTTTCATCGTATTTAGATAATTTAATTTCTTCGCCTTCAAATCCAGACACCTTTTCTTCTTTTTCTTCATCAGAGTATTCTAGCCCCTCCCATGCAGGTTTCATGTCGTAAATAGTTTGCTCTCCATCGGTAAATTTTTTTATAACAGCTCTTTCCACTGTTTTCCCCCATTCGGCATAAATTTCAACCATTTCCTCGAATGCATTTTTATGTTTTTCGCTGTCCATAATTAAAAGAATTTTGTTTCTTTCGTTAATCATATCCAGTAAAGATTTATAAATTTCTTTTTTTCCAAGAAAATTAGAAAAAATCTTATTTATTTCTTTGTCCAAATCGATAATGCTGTAAATTACAGATGCCAATTTGTTTCTTGATTCTTGAGTTCTGTAAATTCCTAAAAATTTTGTTATTTGAGGAACGATATGACTATAAAAATCATGACTTTCCGTTTCAACTTCTATCATGTAAATGGTTGCTTCGGAGGAATCAGAAAAATCAAAAAGATACCCGTCAGGAATGGTTGATTTTACTGCTCCCTGCAAAAGCTTTTTTGTATCCAGTAGAATTGTTTTTTCTCCAAAAAACATTCTGCAATTAGAAAACACTTCTTTTTCAAATTCGCTCTCACTGCTGAATTGTACTTGAGGGAGAGATTTTTTATCGGAGAAAATTGCCATTATCCTTGTTCTTTCTCTTTCAGGTTTCTTAAAAAAATTCGTATACCTGCGAATCACTTGCACTGTTTTTCGCATTTTTTGCATATTTTGTCAACCCACAAAGCGATTTTTTCCATGTTTTTTGCGCTCCGCGCGATTTTTTTTGTCGCTAGGTGGAGGAAAACAGGATCGCCGTGCTGTGTTGCGATTCAGCTTGCGCGTTTCTACGAAACGCGATGATGTTTGCTACGCACGCGATGTTTTGCATCCGTAAAAATCACTCGTGCGCGTCCATGATATTGGCGCAACGGATGGGGTGGGATTCGAACCCACGAGAGGATCACTCCCCTATCGGTTTTCAAGACCGACGCCTTCAACCACTCGGCCACCCATCCCTAATTTTTCAGACTCATCACCCAACAACATCGCCAAATTACAATGCTCCTCCAAATGATCCGCCCAGCCCTCCAATACATTCTCAAGCCGATCACTATACTCTATGCCCGAACGCCATCTACCTCCCCTCACAATACCCTCATAAATACTCTTGCGAAAATCCTCCCCGCAAAACAATCCATGCCAATAACAACCCATCACCCTCCCATCGCTCGACATAACCCCATGAGACATATCCGAAAACATATCCCCATCGCTCGCCTCACCATCCGATAACCACCCTCGTAACATTCCTCCCGCCGCCTTCTTCTCCCGCTCCTCCCTAACCTTGGTGAGACCCTTATGCATCTCATACCCCTCTACGGCTACAATTTTCTCTCCCCCCTCGTCTCCAAAATTGAGCCTCGCCTGCCCTCTCCGTCGCTGCAATCGCTTGCGTCGCGTCAAGCTTGTCTCCACCGCCAGCAAGCCCAATCCCCGCGCGCTGCCCGCCGCCCCCTCCAAACCCTCCGCATCCTCCAGCACCTCGCCCAACATCTGATAACCTCCGCAAATTCCAAGGACATACCCCCCCCTTCGCACAAGCGACGACACATCAATATCCCAACCCTGCTTGCGCACAAACGATAAGTCCGACAACACCGACTTCGAGCCCAACAATACCAGCAAATCTGTTTCTTGCGGCACAACCTCTCCCGCCTCGACAAAAGTCACGGCAAAGTTTTCATCCAACAACAAAGGATCCAAGTCATCGACATTCGACGCATAAGGATAGCGCAACACAGCCACTCGACACATCGTCTTTCCTTTACTCTCTCTCTTACCCTTGTCTTCGCCGTTGTTTTTTTTTCTAGCCGCGCCTAATGAGTCTTCGTCGGGCAAGGCAGCCAAGTCGTCAAACCACGGCACTACTCCCAGCGAATCCCATCCTGTGCGCTCTGTGATGAGGCTCAAGGCTTCGTCAAACAGAGATACATCGCCACGAAACTTGTTGATGACATACCCCCGAACAAGAGCTCGCTCCTGCTGCGAGAGCAAGAGATGCGTTCCGCACAGAGCCGCCAAGCTGCCGCCTCGCTCTACATCGCCTAGCACGACGACAGGAATTTTCTCGGCGCAGGCAAAGCCCATGTTGGCGATATCGCCCGCGCGCAAATTGAGCTCAGCAGGACTGCCCGCCCCCTCCACGACGACGACATCGAAGCGCGAGCGCAAACGACGATAGCTCTCGCGCACGGGCTGCAACAATTTCGTTCGCAAGGTAGGGTAGTCTTTGGCGAAAACCTCACCCTGCCGCCGCCCGCCTACGACGAGCTGCGCGCTGCCTCCCGCTTGAGGTTTCAACAAGACCGGGTTCATGTCGACGCAAGGCTCGCAACCGCAGGCGAGACATTGCAATGCCTGCGCGCGCGCGATCTCTCCGCCGTCTTGTGTTACCGCGGCATTGTTTGCCATGTTCTGCGGCTTGAAGGGAGCTACTCGCCATCCCCTTCGTCGCAGCAGGCGGCATAATCCTGCTACGAAAACCGACTTGCCCGCGTGCGACCCCGTTGCCTGCACCATCAGGCTGGGCAGGACAGGAGAGTTTGCCGCGAGCCTTTGCACGACTAGAACTCGATTCCCTCTTGTGCGCGAATGCCTGCTCGGAAGGGATGCTTGATTTCGGTCATCTCGGTTGTCAGGTCGGATGCGTCGATCAAGCCCTGCGGCGCGTTGCGTCCCGTCAGGACGATGTGCAAAGCGGCGGGCTTGTTGGCGAGAGCTTCCAGCACCTCGTCGAGCGACAAGTAGTCGTAGCGCAAGGCGATGTTGATTTCGTCCAACAACAGCAGATCGCACGAGCCGTCTTCGATTAAGGCGCGTGCGCGTTGCCAAGCGTTGCGCACGGCTTTGATGTCGCGCTGCTTGTCTTGCGTCTCCCAGGTGAATCCCTCGCCGAGGGTGTAGAAGCGACAAGTTTCGAAACGCGCGAGCGCCAGTTTTTCGCCCGTCTCCCACTGCCCCTTTATGAACTGCACGATGGCTATGCGCGCTCCTCTACCCAGCGCGCGCAAAACCAATCCCATCGCGGCGGTCGTCTTGCCCTTGCCCTTGCCTGTATGGACGATCAGCAGTCCTTTGTTGCGCGTCTTACCTGCGAGTATTTTGTCCTTTGCGGACTTGCGCTTCGCCATTTTCTCACGATGACGAATTGTTTCGGACGTTGCGTCTTCGGTCACGGATTTTGCCGCGTTGCGGCTTCTGCCAAGTGTTTGCGATAGAGTGCTGCGAAGTCGACGGGTTGCACGACGAGCGGAGGAAAGCCGCTACTCTGCGTCAGCTCTGAGAGGATGTTGCGTGCGTATGGAAAGAGCAGCCGCGGCACTTCGATCAGCAGCAGGGCTTGGAGCAAGGGATGGTTTTCCGCATCTTCAGGAATCGCTACGAGCCCGGCATATACGATCTCGACCAAGAAACACACCTCGCTCTCGCGCTGCATGGCGACCTTGAGAACGAGCGTCACCTCGTGGCGCTGCGGGGCGAGCTGTTGTGGCTTCACGTTGATATCGAGCGAGAACTGCGGAGCAACGCCAGCCCCTTGAGAAAAAACCTGCGGCGCGTTCGGAGACTCGAACGACAGATCCTTCAAATACTGCGCAACAATCTGCACGCGCGAGAAGAACGCACTCGCATCGCCCGAAGAGGAAAGTCCTGACGGCAATTCAGGCTTGCGCGCTGCGGAATTGGCAGCAGATTGGGAGGCGGCTTTCTTACCGCTCGCCTTGCCGCTCGCCTTGCCGCTCGCCTTGCCGCTCGCCTTTTTGTCAGCTTTCGCGCCTGCTTTCGTGTTTGTTTTCGTATCTGTTTTCATGTTTTTGGAGGATTGTTTTGAGGATGCATCGTGTTTCGACAAGGTTTGTCAATAGATCGTTGGAATATCGTAAGCGATAGCCCAAAGTTTATGCACTATAGAGCTTTGCACGCCAAGAAGACAAGATGAGTTGGGGAAAAGTCGTCGTAAATCGGAGGAGAAGGGTTGCAACGCGCCCGCAGAGAGAGTAGAGATAGGAAGAGACAATTATCAACCCACACTCTCACTATGAGGATATAGGCATGAAAAGTTCTCTTGAACGCTTGCACCTTGTGCATGCGCTCTCCCGCGTGCGTAGCGTCGTGGAGACGCGCAGCACCTTGCCGGTGCTCTCGCATGTGCACATCAAGGCAGGCGATGGCAAGCTGAAGCTGACCGGCACGGACATCGACATTTGGATCGACGAGGAATGCACTGCCTCGGTTACAACCGAAGGTAGCGCCATCGTGAAGGCACAAAAGCTGTTTGACATCGCACGCGCGATGCCCGATGGCTCGGACATCCACCTTGAACTGAAAAACAACGCGCTGACGATGAAGGCAGGCGCAGCGCGCTTCGTTTTGAGCTCTATGACCCCCGAAGCACTGCCTCGACGGGAGAAACTGAAGCAGGCGCAAGATTTCAAAATCAAAGCTGCCGACCTTCTCAAGATGCTCGCCAGTACCTCCTTTGCCATCTCGGACGACGAGTCGCGCTACTATCTGAACGGCGTCTATATGCACGCGCACGAAGCAGAAGGCGGAGAGAAAACCTTCCGCGCGGTCGCAACCGACGGACATCGTCTTGCGCGCATCGAACAAAAAGTAGATGGAACGGATAAACTGCCGGGCGTGATTCTGCCGCGCAAGGCGGCGCAAGAGCTACGCAAGCTTTTGGAGGATGCTGATGAAGAGGTGCATGTGAAGCTCTTTCGCCAAGAGGAAGAGAAAGACGGCGACCTCGACAACACCCGCGCCACCGTTATGGAGTTCGCCTTCGGCACGACGACGCTCACCTCGCGCCTGATCGACGGCAGTTTTCCCGACTACGAGCGCGTTATTCCGAAAGACAACGACAAGACCATGCGCTTTTCGTGCAAGGAGTTCTCCGAGCGTGTCGCCGCCGTCCACTACATGAGCAGCGAGACGACGCACGGCGTGAAGTTCAACCTGAAGAAGGACTCGCTACAAATCAGCGCGCACCACGGAACCGACGGCGAGGGAAACTATCCGCTGGATGTGAAGTACGACGGCGAGCCGATCGAGGTCGGCTACAACGCTCTCTACCTGCTCGCCATGACGCGCGATGTCATCCCTGGCGAGGCAGAGTTCTGCTGGAAAGACCCCGAGACCGCCGCCGTCGTGCGCAATGTCGACGACGACAGCGTGCTCTATGTCATCATGCCAATGCGAGTATAATGGCGAGTGTAATGGCGAGTTAGCTCGCCTAGCAACGCCCAAAAGGCGTTGCTAGCAGGAGACGCAGGAGACGATGCTTTCCGCCGTGCACTTGCCCCTTTTTCGCAACCACGCGGGGTTGCATCTTCGTGATTTGCCGTGCCATGTGATGCTCCACGGCGCGAACGGAGCGGGCAAGACGAACCTGCTTGAGGCGATCTCGTTGTTCGGGCAGAGTCGTGGCTTTCGCAACGCGCAGCTGGAGGACTTCTGCCCCAGAGACAATCCGCAGCAAGGATTCGCCGTGCGCTTGGAGCTAGCGCAAAAGACACACGAAGAGACGCACGAAGAAACACACAGGCACGAAATGCGCGCGCAGCTGGCAACGCTGTTTATACCCAACATTACCCCCCAAGCGCAAAACAACGACAAAGCAAGCTATAGCACCAGCCATGGCACAATCCATGACACAATCCATGACAAAGGAGATAGAGTTTCGCGTCGTCGCCTTCTTTACAACGACGACGAGATTCCGCGACACGCCCTGCAAAGCCACCTGCGGCTGTGCTGGCTGCTGCCGCAGATGGGAACTTTTTTCACGGACGGTGTTGCGGCGCGGCGCGCGTGGCTCGATCGGCTTGTTGCGAAGAACGACCCCGACCACGAGCAGCGTCTCGCGCGTCACAGGGTTTTGCTGAAGGAGCGTTTGGCGGTTTTGATCTCGTATGCGGGGGAGGCGGCGTGGCTGGAACAGCTGGAGCAGAAAATTGCAGGTTGCGCGGTAGCCCTCACGGCGTCGCGCACGGATACGCTGGCGCGACTGAACGCGCTTTTTGCCGACCATGCGCTGCTTGCCGAGCTGCCGCAGCTGCGTCTGTCGTTGGAGAGCACGATCGCCCGCGACCTCGCGTTGTGCGACGCGCTCACGGCGGAATCTAGGCTGCAAGATCGTCTGCTTGCCGCCCGCACTCACGATCGCACGGAGCAGCGCAGCCGCGAGGGAGCGCATCGTGTTCGTGTTGTCATCGAGAATCTCTCACTTTTTACTTATCCCGTCGCAGCCGAGCAATGCTCGTGCGGCGAGCAGAAAAGCTTGCTCATCGCCCTGCTGGTCGCCGAAGCTCTGCTGTTGATGGGAACGGCGCAACGCAAGCCCAATCCCGTACTGCTGCTCGACGACTTTCCTGCGCATTTGGATGTAGCCACGCAACAGAAGGTGTTACGCGTCCTTGCGGCGTTGCAGACGCAATGTTTCTACACGGCGACCGAGCCTGTCGTGGGTGCGCAAGAAGCTTTATACGCGAAAGGTTTTTTGCTAGAATCTCTGACAGCGCGTAAGGAACCCCTTACCACAACGCCCGTCCTTCGCTCGAACGCTGCTTGAGCGTGAGGGGAGCGTTTGCGCAGTTTTTCTCAACCCGTGATACTCGATGGAACCCTCCCTGCCGCTCGACAATCCTGACGCTCCCGCTCCAAAGCGCGTGGCTAAAGGCGCGGCTGTTATCCCTGCGGCGGACTACGGAGCAGAATCGATCAAGGTTCTGAAAGGCTTGGATGCGGTGCGCAAGCGTCCTGGTATGTATATCGGAGACACGGACGATGGTTCGGGGTTGCATCACATGGTCTTCGAGGTCGTCGACAACGCCGTCGACGAGGCGCTTGGCGGTTTCTGCCACAACATCGTCATCACCCTGCTCGGCGATGGCGCGGTCGAGGTCGAGGACGACGGCAGAGGAATTCCTACAGACCTGCATGCAGGCGAAGGAATCTCCGCGGCAGAAGTCATCATGACGCAACTGCACGCAGGTGGAAAGTTCGACCAAGCCTCCTACAAGGTATCGGGCGGCTTGCACGGAGTCGGCGTTTCGGTCGTCAACGCGCTCTCGCAATCGCTCGACCTTACGATATGGCGCAAGGTTCAAGAAAAACGACACACTTTTCGCATGGCTTTCGAAAATGGAAAAAGCCTCGGCCCGCTCAAAGACTGCGGCGCGAACCAGAAGACAGGCGTGGCGACAAGCGACAAGACCTTCTTTGAGAAGGACAGTGGTACGAAGATCACCTTCCTGCCGTCCGACGCGATTTTCTCGCAAACGCACTTCGACTTCGACATTTTATGCCGCCGCTTGCGCGAGATCGCCTTTCTCACCGAGGGGTTGCGGATCGTCTGCCGCGACGCGCGCCAAGCCAAGACGAAAGAAGAGGTGTTCGAGGCGATCGCACAAGCAACGCTTGAGCAGAGGGAGACAAAGAAAACAAAAAAAACTGCAGTGCCCCAGAACGGACTGACCGCCTTCTTGGCGTGGCTCGATAGAACACGCACGCCAGTCGCCAACCCTATTTCTATCAGCGGCGAGGTCGAGACCGACATCGGCACGATGGAGATTGCATGCGCGTTACAATGGAACGAGAGCTATCACGAGACGATGTTGTGTTTTACGAACACGATTCCGCAACGCGACGGCGGCACGCATCTGATGGGTTTTCGCGCCGCCCTTACGCGCCAAGTGCAAGCCTTCCTTGCGACCCTACCGGGCTCGAAGCGCGAGAACCTCTCGCCTGCGGGTGAGGATGCGCGCGAGGGCTGACGGCTGTCCTCTCGTTGCGCATGGCGGATCCCAAGTTTTCCAGCCAGACTAAGGACAAGCTCGTCTCGTCGCAGGCGCGCACTGCTGTCGAGAGCTTTGTCGGCGCAAAGTTGGAGCGATGGTTCGAGGATCATCCGCGCGAGCGAAAGATCATCCTCAACAAGATATTGGAGGCGACGCGCGCAAGGGAGGCAGCGCGCAAGGCACGCGAGATCACGCGACGCAAGAGCGCGCTCGACATTGCCAACTTGCCCGGCAAGCTTTCCGATTGTCAGGAGCGCGACCCCGAGAAATCTGAAATCTTTTTGGTCGAGGGAGATTCGGCAGGCGGCAGCGCGAAACAGGGGCGTGACCGCCGTTATCAGGCGATCTTGCCGTTGCGCGGCAAGATACTCAATGTCGAGCGTGTGCGCATGAACAAGATTCTTTCGTCTGTAGAAATCGGTACCATGATCACGGCACTCGGCATCGAGTTGGAATCGTCTGCCGATGCGACCGAAGAGCTCACGGAAGAGGCTACCGAAGAGAATTTGGAGTTGGAACAAGACAGCAAGCACAGCAAACTTCTGGATGGCAAACGCTCTGACAAGTTGCGCTACCATACCGTCGTGATTATGACCGATGCCGATGTCGATGGCAGCCATATCCGTACGCTTTTGCTCACCTTTTTCTTTCGCCACATGCGCTCGTTGATCAAGTTTGGCAACCTGTATATTGCGCAACCCCCCCTCTACCGCGTCGGCAAGGGGAGCAGCAAGGGTGGCAAAAATGGAAAGGATGTAGGACGCTACCTCAAGGACGAAGCTGCGCTAGAGGAGTTGTTGTTGGAGGAGGGTGCGAAGGCGGCGCAGCTTTTCATCCAAGGAAAAAATGTACAGGGAGAAGCTGCGCCCTTCTTGAAAGAAAAAGCTCTGTTGGAGCTTGCGCATAAATGTTTGACTTGGCGGAAGCATATCGATGCCTTGACCGTCGAGGCGGGCGAGGCTGTCTTCTTCGAGGAAGCCGCCTTGTGCGGCGCGTTCGAGTTGAGCCTCAAGGACAAAGCGCA
Source organism: Alphaproteobacteria bacterium (assembly GCA_965216605.1). GTDB lineage: Bacteria > Pseudomonadota > Alphaproteobacteria > JABAAW01 > JABAAW01 > JABAAW01. The sequence continues at coordinate 1,127,787 of CBDCGG010000002.1, read as the reverse complement.
GGAACAGACAAAGGTGGCAGAGAGGTTGCTCGTAAGGCTCGAAGCCGCAGAGCGCGAGGGCGCAAGGGGAGAGGGGGCAGAAAACGCACAGCAGGGACAACGAGATGGAACAGCCTACGAGGCAGGCGCGTCGTGGCAGCGGGAGGGAACAGAGCTTGCCTTCGTGCGGCACAGCGACGGCATCCAGCAACGCTTTGCGCTGGAGGAGGGATTGTTGCAAAGCGAGCAAGCCAGAGCATTAAACGACGCGCGTGCCGACTTTCTCTTTTTGCTAGAGGAGGGAGAAGCGTTATTACGGCGTGGCGAGAAGGAATGGTTAGTCGCGCGTCCTTCGCAACTCGCCAGAGGCATGCGGGAGGCAGGGGGCGAGGGATTAGTTCTGCAACGCTACAAGGGCTTGGGAGAAATGAACCCCGAACAGCTGTGGGAGACTACGCTCAACCCCGATACGCGCACATTGGTGAAGGTGGGAATCGATCATCTCGGCAAGGCGGGCGGGTTGTTCGAAACCTTGATGGGCGAGAAGGTCGAGCCGCGAAGAAAGTTCATCGAAGAGAATGCTTTGCGCGCTTCGGGTATCGATGTCTAGAAAAATTTTTGAGGCTTGCGGGTTATGAACATCGCGTGGATTACGGGTGCGGATAGCGCGGTCGGCTACTACCTCGCGCTGGAGCTGGCGGTTCAGGGCTGGAGCGTCGTTGCCACTGGCACAGAGCGCAAGGAGCTGGAAAGGCTTGCTACGCGCGCGCGGGGTTCGGAGGGACGTTTGATGCCGTCGGTCATCGATTTATCGCAGCCCATGCAGGCGATGGAGTGCGTGCAAGCCATCGAGCAGCAAGTGGGACCTATCACGCACGCGCTGTTATGCCACACGCCGCCTGCTAAGTTGGAGGACGAAGCTTTTTCGACCGAGCAGGTTGCGAAGGCACTAGATTCGGTGGTGTTGCGAACGGCGCGCGCGATGGAGGCGATTGTGCCGTATTTTATCGAGCGCAGGGTGGGTGTTGTAGGTGTTTTAAACTCTTATCTCGGCTATAGGGGTTTGCCCGGCTTTGCCTGCCATGCGGCGGCTTTCTCGGCATTGGAGACTTTTTGCGAGGCGATGCGCTTCTCGCTGGAGCCTAAGGGGGTACGCTTGTTGCTTTACACGCCGGGCTTGTTTGAGGAGGACATGGTGAGGGATATCGACTCGCTGGCGCAACACGCGGTGACGCCGCAGATGTGCGCCGAGCAGTTCTCCGAGCGGCTTGCCGATTGGAGTTTCGAGCGCATCATTCCTCATCCTGTTTCTTGGGGGTTTCGTATTTTGCGGATGCTGCCAGATCCTTTGTTTCGTCGTTTTGTGCGCAAGAACCTGCCTGAGGGCGGAGGCACTTTTGCAAAGGTTGAAGAGCACGAGGCGTTGTTGCAGGGCATACGCGAAAAAGCGCAGCGAGCTAAGGAGCAACAGCAGCCTTCTTGACAGAGCAAAACAAACGCGCGCTTGCGCGCTCGCTGACGCGGGGTCTTTTGCGGGGGAACTTCGTCTGCTCTAAGCTACGCTCGCTCGCTTTGCTCGCTACGCCACTCGCCTCTCGCCTCGCTTTTTTGCGAGGCGAGCAAGACGGCTCGTGCCCCATGCGCAAAACTCACTTCGCCCAAAAATAATTTTAAGGCTCGCTCGTCTTGCGTATGTTACCTAATTAAATAAAGCCCGTGTTTGTCGCGTGAGCGCGTGCCTCTTAAAAAGCACAAGCGCGAACGCGACAGATACGCACAACGCAAGCGAGCAAAGACAGACAAACACAAAAGCGCAAGTGCGCCCGTGAAAATCAGGACAAGTGCGACGGCAATTTGTCCGTGCGCTGAACCTCACGGCTGTCCGTAAGACGCGCACGCAAAGCCAACGGCATCGTCTCCTCCCCCGACAAACAAAGCTCCAATCCCTCCGAAAAAGTCAGACGCAAACAAGGACCCTCCGCAAGCTCAACAGCAAGCAAATTAGCAAGGCTAGAAGAAGAGGGGGAGGAGGTAGTGCTGCCTTCCTCTGCATTCGACGAATCCTCCACAGCCAGCAAACTATCAAAACCCCTATAACGCGCAGAAACAACCCCCTCAACAACAAGCTCACTCGCAACACGGAAGAAAACATTGCTATGCTCGCGCTCGCCCACCGCCAGCTCCCAACAAAAGCGACTCAACGGCAACGAAAAACGCCCAAACTTTTTCTGCCAGCGTAATTGCTGCGGCACAAGCAACGAATCTTGCAATAACCCCGACAAGATACGAAAGTCCTCCGCGCTCTCAGCAAGCAATCGTAAGGGTTTTGGTACGCTAACCACCACAGCTTTTTCTCAACAGCGCGTCAAAAAGTCGCACTTGAAAGGGCGGTCGTCGACCTAGCCTTAGACGCAGAAGGTTGCGCTCGACGATCGGAGGGAGCAAGGGAGGGAGTAGGAGAGGGAGCAGGAGCGGAATCTGCCACGCGCTCGATACGCGCTCCGCACGAAGATAGTTTCTCCTCCAGCCGCTCGTAGCCTCGGTCGAGATGATGCAAACTTGCGATGGTAGTCGTACCGCGCGCCGCCAGCCCCGCAATGACAAGCGAGAAAGAAGCACGCAAATCAGACGCAACAACATTCGCGCCCACAAGCCCTCCCGCTCCCTGCGGCGAGAGTAGCGCACGCCCTCCGCCCTCAAGTTTGACCACCGCGCCCATACGCTGCAACTCTTGTAAGTGCATGAATCTATTTTCGAAGACTGTCTCTGTGACAACGACGGGGTCGTTTGTCTTATCTGCAAAGCACATTGCAGCCGTAAACTGCGCCTGAAGATCGGTAGGAAAACCCGGATGCGGTCCTGTCGTCAAGGATACCGCCGCCAGCGCCCCCTCCCTCGTGATACGCAAGCACCTCTGCTGCTCCTCTTTCTGCTGCTCCTCGACAATCGAAACTCCGCAACGCTGCAAGTGCTCGAAGAAAACCGCCAAGTCTTCGCGCGGCGGCGTGTCGCAAAGCAGCAGACTGCCGCCCACCGCCGCCACCGCCAAAGCATAGCTGCCCGTCTCGATACGATCGGGTAGCAGGCGATGCGTCGCATCCCCCAAAGGTTCGCCATCGCTACCCTCGACGATGATCTCGTCGCTGCCCTCCCCCTGCAAGCGCGCCCCCATCGCACGAAGACAACGGCACAGATCAACAACCTCAGGCTCGCGCGCCACTCCCCGCAGCCTCGTTGTGCCACGCGCGCAAGCCGCCGCCATCAGCAGGTTCTCGCTCGCGCCGACAGAGGGAGACGGAAGACGCAAATCGCAACCCCGCAACCTGCCGCGCGCCTCAATAAGCTTCTCGCCGATTTGGATACTTGCGCCGAGCTTCTCAAGCCCCCAGATATGCAAATCGAGCGGACGCGCGCCGATACGACACCCCCCCGGCAGGCAAGCTTGCGCCCATCCGAAACGCGAGAGCATCGGCCCCAAGAACAGCACGCCTGTACGAATGTCGCGCGCGAGGCTCTCCTCACCCTCCTGTAGAGGACGGGGAGGTTGCTCCATACGCATTTCCCAAACGTCAGCAACAGTGCCACCAACAGTGCCGCCAACAATATCGCCGCCCGTGTCACTTTCTGCGCCCGATGCCACCTCCTCGATAGACACGCCCAAAGCTCTGAGTGCACCCGTCATCGCCGCGGTGTCCTCTAGGCGAGGAACATTTTCCAAGCGCAAACAACCCCCGCTCAACAACCCGCTCGCTAAAATCGGTAGCGTGGCATTCTTCGCGCCCGCAATAACAACGCGACCGGTCAGCTTCTGCCCCCCCTCGATACGCAAGAAGGACATCAGGTGCGATCCAGCCACTCGGTACGGTGCACATGCACATTGGCAACCAGCCCGATCGCCACCATAGCGGTCAGCATCGCCGAGCCGCCATACGACACCAAAGGCAGAGGCACGCCAACAACAGGTAAGATATTCATCACCATACCCAAGTTGACAAAGGTGTAGAGAAAGAGCGTCGCGGCGAGTCCCGCGCTCAACACGCGCCCGAAAACATGCTTTGTCTTGAGCGCCGTCCCCATACACAACGACAGCAAGACAATGTAAAGCCCGATCAAAAGGCTACCGCCGAAGAAACCTAACTCTTCTGCGAACATAGCGAAGACGAAGTCGGTGTGCTTTTCAGGCAGGAAGTTGAGATGTCCCTGCGTTCCTTGGAAGAGCCCTTTTCCAAACACGCCTCCTGATCCCAAGGCGATTTTAGATTGCACGATATGGTAGCTGCTGCCGAGCGGATCGCTTTCGGGATTGAGAAATGTCAAGACGCGCTGCTTTTGATAGGGCTTGAGAAATGTCCACAAGACAGGTACCGAAAGGAGCGCAACCCCTCCTCCGACGACAAAATAGGTCAGGCGCAACCCCGCCGCAAACAATGCCGCCAAACCCGTCGCGAGCAGGATGAGCGCTGTACCTAAATCGGGCTGTCGCAAGATCAACAGGGTGGGTATGGCAATCACGATCATTGCGAGAAAGAGAAAGACGACCTCGCTTCCGCCTCTGGTAGCATAACTGTTTGCCATACGCGCGAGCACCAGCACGAGGGCGATCTTGACGAACTCGGAGGGTTGTACGACAACGCCCAGATCTAGCCAGCGCGTTCCCCCCTTAGCACTCACGCTGTTGGGAGCGTACAGCGTTGCGAGCAACAACAGCAATGCGATGATGTAGAAGATGAATGCCCCCCTGAACCACACGCGGATGTCTATCAATGCGATGACGATAACAATCCCTGCTCCGCAGCCCAGTCGTAGCGCGTGGCTGGAAGCCCACGGCTGCCAAGAGTTCGGCGCAGCCGAGTATAGCATAGCGATACCGATGCTGCCGACAGCAAGCGCGGTCGCCAAGATTGCGTATGGAAATCGCTGCAGTTTGAAAAGGAATTGCACGAGGCTTGAAATTATCCGAGATTTTCTACGGGCGGCGGTTTTCTGTATGAAGGCTGCAAAGTTTTTTGGGCAAAATCCAGGAAGTCCCTTGCATACGGAGCGGCGGCGCGCGATCCGCTACCTCCGTGTTCGACGACGACCGAAACCGCCCACTGCGGTGCGGCGACGGGCGCGTATCCCGCGAACATGGCATGGTCGCGTTTCAACCACGGCACATCGATATTGCGCAAGATTCCCTGCTGACGCTCGCGTTCGGAGATTCGTCGGACTTGTGAAGTGCCTGTTTTACCCGCCATGGCACGCTCAGGCGAATAGATGCGTGCGCCGTAGGCGGTTCCACGCGGATGGTTGACGACCTCGTCCAAGGCGGCACGCAACACGCTCAAGGAAGATGGTGCGACCCCCAAGGATCGGAAAGGCGAGTCTCCCGTTGCAAAGAGTCGCTTTTGCGAATCGGGCAAGAATGTGATCCTTGGCTCGACGGCGTATCCCCCGTTCGCTAGGCGCGCCATCTGCACCGCCATCTGCACCGGCGTAGCCAAAACATAGCCCTGCCCGATAGCGCTCAACAGCGTGTCGCTGATTCGCCAGGGTTGTCCTATTCTGCGGAGTTTCCACGCCTTGCTGGGCAAGATTCCGCTACGCACCTCTGGAAGGTCCAAGCCGAGCTTGCGACCGTAGCCCAAGAGCTGCGCGTACTTGTTGATCGTCGAGATGCCGAGCGCGAGGGCGGTGCGATAGAACCACACATCGCAAGATTCGCGCAAAGCCTCGATCATGGCGAGCGAGCCGTGCCCTGAACGCCTCCAGCAGTGGAAGCCTCGCCTGCCGTGTTGAATGCGTCCAAGACAAGTGTGGCGCGTCGTCGCGGAAATACCACGCTCTAGGGCTGCGAGCATGACGGCAGCCTTGAAGACCGAGCCAGGCGCATAGGCGCCGCTGACGATCTTGTTGGTCAGCGGAAAATGCGGATTGGACGACAGACTTTGCCACGAGGCACGGTCGATGCCTTGCGAAAAAAGATTCGGATCATACGAAGGCAGCGAAACACCACCGACCATCTCGCCGGTGTGGACATCCATAACGACCGCCGCCGCTCGTTTCTCGCCCGCAAGACGTTTTGCCATGAACTCTTGCATGCGTATGTCGAGGCTGAGCCAAAGCTCGCGACCGTGCTGAGGGGTCAGACGAGATACCTCTGCCACACGCTGTCCGCGCGCGTTCACCTCGTAGCGACTCTCGCCGCCCAAACCCCGCAAACTCTCCTCGTAGCGACGCTCCGCCCCGCTCTTACCGACGATGAATCCAGGCAGGTGGTAGAGCGCATGTTTCTTCACCTCGCGCTCCGAGGGACGCGCGACATAGCCGACGATGTGTGCCGCCGTCTTGCGGTATGGATAGATGCGTTGCTCGCCTAAGTGGATGGCAACACCGCGCAGATCTCCTGTGCGTGCCTCGATGCGCGTCACCTCGTTCCAGCTCAAATCGCGCCGCACCTCGTAGGGAACGAAACGCGACGAGGTGCGCGCTCGCCGCCGCGTCTCCTCCAGCGTCTCGGCAGAAAGAGGCGTGATCGCTTGCAAGCGCGCCAGCACCGCCTCCAAATCTGTGATGCGATCCAGCATCATGTATAGATTGTACTTCGGCAGATTGTGCGCCAGCACCTCTCCTTCGCGATCGAAGATGCGTCCGCGACGCGGCGGCAGCAGATCCACCTGCATGCGGTTGCGATCCGAGAGCTGCTGATAGTGCGACGACTGCACCAACTGCAGCCAACCCAGCCTGCCGAGCAGCACTGCCAGCAGAGCGATCTGACCGCCGCCCAGCAAAATGGCACGACGGCTAAAAACTTCTTCTTGTGATCGATCTCCTGTGTCCATAGCATTCCTCGTCTTCTTAAGACCCTCCTGCCTCACTGATCAAGCAAATCTCGTTCCATCCTTCGCAGCACGACCGCCACAAGAGGATAGACAAAAGGCGCGCTACCCCATCCCCACAAAACCTCCCAGCTGCCCGACAAGCCGCGTCCTTGGACGAGCAAAAGCACGCCAAGCACCACAGGTACGACAAAGGATAGCAAAGCGTAATGCAAAGTCAAGGTTGCAATCCTGCTCTGCTGGACAGCGAAGGAGGTCGAGCGAGCGCAGGCGTAGAAGGCGATCCACAGGAAGGCGTGCAGTCCGAGCGGCGTCGCCAGCAGTAGATCCTCTCCGATACCGAGCGCGAAAACAAGCCACGGCGGCATGCATAGCGGCTGCGGAACGCTCCAATAGTGTATGAAGAGCAAAGGCACGAAGGTAGCCGTAAGGGGAAAGCGTGCCGAAAGCGCGAGCGCGAGCAGCATCGCCAAGACAACCGTCGTGAACGGGAGGAGATGACTCAGCTTTGAGGCGAGAAAAGGGCGCATAGGCGCAGCAGAGACCTCGAACGACGACCTGCCTCAGCGGCTGTCGAGAAGGGGTTTGTAGGCGACCAAATCGACGTTCGTCAACACATCGGGGTTCGTTTTCAAGGCAACCTCCAGACGATTGTCCGCCGAGCGCACGACCTGCCCGATGGGAATATTGGGCGGCAGAACGCCCGCGTCGCCCGAAGTGACGACGGAGGAACGCACGGCTATTTGCGCGCTTCCTTGCGAGAAGAGCAACGTCAGGTTTTCCATGCCCTGTCCCGCAAGCAGAGCGCGCTGTCCGCTGTCGACAATTTTGACGGCGATACGGCTCTGCGGGTCGCGCAGCAGGCGGACGCGTGCACTACGTCTGCTGACAGAGGTGACGATTCCCACCAATGCCCCGCGCGAAAAGGCGAGACTGCCAAGCGTGATACCTTGTCGCCTTCCAACATTGACGAGCACATTGTGGGCGAACGATCCTCGCGCGCGCGCCAAAACGCGCCCGACCTCTCGTTGTGCGAAGCGGTTGGACGAATCGACTCGATACTGCAACATGTCGCGTAACCTTCGGTTTTCCTCCTCCAACAAGCTTGCATAGTCGCGCAAGAACAACAGCGATTCGTAATCTCGCGCGAGGACACGATGCTTCTCTTCGATGTCGCGTAAGGCAGCGAGCCGCGCAAACTGCCTAGAGATTCCGCGAAAGGGTGCTGCCACGGTCTTGACGCTGCCCGCAACAAGGTCCAACAGAGGAGCACGGTTCGGCAGCAGCAGCGAGATCGGCTTCGAAAAGATGAAGAGCAACACAAGAGCCGCCACCAGCAATCCCAGCAACACGCCGCGCGCGCGCCCTGAAAGCATCGCGACGGGAGCCAAGAAGGAATGACCGCGCATGAGAAAAACCTTCGCTTAGAGCGTCAGGCGTGCGTGCTGAGCAAACCGCGCAAGGCTTTGAAATGCTCGACGCACATGCCCGTTCCCAAGACGACGCACGACTGAGCATTCTCTGCGACCGAAACAGGCACGCCGACAGCTTCGCGCAGGACGGTATCCAAGTTGCGCAACAGCCCTCCGCCGCCCGTGAGCACGATGCCCTTGTCGATGATATCGGCGGCGAGCTCAGGCGCGGTGTTTTCCAAGCCCTCCCTGACCGCATCGACTATATGGCGCACGGGCTCGGAAAGCGCGGTCACGATCTGCGACGAGGTCACGACGATCTCCTTCGGAATGCCTTTCATGAGATCTCTGCCTCGTATTTCGAGCGTCTCCTCACGATCGGAGCTTGTCATCACCGCCAAGCCGATCAGACGTTTGACGCGCTCCGCCGTCATTTCACCGATGAGCAAATTGTGCGTCTTGCGCACGAAGGCGAGGATCGCCTCGTCCATCTTGTCACCCCCGACGCGGATCGAGCGTGAATAGACGACCCCCCCCAGCGATAGGACGGCGACCTCCGTCGTTCCACCGCCGACATCCACCACCATTGATGCCGTCGGATCGTGGATCGGCAAGCCTACCCCCAAGGCGGCGGCAACCGACTCTTCGATCAGATACACTCGGCGCGCTCCCGCCGAGGCGGCAGATTCTTGAATCGCGCGACGCTCCACCGCCGTCGCTCCTGATGGAACGCACACGATCACTTGCGGCGCAGAGAAACCTCGGCGATTGTGAACCTTGCGAATGAAGTATTTGATCATCTCTTCCGCCAAATGAAAATCGGCGATCACCCCTTCACGCAAGGGTCGCACCGCGTGAATCTCGCCCGGCGTGCGTCCCAGCATCATCTTCGCCTCCTCCCCCACCGCCAAGACGCGCACCCCCTGCCGCCCATCGCCGCTGCGCACGGCTACGACCGAGGGCTCGTTCAAAACGATGCCACGACCCTTCACATAAATGAGGGTCGTCGCCGTTCCCAAATCGATACCGATCTCCGAAGAAAGAAAGCCGAGTAAATGCGAAAGCATAAAAAAAACTCTGAAAGTACAACACAAAGAAAGCCCGCAAGCAGGCAAGGTAGCAAGGTAGCAGAGTAGTTGCGTGCGCGCAATACGTAGCCCTAGTCTTTCTTTACACTTTTTTGCGCGACACCTCTTGTGTCATGGCTTTTGTGTCATGGCTTTTGCGTCATCCTTCTTCATTGCCTTTCGGCACGCCTTCTTTGGCGAGACGATCGATGGCTTGTTGGACAAACTCTGCGAAGTCGGCGAGAAACTTCGAGCCGCGCATCGTCGGCTGCAAGACGACCGAGCGTCCGTCGGCGTCATCGGCTTTGCGGCGCACATAGCCCAGTTGTTCCAACTTGTCCAAGGCGCGCGAGACGGCGGGCTTCGAGAGGGAGAGGTCTTCTGCCAAATCGCGCACGCGCACTTTTTGCGCCCAGGGTGCGTAGACTACGAGCATGACCAGCATCTGTCGGGTTGTCAGATCAGGCTCTTCGTGGCGCACTGCCGAGCGTAAGGCTTCGCGCCACAGGTGCAAGGCTTCTTGGATGGAGATCTTCACGAACGGCTCCAAGCGTCCAAGAAGGTTGCAAGCGCGCGCACGCCTTGCAACTCGCCTCCCTCTGGTCTTCCTGCTCGCATCCGTTCGTTCCACGCCATGACATCCAAGTGTATCCACAGCATACGCGGTGCGACGAAGTTCTGCAAAAACAAGGCGGCGGTGATCGAGCCTGCGTAGGGCCAGCTGCCGCTGCTGCTGAGATCGGCGTGAGCGCAGTGCAAGGCGTGGCGATATTCTTGCCAGAGCGGCATGCGCCAAAGCGGATCTTGTGTCTCGCGGGAGGCTGCCAGCAACCCCTCGGCGAGCGTATCGTCGTTGGTGAACATGTTCGGCAGAAGAGGACCAGTGGCTACGCGCGCAGCCCCTGTCAAGGTTGCAAAATCCACCACAAGATCGGGAGGCGCAGCAGGCGGCAACGCGCTATATGATTTCTGTGATTTTTGTGATTTCGCGGGCGAGGAAGGCGAGGAAGGCGATGAAGGCGCGCTGGCTTCCCACAGCGTATCGGCGAGCAGCAAGCGTCCTTCTGCGTCGGTGTGTCCTATCTCGACTGTATCGCCTTTGCGGCTGGCGTAGATATCTGAGGGGCGCATGGCATCGCGCGAGATGGCGTTCTCGGCAACGGGCAGCAGCAGGCGCAGGCAGAGCGGAGATTGGCGGGTGCGCAAAAGCAGTGCTAACGCGAGCGCGTGCGCCAAGCCGCCCATATCTTTTTTCATGAGGCGCATGGAGCGTGCGTCCTTCACATTCAGCCCGCCGCTATCGAAGCAAACGCCTTTGCCGACGATGGCGAGAGTCTTGACAGGCGCGGGAGAATTATCGTCGTGCGGAGTTTCCCATCGCACTTCGAGCAAGCGCGGCTCTTCGCGCGCCGAGCGTCCGACGGCGTGGATGAGCGGATACCTTGCAGCGAGCAGTGCCTCGCCGCAAATCGAGTGAAAGATGCCGTTGCTTTTTTCTGCGACGCGGCGCACTTCCTGCTCGCAACGTTCTGCTCCTAGGATATTGGCGGGCGTGTTGATCAGGTCGCGCCCGTAGCAGAGAATCCGCGCTTCCTCCGCGCAAGCCCGATCATCTTCGTCGAGCAAGAGTTGCAACGGACGCGAGCTACGGCGCGTGCGAAAACGCTCGAACGAATAGGAAGCCAGAGCCCAAGCCAAAACGGCACGATGGCGCAAGGAAACCTCCAAGCAATTCTCTTCTGCTCCTGAAAGGACGAACACTTCTTCCTCGGCGATCTTGACAAGACGCGAGGGCAAGAGAGCCCAACTCCACAAATCTTGCGCATCGTCCAGCACGAAGAGATAGCGACCTCCTTCATCCTTGCCCTCATCCTTGCCCTCATCTTTGGCGGAGGGTTTTAAAACTTGGAGACAAACTCCTGCTCCTGTTTCTGCTCCTGCAAGGGGGTTCGCTCGCTGCCTTTGCGCGGAGGCTTGATGAGCAGAGGAGCAGATGGAGGGGCAGGATTCGGGCAGCTCTTGCGCGTCTGTGTATTTCGAGCGAAAGTCTGCATAGCCCGCGCGAGAGCAGGCATAGATACGCCCCACGCCCCCCACGCGCGAGGGGGATTTGAGGGTATAGCAATCCAAAATTTGATCGCAGGCAAAGAACATGGATTGATTCATAAAATTTTCCTTGTCGAGAAAACAACGACTCTGCTAGTGTATAGATACTTCGCGGGGATAAATTCTCTTTGATAACAAACTTTATAGCAAGTCTCGGTGATTATGAACAAGCAACGTACACTTTCGATCATCAAGCCTGATGCGGTACGACGCAATCTGACGGGGAGTGTTATTTCGATGTTGGAGGCGGGGGGATTGCGTGTTGTTGCTCAGCGGCGATTACGTTTGAGCGAGGTGCAAGCGCGTGCTTTTTATGCTGTGCATAGAGAGCGTCCTTTTTATGATTCGTTGGTGGCGTTTATGATATCCCAGCCTGTTGTTGTGCAGGTTTTGGAGGGGGAGGATGCTGTTAAAAAAAACCGTGAGATTATGGGGGCGACCGATCCGAGGGAGGCGGCGGAGGGTACTATCCGTGCTGTTTTGGGGGTATCGTTGGAAGAGAATTCGGTGCATGGCTCTGATTCTGAGGAGAATGCTTTGGGAGAGATTGCCTTCTTCTTTGCGGGTTGCGAACTCGTAGAGTAAGCGCCCGCTGACGCGGAGTCTTTTGTGGGGGGCAAAGCCCCCCCACACCCCCACGCCGCAAGCGCGCGTTCGTTTACTCGTCAATAAACAAAGCGCGCGTCAATAAACGCCCAACGCAGGAGCGTCACTCCCCCCCTCCTCCCCCTGAGGCGCATTCTCGCTAGGAGAACCCCCCGTAATCAAAAGACCCTCCTTCTCACTCTGCGGAGCATTGCCAAGCTTGAAAAACTCGTTGAAAATCTTGGGGTTCGCTCCATCCTCCAAACGCTGCTTCACATCTCCACTAACCCTCCCCCCCGTCTGCCTGTTAATCGTGACAACCTCTACCGAACGCGGTCGCCGAAAACTACCGCGCTCCTTCCCCCTCAAAGCATTCCGCATGAACTCAGCGAAAACAGGAGCCGCCGCGCTAGAACCCGTCTCCTGATGTCCCGAAGGTAACCTTCCTAAACTGCGCGGCTGATCAAACCCAATATAAACACCCGCCGCCAAACGAGGCGAGAACCCCACAAACCACGCATCCTGATTGTTGTTGGTCGTTCCCGTCTTTCCCGCAATCTCACCCGCAACCTCAGCACGCACACGCCTGCCCGTGCCGCGATCAATAACACCCTGCAACATGGTGACAATTTGATAGGCACTAGCCTCATCGGTGACTCGCTCCCCCGCCAAAGGCAACAACGGCGGCCCCTCTTCCGTAGCGCGCGCCAAGTTCTCGGCAAGACAATTCCCACAGGCACGCTCGTCGCGTCGATAGAGCGTTTCTCCATCTACTCTCTGAATCCGCTCGATCAAACCCGGCGTGATCTTACGCCCCCCATTAGCAAACATGGAATAACCCGCAACCATGCGCGTCAATGTCGTCTCCCCCGATCCCAAAGCAAGCGCCAAACGCTGCGGCATGTTCTCGATGATGCCAAAACGACGGGTCGTGTCCGCCACCTTGTCCATCCCGACCGCCTGAGCCAAACGCACCGTCATGAGGTTGCGCGAATACTCTATCCCCAAACGCATGGGCGAAGGTCCGTAGAACTTATTGGAAAAGTTACTGGGCTTCCATGTAGGTTCATCCCCCTCTGCGAACAACACGAAGGGAGCGTCTAAAATTCGCGTAGCCGGAGTGAATTTGCTCTCCAACGCCGATAGGTAGACGAAAGGCTTGAAGGAAGAACCCGGCTGTCGCATTGCTTGCGTGCCTCTGTTGAACTCGGAATCGTCGAAGCTCCACCCCCCTACCAACGCCAGCACCGCGCCGCTGAAAGGATCCATTGCGACCAACGCGCCATTGACCTGCGGCACCTGCTCCAGCGAGAAGACCGCCCCCTTCCCGCCCTTGCGCGTCACCAACACCACATCGTCCTTGACGAGCAGATCGGCAGGACGCTTGATCGAATCGCCCAATCGTTCTCGATAGCGTTCGTCGTCGGAGCTCTCGAAGCGTCCTCCGCTGAGCACGAGATCGTCCGTCTGCTCCTGCTCTGCCACCTGCTCGCGCGAGGGTCGTATCTGCTCGCGCGCCCACTTCAAGTCGGAGAGCGACAGCGTACCCCTGTGTCCCTTTTGGGTTACCAACAGCGCACGGCGTTCCTCCACCTTCTCGACGCGCGCCAAGAGCCACCTCTCCATGGAGCCGATGGGTTTTTCCAAGGCATCGAAAGGAATGTCGGAGATCCGCGCGCCCGACGCATCCTTGTTACGCAGCTCGACGAAGGGACGCACATTGTTGGGATCGCCGTCTTGCTCCTTCCAGTAAACCTTGCCGACATGCCCGCGATAGCCGTGCCTGCGGTCGTAGGCGCGAATGCCGCGCTGTAGAGCGCGCTCGGCAAAAATCTGCAATTGCGGATCCAGCGTGCTGTAGACGACAAGCCCGCCGTGGTAGAGTTCTGTCTCGCCGAAACGCTCGACCAACTTGCGACGCACCTCTTCGGCGAAGAACGAGCCTTGCGCCTCGATCCTCTGCGGACCAGAAATAGCCACTAGCTTTTTACTCTGCGCCGTCGCATACTGCTGCTCGTCGATGAAGCCGTTGGCGAGCATGCGCGAGAGCACCCAGTTCCTCCTGCCAAGCGCCTTCTCGTAGTGCCTCAACGGGTTGTAGCGGTTGGGTGCTTTCGGCAAAGCCGCCAAATAGGCGACCTGCTCCAATGTCAAGTTCCGCACATCGACCCCGAAATAACTGCGCGCCGCAGAAGCTACGCCGTAAGACTCGCGTCCCAAATAGATCTCGTTCAGGTAGAGCTCCAAGATGCGATCCTTCGACAAAACACGCTCGATGCGTATGGCGAGAATCGCCTCGCGCAACTTGCGGGTGAGCGTCTTCTCGCGCGTCAGAAGGAAGTTCTTCGCAACCTGCTGGGTGATCGTCGAAGCCCCGACAAGGCGCGTCGAGCCGCTCGCCAAGTTTGCCAAATTGGTCGAAATAGCGCGCATGATGCCTCTCAGATCGAGCCCAAAGTGTTCGTAAAAGTTCTTGTCCTCAGCCGCGATGAAGGCTTGCAACAGCGGTTGAGGCAACGCTTCGATCGGAACGAAAACGCGCTTCTCCACGGCAAACTCCGAGATGAGCGCACCGTTGTTCGCATAGACGCGCGTAGTCTTCGACGGATCGTAGTCGATAAGCTGGCGGTAGTCGGGCAGGGTGATCGAGAAAAAAAGCAGCGTCGCCGCGAACGCAAAGATCGAGCCGCTGATACAAAACAGCAGCGTCAAAAAAATTCGCTTGCCACGCGACGCACGCGCATAGCCAAAAAAGAAGTTGCGCAAACTAGAAGGGGCGGTGGGATCGTACATCGAAGAGGCTAGGAAGCGAGGAGGAAGGAGGGAGAGTTTTCTTGCGGGTTTTTATTCAAGAGGCATTCTTAAAGTACACATCCAACGCCTTCAACACAAGCCTTGCCATTTTTTTTCGGAAGGCGGGCTGCTTGAGGTTCTGCGCGTCCTTGGGGTTCGAAAGGTATCCCAGCTCCAAGAGCAACGATGGAATATTAGAAGACCGCAAGACGACAAACCCCGCGTAGCGATGCGTGCGATTCAATGTCGGAATGTTGTTGTTCATCTGTCGCACGAAGGTCTCGGCGGCGCGCCACGACTTGCGATTGGTGCTTTTGCGCGCAAGGTCGATGAGAATGCTAGAAACCTCAGGCGTAAACTCCAAGAGATCCTGTCCGACCAATACGGCGGCGTTGTTTTCGCGCGACGCAAGCTCGGCAGACTCCCGATCAGAGGCAACCTCCGAGAGGGTATAAACGCTCGCTCCCCGAACAGACTTGACGCGCAGGTAATCGGCGTGAACCGAAATAAACAGATCGGCTTTCAAACGATGCGCAATCTCGTAGCGTTGGCGAAGCGGCACGAAGAAATCGGCATCGCGCGTAAGGAAAACCTTGTATCGTCCCGATCTTCTGAGCTCGCGCGCGATCGTCTTGACGAAGAGCAGCACAACCTGCTTTTCCTGAAGCCCGTGCCCGCGCGCGCCAGGATCGAGCCCGCCGTGTCCCGCATCCAGCACGATGCGGCGTGTAGCCCTCGCCGAGGAAGCAGGCGAGGCGGGACGAGGAGAAACCGAAGATTTCGCAACAGATTTCGCAACTCCTCCCCCCCCTGAGCTTTTCCCTGCGCTCTTCGCAGCAGAGCTTTTCCACAACGCTGGCTGTCCTGCGATGTATTCCTCCCACCCCTTCGAGGCGTAGCGCAACGGCGGCGGGCGCAAGCGTGCGTCTGCAACCCTTGCAAGATCGACGAACAGCCGAAAGCCGTGTCGCGCATCAGCCTCCAACTTGCCGTGCGCAACCGTTGCGACCTCGGCATCGAACTCGAACACAAAGCGCAGCACCTGCGGACGAAACAACCCGTAGCGATAGCCCTTCACAAACCCGCTAGAAGGGAACGGCGGTAGGGCAGCTGAAATCTGCGAGGTGTCCGCGTTCGGAAGATCGACAACGAGGCGTTCGGGATTCTCCAGCGTAAAAAGACGATAGGGAGCAGTGCCACTAAGCTCGATGACGACGCGGCGTTTGTCTTTTTGCTCCCCGATACGCACCCCCACAACGCGCAAAGGCTTCGTGTTTGGCTTCGTGTTTGGCTTTGTATTTGGCTTTGTATTTGTTTGGCTCTGCTGCCCAAGATTCTACGATCAAGGATTTTTTGGGGGATGCTAAGTTCCCTCCAAAAACGACCAAAAGGGCAAGGCAGAGGAAAACGACACGGACAGCGCGCAGGGCGAGCGAGCGAGCCTCCCTTTTTTTCTTGTTTCTACCCTCGGCGAATTGTCGCTTCACTGCTCCATCTCCTTTGCCCTTTCGGAGACGCGAGGGATTAAGCAGAGACTGCTTGCTCTATTTCCTTGGGCTCCGTGTCCTTTGCCTCTATCTCTTTTGTTTCCATCTCTTTTGTTTCCATCTCTTTTGTTTCCACCTCTTTTGTTTCCACCTCCTTTGGCGAAACCTCCGTGTCCTTTGTCTTCACCTTTTTTGTCTTCGCGTCTTTTGGCGCGCTATCTTCTGACGCGCTATCTTTTGTGGCAGTTTCTTTTTCGCTGTCTTTCTCGGTTGTGTCTTCGATCTGCTGTGCCTCGCCTTGTTGCTCGGCGTTTTCCTCTGCCTCTTCAGCTTCGAGACGTGCGATCCTGTCTTCCTCAGCAGCGCGCAGTCGGAAGGTGCGCGATAGCGCTCCTGTTCCCGCGGGGATGAGCCTGCCTACGATGACATTTTCTTTCAAGCCGAGCAGATGGTCTCTTTTTCCCGCAACGGCGGCTTCGGTGAGAATGCGCGTGGTCTCTTGGAAAGACGCGGCGGAAATGAACGAGCGCGTTTGCAAGGACGCGCGCGTGATGCCTTGTAAGATCTTCTTGCCTTCCGCCGGCTCGCGGTCTTCGCTGACGGCGATACGATTGATCTCTGCAAACTCGTGTGCGTCCATCTGCTCTCCTTCCAGCAGTTCGGTTTCTCCCGCTTTGGTAATTTCGACCTTGCGCAACATTTGACGCACGATGACCTCGATATGCTTATCGTCGATCTTGACACCCTGCATGCGATAGACAGACTGCACCTCGAAGGTGAGATAGTTGGTGAGTTCTTCCTCGCCCATGATTTCCAAAATGTCGTGCGGCACGGCGTTTCCGTCGACCAACAAGTCGCCGCGCTTGACTCTGTCGCCCTCTTGTACGGCGAGATGCTTGTCTTTCGAGAGCAAATGCTCGGAGGGTGCACCCTCGTCGGGTTGAACGAGTATCTGTCGTTTCGACTTGTAGTCGCGTCCAAACTTGACGACACCGTCGATGTCGCTGATGACGGCGTAATCCTTGGGTTTGCGTCCCTCGAAGAGCTCTGCCACGCGCGGCAAGCCCCCTGTGATGTCTCGGTTCTTTGCCGTCTCGCGCGGCAGGCGCGCGAGCACTTCTCCCGCCGACACCTTCTGTTGGTCTCCCACGCTTAAGAACGCGCCGACCGTCATGAAGTAGCGCGCCTCGTCGCGGTTCGGCAACTTGATGACCTCCCCCTTCGTATCGCGTAGCGTGATACGAGGACGCAACTCGGTCTCCTTCTTGCTTTGCTTCCATTCGGTGACGACCTTGCGCGTTATGCCAGTAATCTCGTCTACCTCCTCGCGCATCGAGACACCTTCGATCAGATCGAGCCATGTAGCAACGCCGCTCGCCTCGCTGATAATGGGAATTGTGTAAGGATCCCATTCGACCAGTTTCTGTCCGCGCACGATCTTCGCCTTCTCCTCGACCATCAACCACGAGCCGTAAGGCAGTCGATGGCGAGCGCGATCGCGCCCCTGCTCGTCGCGCAAGACGATTTCGGAATTTCGGTTCATCACCACTATACGCCCCTCGGCATTTTTGACCGTCTGTCCGCCGACCAACTCGGACGTGCCGTCCAGAGACGATTCGATGGACGATTGCTCGTATCCGCCCTGCGCCGCTCCTCCGACATGGAAGGTGCGCATGGTGAGCTGGGTGCCGGGTTCGCCGATCGACTGAGCCGCGATGACACCGACGGCTTCTCCGATATTGACCTTCGTGCCACGAGCGAGATCGCGCCCGTAGCAGGTTGCGCAGATTCCGTTTTTCAACTGGCAGGTGATGACCGAGCGCACGCGCACCGAAGTGACACCTGCCATCTCTATCTTGTCTGCCAGCATCTCGTCTACGAGCACGCCGCTTTCCGCCAGCGTCTTGCCGCTTTGCGGATCGACGACCTTCTCAGCGCACGATCGTCCTAGGATACGCTCAGAGAGGGGAGCGATCACATCGCCACCGTCGATGATGGCGGCGATCTCGAACCCCTTCTCGGTGTCGCAGTCGTCGGCGGTCACGATGCAATCCTGCGCTACATCGACGAGCCTTCGTGTCAGGTAGCCTGAGTTCGCCGTCTTGAGTGCCGTGTCGGCGAGCCCCTTGCGTGCGCCGTGCGTCGAGTTGAAATACTCCAACACGGAAAGCCCTTCCTTGAAGTTGGAGATGATCGGTCGCTCGATGATCTCGCCTGAAGGTTTTGCCATCAGTCCTCGCATGCCCGCAAGCTGCTTGATCTGCGCCGGCGACGAGCGCGCGCCGCTATGCGCCATCATATAGACGGCGTTCGGCTCGCCCGCAACATAACGCTTCAACGATGTCATCAGCTCGTCGGAAACGCGATCCGAGCAGGTAGACCAAACATCGACAACCTTGTTGTACTTCTCCGAATGCGTAATCAAGCCCTGCAGATACTGATCTTCCAAGGTGCGCACCTCTTGTTGCGCCTCGTCGATCAGGCGCGTCTTGCTATCCGGAATAAGCAGATCGTCCTTGCCGAGCGAAATGCCCGAACGACAAGCCCACGAAAAGCCCAAGGTCATAAGACGATCGCAAAACTTGACCGTCTGCTTACCACCGCAATGGCGGTAGATGACATCGATCAGCGAGGTGATCTCTTTCTTCGTCAGCAAGCGGTTGATATGAGAAAAAGGAATCTTGGCAACATTGTCCTCGTCTTGCGGCAAAATCTCGGCGAGCAGCATCCGCCCTGGCGTCGTGGAAACCCGCAGAGCCTTCACCCCGCCATCCCCATCGCGTACCGCAATGTCGGTCTTAATACGGCTTTGCAACGAAACCGTGCCGTTCGCAAGCGCATAGTCGCGCTCGCCCGCCATCGTAAGCGTAGGAACGCGAAACGCTTGCGCCTCGCCGCCTTGCAACAAGGCGAAAATCTTGTCGGGCGAAAGTTCTCGCAACGCCTCGTCTGCCAGCAACGGCTGTTCGGCTTGACTTTCTGCGGCTCCGTTTTGCGCTTTTGATCCCATGCGTACGATGATCTCGTCGCGCTCGAGCAGATAGTTCAACGCCGTTTGGTCTGGAATGCGGACGGGCGTCAGCGCGTGTTGCTCGATGCGCTCTAGGGAGAGGTAGTAAAGTCCCAACACGATATCCTGCGAGGGAACGATGATGGGTTTGCCGTTGGCAGGCGACAGGATATTGTTGGTCGACATCATGAGCACGCGCGATTCGAGCTGCGCCTCCAGCGAGAGAGGAACATGCACCGCTATTTGATCTCCGTCGAAATCGGCGTTGAAGGCGGTGCAAACGAGCGGATGCAACTGAATCGCCTTGCCTTCGATCAAAACGGGCTCGAAGGCTTGAACGCCCAAGCGGTGCAAGGTGGGAGCGCGATTGAGCAGGACGGGATGTTCGGTGATAGTTTCTTCCAGAATATCCCATACTTCGGGTCTTTTCTGTTCTACCATGCGTTTCGCCGCCTTGACATTGGCAGCCATGCCGTAGAGTTCAAGCTTGCCCAAGATGAAGGGCTTGAAAAGCTCGAGCGCCATCTGCTTCGGCAGTCCGCACTGATGGAGATGCAACTCCGGCCCGACGACGATGACAGAGCGTCCCGAATAGTCGACGCGCTTGCCCAAAAGGTTTTGGCGGAAACGTCCCTGCTTGCCCTTCAGCATGTCTGAAAGAGACTTCAGCGGACGTTTGTTCGCCCCCAAAACAACCCGCGCGCGCCTGCCGTTGTCGAACAGAGCGTCGATCGATTCTTGCAACATGCGCTTCTCGTTGCGAATGATGATATCAGGCGCACCCAACGCCATCAGTCGTTTGAGACGATTGTTGCGGTTGATGACACGACGGTAGAGATCGTTGAGATCCGATGTGGCAAAACGTCCGCCGTCCAGCGGTACCAACGGACGCAACGACGGTGCTAATACCGGCAGGACGGTGAGAATCATCCACTCAGGCTTTGCCCGCGAGGCGCGAAACACCTCTAATAGTTTGAGCCGTTTCACAATCTTCTTGCGCTTCAGCTCGGATGTCGTCGTCTTCAACTCTGCGCGCAAATTGCTCACCTCGTCGGGCAGATCGATTTGAGAAAGGAGGGATTGCAACGCCTCCGCGCCGATCGGTGCTTCGAAGCTGTCCTCGCCGTGGCGATCTACAGCGTCCATATACTCTTCCTCGCTCAAGAGCTGACGCGGCTCCAAGTCGGTCATGCCGGGGTTCGTTACAATACGATTTTCAAAGTACAGAACGCGCTCGACACTCTTGAGCGTCATGTCGAGCATCACGCCAATACGCGAAGGAAGGATTTTCAAAAACCACACATGCGCAACAGGAGCCGCAAGCTCGATATGTCCCATGCGCTCGCGGCGCACCTTAGAGTGTGTCACCTCGACTCCGCACTTTTCGCACACGATTCCCTTGTGCTTCATGCGCTTGTACTTACCGCACAAACACTCGTAGTCCTTCACAGGCCCGAAGATCTTGGCGCAGAACAAGCCCTCGGGTTCGGGCTTGAGCGTTCGATAGTTAATGGTTTCAGGCTTTTTGATTTCGCCGCACGACCACGATCGAATTTGTTCGGGCGATGCAAGCGAGATTCGGATCGAATCGAAGGGCTGCGGAGCGACGGGCTGCCGCGGATCATAGAGCCCCGGCAGAGTGTTGGCGCGCGCGGACGGCGCGTCTTCTGGGAAGAAAGGTTCCATAGTGAGTGTTGAGGGGCTCCTGTAGATTAACCTGAGGTTATGTATCCTGTTGCAGTTGAACATTCAGACACAAGGACTGAAGCTCTTTGACGAGCACATTGAAGGATTCTGGTATGCCCGCCTCGAAGTTGTCGTCGCCATGGACGATGGATTCGTAGACCTTTGTCCTGCCGGCGATGTCGTCCGACTTGACAGTAAGAATTTCTTGCAAGGTATAGGCTGCGCCGTAGGCTTCCAGTGCCCACACCTCCATTTCGCCGAACCTCTGTCCGCCGAACTTGGCTTTCCCCCCCAGCGGCTGTTGGGTGACAAGGCTGTAGGGACCGATCGAGCGCGCGTGAATTTTATCGTCCACCAAGTGATGCAGCTTCAGCATGTAGATGTAGCCTACGGTCACCTTGCGATCGAAGTATTCGCCGCTGCGTCCGTCGATGAGCCGCACCTGCCCCGTCGTGTCGAGGTTGGCAAGCGAGAGCATGTGATCGATATCCGCCTCGCTCGCGCCGTCGAAGACGGGGGTGCGCATCGGCACGCCTTCTTGCAAGTTTTCTGCAAGCGTTACTACCTCCGCGTCGTCGAGCGAATCTAGTAAGGCAGCTTCCTTTTCTTCGGAGTAAATGTCCTTGAGCTTCTGTTTCAGATCGCCCTCCGCCTGCTTCTCGCCCATGCGCAATCGCTCGCACATCTCGCGCACCTCGCGTCCCAAACGCGCTGATGCCCATCCCAAGTGCGTCTCCAAAATCTGTCCGACATTCATGCGCGACGGCACGCCGAGCGGATTGAGAACGATATCGACAGGTGTGCCGTCCTCCAAGTGCGGCATGTCCTCGACGGGAATAATCTTGGAGATAACCCCCTTGTTGCCGTGCCGACCCGCCATCTTGTCGCCTGGCTGCAGCTTGCGTTTCACCGCCACGAACACCTTGACCGATTTCATCACGCCAGGCATGAGCTCGTCGCCGCGTTGCAGCTTTTCGATCTTGTCGTCGAAACGCGCGTGCAATTCGTCCATCGTCTTCTTGAAATAGGCGACCCGCGTCGAGAGGCGTTCGTTGATCTTGTCGGTGGTGGTCGAGATCTTGCTCAACTCACGATGCGAGATGCTCTTCAGCACGGCGAGCGAAAGTTTGGTGTCGCTCTTCAGGCTGCGCGTGCCTGATGCGACGATGCGTCCCTGCAGCAGCTCGCGCAGACGATCGGCAAACGATCGCTCTAATATAGCTTTTTCGTCGTCGCGGTCTTTGGCGAGTTTTTGGATCTCTTCGTTTTCCACTTGTCGCGCCCGCTCGTCCTTCTCCGTGCCGCTGCGCGAGAAGACTCGCACCTCGACGACCGTGCCTGATACACCAGGCGGCACGCGCAACGAGGTGTCGCGCACATCGGAGGCTTTTTCGCCGAAGATGGCACGTAAGAGCTTTTCTTCGGGCGTGATGGGCGATTCGCCCTTGGGGGTGACCTTTCCTACCAACACATCGCCGACCTTCACCTCTGCGCCGATGTGGACGATTCCGCTCTCGTCGAGATGCCTGAGTGCCTCTTCGCCGACATTGGAAATATCGCGCGTGATATCCTCCTGCCCGAGCTTGGTGTCGCGCGCCATGACCTCGTATTCCTCGATATGTATCGAGGTGAAAACATCGGCGCGCACGACGCGGTCGGAGATAAGGATCGAATCTTCGAAGTTGTAGCCGTTCCACGGCAGAAAGGCGCACAACACATTGCGTCCAAGCGCGAGTTCGCCCAAATCGGTCGAGGTACCGTCGGCGATGATGTCGCCTTTTTCCAGCACATCGCCCACCTTCACCAGCGGTCGTTGGTTGATACAGCTGCTCTGGTTGGAGCGTTGAAACTTCATGAGATCGTAGATGTCCACCCCCACCTCGTCGCTTTCGGTCTCTTCGTTTGCGCGCACGACGATTCTTGTTGCGTCGACCTGATCGACGATTCCGGCGCGTTTGTTGACGACGACGACCCTAGAATCACGAGCAACCCTCCCCTCCATCCCTGTTCCTACCAGCGGTGCTTCAGAGCGCAACAAAGGCACCGCCTGGCGTTGCATGTTCGAGCCCATCAAGGCACGGTTAGCGTCGTCGTTCTCCAAAAAGGGGATCAGCGACGCGGCAACCGAGACAAGCTGTTTCGGCGAGACATCGATATAATCGATCTCGCTCGACGGACAGGTGATGTATTCGCCGTTGCGGCGGCAAGGGATGAGCTTGTCGATAAAATTGCCTTCCTTGTCAGTACGCGTGCTGCCTTGCGCGATGGTGTAGCGCGATTCGCGCATGGCGGGCAGATAGTCGATCTGATCGATCGGCTTGCCGTCCTCCACCTTGCGATAGGGCGTTTCGATGAACCCGTAGGTATCGATGCGCGCGTGCGTTGCCAGCGAGTTGATCAAGCCGATGTTCGGCCCCTCAGGCGTTTCGATCGGGCAGATGCGCCCGTAGTGCGTCGGATGCACATCGCGCACCTCGAAGCCGGCGCGCTCGCGCGTGAGACCGCGCGGACCCAGCGCCGACAAGCGTCTTTTGTGCGTAATCTCCGAGAGCGGGTTCGTTTGATCCATGAACTGCGACAAGGGCGAGGCGTTGAAAAACTCTCTGACCGTCGCCACCATAGGCTTTGCATTAATCAGATCTTGCGGCATGGCATTGGCGACATCGGTCGAGCTCATACGCTCGCGCACGGCGCGCTCCATGCGCATCAGTCCCATACGGTACTGGTTCTCCAAGAGCTCGCCGACCGAGCGCACACGGCGGTTGCCCAAGTGGTCGATGTCGTCGATCTCGCCGCGCGAATCGCGCAGCTCTAACAACACGCGAACGATCTCGACGATATCCTCCTTACGCAAGACGCGCTCGGTGTCGGAGACATCGTCGAAGAACAGGCGCGAGTTTATCTTAACGCGCCCGACAGCGCTGAGATCGTAGCGGTCGATATCGAAGAAGAGCTGGCGAAACAAATTTTCTGCCGACTCCCAAGTCGGCAGCTCGCCGGGGCGCATCACACGATAGATGTCCGAGAGCGCCTCCTCGCGCACCCGCGAGCGATCGACGGCGAGCGTGTTCCTCAACCAAGCACCGCGTTGGTCGTGTATGTCCAAGATGTCGAATTGGGTGATCTCTTGCTGTTCGATGCTTTGCAGAAGGTTGGCGTCGATCTCGTCGCCCGCCTCTGCGATGACAAGCCTTGAGTTCTCGTCGACCAAGTCTTCTGCCAAGAAGCGTCCGACAAGCCCTTCCGGCTCCCACTGAAATTGTTTTGTCTCCCCCGCCTCGCCCCACGCGCGCAACTGCTTAGGCAAGACGCGCGTGCCAGCGCGTGCCAGCACCTCTCCGCTACCCACCTCGACGAGATCGCTGTCGAGCTTGCGTCCCTTGAGGGCAGCAAGCGGCAACGCGAAAACATAGGCACCCTGCTCGTTGCGCTCAACCTTGATGCGCTCGTAGTAGATAGCCAAGATTTCTTCGCGGCTCATGCCGTCGATCTCGACCGCCTTGAGCGATAAGCCCTCCTTCGCCCTCTCGCGCCGCAGGGCTGCCGTGCGCGCGCTATCCAGCACCGACAGCAGGGTTGTTGCCAGCACCTTCCTACGACGGTCGATCCGTGCATAGAGGATGTCTTTAGCATCGAACTCGAAATCGAGCCACGAGCCTCGGTAGGGGATCACCCGCGCCGAGAAAATAATTTTATCTTGCACCAACGTCTTGCTCTTGCTCGAGCTGAAGAAGACCCCCGGCGAGCGATGCATTTGGCTGACGATCACGCGCTCTGTGCCGTTGACGACGAAGGTGCCTTTGGTCGTCATCCGCGGCAGATTGCCCATATAGACGACCTGCTCCTTGATCTCGCGCAGGCTGCGTGCGCCTGTCGTCTCGTCGATGTTGTAGACGAGCAGCTGCAAGGTCACCTTCAGCGGTGCCTCGAAGCTGAGCCCGCGCTGACGACACTCCAACACATCGTGCTTGGATTTTTCCAGCTCGAACCCCTTGAAACGCAGCTCCGCCTTGTGCGCGTAGTCGCGGATCGGAAAGACGGACTCGAAGACTTCCTTCAAGCCGAAGAAAGACCCCGACTCTTCTGCCTCAGCATGCTCGCCCTTGGAGTTACCGACAAAAGCTTCGTACGATGCCTTCTGAATATCGAGCAGATCGGGAATCTCGGAGACTTCCTCGACGCGCCCAAAATTTTTGCGGATACGTTTCCGCCCTGTAAAGTTGTCAATATCTTTGACCGTCATAATTCACCACGAAGAACAAAAAGGATAAATGAGAAACGCACGACCGAGTGCCCGCGGCAGCGGGTGGTCGCTTGCTACTTGAGGTCCACCTTTGCTCCCACGGCTTCGAGTTTCTGCTTGATCTCTTCGGCTTCTTCTTTCTTGACCCCCTCCTTCAGCGGCTTGGGAGCCGCCTCGACGAGATCCTTCGCTTCCTTGAGCCCAAGTTGCGTTATCACGCGCACTTCCTTGATGACGGCAATCTTGTTGTCGCCGAAAGAGCTGAGCACGACATCAAAGCTGTCCTTCGCCTCTTCCTCGGCAGCCGCCGCCGCAGGTGCCGCCGCCGCCGCGGGTGCCGCCGCGCTCACGCCCCATTTCTCTTCCAAGAGCTTTGTCAGCTCGGAAGCCTCGATCACCGTAAGCCCCGAAAGTTGGTCTGCTATCTGTTCCAAGTTCGCCATGAATGTCTCCTTGTTGTTAAAAGTGGGGTTGCAAGATTAGTGTTGTGGATGGTGTTGTTAAGAGTGGTGTTAGTGGAGGGATCGATCAAGATCCCGCCTTTTGTTCTTTGTCGCTGCGCGCCTTGACGACACGCGCGAGCTGCGCCACCGCTGAGCCCAGCGTGCCAACTAGCTGTTGAGCGGGCGTTTGCAGCAGTCCCAAGAGTTGAGCGCGCACGACCTCCAGCGGAGGAAGACTTGCTAGTTGGATCAAGGTTTCTTTGGATAAAATCTGTTCCTGTGTCGCCCCGACGATGACTTCGAGCTTTTTGTTCTCCTTGGCAAACTCGACGGCGACCTTGGCGGGTGCGATCAGATCGTCGCTCCAGCCGATGGCGGTCGGACCTGAGAAATAGCTTGTCAAGTCTTTCAGAGCACTGTTTGCCAGCGCACGCTTGGCAAGGCGATTTTTCGTTACCTTGAAATTTGCGCCTGCGTCGCGCATGCGCCGTCGCAAATCGGAGACCTCTGCGACGCTGAGCCCTTGCGGACGCGTCACGACGACGAGCCGCGCCTCTTTGAAGGTGCACTCCAGCTTTGCCACGGCATCGCGTTTATCGGCGGGGGTCATGCGCTTGCCACGCTCCTAACATCGACCCCGACGCCAAGCCCCATCGTCGTCGAGAGGGTGATCTTCTTGACATAGGTGCCTTTCGCTCCTTCGGGCTTCAGCGCGACGACGGTTTTCGTGAAAGCCAAAACATTGTCTTGCAGTTGGCTTTCGGAAAAACTCATACGCCCCACGCCGGCATGCACGACTCCGTTCTTTTCTGCGCGAAACTGCACCTCGCCCCCTTTCGCCGCCTCGACGGCAGCCGTCACATTGGCAGCGACCGTACCAAGCTTCGGGTTCGGCATAAGGTTGCGCGGACCTAATATCTTGCCCAAACGTCCGACAAGCCCCATCATATCGGGGGTCGCGATACAGCGGTCGAAAGGCAACTCACCTTTTTGGATACGCTCCGCCAAGTCCTCCGCCCCCACGATGTCGGCACCTGCCTTGCGTGCCTGCTCGGCTTTCTCGTCGCGCGCGAACACGGCGACGCGCAGCGTCTTGCCCGTTCCGTGCGGCAACGAGACAGTACCGCGCACCTGTTGATCGGCGTGGCGAGGATCGATACCCAAGTTCATCGCCACCTCCAGCGTTTCGTCGAATTTAGCACGCGGCGTGGCATACAGCGCCGAGACAGCTTCTGCTAGCGACAGAGCGTTACCTTCTCTCCCTTCTTCGCCTGCTTTCTTAAAACGCGCGACAGCTTCACGCGCTTGATGCAGGCGTTTTGCACCCTTCAGTACACCCTTCGCACCATTACTCTTTGCGCCCTTGCTCTTCGCACCCTTGCTCTTCGCACCCTTGCTCTTTGCGCCGCCACCTTCGCCACCACCTTCACCACCATCTTCACTTGGCTGGTTGTGCGGGCTGTCTTTTTCCAACGCGGAGGGAGCGTCGGAGGAGGAGGGTTGTTCTGTTTGTGTCATCGTTGAGTGCCGTGAGTTGAGGAGATTTATTGTTGTGGAGTTGCCTAATATCGCCTTCAGTCGGCGACCTCGAATCCCATGGAGCGCGCGCTACCGGCGATAATTTTCTCTGCCTGATCGATGTCGTATGCGTTGAGGTCTTCCATCTTCTGCTGTGCGATGGCGCGCACCTTGCTACGCGAGACGGTCGCCTTGACTTCGCGCCCTGGCTCTTTTGCGCCCTTGTCCTGCTTCGCCGCTTGGCGCAAGAGATAGCTTGCGGGAGGTGTTTTCGTCGTGAATGTGAAGGTGCGATCTGCGTAAGCGGCGATGATCACGGGGATCGGCACGCCTGGCGTTTGGTCTTTGGTCGCGTCGTTGAAGGCTTTGCAGAACTCTGCCATGTTCAAGCCGTGCTGTCCGAGCGCGGGACCCAGCGCTTGTCCGGGCGCGGCTTGACCTGCGGGCACTTGCAATTTTACATAAGCTTTGACGGGCTTACTGCTTTTTTTGGCGACTTTCTTGACGGGCGCGTTCATTGTAGCTTCTCCACTTGCGAGAAATCGACATCGACGGGTGTCGAGCGACCGAAGATCGAGACCAGCACTTTCAGGCGAGATTTCTCGGTATCCACCTCTTCGACATGCCCGTTGAAGGAGGCGAAAGGCCCGTCCGAGACGCGCACTTGCTCGCCTATTTCGAACATCGTCTTCAGACGCTCGAAGTTCGACCCCTCGCGCATCTGCGCCATGAGACGTTCAACTTCCTTTTCGCTGATCGGCGTTGGCAGATCTTTGTTCTCGCGGTCTTTGTTGCCCAAGAAGGCGGTCACCTTGGGCTGGTTCTTGACCAAATGCTGTGTTTCGTTGTTGAGTTCCATCTTCACCAGCACATAGCCGGGGAAGAACTTGCGTTTGCTCTTGTAGCGTTGTCCGCGACGGATATCGACGACCTCTTCGCTCGGCACGAGAATTTCGGGGATAAGCTCGCTGAGCCCCTGCATGTGCGCGCGTTCGCGGATCGACGCTGCCACCTTCTGCTCGAAGCTAGAATGAACATGCACGACGTACCAGCGCAGTTTGCCAGTAGTTGCTAGCGCGCTGGCTTCCACAAGGGGTGCGACGCTCTGTTCTACGCTCACGCTCACCCCAACACCTCGGAGATGCCCCACGCGATCACTTGATCGACCAGCAAGAAGAAGATTGCCATGACTGTCACCATCACGAACACCATGACGACAGCAGAGGTCGTTTCTTGCCGTGTCGGCCAGAAGACCTTCGAAACTTCCTGTTTGACTTGTCTCAGGAAGCGTGCGGGATTGATTGACATCGTAACAGAGTAACAAAACGAAAAAGGAAAGCAGCAGAAAAACTTGACATCGGTACAAGAAAAGACGCAAAGAAACTCGGCTCACATCGAATCCTCAAAGGATGAGGATTCAGATCTAGCGTGAGCTCTCCTTCGCGCGCATCTTCCCGACGCTTCCCCCTAAAGATTATCTACTCTATACTCTGTGTGTTAGGATGATTTCAGGCGGCTGTCAACAAAAAACATTAAAAAAAATCTTTTTTTTTAATCTTTTGGCTACCAACGCTTGCTCTCTTACGATGTCTCTTTCGATGTCCTCCGACCCCCTGTTTTCGCCCTTCACTCTGGCGGGCTTGCGCTTGCACAACCGCCTGATGGTGTCCGCGCACGAGCCGAACTACGCCGAAGACGGCATACCGACAGAGCGTTATATGCGCTACCACGAGGAGCGCGCTAAGGGAGGCGTTGCCCTCACGATGACGGCAGGCTCGGCGGTGGTGTCGCGCGACAGTCCTGCCGCCTTCGGCAACTTGCACCTCTATAGGGACGAGATCGTAGCTCCTCTGCGTAGCCTCGCCCAGCGTTGCCACGCTTACAAGACTGCCGTCATGATTCAGATCACGCACTTGGGACGACGCACGCGATGGGATCAGGGCGACTGGCTACCCCTTGTCTCAGCTTCAGGCATCCGCGAGCGAGCGCACCGCGCAACCCCCAAAGCTATGGAGGAATGGGATGGCGAGCGAATCATACGCGACTACTGCGCGGCTGCCGAGCGCGTTGTCGCCGCGGGATTCGACGGAATCGAGCTGATCGCATACGGACACTTGATCGACTCCTTCTGGTCGCCCGATGTCAACGACCGCAGCGACCAACACAGCAACAGCATCGACAACCGCCTGCGATTCACGAGGATGCTCCTCGCTGCTCTCAGAAAAAAGGTAGGCGAAAACTTTCCGCTCGGCATACGCATGTCGCTCGACGAGCAGACACAAAACGGATTCAACGCCGAGACAGGGCTCAATATCGCCAAGGCGATATGCTCAAAGCCGATTTGCTCAAAACCGATTGCTCAAAGCAAAGCAGCCCGCGCTTCGACTTCCTCAATGTCATACGAGGCAGAATCGACACCGACGCTGCCCTATCCCATGTCATCCCTTCCGCTGGCATGCGCGCAAGCCCGCACATCGACTTTGCCGGAGAGGTCAAGCAGGCACTGCCCCAAGTTCCCATCCTGCATGCCGCGCGCATCGCCACGCTATCAGATGCGCGATACGCCATCCGTGAAGGAAAGGTCGATATCGTCGGCTTGACACGCGCTCACCTCGCCGAGCCTCACATCGCGCGCCTTGCCAAACTTGGCAAGGAAGACGACATCCGACCTTGCGTGGGCGCAAGCTACTGCATCGACAGACTCTACACAGGACAGGACGCGCTATGCATCCACAACGCTGCCAGCGGACGCGAGCAGCGCATGCCGCACGACGAGGATTTACGAAAAAACAAAAGCTTGAAAAAACGCAAAGTCGTCATCATCGGCGCAGGAGTGGCGGGGTTGGAGGCAGCGCGCGTATGCTTGGAAAAGGGATTGCCCACCACGATCTTCGAGGCTGCCGACAAGGCAGGAGGGCAGATACGCCTGCTCGCTCAGGGACGACGCACCGAGTTCAAAGCCATCGTCGAGTGGCGACTAGCACGAATCAAAAACCTTCACGGCACAATCCACTACAATCGCTTTCTCGAACACGAAGAGTTAGCTGACATGCAGGCGGACATCGTCCTTATTGCCACAGGAGGATTTCCGCAAAAACCTCCGCTTGACTACGGAGAAGAACTAGCGGAAACGGGATGGGAGATTCTAGCGGGAACGAAGGCACGCGAGCAGAACATCACCGTCTATGACGACAACGGCGCGCAGGCGGGCGTACAGCTTGCGGAGGTGTTGGCGAGTGAAAACTGCAAGGTGCATTATATTACTCCTGAGCGCACGCTGGCTCCCGACATCGGGGGGTTGGCTCATGCGGGGGTAGCGAGGGTGTTTGCGGAAATGGACATACAGACGACCATAAACGCGCGACTGATCGGGGCGGAGAGGAGGGGCAATCACCTACGCCTTGAGATTGGCTCGGACTATGCGCCTACCAAGAGGCAATTCTTGGAGACCGATCGTTTGTTTGTCGAGCATGCGACGAGTGCGAACGATGCGCTTTACCATGCTCTCTGTCCTTTATCGAACAACGGGGGTGCTGTCGACCAAGAGGCGTTATTGGCAGGGGAGGAGCAGATTTTGCGGCGCGACATAAATTCCAGCATTGATTCTTTGGAGGGGGGAGACTTCCAGCTTTTTCGCATTGGGGATGCTGTAGCGGCGCGGAACATTCATGCGGCTGTCTATGATGCGCTGCGGCTTTGTAAGGACTTCTGACGCACTCGCGCAAACTGACTCGCAACACGCTAGAGCGTCTTTAATTTTGCCTAGAAGATAGAGACAAAACAGAATCGCCGTACCATGCTACGAGCGCAGCTTGCGCAAGCCGAAGGCTTGCGCTTTTGAATAAGAGGCTGTGCGTTTCGCTTCGCTCACGCACAGAAAAGCGCTTACGCGCTCGCCTACGGCGGGTTTTTTGCGAGGGATTACTCCCTCGCGCTCCCCCATAGCGCGTTGCTTGCAATGCGCGTCCGTGATGTTTGCTACGCGCACGATGTTTTGCGCCCGTCATCATACAAAGCTCGTCTGTTGCGCGAGTGTGTGCCTTTAAAAAGCACAAACACGAGCGCAACAGACAAACAAAGCCAAACACACGCAAGCAAACAGAGACAGACACTTTCAAAAAACAAGCCACCTATCTTGCGTTTCCATCCCGCAAAATGCACAATCACCAATATCTCTAACCCAAGATTTCTAACCTAATATTTATAATCTAAACCCCCCACAGAAAATGCCACCCCAACCCCCGCTCGCCTCGCACCATATCCTCCTCTTCGCCAAAAAAGCCAACACCTTCGTCGCCGAACATAAACACATCCTCCTCGCACTCAAACAACAAGGTTGCCATCTATCCCTCCTCGCACAAGTCCCAAAAGAAGCTCAAGGAGAAACTAATGTCTGCTCCCCCTCCCTAACCCAACAAAACATCGTCGATATCTACCCCATCACATTCTCCGACCACGGTAAAAATCCCCTCCGCGAAGCCATAATCCTATGGAACATTCTCCGCCTGCTCTACCGCCTCCGCCCGCAAATCGTCATCGCCTACACACTCAAACCCATCCTCTATAGCGCAATCGCCAATAAACTCCTCTCGCCATTCCTGCCAAAATCCTCCCCCTTTCGCCTCGTCGCCGTCTTCACCGGACTAGGCAGAGTGTTCACCCAACGCACACCCCTACACAAAATACTCACCCTCCTGCTCCGCACGCTCCTGCGCAATACCGCACAACTATGGGTGCTCAACCAGCATAACAAAACCTTCTTGCAAACTTTCTTGCACTCTAATAAATCACACTCTAATAAATCACACCCGCCCTCGATTCTCGTCAGCAAAGACATGGGTATCGACCTCACGCGATTCCGCCCCCCTCCCCACAAAACAAAACCCCGAGCGCAAAAACCCCTGTTGCGTTTTCTGTTTCTAGGAAGACTCCTCAAGGCGAAGGGCGTATCAGAGTATCTGCAAGCCGCCCGCCTGCTACAGCACGAGCAGCAGTTGGAGTTCTGGCTGGCAGGCAGCGCAGAGCAAACCGACCCCGACCACATTCCGCAACAAGAGATGGAGAAGGCAGCCGCGCAAGGGATTGTTACATGGCTTGGAGAACATAAGCGCGTAGAGGACTTACTCGCTTCAGCCGAACATCCTATAGACTGCCTCGTTTTGCCTTCCTACGCGGAGGGTCTGCCGCGCGTGATTTTGGAGGCTGCAGCAATGCGTATTCCCGCAATCGTCGCACGCTACCCCGGCTGGCAGCGCGCGGTGGTGGAGAACAAAACGGCACTCCTATGCGCCTGTCGCGATGCGCACGCGCTCGCAGAGACCATGCGGACTTTTGCATCTCTACCCCTGCAACAAAAACGCGCTATGGGAGAGGCGGCGCATGCCTTTGTAGTCAGAGAGTTCTCGCAGGAGGAAGCCCGTCGTTTTTACATCGAAGCCTTGACGCGCGTGGCACAGGAGGCGCAGAAGAAGACCCGCAAGCGGTAGATTCGGAAGTAGGAAAAGAAAGAACTCGCGCTTCTTGTTCTGCCTTGTCTTGTTCTGCCTTGTTTCTACCGACACTTATCGGCGGAGCGCGATGTTCGATCTTGCGCGCCAAGCTTTCGATATCGGAGA
This sequence comes from Alphaproteobacteria bacterium, assembly GCA_965216605.1. GTDB lineage: Bacteria > Pseudomonadota > Alphaproteobacteria > JABAAW01 > JABAAW01 > JABAAW01. Next base: position 1,095,025 of record CBDCGG010000002.1, on the reverse strand, counting down.
CAAAGGCAAACCATTCTGCCGCGCCAAGCCGTCCTTCGCGCAAGGCTTGGTCGGTCTCGTAGGTCAGATGCAAGAGCGTGCGAGCATGCGAGGCTGCATAAGGAGCTGCATGAGAAGCTGCGTGAGAAGTTGGGGCAAAAGACATCGGAGGGAGAGACGACATGAGGGTTCCTTAAGAGATTGTCGGGTTGTTTTTCTAGTCGTTGGGGGCTTCGAGAGAGATCTTCAGGGTTGCTTCGCGTATTTTCTATGTATATTGTGAAAAAATCAAGCGAAAAGACTCGACAAGCGTCATTTTTCGGAATATATTATGAGAATGCCGAAACCCAAGGCCGGAGCTTTTTCACGTACGCTGGTCGAGCTGATCGAAGCGAGGTTGCGTACCTTGAGTCTTTCCGTGCACGCAGCAGAGAAACGCTATGGGTTTGCTCCTGAGAGCTTGCGCTCGGTGTTGAGGGGATCGTCGCCCTCCGTCGATCGCTTCAAGAAGATCTGCGACGCATTAGAGATCAACTTCACGCTAGAAACAAAACTCAAAAACAATCTTGAGGCTAGGAAAAATCCTAGAAAAGCATTCGGCGGAGCATTAGCAGGAAGAATCGCAAGTCTGGACGAAGGGCAGATGGACGAGGAGAATGTGGTATCGTCGTTGCATCGTGTGGGAGAGTCGAGAGATTGTCCTATAGTCGGAATCGTTCGCGCTGGCTCAGAGATAGAGTATTGGAACGATCAGTTTCCTGACGGAGAGAGTATCGCCGTACCAGGTGAGTTGTTTGGCGATGGCGTTGTGCGACGATGGGGAGGCGTTGTCGTGCGCGGAGAAAGCATGAGTCCGATTTTTGACGATGGCGACATCTTGTTTTTCGATATGCGCTACGCAGGCGAGGTTTCGGGATTAGTGGGGCGGGCTTGTGTTGTGGAGACGGCGGCGGGCGGAGCGATGGTAAAGCGATTGGAGCGCGGACGACGAGCGGGCATGTATAATTTAGAATCGTACAATCGTCACCATGGGGTTGTTGCGGATGTTGTCTTGCGAACGGCTCGCCCGGTCATGTGGGTAAAAAAGGGATGAGGAAATTTTTAGAAAAGCGCACTTACGCGCGCCCGCTGACGCGGGGTCTTTTGCGGGGGGAATTTATCCCCCCACACCCCCCCCGCGCTACGCGCGCGATGTTTACGTTTCAAATCACAAAAATTTTCATTTTGTTTTAGTTTTTTTATGATGACATTAAGCGATTTTATATTTTTTAAAAATTTTAAGCAATTGAGAATAAAATTTTCCCATGCGCTCATCTTTTCTATGTCGCGCTACCTTTAGCATCAAAGACACATAGGTTTTGGCATCGCTGCTATCTGCATTATATCTTGTTTGGTTATGTTCGGTGCATAGGACTTGTCCGTTTTCTATTGTTGCTTTACCACCGTCTACACTTGACATCTTGTGAACAACACAAACATCAACACCATCTTCAACGCCAAGACAACAGAGAGCGCAACGGTTTTCGTACTTTTTCTTAATTGCCTCTTGTTGCCTTTTGGTAAATCTAATAGGCGCGCTCTGCTTTCGCATAACGAGTTCTTGGGCGACAGCATTAGAATTCGATGCCATTTTTATAACCTTTTTTAAATTTTGTTTGATTTTAGTAAATTACAGCTCTGACACAAAGCTTGAGCATTGCTTATTATCGTTTTACCGCCTTTGGAGTGAGGTATAATGTGGTCAGCGCACATGTCATCAATATTTTTAATGTCTTTTCCACATATTTTACAATTCTTTTCAAAAATTCTCCATATAATTCCTCGTTCCTCTATGCTAAAAACTCTTGCAGAGTCCTTAGGAAGGGTGTCATCATTCCATCGCAAAAAATAATTTCTTAATATTCTATCTCTCTCAGAAATAGCTCCGCTGTTACCGAGACCTTGACGAATATGCAGTTTGTAATCAGCAAAACCTATCTCACGCTCACTTTCGTCTTTTTCTTCATCCAAAAATCTTTCCATCTCGAATTTTTCTATGTAGCTACTCACTACAGATTCGTTAGCGACATAATCTTCAAATAAATTCTTAATAAAAATATAATATGTCTGTGCGTAAACATGCTTGGAAAGACGAGAATCTTCATTGTCAAAAATTCTATTTGGTTTGATCAAATTTTTATAGACACTGTCCTTGAATTGTTTTATTTTTTTCTCTGATAAAACTTTGTGCTTTCTAACAAAACTATCTAGAGGTTTGGGCATTAAATTGTAATCCCTCGTTACACTCGAATGATTTTCTGTATCCTCAATAACAAGAAATCTTGTTGCAATTTCATAATGCACAAGCCTTTTGTTGCTAATTTTTATTTTTTTAGTAAAAAATTTATTTTTACCTGCTAAATCACGAATTAATTGTGACATATCGCCTTCTATGGAGTTTCTTTTCTCGGCATTGGAAAGAGAAGTGCCATTATTTAATCGTGAAAAAATTTCTTCAATATCATCGGCATCGGCATCTTCGACATAAACAATATCTAGTTCTTTACTCTTAAACTCTTCTAATTCTACTTCTGATAGGTCGTTATAATAACGATCACATTTTGTTTCTGAATCCTCAAAGGGAATTTTGCCTTTTATAAACTCCCAAAGAGTTTCAAGTCTTTGCTTGCCATCAATGACCGTGTATTGGTATGGCTTTTCTTCTTTTCGTATATCGTGGAAATACAGCTTTGGAACATCAAATCCTCTCATAATTGAGTCCATAAAAAGCTTTTTCTTGATCTTGTTCCACAAATCCCCCTCTCGTTGATACGGAGGAGACAGGTCGATTAAATTTTTTTGAAGATATAGTTTACCTATACGCATTTGCTTTGTGTTGCATTCCATTTCTTTTCCTCCTTCGCGTGGTGTTAGTGAGTTGGAGTTGGAGTCAGAGTTGCCAGCAACCTTTCTCCAAGTAGAGCACTTTACCCGCCTATCTCCCTCTGCGTCAAGCGAAAAAATCCCTTATCCCCATTTTTCTTATCGTCTTTTTTTGGCGAGTTCTACTTGCACGCGCAGTTCGATCTCGCCGAGGATAGAGCGTAGTTTCTCGTCTTCTAGGTCTGCGCCGCTGTTTCTGTCGTCGGCGAAGAATCCTTGCAATCGTAGCAGTTCCTGCTCTGATACCACTCCTGATAGCAATCGAACATGCAAGGCTTGTAATCGGTCGATCAAGCCTTCCCCGTAAGCGATGGCTCTTTTTTTTGCGCGCTGGTTGTCTGCAGGAGAGTGGCTAGGTTTTTCTTGCAGTGCGAGCAATCCGATATCGCCGTCGATTTCGGATGCGGAGGATTGAGGCTCTAGCGCGTCGGGTGCTTCTGCGGCTTCTGCTTGGGAGAGGGATTGCGCGAAGCTGACATTGGGAGAGTTCGCTGAGTTTGCGGCTCGGCTTTTGGAGGACTTGCGTGCTTTTTGCGGAGCGCGCGTTTTTCCGACGGAGGCTGTTGAGTCTATCCGAACCATGGGATTTACGGGGGCTTTACGGGGGCTTTACGAGGGAGATTGACGAAGGAGATTGACGAGAACGAGAGGTTTTTGGGTTGCGACTAGTTTATTTTGCTTTTTGTTTCTGTGCATTATAGATCGAGATTTTTTTCTGCGCGAGTCTTTTTGTGCGAGAAAGTTGTTGCGGATTTTTTCTGTGTGTAGTATGAGTGGGGTTGAGTTGAGGCTTGGGGGTTTTTCGAGGTAAGGATTTATGAAGCAGGGATTGCATCCGGAGTATCATCGTATTGTTGTACGTTTGACGGACGGGACGAAGTTTGAGACGCGGTCTACTTGGGGGAAGGCGGGGGATGAGTTGCGCTTGGAGGTTGATCCTTTGTCGCATCCTGCGTGGACTGGGGGCGCTCAGAAACTGATTGAGGCGGGGAGGCTGGCGAGCTTTCGGAAACGCTTCGGCGGCTTTAAGCTCGGCAAAGAGGTCTGAAGCAGCGTAAACGGGCGAGGTATGGGATGAAAGAGGCGTGACACTGCACCCGTGAGGGGGGAATAATAGCGTGGGGGAGGCGCGGGGGAGTCTTGACTCTAGTTGCAGAACGAGGCAGAATGCTCTAGCGAACAACGGAGGGGCTTTGGTGCGGGAAAACCCCACGCTCGCCCTTCCGCAACCAACAGCATAGGAGGATTAGGACAATGGCAACAGACAAAGATAGACCACTATTCTTCAATATCAGCATACAAGGAGGTATGATCGAATCCCTTGGTGTCAACATGTACACCTCTGTAGCCAAAAGTTTGGTCGAATTTGTTGCAAACGCATATGATTCGGACGCTAAAAAAGTAACGATTTCCCTTCCTTACAACAAAATACAAGAAGAAAAAATAAAAATTAGAGCAAAAATAAAAACAAAAAGCATACCTAGAAGAGAAATTCTTGATATAAAATTACCAGAAAACTTAGAAATTACTATAGAAGACGACGGACACGGCATGCTTCCAAGTGATATACAAAATAAATTCCTTCCTATTAATCGTAATAGACGCAAAGGCGATGCCCAAGACTCTAACAACGAAATGTATAATATGTCCGAAAACGGAATAAGAAGAGTGACGGGGCGAAAAGGGTTAGGAAAACTAGCTGGGTTTGGCACTGCCGAAAAAATTACTGTTGAAACAAAAAAAAAGGAAGAAAATTTCTCTACCACCTTTTGTTTAGATTGCAAAGAGCTTGCTAAAGCCGAAGATATCACTGATAAAAAAATAACAGCAGATCACCAAGAAAATCAGCCTTTGGAAAGCCACGGTACAAAAATAACTTTGTCTAACCTTAATTATGGTTCTTTGGTAAGCTCGATGAGCATGATTAAGAAAACTATAATAAATAATTTCTTTGGTATAACAAAAGAAAATTTTGCAATATACGTTAAAAACACTGACATACCAAGCGAAAGCACAGACCCTCTTTCCCCAGAGGAGACTCTTTACGAATTTTGCTATCCCAATAGTGATGGAAAGTTAAAAAAAGATACCATTGATATTGATGACATTGGACAAATTGAATTTGAATACACTATTAAATTTCGTTATAGAAAAGGCGATGATGAGAATATAGAAAAACAAGGTTGGAAAGTTGGATCGCTGCCAACCAATCAACGAGGCGCGAGAATCTATTGCAACAATCGTCTTGCAATGGGGCCATCTCTGCTAGGGTTACATACTGGAGTAACAAATTATCTTGCTCATAGTTATATGGAATGCATTGTTAAAGCCGATGTTCTAGACCAAGAGTTCAAGGATTTAATAAATACCAACAGGACAGAGTTAAAAGAAAACCCTGTAACAGAAGCATTTTCAAAAGAAATTACTGATCGTATGAAAAAAGCACTTACCGCAAACGGGCAATATCGCAAAAAAAAGGCTAAGGAAATTATAGAAAAAAGTGATATTATAAGAGAATATGGTTATATCATTAAAAAAATGAATCCCAAAGAAAAAAAATTATGCATGAAAATACTAGAAATGTTAGTAGAGGATTTTGGAATTGGCAGTGAAAATTTTCAAAAATTTGTGCCGTCGATTTTAGGTTCTGAAAGTCCAATGGATATTTTAAACAGAAAATCTTGGATACCAAGTTCTGTGGGCAATATTGTGCCTGACGAAAGACATAGGGAGAGGCAAATATTCAATGAGCTTTCTCAATCCAGCACCCTTGATGCTACAAAAGCAAGAAATGCTACCGCTGTGCTAGCAAGAACATTTATAGAAATTAGTGTTGAGTATTACATGGGTAAAAACAACATTAAAAACACAAACAAGAATGGAGGAAGTCTTTCCTTGCCCAAAAGAATCAATGCTGTTACTGAACATATGAAATTCTATAGGGGAGAAAAGCCAAATGTTGAAATCGGCATCAGGCAAGGTTTAAACCTGACTAACAAGAGTATCTGTGAAATAGAAAAATTAAACTATTTGGTGCATTCAAATTATTACGAGCCGTTACTTGAAGATTTAGAAAAACTATGGAATAATTGCGAAAAATTTATTATTAATTGCTGGACACTATAATTTTATTGCTCCGTTGATAATTATTAAATATATTATGTATATTTTTACCAATAATTCTCCCTATCTTTATAGGAACGCCGTTGCCAATCTGCTTAACCGCTGAAGTTCGTCTACCTTGAAAAATCCAGCTGTCAGGAATGTCTTGCAAACGTGCCCCTTCTCTTAGAGTAATTACACGGTTTTCTTCGGGGTGAACATAACGCCCCGTAGTCGGGTTCTGAAAATAGCATCTTATCGTATTTGACGGTTTTTCCCAAAGCATGCGTCCCCAAACATCCGTTGTTTGTCCTCTTCGCTCAAACCACGAATCAAGGCAAATATCAGGCGCGTTTTTCATAATATCATCCTTGCCTCCTCCGCATGGCGTATTTTTAAAGCGCGCCATCGCCAAATTGCTTGGCACTGGGGAAATATGCATAGAGTCACTGTTCTGGGAAGGAAGATTTTTAAACGCTTCTCTGACAGTAGTTTTTTGTTTTTTCTGTAAAGGCATTTCTGGCAAACCAATTTTGCTTGCAATGGTAAAACTTCTTTTCCTGTTTTGAGGCGTGCCAAAGTCCGCTGCGTTAAGCATCCAAGATTTAACTGCAAAACCTTGATTTTTTAATTCTGTTACCATCGTCGCATATTGATAAGATTTAACAAACTGCGGGACATTTTCTACCACAACAACCTTGCACTGCGTCTCCTGAGCCCAAAGAGGTACGACCAAGCATAGACGATTTCTTGGATCCCGCGAATCTTGCTGTCCCAGAAGACTAAAGCCTTGACAAGGAGGTCCCGCCACAACAACTTCACAACGCAAACCCGTTGGAATGCTCCGAACATCGCCAACGCAAGCTGATCGACCGACATTTCTTCTGTAGCTTGCTATGCTGTCTTCGTTGCTATCTATAGCAAACACAGGGCGAAACCCTGCAGAACAGAAGCCATAGCTCAGCAAACCCGCCCCGCAAAACAGGTCGACGACAGTGGGAGAGGGCAAAGCCATCGCACATTCCTTGTGAGGTGAATCTTTGCCCTACCTCTATCCTTGTCAATGCATGCTTTGTACCATCTACTGCAATTCGGTAATAATAAAAATTCTCCGCCGCCCTTGACATCCCCCCTACCCCTCCCCACATATATCAAAGCAACGGGCTAATAACAGCCGTTGCCTCTCGCATCGTAGAAAGTATCGAGGGCTCACAAAGCCTCGAAAAAATCTACTCCGCGAGAATACACAAACCCTCTCGCTTCATCAAAGGAGAAATACCATGACACGATTCGATCTATCACCACTCTTCCGAACAACCGTCGGCTTCGACAGATTGTTCCAACTCTTCGACGAAATGGCAGAAGCACCTACTTCCGCATACCCCCCATACAATATCGAGAAAATTAACGAAAATAACTACCGAATCTCGATGGCAGTAGCAGGATTCCGTCCCGAAGACCTGGAAGTGGAACTCAAACAAAACCTGCTCACTATACAAGGTAAAGTCGCTGGCAAAATCGCTCCAAATCCACAAGGACAAATCTCGCAAGCAAAAAGCAAGAGCGAAAACCAATACGACCCAACCAACGAGTCGAACTTCCTCCATCGAGGAATCGCAGAAAGAGCCTTCTCAAGACAATTCAGCCTCGCCGAACATGTCCGAGTAGAAAAAGCGCAGCTCGAAAACGGACTGCTCCATATCGAACTCCTGCGCGATATCCCCGAAGAAGCCAAACCCAAACGAATCCCCGTGCTAACAAAAGACAGCAGCACAAAACTCCCAACCTCCGCTGTCAAACAAGCGCAAGCCGCATAACCCCTAACCCCTCCCCTATCCCCCTCCCCTCCGCTCGCTAAAGCAAGTTGCAAAAGCGAGCAGAGCAGGAGGAAGAAGCAGGAGGAAGAGCTAAAAAAAAACGCATCGCTCGGTCTTACCGCCGAGCGGTGCGTTGCTCTTTCCGCACCACGCTAGTTGCATCGCTCCAGTTGCCTCCCTATGATGGAGGCATGTCGCGCACCTCCCCGCAAACGCTGGAACGAGCCACCGAGATTCTTGCGCGCCTTGTCGCATTTCCCTCTGTGTCCAGCACTTCGAACCTGCCGCTCATCGAGTGGGCTGCGGAAGAGTTGCGAAAGTCAGGCGTTGCCGTCGAGATTCTGCCCTCGCCCGATCAGCAGGGAAAAGCCAATCTGATCGCAACGATAGGCCCGCAGAAAGAAGGAGGCGTTGTTCTCTCCGGGCATACGGATGTCGTTCCCGTGTCAGAGCAGGCGTGGGACACCGATCCCTTCCTCCTCACCGAGAAAGACGGAAAACTCTACGGCAGAGGCGCTTGCGATATGAAGGGCTTTCTCGCCAGCGTGCTTGCCGTTGTGCCGTCGATGGTTGCAGCCGAGCTGCGTCGTCCGATCCACTTGGTGCTGACCTACGACGAAGAAGTAGGATGCCTCGGCGCGCCGCACGCAATCCGAGCGTTGCAAGAGAAGTCTCCCTCGCCCAGCTGTGTCGTAGTCGGAGAGCCCAGCATGATGAAGCCGATCTCAGGACACAAGTCGATTGCTATCTTCGAGACGCGGGTAGAGGGATTCGCAGGACACTCCTCCGACATTCGCCAAGGCGTGAGCGCCGTGATGGCAGCCGCGCAGCTCGTCGCAAAACTGGGCGAGATGCAACAGCAAGAGCAAAAACACAAGGACGATCGTTTCGATCCACCTTGGACAAGCGTGCATGTGGGCGTGATCAAGGGCGGGACAGCGGTGAATATCATTGCTCCGTCGTGCTCTTTTCTGTGGGACTTGCGAGCGCTGCCTGAGGACGACGAGCAAGCTTTGCCTAAGGCGTTCGAGGAGTGGCATCAACAGCATATCCTGCCTGCGATGCGCGCGGTGCACGAGGGCTGTTCGATCGAGACACGCTCTAAGGCGGCTGTTGCCTCGCTGAAGCCAGAGGTGGATTCCGAAGCCGAGCGTTTGGTGCGCAAGATAACGGGAGACAATCAGCACCGCTATGCCGGCTATGTGACCGAGGCAGGGCAGTATCAGCGCGCGGGCATTGCCTCGATCGTGTGCGGTCCTGGCTCGATCGATCAGGCGCACAAGGCGAACGAGTTTTTAGAGAAGGAGCAGTTGGAGAAGAGTTGCTCTTTTGTCGAAAAAATTGTTGCAGAGTGTTGCGAAGTCTGATTTTTTGTGATAGAGTGTTAGGAACTTCTCGGGGGAAGCGTCTCTCCTATTAGAGAGCGTTTAGGGGAAGTTGTGGCACGGGGAAAAAGTGGGGGGAAATTTTTGTGTCGTTTGTATAGTCTACGCTTCAGGCGGAAAGAGGGCTTTAAAGGGAGCTTTAGAGAATTCTTGGGGGAAGGCGTTGCGCAGACATTTTTTTAACGGGGGAAAGTCGATGGAGGAAAGATCGATGAAGCAAGAAGCGGTGGAGCAAGAATCGCAAGAATCGATAAAATCGATGGAGCAGGAATCGGTAAAGCAAGAATCGATGGAGCAGGAATCGGTAAATTTGTCGGCAACTTTGGATCAAGGGGCGGAGGATGCGAAGCCCAAGACTTTCAAGAGAACTATCAAGAGCACTGTCAAGAAAACAGCCAAGAAGAATCGCAAGCAAAGCGACAAAGAAGACAACCTAGAAATACGCTCCCAAGAACAACCCCAAAAGGCTGCTAAAGAGGTTGCTGCTAAAAGAACAACCCAAGGCGAAAAGAAGCGTTTTTGGCTCTCTGCGCGACAGAGCTGCGACGCTGCGCTCGAGCTCTCGGAAGAGTGCTAGCGAAGAAAAAGCGAAATTCAAGGCGAAGCCCAAAGCTACTATTAAGGCTAGTATCAAGCCTAAGCTCAAGATTGTAGCAAACAACAAGCCTCAACCCCCGCATCAGGGAGATGTTGACGGCAAGAATGTCGAACCTGCCGTGATTGAAACTGACAAGGTTGCCCAGGGTGACTACCTCGTCCATCCTGCGCATGGCGTTGGCTATGTTCGCGGTGTCGAGGCGGAGGAGATTGCGGGCGCGCGTTTGGACATGATAGCGATCAGTTTCGAGCAGGAGCGTATGATTGTTCGCGTTCCGACTTGCGAGTATCAGAATTGTGGATTGCGCAGCGTGAGTTCTCCAGAGGCGATGGAGGGCATCTACGACACTTTGAAGACGAAACGTCGTATTCGCAAGACGATGTGGGGACGTCGTGCGCAGGAGTATGACAACAAGATTCGTTCGGGCGACCCCGTTCGATTGGCGCAGGTTGTGCGTGAGTTGTATCGCGGCGAGGAGCAACCCAGCCCTTCGTATAGCGAGCGGCAGTATTACCAGTTGGCGTTGGAGCGTTTGTCGCGCGAGGTTGCGGTTGTCGAGAAGATCGAGGAGCGTTTGGCGGTAGAGAAGTTGGAGACGATTCTAGCCGCAGCCTGACCAAGCAAACATCCAAGCAAATATCCAAGCAAATATCCAAGCAAATATCCAAGCAAACATCATAGGCTGCCAAAGCGCCTTTGCAAGCGCGTTAAAGCCAAGCGCGTTAAAGCGAAAGGAGGAGGAAGGTTGGCGGAGGAAGGCTGCTAGCCTTTAGTTTTAGATTTTTTAGCCTTCGGGGTGCGGCGCCAAGAACTCTGTCGCTGCTGTCTCGCCGTAGATTGAATAAGCGTCGCTGTCTTCCAGACGGAAGCTGCTTTTCTCCTCGTCGAAGAAAGACTGCATCGCCCCCTCGTCGCCGCCAAAGAGCAGATCTTTGAATGTCGACTCTGTCTCTGTTTTCGAGTGTTGGCTCATGCCGACATGGCTCCATTCGATTCGCATCGTGGCTGTGTCAAATTTCTCGGACAAAAGTGCACTTCCCCCCTTGTCGCCTGTGACCTTGATCTGTCCGTCCAGCAGCGTTATGATGCATTGTCCCTCAGGAGTGTCTGCCAAACCCATAAGTTTTGTTCCGCGAATGCCTAATGTGCCTAATGGCGTTTTGATCGTCACCGCCGAGGGATCGTTTGCCGCGAGCAAGCCGCTCTCGTAGGAGAAAGCTCCCTTGATCGCCGACAAGCTCTGCAATCCTGTAGAGTTCGTCTGATCGAAGACGAAATCGTCGATTAAAAGCTTTGCGTCTTCTCCCAAGCGAAACTCCATGCCGTCGATAAAGACGATGGTCAGTTTTGAGTCTGCTCCTGTTGCTATTGTGTCATCGGCGTAGATGTCGTCGCCCAAACGCAGGAGTCTCTGCTCGTCGTTGCGAAGAACTGTTGCCGTTCCTGTCAACGCCTCGATCTGACCTGCGGCGGCGTTTGCGTCTGCGCTTTGCTCTGACGAGAAAATGCCGAGGAACCAGTCGTAAAGACCTGCCACGCTCGTCTCGCTCACTTGCAACGCATCCGACGCATCTGTAGACGGCATCGCCGTTGCTGCAGACGATTCTGTCTGCTCCTGTATCTGTTGCATGGGTGTCACCTCGCTAAAAAGCACGATTGTCGATTCCAACCCCTCTCCCCCTATGATACTTGCACAAAAACCGCCGAGACGCAACTTAAATTTAAGACAAATGACATTCTTATGCTCTTCTTGAAAAAATCCTTGCCAACGAGGTTGCAAGCTTGCTATGCTTGCGCGAGGATGGCTTTGAGATCACTCTCAAGCGTCTTTGTTCTCTCACTTTGGGACTCTCTCGCGTATTGTTTGTCATGTTTGCTGTTGTTGAAACTGGAGGAAAGCAGTATCGCGTTGCGAAAGGCGTGCATGTCACGCTTGAGCGGCTTCCTGCCGAGGTAGGCGAGAGCGTTGTGTTCGATCGCGTTTTGCTGCTGGGTGCGGACAAGGACACGATTGTCGATCCTGCTGTGCTGGAGAAGGCGCGAGTGAGCGGCAAGGTTCTCTCGCAGCATCGCGGCGAGAAGTTGATTGTCTTCAAAAAACGTCGTCGCAAGCATTCGCGGCGCAAGAACGGACATCGTCAGTATCTGACGCGTGTAGAGATCACGGATATCTCGCAAGGCTGACGACAACAAGCTTGATTCCAACGGACAAGAAACAGCAAAAACACCAGAAAAACACCAGAAGAAACACCCAGAGAAAAACGAGGAGAAAAACGATGGCGCATAAGAAAGCAGGGGGATCATCGCGCAACGGACGCGATTCTGCGGGACGCAGGCTTGGCGTGAAGCGTTACGGCGGCGAGAAGGTCTTGCCTGGCACGATCATCGTGCGCCAGCGCGGCACTAAGTTTCATCCGGGCGCCCATGTCGGCATTGGCAAGGATCACACGCTTTTTGCCTTGAAGGAGGGACATGTTTCTTTCCGTAAGCGGCGCACGCGATCGATGGTCGATGTTGTCGCCGAAAGTGTCGTTGAGGCTATCTCTAAAAAGCCCTCGCCTACGACCGAGCAAACGACGACGAGCGTTTGACTTAGCTGAGCGAGCCGCGCGATGCGGTTTCATGATTTTGCCAAACTAGAGCTCAAGGCGGGTGACGGCGGCGGCGGCTGTATTTCGTTTCTGCGCGAGAAGTTTGTACCGCGCGGAGGTCCGAACGGCGGCAACGGCGGCAGGGGAGGGCATATTTCTGCGCGTGCTGTCGAGGGCTTGAACACGCTTTTGGACTATCGTTATCGGAGGCGGATTTTCGCTACGCGCGGCGGCAGCGGACAGGGAAAAAATCGGAGCGGACAGGGAGGAGAGGATATTGTGCTCGATCTGCCGCAGGGGACGCAAGTTTTTGACGAGGCGAGTGGTGCCTTGCTTGCCGATCTTGTGGAGGCGGGGGAGGAGGTTTTGTTGTGTCGCGGGGGTCGGGGTGGATATGGAAACGCGCATTTTCGTTCTTCGACGCATCGGTCGCCGCGCATGTCGCAGGATGGCGGTGAGGGGGAGGCAAGGCGTGTGATTTTGCGATTGAAGGTTTTGGCGGATGTGGGACTTGCGGGTTTGCCGAATGCGGGGAAGTCTTCGTTATTGCGTTCGGTGAGTCGATCGAAGACGAAGGTTGCGGAGTATGCCTATACGACTTTGCGTCCTCACTTGGGGTTTGTTTTGCGGGGTTATCGGGAGGCTGTTTTTGCCGATTTGCCTGGCTTGATAGAGGGAGCGAGCGAGGGATTAGGATTGGGGCATCGTTTCTTGGGACATATGGAGCGGTGTCGAGTTTTGTTGCAGTTAGCGGAGGCGCGGGTTGGGGGAGATATATCGGATATTGTTGCGGGGTTAGTGGAGGATTTTCGGATTATTGGGGATGAGTTGGGGGGATATGGCTGTGGGTTATTGGAGAAGCGTCGTTTTTTTATTGTAACGAAGGCGGATTTGTTGAATGTTGGGGAGGCGGAGGTCTTGCGCGAGGCGGTCGGGGGGGCATTGGGGGAGGTGTTGGGGGAGCGGAATTTGGGGGGTGTTTTTGTGATTTCTAATGTGACGGGGGAGGGCATTGAGGAGGTGTTGGAGGGGGTATTTGCTGTGTTGGATGAGGAGCAGAGGGTTGACGCGTAGGCATGTGCGCTGACAATTTTCACGGATGCAAAACATCGCGTGCGTAGCACGCGGGGGCGCGAGGGGGATAAATTCCCCTTGGGGATAAATTCCCCCCTTGCCTCCGCCCCTCATACATCGTAAAATACGGCTATCGGAGGGATGTCCGAGTGGTTAAAGGAGACGGGCTGTAAACCCGTTGGCTCTGCCTACGTAGGTTCGAATCCTACTCCCTCCATTTATCCCCTCCCCCCTCCCCCCTTATTACTCCCTACACCATCTGCCACGGCTCATCCCAAACAAGATAGCGCGTCCTGCCCCCAACCTTCTCTGCACGCAAAATCTGATACCTCGGCTCCTTCCGCCCATCCGCTAACCCCATGTGAATCCACCCCCCGCGAGGCTCGTCTGGCAAAAAGAACTCCCCGATCAACTGATCGACAGGAAACTCCCGCCGCAAGACATAAGGTGCTATCCGCAAAAACGACTCGTAGTTGCCCTCAGGCAAATTATCCAAATCCGCTGCCAATCCCCTCTTGTGCGCCGAACGACGAGCACCCCCCTGATAGTCATTCACCCTCCCCTTACGCAACCCGCTAGAAACAAACAACAACCGACCGCCTAGCAAAGCGCGCACCTCTTCCAAAACCTCGCATGTTCGAACGAGATTCGCACGCTGGCGAGCCGTCGGCGTATTGTCCAAACCCTTGCGCGTCGCAAAGGAGGATCTTACCATCTCCTGCAACGAAAAATGCTCGGTTAGATACTCCGCCATTCTATCACCCCCCCCTCACTTGCGCTTCTTGCGCGGCTTGCTCTTCTTGCTCTTCTTGCTCTTATTGCTCTTCTTGCTCTTCTTGCTCTTCATCGCATCGACAATCGCAACCGCCATAACACGCATGAACTCCGTCTTCAGTAACGCCACAAGAGCGCCCAAGCCAAAGACGATGTAAAACATGATCTCATCCATCGCTTTAGGATGCATCACACGAAAATACAGCGCAGCCACGCACAACCCTCCGCCCAATGCTGTTGTACGCTCTTTGCTACGCGCCGCGGCATAACCCGTCACACCCTTTACCACTGCTCCGATAATACCCATCTCATAACCTCCTCACGATCGTTCGAGCGAAAACTCTCTCTCGCCACTCGTGTTAAAAACTTCGCTCCTATTGTGAGGCTCCCCTCTCTTTCCTCCAAGGTGAAGCAAGAGAGTTTTTTCTATTTCAAGGTGCATCGTCGTTCGCACGCGAAAAGCCTTTACAACAAAAGCCCTATGGCGTAGAATTATTCTCCGAATCCCCTTCTAGTCGCTTGCGATGAGGGGAAAGCGGCGCGGTTATCGCTGAATGCGGGTGTAGCTCAATGGTAGAGTCCCAGCCTTCCAAGCTGGTCGTGTGGGTTCGATCCCCATCACCCGCTCTTTCGCACCACCCTCCTGTCGCCATGTTTATGACTTTGGTATCCTATCCGCAGAACGAGCAGAACGATAGGAGTGTAGCTCAACGGTAGAGCACCGGTCTCCAAAACCGGGGGCTGTGGGTTCGAATCCCTCCACTCCTGCACCACTCTCCTGTACCACTCTTCTGCCCCACTCTTCTGCCCCACCCCGCACCCCCTCCGCGCATGAGCAAGATCGTCATCGGCAACTGGAAGATGAACGGCTTGAAAAGCGCCGCTACAACCTTCCGCACCATCGCAAACGGCTACTCGGTCGAACGCGCCGCCATCGCACAGCTCGCGCTCTGCCCGCCCGCGACCTTGCTCGCGCAGTTCTGCTCGATCGTAGTAGAAACGAAAAATCCTCCCGTGCTGCTCGGCGGACAAGGCTGCCACGCTGAGCCCGCAGGCAGTTTTACAGGAAGCATCTCGGCTGCCATGCTCAAAGACGCAGGAGCAAGCCTCACCCTCGTCGGACACGCCGAGCGGCGCGCGCAAGGAGAAGACGACGAGACGATCGCCCTGCAACTGCTCGCCGCCGTGAAAGCCGATCTCACGCCCGTGCTGTGCATAGGCGAACGACAAGACGAGCGCGCGCAACGCCAGAGTCATCTGACACGACAACTGACGAGTGCCATAGCCGCGCTACCTCCAGCCCTGCAACAAATTTCTCGCCTGATCGTCGCCTACGAGCCCGTATGGGCTATCGGCAGCGGCACGATGCCTGCCACCGCCGAGATCGTCGATGTGTGCCGCGCCATTTTCGAGCAAACACAAAATCTCGTCCCCGTGCACACGAAGATATCCGTCCTCTACGGCGGCTCTGTTGCCCCTGCGAACGCCGCCGAAATTTTGGATGCGACCGACGGCGTACTTGTCGGCAACGCCAGCTTGGACGCAGAAAAGCTACTCGCTATCGTCGATGCCGCCACATAGCCTCGCCCAAAAAGAAACTTCTGCCAAGCCTTGTGCAAAAGGGCAGAGCAAAGGGATGGTAAAGCAAGGCTCTTCCCTCTCGCAAGCACCGCACAGCAACGAGGAGCGCGCGCTGGAGGCTGCCATCGGTAGACAAGTGCGCGCGATGCGTAACGAGCGTGCCTTGACGACGACCGCGCTCGCCGAACGCGCGAGTCTTTCCCCCAGCATGCTCTCGCGCATCGAGAACGGCACGACGGCACCGTCGCTCTCCACGCTACAGGCACTGAGCACGGCGCTGTCGGTTCCTATCTCGCACTTCTTCCAGCGTTTCGAGCGTGCGTGGCAGGTCTCGCATGTCAAGGCGGGCAAGGGGTTGCCCGTCGAGCGAAGAGGCACGAAAGCAGGACACGGCTACAACCTGCTCGGACACCCCGTCTCGAACGCCGATCTGCATGTCGAACCCTTCCTCATCACCATGACGGAAGATTCGCAACCCTTCCCCGTCTTCCAGCACGCAGGTACCGAGTTCCTCTATATCCTCAGCGGCGAGATTCTCTACCGCCACGGCGACAAGGAGTTTCTGCTCAAACGCGGCGACTCGCTGTTCTTCGAGGCGAGCGCACCGCACGGACCGCTCGAACTCAAACGCCTGCCCCTGCGCTTTCTCTCCCTCATCGCTTACAGAACAGAGACCCCATGATAAAGAAAAAGACGAACACGAAAACGCACCGCGCGCGCACGACAGGCGGCAAACCCCTGACGTTGCTGGTGATCACGACGCACAACCTGTACAGCGAGAACGGCGCACGAAGCCTCATGCGAGGGAAAACCGTAGCCTTAGAAAGACAGGGAGTGAAGGTGAGATACTTCTGCCTGCGCTTCGGAGGCATTACCGCGAAGGTGCGCACACAAGCACCATTAGACATCGTTCAAGTCGGCGCAACAGAAGAATGGTTACGACAATCGCCGCGTTTGTTGCAAAAACTGAAGGCTGCCATGGCAACAACGCAACCCGACTGGGTGTTGGTATCAGGGATATGGCTCTCTCTGTGGGGCGATAGATTGGGACGCATCGTCAAAAACAACAACGCGCGCATCTCCTACGACATGCAAGGTCCTGTCGAAGAGATCGCCGAATACCAGCGTGTTCTCGGCTCGCGCGTGCTTGCCAAACTGCTCGCGCGCTGGCTTGCGTGGGCGGAGCATCGCTTTCTTGCGCGCTGGACAGACTTGATCGAGACCGTCTCGTATAACGCGCTCGCCTATTTGCGCGAGCACCGAGCGCGTTTTGATGGCAAGGTATGCCTTGTCCACTGCGGCTTCGACAAAGCCCTATCCGAACAACAGCACGCGCGCTATCGGAAACAATGGCAGACGAAGCTGCGTATCGACAAGACGCGCCCTGCCGTCGTCTTCGCAGGCACGCTCAGCGGCTGGCAGAACAAGCCTGCCCTCTTCGCATTTGCGCATAAGCACAAGGAAGTGAGCGTTTTCTTTTTTGTCCCTCGTCGCCACCACGCGGAAATTCTAGCTCTCGAACTCCCGCTTGTGCACACGGGTTTTTTACCGAGCGAGCAGTTGCAACAAGCCCTCTGCGCCTTCGATTACGGACTGCTACCGCGAGAAGAAACCCTTACAAACACCTTCGCCTTTCCTTTGAAGGTGAGCGAGTATGCCAACGCGCGCTTGCCTATTTTGGTCACCTATCGCAACATGGGCTGGATGCAGGGCGTGTTGCAGAAATCTTGCCTCGACCTAGAATTTTTTCCACAGCCCAAAAAAGCTTTTCAGCTCTCGCACCGCGCGTTGCAAAGCCTCACCTTCGACCACATGGTAGCAAGACTGACCGCCTGCTACCGAGCGCGCGCATGACCTTTTCTTTAGCCGACAAACAGGTTTTGATCACGGGCGGTAGCGGCTCGTTCGGCAGAGCCTTCTTGCGCTCGGTGCTGGCGGGCGGGGGGACTGCGGGGGAGGGGTCTGCGGGAGGGGGTCCTAAAAGGCTTGTTGTCTTCTCGCGCGACGAGTACAAGCAATCGTGCATGCGCCAAGAGTTTCCGCACACCGAGTTGCGTTTCTTCTTGGGCGATGTGCGCGACTACGATCGCCTGAAGCGCGCGTTCAGCAACATCGATGTTGTGATTCACGCCGCCGCGCTGAAGCAGGTACCCGCCGCCGAATATAACCCGATCGAGTGTATTCTGACCAATGTGATCGGAGCGGAGAATGTCATCAAGGCTGCGCTCGATTGCAATGTGGAGCGCGTGCTTGCGCTTTCGACGGACAAGGCGGTCAATCCGATCAACCTCTACGGTGCCTCCAAGCTCTGCGCCGACAAGCTCTTTGTCGCTGCGAACAACCTTGCCGGCGAGCGCGGCACGCGCTTTTCCGTCGTGCGCTACGGCAATGTGCTTGGCTCGCGCGGCAGCGTTGTGCCTTTGTTCCGCGAGCAGGCGAAAAAGGGACTGCTGACCATCACCGACGAGCGCATGACGCGCTTTTGGATCTCTTTGGAGCAAAGCGTGCGCTTCGTCTCCGCAAGCCTTGCGAGCATGCAGGGTGGAGAAATTTTTGTGCCTAAAATCCCTTCTATGAAAATCATCGATCTCGCCAAGGTGATCATTAAGATGACCGCTCCGCAAGCCAAGGTCGACATCGTCGGGGTGAGAGAGGGAGAAAAAATTCACGAGCTGCTGGTACCGCAAGAGGAGGCGCGCGACACATTCGAGGGTGAAAACTGCTACATAATCGTCTCGCCGACGCTTATGCAACCCCCGCAGCAAGAGTATCGGCGCGTCGATGAGGACTTCGAATACGCCAGCAACAGCAACGAGGCATGGCTAGACGAACGGCAACTCAAGCAGCTCTTGCAACAGCTCAAAGACGCAGAGCTGCCATGAAAGATAAATCTTGCAAGGACGAATCTTGTAAGCACGCACCTTTACCTTACGCACGCGCGAGCATCACGCAAACCGAGCGCGATGCTGTGCTTGCTGTCTTGGCAGAGCCGAACTCAGTCGCAACCACAACTGCAACTGCAACCGCAACCGTAACGCTCACGCAAGGGGAGCGTCTTTTGGCGTTTGAGCGAAGCGTCGCCCAATCTGTCCGCGCCAGCCACGCGGTCGCCTGCGCCAACGCCACGGCAGCGTTGCATCTTGCCCTCCTCGCCGCGGAAGTGCGCCACAACGATCGCGTCCTCACGCAATCGATCAGTTTTTGTGCGACCGCCAACGCCGTGCGTCATTGCAACGCTGTACCAGTTTTTGCCGACATCGACGCAGAGACGCTCGGACTCTCGCCACACTCGGCACGCGAGGCAGCCGAGCAGCTACAAAAAGCAGGGCGACCCATCAAAGCCATCCTCCCCGTCCTGATGGGCGGCGGCGCAGACGCGCGCAATGCCGCAGAGTTGCTACAGCTCAAACAAGACCTCAACTGCCTCCTCATCGAAGACGCGGCGCACGCGCTCGGTGGCTACTACGACCCCGAACAGCAGCAGCCTATAGGCTGTGGCGACTACGCCGACATCTCCGTCTTCTCCTTCCACCCCATCAAGCCCATCACGAGCGCAGAGGGCGGCGTCGCGGTCACAAACAACGCTGACTTGGCGGAACGCATGCGGCGACTCAGAAACCACGGCATCGAACGCAACCCAGAAAAGTTCGAGCAACAGCCGCTCTCTGATACACAAGGCAACACGCATTACGAGATGATCGAGCTGGGGTTCAACTATCGACTCTCCGAACTGCACGCAGCATTAGGGGTCGCACAAATGAAACGACTCCAACCCTTACGAGAAAAACGCCGCGCGCTCGCCGAGCATTACGACACCCTATTCGCCAACAGCCCGCTCAGCGACTGCCTCCGTCCCCTACAACGCAACAACCGAAGGCACTCCGCCCATCACCTCTATATCGTTTCGCTCGACTGGCAAGAGCTCGGCATGCCGCGCCGCTCCTGCATGCAGGCTTTGCAACGCCAAGGCATTCAGACGCAAGTCCACTACATTCCCATCCACCACCACCCCTACTACCAACAGCGCGACAAAGACGACAACCTCGTCAATTGCGAGAAACCCGTCGAACTCGCCAACAGCGAACATTACGCCAAGTCCACCCTCTCGCTGCCACTCTTCGCCGACATGCGAAAGAGCGATGTCGAGAGGGTCGTCGCAACCTTGGAGGGGCTACGACAATGCGCTTCGATATAGTCGCCGACGCTGAACAAGCAGGAGGGCAGAAAAAAAATATTGCTGTCGGTATGGGACACGCGCACCGCTGTCTAGCCTTGGGGGAGGCGTTGCGACAAAAAGGAATCTCCGTACGGCTGTTTTTGCCTGACCCCTCGCTTGCTAAAAAAATGTTTCCTTATCTCGATGCGGATTTCTCTTCTTGGTCTTCTTGGGAGAACTTGTGGCAAGAAACAGCACAAGAAGAGGGCGAGCCACGCGACATGCTGGTCGTCGATTCCTATCGACTTACCTCGCTGCCGACAAGCGTACGACAACGCTACCAGGATATCGCGTGTTTTCACGACGACCAACCTCCGCCCGCCTTCGCAAGCATTGCGATTTGTTGCGATCTAGCAACAAAAAACTTCACTTGTCGTTCGTCGTGCGCTCAAGGCTTTTATGGCGGACAGTATTTTCCGTTCCACGATCGCTTCGCTCGTTTTGCCTCCGCCGAGAAAGACGATCGCCTGTTGCTGTGGTTTGGCGGCAGAGAGAGCGGAGAAAATTTTATCCCTCTGCTGGCAGAAAATGTTTTGGGCGCATGGCACGCTGAGGTTGTGATCTCGCCTGTCGTCGAGCCCTGCGCCGAACTGCTGGCATTGGCGCATGAGCGTATGCATGTGAATTGTGGTGAGCAGGTGCGCGTCTATAACGAGGCTAGCGCGATGGACGAGTTGCTACCGCAGTGCGCCGTTTATTTAGGTAGCGCGGGAGTGACAGCCTGCGAGGCGGCGTTGCTGGAATTACAACTGATTCTTTGCCCTGTCGCCTCGAACCAACTAGGTAACGCACGCGCGTTGGAGCGGGCGGGTGCTAGGATCTTGCCCCCTCCTCTGCAGCCCGATACTGTGCGCGCTGCTTTGCGTGCGCTCAAGCAGGAGCGACAGCCTCCGTTAGATCTGGCGACGCTGGGGTTAGACAAAAAAGGCGCCGAGCGATTAGCGCAAGCTCTGTGTGCAAGTTCTAGGTTATAGGGTGGCATCGTGATAACTACTTCGTCAGATTCTTCCTCCGCCGATTCATCTCGCTCTGCTTCGTCTTGCTCTGAACGGCTTGCGCGGCGCTTGTGGGGAGACACGGGAGAAATTTTTTCTCCTGTTGTAGTGGCGGAGATGTCGACGAACCATCGAGGATCGTTAGAAGAAGCGTGCGCGCTCGTGCGGGCTGCGAAGACGGCGGGAGCAGATGCCGTCAAGATTCAGAGTTACGAAGCAGAAGACTTGACGATACGCTCCCCGCGTCCCGAGTTCCGTTTGCAGCATCCTTTGTGGAAGGGGCGGAAGCTCTTCGATCTCTACGAAGAGGGAGCGTTGGACGAAGCATGGCACGCGCCTCTGTGGCAGCAGGCGAGGCAGCAAGATACAACGCTTTTTGCCTCCGTCTTTTCGGAGGCGCGGGTGCGCGCGCTGGAGTTGGTCTCAGATTTCGCATACAAAATTGCCTCTGCCGAGCTGGTCGATCTAGCGTTGATCGAGGCGGTCGCAAAAACAAAACGCGGCGTGATTCTTTCGACGGGCATGGCAAACGAGACCGAGATCGGGCGTGCGCTAGATGTTGTGCGTAGAACGGGCAACGAGAAAATCGTGTTGTTGCATTGCCTGAGCGCCTATCCTGCCGAGAGTCTCTCGATGAATCTGCGAGCGATTGAAACGCTGCGCACGAGGTTTAGTTGCGCGGTAGGGCTTTCGGATCACACGCGCGACGAGCGGGCGGCGGTGCTGGCGACGGGTTTGGGCGTTTGCATGATCGAGAAGCACTTTGCAATCGAGCGGAAAAAGGAAGACTTGGACTATGCATTTTCGTTGGATGCGGAGGAGTTTTCGCGTTTTGTTAAGGCGGTGCGGGATGCTTTCACGATGTTGGGGGGTGGGGGGGTGGGGGTTGGTGCGGGCGAGGGGGAGTCGCTTTTGTTTCGGAGAAGTCTTTATGTTGTTGGCTCTGTGAGGCGTGGCGAGCGTTTTACGAACAGGAATGTGCGTGCGATTCGTCCGAATGCGGGAATGGAGCCTTTTCATCTGGCTCGTGTTCTTTCGTGTCGTGCTGCGCGCGACCTTGAGGAAGGTTTACCTTTGTCGGAAGATATGCTATCAGAGGGGTGAGAGAGGAGTTTTTTGGCGCGTAAAAGTGTTCTACAAGAACAACAGAAAAAAATCGCGTGTAGGTTGTGTCGTCTCGATGCTGCCCTCCAAGAGACTAAAAGGAGAAAAAAGGAGAATGGGTTGTGACGGGTAGAAGCGTTGCCGAGCGGCGGGGTACTGTCGAGGGTTCTGTTAAGAATTCTCTTGAGGGTTCTGTCGGCGGAGAGGACTTAGGGAGGGGTATGGGAGAGGGGGAGTCTGTTGGTGCGTTCGCGCTTGCGTGCGAGCGTAGTGACGAATTTCGCGAGGGTGGATTGATGGATTTACCGAAGTGTTTAGTGGTGATTCCTGCGCGAGGGGGTAGCAAGCGTATTCGGAACAAGAACATTGTAAAATTTATGGGGAAGCCTTTATTGGGGTATAGTTTGGAGGTTGCGCGGGATGCGGGTATCTTTGATCATATTCATGTCTCGACGGACAGCGAGGAGGTTGCGGGGGTTGCGAAGAGGTTTGGGTATGCTCCTGAGTTTATGCGTGATGGGTCTATTGCGGATGATGTGACGGGGGTATGGGCTGTTGTGAGGTGGGTTGTGGAGCAGTTTCGGGAAAGGGGGGAGGAGTATGATTGTGTATGTTTGTTATCGGCTTGCATGCCTTTGTTAGAGTTGGATGATTTACGGGGGGGATTGAATTACTATATTGAGTTGGGGGGCAGGCATATTGTTATGTCTTGTTGTGAGTATTTGAGCAATCCTAGAAGGGCTTTGAGTTTGGGGGATGGTGGGGAGATTGCGCCTTATGATAGGGATTCGTTTTACCATGCGAGGTCTCAGGAGTTAGGGGATTATGTTATGGATACGGGTGCGTTTGCGTTTCGGTCTGTTGCGGGATTGATGGGGGAGCGCGAGGGGGAGGGGAAAGGGGAGGAGGAAAAAGAGGGGATGCGAGCTTTTATTTTGGAGAGGGAGAAGGGAGTTGATATTAATACGGAGCGGGACTTGGAATTTGCTAAGGTGTTGTATAGGGGGAAGTTTGGGGGGACTTAGTATGAGCGTGTCTATCTCTGCTTGCTTGCGTTTTTTGTCTGTCTGCCTTTGCTTGCTTGCGCTACCTTACGGGCGCGCTACGCAAAGGCAGACAAGGGCTTTGTATGATGACGGATGCAAAACATCGCGTGCGTAGCACGCGGGGAGCGCGAGGGAGTAATCCCTCGCAAAAGACCCCGCGTCAGCGGGGCGCGATAGCGCCTTCTACGCACTTGCGCGAAGCGCGAGAGCGTAGCCTCTTATTCAAAAGCGCGACGGCTCGCCTCGCGCAAGCTGCCTCGCAACATGGCACGGCGTCTTTAATTTTCGCCCTAAAGATAGAGCAGAAAAGAATCGCGCGGAGCGCGCGTTATTTTTTCGTAAAGAGGAAAATATCCAACGCAGGGCAACTTCGCCACCCCCACCACTCTGCTTTGTTGTTTGGAAAAATCTGTTGGTTGATGAGCTGTCGCAAACTGATTCAGAATCGCTTTTCCAAAACAATCCTTTGTCTTTTGTCATCTGACGCAGTATAAAGATCAATCTAAAAGATTTCAACGTATATCGCTCTTTGGTCGCAGATGATATTGTTTCATTGTGCTTATAGCAAAATAAGCATAGAAAAAAAGCCAAGAAAAAAAAATTACAAACATATAATCATTTTTCCCGCGATATGGCTTTTCAATGCAAGATAAAAATAGTCTTGCTTGTCTCTTGACCAGCAGCCAATTTAGACAAAATTCTAAAAATTTCAAACCAAGAAAAACAAATGATAAGTAATTACAGCAACAAGAAACATTGCAGAGCCAAAAACCACTCAAAGCATTACTTTGTAGTTTTCCGCTGTTACCTTCAAAAAAACCGCCGCGCTTTCCAAACCTTTAGCATCCTTAACTCCTCTATTTTCAATCCATTTTGCAGCATTCCGCAACAAAAGATAAAGATTATCTTGCGTTTGCAATAAGCATTTCAAAAACTTCTCCGCTTCCTGTTTTTAGGCTGGTATTCTCATGCACACCTTTCAATAATCTAAATCGCATTCCCAAAGAATCGCCCATTTCATTTGTTTGAAATTGCAAATTTAAAAATTTTAATGCTTTCGTTACGGGAAGTCTAATTAATTTTTGTTTATCACAAAAAAATACTTGCCAAATTTCTGAAGCCTTCAGAAAAATGATAGTAACGTACATTATTTAGTTAATCTAAATAATTCTGCTTTTGTAACGCAGTTTAAAAAACCTGAAATAGCCAAAAAAAGTATTTGCGTCATTTTTTCGGATTCAGTAAGTATCCTTCATTCTAAAGATTAATTATTTTCACTGCAAATTTTTTTCTTTGTCTCGTGGATCCGCAAAAGACATTTTTCCTTATATCTTTAAACAACTCACGCGCAGCAGTAGACAATCTTGTCTGGTCTACAATGTCGTTTGTCCATCGTGTAGGCCCTCCTTGGGCTGTGTGCGTGTTTTTCCCCCAATTCGCTTTTTATAGTGCCAAATGCATGTTTTGTCAACCTTTTTGCTTCCTTGTGTTGCGAGGCAGTATTGCGCGTTTCTGCGAAACCTCGCGCTTTTGAATAAGAGGCTACGCGCTACGCGCGTAGATAAAGCCCGTGTCTGCCTTTGCGATGCGCGCCTCTTAAAAAGCGCAGGCGAGCAAAGGCAGACAAACAAAAACTCTTTACCGTGTTACGAGTCAGTATTGCGCACGACAAGTCTCGCGCTTTTGAATAAGAGGCTACGCTCTCGCGCTTCGCGCGAGATGCGTAGAAGCGCACCAATATATCATGGACGCACACGGCAAGCCGTGTGCTATGGCGCTCCGCTGACGCGGGGTCTTTTGCGAGGGATTACTCCCTCGCGCTCCCCGCGTGCTACGCACGCGATGTTTTGCACCCGTCAATACACAAAGCCCGTGTTTGCCTCCCGCCCCAAGCCCCCCAAGCCCCCAAGCCACAAGCCAAAAAGATATTGACTCCCCCCCTCCCCCATTCTATACTTCTCCCCAATCCCCATCCGTCATCCTATCCAATTCCACCAGAGAATCCCCAAAAATCTCCAAGAACAACCCAATAATCCCCTAGAATCCCCAGAGAATACCCATGTCCATCGCCCCCCTCTCCTCCGCCCCCTCCTTCCCCTCCAATCTCCCCTTCCACACCGAACGAGCACAACTCGCCTGCGCCTTCCGATGGACAGCCCGCCTCAATATGCACGAAGCCGTAGCAAACCACTTCTCGCTATGCGTAGGAAACTCCACAACCCAATTCCTCATCAATCCCAACCAAAAACACTTCTCAAGAATCAAAGCCTCCGACCTCCTCCTCCTCAACGCCGAAAATCCCGATACCCTCTCCCAACCCAATGCCCCCGACCCCACCGCCTGGGGACTGCACGCCTCAATCCATAAAACCCTGCCGCACGCGAAATGCGCCCTACACCTCCACTCGATCCACGCAACTATCCTCGCCTCGCTCGCCTCCCCCAAACTGCCCCCCATCGACCAAAATACCGCAACCTTCTTCAATCGCATCGCCATCGATAACAAC
The DNA here is from genome assembly GCA_965216605.1 of Alphaproteobacteria bacterium. GTDB lineage: Bacteria > Pseudomonadota > Alphaproteobacteria > JABAAW01 > JABAAW01 > JABAAW01. Next base: position 1,069,335 of record CBDCGG010000002.1, on the reverse strand, counting down.
TTCGGAGGACTAGCCTTCGAAGAAGAAGGAAAACGATGCGCACAACTGCTCCAAGATCCTAAAATCAAAGTGCTCGTCATGGGAAACCACGGCATCCTCGTCATAGGAAACTCCGTCCCCGATGCCTTCAATCGCCTCTACTACTTCGAACGAGCCGCAGAAACCTACATCAAAGCACTATGGACAGGACAAAAACTCAATGTCCTCTCCGATGCTATCGCCGAAAAAACCGCGCGCGAACTAGAAGAATATCCCAACCAAGCCGAAGCGCACTTCTCCGAACTAAAAGCCATCCTCGACGACGAAGAGCCCATCTACAAAAACTAAATGGCAACATCCCTAACACCCGCGCGCGCAACGAACGCCGCCTCCTCGAATGTGTCGCTAGATCGCCATCTCGTCCGAAGCCTCGCCCATCGTAGCGACAAGCCCGCTCTTTTGTGGCTGGCAAGCTGGCTCACTGCCCTCGCGCTGAGCGGATACCTGCTCTATCTCGTAGCACCTTTCTCATCCCTGCTATCCCTCGCCGCCAGCCTGCTGCTAGGAACAATTCTCGCCGTCCCCTCCTACGCCCTCAGCCACGAGTGCGCGCACGGCACAGCCTTCCGAAGCCGATGGCTCAACGAAACCTGCCTGTGGATAAGCTCGCTCCTCTATTTCGAAGAACCCTACCACCGCCGATACTCGCACACGCGCCATCACACCTACACATGGCATGTCGGAAAAGATAGCCAAATGCCCTTCGATACTCCCATGACGCTCAAAGGATGGCTGTTCGAAATTAGCGGCTTCGCGCTCGTCATCTACGAGGCAAAGGTGTTCGCACGCAACGCGTTGGGAAAGTTCTCGGCGCAAACGCTAGAATTCACTCCCGCAAGCGCGCTCGGCAAACTGAAATGGGGAGCAAGAGCCTGCCTGCTTCTCTACGCAATGCTCGGCATCCTGCTGGTTTCCGGCGAAACATGGGTGTGGACATACCTGCTGCTGCCGCGTCTGCTCGGCGGTCCCGTCATGCTTCTGTTTACACTGCTCCAACATGTCGAGCTCAAAGAGAACTCGCCCTCCATCCTGGAATCGACGCGATCGTTCACAACCTCCGCAATCGGACGATGGCTCTACATGGACATGAACAACCACATCGAACATCATCTCTATCCGCAAGTGCCCTTCTACGCGCTCGACAAACTGCGCCGCACCCTCGAAGCCCAAGTGCCGCCGCCCGACAAAGGTTTCTGGCGCTTGAACCTAGAGGTGTTATCCGTCGTCGTGCGTCGCTCGCTCAGCAGGGGGACGAAAGCCCTCACGCTACGACAAGCCCCCCACATGATCGTCTCTGCCATCGATGCTGAAAAAGGCAAGAGCGCAACCTTTGCTCATAAAACAACGCTCTAGTCACCCCAATTTAAGCACCCCAGCCTTTTCCTCTCTTTTTATGGCAACCCAAAACAACGCCCCGGACAACGCGTGGATTTATGTCGATACCGTCGATGCGCTGGACGAAGCAGACTTCATGCGCTTCGACCATCGCGGCGAAACTTATATCCTGTACAAGGTCAAGGGAGAGCTTTTTGCAACCGACGGGCTATGCACGCACGAGGCGCAACACTTGGAGGACGGCGTTCTGATCGGACACATTATCGAGTGTCCTTTGCATCAGGGTCGGTTTGACATTCGAGACGGCAAGTGCGCGGGAGGCCCTGTGTGCGAGCATCTGAGCAGCTATCGTGTTAAGGTTGAGGGAGAAAAGCTTTTCATCGAGCTTCCAGAGGAATGACGGCGCAGAATAAACAGCAAGTCCTTTCGGGACAATGGCAGACTTTGGGGCAGACTTTAGGAGCGGCTTCTCCTGTGCGCTTGCAGGAGGCGGGACATTACCTTCGCTACGCCTTGCAGTGGGTCGAGCGGGGAGCAAGTTGCTGTCTGGAATCTGATAGCGGGGGCTTTGAGGAGAACTCGGCTTATGTTGTTTGGGATAGCGAGCTTGCGGGGATGTTTTCGCCTCTGCTCGGAGAGGGCAAAGGTGGAGAGGGCAAACGTTTGGGCTTAGTTTTTTCGGATGGAGTTCCTCGTCTATTGTTTGGCGATGCCGATCCTTTTGTGTTGGACGACCGAACGGATGCGGAGGCTCGGCAGTGGGTCAGGGAATGTGTCGAGGGTTTATCTTACAGCGCGTTGAGTTTCAACGATCCTGTTGAGCTTCCGCCGCACCCCCTGGCAGAGGGAGCGCGTTACAAGTTAGCGGAGCATCGTGCTGCTGTATCAGAGTTGTCGTTGTGGTTTGGTAATGCGGCGTTGTTGTTGGAGAGGCTGCGTGCGGGGGAGGAGGTAGTGTGTTGTTCGAGCGCGGGCTTTGATCTTTCGTTGCGCCATCGAAGACAAGGGATGGAACAGGGCAAGGATGGAGTTAAGGGTAGAGAGAAGTGTAGTGGCGTTGTAGGATTTTGTGGTGGCGATTTGTTGTATCCGCAGCCTTATTTTTATGTTGTTGCGGATCCTGCGTGGGAAAGCGAACCTGAGTGGTTAGGCGAGGGGTCGCGGGGGGTAGGAAAGTTTCATCGGCAGGGTTTTTCGGGTTTTGTTGTTTTGGGCGAGCAGGTTATTGCCTTGGCGGAGCAGGAGGCGATGGTAGAGACATTTCTGCGCGAGGCAATGGAGATTCCTGGGGAGATTCCTGCTCAGTAGAGGCTACGCGCGCGATGTTTTGCATTTCCTCAATTAAATAAAGCCCGTGTCTACCTTTGCGCCCCCCTACCGCTCGTCGCGCTTCACAACCCACGGAGCCTCAAAGCGAAAAGTAGTCACTTTAGGATTCTCCAATACCTCCAATCCCCGAAAACGAATCTGCGTCGTCCCAGAACCGCTGTCATGCAAATCCCAGCCCAAAAACAAATACGGCAACTTGCGAAAATATAACTCCGCATAACCCCGCGTCGCTTTTTTGCGAAACCTCACCCGCAAAACCTCATACTCACCCTCAAGCATACAAACCCTTGTCGCTTGCAAAGTCTTCGAGCCCTTGCCTGAAAAAATTCGCTGCAACATTCTAACCACAGGCAGAGCAAGCACAGGATACTGCCGAACAAACTTGCGCTTCATGTCAACATGCAACGCCTCGCGCGTATTCACATACAGCCGCAAGCCCGACGGCGCGTCGTAGTCCAAACGCATCCGATACGGAGGAGACAATCGCAACAATCCCTCATGCTTCACTCCCTTAGCGTCGTACTGTACAAACCGCGTCTGAACGGCAGGCAGATGACGCAAATAATCCTGCGCGCGTAAGAAAGCATTTGCTACCTCCTCCTTATTCAAAGAACAAACAACCTCCTGCTGCTGTTCGCCCTGCTGCTGTTCGCCCTCTTCCTGAGCGAGAGCAGGTGCAACGACAAAAGCCAAACCGAACCACAAAAAAAGACAAAGAGAAATTTTTCCAAGCAAAATTCTCTCAAGCAAAATATTCCGAAGAAAAACACTCACAGCCATATCCTCACGCATCGAAGTTATCTGCGTCGCTAGCAGCTTGTAGCAACACACGCCGCTTGCCCGTCGCATCTGCCAGCGAGATTTTACCCTCTTCTTCCATGCGCTCGATAATTCTCGCGGCTCGGTTGTAGCCGATTTGCAACTGTCGCTGCAAAAAGCTCGTGGAGGCACGCTGATGCTTGGCGACGATTCCGACGGCTTGCTTATAAAGCGGATCGTTGCCCTCTGTCGCCGCGAGATTGGTCTTAGTTTTGACCTCTAATATCTCCTCTCTGTAGTCGGGCGGTGCCTGCTGCCTGAGGAAGTTGCATACCGCCTCGACCTCCTCTTCGCCGACGAAGGGGCCGTGGATGCGCGTGATCTTGCCGCCGGGCATATAGAGCATGTCGCCTCTGCCTAGCAGCGTCTCTGCGCCCTGCTCGTTGAGAATGGTGCGACTGTCGAACTTGGAGGCGACGCGATAACTCAGGCGCGTGGGAAAGTTAGCTTTCACCGTGCCTGTGACCACATCTACCGAGGGGCGTTGCGTTGCGACGATCAGATGGATGCCGGCGGCGCGTGCCATTTGCGCGAGGCGTTGCAACACACCCTCGATGTTGCGTCCTGATGTCAGCATGAGGTCTGCCATCTCGTCGATGATGACGACGATATAGGGCATTGTTTCTGCGTTAGAATTTTTCTGTAAGCGGAGTTTTCTACGATAGCCCTCGATATTGCGTACGCCGAGTTCTGCCATCATTCGGTAGCGACGTTCCATTTCTAGCACTGTCCAACGCAGGGCGGCGAGGGCTTTTTCGGGCTCTGTGACGACGGGGGCGAGCAGATGGGGAATATCTTGGTAGGCGGCGAGTTCCAGCATCTTGGGATCGATGAGTATGAGACGGCAATCTTGCGGCGCGTGTCTGTAGAGCAGCGAGAGGATCATGGCGTTGAGCCCTACCGACTTTCCTGCGCCCGTTGTTCCTGCGATGAGGAGGTGAGGCATATCGGCGAGGTCGGCGATTTGCGGCGTGCCATCGCTGGATTTACCCAACGCGAGCGGCAGGAAGAGCGTCGGCGAGGCGGCTTCCAGCAGTTCTTTCAAGACGACGGTTTGGCGGTGTTTGTTGGGCAACTCGATACCGATACCGTTCTTGCCGGGGATCACGGCGATACGCACCGAGATGCGTTGCATGGTGCGCGCGATATCTTCGGCGAGGCTGACAACGCGCGAGGCTTTAACGCCGGGCGCGGGCTCTAGCGTGTAGAGCGTGATGACGGGACCGCATTGTATATCGGTGATGCTGCCGCGCACGCCGTAGTCGGCGAGTGTTTTTTCTAGACGCTGCGAGGTGTCCTCCAGTTCTTCTTGTGTCGGGAGGTTGGAGGTTTTGTCGCCTGCTTCGCTCAACAGAGAGAGCGGCGGCGCGCGGAAGGAGGAGGAGCGAGAGCTGGATAACGAGGAGGCGTGTGCGATGTCCTCTTCTTGAGGTGGTGAGACGAGTTCCTGTTCGACAGGAATTTGTTCGGCAAGGGGGTGTTCGGCAAGGGGTTGTTCGAGAGGGTGGTATGTGGGAATTTCTTGTTCTGCTGCTTGGGGAGGTTCTTCTTGGGGAGATTGTGTTGGGGGTTGTTCTTGTTGAGGTGGCGGAGATTGTGTTGCGAGGGGGGTTCGCAACAGGATGGGTTGTTCGTTGCGGAGCGTTTGTGCGAGGGCTTGTATTGTTTGTTTTACGAGTGTTGTTATATTGAGGATTCTTTTGGGGATGTGTTGGATAGCGCGGAGCGTCGCTTTGGGTAGGTTAGGCGTTGCGGCTAGGAAGAGGAGGAGGGAGGCGAGGGAGGTTATAAGAAGGGTTGTTTTTTGTAGGGTTGGATTATTTGTGTATGTTGCGTTTCGGAAGATTTCGCCTATGATTCCTCCTCCTCCAGCGGGATAGTTGTTTGTTGCTTCGGGGATGAGGAGGGCGGCTGTTATGGAGGCGAGTGTTATACTCAGGGCGAGGCAAGTTGTACGGGCGAGGGTTGTTTTATTAGATTTTATGCTGAGGCTTAGGAGTATGGCGGATATGATCCAGGCGGCTTTTCCGAAGGATTGTATGAGGAGGTCTGCGAGGATTGCTCCTGCTTTACCTAGCCAGTTTTGTATATTTTCTGAGGCGAAGGTTGCGGTATTGAGCGAGGGGTCTTGCGGTGCGTAGGAGACGAGGGCTAGGGAAGAGAGGATAGCTAGTGGTATGAAGAGGGATGCTCGGCGTTCTTTTTGCGTGAAGTGCCAGAGTGCTATGGCGATAGAATTCGCTTGAGAATTATTTTTGGGGTTCGATGGGGAATTCATGAGGTTTAGGGAGTTTGCGGATATGGGGATTAGTATGGAGGTGGACATAGGGAAAACAGGGGGAAAATGGGGGAGGTGTGTTGTAGAGTTATGTATCAGATGGAAGTTTTTGATTTTGTTTGAGGAGTTGTCGTTTAGTGATTTTTCTTTGTCTTGCGCCTTGATTTTTACGGATGGAGTTTTTACGGAGTTTGAGTGTTTCGAGGATTTCTAGTTGTTGTGGTCTTGTTGCTTTGAGCCATGTTTTTATTTCTGCTTTTGTTCTGAGGCATCCTTTGCAGAGTCCTGTGATTTCGTCGATGGTGCAGATGGATATGCAGGGTGATACGATGCCGGTTTTTCTTCCGACTGGCGTTTCGGGTGTTGGCATTGGGGAGGGATTAGGAGGAGACATTGGGAGGGGGGATGGAGGGGTTGTCGTGGGTTATAGGGAATCACAAAACGGGGAGGATTGCAAGGGGAATGTGAGTTTTAATATAGCGTTGCAAAGGATATGCCGTTTGTATTTTCGGGAGTTTTTGAGGGTTTTGTGTGTGTGTCTGCCTTTACTTGCTTGGCTTTTGAGGCTTTGTCTGTCTGTTGCGTTCGCGCTTGTGCTTTTTAATGGCACGCGCTCGCGCAACAGACGAGCTTTGTATGATGACGGGCGCAAAACATCGCGTGCGTAGCACGCGGGGAGCGCGAGGGAGTAATCCCTCGCAAAAGACCACGCGTCAGCGGGGCGCGTAAGCGCCTTCTACGCACGAAGTGCGTAGCCTCTTATTCAAAAGCGCGTTTCGCAGAAACGCGCAAGCTGACTCGTAACATGGTACGGCGATTCTGTTTTCTGCTCACCTAGAGACAAAAAGAATCGCACGAAGTGCGCCCTTCAATCTTTAAACTTTAAAAGCGAGGCAAGAGTAGAAAGGTCAACACCTCCCCCGCTATCGCTTTGTTGTTTTGTAAACCCTGTCGGCAGATGCTCTGTCGCAGATTGAAGAACTTTCTGGACAACGAGAGACCTCTCCTTACCACTTTTCGTGTTACATTTTCGTACAATGGTTCAAAGGCTTCTAGGGTGTTGGCTCTCTGGTCACAAATAATAGCGTTGTGCTGATTGGCAGCATAAAAGCGTAGGCAGTAGAAAAATCCTGTGAGAGTTGTTATTGCAAACAACAACCTGCCAGAAAACAAAATTTTTGATATAAAATAAATGTAAAAAGCAGTGCTGTCAGCATCCTTGGGGGGAGGGAATTCTATCTTGTAATCAAAAAAATTTGAAAACTTCGCAAGGAAAACAATAGTGACAAGAGGGATAACCACCCCAAGCAAAAACAACCGAGAATTTTTTCTGTACTGCGCCGCTTTCTTTCTAAAGGTTCTTGAAAATATCTTTAAATTAGTATTTTCTTGTTTTGTTACTTTTGGCAATGTAGAGCCAATAATTTTTTCAATTTTGTTTTTATTAGCAATTAATTTTCGAAGGTCACTACGGGTTTGATATGTATGCTCTTCATATTCCAAAGACTTATCTTGAAACATAAATATTGACAAATCCAAGGCATTCATAGTTTCATTGATAACGTCAATAAAAATTATTTGCTCTTTATGACTTAACATGTTCAAAAAATCATCTTCTTTAATTTTATCAATGCCGCGCAATTCGTTAATAAATTTCTCCGCCATCTTTTTTATTTGAAAATACAAATTCCACACTTTATCAGGAACAGAATCTATATTAGGGCAAAATATTGAAGGTTTAGCTATTTTAAGAAAACGCATCAAGTATTTCATACGAGTTTTATTATCAAATCCGCCTTTCACAAGATTGTTTTTTATAAAATTCAAAGCATCTGAAAAATAGCTCCTCTGCTTTTTCTTACTCATAAGACGAAACGCTTCGATTTTTCTTCTGATTTCTTTGCAAGATAGTGCCCATCCATGCCCTTGTCGGATATGATTTCTGCTATGTCTACTATAAAAAAAGCTCTGATGTGTGCCCAAAAAATGTTCATATCGCTACCTATCGGTCAAGAGGGTCGCGCTGTGCGCGATTTTTTGTGTGTCTATGGTGTTTTTCGCATAAAAGCTGCTCCGTGTCAAGAGGCTTTTTGCGCGTTCTTTTCTTCTCTAGGGCGAGGAAAACTCGAATCACCGTACCATGTTACGAGTCAGTATTGCGCGTTTCTGCGAGGGAAATTTATCCCCCCACGCGCTTTTGAATAAGAGGCTACGCGCTACGCGCGTAACCCTTCTCGGGTTTCGCGCGAGTGCGTAGAAAGCGCACCAACATATCATGGACGCACACGGCAAGCCGTGCGCTATGGCGCTCCGCTGACGCGGGGTCTTTTGCGGGGGAACTTCGTCCCCCCACACCCCCCATGCGCAAAACTCACTTCGCCTACGGCTCGCTCGTCTTGCGTATGTTACCTAATCCAAAAAGCCCGTGTCTGCCTTTGCCATAGCGCACGGCTTGCCGTGTGCGTCCCATGAAGATGGCGCGCCTCTTAAAAAGCGCAGGCGAGCAAAGGCAGACACACAAAAGCCAACCATGCATAGCAATCCCAGACAAACAAACCCAACTATGATACAATCCCCCCATGTCCCCAAAAACCCACGCCCGATTCCAACTCCGATGTCGACTCCGTCCCCTTCGGTACCCAATCCATACCCCCATCCCAAAAACCCCTCCGCATCCAATCCCTCTTCAATAATATAGCACCCCATTACAACCTCATGAACGACCTCATGAGCCTCGGACTCCACAGAATCTGGCAAAACTACCTCATCCAATCCCTATCCCCACTCCCCCACGAATCCCTCTGGGACGCCGCAGGAGGTACAGCCAATATCGCCCTAAAATTCCTCCGCCAAGGAGGAAAACACGCAACAATAACAGACCTCAGCCCCAATATGCTCGATATAGGAAAACAAAAAGCCACAAAAAAAAATCTCCTCCATAAAACAACCTTCCTCCAAGATAACATGGAAAACTCACAACTCCCCTCCCAATACTTCCACTCAGTAACCTGCGCCTGGGGACTCAGAAATACAACCCATATCCATAAAGCTCTAAAAGAAATGTACCGATGCCTGAAATTCGGAGGAAAAATACTCGTCCTAGAATTCGCACCCAAACCCCTCCCCCAAATCCAACCCCTCTACAAAACATGGTGCAACACAATCCTGCCCAAACTAGGAAAGCATATCGCTAACTCCGAAGATAGCTACATCTACCTAGCAGAAAGCATACAAGGATTCATGACTCCCCTAGAACTCAACACCGCCATGAAAAACGCAGGCTTCGCACGATGCACAACCCAACCCCTCGGCGCAGGAATCGCCGCCCTGCACAAAGGATGGAAACTATGATAAAAAAAACATACCCCAAAACAAAATATACCCCTCCCCCCAAACAAAAAAAAACAAACCCAAAAACAAAGGCGAGAACAAAAGTAGGATTCTTAAAACAACTCCACGCCCTATGGAAACTTCTCTTCTGCTTCACGCGCACAGGCGCGCTCTTCTCGCTCGCCGATATCGGATTGCTCCCGAAACCCCTCGCAAAACTACTGCGCCTATCCAACAAAAATCTCACGAAAAAACAACGCGCCGAACGCCTGCGTAAAGCTATCGCAAAACTAGGAGGAGGATACGCCAAACTCGGACAAGCCCTCTCAGTGCGTCCCGACCTCGTCGGCGAAGAAACCGCACAAGCCCTCTCCCTACTGCAAGACCGCTTGCCTCCCCTACCCTTCAAAACTATCAAACGAGAAATAGAACAAGCCTTCTCCAAAAATCTATCCGAACTCTACACCTCCTTCGCAGAAGAATCCTCCGCCGCCGCCTCGATAGCACAAGTGCATCGCGCACAAACAAAAGAAGGAAAAGATGTCGCCGTCAAAATACTGCGTCCCAATATCGAACAACAATTCCAAAGCGAAATAGCACTCACTCGCTCAGTAATACGCATAGCCGAATGGCGCAATCCGCACCTCAAAGCCCTGCGCTTCCAAAATATAGTCGACAGATACACAAGCTGGGTAGAAGCTGAAGTCGACCTCAGACGCGAAGCAGCAGCAGCATCACAATTAGCAGAAAACATGCACGGCGAAAAAGGCTTTCGAGTACCCTGGATAGATTGGAGTCGTACCAATCGCCGCGTCCTCACGCTAGAATGGATCGAGGGAGTCAGGATAGACGATCGCAAGGCGCTCGATAAACTCGGCATCGACAGCGAGACGCTACTCGAACGCTCGGCGCATGTCTTCTTCAAGCAGACCTTCCGCGACGGCTTCTTCCACGCCGACATCCACCCCGGCAACCTCTTCGTCGAACCCGACGGCACCATGGTACCCGTCGACTTCGGCATCATGGGACATCTCAACTTGGCAACTAGACATCTACTCGCCGACATACTGCAAGGCTTTATAAAACGCGACTACGCTCGCGTTGCCCGCGCCTATATAGACGGAGGCTACGCCGCCTCGCATGTCGATATCGAAAGTCTCACGCTAGCTTGTCGATCAGTGGGAGAACCCCTGTTCAGTAGATCTAACTTAAACGAAGTCTCCTTCGCCGACTTACTGCTCGGCATGATTCGTATCGGCGACAAATTTGATATCGAAACGCAACCCTCGTTATTACTACTACACAAATCCATGCTGCAAGGAGAAGGAGTAGGAAAACTTTTGGACAGTCGCGTCAATATTTGGCTTCGTACCGAACCCCTCATCGAGCAGTGGCTGATGGACAATCGCAATCCTCGCACGATGGCAACGGCGTTCTTGCGAAATCTCGCTCGCGCCTTCACAAACGCACAGGAGGGTAGGCAGAAAAATAACAACAGCAATAACGAGGGAAATCTCTTTTTGCTGCGTGGGTTGCGCGCCGTTGCAGTAGAGATTTTTTCTCGTGTGCCGAAAGACGATTTCAAGGAGGCGGAGCAAAGAACGCAGAAGGAGACGGATGATGAGAAGGACGATATATTCGAGGGGGACAAGCGGTGAGGGTTGCTTCTGCCAACGATGCCTCTGTGCGCGAGGCGGGTCTTTTGTTATCGCGCGGCAGGCTCGTGGCTTTTCCGACCGAAACGGTGTTTGGATTAGGATGCGATGCTTCCAACAAGGAGGCGGTCGAACGATTGTATCGTGTGAAGGGTCGAGCGCGCGGCAATCCGTTGATCGTGCATGTTTCGAGTATGGAGGAGGCAGAGCGTTGGGGAGTATTGTGTCATCGTGCTAGATTGCTTGCGCAGAATTTTTGGGCGGGGGGGTTGACATTAGTTATTCCGTATCGAGGCGATGGTGTTGCGCCTCGTGGTGTTGTGACGGATAGGGGGAGTGTTGCGTTGCGTGTTCCTTCGCATTGGGTTGCGTTGTCGTTGTTGGATGCGTTTGGGGGAGCGATTGCTGCTCCGAGCGCGAATCGCTCTGGGTGTGTGAGTGCGACGACTGCGGAGCATGTTGTTTCTGCCTTTTCGGGATTAGATGAGCCTGCGTTAGTTTTGGATTCGGTTGATGTTTGCGAGACGGGGATTGAGTCTACGGTTATTTCTTTTATGGGTATGGGGGAGGATAAGGGTGAGATGGAGAATGAGGGATATGTTTTACGGTTAGGAGCTGTTTCGGTTGCGGAGATGGAGGCTGTATTAGGGGAGAAGTTGTTGCGTGGTGGGGCAGGAGATAAGGGTATATTATCTTCTCAGTTATCTCCGGGTTTATTGGGTCGTCACTATGCACCGAGATTGCCTTTACGGCTGAATGCTTTAGGGAGGTTGGATGATGGGGAGGCATTTTTAGGATTCGGAGATTGTTGTGAGGGAGCGGATATGAATTTGAGTATGGGGGGGGATTGTGTTGAGGCGGCGCGAAATTTGTATATGATGTTGCAAGCGTTGGACGAGGGGAGGTATAATGGGATTGCGGTTGCGAGGGTAGCGGAGAAGGGGATGGGGGAGGTTGTGAACGATCGGTTACGAAGGGCGGCGATGGCGGAGAAGGTATGAAAAACGGGATGAGATGGCATGTCTGTTGCGCTCTCGCTTGCGCTTTTTAAAAAGCACGCGCTCGCGCAACAGATATAAGCCTTTAAAATTTAATTCAACGCATCCTTGATAATCAATTTCATCGTGGCAACAGCGCGCTCCAACGATTTTTTTGTCAAAGATTTATAGTATTCTTTTTTATGGATAGGCTTATCAATTTTTCTTTCTCCTTCTAACAATGTGATAACATGCAATTTTACCTTGGGAAAGAAAGACATCAAAGCTTGACTGGGACCACTTCCAAGATGCAACGGTTTATTTATATCAGAGTAATCCCCTCCCATTTGATTTTCCAATTGAAACAAAACACTTTTTATATTAGGATAGTTCATTCTGACAATTTCAGCGTCAAAAAGAATTCTTTTAAGCATGGCATTTTCAGCGAAAGCCTTGCATTCAATCGCAATGATCAGATCGTTATTATGAAAAGCAGGAACATCTATTTTAAGGTTATATTTGTATTTTTCAAAATTTTTTTTAATATCAATTTGAATTTCTTTGGCTAACATTTTTATATACTCTTCTTGAATCTTAAGTTCAACTTTGTATCTCGACCGAAAAGTCATGTCGTCTTCTTTGTAATTCAATTCATGCCATGCTAGGCGAACTACTCCTTGTGCCAATATTGTGACCAAGTCTCCTTTTTTTGCCCGTATCTGACCTGGCGATGCCTCCTCTAACAAGTCTTGCATCTTCTCCTCGTAATACAAAATAAGGGAGTCTATATCGTTCATAGCAACACATCATCTAGACGCTTGCTCGCTTTTTTGCAATAATCGCTCGCAATGTCTATACCCAAGTAATTTCGTTCGATCTTCTTCGCCGCCACACAAGTCGTCCCAACCCCGTTAAAAGGATCCAACACAACATCCCCCTTGTAACTGAACAGCTTAATCACACGCCTAGCCAACTCCTCAGGAAACATCGCAGGATGACCATGCGCAACCATCCCCCGCTCAGGTGCTATTGACCACTTGCCCAAAACCCATTTCTTAAACTCATCCGCCGTCAAATCGCTATCCTCACGCTTGCCTTCTTTCTTCATCACACCCTTGCAAAATATCTCCAAAAACTCCCAAGTGTACTTTAAGTAAGGGTTGCTCGGAGAACGCCAACTACCCCAAGCTGTATACTTGCAATTATAATTGTTTTTCTCCCACAATATCTCCCCCTTCCATATCATCTTCTTAGACAAAAAATGATTGCTGATAAAATGATGACTAGGAATATAATCCGAAAACAGCGGCTGAACATTCACAACAATTCTGCCGCCATATTTCAAAACACGAATGCACTCATCAAAGACCGCAAACAATTTTTCAAAATAACCCTGCCACGCTTTGTCATCTTCACCGTTTTTATATTCAAGTCCGAAGTTATACGGAGGTGAGGTAAAAATTAAATCGATGCAATTATCCTCTAACCCCCTCAGAATACCTTCGCTGTCCCCGCAAATGATCTTGTTGCAATATTTCACAGGCAGCGTGTTGTTCTCTTTGGAAAAATTTGCGTCGCGTGCATAAAAATATTGTCCTCTTTTTTCAACCTTCGCAGCGCGACCCTGCACTTTTCGCTCCTTGTTGTAGCCCACATACTTACGCTTCTTGCCCTTGATCCCGTAACTCTTGATACCCTCCACCTCTTTCAAGACGCGCTGCAAAACATCCGTCGCAGAGGCGGGTTGTAGCGAAATCTCCTGCACAACACGCCTCACCTCGTACAGATCAACCTCCTTCAAAAGAACGCGCAAAATTCCGCCCGCACTCTTGTCGCATTCCGTCTTGTCGTATTCCAAGATCATTTGCTTCTTGTCGATGCAGGCGTTGAAGCGCCGTATCGCCTCCCTGTCGGCAGACGAAAAAGCACGACATGAAGAGAACTCCAGCACACGGCTTTCTTCTTCTACCATATCTCCACCGGTGTCCATAGCTAAGCTCTGCATGAGACGGACTCTACAACAAACAACAACCACAGACAACAAACGATGCCACCCTTCCTGCTTCTTCTTACGCTGCCTCGACCATCTCCAAGCTCTCACCCTGCTCGAACAATGCCAGCAACAATCGCAAGACCTCCCGCCCGCGCAACCACGGATCGTCCTCGACACAAACACGAGCCTGCTCCGCAGCAAATTTCGCCATCCCGTAATGCTCGGCAAAATCGACAAACAAAAACTGCGGCAAGCCACTCTGCCTCACCCCCAGAGGATCGCCGCTACCTCGCAATCGCCAATCTTCCTCTGCAATGCGAAAGCCGTCCTGCGTCTCTCGTAGAATCGACAGCCTCGATCGAGCCTCCTCCCCCGCATCCCCGTCAAACAACAACAAACAACGAGCCGCCCCACCGTCACGACCCACTCGTCCGCGCAACTGATGCAACTGCGCCAATCCGAAATGCTCGGCATTCTCAATGACGATCGCTCTGGCAGAAGGAATGTCGATTCCAACCTCGATCATCGTCGTCGCAACAAGAATGTCCGCATCGCCCGCAACAAAACGCTGCAGAGCCTCCGCTCGTCTGTCGGAAGAAAGCTTCGAGTGCAAAAACACAACCCTGTCCGACGCAAACCGAGATCGCAAAATACGAACGCGCTCCTCGACCGACACAACTCTGGCAACGCCTGAATCGCTACTTGGCTCGCTCTCTGTGATGGCAGGACAAACCCAATATATTTTGTCGCCCGCCGCACGCCATCGCTCGACGGCGGACAAGACTTCCTCGATGCGTCGTAGGGAGATTGTTCTGGTCTCGATGGGTTTCCTGCCTGCGGGCTTCTCGTCCAAGCGGGAGAGCGCGATTCCTCCCCACACTGACAGCATCAAGGTGCGAGGAATGGGTGTCGCGCTCATGACCAAGACATCGGGCGAGGAAGACTTAGATAGCAGTGCCGCACGCTGATAGACGCCGAATCGATGCTGCTCGTCGATGACGGCAAGACGCAAATCTCGATAGAGAACTCCCTTTTGAAATAGCGCGTGCGTGCCGACGACGATCGAAGCCGCACCGCTTGCGATACGCTGCAGGTTTTCTTCGCGCTCTTTTTTTGCGAGCGAGCCGCATAGCAACGCCACCTCGATTCCCATCGGCGAGAACCACGCCTGTAGCGTTGCGACATGCTGTCGTGCGAGTATGTCGCTGGGCACCATCAGCACGGCTTGTCCGCGCTCGGCGGTTGCGCACAAGAGCGCGCATGCTGCGACATATGTTTTGCCGCTGCCGACATCGCCTTGCAGCAGACGCAGCATGCGCCCTTCTGCCTCTAGGTCGTTGCGTATTTCGAGCACGGCGCGCCGCTGTGCTGCGGTCGGCGAGAAGGGGAGGTTGTTGTGAAAGGTTTCGAGTTTTTCTTCTGCGGCGGCGGGATTGGCATTTGTCGCTCGTTTGTTGTTCTGCCCCCAGTGTCGTTTGACGAGCGCCAAGGCGAGGTGATGGGCGAAGAGTTCGTCGTAGGCGAGTCGAGCGTGCGCACGACAGCTTTTTTCTTCCTCGGCGGTGTGCAGTTCGAAGAGCGCTTGGCGAAAGGATGGATATGCGTTGGCTCTCAGCGTTTGTTCGGGCTGCCATTCGGGCAGGGTTGGAACGCGCTCGAGCGCGTGCAACAGCAGTTGTTTGAGCGTGTATCGGGTGATGCCGTGTGTCAGTCGCCATTGGGGTTCGTTTTCGGGGAGAGCGGAGAAGGCGGCTTCGGGGAGGATCTGTTCGGGATGGACGAGTTGCGCTTTGCCTTGGTAGTCGGACAGGCTTCCGCAGAGGGTGCGTTTTTCTCCTTCGGGCAAGCGAGCGTGCATGGCGGCGGCTTTGGCTTGGAACCAGAGCAGTTCTATGGCGTTGTTGTTCTTGTCGGCGCAGAGGATTCGGTAGGGCAATTTGGGTGTTGCGGGAGGAATGTGTTGCGTGATGCGCAGCACGATGGCGATGTGGGGAGGGATGTCGTGTGGCGTTGGGAGATCGGTGATGCTGTGGATTTTGTATCGTGGCTGATGTCTTTTGGGCGCGTGGGCGAGCAGGTTGAGAATTCGGTTTTCGGAGCAGAGCTTTTCTAGGGCGAGCAGCCGTTGTGGTCCGACGCCCTTGAGCGTCGAGAGCGAGACGAAGAAAGGATTGAGAATGGTCGGGCGCGGCGAGGACATGGAAAAAGCATAGCATGTGCTAGGTTCTCTCTATGCCCGCGCCTTCTCCTTCCCCTGCTCCTCACCCTGCTGCTGCCCCTCTACGCTCTGCCTCTGTCTTCGCCTCGTGGACAGCCTTGAGCCGCCTGCTCGGCTTTGCGCGAGATATTTTGCTTGCCATCACGCTCGGTGCGACGGCAACCGCCGATGCCTTCCTATTCGCCTATAGATTTCCTCACCTCTTTCGTAACCTGCTCGCGGATGGTGCGCTTGCATCGTCGCTTGTCCCCGTCTATCAAAAGCGACGACAGCAATCACAAGCCGAAGAAACTCACAATCCAATACACCAGTATCTTAGTGGCTCGCTGTTGCTCTCGCTGCTCGTTGTAACCTTCACGCTCTCTGTTATGCTCGCGGTCTTTATGCCCTCGGTTGTGGCAACGCTTGCGGAAGGGTTCCTTGCCGTCGAGGAGACCTTTCGCCTGACCGTCGATCTGTCGCGGCTCGCCATTTTCTACCTGCCGCTCGTTGCGACGACCGCCCTGCTGTGCGCCGTTCTCAGCGCGCACGGATACTTCGCCCTCTACGCGTCGATGCCGCTCGTGCTCAACGGCGCGCTCATCGCCGTGCTGCTGCCCGCGAGCCTGCTGAAAGCCAACCCGCAAACGCTCGCCTTCACGCTGCTTGCAGCCCTGCTTGCCGCCGGCATCGTGCAAAGCCTGCTCGCTTATCGAGGTTGCCGCCGCATCGGAGCACAACCCCTGCTGCGCCGCCCCGCCTCCACAGCTGTTCGCCAACAAATCCGCCAACAAATTCACAAAGACCGCCAAGCCTTTCTGACGCTATTCCTCGCTGCGCTCGGCGGACATGGCTTCGTTCAAATAGCCTTTCTCGTCAACCAATACTTCGCCTCCAAGATGGGGACAGGTGTCATCGCGTCTCTCTACTACGCCGAACGCCTGCTGCAACTGCCGATCGGCATCGTCGCCGTCGCCATGGCAAGCGTGCTACTGCCTGAGATCGCCCGCTTGCGCGCAGAAGGCGATCACAAAACACTCCAGCGAACGCAAAGCCAAGCCTTTGCTATGCTGCTCGCGCTCGCGCTACCGTGCGCGCTCGGGCTGGGCTTGCTCGCGCACCCGATCGTTGCAACCCTATTCCAATACGGTGCCTTCTCTGCCGAGGCAAGCGCACGCGCCGCTACTCTGCTAGCTATTCTCGCCTGCGCGTTGCCCGCCTTCACGATGCTGCGTCCGTTGCTCGCCGTTCTCTTCGCCTTCCAACAGGCGCTCCTTGTGCTTGCGCTTTCTTTCCTCTCGCTGTTGGCGAATGTTTTGCTGGCGGCAAGCCTCACGCCGCTGTTCGGCTACAGAGGCATCGCGCTCGCCGTCGCCATCGCCGCTTGGGGCAACATGGGGGCAACGCTTGCTGGCGTGTTGGCGAAGGGGTATTGGCGCATCGAGCGCGACTTCTTCACGAGGTTTATAAAAATTTCGATCGCCTCGACGGTGCTGGCAGCCTACCTGCTGGCAGTGAGGGAGGTTCTGCCACAATCTCATGGGTTTGTTTTTGAGTTCGCTTTTGCGTGGCAGAGAGGATTGATGTTGGCACTCTTGATTGCGGGGGCTGTCTTCGTCTATATCTTGAGCGTTGCGGGATTACGAATTTTCTCGTCGCAAGAATTGAAACAATGGTTCTCCCGCAAGAAAGCATGACGGACGCTACCGATACTCCTCGCCATCCTTCGAGCAGCAAGTCATGCGAGATGCTGGGTTGTATTTTCTCTGGCATTCAGCCTAGCGGGGGTTTGCACTTAGGCAACTATCTGGGAGCGGTGAGGAACTGGGTTTCAACGCAGGGGCGTGCGCGGCGGACGCTCTATTGTTTGGTAGATTGTCATGCGATCACGGTCTCGCAAGAGAAGTTGCGCGAGCAGACTCTTTCGATGGCGGCGGCGTTGCTTGCTTGTGGGATCGATACGGAGCGTTCGGTCTTGTTTGTTCAGTCTTCGAATCTGCATCACACCGAGTTAGGATGGATTTTGTCGTGCCAAGCGCGGATGGGGTGGTTATCGCGTATGACGCAGTTCAAGGAGAAGGCGGGCAAGGATCGAGAGCAAGCGAGCGTTGGATTGTATGTGTATCCTATTTTGATGGCGGCGGATATATTGTTGTATGGCGCAACGCATGTCCCTGTTGGAGATGATCAGAAACAACATTTGGAGTTGACGCGCGATATTGCGCAGCGGTTTAACTATAGTTATGGAGTAGATATTTTTCCCTTACCTGAGCCGTTAATATTTTCTTCGGGGGCGCGAGTGATGTCGTTGCGCGATGGTTCTACGAAGATGTCGAAGTCGGAGGCTTCTGCGATGGGTCGTATTGATTTGACGGACGGGTTAGACGATATAGCGTTGAAGGTTAGGAAGGCGAAGACGGATTCGGCTGTTTTACCGAGCGAGGAGGCGGGTTTGGAGGGGCGGTTGGAGGCGAAGAATTTATTAGGTATATATGCTGCTTTGCGTGGGGTTAGTGTGGAGGATGCATTGGGGGATGTTGGGGGGATGAGTTTTGCGAAGTTCAAGGATATTTTGATCGAGGTTTTGGGAGAAAAGATTGTTCCTTTAGGAGAGGAGATGCGGAGATTGCGCGGTGACGAGTTATATTTGAGGGAGGTATTGCGGAGAGGTGGGGAGCGTGCGCGTGCGTTGAGCGAGGGGATGATGGAGGAGGTTAGACGGGCGGTAGGTTTTGTGAACTTAAACAGGTAGAGGTAGTGTCCCAAAAAACGGGACTCGCGCTTTGACGGAAACGCAAGACGAGCGAGCGTAGCTTAGAGCAGACGAAGTTCCCCCGCAATAATCTACGCGCGTAGCGCGCGTTCGTTTACTCGTCAATATACGAGTCCCGTTTTTTGGGACAGTGCCGCTATCCGTTGCACACTCACCTCAAGCAAAGATCAACGCCGCCCCCGCCGTCGCCAGTGCCGCGCCGACCCACGCCAACGGCGCCGGAGGATAGCCATTACGTATCCACAAAAAAGGCAAAACTAATACCGGACTCATAGATCCCAAAGTCGCAACAATGCCCGCCTCCGCCCCCCCCAAAGCATAAACATACAAACTCGCGCCCAAAACCATTCCGACAAAGCCACTCAACAACACTGTGCCAACCCCCCTAATCCCCAAAGCCTCCTTTGCCCGTAGCTCTCGATAAGGCAACAACCACAACAACAAATATCCCACTACCGAAACACCGACACGTATCAAAGTCGCCAGTAGCGGATCAACGCCCGCCTCCATCACGGGACGCGCAAACAACGCGCCCAACGCATGCCCCAACGCCGCCAAAAACCCCAGCCCTATGGCGACGAACAAGCTACCGTGAAGTTCCTCCCACTGATCGATCTTGTCGGCACGCTTGCCGTAAAATACCGCGACGAGAATTCCCGAAAAAGCCAATCCCACCCCCCCCACCTGCGTCCAAGTCAAGACCTCGGACAAAACGAAGAATCCCAATAAGGCGGTCAGAGGCGCGTGGCCTGCAAACAACATCGATATACGACGAGGTCCCAACCTCGACAAAGCAACGAACAAGAAAGTGTCCCCCAAGAAAATTCCTATTACACCCGAAAGACACAACAACACAACCTGCTCGATAGTCGGATAGTTTCCCAAAGATAGCCACGGACAAACCGCCGCCAACAAGCAGAACACCCCAATCATCCGCCAACGGTTGAAAGCAATCGCGCCCACTCTGCGCGTGACATTCATCGCGATCATGCCGCCCATTGCCCAACACAATGCCGCCGACAAAGCGATCAGAAGAGCAATCCTCTCTGTCATCTTAAGCGCCTCTCTACAATAAAATCTTGCACGAGAGCTTGCGAAAGCAAGCGGTCAGTTTTCCAGCATGCGCTGCAAAGCCTGCACATCCCGCCCAACTCCCTCGTCAGATTCGCGCAAACCCTGCACCCGCTTGACGGCGTGCATGACGGTGGTATGGTCGCGTCCGCCGAACTTGCGCCCGATCTCCGGCATGGAGCGATTCGTCAACCTTTTCGCCAAATACATAGCAATCTGTCGAGGACGCGCAATGTCCTGCGAACGTCGCTCTGAGTTGAGCTCGCTCGACTTCAAGGAGTAGTGCTCAGCGACCTTCTGCTGAATCTCGTCGATGGTGATGCGCCTGTGCGTGCGATGGAAGAGATCCTTCAACAAGTCGCGCGCCAAGTCGAGGGTCATGATTCCCTCGCGCAAGGTTGCATGGATGATGATGCGATTGATTGCGCCCTCTAGCACGCGCACGGATTCGGTTATGTTTTCCACGACGAAATCGAGTATCTCGTCGGGAATGCGCGCCGCCTGCCCCTTCGGTCCCTTCACCTTTTCCTCGACGATAGCACGCCGCAACGCCAGCGACGGTGTCTCGACCCGACACACCAACCCTCCCGAAAACAGAGAGCGCACCCTCGGTTGCACCGACTCCAAATCACCTGGCGCACAATCAGCCGTCAAGGCGATTCGCTTGTTCGCCAGCTGTAGCGCATCCAAAGTATGCATGAGCTCTTCCTGCGTCTTGTCGCGCCCTGATAGGAAGTGGACATCGTCGAGTAGCAAGAAATCTACGGAGCGGCAACGCGCCTTGAAAACTTCGATCGAGTGCTGCTTCAAGGCTTGTACAAAGCTTTGTGCGAACTTTTCTGCGGTCAGAAGGAGGTAGCGCGTCGATCGGTGAGTTTGTTCGATGTGGTTTGCCAGCGCGTGCAAGATGTGCGTCTTTCCCAAGCCGACGCCGCCGTAGATATAGAGCGGCGAGTGATCCAGCGACAGCGTGTCGGGTAGCGAATGGGCAACCGAGCAGGCGACTCGGTTTGAATCGTCCTTGATGAAATTGTCGAAACGCCACACCTGATTGGGTTTGTCCGAAAAGGGCGGGGTCAAAGAAAGAGTTGATTTCTCTTCTTCCTCCTCCGCATCGGCATCGAGCTCGCTGGGCGAGGCGATGACGATCTCGACGACATCGGGGTTCAGATCGCGCCAAAGCTGTTGCAGACGCTGGCGATAGTTTTGACGCACCCAAGAGCTGATCGCTGCCGTCGGCGCGAGGATCGTTACGGTTTTGCCGTTCCAGCTCGAAAGCGTCAAGATTTTGATCCAGCGGTCGAAAGCCGATTCGCCGATTTCGCTCCGCACGATGGCTCGCATCCTAGACCACTGGTTGTCCATGTGCGCGCTCATACTGTTATTCTTGGTATCGTCATCGTGTCTCTTGTTAAGTTGTGTTAGTAGCGGGTGTCTTTTTACGGACAAGTTTATGGACAAGCGTTATCCAGACGATGCTCCGCCGTGGTCGAAAAGGGCTTCTTTTCAACAAAATAGGAGAAAATGTTTTTGTCTGCCTTCCTGCGCCTGCCATCTTGAGGACAGATGTGTTCGACGAATCGGGCTAGCGACAATGTTGACTAGGCATCATCTAGGCAGGGCGGTCAAACAAGATATTTTCGAGCAAACAAAAAAAAGTGGGGAAAAGTGAGAAAAAATTCCTGTTTGGAAAAATATAGCTCTTGCTTTTAAAAAAGGCTAGAAGATGGCAAGGCACAGCAAAAATCAGCGGCGAGGGAAGCATCCTCTTGATATTTCAGCGTTTTTTGTGAGGATCGCTGTATGCGGAGACGAGCAAAGCCAAGGCAAGGCAAAGTGATTCGGGGGTGATTCGGAGGTGATGCGGGGGCGATGCGGAGACGATAAGCAAGGAGTTGCTTTTTTATCCCCTCCTTCTAACGCCTCGGCGCACAAGGCGCGAATGACTTAGCAATGACTTGGCAATGACTTGGCAATGACTTAGCGCAGAGAGTAGTCCGACCCATAGAGCAGATTCGGCAACCAGTCCGTCAGGATCGGAAAGCAAGCCGTCAAGGCCAATCCGACGAGCTGCAAGACGATGAACGGAGCAACTCCACGATAAATATCTCCTGTTGTCACCGACTTCGGCGCCACCCCGCGCAAGTAAAACAGCGAAAAGCCAAACGGTGGTGTCATGAACGAGGTCTGCAAATTGAGCGCGATCAAAACCCCCAACCACACAGGGCTGACCCCGCTCAACAACAACACTGGTACTGTCAAGGGAACTACGACGAAAATGATTTCAATGAAATCCAAAAAGAATCCCAAAAAGAAAATCAGCAACATCACGACGAGCAACTGCGCGACAAAGCCTCCTGGCAAGTTCAACAGGAATTGTTCGACCATCTCGTCGCCGCCCAAAGCGCGAAAAGCCAAGGAAAACATCATCGCGCCAATCAGCAACACGAAGACCATCGACGACACCTGCATCGTGCGCTGCATCACCTCGGTCAAAATTTTTGCGCGATGCACCACCCGCGCCGCATAGACCAGCGATGCCAAGACGAAAAAGCCTAATAACAGAGCGAACGCAAGGGCTACGCGATCGACGAGCGGCGCATTGTCGCGCGCGATACGCATGTCGAAGAAGAAGGTGAGCGTGATCATCAGCACAAAGGCTGCTAGGGCAAAGTAGAGGACGCGCGTTGTCGTTTTGTTGTTGCCGCACTTCAAGGCGCCGAGCAACAAGCCTCCGACGGCACCGACCGCCGCCGCCTCGGTCGAGGTGGCAAAGCCGAAGAGGATGGATCCCAACACCGCCAGGATCAACCCTATCGCAGGAAGAATTGCCGTTGCAATCTGCATCGGCGAAACCGCGCGCAACTGCGAGCGCGGCACGGCGGGTGCCGCCTCAGGACGGAAGAAAGCGTAGCCAACGATATAGGCAATGTACAAGCCGACCAACAAAAATCCGGGGAGTAGCGCGCCTGCGAACAGATCGCCTACGGAAATGGGTTCAGGCGAAAAGTTTCCCATGCTCCTCTGCGCCTCGATGTAGGCGTTCGACACTTGGTCTCCCAACAGAATCAGCACGATCGAGGGAGGAACAATCTGTCCCAAAGTTCCTGCAGCGCAGATCGTGCCACAAGCCAAGCGCGGGGAGTAACGATGCTTCAGCATGCTGGGCAGCGACAGCAAGCCCATCGTCACCACCGTCGCTCCGACGATGCCCGTCGAGGCGGCGAGCAAGCCGCCAACTAGGGCTACCGAGATGCCCAACCCTCCACGAAAAGAGCCGAACAATCCCCCCATCGTTTCCAACATCTCTTCGGCGACCTTCGATCGCTCCAGCATGAAGCCCATGAAGACGAACAGAGGGACGGCGATCAGAATAACATTGATCATGCTGTTGCCGTAGATCCGCGACGGCAAGGCACCAAGGAAGGCGAAGTCGAAGACGCCGAGCAGCACGCCGACCAACCCCCAAAAAACGCCTGCTCCCGCCAGCGTGAAAGCCACCGGAAAACCCAGCAACAACGCCCCAAACGAGGTTACAAGCATCAAAATGCAAAGAATATCGGTAAGCGCAAACATGACGGAAAGGTCAGGAATCCTGCTCCATAACAAGATAGGCACGAAAAGCCAACAACGCGCCTTGAACCATCAGGCTTATGGGAAAGACGATCAGAAGGCTTTTGAGCAGATAGACGAACTGCAACCCCATCGTTTGGAACGAGCCTTCCAGATTCTGCCACGACTCGACTACATAAGGCACGGCAAGCCACAGCATAAGCAGGCAAAAGGGTAGCAGCAAAAACAGCGAGCCGTAAAAATTGACGCGCGCCTGCTGACCTTTGCTCCAACGGTTGTAGAGGATGTCGATGCGCACATGCCCATCGTCGGCGAAGGTAAAGGCGGCACCCAACATGAAGATGGAGGCGTGTCCGTAGGTGACCATGTCTTGCATCCAAATGACATTGAAGCCGAACATATAGCGCGCCAAGACGATAACGAATTGCAAGAAGACGATCAGCAACACAGCCCCCGCCCCGACCTTGCCGAGCCAGCGGTTGACCGCCTCGCCTTTGAGCAACAATTTTTCCACTTGTAAGCGTCCTTCGTAAGAGCGGTCAAGCGACCAACAAACTTGCTTGTTAAAACTGGCGGCGAGGGTCTCTCGCCGCCAGTCTTATTTTATTCCAAGTCGATCAGAGCAATTTTTCCCGCTCTTCCACATAGGCTTGTTCGGAAAGTTTTGTCCATCCTGCGACCTCCTTGCGGAAGGCGAGGAAGGCTTCGCCGATTTTTTTGGCTTTGGCATCGTTGCCTGCAAGCACTTTTTCTTCAAGCACCTCTTGCCAACCCTTTCCGAGCCCTGCGTAGATCTCGGACGAGAATCGCTTGAGCTGCACGCCTTCATTCTTGATCAGATCATCCAACGCCGCGGCATTCTTGGCATTGTATTCTGCCAGCATGTGATCGTTCTCAGCACGACACAAGCCGGTCAAGAGCACCCTGTCGGCATCGGAGAAGCTGTTCCAAGTCTCCAAATTGAAGGCGCACTCCAGCCCTGCTCCGGGTTCGTGGAAACCGGGGTAGTAGTAGAACTTGGCAACCTTATAGAAGCCCATGGCACGGTCGTTCCACGGTCCCACCCATTCGGTCGCGTCGATCGTTCCCGACTGCAGCGCTTGGAAGAGTTCGCCGCCGGGCAGGGTTACTGCCGAGCCACCGAGCTTGTCCAAAACCGCGCCTGCCAATCCGGGGATCCGCATTTTCACGCCTTTGAAGTCTTCAAGGGTGTTCATCTCCTTGCGGAACCATCCACCCATCTGCACGCCCGTGTTGCCGGCGAGGATCGATTTCATGTTGAAGTCGGCAGAAAGCGAATCCCACAACTCCTGTCCACCACCCCATTCGACCCACGCATTGAGCTCGTTCGCCGTCAGCCCGAAGGGCACGGCGGTGAAGAAGGCAAAGCCCGGGGACTTGCCGACCCAATAGTAGGAGGCGGCATGCATCATGTCGGCGGTACCTTGCGAGACCGCGTCGAAGGATTCGAAAGCAGGCACAAGCTCGCCCGCGGCGTAGAGTTTCACCGTCAGTCTGCCGTCGGTTGCTGCTGTGATCGAGTCAGCAAGCCTCTCTGCCCCTGTGCCGAGACCGGGAAACTTCTTCGGCCATGTCATGACCATCGTCAGCTCGCGCTTGCCCGTTGCGACGGCAGGACCTGCCATACCGTCTTTACTTTGGTTGGAAAGCCAAACAGCACCGCCGCCAATCGCGGCACCGATCAAACCCGAGGCTGCAGTTAAAAAGTTGCGTCTTTTCATTTTTCGCTCCTTTGTTTTTTGTGTTGCAGAAACATTTCAGCGGAGGAAACTGCTCTCCTCCCTTCTTGCCATCGCCACTCTAGCCTGTATGCTGACGGTATGCAAGTAAAATCACCACACGCCGAGCAAGACGAACCTCTGTTGCAACGCTTCGAGGCGGTAAAAAATACGATTGCCGAGCATCGTCCGCAGCCTACCCACGAGGTCGAGCTGATCGTGATCACGAAAACACATCCTCTGGCACGCATAAAGCCTCTGCTCTCGCATGGGCATGGACAAGAACAGGGAGAAGGACATAGACATCAACACGGACATCAACACGGACATCAACATGGACATCGGCATTTCGGCGAGAACCGCGTGCAAGAGGCACACGACAAATGGGAAGGTGTCAGAGACGACTATCCCGACCTATGCTTGCACGCCGTGGGCGCGTTGCAAAGCAACAAGGCTTTGCAAGCCGTGCGTTTGTTCGATGTGATCCACAGCCTCGATCGTCCGCGCCTTGCCTACGCTTTGGCGGAAGCGATGGCGAAGATGTCCAAATCTGTTTCGTGTTTTGTGCAGGTCAACATCGGCTGCGAGCGACAGAAGGCGGGCGTAGCGTTGCAGGAGTTAGAATCTTTCTTGCGCCTTGCCCGCGAGGAGTGCGCGCTTCCTATTGCGGGCTTGATGTGCTTACCTCCGCACGATGAGATGCCTGCTCCTTACTTCGCCTTGCTGGCACAGCTTGCGCGCGAGCATGGGCTTTCGCAGTTGAGCATGGGAATGAGCGCCGACTATACCGAGGCGATTACGCACGGCGCGACCCACGTACGCGTAGGCTCTGCCATTATGGGAGCGCGCACGGCGATCCTTTAAAAAAAAGAGAGCAGAGGCAGAGTGGAAAGGCAGAGTGGAAAGGGAAGCGTTTTTTTTTGTCGCTACCCTCTCCTTGCTCGGCGGGGGTTAAGATTTCGAGGAGGTTATGGATTGCTGTACCAGAAGCCGCCTTCTTGATAGAGCCGTCCGTCCTTTTTCAACTTATTGAGCGTTGTATAGACGGAAGGGGGTTTTGTTCCTGCTCTGACATCGATCACTTCGCGCACGATATCTCCGCTGGTGAGGCTGCCACCGCCGCCCACCACTTTGAGTATTTCTTCAGCGAGCGTAGGACCCGTGCGTTTGCCGCGTGGTGCGCCGCGCTTTGCTTTCTTTGTTGTCTTTGTTGTCTTTGTCGTCGAGCCTTTCTTGCGACCGCGTTTTTTGGGAGCAGCAGCGGTAGAGCCTTGGCTCAATTCTGCAAGTTCTTTAGCAATCGCTCGCAATTTCTTCAAGCGTTTTTCGCTCGCGGAGATCACCGCTTCTTCTGCGCGTATTAACGCTGTGATATCTTTCGCCATGAAAAATTCCTCTAATGTTGTATAATGGTATATAAGGTCTTCGAGCAAATATTCAAGAACTCATGTCTCCCGAACTCATGTCCGAAGCCTTATCTACCTGACTTTATGAACCTTAAAACGCATGCTGTCAATAGATTTTATTTTTTTTTCTTACTTATCCACAAAAAAACTATCTAACCCGCAAGAAAATTAACTTCCCTCTCCCTGCACCTCTTCGGTCGCAACCTCCATCCCCTTGCTGTAAGCACGATGCACAGGACATTTGTCAGCAATCTCCAACAAGGTCTTGCGCTGTGCGTCGTCCAAGTCTCCCTCCAGTGTCACAAGGCGTTTGAGACGATGCTTTTGCCCTTCTCCTTGCCCGTCAAACATCAAGCGAACTTGCGCACGCCGCAAAGGGATCGCCTTGCGTTTCGCATACACGCGCAAGGTGATCGTCGTGCAAGCACCCAGCGCAACGAGAATATAATCGAATGGTGAAGGTCCTCGATCGAAGCCGCCCAAGCGTTGAGGTTCGTCGGCGATCAACATATGCCGTCCGCTCGTGATCGTCTGTTCCAAGGCTGAGCGAAGACTTTCTTGCACGCACACTTCCGAAGGACTTTCTTGCGCCATACCTTCTGCTTCCTGCGTCATGTAGCGTGATGCCCACGCGGCGATAACCTTTGCTGCATACTCGGCATCGTGCTTGTTGAGAAGCAGATGATCTGCGCTGTCGAGCGAGACAAAGCTTTTCGGATGTTGAGCGGCGCGAAAGATTTTTTCTGCATTCTCTATGCCGACAATTTTATCGCGCGGCGCGTGCAGGACGAGCAGGGGTTGTTTGAAGTTTTGCAAGATTTTGTCTCCCTTGTCCAAATCGTCCAAGAAGCTTTTACCGATACGCAGAGGTCGTCCTCCCAAGTTTACTTCGGCGACGCCGTCTTGTTCGATCTTCTCTCGCGCGCCCGCAAACAGATGGACGACATGGGCGGGATCGAAGGGTGCACCCAGCGTAGCGACGGCACACTTCAGCGCAGAGTTAGCGGCGAGCGACAAGACGGCAGCCCCCCCCAACGAATGTCCCAACAACAGGCTGGGCGGACGATATTTCGTGCTGAGATGCTCGACCGCTGCTGTCAGATCGGCTATATTAGTTGTAAAGTTTGTGTTGGCGAAATCGCCGTCCGAGTTGCCCAACCCCGTGAAATCAAAACGCAATGTAGCGATACCCCTCTCGGCGAGCGCGCGCGTGATGCGGGTTGCGGCAATCGAGTCCTTCCCACAAGTGAAGCAATGGGCGAACAGCGCGTATGCTACGGTGGGACCTGTTGGTTGTTCCAACCTGCCGTGCAGGGTTTCGCCTAGGGCGCCTGTGAAGGTTTCTTCAAAACTTTGCATGATTTTTTGGCATGTTTGCCTCTCTTTGCCTTGTCGAGAGTTTTTCGCTAGAGTGTGGACTAGAGTGTGGACTTGAATCTACGACATAACCTTGCTTAAACGCAACACGAGCGCAAACGCAAGACAACGCGGAGTGAAGAGCAACTATGACATTTTTTGACGCAAGCAATGGAGCGGGCGTAGCACCGCGCGATCTCAACGGAACGGCGGGAGCTGCGGGGTTGGAGCGCGCTATTTTAGCGGCGGGTTGTTTTTGGGGCATCGAGGCACGCTTGCGGCGCGTTGCGGGAGTGGAGAGCAGCGAGGTCGGCTACACGGGCGGCGAGACAAAAGATCCCACCTACCGCACCATCTGCCGAGGCGATACGGGACACGCCGAGGTTTGCGCGCTTGCCTTCGATCGCAAAAAACTCACCTTCGAGGCGTTGCTGGAGGTCTTTTGGACGATCCACGATCCCACGCAAAAAGATCGCCAAGGATTCGATGTCGGGCGACAATATCGCTCGGCGATCTTTGTCCTCGACGAGGAGCAACGCGGCAAAGCCGAACGCTCGCGTAGCGAGGCGCAGAAACATTTCCGACAGCCCATCGCCACCGAAATAGTAGCGAAAACGCGCTTTTGGCGCGCCGAAGAGTATCATCAACGCTACTTGGAAAAACGACAGGGGCAGGTCAAGGAAGACCAAGTCCTCGCGCGAGTCTTCTGAGCTACTTCACGCACGATGCCTGCCTGTAGCCATGTCGATTCAACTTTTCAACACCGCTTCCGGGCATGTCGAGCAATTTTGTCCCTACGACAAGGCTTGCGTACGCCTCTATGTGTGCGGGCCGACCGTCTATGATTGCATCCACTTGGGCAACGCGCGTTCGCTCGTCGTCTTCGATCTCGTAGCAAGATTGTTGCGGCGGCACTACGAGAAGCTTGTTTATGTACGCAACATCACCGATGTCGACGACAAGATCTTGGCGCGTGCGCGTGAAGAAGGCATCGCGCCCTCGCTGCTCACCGCACAAACGACAACATCGTTTCACGCCGACGCGCAAGCCTTGGGTTGCGTCGAGCCTGACGAAGAGCCGCGCGCAACCGAGCATATCGCTGAGATGATCGCGATGATCGAACGCCTGCTTGAAAACGGCAGTGCTTACAAGAGCGACGATGGGCATGTTCTGTTTTCAGTGAAAAGTTTTCAAGGCTACGGCAAGCTGTCGGGGCGCGGGGGTATGGCATTGAGCGCGGGCAGCATTGAGGGCAACTTGGACGGCGCGCGCGTAGCCCCTCTGCCCTGTCGGCGCGAGGAGGGAGACTTCGTGCTATGGAAACCTGTGGCGAAGGAGGAAGAAGGTTGGGATTCGCCATGGGGCAATGTAAATAACACGCGCGGCAGACCGGGCTGGCATATCGAATGCTCGGCGATGAGCCGTCGTTACTTGGGCGGCAAGATCGATATACACGGCGGAGGGCAGGATTTAATCTTCCCTCACCACGAGAACGAGATCGCTCAATCTTGCGCCGCGCACCCCGATGAGCCTTTCGTCAAGCACTGGATGCATAACGGCTATGTATTGTGCGAGGGCAAGAAAATGTCGAAGTCGCTGGGAAACTTCCACCTTGTCTGCGACCTGTTGAAACGCTTCAGCGGCGAGGCGATTCGACTCGCCCTCCTGCGCACCCACTATCGTCATCCGTTGAATTTCTCGATACAACGCTTGTGCGAGGCAGAAAAAAATCTCGACCGCCTCTACGCGCTAGCAGCAGAAGAAAACACATCGGACGATTCCGATACCCCAACCTACGACCTCGATTTTGATGTCGATGCCGATCTTTGTAACGACTTGAACACGCCGCTCGCCTTGGCGCACCTGTTTTCATGCGCCGACAGGATTTCGGTGTCGGAAGGCGCAAAACATTCTCGCGCAGTACGCGCGCTCAAAAAAGCGAGCGGATTGTTAGGGCTGTTGCAAGACGAACAACGACTCGCTGCTGCCAGAGAAAACCACAACCCCTCCGATAAATTTCGCAGGTGGATCGAAGAGCGCGTAGAAATGCGAGAAGCCGCGCGTAAAATAGGCGACTTTGTCATGGCCGATAAAATTCGCCATGAACTTGAAAGCCAAGGTGTCGAGATCAAAGACGGGTGCGACGGCTCGCACTGGTACATCACAGCGTCATACAAGAGAAGGCAAGAGGCAGAATGAGCGCACGCCACATCACGCTGTTCGACACGACCTTGCGCGACGGAGCGCAGAGTTCAGGCGTGGACTTCTCGCTCGCCGACAAGCGCGTGTTGGCGAACGCGCTCGATCAGTTCGGCATCGATTATATCGAGGGCGGCTGGCCAGGGGCTAATCCTTCCGACAGCAAATTTTTTGCAAACCCGCCGCAATTCGCGCATGCCAAGCTCGTCGCCTTCGGCATGACCTGTCGCGCCGAGCGCAGCGCAGGCAACGATCCCAGCCTGACGCAAGTTCTCTCGGCGAAGAGTCCGCTCGCCTGCCTCGTCGGCAAGAGCTCCGCCTTCCAAGTAGACGAGGTGTTGAAGATCGCACGCGAAGAAAACTTACGCATGATCAAAGATTCGTGCGCCGAGACGGTCAAGCGCAAGGGCGAGGGCAACTGCTTTTTCGATGCCGAACATTTTTTCGACGGCTACAAGTTAGATTCTTCCTACGCGCTCGCCTGCTTGGAGGCAGCGGCGGCAGGGGGAGCCTCAACGCTGGTGCTGTGCGACACGAACGGCGGCACGCTACCCTTCGAGGTCGAGCGCATCACCAGCGAGGTGAGCGCGCGTTTAGTGAACTACGAAAAAATAAACAAAAAAATAAATTTGGGCATTCACGCGCACAACGACACGGGCAATGCGATTGCCAACTCTCTAGCGGCGGTACGCGCGGGAGCGGATCAGGTGCAGGGGACGCTCAACGGCATCGGCGAGCGTTGCGGCAACGCCGACCTAATCGCCATCATCCCCAATCTCATGCTAAAGATGGGGTTGCGCACAAGCGTCGAGGAGCAATCTCTGACTCGATTGGTAGATTTGTCGCGCTTGTTAGATCATCGATTAAATCGTGTTCCTCGTGCGGAGTCGCCTTATGTGGGTGTGTCGGCGTTTGCGCACAAGGGTGGCTTGCATGGCTCGGCGGTTGCCCGCGAGACGCGCGCCTACGAGCATATAGCACCTGAGAGGGTTGGCAATCGTCGCAAAATTGTAGTTTCGGATCAGGCGGGTCGTGCGAACTTGAAGATGCGTTTGGGCGACTTGGGGTTAGGAGAGTTTTCGGACGGGCAGTTGAATCGTCTGTTGGAAGAGGTGAAGCAGCGCGAGTCGGAGGGCTACAGCTACGAGGATTCGGAGGCGAGTTTGAGTCTATTAGCATTGCGCGTTCGGGGAAATGTTGTTGATTTTTATACGATCGATCGTTTTCGTGTAATGGACGAGCGGCGTTGGAATGCTTTGGGCGAGGAGGTGATCGAATCCGAGGCGATCGTCTCGTTGCGTGCTAAAAGCAAGGAGACGGATAGCAAGAAAAAGGCGGGAGAGAAAAAGGTGGGAGAGAGTGTCGAACGATTGACGGCGGCGGTGAGCGAGCATGGTCCTGTTAATGCTTTGGATAAGGCTTTACGCAAGGGATTGACGGAGTTATATCCGCCGTTGGAGGGTTTGCGTTTAGTAGATTATCATGTACGGATTATTCCGCCCGACGAGGGATCGAGCGGCACGGAGGCGACGACGCGTGTTTCGATTGATTTTATGAACGAGGGCGGCGAGAGTTGGACGACGGTGGGTGTTTCTGCGAACATTATTGTAGCGAGCTTGCGTGCTTTGGATGATTCCTATCGCTACATGCTGTTTCGCTCGCAGCAGAAGAAATCATAGAAGGTTATGTATGTTGAGTGTTTTTCGCGCCCTCGCAAGCTGACTAGTAACATGGTACGGCGGCTCTGCTCATGCTTGCTCTAAAAAAATTATATTTTTTTTTCAAGTTGCACTACAATATGTGATGCAAAAGGTTCAACAGCAAATAGGGACAAGAAAATGGACGATTTCATCAAAAATATATTCGAAACAGCGCGAGCTAGCATAGATACAAACATGGATGCATTGTGTCGCAACCGCATCAAGATAGAGGACTGGGATTCGAAACAAAACAACCCCGAAATCATCAAAGCTGGCGGAATTTATTCTTTTTGGGATGCAGGGAAGGCTGTTTATGTCGGTCGCGCCAAAAACGATGAGTTACGAAAAAAATATAATATTTCCTATCAGGGCAACCAAGCTAAAAATATTCTTAGTCGTTTCAAGCAACACCTTAAATTTGAAAAAAACCAAAGCCCTCTTGCTCTCAAACTCGCGAAGGAATCTTTGGCAAAAGAAAAAGGGGGAGAAGAAGGAAGAGAATACCTGCTTCCGCATTATGGAAATTCGGAAAAAGAAAGGGAAATTCGAAACGAAATAGAAAAATGTTTGAAAGACGATAAAATTAGAAAGCGTATTAACGCAATGGAATTTTCTTTTTTCAAAGAAGAAAGCACCTTGCGCCAATATTTTTCCGAAATGTCTTGCTCGGTAAAATTAAACACTACGGTTTTAGATAAGAAAGGAGAAGAAGAGGACAACATTGAAAAAGTGGATGAGACGGGTAAGATTTACTATCGGTATAGTTTTTACAATTCTTTTAAAACTTCCTAACGACGCGCTCCGCGCGATTTTTTTATCTCTAGGACGAGGAAAACAGAATCGCTGTGCCATGTTGTGAGTCAGCTTGCGCGAGGCAAAGCCTCGCGCTTTTGAATACGAGGCTACGCGCTACGCGCGTAGAAGGCGCATATCTGTTCCGCGAGCGCGTTGGGATAAATTCCCCCGTGCGTAGATAAAGCGCACCAATATATCATGGACGCACACGGCAAGCCGTGTGCTATGGCGCTCCGCTGACGCGGGGTCTTTTGCGAGGGATTACTCCCTCGCGCTCCCCGCAACAACACTTCTACGCATCAACGAAAGATTAGCGCATGCGCATGCCCTGCATCCGTAAAAACTATCCGCGCGTTCCATGTGCGCGAGGTATTTCCATCAATTGAAATATACAAGACCTTGAAAGAATCTACCTTTTTTCCAAATCCACAAAAGGACGCTTCGTCTTACCACAATACAATTGTCTCGGTCTGCCAATACGCGCCGAAGGATCTTCCACCATCTCACGCCACTGCGCAACCCAGCCCACCGTGCGCGCCAAAGCAAACAACACCGTAAACATACTTGTCGGAAAACCCATCGCACGCAATAAAATGCCCGAATAAAAATCAACATTCGGAAACAACTTGCGCTCGACAAAATACTTGTCCTCCAAAGCCATCTTCTCCAAAGCGCGCGCGCGCTCGAACAAGGGCTCGCGCTCAACGCCCATAGAGCGCAAAACACCCTCCGTGCATTTTCGCAACACTGCAGCACGAGGATCGTAGTTCTTGTAGACACGATGCCCGAATCCCATCAAGCGAAAGGGATCGTCCTTGTCCTTTGCTCGCGCGAGAAATTCAGGAATACGCGAGGTATCCTGCATGTCTGCCAACATCTTCAGCACCGCTTCGTTCGCCCCTCCGTGCGCTGGTCCCCACAACGAGGAGATACCCGCCGCAATACAAGCAAAGGGATTGGCTCCCGACGAGCCCGCCAATCGCACTGTCGAGGTAGATGCGTTCTGCTCGTGATCGGCGTGTAGGATAAAGATTTGCTCTAAGGCGTGCACGACGGTGGGATCTGCCTTGTAGTTTTCGGCAGGCACGGAGAAGGTCATATTCAGAAAGTTTTCTACATAGCCCAAGTCGTTGCGCGGCGAGACGAAGGGTTGTCCGATGGTGTACTTGTAGACTTGCGCTGCGATGGTTGGCATTTTAGCGATCATTCGGATAGAGGCGAGTTTGCGTTGTTCTGCGTCTTGAATATCTAGCGAGTCGTGATAGAAGGCGGAGAGCGCTCCGACGACGGCGACCATGATAGCCATGGGATGTGCGTCTCTTCGGAATCCTCGGAAGAAGTACTGTATTTGGTCGTGCAGCATGGTGTGGTTTCGGATGATTTGGCAGAATTCTTCTTTTTGGATTTTATTCGGGAGCTCGCCGTTGAGCAGGAGGTAGCAGACTTCGAGGTAGTCGCTTTTGAAGGCGAGCTCTTCTATTTCGTATCCGCGGTGCATGAGCACGCCTTTGTCGCCGTCGATGAAGGTAATGGCGGAGGAGCAGCTACCTGTTGCGCCGTATCCTGGGTCGTAGGTGTAGTATCCGAGTTCTGCGTGCAGTCTTGAGATATCTACGACGGGTGCACCTTGCGTTCCGTTGTGCACGGGCAGGCGGATAGTTTTTCCGCTACGCTCGTCTTTCAGGGAAACGGAGTCTTCGGGGGAGGAGTCTTGGGACATGCGTCTACTATAGAGTTGGCGGAAGAGAAGTGCAAGGAGAGTTTATGAGGGTGGGGATAAGATGAGGTTGCAGGCGGTCTAGTAAGCCGGGTTCTGTTTCGCGGGACGCGATGTCCTTGTGCGAGGCGAACATTCATCTAGGGTAGCGATTACTCGCCACCTCTTGCGACTGCCTTCGACGCATCCGAAGCCGAATTTCCTCTTTTGGGGAGGTTGCGTCGAGTGGTCTTGCTCCTGATGGGGCTTGCCTTGCCGCGTTGGTTACCCGAACGCGCGGTGCGCTTTTACCGCACCATTTCACCCTTACCTTTTTCAAAGATGGATACGCGAGGCATCTATCTTATGATTGAGGCGGTATATTTTCTGTGGCGCTTTCCCTAAGCTTGTTTTGTGGACTTGCTCGCCGGGGGTTATCCGGCATCAATGCTTCGTGGAGCCCGGACTTTCCTCGTGCGTCTTTCTTAAGGGAGTTAAGGGACGCACGCGTTCGCCCGACCGCCTGCAGGGGCAGGATAGCAGGGGGGGAGGAGGGAGTCAAGGGGTTTCTAGAAGAAATTGACGGGCGTTTTTGTATTGATGGAAAAACGCAAGACGAGCGAGCCTTAAGATTATTTTTGGGCGAAGAGAGTTTTGCGCATGGGGCAAGAGCCGTCTTGCTCGCCTCGTAAAAAAGCGAGGCGAGAGGCGAGTGGCGGAGCGAGCAAAGCGAGCGAGCGTAGCTTAGAGCAGACGAAGTTCCCCCGCAAAAGACCACGCGTCAGCGGAGCACCATAGCACACGGCTTGCCGTGTGCGTCAATAATGTAGCGCAACAGATACGGTAAAAAAGATTGACGAGGCTGTTTTGCTTTGCTAGCATGCTTCTTTCACGAAAACAACCCTAACGAAAGGATGCGATTATGGCTAAAAAACAAACTCTTCTAGCAGATATGTTTTACAATGTTCTTCTTGATGCGCAAAAGGAAGATGCGACTAGTGAACTGGACGCGATGACAATTGCTTATCGTATTGTCGTTCATAATCCAAAATATGCACAAGCAAAAAAAACCAAATCAAACTTTGATGATGAAGGTTTGATTCATCAAATTAGGAGAGAAATATCAACAAACAATTCCTTTGATAAATTCAAGGAAAAACATCCTGACTTGCAAGTTGATCCAACTGTACGACCTCGCCTATTTTCTTTGCGCGACAGTCAAAAGAAAAAATTTCTTTATTATACTGATGCCGAAGTTACAATTAAAAAAGCAGAAGATAAGGGAGAACAGAATAGGAGGGAGCAAGGTAAATTAAAACAAGAAAATGAAAAGCAAAGAAGAGAAGAACAAGAAAGAAAAGAAATAGAAGAACAAGAAAGGAAACTTGAAAAAGAGCTTTACCCTGTGCTAGCAGAATATATGTATCACTCGTCTGGATATAAAGTATACAGCCGTCATATACCTCATTCTGGCAACACAGGTCAAGTGGCTGGGTTTAATAAATGGCGTTATCCAGACGTGGTTGGTTTGCAAGATATGCAAGAAAATTTTTCGGGAAATGAAATTGTAAGCCTTATGCGAGGGCTTGGTTACAAACGATTTAAATTTTGGTCATTTGAAGTAAAAAATGAGATCAATCAAAGTAATATAAGGCAATCGTTTTTTCAAACGGTAGCCAATTCTTTTTGGGCAAACTTTGCCTATCTTGCCACTGGCAAGATTGGCGACGAAGAAACTTCCCAAGAACTTCGCCGACTAGCAAACCTTCATGGCGTTGGCGTAATTCGCCTTGACCGTAAAAAATCATCTGAAGGTCAAATCTTGATTCCTGCCAAAGAGCGTGAAGAAGTCGACTGGGATACGTTCTATCGTTTAGTTAAAGATAATGAAAATTATCAAGGAAAATTTTTATCAAGAGCGAATAAGGTTCTTGATACAACTAATGACCAAACAAAACTTAAAATTAAAAATTGGGACATAAAAGAAGTTAAAATTGATAATTAAAAAAATTAAAATGCATCTGTTGCGCGAGAGCGTGCCATTAAAAAGCATGAGCACGAGCGCAACAGATAGGCAACAAACTCATCGCCCTACCGTGTTACGAGTCAGCTTGCGCGTTTCTGCGAAACGCGCTTTGGTAACAAGAGGCTACGCGCTTTGCGCGTAGATAAAGCCCGTGTCTGCCTTTGCGATGCGCGCTCCTCATAAAGCGCAGGCGAGCAAAGGCAGACACGCCCACGCAGAACAGACACACTCTACCGCGTTACGAGTCAGCTTGCGCATTGCTTCGCAATGCGCTTTTGAATAAGAGGCTACGCATCTCGCGCTAGATCGTCGCGCGAGTGCGTAGAAAATTCTCCCGCGCGTAGATACGCACTTCGTGCGCTCCGCTGACGCGGGGTCTTTTGCGGGGGAACTTCGTCCCCCCACACCCCCCATGCGCAAAACTCACTTCGCCTACGGCTCGCTCGTCTTGCGTATGCTACCTAATCAAAAGAGCGCGCCCATGAGCAAGCAAGCAAAGGCAGACATACCATGCATATAAAAATATAAAAAACTATAACTCACCCCATCCCCGCAACACCCCCTCCGCAATCCCCACACACTCCCCATCCACAACCCCATCTACCCTCCCCACACGCCATCTCCGCTGAAAAGCCTCCACACAATCCCCCAATCCAACTCCATCCCCAACTCCACAATCATAACCCATCATCCCCAACAAAACACCCATCCGCCTCTCTATACCATTAACTCCATTATTATTATCTTCCTCCGTCGCCTTGTTAGGAAAAAAACCAACCCCCCCCTCAGCTAAATAACGCCAGTCAAATAACTCGCCAGGATCCCTCTTCCTACCCACCGAAATATCCGAGTGTCCCAAAATCCACGGCGACAAAATTCTATACCGCCTAACAATATCCAAAGATAACCCCAACACCGCCTCCATCTGACATCTAGGGAATTCACAATAGCCAAACTCATGTCCAGGATTCACAACCTCAATCCCAATAGAACAATCGTTGAGATCTCGACACCCCCGCCAATAACCTACCCCCGCATGCCAAGCGCGATACCGCTCATCGACCAGCCCATACACAACCCCCTCCTGAGAAACTACATAATGCGCCGAAACACGATTCTCGCACTCCCCATCGCATAACCTATCCAAAGCAGCAGCCTCGGAGCGCATCCCCGTATAATGAAAAACTAACGCAGAAACACGAACC
Source organism: Alphaproteobacteria bacterium (assembly GCA_965216605.1). GTDB lineage: Bacteria > Pseudomonadota > Alphaproteobacteria > JABAAW01 > JABAAW01 > JABAAW01. The sequence continues at coordinate 1,031,844 of CBDCGG010000002.1, read as the reverse complement.
CCACGCTCGTCGTAGTTAACTGAGCGAAAAGAATCATCGATTCTTACCTTCTCCTTTTTTCTGCTAGAAAACATCGCCTGCTACTCCTAACCCTTTCCCTTGCCCGCGCGCCAAACCCAATCTCTAAGTTAAGCGTCCGTGGCAATGCTTGTACTTCTTGCCCGACCCGCACGGACAAGGTGCATTGCGCCGCACCTTCTCCCCCCTCACAACAGGCGAGGTCGAGTCTCCCCCCTCGCCTTTGCTCTGCGCCTCGCCTCTGCCCTCTCCCCTATGCTGCAGCAGGACTTGATTAGAGTCGTGTCTAGAGTCTTGCGAAGCATTGCGCCTTTGCCGACCTTGAGAAGGACGCTCCATATCGAAGGTCAGGCGCGAGAGTAAGGCTACAACATTTTCCTTCAGCAACCACAGCATGCTCTCGAAGAGGTTAAAGGCTTCCTTGCGATAGGCATTCAGAGGATCTTGCTGCCCGTATGATCGCAATCCGATTCCCTGTCGTAAATGATCCAACTGCCCCAAGTGCTCCTTCCACAGAGCGTCTTGAACTTGCAACAGCAATGCGCGCTCAGCCTCCTGCATCAAGAGCTGCGAGACTTGCGCTTTCTGTTGCTCTGTGCGTCGTCGCACGGCATCGGCGATGCGTTCTTTCAAAACCTCTTCGGCAACCCCCTCTTCTTTCGCCCACGCCTCGATCGGTAAGTCTTGCGCGAACAAGCGCAAAACCTCTTCGTGCAATCCCTGCAAGTTCCACTGCTCTGCCATGGCGCGTTCGGGGATGGCGCGCGCGACCGTCGTGTCGAGCAGCTCTTTGCGAAACTCTTCGACAAGCTCGCTTTGCGATTCTTCTTCGTTCATAAAGGCTCGCCTTTGCGCGAATACGATCTTGCGTTGATCGTTGGTGACATCGTCGAACTTGAGCAGTTGTTTTCTTACTTCAAAGTTTTGCTCTTCGACTTTCTTCTGCGCCTTTTCGATGGCTTTGCTCACCCACGGATGCGAGATGGCTTCCTCAGGACGGATGCCCAGTTTTTGCAGCATGTTGTCCAGCCTTTTCGAGCCGAAGATGCGCATGAGATCGTCTTCAAGGCTGAGGAAGAATTTCGATTGCCCCCGATCGCCCTGCCGCCCTGCCCTTCCTCGCAGTTGATTGTCGATGCGGCGGCTTTCGTGTCGCTCTGTGCCTAATATATAGAGCCCTCCTGCGTTGCGTACTTGCTCGGCGTTGGAGCGGATTTCAGGCAGCGTTTTTTCTCGCGCAGCGTCGTTTTTGCATCGCGCGAGCATGGCATCAAGATTGCCGCCCAATTGTATATCGGTACCGCGTCCTGCCATGTTGGTGGCGATGGTGACACCTCCCGCTCGCCCTGCCTGCTCGATGATTTGGGCTTCTTGCGCGTGCCTGCGCGCGTTCAGCACTTGGTGCGGGACATGCGCCTTCTTCAGCTGTTGCGACAAGGCTTCGGATTTTTCGATCGAGACAGTTCCGATAAGAACAGGTTGCTTTGTCTGATGGCAATGTTGGATTTGTCGCACAACGGCTTTGTCGCGCTCGACGCGCGTGCGATAGATTTCGTCGTTGTCGTCTTGGCGGCACATGGGTTTGTGGGTATCGATAGCGACGACGTTCAGTCCGTAGATTTCGAAGAATTCGGAGGCTTCGGTCATGGCGGTACCTGTCATGCCGGCGAGTTTTGTGTAGTTTCGGAAATAGTTTTGGAAGGTGATGGAGGCAAGCGTTTGGTTTTCATTTTGCACGGGCACGGCTTCTTTGGCTTCGATGGCTTGATGCAGTCCGTCGGAATAGCGTCTTCCATCCATGATTCTGCCTGTGAATTCGTCGATGATGAGGACTTGGCGATCTTTGACGATGTAGTCGGTATCTTTGTGGAAGAGGTGTTGTGCTTTTAGCGCTTGGGTGATTTGGTGGACGAGGCTGATGTTGTGGAGATCATAGAGCGTTCCTTCGGTGACGAGTCCTTTCTCGCAGACGAGATTTTCGCAGAACTCTGAGCCTTCTTCGGTGAGCGAGATGCTTCGTTGTTTTTCGTCTTTTTCGTAGTGTTCGGGTGTAAGCGTTAAAACGAGGCGATCGATTTGGCTGTAGGTTTCGACATTGCGTTGTGCAGGACCTGAGATGATGAGGGGCGTTCGGGCTTCGTCGATGAGGATGGAGTCGACCTCGTCGACGATGGCGTAGTGGAAGTCGCGTTGCGCTTGATCTTCGACGCGCATTTTGAGGTTATCGCGTAGGAAGTCGAAACCCAGTTCGTTGTTTGTTCCGTATGTGATATCGGCGTTGTATTGTTGTTGTCGCTCGGTGTCGGAGAGCTCCGCGTGGATGCAACCTGTTGAGAGTCCGAGTGCGTTGAAGACTCGCGCCATCCACGCGGCGTCTCGTTTAGCGAGGTAGTCGTTGACGGTGACGATGTGGACGCCTTTTTTATCGAGGGCGTTGAGGGCTGCGGGCAGCGTTGCGACGAGTGTTTTCCCTTCGCCTGTTTTCATTTCGGCGATGTTGCCTTTGTGGAGTGTTATTCCGCCGAGGATTTGCACATCGAAGTGTGTTTGTTGGAGGGTTCGCGTTGCGGCTTCGCGGGTGAGGGCGAAGGTGTGGGGGAGGAGGGTATCGAGGGGTGTTCCTTCTTTGCGTTGGCGTTGGAGTTTGTGGATGCTTTCTTTAATTTCTGCGTCGGAGAGTTTTTGTATGTCGGGCGCGAGCGCGGTAGTTTGGGTTAGGAGGGGTTTGAAGGCTTTGAGGGAGCGTTCGTTGGAAGAGCCGAAGAGGCTGAGGAGGGCGGGGGCGAGCATGGGAGAGAGTGTAGCAGAAAAGGTGGAAAGTCGTTAAGAACGCGCTCGGCAGGATTCGAACCTGCGACCCTTGCCTTCGGAGGGCAATACTCTATCCGCTGAGCTACGAGCGCAATACTCCCCCATCCTAACAGCTCGCAAGACACCCCTTGCAAAAAATCGAAAATCCACTAGACTCGCCTTCACAGAATTTTTGCACCCCAAAAAATTATATTTAGGAGGGGAATCCATGCCCGCAGCTCTCGAATATCCTGTTCCCGAATCTTTCGCCCGCAAGTCCCATTTGGACGAGCAACAATACCGCGACCTCTATCGCCGCTCGCTGGAAGACAACGACGGCTTTTGGAAAGAACAAGCGACAACCTTCGTCCAATGGATGAAACCCTTCACGCAAGTTAAAGATGTCTCCTACGATGCGAAAGATCTCCATATCAAATGGTTCTACGATGGCACGCTGAATGTCTGCGCCAATTGTCTGGACAAACACCTGCCGCAACGCGCGAGCCAAACCGCCTTCCTGTGGGAAAGCGACGATGGCAAATCCTCGCGCACGATCACCTACCAAGACCTGCTCGACGAGGTGTGCCGCCTCGCCAACGCCATGAAAAGCCTTGGTGTCAAAAAAGGCGATCGCGTTACGATCTACATGCCCATGGTGCCCGCCGCCGCCTGTGCCATGCTCGCCTGCGCACGCATCGGAGCGGTACACTCGGTGGTCTTCGCGGGCTTTTCCGCGGAAGCGCTCGCGGGCAGAATCCAAGACTGCGCAGCGAAACTCGTCGTCACCGCCGACGAAGGATTGCGCGGCGGCAAAACGATTCCTCTCAAAGCCTCGACGGACAAAGCCCTCGCCCAATGTCCCACCGTAGAGAATGTCATCGTCTACAGAAGAACCCGCGCAAAGATCGCTTGGCACGAGGGCAGAGACCACGACTACGAAGATCTCCTCGCCAACGCTGCCGCCGAATGCCCTCCCGAAGAGATGAGCGCGGAAGATCCGCTCTTCATCCTCTATACCTCTGGCTCTACAGGTAAACCCAAAGGTGTCCTGCATACTACAGGAGGATACCTCGTCTATGCCACCTTCACGCACAAGTATGTCTTCGATTACCACGAAGGAGATGTTTTTTGGTGCTCGGCGGATGTTGGATGGGTCACCGGCCACAGCTATATCGTCTATGCTCCGCTGGCGAACGGAGCGGTCTCGGTGATGTTCGAGGGCGTTCCGAACTACCCCGACTTCAGCCGCTTTTGGCAAGTCTGCGACAAATACCAAGTCAACATCTTCTACACCGCGCCGACTGCGCTCAGAGCCATCTCAGCAGCAGGCAACGACCTCGTGCGCACGACTAGTCGCTCGTCGCTACAACTGCTCGGTACCGTAGGAGAGCCCATCAACCCCGAAGCCTGGCGATGGTACTACGAGGTCGTCGGCGAAAGTCGCTGTCCGATCATCGATACCTGGTGGCAGACGGAAACGGGAGCCGCCATGATCGCGCCCATCCCCGGCGCGACGAAGATGAAACCCGGTTCCGCCTCGCGTCCGATGTTCGGCATCGAGCCCGTCCTGCTGGACGACCAAGGTACACTGCTGAGTGGTGCTACCTCAGGCAACCTGTGCATCGCGCGCAGTTGGCCTGGGCAGATGCGCACCGTCTACAAAGACCATCCGCGTTTCATCGATACTTATTTCAAAAGCTTCGCAGGTTTCTACGCGACCGGCGACGGCGCACGACGCGACGAGGACGGATTCTACTGGCTCACGGGCAGAACCGACGATGTCGTCAATGTGTCGGGACACAGGCTGGGAACGGCAGAGTTGGAGAGCGCGCTCGTGCTGCATAAAAGCGTCGCCGAAGCCGCCGTGATCGGCTTTCCGCACGAACGCAAAGGCGAAGGGCTCTACGCCTATGTGACGCTGATCGCAGGGGAAGAGCCGAACGATGCCTTGCGACAGGAGTTGATCGCGCTCGTGCGAAAAGAGATAGGCCCCTTCGCTGCTCCCGACACCATCCAATGGGCGCCGGCACTGCCGAAAACGCGCTCAGGAAAAATCATGCGTCGCATCTTGCGCAAGGTCGCCGTAGACGAATATACCGACATCGGCGACACCTCGACGCTCGCCGATGCCTCGGTCGTGGAAGAACTTGTGCAAGCGCGCAAAGAGCTCATCGCCGCTTGAACACGCAAGTCCTCCCTAACCCCACAAGCCTTGTCTTATGTCCGCGTTGGTGATTGTCGAGTCGCCTGCCAAAGCGAAGACTGTCAGCAAGTACTTGGGCGCGGGCTATCGCGTGCTTGCCAGCTTCGGGCATGTGCGCGACTTGCCTGCCAAAAAGGGCTCGGTCGACACGGACAAGGACTTCGCCATGCTGTGGCAGGAAACGGAGAACGCGCAGAAGGCATTGCCGCCGATACTCAAAGCGGTCGAGAAGGTCGATCGCGTCTATTTAGCGACCGACCCCGACCGCGAAGGCGAGGCGATCTCGTGGCACTTGCGCGAAATCCTGAAAGAACGCTTGGGTAAAAACTTTGCGCAGCTCGATGTTGCACGCATCACCTTCCACGAAATCACAAAGGACGCGATCACCGAAGCCTTAACGCAAGCGCGTGCGCAGTTGAACGAAGACTTGGTCGATGCCTATCGAACGCGACGCGCCTTAGATTACCTTGTTGGCTTTTCTCTCTCGCCGCTGCTGTGGCGCAAGCTGCCGGGGGCACGCTCGGCGGGAAGGGTGCAATCGGTAGCTTTGCGCATGGTGTGCGAGCGACAGGCTGCGATCGAAGCCTTTGTCGCTCAGGAGTATTGGAGCGTTCAGGTCGAGGCGCAATCGCCCAAAGGCACGCTGCTGGCACAGCTCGTCAAGTACGAAGGGAAACGACTCTCCAAACTCTCCATCGACAGCAAGGAAAAGGCTGCGGCGATCAAAAAGCATGTTAGTGCCTGTAGTTATGTCACAACCGATGTGAAACCCTCGCGTGTGCAGCGGCATCCCTCGCCGCCCTTCATCACCTCGACGCTGCAGCAGGAGGCATCCAACAAGCTCGGTTTCTCGCCCGCCCGCACCATGCGTGCCGCACAAAAACTCTACGAGGCGGGAACGATCACCTACATGCGTACCGATTCGCTCTCGATGAGCGGACAGGCGGTCGCCGACGCGCGCAAGACGCTCGGCAAGCTTTTTACTAAGGACTACCTGCCCGAAAAGCCTCGGTTCTACAAAACAAAGGCGCGCAGCGCGCAGGAAGCGCACGAGTCGATCCGACCCACAAGTTTTGCCACCACACCCGAAAAACTTTCCGCATCGTTGGAGAGCGACCAACGCAAGCTCTACGGACTTATTTGGCGACGCGCGCTCGCCTCGCAAATGACGAGCGCACAGATAGACAAGCTCGCCATCGAACTCACGGAGGAAGGAGGGACGAGCATCGGCTTGCGCGCAACGCATGCGCGCGTTGTCTTCGACGGCTTTCTTACGCTCTATAAAGATTCCTTGCACGATGATTCCTCGCCCGATTCGCAAGACGATGCCTCGCGCGAGGGAGGAGCGTCGTTGCCCGCGCTGGCGGTGGGCGACAAGCTGACAGCAGAGAAGGTTGCAACGGAGCGACACGAGACGCAACCCCCTGCCTACTACTCGGAGGCGCGTTTGATTCGCGACCTTGAGCAGGCAGGGATCGGACGACCTTCGACCTACGCCGCCATTCTCCATGTGTTGAGACTGCGCGGCTATGTGGCGTTGGAGGGTCGCAAGCTTGTTGTGCAAGATTCAGGAAGGCTGGCGACCAGCTTTCTGAAACACAACTTCACGAAGTATGTCGACTACGACTTCACCGCGGGCTTGGAAGAAGACCTCGACAAAATTGCAGGCGGAGAGGCTCTGTGGCGCGACGCGCTCGAGGGCTTTTGGCGCGAGTTTCACGCAACCCTGCAAAAAGGCGAGTCGCTTTCGCCCGAAGAAGTGCGCGCGCAACTGGACGCGGACTGGGCGCAGCTCTACTTTCCGAAAGACGAGGAAGGCGTTGCCGCCTCGCGTGCTTGCCCGACTTGCAAGGAGGGACGGCTAGAAATCCACCCCGGTCGGCACGGAGCCTTCATCGGCTGCGCCAACTACCCCGATTGCCGCTTTACGCGAGGGCTAGCCGACGAGGAAGCACTAGAAGGCTCTGTTTTAGGTGACATCGTCTTTCCTCACGCCTTGGGGCTTTGCCCTGAAACATCGCTGGGCGTCTATCTGTGCCGCGGACCTTACGGACTTTATGTTCAGCGCGGCGAAGCTGTGGTGAAGAGTAAAGACGCTCCGAAAACTAAGACGAAAAAACCCCAACGCGCCGCATTGCCGAAGCAGTTCGACCCCAAGACGATCACGCTGGAGGGTGCCTGCTCCTTGCTTTCGTTGCCGCGCGAGGTGGGCGTGCATCCGCAGACGGGCAAGGATATCAAGGCGGGGATCGGGCGTTTCGGACCCTACTTGCTGCACGACGGCGCTTATGCGGGGCTGGGCGAGGAGGACGATGTCATGAGCGTCGGGGTCAATCGCGCCGTGGTCGTGATCGCGCAGGGAGGCTCAGACGGACGTTTGCTCGGAGAGCATCCTGAGGGCGGAGGCAGCGTCATCGTCAAAAAAGGACGCTTCGGATACTATCTGCGCTTTGATGCCATCAACGCCTCGCTACCACGCCGACTGGACCACGAGACCGTGTCGCTGCAGGAGGCGATCGAGGTGTTGGAGAAAAAAAAGATGCGACTAGAAAAAACAACGCAGAAAGAAGGCGAGAGACCAGCGAAACCCGTCGCCACACGTACAGCCAAGCGTACTGCTACGCGTACGACCAAAAAAGTAACGAAAAAGCGTACGACCCGAAAAGTGACGGAAAAGCGTACGACGAAGAACGAGAAAGACGGCGGGAAGGAGGTATAGTGTATCAAAGGCAGCGACACGCGGGCGGTCGCAGGCGCGCACCTAAGTTGCGGGAAGGATTGACAGAAGGATCGATCGTCTATGGCGAGATCAAAGTCGCGGAACGCGCTGTGGGTTCTGCAAAAAACAAGAGCCGTGCCAAAAGCCATACACAGAGCCATACACAGACGGCTCTGTCCTTGCGACTGGCGGAGCGCGGAAAGTTGTGCTTTTTTCCTATCGAAGAGGCGCGCGGTGTAAGCGCGGGCGAGGTTGTGCGAGCGAAGTTGCAGAAGAAGGGCGAGGTGTTTTACGCGCGTGTGCTGGAGTCGCTGGGATACTTTGACGGCAATGCGTCGTTTTTGAGCGCGTTGAGTTTGCAACAGCTTTCTGTGAAGACGGATTTTTCAGAAGAGGTTCTCTTGGAAGCGGCGCAGCTGGAGGGTTATGTCTATGCGGGAGAACGCGAAGACGTACGTACGCTTGACTTTGTGACTATAGACGGCGAGCAGGCGCGCGACTTCGACGACGCAGTACAAGCAGAGGAGTGCGAGGAAGGGGGTTGGTTGGTGCGCGTAGCAATTGCGGATGTTGCGCATTATGTGGGGGTTGGCTCACGCTTGGACGAGGAGGCGTGTTTGCGCGGCAACTCGCGCTATTTGACGGACAGGGTTGTGCCGATGCTGCCGACAAGGCTTTCGGAGGACTTGTGTTCGTTGCGCGCGGACAAGGATCGACCGTGCGTGATGGCGGAGATGAGGATAGATGCTGCGGGCAGGCTGCTGCAAAGTCGTTTTGCGCGAGTGGTCATACGGGTGAGCGCGCGTCTGACCTACGAGGCGGTGCAAGAAATGATAGAAGGGATGACAGAAGAGATTCTCGGCGGGCGGGAGAACGCGAGCAAGACGGAGCGGGGGGAGACAGAGCAGGCGGTGTTGCGTTTGTATGGTGCGTGGCGTGCTTTGGGGCGGGGTCGTCGGGAGCGCGGAGCGTTGGATATTGTGCGCGAGGAGTATGTGGTGCAATTAGAAAAACAGGACTTGGAACAACAGGACAAAAGGGGGGGACGGGGGGGAATGCGTTGCGGGGGTGTTGAGGGTAGGTGGTCGAGCGATGCGCATCGAGTTATCGAGGATATGATGATTTTGGCGAATGTTGCGGTTGCCGAGCGTTTGTCGGAGGCGGGCGTGGGTTTTGTTGCGCGCGGGCATGAGAAGCCGAGCCTTGAGAAGTGGCAGGACTTCGAGAAGGATTTGTCGACTTTGGGCTTGTCGTCTCTGTTAGGGGGAGGAAAAAAGGCGGACAAAGCAGGCAACAAGCGAGGCGACAAGAAAACAGACGACAAGGATGATGCGGCGGAGGGTTTGCGTTGGCGTTTGCGAGCTGTGTTGGCGGGGGTGGCGGATCGTGGGGAGCGTGTTTCTTTTTTGGCGAGCGAGGCTATTTTGCGGGCGCAGTCGCAGGCTCGATATGGGCTTGGGGGAAGGGGGGTTGGCAGTGAGGAGCATTTTGCTTTGGCATTGGATTATTATTGTCATTTCACTTCACCGATCAGGCGTTATGCGGATTTGTGCGTGCATCGGTCTTTGCTGGAGCTTTTGGGGCTGGGAGATGATTCGGGGGAGGGATTGCCTAGAGTGACTTCTTCTTTGTGCGAGGGTCTTGTTGCGAACGAGCGTTCTGCTATTGCGTTGGAGCGCGTTGTTTTCCAGCGTATGGTGTGCGCTTGTTTGGCGGCTCGCGAGGGGGGGGATGGGGGTGAGGAGATTTACGAGGGGATTGTTATTAAGGTGATGGGGTTTGGTTTTTTTGTGCGTTTGGTGGGTTGGGGTATTGAGGGGGTTGTGATGCGGGGTTCGATTGGGGGGTATCGTTATTCTCGTGCGAGGGAGGAGGTAGAGATTGGGGGGGTGCGCATTGCTTTTGGCTCGAAGGTGGGGGTACGAATTAGGGAGAGCGACGCGGTGTCGGGGCGGCTGGAATTGTTGCTGGAGTAGGGGCGTTGTTGCGTAGAGCGTGCGCTGTTGCAGACACAAAGGACATGACTTGCGTATTGACGAGTAAACGAACGCGCGCTTGCGCGCGTAAGCGCTTTCTACGCACTTCGCCTACGGCTCGCTCGTCTTGCGTTTCCGTCAAAACATAAGTCCCGTTTTTTGGGACACTACCGCCACCTGTTAAAATTAATCAAATCTCGTCTTTTCCAATTCACAACTCCCCCATTAAAACGAAACAGGCTCGCGTTTCCGCGAGCCTGTCCGTCACAAGCCAGCCTCTTGAGCTGGCTTATGAGTTTTTTTCTACGAAAGCAATCGCAAGAGCTGCTGCTCGGCTTCCGCATTAGAAGCCAAAGCTCCAATGCCGATTTGGTTGCGAGTCCTGAGCGTCGTCAGAATCGCCGCCTCCGAGTTGACATCCGCAAGAACAATCTTGTCTCTGCCAACAGTCAGATCGTTGCCATAGCCGATGCCGAAAGAAAGCCTTTCTTGCAACAACGCGACATTGCTACCAAGCGCACTCTCGATCGTCTCCAAGCGATCCTTGGCGAGATCGAGCGCAAAACGAATTTCATCGAGAACGCCACTGTTGCGGGTATCGATGGCACTGAAGCCACGCACCTCGCCTACCGTCTCAGCTCCGGTAACACCACTGCTTGTATTTGCTCCAAGTCGGACAAAGGGTGTGGTGGCACCAGCGGCAGTCGTCTCAATATCCACGATGGTGTAGCTACCATCGCCATTGTCAGTGACCCTGGTGTTCTCGCCCACGGTTAATGCGACCCTATCTACATTTCTGTAAGTTTGAGCCGTAGCACCAACGCTTGTGTTGGTAGTAGCACCATTGATCCTTGCAAAGGTACCTGCTCCTACACTCAGGGTAGCACCTGGGGCAAATACCACATTCTCGGTGGTGCCAGCAGCGATGCCCAGGTTGCCGCCGGTAGTGGCACCATCGGTAGCAAGGGAAAAGCTCGTTGCTAACAGATCGCCGCGTACAATCAGCGCGTCCTTAGCAGTAGCATCGGCCACATCCAAGTCCAGCTGGATACCTGTAAAGGTGATTCCACCATTGTTGTTGATGACATCTCTACCAAACAAGTTACCCTTGTCGAGCGTGTAGGCACCGTCGGTAAACAGGTTGCGTCCTTGCAAGCGCAGCTGATCGCTGGCGCGATCGCTAAAACGCACTGTGAAGCTACGGTTCGTATCGGTCAGCAAGTTCAAGCCGTTGTACTCAAGCGATCTCGCGGTTTCGTAGAAGTTCGTAAGCGCTTCTCTGAAGTCCCTCGTGATGCTCTGGCGCGTCTGTTGTGCCGCCGCCGTATTTTCCAGGTTGGCCTCGGCGCGAAGCACATGACCGCGCGCGATATCGAGCAGGTTCTGCAAGTTCTGCGAGCCGCCGACAAAGGTCTGCAACGCCGAGATGGCTTGGTCAACCTGCTCGCCGCGCTCCTGAATGTCGCCAATACGACTCGACAGCGAACGCGCTTGAAAGAACTGCACCGCGCCGTCCGTCACATCGACGATCTTCCGTCCGAACGAAAGGCGGCGTTGCGAGACCGTGGAATCGCGTTCGATTTGTTGCAGCGAGAAAAGGGTCGTGCGCTGCGCACGGTTAAGGGCAATATCGTCTGCCATGGGAATGTCCTCCTTCTGGACTTTTGTTGCAGACTACAGAAAACTTATGGCAGTATCCCAAACGAGGAGAAAAGCTCCTGCTTAAAAACGCCCGCCTTCTGCGGTCTAAAACCCCAAGGTTCTCCTTGGATACCGACATAATGAGGCTTCGCGCCTTCTTTGTCAACTAAAAAATACAAAAAAAACGAAAAAAAATAAATTTTTCTTTAAGGTGAAAAACCTTGAAAATTCAAGGTAAAAACAAGAAAACTTCAAAAAGTCTCCAAAAAGTCTTTTGGAGTTCGCTCTTAAAATAGAAAAATATTAAAAAAAGCGATTTTTATTGCAACAGACGCAAGAGCTGATCGTGCCTCTCGTCGAGCAGCGATAGCGAAGAGATGGCAAGCCCGTTGCGCGTCTGCAACACCGAGAGGGTTACCGCCTCCTCGTTGGTATCGACCCTCGTGAGTTCCAACCTCCCCGTCTGCAGCGTCTGCGAGAAGACACGGGTGAATGCCTCGCGCGTCTGCAAGATGTTGAGATTGTTTGCAAAATACTGCTCGTGCACCTCCAGCCTGTCGAGTGCTCGGTCGATGTTTTCTGCGATTGCATCGAAGAACACATCGGCTACGCCGCCGAGCCTCTCGTATTCCAGCAGGGAGGAAAAGCCGTTGAAAGAAAAATCCAGCGTCGCACCGGGGTTGATTGGATCGGGATAGGTTTGCACATTGAGAAAGTTCGACAACACCAGCCTGTTGCCCGTCAAGGAAAACACTTCTGCGTCCGCGCCTGCCCTCACGCCGTTGATCGAGAAGATTCCGCCGGTCTCGAAGTCGGTCGTTGAGGTAAACAGGCTACGTCCTGAAACCCGCAACAGCTGCTCTCTGTCCTCGCTGTAGCGCACGAGCAGTCGCTGCTCGGTCGAGGTGATGAGGTTCAGCTCCAAATACTCGGTATTCTCGCCAACAAGGATGAGGTTGTTGAAGGTGCTCAGGAAAATCTCCGTGTGCTGCTTCAACTCGTCCTCCACCGTAGGCTTGTCGTTACGTAGCGTTTGCCTCGCGTTGACGGCAAAAGCCTTTGCTTTGTCCAAAAAATTCCGTACCGAGGTGAGACCCTTTGTCGTCGCTGTCAACGCCGAGATACCCTGTTGGATCTCGCCCTGACGAGCTTCCAAGATGCCGACCGTCTCTCCCAGCTGCTCGGCGATGAAATAGTCCGTAACGCCGTCGGCGGGCGAATGCAGCCGTTGCTGCGTTGTCAGCCGCCTGTCTGTGCGCGCTGAAAAACGCTCTATCTGCTGCAAGGCATAAAGACCCTGCCGCTGATCGAACGAAAGTTGAACCTTACCAACCATAATCCTAAAGTCTCCTGTAGATCTCGCGCCGTGTTTTCCGTGCGAGGTTTCCGTGCAGGCTTCTGCCTAAAAGAGTGCTCCAGACGGGAGCGACCCGCTACCTCTTCTGTCGGTATCTATGCAAAACTCGTGCCAGCGATGCGTTGTAGCGTCTGCCGAACAGAAGGCAATGCACGAGTAGAGGATACAGCGCATAGAGGTCGTCGCACAGACGCTCCTCCTCGCGCGCGAGAGGAGAGTCGGTAGCTTCGCGGTAGCTGGAGAAAAAATCGTCGTCCAGCGCAGGAAACAGCCGCAGCATGGCGCAATCCACTTGCGGATCGCCGTAATAGAGCGCGGGGTCGATCAGCGCGACAAGGCGACTGTGCGAGAAAAGAATGTTGCCTCCCCACAAGTCGCCGTGCAACAGAGCGGGACGCACATCAGCACGATGCGCGAGCAGATCGTCGAGCGGTAGCTCTCGTATCACACGCGCAAGATCTAGATCAAGCTGCCCTTTCTCCAAACAGGCGCGCACGAGCGGTAGCAGACGCTGCTCGCGGTAGAAGGAAACCCAGCTCGTATTGGCGCGGTTGTCTTGCAGCAGGCTGCCGAGCGGCGTGTCGTAGGCGTAGCCGAAGAAGGGAGAGGGCTGTGAAACAGCGCGATGCAACTTCGCTACAATCCTCGCCGCGTCGCGCGCCGCATCTTTTGCCGCCTGCTTGGGCGTTGCTGTCGTTTCGTGCGCGACCCAATCGAGCGCGAGCATGTCGTCGTCGGCGTACAAGACTTCGGGACAAGGCAGACGAGCGGTCGCCAAATCTTTTAGCATACGCGCCTCGAGCAGAAAGTGCCCGCAGCCGCACTTGACGACGATATTTCTGCTGTCAGCGAGGGTGATGCGATAGGCGGTGCTGATGCATCCTCCGCCGAGGGGGTGTAGGCTACGGAGGCTGCTGTTCAGACTTTGTTCAAGCCTTGCTCTCAGGACGCGGCGCATGCGCTTCAAAATTTTGCGGACGATTTTCTGGAAGATTTTCTTTTTCGGCGAAGAAGTCGAGCCATCCGCGCACCCCTCGCTCTATGTCGTCGAGCATGCGTTGGAAGTCGGCTTTAGCTCCGTAGTAGGGATCGAGCACCTCTGCGCCCGCGCCCGCGCTCGCCAAAATTTCTGTCTCTGTCTCTGCCTTGTCGAGAAAGAGAGCAAGAACAGCACGCGGAACAACACGCGGAACAACACGCGATGGGGTAGGGTTGTCTTCTAGGGTTGCCTGCTGTGCCTGCGCTTTCAGCTGGGCGAGGTGTCCTTTGTCCATAGCGAGGATCCAATCGAAGTTTTGAAAGTCGTCGGCGGTGATTCTCCGCGCTCGGATCTGCTCACAAGGTATGTCGCGCTCGATGAGCAACTGGCGCGCGCGCGCATCGATCGGCTCGCCCGTATGAAATTGTTCCAGTCCGCAGGAGTCGCAGACGACCAAGTTCTGCGTATCTCTTGCTCGCATGACTGCCTCAGCGCTAGGCGAGCGGCAGATGTTGCCGCTGCAGACGAAAAGCACGGAGACGCTCATAAGATGTTGCCCACGTCGTCACTATCCACGCTGGCAATATCCATGTTGTCATTGTGATGGCGCGTCAAGATTGAGCGCGGCTATCGTGCGTAGCAGTCATACGTAGTTTTCGTGCCTGCGTGTTTGAGCTGTATTTGCGAGACATCGGTGATACCCGCCAAGAAGCCGGCGCGGCATCCCGCCAAATAGTATTGCCATATCCTAGCGAATCGCTCGTCGAATCCGAGCGGAGCGATGTTCTTCCACGCTGCATTAAAATCATCGAGCCATATTTCCAGTGTTTTCGCGTAGCTCTTGCCGAAGGAGAAGAAGTCGACGACTTGCAAACCCGCGGCGTGCGCCTCCTCGCAGAAACGCTTTTTAGAGGCGAGCATGCCGCCCGGAAAGATGTAGCTTCGGACGAAGTCTGTTCCCCTGCGATAGTGCTCGAAGTGTCCCTCGTCGATGGTGATGGCTTGGATGACGGCGCTGCCGTTTTTCTTGAGCGCGTGTGCGATCTTGGCAAAGTACTGCCGCCAGTATGCTTCGCCGACCGCCTCGTACATTTCTATGGAGACGATGGCATCGTATCGTCCCTCTGCCTTGCGGTAGTCTTGGATGGCGATGCGTGCGTCCTTGCCGAACGGACGAGCCTTCTCTTCCGCCCAACGCGCCTGCTCGTGCGAGAGGGTGATGCCGCAAACGCGGTGTCCTGTGGAGACGGCGCGTTGGATGAAGGAGCCCCAGCCGCAGCCGATCTCCAGTATCGAGGCGTTCTTGCCGATGCGCGAGAGGATGCGATCGAGCTTGTTTTCTTGGGCTTTGCGCAGCACGAGATTATAGTTTGGGCGATCGTTGGAGAAAAGAGCGCTAGAGTAGGACATCGTCTTATCCAGCCATTGGCTGTAGAAGTTGTTGCCGAGATCGTAGTGGGCTTGGATATTGCGGCGGCTGCCGTTCAGCGTATTGCGTTGAAGGGCATACTTGGCGCGCGTGAGCAAGCGCGAAAAGGTTGTTCCGTGCATATAGTCATTCTCGAAGATGGAGATATTTTGGGCAAAAAATTCTAGACAGCTGGGCAGATCGTCTGTTGTCCAAAGCTTGTCTACCCAAGCGTCGGCAAACCCAAGGCTGCCTCGCAACGCGATCTTCGGAATACATCGCGGGCTGACGATACGCATGCGCGCCGCAACGCCTGGGGTACTTCCTTGAAAGCTGTGCGTTTTCCCGTCGGGAAGGGTGAGATGCAGAGAACCATAGTGAACACTTTCCAGAGTCTTGAGAAACGCAAGGGTCGTGACGGAAGGGAGCATGGCACACAGCCTCTGAGACAAGGGAGCTTCAGTGCAACATTGTAGCAGAGAGCGAGCAAGCGAGGCAAGCTCGATAAAGAAGCTCGATAAAGAAGTTCGATAGACAAGTGAGATAGAGAAGGGTTTCCGCCCGCTTCTCAAAGCCGCTAGGATAGTGCCACTGCCCCCAGATCGAACAACTCGTGGAGCGGTGCGCCCGCATCGCTGTATTGCACCTGTATTGTATAGGCTGTATCCAAGCCTGTCGCCTCGCTGTAGTAGCCCTCCAGCACGATTTCGTTGTCGATGGCTTGCCCGCCGTCTGCGTCAACGCGGATAGTCAGGTCTACGCCCTGGCGATCGAAGGTGACTCCTTGGGGAAGGGGAGGCAGATCGTTACTAATATCATACTGCTCGCCGACGAAGAGTATGATGTTGGCGATGCCCTCCTCGCTGACCTCACGGACGATGTCTTTTCCGTCTCCGACATGGAAGATATATACATCGGCACCTGCGCCACCTTGCAAGATATCGTTGCCTGCTCCGCCGTCGATGGTGTCTGCGCCCGCGCCGCCAAAGATGGTGTCTGTGCCTGCCCCTCCGTTGAGAGCTTTGTCATTGCCCTCCTCCCCGTAAAGTTTGTCATCGCCATCGCCGCCGAACAGCTCGTCTTCTCCGTCTCCGCCGTAGAGGTTGTCCTTACCTCCACGTCCGTATAGATTGTCTTCGCCCGCCAAGCCGTATAGGTCGTTGGGTCCAGAGTCTCCCGACAGAGTGTCCGATCCCATCGAACCCTCCAAGTTCTCAATGCTATAGAAGGTATCGCCTTGGGCATCGCCCCCATTGCCGTGATCGAAGAGCGTGTCGACAGCGACGATGAAGCCTACTTCGCCGCTTGCCACAGGAGCGTCCTTGTAACTAACGGTATCGATTCCCTCGCCGCCGAAAAATTTGTCTGCGCCTGAACCACCCACGAGGGTGTCGTTGCCTGCGCCACCCCTGAGGATGTCATCGCCTGCACCGCCACTGAGGATGTCGTCGCCTGCGCCACCCCTGAGGGTGTCGTTGCCTGCGCCACCCATGAGGATGTCGTTGCCTGCACCGCCTGTGAGGACATCGTTACCAGCTCCACCCGCAAGAGTGAGATTGCCGCCAGATGTGCCGCCACTGCCGCCACCGCCACCCCCGCCGCAACCTTCCAAAAACACGCCGAGCGCCGCCGCAGAGAGCAAGGCACTCAGCGTCAACGATTTCCTGTTGTGCCTAGCGCACCCCCTTGCCCCCCCACTTGTACCCCCATTGCCATCAGCAAGGGACAGGATTCTGCTAGCACTGTTTTGTGAGAAAAGAGAAGACGATGTCATAGATCAAGGCGATTCCAAGTCGATTCTAAAGCGATTCTTGGATCGCATCCAAGGAAGCTGTTTAACAAAAAAAGACGCAACAAAGATGGCTGTCCGACTTTCTGTAGTCCCAACCCTCTTCCTAGCCCTCGCCCGAACCTTCGCCCAAACCCTCTGTTGTCAGCTATGTTGCTGTCTCCATTTCGTCCACTCTAGCACGAAAATTAAGGTAAATAAAGCGAAAAATATTAAAAAAACACTCAAATGTCATAAAACACAAAAAAACATTCAAAAAAGCATCAAAAAAACATTTAGGGGATAAATTCCCCAATGTCACCAAACAGAGGCACAAAATGGGTTTCGTTTTTTGTGTCATTTTCGTAAGGCGTTACAATACAATACTCCCCATGAACTTTGCCTTGACCGCCGAACAAAGCCTCATCGTCGAGACCGTCCGCCGCTTCGTCGAGCAGGAAATCTATCCGCACGAAGAACAGGTCGAACGCGAGGGTTGCGTCTCGCCTGCGCTTGCCCAATCGCTCAAGGACAAGGTTTTGGCGCTGGGCTTCTACGCCCCAAACTTTCCCGTCGAAGTTGGCGGCGGAGGGCTCGATCACCTCAGCTTCGCCCTGTTAGAGCGCGAACTGGGAAGAGGCTCGATGGCGCTCACTCACTTTTGGGGTCGCCCGCAAAACATTCTCATGGCGTGCAAGGGGCAGCAAAAAGAACGCTTCCTGCTGCCCGCCGTGCGAGGCGAGAAGATGGACGCGCTCGCCATGACCGAACCCGACGCAGGCTCAGATATCCGCAACATGCGCGCGAAAGCAACGCGCCACCGCCACCCGCGCCACGGCGAAGGATGGTTGTTGCAAGGCAGCAAGCACTTCATTTCAGGAGCAGCGCACGCCGACTTTGTCATCACCTTCTTCGCGAGCGGTGAAGAGGAAACACCCCGCGGGATCAAGAAAAAGCTGACCTGCTTCATCGTCGAGCGCGACACAGAGGGCTTTTCGATCGACAAGGGCTACGAGAGCGTCTCGCATCGAGGCTATCCGAACTCGGTGCTAACCTTCGACGATTGCTTCGTCTCGGACATGCATGTGTTGGGCGAGCCGCACACCGCCTTCGATCTCATGAACACATGGCTCTACGCAACGAGGATCACGGTCGCCGCCCAATCTGTCGGTCGCGCGCGCCGCGTCTTCGCCATGGCTTGCGACTGGGCTGCCGAGCGCAAGCAGTTCGGACAGACGATCGGCAAGTTTCAAGGCGTAGGCTTCAAGCTCGCCGACATGATCACCGCGATCGATGCCAGCGACTGGCTCACCTTAGCCGCAGCAGGGCGGCTGGACGCAGGGCTGGACGCGCAACGCGAGATCGCCTCTGCCAAGCTTTTTGCAACAGAGACGCTGGCTAGGGTCACCGACGAGGCAATCCAAATCTACGGCGGCATGGGCTTGATGCGCGATTTGCCCCTAGAGCGTTTTTGGCGCGATGCCCGCGTCGAGCGGATATGGGACGGCACTTCAGAAATTCAGAGGCACATCATCGCTCGCTCGCTGCTCAGACCGCTAGAGAAGAAAAACGCATAAGAATAAAAAACAACAGCACGAAACAACAACATGTCGTCGCCTTCCCTCGCCGCCTCGCGCCTTGCTCGCTTGTTGCGCCCGCGCACGCTCGCCGCGCTCGGAGGCAAGGAAGCAGCCCAAGTCGTGCGTCAATGCAAGGCGATGAACTACCAGGGCAGTATATTTCCTATCCACCCGACAAAAAAGGAAGTTCACGGCATCCGCTGCTACCCCTCGTTGGAATCCCTGCCTTGCGCTCCTGATGCCACCTTCCTCGGCGTCAACCACCGCCTGACCGTCGATCTCACTCGCCAGCTCAAGGCTATGGGAGCAGGCGGAGCTGTATCCTACGCATCCGGCTTCAGCGAGGCGCAGGGCGAGATCGCCGACGGAAGCAGCCTGCAAAAACAGCTCTTGGAGGCAGCAGGAGACATGCCCCTGCTCGGTCCCAACTGCTACGGCTTCGTCAACTGCCTTGATCGCGTCGTCATTTGGCCAGACCAACACGCGGGCGAAGCTTGCGACAAAGGCGTCGCCATCCTCACGCAATCGTCGAACATCGCCATGAACATGTCGATGCAGAAACGAGCTGTCCCCCTCGCCTTCTTCACCTCGCTCGGCAACCAAGCGCAGACGGGCATGTTGGAACTCGCGCAAGCGTTGCTAGAAGACGAGCGCATCACCGCCATCGGGCTTGTCATCGAGGGCATCAGCGAAATCGAACGACTGGAAAACCTCGCCGTGCGTGCGCGAGATTTACGCAAACCCCTCGTCGCGCTCAAGGTGGGGCAGAGCGAGCAGGCACGCCAAGCCGCGCTGTCGCATACCGCCTCGCTCTCAGGCAGCTTCGAGGCGACACAAGCAGCCTTGCACCGATTGGCAATCGGACAAGTGCGAACGCTACCCGTGCTTATGGAGACGCTGAAACTGCTCCACACGCACGGCGCGCTGGAAGACGCACGACTCTCCTCCATGAGCTGCTCGGGCGGAGAGGCCGCTCTTATCGCAGACCACGCTCACGCCAGAAGAAAGGCGCGCTTTCCCGCGCTCTCGCCACAACAGCGCAGCCGCGTCAAGAGCACGCTCTCGACTATGGTTGCTGCCGCCAACCCCCTCGATTACCACACCTTCATTTGGGCAGATCGCAACGCGCTCACGAAAACCTTCTCTGCCATGCTCGCGTGCCCCTTCGACCTGCACCTGCTCGTCTGCGACTTTCCGCACGCCGAGCGATGCTCCGATGTTGACTGGATCCACGCCGCCGAGGCACTGGAAAAAGCCGTCGAAACAACGGGCGCGCGTGCCGCCGTCATCGCCACGCTGCACGAAAACCTGCAGGAAAATTGGGCAAGAAGATTCTTGGAAAAAGGAATCGCTCCCTTGCACGGCATGCAAGAAGCCTTCGATGCCATCGAAACCGCAGCCGACATCGGAGCGCGATGGAAGGAATGGCGGAAAGAAAAACAACGACCTTTCTTTCTCAACGCAAAAAAAGAAAACGCACAGGAGAATAAAGAAGAGAATAAAGAAGAGAATAAAGGAGCAACACCTATTCCTCACTTATGGGATGAGTTTCGTGCAAAAAAGCTGTTGCAAGAGCATGGCATCGAAGTCCCGCGCGGCGAGATTGTGTCGAGCGCGGCGGAGGCTTGTGCGTTTCAAAAGCGTGTCGGAGGGGCGGTTGTCCTGAAGGTTTTGGGAATTGCGCACAAGAGCGATATCGATGCCTTGGCACTGAACTTGAATTCTGAATCTGCCATCTCGGCAGCTTTCCGCAAGCTGGAGGAGCTGTCGCCAAAGGAATCTCACAAGGCGGAAACTCGGCGCGAGGAAGCTACGCATCAAGGCTTGTTGGTCGAGCAGATGGTGGAGGGTTCTCTGTGCGAGTTGCTGCTGGGCATCACGCGCGACGAGCAGTTCGGCTTGATGCTCACCATCGCGTGGGGAGGGAAGTTGGTGGAGTTGATGCGCGAGCGGATCGTGCTACCTCTGCCGATTCTGCGCGAGGAGGTCGAGGCGGCGTTGCGATCTCTATCGGTCTTGAGGCTGTTGGAGGGCTACCGAGGCAGCAAGCGCGGCGATGTTGCTTCTCTGTTGACTTTGTGCGAGCGAATGTCGCAATTTGCAGAGGGCAACGCAGAGCGTCTTGTCGAGTTGGATGTGAATCCTGTCGTCGTATGCAGCGAGGAAAGTCGAGGCGGCGCGGTCGCTTTGGACGCTCTGTTGAGAACCTTAAATTAATAACTTGGCGTTAATAACTTGGCGTTAAGAATTTTACGGAGAACTTACGAGATGACGAACGACAATACAAAAGCGGTGGCGACGCGTCGAGACGGGGGAGTGTTTGAGATACGCTTGGATCGTCCTCCTGCGAACGCGATTGACATGGCGACCTCGCGTGCTTTGGGCGAGGCGTTCAAGGAGTTGCGCGACGATGGGGAGTTGCGTGTTGGAATTATTTCTACGGGAGGCGAGAAGTTTTTTTCGGGTGGATGGGATTTGAAGGCGGCGGCGGGGGGAGAGCATGTGACGCATGACTATGGAGTAGGTGGATTTGCCGGATTGCAGGAGTTGTTGGATATGAACAAGCCTGTGTTATGTGCGATCGAGGGGATGGCGGTTGGGGGAGGATTTGAGTTGGCTTTGTCGTGCGATTTGATTTATGCGACGGAGTCTAGTCGGTTTGCCTTGCCTGAGATTCGTGCTGGCACATTGGCGGATGCGGCGAGCATTAAACTACCGAAGCGTATTCCTTACCATGTTGCGATGGACATGCTGTTGACGGGTAGATGGATGAGTGCTGACGAGGCGATGCGGTGGGGTATTGTGAAGGAGGTTGTAAAGGGAGATGGGCAAGGAGACAACGAGGCTTTGATGAAAAGGGTAAGGGAGGATGCTAAGTTATTGGCGGATGGACCTCCGTTAGTTTTTGCGGCGATTAAGGAGGTTGTAAGGGAGTCGGAGGGTCGAGAGTTTCAGGATGTGATGAGTCGCATCTCGCGGAAGAAGTTTCGGAGTGTTGAGAATCTTTACGACAGCGAGGATCACGAAGAAGGGTTTCGTGCCTTCACCGAAAAACGCGCTCCCAAATGGAAGGGAAGGTAGCAAAAAACGCAAAAAAAACGCTCAATAGTGAAAAAAATCGCAAAAAATTTGCAATTTCACTTGTAATGCACAATAATATTTAAAATGTGTTTTTCGTGCTTTTGCTGATAAGTGCGAAATGAAAGGTAAGATAGGAAACTTTAATTAAAAGGATTAGAGCCATGGTAGACGAAGAAAGCAAAGGGGTTAGCAAATTCTCTCAAACGATTATTTTTTCAGGTCCTGCTGTCGATGATTCATGGATTTCTCGCACGCCCTTTTTTAATGGCTTTCGCCGAATTGTCTGAAGAAGTTTATTTTCATTGCACTAAAGAAAAAACAACATTTTCTATTCGCGTCAAAGCCGATATAAAAAAAGCACTTTGAATTTTCAATAGATGCTATAACAGGAAATTGTTGGGAGCTGGAGTAGAAACATTGTTGCTATTGGAGTTATATTAGGAGCAAAACTTTTTTGGCGTTTGAGGTTATATTGTTTAATATATTTAAAGATATAGAAGGCAAAGAAAAAAATAGAGAAGAAGTACTTGAAAACTCTCTACTGAAAATTGAAACCGAAGAAGAAATAACAAAAAAAATAGATTTTCGCAAAATGGTTTACGACAAAAAAATTACAAAAAAAATGCAAAAAGTTTTTGCTCCATTGGCTAAAAAAGCTTTTCAAAAATAATTTCGTCGATCCTGAAAGTAAAAAGAAAGTTTGCGAAATCGTGCGAATACGATATAAAAAATTTTATAGCAATCGCAGAAGACGAGGAAGGAAAACAACATTACCTCCGCAAAAACTTTTGTAGTTGAAACGGTGCAATTTGAACATGGACAAAGGCAGAAAGTGGCGCTTTAACCTGGACCAAGTGAAGAGTTCACCGCAATATATGCGATCAAGATTTTCTTGGAAAAATAAATAAAAGGAAATTTCTTTCACTAAGGGAGACCTTTTAAAAGTAGAAAGAGAAACAACTCAAAAACAATTTGAAGAAGGACTTAAATCAGAGCACAAAAAATGATGTGATTGATTATACGCAAGGTGGAGTGGGACAAAAAAATTTTCTTGCAGTGAAGCAAAGAACCTCCTCCCTTCGCAAGCCTTCGGCTTGCAAGGGCGAGGGAAGTGCTTACGCGCTCGCCTGCGGCGGGCTTTTTGCGAGGGATTACTCCCTCGCGCTCCCCCCATAGCGCGTTGCTTGCAATGCGCGTCCGTGATGTTTGCTACGCACGCGATGTTTTACGCTCCGTCATCATACAAAGCAAGTTTTGCGTAAGCGCGTCATTAAAAAGCAAAGCGCGTGTCTGCCTTTGCGACAAACACACAAAAGCACAAGCGCAAGCAAGCAGAAGCAGACACGCTCGCCACACGCCCTAAAAGCCCCAAGAACCCTGCACCACCTCATAAGCCCTCCCATTCCTCATAAATCCATCCGAAATAACATACTTGAATTTGTCAATCTCCCCCACATCATGCACAGGATGAACACAACACAATAACCTCCGCTCCCCCTCCGAAAGCCGAACAACATCCATATAACAAAGCGTCGCAAAACAAACAACACAACCCCCCGTCACATTGCAAACAACCTCAACCCCAAAATAAAGATTTTTTAAAAACTTTCCGCAAACCCGCGCATTCAACCTCCGATACCTATCCAATCCATCCGAATCAACAACCCCCTCCAACCACAATACCTCCTCCCGCAACATCTCCGAACAACCCTGAAACTCGTAAAAACGCTCCGCAACACGCAACTCCAACAAATCTGTCCGCAAAACCTCCCGCCCACGAACAGACTCCGTAACCTCGTCCGCAAAATCCCTGAAATCCACAGAAACAATAACCGAGAAATCACCTCGCTTCCTGTAGACCTCTAAAACCCTCTCCTTCACGACCATCCCCTCCTCTAAACAAAACACCCACTACCCCCAAAGCCTAATCCCTAAACTCCCCCGCCGTCAACCTCCCCAAAAAAGTCCCCAATTTTTCGCTTGCTTTTTTTCCCCATCTCTGCCAAAAAAACCCTGCTACACAATCCCCAACCCCAACCCCCGCCGAGCAGCCATGACACAGCAAGCCCCCACACCCCACTTCTCCATCGAAACAAACCCACCCAAAGTCCTCGCTCACCTGCCCCCGAAAAACGGCAGCAGCAACGGAAAAGAAACCGTCGAACTCCATCCCCTCTGGTTGCGCGAACGATGCCAAGACCCCACAAACCTCGACCCCCTAACCCAACAAAGAACCTACGACCCCCACCAACTGCCCGAAAACCTCACCCTCACCGAAGCACGAACCGAAGCAGAACAAAAAATCTTCCTCGCCTTCTCCGACGGATACAAAGGTACCTACAACACAATCGAATTCATCCGAGACTTCGACGAACACGACGGATGCCCAATACCCAAATCATGGGACGCTACCCTCAATCCCAAACCCACCGCCTCGTGGAAAACGCTCGACGATGACAAACACATGCTGAAAGCCCTAGAGAACTTTCTCACCTACGGCTTCCTCATCGTCACCGATACACCCACCGAAAAAAACTCTATCCTGCAACTCGCCTCGAAATTCGGCTTCGTGCGCGCAACAAACTTCGGAGACTACTTCGAGGTCTACTCGCGTCCCGACGGAAACGACCTCGCCTACACCGCACGAGCGCTCTTCCCCCACACCGATAACCCCTACCGAAACCCCGTCCCCGGCATCCAACTGCTCCATTGCCTCGTCAACGAAACATCAGGAGGATTCTCGACGCTCGTCGACTCGATGGAAATCGCCAACATCGTGCGCAACGAAGACCCCGAAGGATTCAACCTGCTCGCAACAATACCCCTGCGATACCGCTTCATCGACAAAGATACCGAACTCATCGACCGAAGTCCGCTCATCTCCCTCAATACCACAGGCGAAGTGGACGGCATCAGCTACAACTCGAAAGTGGATTTCCTCCCCCACGCCCTCTCGCACGCACAAACCCTAACCTACCACCGCGCGCGAAAACACCTCATCAGCCTGTTCAAAGACCCGCGCTTCGAATTGCAATTCCTCCTGCAAAAAGGCGAACTCATGATGTTCGATAACAACCGAGTCCTGCACGGCAGAACCTCCTTCAATCCCAACGAAGGCATGCGTCAACTGCAAGGTTGCTACATCGATCGCGACGCACCGCGTAGCCTATACCGCGTGCTCTCTCGACGGCTCGCGTCATGACCGCCTCACCATCGCAACAGGAGGTCGCCTTCACGCAGATGAAGGACGGCACAAAAGAGGATTATACCTTTCTCGACAAGTTAGAACGCTCGTACTTGAAGACTCTGCCCGATCGCCTGATGGCAACGATGGCGCTCTTGGAAGATTCGCTCGGCGGCTATCAAGTGAGCCGCCTAGAACACTCCCTGCAAACAGCAACGCGCGCCGAAAACGACGGAGCAGAAAAACAAATGATCGCAGCAGCCCTGTTGCACGATATCGGCGATCTGCTCGCGCCCATGAACCACGCCGAGTTCGCAGCCGCCATCCTACAACCCTATGTGCGCGAAGAGATGAGCTGGGTTGTTGCCAAACACGGCATCTTCCAAAAATACTACTACGCTCACCACTTGGGCGGCGATCGCGAAGAGCGTGAAAAGTTCAAAACGCATCAATGGTACCACTCTTGCGCAGAGTTTTGCGAACGATGGGATCAAGCCTCCTTCGACCCAAAGTATAAGACGCTGCCATTGGCGCATTTTGAACCCCTCGTGCGTGAGATTTTCTCTCGCCCTTTAAAAGGCTTGTAATCTGAAACATTCCGCGATAGCTCAGTTGGTAGAGCGGGTGGCTGTTAACCACCATGTCGCAGGTTCGAGTCCTGCTCGCGGAGCCTTCTATTTTATAATAAGAGGCGTGCGGTGTTTGTCAATCTAACCTCTTTAGAGAATGGAGCGCATGCAGAGTTCTGCGTGATCGGCTCTGGTCCTGCGGGCATGACGGTCGCACGCAAGCTCGCGGCGGCGGGGCGTAAGGTGTTTTTGTTCGAGGGCGGAGGAGAAGAAATCTCCGAAGAATCGCAGGATATCTACAAGGGTATTGCTGCCCCTGAGGGCCGCTATCGTCCGCTTGATATCAGCCGTTTGCGATACTTGGGAGGAACTTCCAACCATTGGGGGGGGCTGTGTTACCCCATGTCTCCTGAAACATTTTTGGGCAACGTTCCCTTAGGAGAATGGCCTATTAGAAAGAAAGATCTTGATCCTTATACAAAAGAAGCGCAGCAAATTCTCGATATTAAATTCCCGAAGGATTTTAGAAATTTTTTTTCAAATGACCCCGATTCTTATATGCAAGTTCAAGCAGGTAATTCTCTCACTTCAGAACGCGAAGCTACTCGTTTCCGTAAAAAATACTATGGCGATCTACAGAAAAACAGTAATTTGTTTGTTTTTTTAAATAGCAACCTTGTCGCGTTGGATACAAACGGCGAGCGTGTAACAGAAGCGCGTTTTTCTAACTACGAAGGCTTGGAGAGAACTGTTCGCGCTCAAAATTATATTCTTGCGACAGGTGGCGTGGAAAACAATCGTATTCTTTTGCACAACAATTTTCGTCAAGGGGGGCGTTTAGTTAAGTCATCTCATGTTTTGGGTAAATATTTTATGGATCATCCGGAAACAGAAATTGGAATGCTAGGATTTTTTCCTGGTCAAGGAAAGAGATCGAAAGTATCTTTGTACTATCTGTTAAATGATTTCAGAAAATATCATAATATAGTCAATCTTCTCCCTATATTTGTTAAGATGGATAGAAAATTTGAAATTCAATTTCTAAAAAACAAATTAGATTTTTTTAATTTTTTATTTCTACCCATACAAAAAATTTATACCGTGCATGCTACATTAGAAATTACTCCTAGAAAAGAAAATTCTATTTCCTTGTTAGAAGAAAAAGATCGCTTTGGCGTTTCTAGAGTTAAAGCATCTATTTCTGCATCGGCGGAAGAGTCTCGCGCGGTGAGTGTTTTTTGTAAAT
Source organism: Alphaproteobacteria bacterium (assembly GCA_965216605.1). Taxonomy (GTDB): domain Bacteria; phylum Pseudomonadota; class Alphaproteobacteria; order JABAAW01; family JABAAW01; genus JABAAW01. The sequence goes on along the minus strand of CBDCGG010000002.1, from coordinate 1,005,325 downwards.
TTTTGGGGCGTTATGTCATTGACAAAAAAATAGGAAGGCTGAAGGTTTTAAGAAGTGGGTGGCGTTGGCACGACTATCCTGTCGGTTGGTGGGGCAATCATCACATGGGCGGCACAAGGATGGCATCGTCGCCTGAATGGGGTGTTGTTGATAAGAATTGCCTTGTTTTCGGGCAAAAGAATTTGTACATTGCAGGCTCATCGGTGTTTCCCAGTGGAGACGCTGTGACACCTACTTACACGATTGTTCAACTGGCACTGCGGCTTTCGGCTCACTTGCTGAGCTTGCGTGCTTGATGCAGGAGGTTCTTATGGCAAAGCGCACATCTTCCCGAACAAAGGGATCTGACAAGAGAAAGGAGGGCGTTGCCTCTCCTTTGCGTCGCAGAGCCTTGACGACACTCGCCGTCATGGGGCTGGGTGCGGGCTTGTCCAGCTTAGGTTTGTTCGGAAGAAAAATTGTTCAACCTTTTAGAAAGATCAAAGTGCATTCTCTTTTCTTGAAAGGCGAGCGCATGACAAGTAAGGGGCATCCTCTTTTCTTGGTGGAGGGGTGGATTTTGAGCGAGCAGGATTTGCGTCCCCACAAAAAAAAGTGATCGCTTTCGGGCAGAATCAGTAGGACGAAGAAACGATTCCCCGTTGCGGATTCCAGTGCGGTTGACGATCTTCCACTTCGATACGAAAGGTCTTGCCCGTATGCAAGGTAAGGCGCGCCCAACATGGAATAATCTCGTTGCGAAAATCGTCCATCAGCTGTATCGCCAAGGATTCCCAAGAATCACTCCAATCTTCGTAGCATGCAAGCCAGTCGCGCGCCGAAACTCGCTCTAAAATATGCCTGTCGGGAGTATAACAAAACTCCAGCGTCACCTTTTTCCCCAAGGAAAAATTATGAAACACCTTAACCCAGCCCGTTGGTTGTTTTTTCAACGTACTGTAGACGATGTTATCACGCGGCAGAGAGATCGAGCTTGGAAGATGTTTTGTTGCACCCGACACTTGACGATTATTCATAATTCTACCTCCCTAGAGGTTTCTGGAGTGAGGCTGTCCATCGAAAGAGACGACACCGTGTAGAAATCAATACTACCCTGCAAGCGCACGACTTCAAGAATTTGTAAAAACCGTTCTCGAATGCCTGCCTGCGCCAAAGCGGAAAAGGAGCGTGTCGAGCGCAACGCAAGCAACAGAGAGTTTTCAAAAATATCGGCTTCAATTTCTATAGGACCTGTATGCTCCAGTTCTGTCGCAAGAACAATTCTACTTTTGTTTTTTTCTCTGTTTTTTTTCTGCTGTTTTCGGGAAAAGTATATCGTGACTTTGGCAAGCCTCCCCTCAAGCGCAACGGGCATAACCCACACCTTCCAAAAGCCGCCGACTTTGTCGCGCACGAGGTAGCTGTCTGATATTTTTTCTAGCCCCTCGCCCTCACCCAACCCTTGAGCGCTGACTGGGGTGGTCGTGTGCGCCAAACGTTTAGAGAAATACGGGTCGTTTAAAAAAGGCAATTGTTGCGAAACAAACCTTTGCAAGTCCTTCGGAGGCAAGGTGTAGAGTTGTCGAAAAACACTGGTGGCAGAAAGATCTTTTGTGGGTTGGAGCGTCGCCGTCTTGCTCGACGATGGACGCGCTCCGCCCGTTCGAGAAGATTGGGCAAGTTTGCCAACATCCTTGGGATCGCGTTCCCAATGTAAAAGCTTGCTCAAAGGAGAAAGAATTTCCATCAGGCGTTGTCGTTCGCTTGATGCGGAAATGTTCTTGCAAGTTTGGCGAGGTCAAGGGCTGCGGGTGCATGCGGAGCAAATGTCAGCAGGGGCTCGCGGTTGCGGATCGCCTCCACAAGATTCAGATCGCGGCGCACGATTCCTTTCAGGCGCAAGTCGTAGTTGAGGAAATTACGGCATGTTCTCTGTAGCGATTCGAAAGCTTGCTCGCCGCGCCGTTCTGTCTCTGCCATGTTCACGACGACAGAGAGGCGCGCGTCGGGTTGGCGACGCAAGATGATTTTGACGAGCGCGTAGGCATCGGTCAGGGAGGTGGGTTCGTCGTTGACGACGAGCAACGTCTCGTCGGAGGCTATGGTGAGCCAGCGCACGGTGCGATCGATGCCGGCGCCCAAGTCGATGATCAGCGTTTGGTAGTCGTGCGCGACTTCTTGCAAGTCTTCCACGAGTTTTTGCAACGAGGGCGGAGCAAGATCGGCGAAACTCGCGCTCCCTGATTTTCCGACGATGGTATCGAACGCGCCTTGCGGTGCTCGCACGATGCAATCTTTCAGACGACAGTGTCCCCTGAGCGCTTCGGCGAGATGGTGTTGCGGCATGACGCCGAGTTGTATGTCGATGTTGGCGAGTCCGAGATCGGCATCGAAGAGCAGTGTCTTTCTGCCCAGTTCAGCGAAGCAGTGTGCGAGGGCGATGGCGATGGCGGTCTTGCCGACGCCGCCTTTTCCGGATGCCACGGCGATTTGGTAGGTTTCCCTCGCGGGGGAAGATTGTTGGCTCGCGCTTGCGCTGCGAGGAGCGAGCGATGCCTTGGCGCGGGAGAGAGGGCTTGGTGAATCGCTTTGTGAGGCATCGGCAGAAGGCAGGACGGATTTTTGCACTTTGAGGCGTTGTGCTTGCAAGAAGCTTTGTGGAATATCCTTCAAGCAGCGTTCGGCGAGCGAACGGGCGGAGAGGGATTCTAATCCTTGCGCGATGTGCGGACGTGGGCTCACATAGGCGATGTTGAGGGATGCGTATCGTGCGATGGCGAGCGCGCGTCCGAGCCTTCGGTCGATGTCTTCACCTGTGATGACGAGGTGTTTGCAGTTGTGCACGGGAAAGGCATTCACCAAATCGATGCCCGCTTGAATATCGATCCATGTGGGCATGACCAACACCGGCACGATCGAGGCGTGTTGCGTGAGGCTGTGGATGATGGCTCGTTCTTCTTTCGCGTAAGGATTGATTCCCGGCGCGTCGATGAAGAGCAGGTTGCGAGAACTTTTGTCCTCCATGAGTTTTTGGAAACGTTGCGACGAGCGGCAATGGAAGAATTGGCAGGCGATCTTCTCGGCGTACATTTCGAGTTGCTCGGCACCACCTGTGCGCAAGCTGTCGGTAGAGATCAAGGTGGGCTGGTCGCCTCCGCTACGCGCGATCCAGGCAGCTTTGACGCAAGTGGCGGTCTTGCCGCTACCGGGGGGACCGAAGAAGAGGAAACGACGTTGCTGTTCGTTCTGCCACAGGGTTTGCAGGGGCTGGAAGCGCAAGACGCGCTCGAGCGCCGAGGCGAGGGCTTCTTCGTCATCGGAGCGATGCCGCTGATCAGAGGCGAGATCGAGAATTTCTTCTGTGATCTCGAAGGGCAGTTGATGCCACGCGAGCGCGCGCGCGAGGTCGGCAGCTTGGCGTGGCGGCATAGAGTTGCGACGCTTTGCTTGCGGCTGTTCTGCTTGCGGCTGTTTTGCTTGCGGTTTTTCTGCTTGTGGCTGTTCTGCTTGCTGTCCCCCCTTAGGCTCCAGCGCGCAGACGATTCGGTAGCCTTCCTCGCCGAGGTCGTGCGTGGCGGCGATGAGGGCATCTTCGCCGAGGTCTTGGCGCACTTGGGCGCGGGCGGCAGCGAGCGTTTTGGCTTGGAAGTTTTTGTAGCGCACGGCTCTAGTCGGGGTTGGGGGAGATTAGGTCGGTTTAAATTTGCGCGACCGTGCGCAGGGTGATGCGCGGATGGATCTCGGTTTGCGAGAGGACGGCGATTTGCGGTTTCGCGCGCTCGATGATCGAGCGCACATAGGGGCGGAGGATCGGGGCGACGACGAGCACAGGCAGGGGTTCGCCGAAGGGGTATGCGTCGTAGATGTGGCGTAGCTTGGTGATGAAATCTTGCAGGCGCGAGGGCGGCAAGGCGAGTTGTCGATTCTTTCCTTCGCCGCCGAGAGCTTCGAGAAACTGACGGTTCCACTGCGCCGAGAAGGAGACGATCGGCAGCTGCTGTTTCTTGTCGAGGTAGGCGGTGCAGATCTGACGGGCAAGCCGAGTGCGAACATGCTCGATAATGGGAGCAACCTCGTTGCCGCTGCTCACCTCAGAGGTCGCCTCGATGACGGTTGCAAGATCCCTAATCGAAACACGCTCGCTCAACAAACCCTGCAACACGCGATGCAGAAGGCTGACGCTCACCACTTGCGGCACGATGTCGGCGACGAACTTGCGCTGTCCTTCAGGCAGCGAATCGACGAGACGCTGCGTCTCGCTGTAGGAGAGCAACTCCGCCATGTGATCCTTGATAACCTCGGCGAGATGCGTCGTGAGAATCGTCGCTGTGTTTACGACCGTCAAACCTTGAAACATGGCATCCTCGCGCGCCTGCTCTGGAATCCATTTCGCAGGCAGGTTGAAAATCGGATCGATTGTCTTTTCACCCGCAATTGCAATCTCTTCGCCTTGCGGGCTCATCGCTAATACCATGTTGGCTCGCAAGTCGGCTTTCGCCGAGATCATCTCCTTCACCAGCACGATATAGCTGTTCGCGCTCAGCTTGAGGTTGTCCTGAATTCGTATCGCGGGGGTGACGAATCCGTAGTCGAGGATGAGCTGTCTTCGTAACGCTCGGATTTGTCTGGGCAGCTGTGGCATGTCCTCGTCTTCGCGGATGAGGGCGAGCAGTCCGTATCCGATTTCTAGTCGAATGATATCGATGCGAAGCGTTTTTTCTATGTCGTCTTCGTCGGTCTCTTTGATCTCCTCCGCCTTCTCCTTCTCCTGAGCGGTGGCGACATCGGCCCCTTGTTGTTCGCGCATAAGGTAGAGCGCAGCGGCAGCAGCGAGGCTGGACATAAGCGCAAACGGCAGAATAGGAAGCCCCGGAATGAAGCCAAACATTAACATCACGCCTGAGACCATCCACAGCGCGTAGGGGTGTTTACTCAACTGCCCGTAGAGTGCTTTTTGCATCGTCTCGCGGCTGCCCGTTTTTGTCACCAACAACCCCGCCGCCGTCGAAACGATGAGCGCAGGTAGTTGGCTCACCAGCCCGTCGCCGATCGTCAGCACGGTGTAATTTTGCGCCGCCTCGCCCGCGCTCAAGCCCTGCTGAACGATGCCGATGATCATGCCGCCGATGATATTGATGAGGGTAATCAGAAGCCCTGCGATGGCATCGCCGCGCACGAACTTGGACGCGCCGTCCATCGCGCCGTAGAAGTTGCCTTCGGTTTCTAGTTCGCGTCGCCTTTCGCGCGCCTGCTCTTCGGGTATCAAGCCCGACGAGAGGTCGGCGTCGATCGCCATCTGTCGCCCCGGCATAGCGTCGAGGGTGAAGCGTGCCGCCACCTCGGCGATCCTACCTGCGCCGCGTGTGATGACGATAAAGTTGATGATGACGAGAATGGCGAAGATAATCACCCCGATGACATAGTTGTTGCCGGCGACGAATCCTCCGAAGGCTTGGATAACCCTGCCCGCTGCGTCTGTGCCTTCGTGTCCTCGGCTGAGGATGAGCCTTGTCGAGGCAACGTTCAGCCCGAGCCGTAGCATGGTAGCGATCAGGAGGATGGTCGGGAAGGCGTTGATCTCGATGGGGTTTGCGATCAGCATCACGACGATGAGAATGAAAATGGCGAAGCCCAGCGAAAGCGCGAGCGAGATGTCGAGAATCCATGTCGGCAGAGGGACGAGCAACAGCACGAGAATCATCAAAATGCCCAAAGGCACGGCAAGATCGGTGAGCTTGCCAAGCTTGTTGAGCCCTTGCAACAGCGAAGGAGAAACAGCAGAAGTCGTGGGTTGTTCGGGAGTGGACATAGTATTAAACCGTTGCGTCCCGCAAGGTAGCGTCTTCTAAAATCGCCTGTACCTTAGGGAGAGTTTTCTCGCGGCTCGCCTGCATGTCCTGCTGCCTGTCCTTCAACATTTCCTGCTGCCTGTCCTTCGTTCGCGTAGCGATCGAGTTTACGGCGCAGCAGACGAATCGAAATACCGAGAATGCTTGCCGCCTGCTGATGGTCGCCATGCGCACCGTAGAGCGTCTCCAACACGGTTTCGCGCTCCACATTGGCAAGCGTGTTATGGACGAGCGTGTTCGTGTTCAAAGCTTTCGTTTCCGTTGCTGTTTCTGTCTCTGCGTTCTTATCGTCCCCCTCGTCGTGGAAAGGAAGGATTTCCGCCTGAATTTGCTCTCCCTCAGCAAGCAGGACAGCGCGATGAACGGCGTTTTCGAGCTCGCGGATATTGCCGCTCCACGCATGCTGCGTGAGGGCTTCGAGTGCTTGCGGCGAAAAGGGTTTGTGAGCAACCGCGTTCTCATCGGCGTACTTGCGCGCGAAATTCTCGGCGAGCGGGATGATATCGTCCTTGCGCGCACGCAACGGCGGCAGGGTGAGCGAGACGACATTCAGACGAAAGTAGAGGTCTTCGCGGAAGAGCCCGCTGTTGCACACCTCTTGCATGTTGCGGTTGCTGGTCGCCAAGATGCGCACATTGACCTTGACCGGCTTGTTGCCGCCCAAGCGATCGATTTCGCGCTCCTGTATCGCACGCAGCAGTTTGGCTTGCAAGCGCATGTCCATCTCGCTGATCTCGTCGAGCAACAGGGTACCGTTGTTCGCCTGTTCGAACTTTCCCAAGCGTCGCGCGACCGCACCGCTGAAGGCACCTTTCTCGTGTCCGAAGAGTTCTGATTCCAGCAGCGTCTCAGGGATGGCGGCGCAGTTGACAGCAACGAAAGGCAAGCCCTTGCGCTTGCTGCTGACATGGATGTGTCGCGCGAGAATTTCTTTGCCCGTTCCCGATTCGCCGAGGATGAGAACGGATGCGTCGCTTTTAGCGATTTTCTCTGCCGTTTGAACAACTTTGCTCATGGCGGCACTGCGATAGATCATGGTGGATTGCTCTTCCACCGCACTTTCCAGCAGGGCAGCGATGATATCGGGATCAGGCGGCAGCGGCAGATATTCGACTGCTCCCGCCTTGATGGCGGCAACCGCGTGTTTGGCATCGGCGCCCAGCCCGCAGGCGACGAGGGTGGCAGCGATTCGCTGCTCTCTTAAATCTTGAGCGAAGGAGGGGATATCGCACTTGTCGTCGATCAACACGAGGTCGAAGGAAACATCGCCGCGCAGCATGTCTACGGCTGCCGCCGTCGTATCGACATGGCATATCTGACAGCCGCGCTTTTGGGCAACGGCAGAGGCTTTCGTCAGATATCCTTCGAGTGCACCAACGATCAAAAGTCTCATCGGTCAGTCGTTCTCTAATAGTTGCTCTCTTGCGGGCAAGAGAGCGTTCAGCAGCATCCTTAGTCGTCGCGGGTTCTCCTGCCTGCGTATGGAGATGGCGGCGGAGATGTACATACGGTTGACCATATCTTCTTCTTCGGAGTTTTGCTCGAGCTTGCTGACGAGCGGCGTGAACACCATGTTGGAGAGGATCACGCCATAGAAGGTTGTTAGCAGCGCCACCGCCATACTGGGACCTATGGTGGATGGATCGTCGAGCTGGGCGAGCATTTGTACGAGTCCGACCAAAGTTCCAATCAAGCCCATGGCGGGAGAGAGTCCTGCGCCGCGTCTGAGGATGGTGATGGAGCGGTTGCGAGTCTGCGAGACTTGTTGCGCTTCGTTGGAAAGAATTCGAGAAATATCGGCATCGGTCGCGCCCTCTGCGATTAGGCGCAACCCCTTGGTGAGCATGGGTTGTCCTGTGACTTGCTGTACAGTGTTTTGGAATTGCAGCATGCCTCTCTGTCGGGCGACTTGCGACATTTGAAAGAGCTGTTCTGCCACCTCTTGCGGCGCGTTCTTCTCGCGCGAGATTGCGGTCATCGTATAGGATAGTCCCTCGCGCAAGTCCCTGAGGCTAAAGCATGCCATCAAGACGCCGAAGGTGCCGCCGAGCACGATCATCATCGAAGGGGGGTTGACGAATGCACCCGCCGATCCTCCGCTGAAGATGGCGATTGCAACGAAGGCAAAGCTCATTAACAACCCAAAGAGGGTGGCAAAGTCGAAGCTATAGTGCCTGCGAACAAGGCGAATTTGGGTCGCCGGAGCGGTTTCTTGGGTAGCCATAGAGGGATCTCCTGTAGAATTCTATTCGATACGAATAATTTCGGTAATACTGATGGCGAGACGATTCTCGCTCACCACAACTTCGCCGCGCGCGACGAGGCGGTCGTTGACATAGATGTCGATCGCTTCGCCCACCTTGCGATCCAGCTCGACGACCGAACCCGAACGCAACTTGAGAAGATCGCGCACTTGCAAGCGCACCTTGCCGAGAACCGCCGACACGCGCACAGGCACATTGCGAACAATATCCAAGTCCTGCGTCGGCGACATGCCGCTCGGCTGGGATGTATTCGCCAAAAGGTCGCTACCCAAAAAATCGTCGTCGCTCATGCTGCCTCAAAGTGTTGTTCGCTCTCGCGCTCTACATGTTTGTCTTGATGTTTATTTTGCCTATCTTGTACTTCTTCTTGTATTTTTTCTTGTATTTTTTGTGTTGGCGATTTTTTTGATATCTCGCCCTGTTCGCTTGCGGCGTTCGGCAGGTGCTGTTGCAAGGCTTGTTTCACCTCCTGCCAAAGAGAGTTGAATCGCCGTTCCACCTCGCCTTCTGCCCAAGCGATTTTGCAATCGGCTTTGGAAAAGGACGGATCGAAGTGAAACGAGACGAGCGTATCGACGCTCTTGTCGTCGGAGAGGAGCGTATCGACCCTCTCGCGTAGCAGGGATACGAGCGGCTGCGCTCCTTCGGCGAGGGTTATGGTCATCTGCGGAATGTTTTCGAATCGTTGCAAGATCGCCTTGAAGAAGAGTAGCACCTCCTTCTCGCCGTTCTCTTGCGCGAGCGCAGGCAGGATCTTGTCGAAGATGGCGATCATCAACGCCATGAGTTCTGTGTCGCGTTTGTGCGATGCTTCCTTCTCGCGTTGCATGAGCTGTTCGAGAAATTCTGCGATGGTCTCGATTCGCTTGTCGGTGATCTGCCGCGCCAGCTCTTCGGCGCGTTGTTCGAGTGCGAAGGCGCGCTCCTTTTCACCTTCTTGGAATCCTTTTTTGTAGCCGCTCTCGCGCCCTTCTGCCAGCCCTAGTGCGTGCGCGGATTTGCTCGCTTCTTCTTCTCCCTGTTGCTTTCCTTGAGCAAACGCCTGCTCTGCCAAAAATATCTCGCGCTGCGATCGGGGTTTTGTTTCTGCCCCCCAACCTGGTTCGAACTCTCCGCTGGCGATATCTTTGAGCGCGAGTTTTCCATCGCCCGTATTCCTCAACGCTGCCTCCGCCTTCGTGCCTGCTTGCTGCGGGTTGTCCAAGTTGTGCAGAGGCATGAAAGAAGTCGAGGAGCCCTGCTTTGCCGAGCGCGAAGGCAGATTTGCAGAAGGACGTTCGGTAGCTTTGATGCCGCTGACGAATTCGCTGTCGTTCTGAGCGGGGTCGGCTGTCGATGTTTTTGTACTTACGAGACCCATCCGCCTGTCTCCTGTCCGCGTGGTACGACCTCGATGACCCCTTCGGTCGAGAGTTCTTTCGCCAGTGTGACGAGCGCTTTTTGCGCTTCTTCGACTTTTCGCAGGCGCACATCGCCGAGCGCCGCCATGTCTTCGCGCAGGATTCGCGCGGCACGGTCGGACATGTTGCGGAAGAAGGCTTCGCTGAGCTGACGCGAGGTGTTTTTCAAGGCGACCGCCAGCGTATCGCGAGGGAAGGAGTTGATGAGGCTCTGCACGCCTTCGTTGTCGATGCGCACGAGGTCGTCGAGCGTAAACATGAGAGCTTTGACTTTTTCTGCCGACTTAGCATCCTGTCCCTCGAACAAGTCCATGAGCCTTGTTTCGGTCGCCCTGTCGAAGTTGTTGAAGATGTCGGCGAGCACTTCGTGAGTGTCGCGCTGTCGGCTTTTGCCAAGCGTTGTGACGAACTCGTTGCGCAGCGTTTTTTCTAGCTCATCTACGACCTCGCGCTGCACATTGTCGAGATTGACGATTCGGTTCATGACCTCGACATTGATATTGTCGGGAAACAGTCCCATCACCTTCGATGCCTGTTGAGGGTTCATCTTACTGAGAATGAGGGCGCTCGTCTGCGGATATTCGTTGATGAGATAGTTGGAAAGCATTTCGGGCGAGATTTGCGAGAGCTGCTCCCACATGCTGTATCCATCTCCTGCGTTGCCTATTTGCCCCAATATCTCTTCGGCGCGTTCCGGCGGCAGCGCGGCGCGCAGCAGTTTTTCAGCGATGGCGAAAGAACCGTTCAAGTCGGCGTTGCTCGTCACCTGCTGCACGAACTGCAAGATAACATCCTCGACTTCGCCCGCCTTGATGCGTCCGACCTCGGCGATGGCTTTTCCGATACGCTGCAACTCTTTGTCGTCGAAACGCTTCATCAGCACTTCGGCTTGGTGGTTGCCCATCGCCATAATCAGCACCGCCGCCTTCGCGCTGTCGGGCAGGGAGGCAATGCGCGTTTCGCTGAAAGCTCGCTCAGGCAGAGGGCGCGGACGGGGGGGTTGTGAGTCGGTCATCGCAAAGGTGAGGGGAAAAGGGTGGAGAAAAAGGGTGGGAGAAAGGCGAACTGTCTTACTCGCCAAGCCATCCTCGGATGACAGCGTATGTTTCATCGGGGTAGCGCGAGATCACATCGTTGAGTTTTGTCACCAACGAGGATTTGATCTTGCTCTCGATACCCTCGACGTTCATGGTTTCTTCGATCTCTTCGGCGGTGAGCGGCACACCCGCTTCGAACGAGCGCTGTCGTTCGGCAATTTCAGCTTCGACGCGCGCGCGTTGCAAAGCCTGTTCTTCGCGCTGGGCTACGAACAGACGGCGCATCATCGGAGCTATGACGACGAGGAATGCGATCAGAAACACCCCTGCCAAGACTGTTTTTTCGACCAAATTGCCGAGTTCTCTGCCGCGCAGCCCCCACAGCGAGTCTTGGGCTTCCGGCAAGAGAGTGTCATCTTCGAAGAACTGCATGTTGACGACCTCGACATTGTCCTGTCGGTTCGCCTGATCGTAGCCGATTGCCGAGCGCACAAGTCGTTCGATTTGCAAAAGCTCTTCTTCGCTCCGCGGCGTGTAGCGCGTTTCCCCGCCGTCGATGTCCTGATAAGTACCGTCGACAAGCACGGCGACCGATATTTTGGAAACTTGTCCTGGGGCGATGACGCGATTGACAAGTTTTTTTGTGATGTCGTAGTTGCGTCGAATTTCTGAGCGCGTCGATTCTTCGCGCGCTCCCGCCGCGAGCGCGAGATCCCTCAGCTGCGCTTCGGGCAGGTTAGTTTCCACCGAGACTTGTCGGTCGTTAGGGGTGGAGCTGCGCGTTTCTTCGTTGATTTCTTCGGACGAACGCAAGACTTGTCCGTCGGTATCGAATATCTCTTCGTTGACGACGGTCTGTCCGAAGTCCAATTCGACGCTGCTTTCGACGCGTACGTTGCTGATGCCGACGACGCTGCCGACCAGCGATTGTAGCTGCTGCGCAAGGCGCGATTCGTAAGCCGAGCGAATTTCGTCGGGCGTCGATCCGAAGATGTTTTCTCCCTCGGCATCGCTACGCGCGAGCAGGTTGCCTTGCGCGTCTGTGATAGCGACTCCCTCAGCGCTGAGGTCGGGCACGGCGGCAGCGACTAGGTTCTGTATGGCGCGAATCTTCCGTCGTTCCAAGTTCTCTCCCTCTTTCGTGGTGACGATGATCGAGGCGGAGGAGGTTTGTTTGTCGCGCGAGAACAGCTCCCGTTTCGGCAGAACGATATGGACGCGCGCGTTCGAGATTCCTTCGACCGAGACGATCGTGCGCGCCAGTTCTCCTTCGAGCGCGCGCACGCGATTGATCTCTTGGACAAAACTGGAGGTGCTGAGCCCTTGTTCACGATCGAAAATCTCGTAGCCCAACGAGGCAGCGCGAGGTAGCCCTTCTTCGGCGACGAGAATACGCGCGTCCCCGACCAATCGGCTAGGCACCATGATGCGCACTCCCTCCGCCGCTTCGCGGTAGGGGATTTGTTGGCGCGATAGCAACAGCGTCACCGCGCGCGAATCTTCGGGCGAAAGGTTGTCGTAGAGCAGCGAGTAGGAATCTTGACGGAGCAAAACTAACAGCGAAAAGCCGAGCAAGCTAAAGGCAACAAGGCCGATGGCGACCCATCGGTTCGTGCCTTGTTGTATCCATGCTAACAATCGTTCCAACATTCTCTTTTTCCTTCTGCCTCACTTCTTCAAAAATTCTTCGACGACGCTAAGTGCCGATTCGGAATCTCTTACGAATCTTTGGATACTAACACAATTTTTTATCGCTCGCAACAAAAAAAATTTAACTCAATAAAATCACTCCTCCAAAATCATTCCTCCAAAATCACCCCTAATCGGAAGAAGGAGAGTAAGGCTCAGAGGGCGGAGGAGAAAACGCTTGTGTTTCTCTTCGCTTTTCCCTTCGCTTTTCCATTCGCTTTTCCATTCGCTTTTCCCTTGATTTCTTCTTTCATGGCTTCCTTGGCTTCCTTGCTCTCTTTTTGGGGCGATGGCGGCTTGCTCAAGGGCTTCGGCAGAGCAACAGGCTTGACCCCCTCCTTGAGCGCCTTCTTCACAAGGGGTTTGGCAAGAGGTTTAATAAGAGGTTTTACAAGAGACGAGGCATCGTCTTTGATGAAATGAAAGACGGGCTTGCCGTCTTCAAGGTCGATTTTTGCCGTACCGCCATGCTTGAGGCTACCGAAGAGCAGCGCGTCGGCAAGGGGTTTTTTGATTTTCTCCTGCATCACGCGCGCGAGCGGCCTTGCGCCCATCGCGCTGTCGTAGCCCTCGCGTGCCAGCCAGCGTCTCAGTTCTGCGCTCAACTCCAACGAGACCTTGCGATCTTCGAGTTGCATCTCCAGGTCGAAGGCGAATTTCTCGACGATCTTCTCGACGACACCCATTCCCAAGTTGCGGAAGGGTACGACCGCATCCAAACGATTGCGAAACTCGGGCGAGAAGGTTTGCTTGACAGCGTCTTGGCTATGCTCGGATCCTATCTCCCTTTCAAAGCCGAAGGCACCCTTGTCGCGGTCGAGCGCGCCTGCGTTCGTTGTCATGACGATCACCGTGTGGCGAAAATCGATCGCTTTACCGTTGTGGTCGGTCAGTTTGCCGTAGTCCATGACTTGCAACAGAATGTTGAAGACATCTTGATGTGCCTTCTCGATTTCGTCGAGCAGCAACACGGCGTGAGGATTCTTATCGACGGCATCGGTGAGCATTCCCCCTTGCTCGAATCCTACATAGCCCGGCGGCGCGCCGATCAACCGCGAGACGGCGTGTCGTTCTCGATACTCGGACATGTCGAAACGATGCAACTCCACTTGCAAGCAACGAGCAAGCTGACGCGCCACTTCCGTCTTGCCGACCCCTGTGGGACCTGCGAAGAGGTAGCAACCGATGGGCTTTTCTTTTTCGCGCAAGCCTGCGCGCGAGAGCTTGACGGCATCGACAACCCTCTCGATGGCTTCGTCCTGCCCGAAGACCAGCGTTTTCATGTCTCTTGCCAGCGTCTTGAGCTTACCCGTATCCGAGCGCGAGAGATGGCGCGGCGGAATGCGCGCGATGGTAGCGACGATCGCCTCGATGTTCTTGACGGTCACAATCTTCTGCCGCTTGTTCTTGGGCAGCAGGCTCTGCTGTGCGCCTGCCTCGTCGATGAGATCGATCGCCTTGTCGGGCAGCTTGCGCTCGTGGATGTAGCGCACCGAAAGTTCTACGGCAGCCCGCACCGCCTCGTTGTCGTAGCGCAGATTGTGAAACGCTTCGTACTTCGACAGCAAGCCCTTGAGAATAGCGATGCAGTCGTCGCTGGAGGGCTCAGGGATATCGATCTTTTGGAAGCGTCGAGATAGGGCGCGATCTTTTTCGAAGGTACTTTTGTATTCTTTGTAGGTCGTAGCCCCGATGCAGCGCATGGCTTGGCTTGCCAGCGCGGGTTTCAGAATGTTCGAGGCATCGAGCGCGCCGCCTGATGTCGCACCTGCGCCGACGATGGTGTGAATTTCGTCGATGAAGAGGATGGCGTCTTTGCGCGCTTCGAGCTCTTTGATAATTTCTTTGAGCCTCTCTTCAAAATCGCCTCTGTAGCGTGTGCCTGCGATCAGCGCGCCCATGTCGAGGGAGAAAAGGACTTTTCCTGTCAACGCCTCTGGATGCTCACCCTTCTGTATGGCGAGCGCGAGCCCTTCGACGATCGCCGTCTTGCCGACACCGGGATCGCCGACCAACAGGGGATTGTTCTTTGTTCTCCGTGCGAGAATTTGCAAGGCGCGCGTCGTCTCCGTACTGCGCCCGACGAGAGGATCGATCTGCCCCTGCTCGGCTTTTTGATTGAGGTTGCGGCAGAAGATTGCCAGCGGCGACGAGCGAGGACGAGGGCGCATTCCCTGCGTATGTTTGTCTTCTTCGTCTGCCTCGAAGCCTTCGCTGTGCGACGCACCTGCGCTTTCCGAGAGGCCTGCTTCTGATAGTCCTGCTTCCGCGCTTCCTTGCACTTTGGCGATACCGTGGCTGATGTAGTTCACCGCATCGAGGCGAGTCATGTCTTGGCGTTGCAGAAAGTAGGCGGCGTGGCTTTCGCGCTCCGAGAAAAGGGCGACGAGCAAGTTAGCTCCTGTCACCTCGTGCTGGTCGGGCGACGACTGCACATGCACCGCCGAGCGTTGCAGAACACGTTGAAAGCCTGCCGTCGGACGCGCGTCCTTTCCCGAAATGAGAAAGTCCAAATCGTTATCCAGATAGGTTTTTATTTCTTGCCGCAGCTTGTCCAAATCAACGCCACAAGCGCGCATCACCGCAGAGGCGTCGCGGTCGTCGATCAACGCCAGCAGAAGGTGTTCCAGCGTTGCGTATTCGTGCCGTCGCTTCTGCGCATTTTCCAACGCGCGGTGCAAAGTCTGTTCTACAGAATCTGAGAGCATGATTTTTTGTTTTTACGCTTGTTTTTTATTCTTGTCTTTATTTTTGGTCTTTTTCGATGACGCACTGCAACGGATGTTCGCTCGCTCGCGCCGCGCCCACCACTTGGGCTGCTTTGCTCTCGGCGATGTCGTAGGGATAGCGTCCGCAGATGCCGACCCCTTTCTTGTGGACTTGCAACATGATCGAAACAGCTTCCTGATGCGAGAGTTTGAAAAGCGCTTGCAAAATACCGACGACAAACTCCATCGGAGTGTAGTCGTCGTTGAGCAGCATGACCTTGTAGAGCGACGGAGGCTCGACTTTGGATTTCTCTTTCAGCAGCGCGTGGCTACCTGCTCCTATCCTTTGTCCCGTCCTTTCGGCGACATCGCTCGGCTCGAAATCCACCCCCAAACTCACTCTCATGTTCACTCTCATGCGCTCCCCTCGCACGCCATCGCAGACGCGCGAAACAAGGGGGGGGACATAAACTGCGTTGCCTCTGCGTCTTGCATAAAGGCGAGCATAGCACGATACTGCCGACAAGACAAGTAGCAGCACCACTCAACTCAGGGATAAATTTCCCAAAACGCTCAACACTCAACAGAAAATTGGAAAATTTTTTCGACGAAGAATCGTTTGCAACAATTGCCTCCTTGCGTCTGTTCGTGTGTGCGGGCGCGCTGCTCGCGGATCGTTTGTTCGAGCGAGTCTTCTTTGCGCCGCAGTTGCATCCTGTCGTCTTGTTGGGATCGCTCGTCGAGCGAGCGGAAAAGATGTTTAACCGCGCGGGGTTTATCTCGCGCTTTTGGCGGGGTGCTTTCCTGTGCGGCGGCTTGGTGGTGATGGCGTTCGGGGCGGGGTTTCTTGCCGATAGGCTGTTGTGGCAGGCGGGCGGGGGAAGATGGAGTTGGCTTGGGGTTGGGATAGGAGGGGTAGTCGTGTGCGGAGTGCTGATCGCGAACGCCAGCCTTGATAGGCATGTCGGCTGTGTAGAGCGTGCCTTACGCGAGGGCAAACTCGCACAAGCAAGGGGATGGCTTTCGCACCTTGTCGGACGCGAGACGCGCGCTCTTTCCAAGGACAGGGTTGCGCGCGGCGCGTTGGAGAGTTTGGCGGAGAACTGCTCGGACGGCACGGTTGCTCCCTTGTTCTACTATGTTTTCTTCGGGCTGGGAGGCTTGTTTGCCTACAAGACGATCAACACTTTGGACAGCATGCTTGGCTATCGAGGCGCACGATTCGGGTTGTTCGGTCGTTTTGCGGCGCGCTTGGACGATGTCGCGAACTTTGTGCCATCTCGTCTGACGGCGGGGTCTTTTGCCTTCACGGCGTTTTGTTTGCGAGGATTATCGGGACGCGATGCTTCGCGGATATTGCGGCGAGACGCGCTTTCGGTGCGAGATTGGGTTAGGGAGGGTTTTGTGAATTCTCCGAACGCCTCGCACCCTGAGGCGGCGATGGCGGGGGCTTTGGGCGTGAGGGTTGGCGGAGTGCGAGAGTATCGCTTGCACGGAGAGGTATGGAAGGCGGGCGAGGAGATCGGGGACGGAGGGGAGCCTTCTTGGCGTGATATTATGCGCGCTCGCAAGCTTGTCGAGGTTACGCTATGGTTAGAGTTGGGTTTGGGGGCAGCATTGTTGTTCGGAGTTTTAGTGTGATGATCATGATACAGGAGATATGATGCCAGAGTTTTTATTGTTTGTTGCGGGGGTGGTAGCGGGAGCCATCGATGCTGTTGTGGGGGGAGGAGGATTGATTGGCATTCCTGCTTTGTTATTGTATGGCGTTGTTCCTCTGCAGGCTTTATCGACGAACAAGTTGCAGAGTATTGTTGGCAAGGTTGTTGCGACGACGCGGTATTTTCGCGCGGGATTATTTGATGGAATATCGTTTCGTGTTGTGATGTTGCGTTATGTTGTGCCTTGCCTTGTTTGGGGGAGTGTGGGTGCTGTGTGTGCGACTTTGTTAGATTCGGCTTTCTTAGAGTTATTGATACCAGTAATTTTGTTAGCAGCGTGCGGTTATTTTTTGTGGCGTGCGTGGGAGGAGCGAGAGCAGAATAAAAAAATTGAGGACAAAAAAAATAAGAAAAAAAGCATCAACAAGAAAGGCAGATATTGGGAATATATTGTGATGCGTGGGGTTAGTTTTTACGATGGAATTTTTGGACCTGGCGCGGGGACATTTTTCTTGTGGGTTTTGACGGGGATCGGGGGGATGGGGTTGCGGGGTGCGGTTGCTTTGACGCGCGTTTTGAATATGTCGAGCAATTTGGGTGCGTTAGTTATTTTTTCTTTCACTGTGGGCTTTGCGTGGCGTGCGTGGTTTGTGATGGTTGCGGGGCAGATTTTGGGGGCGATGGTGGGGAGTTTTCTTGTGTTGCGGATTTCGATTTTGGGGTTATGGGTTGGGGTGAGCGTGCTGACGGGGGGGATGGCGGTGGTGCTGTTGATGAGGTAGATATTATCTGTATGCACGAACAATTTTTAATTTTACGAACGCAAAACAAACGCGCGCCTAAGCGCACGCGGGGGTGGGGGGATAAATTCCCCCCACAAAGACCCTGCGTCAGTGGAGCGCACGAAGTGCGCTTTATCTACGCGCTTGGTGCTACCAAAGTCATTCTTCTAAATCACTGCGACTAGATTTCTTCTTTTCTTTTTGGAATAAGAGGCTACACACTTTGCGCTTCGCGCAAAGTGTGTAGAAGGCGCTTACGCGCCCGCTCGCGGCGCGCTTTTTGCGGGGGAACTTCGTTCCCCCACACCCCCATGCGCAAAACTCGCTTCGCCTTTCGGCTTGCTCGTCTTGCGTATGTTACCTAATCAAAAAAGCGCGAACATAGGCAGACAGGTTCAAAGAACACGCTATGTTTTGCATCCGTCAATACTCTAGCGCACGCGCTCGCAAAAATAACTCGCCCTCCCCCCCCGCATCACCTTCACAACACAACCCCCACAACCCCGTCTCCTGCACACCTCCCCCCCGCGACCATAAACACACAACCGCATCTGAAAATAACCCAACTCCCCATCTCCCCCACGATAGTCACGCAACGAACTGCCCCCCATAGAAATAGCAGCCAATAAAACCTTCTTAATGTTAGAAACAATCCTGCCACACTCAATACGCGAAATAACCCCCCCGCGCCGAAAAGGATGAACCCGCGCACCCCACAAAGCCTCATTAACATAAATGTTTCCCAATCCCGCAATACAAGCCTGATCCATCAATATATCCTTAATTATCCGCCCCTCCCCCCTGCCCCCCTTCGCAACTCCCCTGTTAATCGTATTCCATAACCACCTCCCCGTAAATTCCTCGGACAAAGGCTCGATACCCATCCGATCCAATCTTAAGGAATCATGCGAATCCTCCCCCCCCTCCGCCAACTCCATAAAACCAAATCGCCTTGCATCCTCATAATACAAAACACCCCCCCCGACAAAGCGAACGCAAACATGCCTGTGCCGAACAACCTCATCATCATCTCCCCTGCAAGAAAACCATAACAACCGCCCCGACATTCCCAAATGCACCAGCCATAAGAACTCCCTACCTCCCTTACAACAAACGATCACAATCAACTTTCCCCTACGAGAAACCCTAGCAATTCTCGCTCCTTCCAAAACCTTGCAAAAATTTTCAGGAAAGAAAAAACGCAAATTCTTTCTGTGAAGAATAACCCTCTCTATCTCTCGCTCCCGCATCACCCCGTCGAGATAGCGACGGACAGTCTCAACCTCTGGCAGCTCAGGCATTTATTAAAGACTCTCTAACTTATGGAAGAATCGCTTCATTTTGTCAAAATCCTTACGCCGAGGATTCCCTTCCTCCGCCAACGACGAGGAAAGGTCAACCGCATCAGGACGCACCGCCGCGACCGCCTCATCGATGTTGCGCTCGTTCAAGCCTCCCGCCAGAATGCGCGGCTTACAACGCGGAACACCCTGCAAAATTCTCCAATCGAACACCTGTCCGCTCCCGCCCTCAAGAAAAGTTTTTTTCAAAGTTTTTTTCAAGGATTTTTTCAAGAGGCTGTCGAAAAGATGCGCCTCCACAGCCAAATACTGTTCGGGCTGCTGCGGATTGCGCAGGAAGTTTTTATCGACACGAAAAGCCTTGATGGTAGGAATGCTATCGTTGAGTTCTCGGCAAGTTTCAGGTGTCTCGCTGCCTTGCAGCTGTATTTTTTTGAGCCCCACCTCCTTCGCAATATCGAGTACAGCTCGAGGCTCCTCATCAACGAAGACTCCGACGAAAACAGCATCAGGCGGCGATGCCTGAACAAGCCTCCGCGCCGCCTCAGGCGAGAGGTATCTCGGCGAACGAGGAGCGAAAACGATGCCGAGCATGCTCGCCCCAAGTTGAAGGCTGAAGCGAGCATCGTCCTCGTGCGTGATACCGCAGATTTTGACACGCATTTTAATTAACGCACATAGCGCGTTGCTTGCTACGCGCGCCCGTAAAAATGTTGAGACATCAAGGCAGAATGGGCGGGAAAAATGTCCAAAACAGGGCGAGCGCAGAGAGCAGCAGCAGGATGATGGCAAAAACAAGATTTTTCATGGCAACAAGGGGGCAACGAGGCAAAAAAGGGAGCAAGAAAGAATCGAGCAGGAATCTATAGCAGTGTAGAGGATTTTATTTTTTTTGTCTTTTTTCTTGCATAAGGGGGATACTTTCCCATAAAATGGCGCAAAGTGCAACAAAGTGGTTTTTTCTCCCTTGCTCCCCACTTTCTCGCCTCACTTCGCCTCTTCTGCCATCCCTTCTGCTTATGTCTATTTTGCGAACCTTCAGCGGTACTTACAGAAATCGTCTTGACGCGAAGGGGCGCGTCTCGTTGCCCTCCGAGTTTCGTCAAGCGCTCGTGCAGAACTACAATCAAAATGAGGGGACAGCCCAAACAACCCAAGCAGACATTGAGTCGAACGGCGACATAGAAAACGAAAAAGCCGTCTACGCCTTTCCCTCGCCGCGCGGCAATCGTCTGGAGGCGTTATGCCCTGCGCACTTCCACAGTATCTGCACGACGATAGAAACGACGACCGCCATGTTCTCGGACGACGAGGACAGCCTGATGGCACAAATTGTCGCCGCCGCGCGCAGGCTTGCCTTCGACAACAACGGTAGGATTCTTCTTCCGAAAGATTTTCTGGAAGCGATCGAGCTGCGCGAGGTCGCCGTCTTCGTGGGCTTCGCGCGCCGCTTCGTCATCTTCAGCGAGCAAAGTTTCAAGCGTTGGAACAAGGAGCGTTTGAAACAAACCCTCGCCCCCTTCGCTAGCCCTCCGCCACCGAGCTAGATCCATCATGGGCAAGAGAACAACACCGCGAACAACACCGCGAACAACACCGCGAACAACACGTACGCCTCCATCGCATCATGGAACGCACACGAGCGTCATGACGCGCGAGGTAGTCGATCTGTTCGCTCCGCTCGGCGAAGGGCTGGTGCTGGACGCAACCTTCGGACGCGGCGGACACGCGCGCGCGCTGCTCCAAGAAACATCGTGCCGTATCATCGCCCTCGATTGCGATCCGGAAGCCATCGCCTACGGCAAAAACGAGCCCTTCTTTCAAGCGCACGCCGCACGTTTCTCGCTCACGCAAGGCTTCTTCGCACAAAGCGTAGAGCTGCTGGGCGAAGACAATCTCCACAGCCTCGACGGAGTCCTGTTCGACTACGGACTCTCGTCGCCGCAACTCGACAATCCCCAACGAGGATTCTCGTTTCAACAAAAAGGACCTCTCGATATGCGCATGGCTCTTGCGGGCGAAAGTGCACAAGAATTTCTC
Organism: Alphaproteobacteria bacterium; assembly: GCA_965216605.1. GTDB lineage: Bacteria > Pseudomonadota > Alphaproteobacteria > JABAAW01 > JABAAW01 > JABAAW01. The sequence continues at coordinate 984,615 of CBDCGG010000002.1, read as the reverse complement.
GAACGCGCATCCGAAGAAGACCTCACCCAAATCCTGTACCTATGCGGAGAGCGAAACGCACGGCGCATCGCGCGCGCCCTCACACAAGCACGCGCTGAGGGTAAACTGCCGCAAGATACCCTCGCGCTCGCAACGCTGGTGCGCGCACAAAACAAACGCTACACACGCATCGATGCTGCAACAAAAACCTTCATGGCACTACGCATCGCCGTCAACTTGGAACTCGCGCAAATCGCACAAGGCTTGCAGCAAGCCGACCGCCTGCTACGCACGGGCGGCAGGATGGTCGCCATCGCCTTCCACTCGTTGGAAGACAGAATCGTCAAGCGGCAATTTTCGACATGGACAGGACACGACAAGATAGGCGAACCACGCCACCGCGCGAGCTTACAAGACCTGCCAAGCAACACAAACAGCGGGAGCAGCGATGCGCTGCCTTCGCCCGCTCGTGCACCTTACAGCGCGCTTGTGCGCCGTCCTCGCCGCGCGGGCGCGTTGGAAGTTTCCGAGAATCCGCGCGCGCGTAGTGCACGCTTGCGTGCGGTCGAAAAGCTGTCCAACACGCTATTGATGGCGGCTTGATGAGACGCGCGTTGACTTGGCTGGGCTTGCTGGCCTTCTTTCTGACGCTGGGCTTCGCCTTGCAGAAGAACACGAATCTGCGCTCGGTGCGCGGTGAGGTCGCAAAGCTGGAGCGAGCTATCGGGGAAGAACGTTCGCGTCTGGTGGTCTTGCGCGCCGATTATGCCAACCTAACGCGCCTGACGCGCTTGGAACAACTTGCCGTCAAGCACTTCCAAGAGCTGCGCGTTGCCGACCCGCGTCAGGTGCGCGTCTTGGAGGCGGAGGACGCGGCGGAAGAGTTGCGTGCGAGCGTCCCTCCTGCGCCGCCTAAGGAACAAAATTTAGAACAGGCTTTGGGACAAGCCTTGAGCTTTGAGCTGCTGCGATGAGTGTCGAGAGCTCCGAGGCACGCTACTGGCGTCGTTTGCGTGAAAGTCGCGCACGGCTGCTTGTGTTGAGCGTGGTGTTTTTTGTCTTTTTGGGAGCCTTGAGTTTTCGTCTGTTGCGTCTGCCCTTTTGGGAATCGACGCTTTCCGCACGCACGCAACAAAACAGCATGTCGTCGCAGTTTCGCGGGCGCGCCGATATTCGTGATCGCAACGGCGTACTGTTGGCGTCCGACTTGGAGGTTTCGAGCTTGAATGCCGATGTGCCTCTGATGCGCCGCGCAGGCGTGAATTTGCCAGAGGCGGCACGCCGCCTGTCGCAGGTGCTGCCGCAACTCGACGAAGCTCGCTTGCTCGCGCGCTTGGAGCGCGGCGGACGCTCGCGTTTGTTAGCGCGCCTGCTGCCGAGCGAAGCCTTTGCGGTGCGGGGGTTGGGTATTCCGGGCATCCACCTGATCTCGCGCCCGACGCGCCTGTATCCGCACGGCGATCTGTTTGCGCATGCCGTGGGTTTCGTCAACATCGACAACATTGGACAGAGCGGCATAGAGTTGAGTCAGAACTCGCGCTTGCAACGCGACTCTCGAGCGCTCACGCTCACCTTGGACGAGCTGTTGCAGCATATTCTGCGCAAGCATTTGGAGAGTGCCTATATCGCGCACGAGGCGCGCGCTGCCTGCGGCGTGATCTTGGATGCAACTACCGCCGAGATTTTAGCGTTGGTGTCGTTGCCTGTCTTCGATCCGCATCGTCCTTCTAAGATCACGCCCTCGCAATATTTCAACTGCGTCGTGCAAGGTAACTACGAGTTAGGCTCGATCTTCAAGATTCTGACCGTTGCGATGGCGTTGGAGAGCCGTGTCGCCTCGCTCGATAGCATCTACGATGTGCGCGAGCCGATCGTCTTTGCCAACAAGAAGATCTCCGACATCAAACAGAGCGAGCGTCCTCTGTCGCTGGAAGAGGTTTTTATCCATTCGTCGAATGTAGGCGCTGCGATGATTGCACGCGACTTGGGAGCGTTGTTGCAGGAACGCTACCTCTCAGATTTCGGCATGCTGGATGTCTTGCCCGTCGCCTTCGAGGGCAAGAGCCGCCCCTTGCTCTCGTCGGGTTCACCCGAGCTGCGCGCCATGACGATCGGATTCGGACACGGCATCGCCGTCTCCCCGCTGCACTTGGCGAGCGCCGTAGCAGGATTGGTGAGCGACGGCATCGTGCGTTCGCCTGTCATCGTCAAGGACGCGCTCTTCGAACAATCGCACGCGCGCGTACTGTCGGAAGAAACTATCGCTCAGCTACGCCGCTTGCTGTTTGACAACATCGAGCACGGAACAGGCGTGCGCGCAAGCGTGGCAGGCTACGCCTTAGGCGGCAAGACCGGCACAGCAGAAAAACCCATCCGCACGAGCGAGGGAATCGCCTACGGACACGAGAAGGTCGTCTCTTCCTTCATCGGCGTCGTGCCGATCGACGCGCCGCGCTATGTCGTCTTTACCATGCTCGACGAGCCACGCAGCGACAGCGACGACTTGGGTGCCGTCAACTCCTCGCGAGTCATGACGCGCGCCATCGCCGCCATCTTCCGCGATGTGATCGTCGCGCGCGGCATTCGACGCAACAACCCCCAAGCGGACAAACAAGCGAAAGAAACAAGCCTTCAATCGTCACAACGCATCGCCGAAGATAGCGGCGTAGAGGGCGGCGTAGATGGCGATGGCACAGCACAATGACGATCTCAACGACAAATTGGACGAACGAAGCCGTGTTGCGGCAGATCGAGGGTTTGTCCTGCGACAGTCGCAAGGTGGCTAAGGGCTGGCTGTTCGCAGCACTTCAAGGCGAGGCAGCAGACGGAGCGCACTATATCGAACAGGCGTTGGAGCAGGGCGCGCGTGCGGTTTTGCTCAAGGCGGGGGGTGCCAAAAAACTCTCGCAAAAATACTCACATCTTGCCGAGGAGCCGCTGTGGTTGGAGTGCGATGAGCCGCGCAAGCGTTATGCAGAACTGGCGGCTGCGTGGTGGCAGAAGGTACCTGAGACGCTCGTCGGGGTGACGGGGACGAACGGAAAAACCTCCAGCGTGTTCTTTCTCCAACAACTGTGGTTTGCAGCGGGCGCACAAAGCGCGTCGATCGGAACGCTGGGGGTGGGGCGCAACGATAACAGCTTTGACGAAAAACTCGACACAGGACTCACGACCGCCGAGCCGATGGCTCTGCACGCCTTGCTCGCGGGATTGGCGGAAGAGGGGGTTTCACATTGCGCGCTGGAGGCATCCAGCCACGGCTTGGCGCAGCATCGCCTCGACGGGTTGCGCTTCAAGGCGTGCGTGCTGACAAACTTCTCGCGCGACCATTTGGACTACCACAAAAGCTGGGAGGCTTATCGAGCTGCAAAAACACGTCTGTTCCTTGAACTGCTGGCAGAGGGAGGATGGATGATCCTTCCGCACGCCGATCCCTTATCAGAACAGCTGACGCAAAAAATCGACAAAACCCCCGCCAAGAAGATAAAGGTCATGCGCACGCATGTGGCAGAGGGAGACAAGGCGCACGATGTTTTAGACGACACCTTGCAAGCCTTCGATGTTGTGCGCAAAGTAGGAGGGGGTACGAAGTTTTCTCTGCGCGTGCGCTGCAAGAATTTTTGCGGCGACAAGGAAATCGTGTTGAAAGATCTTGAGGTGGGCTTCGAGGAGTCCTTTCAACTGCACAATGTTTTGGGCGCGTTGGCAGGCTTCTTAGTCACTGACCGAGGGGGGGACAAGTCTTGCTTTTGGAACATCGCTTGGTTGCGCACAACGCTGCGGGGTTTGCGTTGCGCGCGCGGTAGAATGGAGATGTTTCTGCATCCGCTTTTTTCTGCGCGCGTCTATGTCGATTACGCGCACACGCCGCAGGCTTTGGAGGAAGTCTTGCGCGAAGGTCGCCGTTTGGCAGAGCAGCAAGGCGGCAAGCTGGTTTGCGTCTTCGGTTGCGGGGGGGATCGAGACCGTGACAAACGTTATGAGATGGGAAGGATTGCGGGGCTGCTTGCCGACAGGATCATAGTTACCGACGACAATCCGCGCAGCGAGGATGCCGCCTCGATTCGCGCGGCGATCATCCAGCCCTTGCGCGACGAGGAGATTCCTCACGAAGAGATAGCCGAGCGCAAACTTGCCATCGAACACGCAATCGCCCAGCTCAACGCGGGCGATGTAGCGATCGTCGCGGGCAAGGGACACGAACAGGGACAGCTTGTCGGCAGCAAGCTCATTCCCTTCGACGACGCTAGCGTCGTGCGCGAGCAGCTGCAACACTTGCAACCCTCCTTGCAACCCTCCTTGCAATCTTCCTTGCAATCTTCCTTGCAACCCTCAAGGTTGGAGTTGGAACAAACCTGATGCTCTACGAAGAGAACGAACTTGCGCACGCGTTGGGTCTCTCGCACGGCAGCCCTGCGGTGAGCGGCGTTTCGATCGACTCGCGCACCATAGAAAAAGGCGATGCTTTTTTTGCGCTGAAGGGCGAGCGAATCGATGCAAGCCAGTTTGTAGCGCAAGCCTTCGAGCGAGGTGCGGCTTGTGCGCTCGTCGCCGCGGGCTCGCTTTCCGAGCAAGACGGGCGTTTGCAGGAGCGGACACTAGAGGTGGAAGATGTGGAAAACGCGCTGGTGCGTTGCGGTTGTTATGCGCGCGGGCGCACGAGCGCGCTTATCGTTGCCATCACAGGAAGTTTAGGCAAGACCTCGCTACGCGCGATGCTCCAAGAGCTGCTACCAGGCAAGGTGAGCGCAAGCCGCGGCAACTTGAACAATCATATCGGCGTGCCGCTCTCGCTCGCGCGCATGGCACGCGATTGTAATTACGGCGTCTTCGAGCTCGGCATGAACCACGCAGGCGAGATTGCAAAACTCAGCGCTTGGGTGCGCCCGCATGTTGGCATCATCACCTCGATCGCCGCTGTGCACAGCGAATTTTTTAAAGACTTGCAAGGCATTTGCGATGCAAAAGCAGAACTGCTGGACTGGGTGAGCGAGGTAGCCTTGCTACCTGCTAACGAGCCGCACGCCTCGTGTTTGCGCGCGAAGGCGGAGGCGGCAGGCATTGCACGCCTCGCCTTTTTTGGCAAGGAGCAAGAGAGTAAGCAAGAGAGCGACTATGTCTTGCAAGAGTGCCGCGACAGCCTTGATGCGAACGACGATAAGGTCTCTGTGCGAGCAACCTTTCCTCAAGGCAATGCCGATTCTGATGCGAAGAGGCAAGGACGACGGGAGCTTCAGTGGCAAGTGGGAGGGCGAGGCGATGCGCGCGCGCTTGCAAGCTTATGCGCCTTGGCGGTGTGCGATCTGCTCGGTCTTGTGCCTGAAGAGCTACTGCCGCGTCTTGCTGCACTGCGCTCGCCTGCGGGACGAGGCAGGATTGAGCAGATTTCCTTGTCGCAACCCTTGCGGCGTATCCGCCTGATCGACGAGAGTTACAACGCCTCGCCGCAGGCGGTGCGGAACGCGCTTTCTGTGCTCTCTCGTTTTCCGTCTCGCCGTCTTGCCGCGCTCGGCGACATGCTGGAGCTGGGTGCGGAGGGTGCGCGTTTGCACGCTGAGCTTGCCTCAATTGCGGCGCGTTGTTGCGACCTAGTCTTTACCTGCGGCACGCTGAGCGAGGCACTGCACAAAGCCCTGCCGCGCCACCTGCGCGGTGCGCACAGCAACGATGCGGGCGCGTTGGCAAGCACGCTCTACGCGCGTTTGAAGGACGGCGATACGCTGCTTGTCAAGGGTTCGTTCGGAAGCAAGATGGCGACGGCGGTCTCCTACTTGGAACAGCGCGCCGTCGGACACGGATACTAATTTCCCCCAAGGAGACTAACACGATGGCAACCTACCTTTCAGGCTACGCGGATATTTCGATTTTCTTCAACCTGTTTCGTTACTTGAGTTTTCGCGGCGGGGGTGCGTTGCTCTCTTCGATGCTGTTGAGCCTCGCGCTTGGTCCCTGGCTGATCGCCAAGCTGCGCACGATGCAGCAAGGCGGCACGACGGTGCGCGAAGATGTGCCGAAGACGCACCTTGCCAAGACGGGAACGCCGACGATGGGAGGCTTCTTGCTGCTCGCTTCGTCGTCGCTGTCGATTCTCTTTTGGACGGATTTACGCGTCGTCAGCGTTTGGATCGTGCTGCTACTCTTTTGGGGCTTCGGGTTCATCGGCTTTTTGGACGACATCCGTAAAATTCGCCATGGCTCGAAAGGCATCTCGGCGCGCGTCAAGCTGGTCGCCGAGCTTTTGGTATCAGGCAGCGTGTGCGTCCTCTACCTTTGGCTCAGCGATCTATCCTTCGCCTTTAGCCTCGCCATACCCGTATTCAAAGACCTCGTCTATGATTTGGGAATCTTATACTTGTTGCTTTCTGTGTTCCTCATCATCGGCAGCGCGAACGCTGTGAACCTCACCGACGGGCTGGACGGGCTTGCTAGCGGTCCTCTGATCGCGGCGTTGGGCTGCTTCGGCTTGATCGCCTACCTGAGCGGACACGCTATCTTCGCCACACACCTGAACATCTTCTACATTCCCGACGCAGGCGAGTTGGGAGTGATGTGCGCAGCCCTGGCGGGCTCGTGCCTTGGTTTCTTGTGGTTCAACGCGCCGCCCGCGCGAATCTTCATGGGCGACACGGGTTCGCTCTCGATGGGTGCCGCCTTGGGCGCGATGGGCGTCATCACAAAGCACGAGATCGTCTTGGGTATCGTCGGAGGCTTGTTCGTGTTGGAAACGCTTTCGGTGATTGTGCAAGTCGCCTCGTTCCAGCTTTTCGGCAAGCGCGTCTTTGCAATCGCTCCGCTGCATCATCACTTTGAACAGCGCGGCTGGGCGGAGGCGACGATCGTGATTCGTTTTTGGATCATCTCCATCCTGTTCGCGCTGCTGGGGCTTGCGACCCTGAAGATTCGCTAGATAAGATAGACATGCCTGAAGCCATCTCACCGATCTCGCTTACGCGCTACCGCGACAAGACGGTGTGTCTTTTAGGACTGGGCGCATCGGGACTCTCCTGCGCGCGCGCGCTCCGCCGCGGCGGAGCGCTTGTTTATGCGTGGGACGATCGGCTTGATGCACGCGACAACGCCGCCGCCGAGGGCTTGACCCTGACAAACTTGAACGACTTTGAGCTGATGCGCGACAGTGCCTGCCTAGTCGTTGCGCCGGGCGTGCCTCTGTCGCACGAGGTGGTGAAGAACGCGCGCTTTTGGAACAAGCCCGTCGTGGGAGATGTGGAACTCTTTTGGCAAGCCTATCCGAAGGCACGCATCGTCGCCATTACGGGAACGAACGGCAAATCGACTGTGACCGCGTTGATCGGGCATCTCTACCGCGCATGCGGCAGAAGCGTTCAGGTGGGCGGCAACTTGGGGTTGCCTGTCCTCTCGTTCGAGGCGATGGCAAACGAGGGCGAGGGCGCCGATATCGTCTTGGAACTCTCTTCCTTTCAGCTCGATCTCATCGACAAGGCACACTTTGCGGTGGGCGTGTTGTTGAACATCGCCGCCGATCATTTGGATCGCTACGATACGATGTCCTCCTATATCGAAGCAAAGATGCGCATTGCCCGCAACGCTAATGCTAACGCCGAAGACCTGCTAGTCTGCGGTATCGACGACGCGCACACGCAGCGCACCTTCCTGTCGATGACGAAGGAGGGATTGCGCGTTATCCCTGTCTCAGGGATTCACGCCTGCCCCGACGGTGTGTGGGTGGAGGGGGGACGGCTGTACGACGACAGCGAGCAAGCGTGCAAAGACTACGCCGTACCTTGTTGTGCGCACTTACAAGGAAACCCCCAAAGAATCCACGAAGGAAGCCACGAAGGAAGCCACGAAGGAACCAAGGCATCCATTTTGGGCAAAATGTCGCTGCGGCTTACGCGGTAGCGAGGGCTGTTGGTCTACCCTCCGAGACGATCATCGCCTCCCTTGCGGATTTTGCAGGGCTACCGCACCGCTTGCACGATACGGGCGAGGTTGGGGGTGTGCGCTATGTCGACGACAGCAAGGCTACCAACCCGCACGCAGCTTTGCACGGCTTGGCGTCTTATGCGAACAGCCGCATTTTTTGGCTTGCGGGCGGGCGCTTGAAGGGTGCGATGCGCCCCTTGTTCGAGGAGCTGCTTGCTTTTATAGGCGAGCATCCTTGTGTCGATTCGGGTTACTTCTTCGGCGAGAGCGGGCTGGCACTCTCCGCTCATTTCGAGGGAAGTTTTCCCAGCCACCCCTTCGCAAGGTTAGAGCAAGCCTTCGCAGCCGCAACAGCGCGCGCAAAGGAGTATGCAACAGAGCGTACAAGAGAATCTTCGGGATCGCCTGCGGTCGTGCTGCTTTCGCCTGCTTGCTCTTCACACGACCATTTCGCCAGCTATGCGGAGCGCGGCGAGCGTTTCGCGCAACTCGTCGCGGATGAAGTAGCGTCGTGACTTTCTTTGAAAACACCGAAGCAAGTCCGAATGGCATCGGAATGTCGCACGCCGTCGTGCGCTGGTGGTTGAGCCTTGATCGCTGGCTTTTGGGTTGCGTCGCCCTGCTGTGCTTCTTCGGACTGTTAGTACAGTTCGGCTTGAGCCCTCTTTTAGGAAATAAGTTCGGGATCGCCCCTTACGCGCTTGCGATCAAGCACAGTCTGTTCGTTGCTGTCAGTCTTTCGCTGGCGTTGGTGATCAGCGTGAGCGGTCGTGCGCTGATCGTGCGTTGTGCGCTTTTTGTTTTGCTGGTCTCCTTGTGTCTTTCGTTGCTGTTGTTTTTCATAGCCGAGCCGTACTACGGCGCACGGCGTTGGCTTTCGTTGGGGTATCTTTCTGTGCAACCCTCGGAGTTTTTAAAGCCCTCGTTTGCCATTTTGGCAGCCTCCCTTTTCTCACGCTATTTAGAGAGCGACCGCAACGGCGTATGGCTTTGGGGCGTGTTCGCGCTGTACGCGCCATTGGCAGCAGTGCTTTTTTGGCAACCCGATGTCGGACAGCTTTTATTGCTCACCTTGAGTCTGTTCAGCATGTGGTTTGTCGCAGGGCTATCCTTTTCGGCGATGGTCGCTTGGAGCGTGGCGATGCCCGTAGCCGCGCTAGCACTGTATCGCCTGCTACCGCATGTGGCGGCGCGCTTGGACGCTTTTCTCGCCTTTTCGTTGAGCACTGTGTCTTCGCGCGGCGATCAGGTCTCGCTGGGGTTGCAACTGCTGATGGACGGAGGAATGTTCGGACGAGGGTTAGGCATCGGCAAGGCGGGCTCTCGTCTATTCGATCCGCAAAGCGACTTTGTCTTCATCGCGCTAGGCGAGCAGCTTGGGGTGGTGATCGCCGTGCTAGTCGTCTTCCTCTACGCTATGCTGGGGTGGCGCGTTTTGCTGCGCACGCGCACGATGCGCTCTTCCTTCGCACTGCTGGCGGCGACGGGCTTGTGGACGCAGATCGTTTGTCAGGCAGCCATCAACATGGGCTCTGCATTAGGTATGCTGCCGCCTAAGGGAACTACCTTGCCGTGGATTTCGGCGGGAGGATCTTCCTTGTGCGCCTTGGGAATCACGCTCGGATGCCTCTTGAGCCTGACGCGCACGCACACGCCCCACAGCGCGGAGTGGCAGCCATGACCTCGACATCGCGGAAACTCGTCTTGATCGCCGCAGGGGGAACGGGCGGACACATCTTTCCTGCGCTCGCCTTCATCGAGGTGATGCGCAAGCAACGACGCTATCGACTCGCGTTGATCAGCGACCGCCGCACGCTACCCTTGAGCGGGGGGTTGGCGAATCTTTCGCTCTACCGCATTTTCGCTGCAGGCGTGAGCGGCAGAAGGGGGTGGCGCTTTGTCTCGGCGGTGTTTTTGTTGTTCGTAGGATTGCTTCAATCCTTCTACATCTTGCGCAAATCGCGTCCTGCGGTGGTGATCGGCTTCGGAGGATACGCCGCCTTGCCGCCTATTTTGGCTGCGAACCTGACGAGGGTGCCCACGGTATTGCACGAGCAGAACGCCGTCTTGGGTCGAGCTAACAGGCTTTTGTTGCCTGGTGCCGATCGCATCGCCTTGTCTTTTCGTGCGACTCGCCATGTGGAGGGAGCGGTTAAAAAAGGCTTAGCGGTATGGACGGGCAATCCTGTGCGCATGGCTTTTCGCAAGCTATCCTCAAGGCGTTACGATGACAAGGGGTTGAACGACGATGCTGCAGGAGCGCGCGCGTTTCATTTGCTCGTTTTGGGCGGCAGTCAGGGTGCGCAGCTGTTTGGCGAGATCGTGCCTGAGGCGTTGCATGCTATGCCTGAGGCGAGGCGCGCGCGCTTGCGGGTGTGTCATCAGGTGAGGGACGAGCAGTTGGTGGTCGTGCGACGATTCTACAAGCGGCAAGGCATCAAAGCCGAGACGCGTCCGTTTTTCTCGGACATGGCAGAGCGCATGCGTTGGGCGCACCTTGTGATTTGCCGCGCGGGAGCAGCGACGCTCGCCGAGTTGGCGACCGTGGGACGTCCTGCCATCTTGATTCCTTTTCCTCATGCGATCGACGACCATCAACGCGAGAACGCATTGCGTTTCGTGCGCGCAGGCGCGGGCTGGATGATGCCGGAAGAATCCTTGTCGGCAACCCTCTTGGCGCAGAAGATCAACAGCCTCATGCAGCACGGAGACTTCCTACGCATGGCGGCAGGATGCGCTCGGCGTTTCTCGCAAGGGCGCGCAGAAGAGCGACTCGTAGACCTAGTGCGAGAGCTGCTGGAGGAAACGCACGCACCTTTAGATAGCAAGAATAACGACAAGAATAACGACAAGCACGACAACAAGACCGACGGCAAGGACAGCAAGAATGGCAGCCCGCAGGCAGCCCCCAAATCTCAACGAAAGGCTCGACGGAGGGTTGCAGCATGACGGCATCTCCCCCTCCCCCTGCTCCCCCCTCCGCTGCACGCCGCCTGCCCTTGCACGAGGGTTTGGCAGCAGAGGGCATCGTCCACTTCACGGGTATCGGCGGCATCGGCATGTCGGGCATCGCCGAGACGATGCACAACTTGGGCTTTGTAGTACAAGGCAGCGATCGCGCTTTGAATCCGAACACGGCGCGCTTGCAAAAACTCGGCATCCCGCTGGCGTTGGAGGACGGCGGCGCAGAGGCGTTGTGCATGGTCGAGCGCGCGTCGGTTCTTGTCTATTCTTCTGCCGTGCCTCTAGAACACGAAGAGTTACGCTTTGCCCGCAGCTTGCGTATTCCCATCGTTCGCCGCGCGGAGATCTTGGCGGAGCTGATGCGCTTTAAGACGACGGTGGCGATCGCAGGCACGCACGGCAAGACGACGACGACCTCGTTGGTAGCTACCCTTTTGGAGCGGTGCGGCTTGGACCCGACGGTGATCAACGGCGGCATCATCAACGCTTTAGGATCGAACGCGCGCAAGGGAGAGAGCGCGTGGATGGTTGTCGAGGCGGACGAGTCGGATGGCTCTTTCTTGCACCTGCGTCCGACGATCGCCGTGGTAACGAACATCGATGCCGAGCATATGGATCACTACGCCGATTTCGAATCGTTGCGCGTAAGCTTTCGTGATTTCGTGCATAGAATCCCTTTCTACGGCTTTGCCGTCATGTGCGTCGATCATCCTGTCGTGCAACAAGTGATCGGCGAGATAGGCGATCGGCGCGTGCTGACCTACGGCTTGAGCCCGCAGGCACTTTATCGCGCCGAGGATGTGCGCTTGGAGGGAACGCGCGGCATGCGTTTTTCGATCCGCGCTGTCGAGGAAGACCTTCTGTTGCGCGATCTCGCGCTGCCGATGTTTGGCGAGCATAATGTCTTGAACGCCTTGGCAGCCGCGAGCGTCGCCATAAGGCTGGGGCTAGACAAGCAGACGATCGCACGCGCCTTGGCAGAGTTCTCAGGCGTGAAACGTCGATTTACCGAAGTCGGACACACGGGCGGCGTGCGGATCGTCGACGATTACGCTCACCATCCCGTCGAACTACGCGCCGTCCTAGCTGCCGCGCGTCCGCTGTTGGGCAAGGGAGCTTGCTTGCGTGCCGTCTTTCAACCCCATCGCTACTCTCGCTTGCAGACGTTGTTCGAGGATTTTTGCCGTTGTTTCAACGATGCCGATCAAATCTACATTACAGAGGTCTATGCTGCAGGCGAAGAGAAAATCGAGGAGGCAACAAGCGCGAGACTCGTCGAGGGCTTGCGGACATGCGGACACAGGGATGCACGCTACGCGGCATCCTTCGAGACGCTCAAAACATCTCTGCTTGAAGACGCGCGGGCGGGAGATTACATCCTCTTTTTGGGCGCAGGATCGATCACCCAGTGGGCGCAACAATTCGCACAAGAATGCGCGCAAGAAGCAGAGCTGAAAAAGGGGAGCGCATCATGAGTAGCATCGAGAACTTTGAGCCGAACAAAAAGAAAGAGTCGATTTTGCCTTCCGTGCGCGGTCGTCTGCAGCGCGATGCGGACTTGTCGCGCCGCGTTTGGCTGAAGTGCGGCGGGACGGCAGCGTTGCTCTTCGAGCCTGCCGACGAGGCGGACTTGCTGTCTTTTGTCCAAGATTCAAGTGTCCGCAACGGCGTATCCCGCGATGGTCGTTACAGGGCTTTGGGGGCGGGATCGAATGTTTTGATTGCCGATGCGGGGGTGTCGGGCATCGTCGTTGCGCTGTCGCAGCTGTCGCGTTTGCGGTTGCACGAGGACGACACGATCGAGGTGGGCGCGGGCGTGAGCTTGGGGGCGCTCGCACGCTTTGCCCAGCGCGAGGGGCGCGGCGGCTTGGCGTTCTTCGTCAGCATTCCGGGCACGGTCGGCGGAGCGGTCAAGATGAACGCGGGCGCGGAGGGTGGCGAGACGAAGGATGTGTTAGTCGAGGCGCGTGTGTTGGATACGCGCACAGCTTCCAAACCCGCTGTACGCACCATTGCTTGCGAGGACTTGGAATTTCGCTATCGCGGCTCAAACATCGAGGAGGGCATGATCGTCTTGAGCGCGCGTTTTCGCACCCAAGCGGGCAACAGGGAAGAGATCGCTGAACTCATGAAAAGCCTGAAAGAGAAACGCCAACTCACGCAACCAATCCACGAGAAGACGGGAGGCTCGACCTTCAAAAATCCTGACGGGCATAAAGCCTGGCAGCTGATCGAGCAAGCCGGCATGCGCGGCGCACGCTACGGCGGAGCGATGGTGTCGAAAAAACATTGCAACTTTCTTATCAATAAGGGCAGCGCTCAAGGAAGTAAAACTAAGGCGTCCGATTTCTTGGCGTTGGGCGAGCGCGTGCGCGGAGCAGTTTTCGAGAAGAGCGGCATACGCCTAGAATGGGAGATCGTGAAGATGGGCTTCGACGCAAACCCGCAGAACGAGCAGAACGAGGAGAACGAAGAAAACAATGTCTGACAAACCCCACAACGTGTTGGTCGTCTTAGGCGGGCTCTCTGGCGAACACGAGGTGTCGCGCGAGACAGGCACCGCCTGCGCGCAAGCGTTGGAGCGTCGAGGCTATTCGGTGCGCGTCTTCGACTGGGTTGAGAGCTCAGCCGTGTCGCTTTTGGAAGTGCTATCGAAGCGTCCCGATGTCGTCTTCAACGCGCTGCACGGTACCTACGGCGAAGACGGCTGCCTTGCGGGTTTGCTCGCTTGTTGCAACATTCCCGTGACGCACAGCGGCGTGCTTGCCTCTGCGCTCGCCATGGACAAGCTCATGACGAAGAATCTGTTGCAACCCTTGTTGCAACCCTTGGGGGTTCGTTTTGCCGCGAGCTGTCGTCTCGAAGAGGTGTGGCAAGACGGCAAGCTCGACTTCCCTCTGCCCTGCGTCGTCAAACCCGTAGCCCAAGGCTCTAGCATCGGTGTCGAACTTTTGCTGGACACAGACGCGCGCTTTTCGGGCAACACGCCCTTTCCCCTGATGGTCGAGCGTTACATCGAAGGACAGGAGTTTACCGTAGGTGTCTTCTGCGAAAAGGCGATGGGCATCACCGAGGTGGTCGCGCGCGATAAGAGCTTCTACGACTACAAGGCGAAGTACGACGAGGCTCACGCTGCCCAACACATCTTTCCCGCCCAGGTGGAGGCAAGGCTTGCCGAGACGCTGTGCAAGTGCTCGGAGCTTGCGCACAAGACGCTGGGTTGCCGCACTTTGAGCCGCAGCGACTTCCGCTACGACGGCAAGCACCTCTACTTGTTGGAGATCAACACGCACCCCGGCATGACCTCCATGTCGCTTGTGCCGGAGCAAGCGCGCGGTATCGGCATCTCCTTCGATGAGCTGACCGAAACGCTGGTCTTGCAAGCATACCAACACGCCGCCACAGAAGAGGAGCGCATTTCATGAAACGCGCCGTCCTACTATCGTGCGTCTGTTTGGGCTTGGGTTTCTCGACGCTTGTCGTGTTTGCGGGCTGGCAGAACACCTGGCAGCAGCTTGGAAGTTTCGCAGGCAAACGTTCAGGGCTGGTCATACGCGAGGTGCGACTCTACGACCGCACGCGTAGCGACAAGCAGGAGCTTTTTAGAACGACGGGCTTGCAGGTGGGCGAGAGCCTGCTATCCTTTTCACCGCACGAGGTGCGCGAACGCTTGCGTGCACTGCGCTGGGTTGCCGATGCGCGTGTGCAGCGTTATTGGTCTGGGCTTGTGAGCGTTTCTGTGCGCGAGCATAACCCCGTCGCGCTATGGCAGGACGGCGAGAATCTGGTAGCGCTCAGCCGCGAGGGTGCGCCGATCGAGACGGGAGGCTTCACACCTTTCGAGGGCTTGTTCCACCTCTCCGGCAAGCAGGCACCCGCACGGCTAGAAGAGCTGTTGCAGATAACGGCTCACTGGCCCGAGTTGAGAGCGCATATTCGCCAAGCGCACTTGACCGAGCACTCGACTTGGCAGATCACGCTACGCAGCGGCACGAAGGTGTATCTTTCGCGTGATCCGCTCGTGAGAAATGTCGTCCAACTCTTACGCCTAGAGCGTCACTACGGAATCTTGGCAGCCCCTCCCTTGTTGATCGACCTGCGCGGCGAGGATCGTGCAAGCATCCGCGCCCTTTCGGCGGACGCGGAGGGGCTGGTAGAAAAAATGCGGAGCGGAGGATGAAAACTCTTTTCTCCAACTTCGCACTCGTCGATGTCGGCGCGAGCAAGGTCGCGCTCGTCGTGCCACGATTGGACGCAAAACTTGGTGCAAGAATGGGCAACAGTAAGAACACAGCCCCCTCAAGCATCACCGCTCGCGCCTGCATCGTCGAGCCTGTCCGTGTCCGTGCAGAAAAATCGGCAGAAAAATCGGCAGAAAAATTGACAAAAAAACAGCAGGAAAAAATTGCGCCCTCTAGCGAGATCGCGCGTGCCGAGGCTTTTCGTCGCGCGCGCCTGCGCGCCGAGACGATGTTGCGCACGCGCCTGCGCAAGGTTTTCCTGCTTGCGAACGAACCAAGTTTGACGATCATCTCCCCCTCGCAAGAGCAAAGTTATAAAAACGACAACCGCGATTCGAGACGCGAAGATGATCGCCAAAATCATCACCAAGATCATGAAGATACGATCGTCATCAACGTAGCTGCCACCGACCGCAACAAGCGTCCGCTCTCCTTCTACGCGATGGACAAGCGGAGTTGGCAGTTCTATACGCGCCTCGCCTCCTACGCGGGCGTATCGATCGTAGGCTTCGTCTCCCCCGCTGTCGCCTTGGGACAATCGCTGCTCGTGCATCGCCGCGCGCTCGTCGAGAGCGCCCAGCATAGCAAAGGAGTAACGAAAGCAGAGGTAGCGAGCGAGCAAAGTTTCATCGTCATCGACATAGGTTCGCACACGACGGGCGTTGCCGTGTTTGCGGCGGGCGTGCCTTACGCCTGCCAGAGTTGGCAATTCGGCACGCTGTCGATCACCACAGCCCTTGCCAAAGCGTTTGCGCTCACGCTTTCGCGCGCGGCTACGCTGCAGCGCAACCTTGTTTTTTCCAATGCCTTTTTGAACAGCCTTTTAGCTTCCTCTGCGCAGGCGGACGAGGATGTTTTGGAAGATGTCTTGTCGGAGCGTAGATTTCCTCGAGCCGATGCTTTTGCGAAAAAAACTTCTCAACCTGCTCCACTCGGAACAACTACCCAAAGTATGGGGGCAGCGGCATCGCAGCAAGGAACGGCGCGGATCGTCGCCTCTGCCTACGGCGCGCTTTTTGCAGAGGTAGCACGTTTTCTGAAACGCTGCGCGCCGCGCCTTGCCGACGACGCTCCCGTCTATACGACGGGCGGCGGCTCGCTGAAGGTGGGCAGTCAAGTTTTGGCAAGCCACCTCTTGGCACGCTGCGTCTTGCCTTACCCCTGCTTGGGTGCGAGAATCCCTGCAAGCATCCCTGCAAGTTCTTCGAGTAGCGTTTCTCTGCCCGCTTTCAGCGAAAGGATCGCCGCCACTTCTGCGCTCGCCTGCTTGAGCGTTTTGGCACGCGGCGAGTTTTCACCGCTCACCCTTTCTTCGATGTCGCCCCGCTCAGCTTGGGCGCGACGTTTGAGGATATTCTCGTCGCGCGAAGATTCGCGCGATTCTTTTCCACCACAACAAGAGGAGACCTCTCATGCTTAAAAACCTATCTGTTCCCGGTCGCGCGGTAGAAGAGAATCTACCTTGCATCAAAGTTATCGGTGTCGGGGGTGCCGGCGGTAACGCTGTCGACAACATGCTGGCGGGGGGCATGAGCGGCGTAGATTTTTTGATCTGCAATACCGACGCGCAAGCCTTGCTAAAATCATGTTGCGAGCATCGCTTGCAGCTGGGCGAAGAATTGACGCAAGGCATGGGAGCGGGCTGCTCTCCTGCCTTGGGGCAGCAAGCTGCCGAGGAGAGTAGCGACGAGATTCGCGCCTATTTGCAAGGTGCGCAGATGGTCTTTTTGGCGGCGGGCATGGGCGGCGGCACAGGAACGGGTGCAGGACCTGTGATCGCCAAGCTTGCCAAGGAGTTAGGAATTCTCACCGTCGCTGTTATCACAACGCCGTTTGCCTTCGAGGGAAAACAGCGTCGTCAGGTAGCCGAGCAGGGTGTTGCTCAGTTGGAGGCGATTGCCGATACCTTGTCGGTTATCAACAACCAGAACCTTTTTTGCATCTCTTCCGACAGCACCTCGATGCAGGAGGCGTTTAAAATCGCCGACGAGGTATTAGCATCCAGCGTGCGCTCCATCACCGACTTGGTGACGCGCCCTGGTATCATCAACCGCGACTTCGCCGACGTACGCTCTGTGATGGAGCGGGGGGGACGTGCGCTCATCTCCACCGTCGAGGCGGAAGGCGAAGACCGTGCCGAGCGCGCGGCAGAAGCCGTCGTCTTGAACCCTCTGTTGGAAAAGGTAGACATCGCCACCGCACGAAAGTTGCTGATCCATGTTGTTGGCTCAGAAGACTTGAAACTCTTCGAGGTGCAAGAAATCGTCGACCGAATCGGCGATTCCGTCGAAGGAGAGCCCTCCGTCGCCTTCGGATACTCCAAAGACGAAGCTCTGACAGGAAGACTACGCGTCTCCGTCGTCGCGACAGGTATAGAAAATCCCGACACCGCAACCCGCAGCCTCGACGACAACGCCGAAGACGCACACTTCGCAGCGCAAAACGACAAAGCCGCCGACAGAGCCGCCGACAAAGCCGCAATGTGGTACGACACGCACCAACGCTCACGAAGACGCGAGGCAGAAGGACAAGAGGCGACAACAGCCGCACAAGACGACGAAACAACACAAACGACAGATCCTACCGCCGCCGTTTCCAATGGTGCGACAAGGGGTGCGACGAGTAATGGAGCAGCTAACGCCACCGCACCATCTGATTTAAACACCGCCGCAAGAACGAGCGTAGGCGACTCTGCCTTTCGTTCCGCCCTGCTAGATAGCATGACGACGAAGGTTGGTGAAGCCTCTGCTACGACCGCTTCGTCCAGTGGCGTGCGAAGCGTTCGAGCGCGTCCCTATGCCGCCGCCTCTGCTACCTCCTCCTTTGACCACGAGAGCGAGCCCGACCTAGAAGCAGGAACGAACGCTAGCAAGAGCAATGGAAAGGGAAACGGACATGCTAATAGCAATGGTACAGGCAATGGCACGGGCAATGGCACGGGCAAAGTCGAAAGAAATGTTGGCGTTGCTCAAAGTGTCTTGGATGCGCTGAAGGGCTTTATGGGCTTGAGGGGACCTGAGATCTCCTCGGCGCGACCGCTCTACCTGCCACGCGAGGGCGGCGAGACAGGCTCGCTACCGCTGGAAAGTGTCAGCGAGGCAGCGACAAATCATGGACATGGTCATGCCCATGGCGAGGAGAAATCCGTAGGCTTGCCCGCCTTCTTGCAACGCTCAAAAGATTGACAGCAAAACATTTAAAAAATTGATAGCAAAAAATTGATAGCTAGGGATTTATGCGCTCGCTTGAGCTTGCTGTGTTCTTGCTTTGCGCAAGGCTAGAAAGTCGTCGCCTGCGTGATAGGAGGAGCGCGTCATGGGGGATGCGGCGACGAGCAGAAATCCCTTAGCTTTGGCGACTTCTCTGATTCGTGAGAATGCTTGCGGAGAGACATAGCGTTGAACGGCGGCGTGTTGCGGGGTTGGGCGCAGGTATTGTCCGATCGTTAGGAAATCCACGGAGGCGGCTCTGAGGTCGTCCATCACTTGAAAGACTTCTTCGTCGCTCTCGCCGAGTCCGACCATCAATCCTGATTTTGTAAATAGAGTTGCGTCTTGTTGCTTTGCGCGCTCAAGAAGCGAGAGGCTGGTAAAATAGCGCGAGCCAGGGCGCACAGAGGGATAGAGGCGCGGGATGGTTTCGATATTATGGTTAAAAACATCAGGAGGAGATTGCAGGACGGTTTCCAGCGCGTTTGTTTTGTTACGAAAATCTGGAGTAAGAATCTCGATACTGGATTGGGGAGATGTTATTCGTATGGCGGCGATAGTTTTACGAAACTGCTCTGCGCCGCCGTCGGGTAGATCGTCGCGGTCGACGGAGGTAACGACGACATGCGAGAGGCTCAGGGCTTTGACGGCATCGGCTACATGTTGGGGTTCGGCGGCGTCTAGCTCTTTGGGTTTTCCTGTCGCGACATGGCAGAAGGCGCAGGCTCTTGTGCAGATGGCGCCGAGAATCATGAAGGTTGCGTGTCCTTTCGCCCAGCACTCGCCGATATTGGGACAGGCGGCTTCTTCGCAGACGGTGACGAGATTGTGTTTGCGCGCGATGGTTTTTGTATCGAGGTATCCTTGTGAGATGGGGGCTTTGGCGCGAATCCAGGATGGACGAGGAAGGATAGGGGCAACGATGTTGCGACGTTGTTTTTCGGGATGGCGGAGAGGGAGGGGGAGAGACATAGAAGAAGTATAGCATGGAACGAGGAGTTATCTACGGGCGCAAAACATCGCGTGCGTAGCAAACATCACGGACGCGCATTGCAAGCAACGCGCTATGGGGGAGCGCGAGGGAGTAATCCCTCGCAAAATACCCCGCGTCAGCGAGCGCGTAAGCGCTTTATCTAGGCGTTAGCCTCAACCGTTCCCTCCCCCTTGACGCTGTCTGCGCGATAGGCTAGCCTCCGAGAAGATTGGCGATTTTCCTTAGGAGATGCTTGGGTGCGTAGCAGACTAAACCAAGTTGCGAGGTCGCTCGATACGGCTTCACCCGTAGAAGATTTTGTTGGCAAGGTTCACAACAAGGATTGCTTGGACTTGATGGCTAAGATGCCGACGGCTTCTGTTTCGATGATTTTTGCTGATCCGCCTTTCAATCTTGGGAAAAAATACCATTCCTACAAAGACAACATCCCCTTCAAACAGTACATCAATTGGACAGAGCAATGGTTGCAAGAATGCGTGCGTCTTTTAAAGGATGATGGCAGTCTGTTTCTGTACAATATCCCTCGTTTGCTCATCTATTCGGCGCAGACTTTAAATACAACGATGGAATTCAGGCATTGGATTGCTTGGAACTCCAACGGGCAGCCGTTGGGAAAAACTTTGCAACCCGCACATTACGGCATCTTGTTTTACACAAAGAACAAGAACAACAAGTTTTACGATGTTCGCGCACCACACAAGACTTGCAGGTTGTGCAAGGAGTATCTTAAAGACTACGGAGGCAAGGAGCATTTGCGCCATCCCTTCGGCTATCAGGTGAGCGATGTTTGGGACGACATTCACCGCGTGAGGCATAATTGTCGCCGTATAGCATCGCACCCTTGCCAGTTACCTGTGCCTTTGATCGAGCGGATGATTCTTATGACGACAGATGAGCATGATATTATTTTCGATCCTTTCACGGGTAGTGGCTCTGCGGCGGTTGCCGCCAAACAATTAGGGAGGCAATATATCGGATCGGACATTGACAAGCAATACTGCCAAGCTGCGAGAAAAGCCATGCGGGAGGCGAAAAAAGTCACGATGGGAGAAGCTTATGTATCCATTTATTTAAAAAGGGTTTTTAGCGTCAGAGATGTTGATGTTAAAAAAATATCCACATGACTTTTCAGAAACAATCGCTAGAAGAGTTAAGGAATGGAATGCAGGTATTTTTGGATTTTCCCGCCGTGGAAAAATCTATACAACACGAGTGTCAAAATATTTTACAGAAAATTCTTTTATCCAAGCCTAGGAACGGTGACAGACTACCTCACGATGTTTTGGTCGACTATCTAAACGCTGGCAAGGAAACAGACTTAAGGCTAAAACTGTTGATTGGGTTCGGTGGAGGCTCGTATGAAAAATTTCAAAGAATTTTTAAACTGCTTTCTCCCAATAGCACACTCTCTCAAATAAAAAAGAATGAAACAATTCGAAGCAAAATAGCGAGCTTTCTTTTAAATGCAGAAAGCCTTTCTAACGAAGTTTCTATACCGTTCTTTATTAAACAAGGGTTTACCTTGCCAAAAAATTGGCGAGAATTACTAAGAAACGAAGATTACTTGAAACCTATTGTTTTTCAAAAAATACTTCCCGCAAAATATTCTACTAGCATCGGAGAAGCATTAGAAAACGAGATAAGGAAAGTTGTGGCTACTTGCAACATGCCTTATGCCAAAGGCAATGTTGATCTTGCCAGCAGAAAAGAAATTGATGTTGCCATACCTAATATTAAACAACCTAAAATTATTATCATGTCTTCTTATCAAATAACAACCTCGTCAGCGCAATCAAGTAAGGCTAACGAACAATCTAGAATTTTTAACAGTATACAGGATCATAACAGAGTATCGAATTACGATGGCTTTCAACGCGTTCTTTTTATTAATGTTATCGACGGCGGAGGATGGCTTGAGCGTCCAAAGGACTTAGAAAAAATGTGGCGGTATTCTGATTATTGCTTCGCCTACTCGCAATTGGATCATCTTAAAAACTTTTTGCTTTTCTACAAAAAACAAACAGAAATATAGAAAAAGAATCTACGCGAGCGCGTGCTATTATAAAGCACAAGCGCGAACGCGACAGACACAGCCATCACAAAAACGCCCTACCGCGTTGCGAGTCGGCTTGCGCGTTTCTGCGAGGGGAATTTATCCCCCCACGCGCTTTTGAATAAGAGGCGCACTTCGTGCGTTTTTCTTGTCTCTAGGGCGAGTAAAACTCGAATCGCTGTGCCATGTCACGAATCAGCTTGCGCGAGGCAAGCCTCGCGCTTTTGAACAAGAGGCTACGCGCTACGCGCGTACATGATGTTGCTAGCGTGCGCATGTTTTGCATCCGTAAAACAATATCCGCGCCTCCCCGCGTCATAGCGCACGGCTTGCCGTGTGCGTCAATAAAAATTGCGCACGCGATGTTTTGCATCCGTAAAACACTATCAGCGCCTCCCCGCGTCATAGCGCACGGCTTGCCGTGTGCGTCAATAAAAATTGCGCACGCGATGTTTTGCATCCGTAAAAACTACCCATGCCCGTAAAAACTACCCATGCCGTAAAGACTACCGAAGCCCGTGAAAACTACCCAAGCCCCTAAATTCCCCATCCCAACATGCGCTCCGCCTCATCCCCCTCCTCATTATTTTTCTCCTTACCTTTATTCCCCTTACCCCTCCCCCGCAAGATATACGCCGGATTGCCCGCAACCCGCGCCCCCCTCTCCACATCACCCGTCACAACCGAGTTCGCACCAATCACCGCCCCCTCCCCAATAAATATATCCCCCAATAAACACGCCCCAGCCCCAACCATCACCCCATTCCCCAAAGTCGGATGTCGCTTCAATCCCCGCTCGCTACCCCTCGGCGACCTTCCCCCCAAAGTCACTCCATGATATAGCGTGACATCATCCCCAATCTCCGCCGTCTCCCCAATCACAACCCCCATCCCATGATCAATAAATACTCTCCTCCCAACACGAGCCGCCGGATGAATCTCAATTCCGCTCAAAGCCCGCGCAATATACGAAAGCAACGAAGGTAAAGTCCGCAACCCACATCTCCATAATAACCCAGTCACACGATGCATCATCAACGCATGAAAACCCGCATACGAAAGCAACACCTGCAGCACATTCGGTGCCGCAGGGTCGCGTTTCATAATCGTTCGGATCGTCTCAAACATCATGCGGGCTACATTACGCCTCCTGCTCGAAAAGCGCGGTCGAGAGATACCGCTCGGCAAACGAAGGAACGATGGCGACGATCTGCTTGCCCTTGTTCTCGCCGCGTAAGGCAACCCTAGTCGCAACCGAGATAGCAGCCCCCGTAGAGATTCCTCCCGGCAACCCCTCAAGCCTTGCCAGCAGACGAGCATTGTCGAAAGCCTCTGAGTTAGAAACTTTAACAATTTCGTCGATGAGATCGGTTTTGAGAATTGACGGAACAAACCCCGCGCCGATGCCTTGAATCTTGTGCGGACCTGGCTCTCCTCCTGATAGGACGGGGGAGTCTTCTGGCTCGATGGCGACGATTTGGAACGAGGGCTTTCGTTGTTTGATCACTTCGCCAACGCCGGTGAGCGTGCCTCCTGTCCCTACGCCTGATACGAGTATATCTACTTTTCCATCGGTATCTTTCCAAATTTCTTCGGCGGTCGTTTCGCGATGGATTTTGGGATTGTCGAGATTGTCGAATTGTCCGACGAGAAATCCTCCTTCGCGTTCTGCGATCTCTTTGGCATGAGCGATGGCGCCTTTCATCCCCTTTGCCGCAGGAGTGAGTTCGAGCTCTGCGCCGAGGAAGGCGAGAATTTTTCGTCGTTCAACCGACATACTCTCAGGCATAGCTAGAATGAGTCGGTATCCTTTCGCGGCGGCGACGAAGGCTAATCCGATTCCTGTATTACCTGAAGTTGGCTCGACGAGCGTCGTTTTAGCGGGTGTAATTTCGCCGCGCGCTTCGGCTTCGTTGATCATTGCGTATCCGATTCGGTCTTTGACGGAGCCGAGCGGATTGAAGAACTCCAGCTTCAGGAGTAGATCTGCGTCGATCTTGTGATGTTGTGACCATCGCGGCACGCGCACGAGCGGCGTTCCTCCGACGGTATCGAGGATGGATTCGTAGATGCGTCCTCTTGGGGCTGCGGTCATGATGTGTCTCCTGTGTGTGAGAGGGTGAGAAAAAGGTTTGTTAGGGTTGGAGGTTTGTTAGGGTTGGATTGAGTTTTGGATGCAAAAAAAACGGCGTGCTATGATTGCACGCCGAGGTCTTTGTTTTTTCGGATGAGGACTTTTTGAGAGTAGTCAGGTATCCGAGCGATAGACGATTGCGTGCCTTCTGTTGTGGGTACAACAGGCAAAGTGACAACAGGCTTGAGGACAACAGGGGAGGCTGTTGCGGATGCTCTGCTGAAGAGAGGGGCGAAGAGAAAGGGAGAGTTCGCGTGTCATGCTGTTCTATGTAGGCATTGTTTGCGAGGATGTCAAGGGAAGAAGCAAAAAAAAGAAAATAAAAATTGGGCGCAAAAGGGAAATTTATTCCCAACAGGGGGAGCGAGAACTTTTTTTTTGGGGGGGGGGGAAGTTTGGGGGAGGAAAAGAGACGGGGGGAAGCTGGGAGAAGTGGGGGGGTGAGGGGTGGGGGTAGGGGCGGGGAAGAGAAAAGTTTGGGGGTAGGGGTAGGGGAGGAGGCGATTCGCGGGGAGAGTCAGGCAAAAATAGGAACTTTTAGAGAGAATCTACGGAAATTCAGACGAATTAACGCATTTTGCAACAAGAATTGGGGATAACTTGGTGCGATTAGCATCTTCTATTGACTCTTGACACATAGAGAGGCTAGAGTGGCAGGATTGTTTTGCTAGGAGGAAATGCCATGAGACTCAAGCAGGTAGAGATCAAAAATTTTCGCTCAATCGAAGACGCAACGATTGAGTTTGACCCGCGTTGCCGTATTCTTGTTGGCATGAACGATACGGGAAAATCCAATATCCTTAAAGCCTTGTCAATTTTGCAAAAAGAAACAATAGGACAAAAGAGTGATCGACGTGAAGAAGCCGAAGAAGGAAATAACGATTTTTATATTAAAGCTATTTTCACTCCTGATGAGCATGATTATAAAGAAATTGCAGGTATTTTGCAAAAAAAAATATATGATACAAACCATGATACAGCTAATAAAATACTTTCTTTTATTGAAAATCAAACACTTCAATATCATTTAATAGATTATTTAAATGGTGAAGAAAGAGAAGATAGTATAATATGGGAAAAAAGATATTCGTTAAGAGTCTTTTTGCTTAATTGTTTTATGAAAGACTCGGAAGAATGGAAAAATAAAAAACCCGTCACGACAACGGTAAGTGATATTGTCAGAAGCAATATTATAAAATTTAAGCATTCACATAGAATAAAAGAACTAAGCGAGATAATAAAAGATATTAATGATTTAAGAAAATATGACTTTGTACATAATAAAGCTATTGCCTCGTTTCCTGATATCGTTCAAAATACTTTTTGGGGAAATGTCGGCAATGAAAAAATTATTAGCATTGTCAATGATGATATTAAAAAATGGATTGAAAAAGAACTAAAGGTTGTTGTTTGGAAATCTGGAGATCCTAAACATAAAATATCTAAAAATGTTTTGCTGGAGAAATTTAAACAGGATCCGTCAAATTTTCTTTTCATGAAAAATATTTTCAAGCTTCACTTCAATCTTAATAAAAAATTTAAATCTTCATACGACAACGAAAAAGACGACAATGCTTTTATAATTAAAGAAATAGAAAAACACAACAATGATTACGATGGCACAAAATTTAGAACTTACTTATCCCATGTTATAAAAACTTTAAATGATAATTTCAAGGAAATATGGAAAAATTATTACTGCAATATTAAAGAAAGAGAAGAAAATATAAATTTTTATTTTGATTTGCGTTATGGCAGTTCCAATCTTCAGTTCACTGTTAATGAAATTGGTAAGGATAAAGAGAGTAATTTTTATGATATTGAGCGTCGAAGTGATGGATTTAGAAAATTTATTGAATTTTTATTAATTGTTTCTTCTGAAGTTTTATGTGAAGATATTTCCAACACACTTTTTCTTATTGACGAACCTGAAACTAGCTTGCATCCTTCTGCCTCCCGTGATTTTCGGAAGCAATTGATATCTATATCAGAAAAATTAGAAAATTATGTTGTATACGGCACGCATGCTATATCGATGACTGATCGCAAAAAATTAAATCGTCATTACATTATTAAAAGAGAAAACAGAATTACATCAATAGAATCTGCCGAGAAAGTTCGACAAGACAAAAGAAATTTGTCTAGAGGTATTGTGGAACATGAAATTCTACTTCATTCGGTAGGTGATTCTCCTTACGAGAATCTGCAAGAAAAAAATATTATCTTTGAAGGATGGACTGATAAAAAATTATTTAAAAAATATTGTGAAGGGAATAATGTCAATGTCGAGAAAATAGGTTTTGGAATAGCACATGTTTTTGGCGCTAGTACTTTCTGTCACGTTACCCCCATATTAGAATTAGGCGGACGTGATGTCTTAATTATCTCCGATTGTGATGAAGAAGCATTAGAAAATCAAAAAAAATATGATGACAAGCACGGTTATGGAAGATGGCTTACCTATCAAGAAATTGACAAAACAATAACTGCCATAATTTCAGCCGAAGATTTTTTAAAAAAAGAATTCATTGTCGAACAAGTAAATTCTTACCTTGAGGATAAAAATCTTACAACGAAAAATAATGAATTTTTTGAAGAAAGTCTCAGTGGAAAAGCGCATGATTCAAATTTCAATAGTATTATCATATGGTTGACGAAGAATTTACATTGCGGGTTCTCTAGCAAGAAAATTCAAAAAATTGGTAGAAAAATTAAACATCAAATGTTTGACGAACTGCAATATGAAAATATTCTTATGGAAGAGTACGCAAAACTTCATGAAGGAATTAAAAATGCAATTAATAAAGAACCTGCGCCTTCTGCTGAAAAGGTAGATACTTCTAAAAAAATAAAAACTACTTCAACTGCTCCTGCATCTCCCCCCTCAAAAACACCGCCCCCTAATAACCAATAATCAAGTCTTGTTGCCTCCAAGCAACATCTACCTATCCCCACATGTCTGTTGCGCGTCCATCATATTTCACGCGTTCTTTTTGTCGCTAGAGTGAGGAAAACTCGAATCGCCGTACCATGCTACGAGTCAGCTCGGGGATAAATTCCCCTTGCGCATTGCTTAGCAATGCGCTTTTGAATAAGAGGCTACGCATCTCGCGCTTCGCGCGAGTGCGTAGAAGGCGCTATCGCGCCCCGCTGACGCGGAGTCTTCGTGGGGGGAATTTATCCCCCCACACCCCCCGCGCACGCTTCGCGTGCGCATGTTTTGCGCCCGTCAATACAAAAAGCCCGTTTCTGTTGCACGGCGCCATAGCGCACGGCAATAGCATACGGCTTGCCGTATGCGTCCATGCTATTGCTCGTGCGCGTCAATAATACTGCTGGCGTGCGCATGTTTTGCACCCGTCAATACAAAAAGCCCGTTTCTGTTGCGCGAGACTCTGCCTCTCCCTCACCCACTCTTCTCCCACACCGCATGCCTGCCCTTGCCAAGACAGCGCACCTTACCCTGCCCACCCATCTCTACCAAAAAACTGCGGACAGTGTCGTCGCTGACCGAAGGACAAAGCTCGCGCAAATCAGAAATTTTGAACCGCACAGGTAACCCTCTGAAAGCATCGCCAACTAACCCCTTTTTCGCTCCATAGCCTATCTCGTAATTTCTGAAGCGAGTATCCCATTTTTTGTAAGCACCCAAAACCATGACTTCCAGCCAATACTCAACCCAAACACGAGGATCGTGTTTACCTTCATGCCATCCCTGCGATGCTTCAAAAAGCGTGTCGTAATAACCCTTGCTGTTATCTTCGACAATGCGTTCTAACGAAATATAACGACCTACCTTATAACCTTGATGATATAACAACAATACCGTCAGCAATCTCACCATGCGTCCGTTACCGTCCGCAAATGGATGCACGCATAAAAAATCCAAAACATACAACGCCATCAAAATTAATTGGGCAATCTCTCCCTTGTTAATCTCCGCCGTATAAGCGAGTAGCAAAGCCTCCATCCGTAGCGGAGTCTCTCGAGGGCCAGGAGGACTGAAACGAACAAATCTTTCTCCGTTGGGAAGGGTCTCGATAATATCGTTTGGAGTGTTTTTCCACTCTCCCGCTCCTTTGTCTGCTACATAACTCATTAAATCACGGTGAAACTGTTTAACAATATTGTTAGACCAAGGGATGTATTTATGATTTTCATGAATCTGCGACAACACATCCTTGTACCCCGCAATCTCTCCTTGCGAACGTTCATTTTCTTCTACCGCTTTTCCTTGCAGTACAATATCTTTCAAAATTTTCCTGGAAACATAAATTTTCTCCAAACGATTCGACGATTCGACACTCTGAATCATCGCCAAACTACGCAACCTCTCCAAAACCTCTGGCTTACGTTGCTCATAGAGCTGCTGCTTACCACGATACTCGTGGATAGAGGAGACTATTTCTATCAAGCGATGACTCGCCAGAGAAGCCAAGATGCGCGACGAAAAAGACGGTGGAATAGATACAGACACAAAACATATCCCCTATTGAATACCCTATTGACCCAACATACCCCCTATTGAAGAAGGCGAACAGAGATACCCTACATTGAACCCCCTATTGTGTCAACACCTCCCCTATTGAGCAAACGATGCCCGACCTAGAAGACTACGGATTCGGCTTTTAAGGTGAAACAAACACAAACATACCCCCGAACCTTATATTGACGCAAGATATCCCCTATTGAACCAAGAACGCCCTCGCGTGGTGGCGAAGGCGGAGGCGTCTCATCTAAAGAGAGAGTAACGAATGGGATACGGTGTTGGCACGCTCTGCTCGCTGTCGCGCACCCTTCAACCGAAGTTGTAGGGTACGGATCATGCTCTTAGAAAGGAGGTGATCCAGCCGCAGGTTCTCCTACGGCTACCTTGTTACGACTTAACCCCAGTCACTAGCCCCACCGTGGTCGGTTGCCTCCTCTTACGAGGTTAGCCCACCGCCTTCAGGTAAAGCCAGCTCCCATGGTTTGACGGGCGGTGTGTACAAGGCCCGAGAACGGATTCACCGCAGCATGCTGTTCTGCGATTACTAGCGATTCCGACTTCATGCACGCGAGTTGCAGCGTGCAATCCGAACTGAGACGGCTTTTGGGGGTCAGCGCCTCCTCGCGGAGTGGCTTCCCATTGTCGCCGCCATTGTAGTACGTGTGTAGCCCAGCCCATAAGGGCCATGAGGACTTGACGTCATCCCCACCTTCCTCCGGCTTGTCGCCGGCGGTCTCCTCAGAGTTCCCGACATTACTCGCTGGCAAATGAGGACAAGGGTTGCGCTCGTTGCGGGACTTAACCCAACATCTCACGACACGAGCTGACGACAGCCATGCAGCACCTGTCACCGATCCAGCCTAACTGAAGTCACACGTCTCCGTGTGTCGCGATCGGGATGTCAAGAGCTGGTAAGGTTCTTCGCGTTGCCTCGAATTAAACCACATACTCCACCGCTTGTGCGGGCCCCCGTCAATTCCTTTGAGTTTTAGCCTTGCGGCCGTACTCCCCAGGCGGTGTGCTTAGCGCGTTAACTTCGTCACCGATACCTGAAGTACCGACAACTGGCACACATCGTTTACGGCGTGGACTACCAGGGTATCTAATCCTGTTCGCTCCCCACGCTTTCGCACCTGAGCGTCAGTTACGGGCCAGACAGTCGCCTTCGCCTCTGGTGTTCTTTCCAATATCTACGAATTCCACCTCTACACTGGAAATTCCACTGTCCTCTCCCGCACTCTAGCGCGACAGTTTCAAAGGCCGTTCCGCGGTTGAGCCGCGGGATTTCACCTCTGACTGATCGCACAGCCTGCGTGCGCTTTACGCCCAGTAATTCCGAACAACGCTAGCTCCCTTCGTATTACCGCGGCTGCTGGCACGAAGTTAGCCGGAGCTTCTTATGTCGATACCGTCATCATCTTCTCGACCGAAAGAGTTTTACAACCCGAGGGCCTTCTTCACTCACGCGGCATGGCTGCGTCAGAGTTTCCTCCATTGCGCAAGATTCCCCACTGCTGCCTCCCGTAGGAGTCTGGGCCGTATCTCAGTCCCAGTGTGGCTGATCGTCCTCTCAAACCAGCTACGGATCGTAGGCTTGGTAGGCCTTTACCCCACCAACTACCTAATCCACCGCGGGCTCATTCTGAAGCGATAAATCTTTCCCCCTAAGGGCGTATGCGGTATTAGCCGTCGTTTCCAACGGTTGTCCCCCACTTCAGAGCAGATTCCCACGTGATACTCACCCGTCCGCCGCTCTCTTACTCCCGAAGGAGCAAGATCGCTCGACTTGCATGTGTTAGGCCTGCCGCCAGCGTTCGTTCTGAGCCAGGATCAAACTCTAAGGTTGTTCCGGGCCCGTAAGCGTCGCACGAGAGGCTCTCCGCAAGGAGAACGATCTCTCGTGCTGCATACGGGCTTGGCGTCTTTGAACAAAGCGCGCCAACCCCGTATCCCATTCGATGTACTATGTCTAACAGCGCGAGAGCACAGAGCAAGGACGCAAAAAACGACCTCAGAATCCCCCCGAAAGTCTCGCGAGCAATCGCGCGATGCCATCGCGCCAATCACAAGCGTTCACTATAGTCTTTTTTTTCGAGCGCGCAACATGTTTTTTCTTTTTTTTTAAATAAAAAAGCAGCTTCTATTCCCTTGTTTTTCAGGCTTCTTCCAAGGTGATGAGTTCGCTTTGTTCGGTTGCGGGATTTGTCAGCAATGTTTTGCGCATGTTTTCTGCGACATCGAACGCTTCCTGCTTGTTTTGCGCGCAGAGTTCCATCTCCATGATTTTTCCGCAGCGCACGGCTTCTACCTGCCCTAGTCCTGCTTCGCGGGCGACCCTTGCGACTGCCTCGCCTTGGGGGTCGAGCATTTCTCCTTGCAGGGTTACGACGACTTTGGCGAGAAAGCGTTTCATTCGACGCTTCGGATATTGTCGGAGGATTTTGCGTTTGTCTTGTCGTTTTTTTCAAGAGCAGCACTTTTTTTAGCAGAGACTTTTGCAGAGGTTTGGGCAGAAGTTTTGGCAGAAGTTTTGGTGGAGGCGTTTTGTTTCAGGGCGGCGTTGTGCGGCAGCACGCCGAGTCTTCGTGCGACTTCTCGATAGGCTTGTTCGACTTTGCCGAGGTCGTGTCGGAAGCGGTCTTTGTCGAGTTTTTCCTGGCTTTCGCGATCCCACAATCGGCAGGTGTCCGGAGAGATTTCGTCGGCGAGCCAGATGGCGACATCGCCGTTTTCTTCGACGCTGCGTCCGAACTCTAGTTTGAAGTCGACGAGTCTGAGACCGACGCCACGGAAGACGCCTTGTAGGAAGTCGTTTGTTCTGAGGGCGAGCGAGAGCATGTCGTCGATTTCTTGGGGATGCGCCCAACCGAAGGCTGTGATGTGGTCTTCGGAGACGGGGGGGTCGCCGAGTTTGTCGTCTTTGAGGCAGTATTCGACGATCGAGCGCGGCAGCACGGTACCTTCTTTACATCCGTATCGTTCGGAGAAGCTTCCAGCGGCGATATTGCGCACGATCACTTCGAGGGGGATCATTTCCAGTTTGCGGATGAGTTGTTCGCGCATGTTGATGCGGTGGAGGAAGTGGTTTGCCAGTCCGATTTCGGAGAGGGCTTGGAACATGTATTCGGAGATCAGGTTGTTCAGAACACCTTTCCCTTCGATAGTTGCTCGTTTGGCGTTATTGAAGGCGGTTGCGTCGTCCTTGAAGTGTTGGATGAGCGTTGAGGGATCGGGGCCGGGCAGCAAGATTTTCGCCTTTCCTTCGTAGAGGGGTTGCGAGCGATGGGGAACTTTGCGCATGGGGGGAGGATAGGCGGATGGGGGGGGAGATGCAAGCCGTGCGCTATGCGCTTGTGCTTTTTAAAGGCATGCTGTTTTATGGGACTCACACGGTAAAGCGATTCTGTTACGCTTGTGTTTTGCATCCGTAAATCTTGCCCCCCGCACCCCCTACCTACTTATTCGCCTTGATGCTGTTCTTCCACTGCGTGCGCAAAGCGTCGATCTGCGCGCGTTGCGCAACAGAAAGCCTTGCCTCCACCCCCGCCTTCGAGACTTTCGCCTCCTTGATGCCGTTTTTCTCTGCCAGCTCCAACAAAACATAAGCCGTCGCCAAGTCGTGTGCTCCCTCTGCGCCGCCAAGAGCGTAGAGATTGCCCAAGTTGTACATAGCTTGTGCGTTGCCGTGCTGTGCTGCGCTACGAAAGAGTTCTTCTGCCTTCCCTACAGATTTTGTCAAGCCGCCGCGTCCTCCGAAGTACATCAATCCCAAGCCTCCCACGGCACCCGTATGCCCTGCCTTGACGGCGGTTTGGAAGAGAGACACGGCGAGATTGTCGTTGCGTACAGTGCCGCGTCCCTCGGCGTAGGCACGCGCAAGCCAATAGGTCGCCTTGATGTGTCCGCGCTCTGCTGCGGAGACGAACCAATCGAAGGCACTCGTGTGATCGCCGCCCTCAGCAAACAAGATTCCCAATTTGTAGGCTTCTTCTGCCTCTGAGGCGTCGCCCTCTGCGCCTGCGCCTGAACCGCCCTGCTCAACCTCCTGAGCTTTGATCGCAAGAAAACTCGCGCTCGTGTAAAGGCAACACAACGCAAAGAATACGAAAAAACAAAGATAACGAACAGCCATCGGTAACTCTCTTGCTACGGTCAAGGGAAACAACCTCGCGATATGACAATGTATGCTCAAGACGATAACTTTGTCAACTAGGGGATAAATTCCTCCTTGCTTGCTTTTCTTTCTGCGACAAGATAGTCTTGAAATCGAGGGGTGCTTGGAAGGCACACAAGCCCACAAAAACCCCAAAACCTCTTGGGGGCTAGTAGCTCAGTCGGTTAGAGCGCACGCTTGATAAGCGTGAGGTCGGAAGTTCAAGTCTTCCCTGGCCCATTCTTGTAGCCCATTCTTGTAACCCATTTTCTATTACAACCCATCCAACAAAAGGAGTTAATCCCAATGACCGAAAAAACCGAAACAATGACCGAAACGATGTCTGGTATGCCCATGATGGACATGATGGACATGATGATGTCGTTTCATCTTACGAATTTTCTCACCCTTCTTGCCGCCGTAGCGATTACCTTCGTCGTCGGAGGACTATGGTATGGCCCTCTTTTCGGCAAAGCCTGGTGGGCAGAGCAACCTCACAGAAAGAGCAGCAAATCCAAGGGTGCTACCGAATACGCTGCTTTGGGCATGGCTGTCCAAGTCCTGCATTTGATCGCGGTTGGGTTTGTTGTTTTTGCGCTTGCGCATTTCACGAGCGCCTGGTGTGCCTTTGTGATGCTAGGTGTGATGACGAGCTTGGGCATGATTTCGGCAGGCATCTGGCTCGGACAGAGTCGCAAGCTTGTGCTGCTCAACATCGGACAGCATCTTCTCACGCTCGCCATTTTTGCTGTTGCCTCTACGCTCTAGGCGCGGAGACGAAGTAGACACGAGGGCGGGGTATATCTAGTCTTTTGACTGATTGGGGCTGTAGCTCAGCTGGGAGAGCGCCTGAATCGCATTCAGGAGGTCGTCGGTTCGATCCCGTCCAGCTCCACCCCCGTATCCCTTGCCCCTTGCCCCTTGCCCCTTGCCCTCTCCGCGTTTTGAGAGGCGCGGCGTTTTCTGTCGCTGTTGCGCTCAAGGCTTTTTTCCTGTATGCTAGAGCATGGCTGTGCGAAAGACGCTCTCTGTTATATCTCCTGCTGTAGCTCCGTCGCCGTCAGCGATCGAGGATCGCCCTCACGAGGACGAGACCGCTACAAGCAAAAATACTACAAGCAAAAATACTACAAATAAAAATACTAATAGCGTTTTTGCTTCCTTCGAGGCTCTCACCTTCGACGATGTTCTGCTTGAGCCTGCCTATTCAGAGGTTTTGCCGAAGGATGTTGACCTCTCGACGAGATTCACGCGCCGTGTGAGTTTGCATATTCCGCTGGCTTCGGCAGCGATGGACACAGTAACCGAAGGCAGGCTTGCGATTACTATGGCGCAGTTGGGTGGTATCGGAGTGATTCACAAGAGCTTATCGCCTGAAGATCAGGCACGCGAGGTACATCGGGTCAAGCGATTCCAGTCTGCGATCGTAGATGATCCGATCACGATCGAGCCTGATGCTAATGCTCATACGGCGGTGGGTTTAATGCGGGATCGTCGTATTTCGGGCATTCCTGTTGTCGAACGAGGCAGTCGTAAGCTTTTGGGTATTATAACGAATAGGGATGTTCGTTTTGTCGAGAATCTTGAACAGCCTGTGTGCAACATCATGACGCAGAAGAAGTTGGTGACGGTTTCTGCCGATTGTTCGACTGAGCAGGCAAGGCAGTTGTTGCACAAGCATCGTCTAGAGCGACTTTTGGTGACGGATGGGGAGGGTTGTTGTATCGGCTTGATTACGGTGAAGGATATCGAGGCGGTATCGATGCGTCCTTTAGCGAGCAAGGATGCTGCGGATCGCTTGCGCGTTGCGGCGGCGGTGGGGGCATTGGAGCGCGATATGGAGCGGGCTCAGTTATTGTGCGAGGCGGGGGTTGATGTTCTTGTTGTGGATACGGCGCATGGGCATAGCGCGGGTGTTTTGGAGCAGGTACGCAGATTACGCGCGCGCTTTGACGGGATTGACATTGTGGGGGGAAACATTGCGACGGCGGAGGGGGCTCGTGCGTTGATTGCGGCGGGTGTGGATGGCGTGAAGGTTGGGATAGGACCGGGTTCTATTTGCACGACGAGAATTGTTGCGGGGGTTGGCGTTCCTCAATTGTCGGCTATTTGGGATGTTGCGCGTGTTTGTGGGGATGCGGGGGTAGGTGTTATTGCGGATGGGGGGGTGAGGTATGGGGGAGATTTAGCGAAGGCGATTGGCGCGGGTGCGGATTGTGTGATGGTTGGGTCTTTACTTGCGGGAACGGACGAGTCGCCGGGCGAGGTATTTTTTGCTAAGGGTCGTGCGTATAAGCGGTATCGGGGGATGGGTTCTGAGGGAGCGATGGCGAGGGGTTCTGCGGACAGGTATTTTCAGGAGGAGGTCATGCAGAGTCAGAAGTTTGTTGCGGAGGGAATTGAGGGGAGGGTTCCGTATAGGGGTGCGTTAGAGTATGCGATCGATCAGTTAGCGGGGGGATTACGTGCGGCGATGGGTTATACGGGCAATCGGGCGATTGGGGAGATGCGGGGTGGATGTAGTTTTCGGAGGATTACGGGTGCGGGCAGGGAGGAGAGTTATCCGCACGATGTGGTACCGATGACGGAGGGGGGCAGGGGTAAGGGATAGGCACACTTTTTGTATTGACGGGTTTTTTATATTGACGGGCGCAAAACATCGCGTGCGTAGCACGCGGGGAGCGCGAGGGAGTAATCCCTCGCAAAAAGCCCGCCGCGAGCGAGCGCACGAAGTGCGCTTTTCTGCGCGTGAGCGAAGCGAAACGCGCAGCCTCTTATTCAAAAGCGCGAGGCTTGCCTCGCGCAAGCTGACTCGCAACACGGCGAAAATTACTTGTTTTGCCTCATCCTAGAGACAAAAAGAACGCGCGTAGCGCACACTCACACCTTCAGAGAAAAATGACAAAAAACGATAAAAAAATGACAAAAAACGCTTCGGCCCAAGACCAAAGCGAAGCAAACGGATTTTTCGCACCCCCGTTGATATGAAGGTTATTGATATGAATGTTGTTCTGAACAACAAGGTTCACCACAACAGGTTTCGACGCGACATCTTTGTCGCCATCGGGTTTTGTGGACATTTCGAGTCCTCCATGTAAAGTTCGGCTGTCGCCTTAAATTATCTTTCGCCATGGAAAACTCCTCTTTTAGGGTGCTTGGGGGTATGTGTTGGTCGCAAAAACAGCACCATCCCCCCATAGGCACTTGTAGATTAACGCTAGCACACCTTTTTACAAAAAAGCCATAGGAAGCAACGAGTTATCCCCATGTTTTTTATTGCCTCTAGGACGAGGCGAACAACCTGCTTTTTGCCGTGTTGCGAGTCAGCTTGCGCACGGCAAGCCGCGCGCTTTTGAATAAGAGGCTACGCGCTACGCGCGTAGAAAAGCGCACTGCGTGCGCTCCGCTGACGCGGGGTCTTCGTGGGGGGAATTTATCCCCCCACACCCCCCCCGCGTGCTACGCACGCGATGTTTTGCATCCGTCATCATACAAAGCCCGTCTGTGTTGCGCGAGCGCAAGCAACAACAGACACGCGCCTTTATCGCTAAATTTTCTGCTACATTCCTCTCATGCCTACCCCCCCCGCCCTCCAAAAAACCCTCGTAGCCCTCCGCGCCCGCACACGCCAAACACCATCCGAAGCCACACAGATTCAATCCCTCCTCCAAGCCCTAGAAGAAACAACCCCCCTCCGCAAAAACATCTCCCGCCAAGCGAAAGCCCTCGCCGCCCAAGTCCGCAACGCCCCCGCAGGCGTCATGCAACAATTTCTGAACGAATACGATTTCTCCTCACAAGAAGGCACAGCCCTCATGTGCCTCGCCGAAGCCTATCTAAGAACACCCGATACTCCCTCGCTCGATACCCTCATCAAAGACAAAGTCACCGGCAAAACATGGCGCAAAAACAAAGGGCAAAATAACTCTCTCCTCCTGAACGCATCACACTGGAGCCTCATCTTCACAGGACATATCCTCAAAAATCCCGAAGACAGCCGAGGAATCGTCACCACGATGCAAAAACTCGTCCAAAAACTCGGCGAACCCGTCGTCAGAGTAGCCATCGCAAAAGCCATGAAACTCATGGGAGGGCAATTCGTGCTAGGCGAAACTATGCCGAAAGCCATCGCACGCGCTCAACCCACACGACAACAAGGATACCGATTCTCCTACGATATGCTCGGCGAAGCCGCGCGCTGCGAAGAAGACGCACAACTCTATCTAAAAGCATACCACCACGCTATCCGATGCCTGAAACCCCTCGCCTCCCCAACAACCTCGCCCCACGACAACTGCGGGATCTCCGTCAAACTCACCGCTATCCATCCTCGATACGAACTCGGTCAAAAAAACCGCGTCTGCTCAGAACTCATCCCGCGCTTGAGCTCGCTAGTCAAAGCGGCGCACGATGCCAACATCCCCCTCACCCTAGACGCCGAAGAAGCCGACCGCTCCGACCTCCTCCTCGAAGTTCTAGAAGCAACCCTCGTGGAACTCGACAAGCTCGAGCAAAACAAAACCCGCACAAAAAAAAACCCCACAAAACAGAGCGACAAAAAGTGGGACGGCTTCGGCATCGTCGTACAAGCCTACCGAACCAACGCCTACGCAACGCTCGACTTCATCTATGAACTAGCACAACAAGCGCATCGCAAAATCGCCGTCCGCCTCGTCAAAGGCGCGTACTGGGACGCA
Organism: Alphaproteobacteria bacterium; assembly: GCA_965216605.1. Taxonomy (GTDB): domain Bacteria; phylum Pseudomonadota; class Alphaproteobacteria; order JABAAW01; family JABAAW01; genus JABAAW01. The sequence goes on along the minus strand of CBDCGG010000002.1, from coordinate 947,797 downwards.
GAAATCAAACACGCACAAACGCTCGGCGTAGAACACTATCCCGTATTCACACGAAAATGCTCGACCGATCTCTCCTACCTCGCCTGCGCACGCAAGCTCATGTCCATGCGAAACAACATCTTTCCGCAATTCGGAACCCATAACGCGCATACCGCAACCGCCATCCTCGCCTTCGCCCAAGAACACAACTCTGCCAACGACGCGCATTGCGAAAACCACCCCGAAAATCGCTTTGAGTTGCAACGCATCCACGGCATGGGCGAAGCACTGCACGAAAATCTACGCACGCAGATACGCCACAACAACGAAGACAACAACGACAACCCCCTGCCCAGCATCACGACGCGCATCTACGCACCCGTAGGCATCCACCAAGACCTTCTCGCCTACCTCGTTCGACGCATGCTGGAAAACGGAGCGAACAGTTCCTTCGTCCACCAAGTTCTCGATCGCCGCATTCCTATAAGTAACCTCGTGGAAGACCCAGTCACCCTTGTCGAGAAACACCGCCAAGCCCAACGCAATAACAAAGCCCTGCCGCATCCGAAGATCGTCCTGCCTCCCGCCTTGTTCGCAGCGCGCAAGAACGCCCGCGGCTGGAATCTCAACGACATCCACACACAGCAATCGTTTCTGCACAACATCTCCGCCTTTAAGGATAAAACCTACGAGGTACGCTCGCACTTGGGTTGCGCAAGCACAAAAAGCACGGTGAAACAGCTCTCGCCGCGCCTCTGCAAGTCGCCCGCAGACGGACATGCGCTAGGTAGCGTCATCGAAGCCTCCGACAAAGAGATCGCACGCGCTTGCGAAAATCTCAGAACCGCCCACAAGGCATGGGCAGCAACAAGCCCTGCCGAGCGCGCCAATGTCTTGGAGACCTTCGCCGATTTGCTGGAACAAAACGCATACGAGGCTATCGCGCTCCTCTCGCGTGAGGCGGGCAAGACGCTGTGGGACGGTATATCAGAGGTGCGCGAGGCGGTCGATTTTGCACGCTTCTACGCCACGCAGAGTTCTTGCGAAGCGCGCGAAAAACTAACCCGCAAGCATCGCACGCAGGATTACACACAGCGTCTGCCACGGGGTCTTGTGGTGTGTATTGCTCCGTGGAACTTTCCGCTCGCCATCTTCTGCGGACAGATCTCTGCCGCCCTAGCTTGCGGCAACTCTGTTCTGGCCAAGCCCGCCGAGCAAACCCCTCTGATCGCCGATCTCGCCGTCAAGCTGTTCTACCGCGCAGGCGTTCCGCGCGCTGCCCTCGCCTGCCTCTTCGGCACGGGAGAGCGCGTCGGCAAGAACGCGATTCAGGCAGCCCAGCCTGATGCGGTTTGCTTCACGGGCTCGCAGGCGACGGCTCGCCTTATCGATCGTCAACTCGCGGAGCTCGGCAAGGCTATCCTCATCGCCGAGACCGGCGGCATCAACGCTATGATCGTCGATTCGACCGCGCTTGCCGAACAGGTCGTGCGCGATGTTCTCGTCTCTGCCTTTCAAAGTTCGGGACAGCGATGCTCCGCCTTGCGCCTCCTCTTCGTGCAAAAGGATCTAGAAAAAACACTCCTCCCCATGCTCGTAGGAGCAACAAGCGAGCTCAAACTCAGCCTGCCCTGGCAGGTCGAAAGCGACATGGGACCGCTCATCGATGCTGGCGCGCAGAAAAATGTACAGCAATGGTGTCGTGCCTTGTCCAAATCCCAAGCAGGATCAAAGACGGGCGGCAAACGCGCGAGCCTGCTATTTCGAGGAAATATCCCCAAAGATGCCGACGCACCGCGCCAAGACTATTGTATGGGCTACTGGATGCCGCCGCACATCTTTCGCATCGAGGACACGCAAACGCTAACGCGCGAGATATTCGGTCCTGTCTTGCATGTGCAAACCTACAGCAACAAGGAGCGCGACCAGCTTCTACCGCGCATCAACGCGATGGGCTACGGCTTGACCTTCGGCATCCATTCGCGCATCGACAGCCGTATCGCCAAGGCTGTTTCCGAGGCGCGTTGCGGCAACATCTATGTTAACCGCAACCAGATCGGCGCGGTAGTGGGCTGTCAGCCCTTCGGCGGCGAGGATATGTCGGGAACAGGTCCGAAAGCGGGCGGAGCAGATCTCTTGCTCCGCCTTTCGCGCCCGCCACAATCCAAGAATGCTTTTGCCAAAGGAGGTGGCAAGGGAGGCATCGGAGCAAATTCGCGCATCCTCTCTTCGCATACACCTTTATACAAGAGACTGACGGAATGGCGCAGCTTGCTCGCCCCTGCCATCGGCATCTTCGACAACAGAGCCGACGCGAGCGCGCCCCCCTATTCTCGCAAAGATTGGACTGCCGCACCCGAAAGGCTCGCTCGGCTGGAAAGAGCGGTGCGTGCGTGGAAGCCCGCCGACAAACGCGCCTACGCACAGAGTTTGCTCGCACAAGCGCGCGAGGTCTATGCCAACGACGGAATTCTGCCTGGCACAACGGGCGAGCGCAACAGGCTCTACACGACAGAAAGAGGCATCGTCGCCTGTTGCGGCGAGAGGGACAATTTATCGCTGCAAGTTCTTGTCGCTCTTGCCTTAGGCAATCGCGTCGTCTGCGCGAAGGGAGAAAATGCTCTCGATACGCACGACGCTTATCTTGATTCTTTGGGTACGCTCGCACCGCGGGGTCATTTTTGGCAGCTTGTAGCGCAAGATTTTTTTACAGAAGGATTGCGCCTCTGCCACGTTGCTCTATTTGATGGCAAGGACGAGGAGCAACGACGGAAGTTGCGCACGCGCCTCGCGGCTTTCCCCGATCGCCGCCGCCTGCTATTGAGCCTCGACGACGAGGTTAGCTTACTGGCGGCGCAGCGCGTCGTCAGCGAGGACACAACGGCTTCGGGGGGAAACGCCTCGCTACTGCTCGCCGCTAGCAAAGGCTAGCGAGGCTAGGGGCGGGGGAAGGAAGGGACGACTAGCGTGTTTTTTATTGACAAGGGAACAAGGAAGGTAGAGAATTGGGGCAATCGGTTTTCGCTGAGCGATGTTTTGGCAAAAAATTTGCTAGAAGAGATTAGCAACCCTTAACGATGGAGAATATCTTATGTCTGTTAGCCTTGAGGAACTACCGCTTCCTCGTCGTGCGCGAAGCGTCAGGACGAGGAACTTTTTGGGTGGTTTTGCTTCTCTGTTTCGTTCTTTCCCGCCTTCGGTTTTTCCTCCCCACAAGTCGCTTTGGGAGCAGTCGGGAGACGACATCAGGGAATGTTGGCAGGATGTTGGCGACGATCTCAGAGTGGCCCTGAACGCCTACGAGGGTGAACAAGAACCCCTAACACACTCGCAAAGAGTTGTATTCTTCAAGGACTCGCAAACGGTGCGCATAATAGACGAAAAAGAAGCATTGCGTTTTTCCAAGCATTTCGAAAAACTTAACCCTGATACGCAGAAGTTTGTGCTGGCTTTGGCGCACGATTCAGCGAAGGACTAGCGCCGCTTCTGCGACAGGAGAGAACTTGTGGCTGATCTGAAAAAACCAACTTCCCAAAAAGCATCCCCTAAAAAATCTGGCTCCAAGGCAGTTGTCAAACGTGCATCTAGTGAGGTCAAAAAGATTGATCCTGCGAAAGAATACGAAGGAAAAAACATAGTTATCTCCCAACCGGTCATTATGGAATGTTTGAGTATTTTGCGAAAAGTCTTTCATTCTGGTCCTCTACCTTCCCCTGAAGATTTTGCCAAATACGACAAAGCCCTTCCAGGGGCAGCAGAGCGTCTGATGCGCATGACGGAAAGGAATCAAATTTTAAGATTCATCGAACGCTATAGCGGACAATTGTTCGCTTTCGTGTTGGCTCTCGTGTTGGGGGGCGGTTTTTTGTTTGTCGCCTCTCATTCGCAAAACGCCTTTATCTCTCTTTCGGGCGCATCTTTTTTGGCGGGTGTAGTGTATTTCTTGAAAAACAAAAAATAAAGACTGACAAGCGTACCTCTGGCTTGTGCTAGGGGTGGTGTCGCCGTGACCGAAACAACCGACTACCAACAAGCCGCTATCGCTGCCAAGGCTTGGCCCTTCGCCGAGGCGCGCAAGCTCAGCCATCGCCTCCAGCGCGAGCGAGCAGCGCAGGGTAGCTCTTCAAAAGGAAAAACAAACAGAGTCGTCCGATTCCAGACCGGCTACGGTCCCTCAGGACTGCCCCACATCGGTACCTTCGGCGAGGTGTTGCGCACGAGCATGGTACGCAACGCCTTCGCCGTCCTTGAGCCAGACCTTGCGAGCGAGCTCGTCTGTTTCTCTGATGACATGGACGGGTTGCGAAAAATTCCCGATACCATCCCCAACCCCGAAAGTTTGAAGCCGCATCTGGGCAAACCCCTCTCGGCTGTTCCCGACCCCTTCGGCTGCTGCCGATCCTACGCGGAGCATAACAACAAGGCGTTGAACAAATTTCTCGACGACTTCGGCTTCACCTACACCTTCCAAAGTGCGACCGAGGGCTATCAAGCAGGTAAGTTCGACCAAGGCTTGCAGCGCATGCTGGAATGCTACGAGCCCGTGCTGAAACTGATGCAATCCTCGCTGGGCGAAGAGCGCAGACAAAGCTACAGCCCCTTTCTGCCGCTATGTCCCGAAAGCGGCGTTGTGTTGCAAGTTCCTGTGGAGGAGGTCGATGTCAAAAACGGCACGATCCTATATCGCCATCCCGACAAGTCGCTACGCGAGAGCTCGGTGTTCGGCGGCAAATGCAAGTTGCAATGGAAGCCCGACTGGGCGATGCGATGGTTCGTTCTCGGCATCGACTACGAAATGTACGGCAAAGATCTGATTCCCTCCGCCGAGATGTCGCGACAGATTTTGCGCCTGATGGCTGAAAATGCTTCGGAGAATTCTTCCGCGAATTCCGCTAAAAACTCCTGCACGACTTCTCCTGAGGGTTTTGCCTACGAGCTTTTCTTGGACGAGAGGGGTGAGAAGATCTCCAAGTCGCGCGGCAACGGCTTGACGATCGAGCAGTGGCTGACCTACGCGAGTGCCGATTCGCTGGCTTACTATATGTACAAAAAACCGAAGACGGCGAAACGGCTCTTCTTCGATTGCATTCCACGCTGTCTCGACGAATACTTGGGCGACAGAAGACGCCTCGACAAGGCGAGCGAGGCGCAGGAAAAGGTGGAGAGTCCCGTTTTTCATATCGAGCGTCCTCTGTTATCGACGGTGCCTGAGAGCGTGAGTTTTTCTCTTTTGCAAAACCTTGTGTCTGCGGTGGGCTTGCAGAGCAGTGCGCTGGAACAGGAACATATTCGCACCGCTTGGAAGCCGCTGTTGCAACGCGAGTTGGAAGCGGAGGGACGCAAGCTCTCGGACGACGAGCGCGACACGATACAGCGTCTGTGGGATTACGCGCTCACCTACGACCGCGACTTTGTGCGTCCGTCGTGCGCGCCTCGCGCTCCGTCTGCGAGCGAGAAGGTCTCCATCGACAAGCTTGTTGGCAGGTTGCAAGAGCTTTCCAGCGACGCAGCACTAGAAGAGATTCAGAGCGTCGTCTATGCGGTCGGCTGCGAGGAGGGTTACAAGGAAAAACTGCGCACCTGGTTTGCAATGCTCTACGAAGTTCTGCTAGGACAAAGTACAGGTCCGCGCTTTGCAAGCTTTCTAAAAATTTACGGATTGGAGGCAGGCATTGCCATGTTGCAAAAAGCCCTCAAGCCATGAGTAACGATACAACACGAAACTCGATGCAAGAATCGACAAAAGCATCGACAGAATCGCTAACAGATTTGCCTTGTTGGCGGTTGGACGCTCTGTACAAGGGCATCGACGACCCGCAGTTGGAGCAGGATTTGCAGCTCGCCCGCGAAGAGTCGTTGCAGTTTTCGCAACAATACAAGGGACATCTTTCGGCTCTCTCGGCGGTTGAGCTGGGGCGTGCGGTTAGCGCGTATGAGCGGCTGCAAGAGCGCGTTGCGCGTTTGGGAGTTTTCGCCTTTCTGAAGCACGCGGAGAATCTGAGTGATGGTACGAACGCACGTTTCCGTCAGGGGTTGCAAGAGCAGTTGACCGAGATTGAGAAGGGGGTTCTTTTTTTCTCGTTGGAGCTGAACGGCTTGGACGACGATGCGCTGGGGCAGGCTTGCGAGCGCGAACCGAGTTTGGGACGCTATGCCTCGTGGCTTCAAGCCTTGCGTCGTTTCAAGCCGCACCAGCTTTCGGAGGACATGGAGGCGTTGCTTGCAGAGAAGGAGCTGACGGCGCGCCTTGCGTGGATCACGCTCTACGACGAGAGCGAGGCAGCGATGCGCTTTCGCTTGGAGGATGGTGGCGAAGAGATTGTGTTGTCGGAGGTTCTGCACAAGCTTTCGGACGAAGAAGGGAGCATCCGTCGAGCGGCGGCGCATGCTTTGGGGAAGGGGTTGGCGGCGCACCTGCCTCTGCTGACGACGATCACGAACACGCTTGCCCAGGACAAGGCTTTGGAAGATAGGCGACGTGGTTTCCGCGCTCCGATTGATGCGCGTAACTTGGACAACCGTATCGAGGGGGAGGTCGTTGCTGCTTTGGTCGAGAGCGTGCGCGCGTTCTACCCTCGGCTGTCGCATCGTTACTATCGCCTGAAGGCGCGGTGGATGGGTTGCGAGCAGCTGGACTACTGGGACAGGCTTGCGCCTGTACCGAACGCCTTGACGCGCGAGATTCCGTGGAGCGAGGCGCGCGAGACGGTGCTGGCTGCTTACGGAGGATTTTCCTCCGAGTTAGGCGCGCTGGCGGAGCAGTTCTTTGACAACCCTTGGATTGACGCAGAGCCGAGGGCGGGCAAGATGTCGGGAGCTTTCTCGTGTCCTTGTGTTCCTGAAACCCACCCCGTCATTCTCATGAGTTATCGCGGCAGGACGCGCGATGTCATGACGCTCGCGCACGAGATGGGACACGCCGTCCATCAGACGCTTGCCGCGAAGCAGGGTTTTCTGCTATCGCAGACGCCGCTCACGCTTGCCGAGACGGCGTCTGTCTTCGGCGAAAAGTTGACCTTCGATTTGATGTTGGAGCGCGCGCGCAGTGTCGAGGAGAAGCGCGCTTTGCTTGCCGGCAAGATCGAGGACATGCTCAACACGGTAGTGCGGCAGATTGCCTTCTTGGACTTTGAGCAAAAACTGCACGAGCAGCGTAGAAAAGCTCCGTTATCCAGCGATGAGATTGGCGATTTGTGGATGCAGACGGCGCGCGAGAGTTTGGGCGATGTGTTTCGGTTTGACGAGCATTATCGTTGTTATTGGGGTTATGTGTCGCATTTCATCCATGCTCCTTTTTATGTTTATGCTTATGCTTTTGGCGATGGGTTAGTGAATGTTCTTTACGCGCTGTATCGAGACGGCATGGTGGACTTCGAGCAGCGTTACAAGACTTTGTTGGGTGCGGGGGGCAATGGAGATTACAAGGAGTTGTTGGCGGCGTTTGACCTTGATCCTGCAGCGGGAGATTTTTGGCGGCGGGGGTTGCTGGTGATTGAGGGAATGATCGAGCAGTTGGAGGCTTTGTTGGATGGGGGCGGAGGATAAGATTTACGGGCGCACTTGTGTTTGTGTGTGTTTGCCTCTGCTTGCTTGCGCGTCAGCGGGCGCGTAAGCGCCTTCTACACACTTTGCGCGTAGCGCAAAGTGTGTAACCTCTTATTCAAAAGCGCGAGGCTTGCCTCGCGCAATACTGACTAGTAACACGGCAAGCAGATTTTGTGACGCAAAGTTGGCAGGGTCGCGCAGATAGGCTAGGATTGTAGTCGTGTCTCCGACACAGAACATGGGGCCGTAGCTCAGCTGGCAGAGCGCTACGATGGCATTGTAGAGGTCAGGGGTTCGACCCCCCTCGGCTCCATAACATTAGAAAAACAGCAACATTAGAAAACAGCGCAAGTCACGCGCTCAGTTTTCCTGTGCGCACCGCCTCCAATGCCGCCGACATGCCCGCACGCCACGCATAAGCAATAAGAAAAATACGAATTGCACTCGTCAAAGGCAAACTAGGAGCGCGCGCCGCAATCTGCGTGCATACCTTGTGCGCCGATATTTTCTCGCGCTCGGTCACATGCGCGAGAATATCCCAAAAGATAGGCTCTAATCGCACTGATGTGCGATGCTTGCCAATGCGAATGTTACGACTCAACAAAGAAGAAGTCTTGTTTCGTGGGCTGTCTGTCATGCTTGCCTATTGTTAAAAAACTTGCACTCCTACTGCGGACAGGTGCGCCTTGCAAAGGCAAGACAATTCTGCTATAATGTCGCGAGAATCTCCTCTAGATTGCATACTAGAACATTCACGGAAGAATCCCAAGCGAACTCCGCTTTTTAGTACGATTTTGTTCTTCAAGGCAAAGGAGGAAAACACTCGATGACACAAAGAATTCTCATCGTCGACGACGATGACCTGTTGTGCCAGTCGCTGGCGGAGCAACTGCGCGAAGCAGGCGATTATCGTGTCGATGTTGCACACAACGCAGAGGAAGGGCTGCTCGCGCTCCAAGACAAGCCCGTCGATGCCGTGCTGTTGGATGTCGGACTGCCCGACATGGACGGCAGACAGGCTTGTCGCCAAATGCGCGAACAAGGCTTCCACATGCCCGTGCTGATGCTCACCGCCCACGATGAGGAGCAAGATATCGTCGGCGGCTTCGATTCGGGCGCAACCGACTACATCACCAAACCCTTCCGTTTCCGCGAACTGCTGGTGCGCATGAAAACGCATCTGAAAATTCACGAAAAACACGAAGATACCGAATACCGCATCGGACGCTTTCGCTTCCAGCCGAACGCGCGCTGCCTGATCGATGCCAACAACCCGAACGACAAAACACCGCTCACCGACAAAGAAGCCTCTATTCTAAAACTGCTGTATCGCTCGCGTAACAAACCCGTCGCGCGGGCAGTCATGCTGAAAGATGTCTGGGGCTACGGCAAGGGAATCTCGACGCACACATTAGAGACGCACATCTATCGGCTGCGTAAAAAATTGGAAACAAACATCGACGAACCCTCCGTGCTGCTCACCGAACTCGGAGGCTATCGCCTGAACTTGGAAACACGCTCCGTCCCCAAAAAAGCTTGAGCGTAAAAACTTAAGGACAACCCTCATTTCAGGAGACGACACTTCTTGCAATCGCTGCTCTCCGACCTTTGGTCGCACATCCTGCCCGTAGCCCTCGCGCTGTGCGCAACCCTGCTTATTCTCTCTCTGCTCGTCAAAAGCTTTGTTACCGCACGATGCAAGAACAGAACGAGAACTCCAAGCTCGATCTCAATCTTTGGCTTTTCCTTCGCGCTGCCGCTTGCCCCGATCCTACTGCTGCTCGCGCTGTGGCTCTCGCCGCAAACGATAGCGACAACCGCAACGCTGCTCGCGCGCCAATCTCCCGAAGCCCTGTACCTGCTCTTCCTCGCCGCTCCGCTCGCCTTGTTCTTCCTATGGTGCGAAGGTAGCAGCGTCGCCAAAATAAACGAGAAGACAAGCGAGAAGACAACAAGCCCGACAACGCCGCTGGAAGGTCTTGCCCAGCGCGTCTTTGGCTCACCCCGCCCAAACAGCCTCGCCTACAAGACAGCGCGAGCGTTCGTGGTGCTTTTCGCGCTCTGTTGTCTGGTCTCGTTGCTGTTCGACCTTGTACCGACGCTTGCACATCTGTATTGGAATCAAGCGGCGCGCATCCCTCGGCTCATCCCCTTGTCGATAGCACCGAACACTTTTGTCAGTATGCTCGGCTTGGGGCTTATTCTCACGCTGCTGCTGCCGCAATTGTTTCCCCAGCCGAACAAGGTGATCACGAAAATTTTGCTCGTCCTCTTGCCGTGCGCGCTGCTGTTCTACGGCGCGCTGTGCCTCGTCGCCGCCATGCATACGAACGCCGCCTTGAATGTCGTCTCTTTGCCCGTCGCAACAGGAGGCGCGCTCAATGCCGACACGATGCTCGCCACGCTCGGTATTTTTCGCCCCGCCTTCGGCTGGCTCGCCCTGCTCTGCTGCGTGCCTTATGTTACTCCTCGCGCCGTCCCCCAGCCGACAAAATTAACGGGTAAAGCCGCGATCTCCTTGTCTCTTTTTGCGCTTTTTCTCGCCTTCGCCTGCCTGCTCGGCTTTGTCGGGGTGACGGCAGCGCCCATCGTTACGAGCAAAGCATGGCTACTCGGCGAGCAGGGCTTGAACCCCTTGCGCACAGCTTTCTTCTCAAGCTACCCGCAGGATGGATGGTTGATCGAAGCCAGCCTTGCCGCCCTCTCCGCAACGACGCTGCTCGCCCTCTCGGCGCTCACGGGAGCAGCCTTGACGCTGTTGCACAAAAAAGCGGAAGCACGAACCCTCCTGCTGATACTGCTCGCCGTCATGCTCGGCATGCTGTCGAGCGGCAGCAAAGGCGGCGGCGAGGCATGGCAAACAAACCTCCTCTTCGTCCTGCAACACACGCAAAAAATCGGACAGCTGGCGCAAGGCATCGCAACCCTCCTCTTCCTCGCTGCCTTGGGTGCACTCGCGCTACGCTCGCTCAAAACGCTCCGTCGATGACGCAAGAAGCATGACGCAAGAAGCATGACGCAAGAAGCGATCGAGTCCTTGCTAGCCGCAGAAGACGAACTCGCGCAGGCGGACTTTGATGCCAGCAAGGATTCTGGAGTCAAGGAATCTAGCAACAAGGATTCTGGTGACAACAATCCTCTGACGGTTAGCGAGCTCTCGCGCGAGTTGAAGGAGCATGTGGAGGGCAAATTCTCCCACCTCAGCGTTCGCGGCGAGGTTTCGGGAGTGAAGATCTCACGGCTGGGACATATCTACTTCACGCTGAAGGACGAGAAGGCGGTGCTGGACGCCATCTGCTGGAAGGGCAGAGCGCAACGCCTGAGGCACAAACCCGAAGAGGGGTTGGAGGTTGTCGCGCACGGCGCGCTTTCTACCTATCCCTCGCGCTCGCGCTATCAGATGGTGGTCGAATCGCTGGAACCTGCCGGCACAGGCGCGTTGTTGCAGCAGTTGGAGCGGCGTAAGAAAAAGCTGGCTGGCGAAGGGTTGTTTGCCGAAGAGAAGAAAAAAAAGTTACCGCTGTTGCCGCGCCGCATCGCGGTGTTGACCTCCGAGCAGGGTGCGGTATGGCACGACATTCGCCAACGGCTTGGACAGCGTTGCCCTGTCAACATCGCGCTCTTTCCTGTCGCGGTGCAAGGACGCGAGGCGGAGGGCAGCCTGCTTCAAGCCTTTGCCTTATTGCAAAAAGTTTTGGCGAACGAGGAGCTCGGTGATTTGGATGTCGTGATCGTTGCGCGCGGCGGGGGGTCGATCGAGGACTTGTTGCCCTTCAGCGAAGAATCGGTCGTGCGCGCTGCCGTCGCCTGCAAGTTGCCTGTCGTTTCTGCGATCGGTCATGAGAGCGACCATTGTCTGCTCGATCTTGCGGCTGATCTACGCGCGCCTACACCGACGGCGGCGGTCGAGCTTGTGGTGCCGCAAAAAAGCGTCTTGCTAGACTCCATCGCCACTTTGGGCGAGCGCACGCGCCGTGTCGTTGTCGTCTCGCTAGATGGATTGCAGCGCAGTCTGCAAACGACAAGTCTCGCCCTGCCACGCGCGTTGCAGCTACGCACAACGCAAGCGCGAGAACGATTGCAACGCTGCGCGCTGTTGCTGCGCCATGCCTTCAGCAGCTTTGCCCAAGATTTAAAAGCGCGTTTAGCGCGACAGAGACTTTCTGCACGCTGGCTCGTCGATTCGCTTGCGCGTAGCAGGGCGATGCTTGTCGAACAGCAGAAACGCCAACAGCGTGCGCTCAGCTCAAGGGTGGCACTTGCCCAAGAGCGACTGCTGCGCAACCGACGTTTGCTGGAATCGCTCTCCTTTCGGCGTGTGTTGGAGCGCGGCTACGCCATCGTGCGCGACGGCAAGCGCATCGTGCGCTCGGCGTGCGAATTGCCTGTGGGGAAGAGTTTTGATACGCTGTTTGCAGATCGCTCCATCCTCGCAGCGCAGGCGCAGAAGATCGTACGGCAGCCCTCGCCGAGCAGCGCGGATAGAGAACTTCCTCATAGTGAAACCATGTCATCTTCCTCTTCCTCTGCAAAACCCGCGACACGCCCTGCGCCCCTCCCCTCCACTACTTTGGCGCAGGAGCGTTTGCTGTGATGCGCGCGTTGCTTTTTCTGCTCGCTATCTTTTTTCTGCCGCTCGCAGCCGAGGCGCAGCATGCGCAACACTTCACAAAGCAAACGAAGAAGCTGGGTGCGCTCGCGCTGAAGGGATACTTTGTGCAAGGCGGCGTGGTGATAGGACGCTCGGACAGGTTGAAATCTATGACCTTGGATGGGGTCGCTGTGCCGTTGGGTCCGCAAGGAGAGTTCATCTTCGGCTTTTCGCGCGACGAGAAAAACAAGCTCACCTTGACCTTCGTCTACAAGAACGGGAAGTTTGAAAGTCATGTCTTGGAAATTTTAAAGCGGAGCTACGACATCCAGCGTATCGACGGCTTGCCGCCGAAACAGGTCACACCGCCGCCTGAACTTCTTGCGCGCATCAAGCGCGACAACATAAAGATTGGTAGGGCGCGGCGTACGCAAGGCGACTGGCAAGATTTTGCGAGCGTGTGGATATGGCCTGCGCGCGGACGCATCAGCGGTGTGTATGGCTCGCAGCGTGTGTTGAATGGCAAGCCGCGCCGTCCGCATTTCGGTGTCGACATCGCTGCCAAGGTTGGCACGCCTGTCGTCGCTCCTGCGGGCGGGGTTGTGCGGATGGCGGAAGAAGACATCTACTACAGCGGAGGGACAATCATCATCGATCATGGGCAGGGCTTGCAATCCGCCTTTCTGCACATGGACAGCGTCGAGGTCGCGGACGGACAACGCGTCGAGCAAGGAGAGCGAATCGGCTCGATCGGGGCTACGGGACGGGTGACGGGTGCGCATCTCGATTGGCGGATCAACTGGTTTTCTCGCAAGTTAGACGCGCAGTTCCTGCTACCGCACGCGATCATCGCAACGCCGCAGTAGCCCGTTGCGAGACTTGGAGGCTTGTTTGTCCGCTCCTTGCTATCGAAGCGACTCCTCTCTGCAAGATAAGGGGGGGTTGCGGCATGCCTTCTTCGATCGCTCGGCTGTGACGCACGACAAAAAGCAGTTATCTTTGCAGCAGTTATCTTGGCAGCAGTTGCAAGAGACTGCACGAGAGACGCTTGGCATCGCGCGCGCTGTGAGCGTGAAGCAGGTGCATTCGGCGCGTGCGGTTGTCGTTCGGCAGATAGGCGATCTTTGGGATAACGAGCAATCTCCACCTGAGGCGGACGCGCTCGTTTCTTGTGTGCCGAATCTTTTGTTGTGTGTTTACACGGCGGATTGTGCGCCTGTGTTGTTGTTCGATCCTGAGGCGCGTGTGTGCGCTGCTTTGCATGCGGGTTGGCGAGGTGCGCTTGGGGGTATTGTTCAAGAGACTGTACGTTCTATGCGTACGCTTGGCGCGCGGGAGAGGCGTACGTTTGCTATTATTGGGCCTACGATTGGGATTGCCTCGTATCCTGTTGGCAAGGAGTTTCGGAAGTTTTTTTTGGAGCAGAGCGAGGCGAACGGCAAATTTTTTGTATGGCAAGGAGAGCAAGAAGGAGAGCAAGAAGAGCAATGGCATTTCGACTTACCTTCTTATGTGCGGGATTGTTTGTGGGGTTGTGGGGTTGGGCGGGTGCGGAGTTTAGGTATTGACACTTTTTCGGATCGTGCGTTTTTCAGCCATCGGAGGTCTTTGCGGGAGGGTGAGGGGGAGCGGGGGAGGAATCTGGCGGCGATTGCCATGTGCGAATAGCGAGCAATTTTTACGGGCGTAAAAATTATCTGCGCCCGTAAAAATCAACCCTCAACAAGCAGCGTCTCCCCCAAAGGACGCAACGGCACATACCCCTGTCCCCTCAACAAACCCTCAATCTCCCCCAACAACGCACAACAAGCCTCCCCATCCCCCGCCTCCGCACGCAATACCAACGCCGCCTCCGTATTAGAAGCACGCAATAACCACCATCCCCCATCCGTACGCTCCACGCGTACGCCATCAAGCGTACAGAGACTGTACGTCTCCTCCCCCATCCTCACCCTCTCCGCAAGGTCTTCGCGCATAGCCTCCTGAACCTCCTCAACTAAGGCAAACTTCCGCCCCTCCGCAATAGGTAGCCGCAACTCATCGCTAGAAACACTAGACGGCAACACCGCCAAAGCATCCTCAATAACAAAACCCGAACGCAACATCCCACAAAGACGCACCGCCGCATAAAGCGCATCGTCATAACCCCCATAACGATCGCTAAAGAAAAGATGCCCGCTCACCTCCCCCGCCATATCAGCACCCGTTTCAGCCAAGGCGCGTTTGACATGCGCATGTCCCGTCTGCACGATCTGCACCCCGCCCCCCAACCCCTCAATAGCACGCACAATATGCGGCGAAGTCTTGATGTCACAAAGAATGAGCGGAGCAGAATCTTCAGCACGCTCGCTGTTCTGTAAAAGATCCGTCGCAAACAACAACAAGAGTCGGTCGCCACTGAGACGCTTGCCCTCAGCAGTAAGTACAACAAGACGATCGGCATCGCCATCGAAAGCAAGTCCAACCTGCGCCTTGTTGCGAACAATCTCCGCTCGTAACCCATCGAGCGCATTTGCCTTGCCAGGATCAGGAGAACGCGCCGCGAAACTGCCATCAAGACTAGCGTTGAGAAGATGATGCTCCCCCCGCAACCGCGGCACAAGATCCGCCGCAACAACACAACCCGCGCCAGACCCCATGTCCCAAACAGCGGAAAGCGCACCGCCCCCCTCGCTTCTAGCGTCCTCTTCCAACAAACGCTCTATATAATTCTCTCGGTAATTTTCTCGATAAGCGTCGCGTGAAGCACAACAAGATAAAGACGAGGGCAGAGAGGAAGGCATGGGCGGAGCACTTGCCATGCTCTTAGCCAAGTCTTGCAAGTCCTGTCCGAAGAAGGGCTTCCCCTCGCACACGAGTTTAAAGCCGTTGTGGCAAGGAGGATTGTGCGAACCCGTGACCATCACCGCACCGACCACAACTCCCGTCATTGCCGATAAGTTTTCACGCGCGCTTGCTTCAGCGAAATAGAGGGCAGGGGTAGGGAGAACGCCAAGATCGATTCCCCTCACGCCCCCTTGTCGCAAGCCCGCCAACAAAGCTTGGCTCAATGCGGGGGAGCTTTCGCGCCCGTCACGAGCGACGAGAACTTGGCTCTCGCTGCTCTTGCTCCATCGCTCGGCGAGCGCGTGTCCGAGTGCAAAGGCATCTTGGGGGTGCAGCGTTTTTAGCCACTCTCCTCGAATATCGTAAGCACGCAGGATGCTCGTGTCGAGGTTGTGAGCGTTCTTGCTCAAGGTTTGTTTTCCTTGCTGTCCTTGTTGTTTTTGCTGTTGTTATCCTTTAGGGCTTGGATCGTTTCAGCCCAGTGAGGCGCGGAGCTGTCGCTTTTTTCGCTTGCGACGGCAACATTGGCTGCAACCCAGCCTCCGATTCTGCCGCAGTCGTAGCGTTCGCCCTCGTAAAGCCATCCGTAGACGGGATTGGCGTTGTGCGCGATGGCATCGGTGAGTTGAATTTCGCCTTGCGCGCTCAAGGCTCGCTCGACGGCTTGCCCCAGCACAGGGAGGATGGCAGCAGGAAGGATATACCTTCCGATCGAGCAGTAGGTCGAGGGAGCAGTGCCGCGTTCGGGTTTTTCCACAAGGCTTTCGACAGGAAAGAGTCGATTGTCGTCAGGCTCAACGCGTGGGCTCAAAACGCCGTAGTGTTGCGTTTGCTCGCAGTCCATGTCCATAGCAGCGAGCAATGTTGCTGTGGGCGAATCGAGTTGCGCGTAGAGTTGAAGCATGCGTTCGATGCAGGAGGGTTTGTTAAGCAGGAGTTCGTCGGGCGTAGAGACGACGAATGCTTGTTCATGTTCCAGCCAGTGCCTTGCGCACCATACGGCGTGTCCGAGCCCGAGTCGTTGCGATTGTCGCACGAAGGCGATGCTTCCTTCTTCGGGTAGATCGTCGCGGAGTTGTCGAAGGTTTTGTGTTTTTTCTTGCCTTGTCAGCTCAATTTCGAGCGCAGGATCTTGAGCGAAGTGGTTTTCGATGACATGCTTGCCCAGCCCCGTGACGATCAGAACCGATTCGATGCCCGCTTGAAAAAGCTCCTGAACAGCGTAGTGGATGAGCGGTCTGTCGAAGACGGGCAGCATTTCTTTCGGAATCGCCTTAGTCGCCGGCAACATGCGCGTGCCGAGCCCAGCAGCGGGAATGACAGCTTTGCGAACAAGAGGCATAAAAAACAGCAAAAATAAGCAAGAAAGGGGTCGGACAAGTTATAGCAAAGTTAAGCCCAAAGTTAAGCCCAAAGTTACATCGTGTAGAAAAAGACGCATCTAGCATCCGATTTTTGCTAGTCTTGTGTCTGATGCCCCAACGCATTTTCAACGCCTCCTTGCTCGCAGCTCTGCTTGCCGCTCTTTTTGCAACCTCTCTTCTTGTTGCACGAGCAGGCGCGCAGGAACAGGAAAAACCTGCTACGACAGCACCCGAAGAGGATTATCCGTTTGCGAAGGTCTATCTTCTCGCCCCTCCCCTGCCGACGACGGGACGCTTGAGTGCGAGCGAAAAGAGCCTCCCCCAATTGCTTTTGCAACAAGACAAGACGAAGACCTTTCCCAAAAGCTACCGCCTTGCTCAAACCTTCGACATTCCTTCGCTGGAATCGCGCAAGCCCGTTGAATCTACGCAACAATTCCAACGCCAGACGAAGCTTCTCGATCCCTTGGAGAGTCTCAACCGCTCCGCCTTCCGCACGACCCTCTTCTTTGAAAAAGCTTTTTTGCGCCCACTCGCTAAGGGATGGCGCAAGATACCGCGCCCCATCACTGCGCCCGTTATTAACTTTTCGCGCAACCTCTCGCGCACGACGGACTTTCTCAACGCGTTGGCGCAAGGCAATCCCAAACGCGCTTCGGAGGTTTTCTTCTCCTTCGTTCTCGATTCGACGCTTGGGTTCGGAGGGTTGATCAACCTCTCGAAACATCTTGGCATACCGCAGGTCGAAGAGGACTTCGGACAAACGCTCGGACACTACGGCATCGGACACGGCGCCTACTTCATCTCCATCCTCACAGGACCCTCTTCGATGCGCGACACGGTGGGATCAGCCGTAGATATCAGCGCCAACATCTTCGGAAAAGAATATCTCAACCCCTACTGGAACCCCCTCGACTATCTGCTGTTCGTCGAAACAGGCGCGAGCGCAGGGGTCAGCACGGGGGTCAGCATCGGATTGGGTTTTCTCAGAGGCATCGACAGCTACTCCAAAGCCATCGATCAAATCGAGGCTTTAGAGAAAGGTTCGCTAGATTTTTACACCGCGACAAGACGCTTCTACGCCTATCGCCGCGCGCTACAGGTTTTGAATGCAGAAAACCTTCCCTCGACGATTTCTTCCTCGCGAGAGGAATCATCCCCCGCACCAAGTCAGGAAAACGATCCCTTCGCCGATATCGAAGAGTGAACGAGGAGTGAGGCGGGCAAATTTTTAGTTTGTTCAAGCGTTGCCCGATGCGCCCGACAGCATATGCGGCGAGACGCCGAGTTTCTGCATGGCGCGCGCCCATTTATCGGGATCGTCTTCGCCGAAGACGAGGTCTCGATCGAAGGGTAGATGCAGCCAAGCGTTGCGTTCGATCTCTTTGTCGAGCTGCCCTGTTCCCCAACCCGCGTAGCCGAGCAGGAACACATAATCCTTCGGCCCTTTCCCTTCGGCGATTTGCTTGAGGATGTCGGCAGAGGCGGTCATTGCTAAGTCTCCCAGTTCGATCGTGCCTGCGAACATTTTTTCGGGCGAATGCAAGACGAAGCCGCGACTGCTTTCGACGGGACCGCCTACATGCACCGAGATTTGTCCGAAGCTGGAGGCGAAGGGAATGTTCAAGTGATCCAGCACGTCGGTGAATTGAATCTTCTCGGCGATCTTGTTGACGACGAGCCCGAGCGCGCCGTCCTCGCCTTGATGGCAGAGGTAGATGACGCTACGCTCGAAGCGTTCGTCGCCGATAGCAGGGCTAGCCAGCAACATCTGCCCTTGCCAGTAGCCTCTAAGGGAGGCGCTACCTTTCTCTTTGTTTTTTTCTTGCGCGCCTGCTGCCGTGCGCGAGCGGGAAGAGGAGGCAGAAGCAGAAGCAGAAGCAGAAGACGGGGTTCGAGTTGTTAGCAACGACTCTTCTTTACCTCGAATCATATCTTGCAAAACCGAGGCAGAAGAAGCTTTGCGCGCTTGACGACGCACAACCGAGGCTACGCCATCTCTTTTCGAGGGTTCCTTCGCCTTCAAACCTGCCTTCAAACCTGCCTTGCCTTTGCTCGATGGGTTCAGAGATTTCTTCGATGAGGTTTTTACGGCAACCTCGTCGGACGAGGCTTGCGTTTTACGGCTCGTTTTTTTCTTTTCCCCCGCCATGGCAGCTCCTCCTCTACAGGATGGCGCAGCGAGATTTGTCGGGACTTCCCGTATCTGCGCGTCGTTTTTTTCTCCCTACTCCCCCGAATCTGTCACATAGTGTAGACGAAGCGCAGGCTTTTTGCAAGAAGAAGATAACAACATAAGATAGTAGCCAAACCCAGTGATATAAGCCGAGAAGAAGTATGAAGTCCGCGACCAGCTCAAAGCTATTGTCATCGATATTGTCACGAGGATTGTTCGCGGCGATGCTTTTGTTCTCGCTTTTTCAAACCTCGAATGTATCCGCGGCGGCGCAAGCGCAGCAGTTCGACTACGGCTCTGTCCGTTTGTTGCAGACGGGCGAGAAGCGCGGTGCCTTGCTTTTTGCGCTCAACAGCCCTTGGAAAACCTCGTGGCGTAAGAACACTATCAATGTCTTCCCGACCGAGTTGCGCTGGCGAGCCAATACCAGCGCAATTCGCTGGCCCTTTCCGCAAACCTTCGAGATTTTCGGGGTTCGCAGCTACGGCTACGAGGGACGCTCCGCCCTGCCCTTTACAACGCGCGCCCCTATCGAGCGGGGAGAGAGCGTCGAGGTGCGCTTCGCCGCCTGCGCGCAAGTCTGCCTGCCGATAGAGACTACCTTGAGGGTAGAGCAAGCAAGCGAGCAGGAACGCAGCCTCATCGCCAACGCGCTCCGACAAGTGCCGCAAGAAGAGACGCAAGCATCGATGCAACTGCCGGGGTTGCAACTCACTTACTTGCCTGTGGATTCTCCCGACGACGCACTTGGGGCGGGCGTTGGGGCGGGCGAAGGACAAGCGGAGGAGCAGAGCGTTTTGTTGCAAGGAAGATTTTCGAGCAAGCAACCTCAAGACAACACGCAATCTCTGCGCAACCCGCGCCTCATCGTCGAGCGCGCGGGCACCGAGCAAGGCGGCTTGTTTGAGGTTATCTCTATTAAAACCTCTGGCGACCTGCGCTTCAAGGCGGAGGGAAGGTTGCCGCGCGACACGCAACAGACGCTCGTGCGCGTGAGCCTTGCCGCCGACAACCTGCTGCCTCTCGCCTTGCTAGCAACGCCGCGACTTGCCCCTTCGCCCTACGAGAGCTCCGAGCAAGCATTGAGCGCGCTGCTGCCTAGTTCTGCCTCGATGTTGGGATTGTTGTTGCTTGCCTTCCTCGGCGGCTTGGTGCTGAACGCCATGCCTTGTGTATTTCCTGTCTTCGCCATAAAAATCGCCGCGCTCGCGCGTGCGGACGCTGCAGACCGAAGCGAGCGGCAGCAACGCAAGAAGCAACGCAAGAAGCAACACAAGAGCGCAAAAACAACAAGCACACGCAAAACAGCCAGCGGGTTGCAAAGTGCCTTGCTGGCAAACGCGCTCGGCATGATACTCGCCTTCCTTTTGCTGGCGAGCGTGTTAGTACTGGCGAAGAGTGGCGGAGAAAAACTGGGATGGGGCTTTCAGTTCCACTGGCCTGTCTTTAGCGGCTCGCTCGCGGCGTTGCTACTGCTGCTGGCTTGCGATGGATGGCGTATCGTCGCTTTGCCCTTTCCTGCTTACCACGAAAAGGTGCGTCCAAAAAAAGACGAAGAAGAAAAATCCAGCTCCATCCTTTCGCGCAGAAAAGAATGGAGCAGCGAGTGCGCAACGGGTATGTTGCTCACTTGGCTTGCTACCCCTTGCGCTGCTCCTATATTAGGCAGCGCGCTCAGTGCTGCCATCGTGCAACGTGCTCATGTTGTCTTTCTGATGTTCGCCCTCATGGGGGTGGGCATGGCGACACCTCTGTTGTTGGCGGCGGCTTTTCCGCATCGGGTTGCGAAAATTCTCCCTCCCCCTGGCGCGTGGTCGGAGGGGTTGCGCAAGGTTCTCGCCGTTGCCATCTTCGCAGCATCGCTGTGGCTTTTTTCTATTTTCGCCAAGCAGCTCTCGTTCACCGCTGCTGTCATCGTCGCTGTGACAACGCTATTGGTCGTCCTGATTTTACGCAGACGGCAGAGAAGGAAAAACTTGCCAAGCCGCCGTTCTTTTTCTTCTGCGCGTCTTGCGTTGCTTTTGGTAAGCCCTGTTTTTGCGGCTGTCTTGTTGAGTCTGTTGCCGATGGAGAATGTGTTGCGGCGGCAGTCTGCTGATAGAGCACCTTCTAGGGATACGACTTTTCTTCCTTGGCGAGATTTTGCGCCTGAGCGTATTCCTGCCTTATTAGAGGCGAATAATTTAGTTGTTGTGAATGTCACTGCTGACTGGTGTTTGTCGTGCAAGGTTGTTGAGCAGCGTGTTTTTCGGACTGCGGTTGTGGGCGAGCGGTTGGAGCAGTTGCGACCTTTTGTCTTGATGCGTGCTGACTGGACTTCGTATGATGCGGGGATTGCTTCGTTCATGCGCGCGCATCGGCGTTATGCGATTCCTTTCACGGTGTTATTGGTTCCAGACGGCGAGGTATTGTTATTGCCGGAGTTGTATGGCAAGCGTGTTTTTTTGGATGCGCTTGCTTACGCTGAGACCTTGCGTTACCGACGGGGGCTGGACAGGGTGAGCAAGCCGTAATGATGGACACAAGCTATAACGACGGAGGCAAAAACCATGACGATAGATAGATTGATTCGAGAGGGGGAGGCTTTACCGCAGACTTTCTTCTTTGTGTTGGAGGGGGGGAAGGCGGAGCGTGTTTCTTCGGAGAGTTTGTTTGGGAGGGGGCGCAGTCTTCTTTTTGGCATGCCGGGGGCTTTCACGCCGACTTGCTCAAGGGACCATCTTCCTGAGGTGCTGCGTCAGCGTGGAGCTTTCGCCCGTCATGGGGTGGAGCGGATTGCTTGTTTTACGACGCAGGATTCTTTTGTGATGCGCGCTTGGCGTGAGAGTTATGCAACGCTTGCGGAGGAGGGGGATGGATTATTGCCTTTGACGATGTTGAGCGATGCTTCGTTGGAGGCGACAAGGGCTTTTGGCATGGAGGTAGATTTGTCGGGGGTTGGGTTGGGGAGGCGTTGTTTGCGGTTTGCTACGATAATCGATGGGGGTATTGTGCGATGGATTTCTGCTATTGAGGCGCGGGGCGAGTGTAGGTTGAGCGATGCGGGAAGCGTGTTGGAGGCATTGGGGGAGTTGGATTGACTTGTCGGGGGAGTAGAAGATACGGGCTTGGTAATCTTGACGGATGCAAAACATCGCGTGCGTAGCAAACATCACGGACGCGCATTGCAAGCAACGCGCTATGGGGGAGCGCGAGGGAGTAATCCCCTCGCAAAAGACCCCGCGCACGCTACGCGTGCGCATGTTTTGCGCCCGTCGAGACAAAAAGCCCGTCATTCGTCCGTATCTCGGCTACACTAGGCTATGGGACAATCCATCGCCATCGCCTGCACCACCGCCTTCCGTAGCCAAGTTCTCGCGCTCGTCGCCAAACGGAAAGCCAGCGTCGGCGACCTGCTCCGCTCCATCGCTATCCTCCTCCCACCACAAGCCCTAGAAGAAGCCCTGAAAAATATGCCGGACCCCGGCGAACCTCCCCTCTTCGAACGAGAAGCCGTCACCATCAAAAGCGGCAGCCACAAAGGAGAAACCCTGAAACGAAAACCCCGCCTGCAAGCACGCCTCAAAGATAATCTCATCATCCCCAAAGATACCGCAACACTCAGAAAAACACTCGCCCTCGCGCTCGCCCTCGATAAACAAGAATGGGTGCTATCCCTAGAAAATACAAAACAACACGAACATCGCCAAACCCAACACAGCAAAACAGAACAACGCATCGCTGAGCTGGAACGAGGTATCGAACGCCTCGCCTTCCTCCCCCTGCCCTCGAACTGCCGCACGCTGGAAGACGCCTGCTACATCTTCGGATTTCGTGCCAGCATCCGCCCCAGCGAAGAACTGGTGCGCCGACGCTTTCGCGACCTAGCATCCGTCTTTCACCCCGATGCCGTCAAAGGAGACCACGAACGAATGAGCCAACTCAATCAAGCCATGCAACTCTTCAAAGACTACAATATCCTCCCCTCATGAGAACAGCCCATCACCACAGCTCGCAAACACCGTTTTGCAAGATGCACGCGCTCGGCAACGACTTCGTCATACTCGACGCACGAAACACCATGCCCGCAACTATGCCCGCAACTATGCCAGACAGCCTCGCCATCCGACGCATCGCCGACCGACGACACGGCATCGGCTGCGACCAGCTGCTCGTGCTGACAAAACCCACGCACAAAAAAGACGCCCTCGACATGACAATCTTCAACCCCGACGCCTCGCAAGCACAAGCCTGCGGCAACGGAACACGATGCGTCGCTCGCTATGTCTTCGACTTTGATAAAAACTTCCAAAGAAATAAAAAAGAAAATGAAAAATCCTCGCAAAAACTCTCGCTCCGCGTCGCAGGACAACGCCTACAAGTCGAGCGACTATCAGAGCGCATAGTTGCAGTCGCCATGGGCGTGCCGAAGTTTTCCGCAACCGCGCTCGGTTTGACAAAAGCTTGCCGCACCGAAGCCCTGCCACTCGCGTTCAAAAATAAAGATTATGGCAAAGCGTTCGGCGTGAGCATCGGCAATCCGCACGCCGTCTTCTTCTGCCAAAAGTCCGACGCACGCATAAAACAAGACCTGCTGCAACACGGCGCAAGCCTAGAGAAACATCCCCTGTTCCGCGAGGGAGCAAATATCTCCTTCGCACGCATCGAGAAAACCGCAAAAGAAGTGAAAGCAAAAGATATAACCCTCTTCGTCTGGGAGCGCGGAGCAGGCAACACGCACGCCTGCGGCAGCGCTGCTTGCGCAACGTTGGTCGCAGGCATACGCCAAGGATTGTTGCAACGCGAAGCCCGCGTGCGTATGGAAGGAGGAGACCTGCTGCTCGCTTGGCAGAACGACAGCGCACAAGTCACGATGACAGGCCCTGCCGACTACGCCTTCTTCGGCACAACGCATCTTCTCAGCTGAGAAGGTGAGACTCGGAATTAAAGCTGGCGATTGAAAATGGAACATAGAGTTTTCTCGTTCGGCTGCCGTCTTAACATAGCGGAAGGGGAGCAAATAGCAGCACTCTTGCCCAGCCTATCGTCTGTTGCGCACGAGACGCTTGTCGTCAACTCCTGCGCCGTCACGCACGAGGCAGAGCGTCAGGTTCGACAAAAGATTCGCCGTCTTCACCGCGAGCGTCCGCACGCGCGCATCGTCGTCGCGGGTTGCGCGGCGCATCTGAACGCCGAGAGCTATCGTAAGATGACAGGGGTCACAAAGGTTCTAGGCAACGATAGCAAGCTGCATCGAAGCAGCTACGCCGATGACGACACTCGCGTCCCAGCGATGCTGCCGCGTGCTGAGCGCGAACGACAAACGCCGCTGCTACCACCCGATACGCCAAACGAGTCACAAAACGAATCGCAGCTCCTCCCGCGCACGAGGTTTGTGCTACCCGTCCAGCAGGGTTGTAACCATCGTTGCACTTTTTGCATGATTCCGCTTGCACGCGGTAGCGCTCGCTCGCTGGCTGTCGAGCCTGCTTGCGAAAGCGTAGCCCATGCGGTTGCGCGCGGTGTGAAGGAGGTTGTGTTGAGCGGCATCGACCTCGCCTCGTGGGGAGAGGACTTGCCGCAACGCCCTCCTTTGGGGACATTGGTCGAAGCCGTGTTGCAAACAAACCCGCGATTGGAACGCTTGCGCCTCTCTTCTATCGACGGAGCTGCGCTAGACCCCCTGTTGCTTAGGCTCTTCGGCGAGGAAGAACGCCTCCAACCTTACTTGCACCTCTCGTTGCAAGCGGGCGACAATATGATTTTAAAACGCATGCGACGACGACATTCGCGCGAGCAAGCCATAACACTCTGTCGCAACTTGCGCGAACGCCGCCCCGACATCGCACTGGGAGCAGACCTCATCGCGGGCTTTCCTACCGAAACCGAAGCCATGTTTCAAAACACGCTCGCGCTCATAGACGATGCAGGCTTGAACCTGTTGCACATCTTTCCGTTCTCCCCGCGCCAAGACACACCCGCAGCACGCATGCCGCAGGTGGAGCGTAGTGTCGTGCGTGCGCGTGCAAATAAACTGCGCTTGAAAGGCGAAGAAGCGCACAAAGCCTTCTTGCGAGGACTCTACGCCACCATCGATAAATTTCTCGTCGAGGGGCTAGAGAACAAAGACGGAAGCGAGGAGGTCATCGGACGCTCGCGCCACAACATACGCACGCGCCTCCTGCCTTCCCATAACACTCCCTTGAAAACTTCCAACTTTGCCAAGCAAGACATTGCCAAGCAAAGCATTGTTAAGGGGAGCGTTATCAGCGCGCGTATTTTGAGCGCGACCGAGCAACTCTGCACGCGCTCGCTTACGGCGCGCTGGGTGTAAGAAGATTCCATGCTGGGCTTGGGCAAGAGCGCGCAGCGTCTGCAAACCGCCTTTGTGCGCCATGTTGGCGGAACGCGACTTTCGCCCGCCGCGCGTGCGAGCATCGAAGAGGCGTTGCTAGAAGCCGACTTGGGATACGAGAGTGCCGTCGAACTCGCCACAGACTTAGCGGGTCAGGGCTTTCGCAACCCTGAAAGTTTAGAGGAGGTGCAGACGGCGTTGCGAGAACTCGTAGCCAAAAAACTACGCGCCTGCGAGGTAGAGGAAAGTTCTCTCTTCGACAAGCAGGGATTGCTTGTCGTTGTGTTGCTGGGGTTGAACGGCTGCGGCAAAACCTCGACGGCGGGAAAACTCGCCGCGCGCTATCGGGAGCAGGGTGCGAAAGTTCTGCTGGCTGCGGGCGACACCTTCCGCGCCGCCGCGACCGAGCAATTGCGAGAGTGGGCTGAGCGCGCAGACACCGCGATTGTCACCGCCGAGCGTCACTCTGACCCCGCCGCCCTCGCCTTCAACGCGCTCGCTCAGGCACGCGAGGAGGCGTTCGACATTCTTATTGTCGATACGGCGGGCAGGCAGCACTCGGATACGAACCTCATGCAGCAGCTGGCCAAAATCGAGCGCGCCCTCCTCAAGCAAGCAGCGATAGCTCCCAAAAGTAAGCACAAGAGCAAACCTCTCCGCATCGAATTTTGGCTTGTCCTAGACGCGACGCTGGGGCAGACTTTGCGCTTGCAAGTGAGGCAGTTTGCCTCTGTCGTGCCTGTAAGCAAGCTGTTGCTAACGAAACTCGACAGTAGCGCGTGCGCAGGTGCGCTCGTCGCCTTAGCAGGAGAAAAAATAGTAGGCGAGAAAATGACACGCAATAAAAAACCCATCCCCGTGCAATACCTCAGCGCAGGAGAGAACCTTCAAGATTTAGAGCCTTTCCGCGCTCAAGACTTCGCCGAAGGATTGGTCAACTTAATTGCCGCTCCCGCCTCCGCATGACACAGACGCGCCGTCCTTCGTATCGCACCAGCGAGCCTGACCCTTCTGTGCTTGTCGTATGGGGTTTATGCTCGCTCATCCTTGTCTGCCATGGCATGGTTTCTTTCGGCGATCCTTTGGTGCGGCAGATTCTCTTGCACCTCTGCGCCTTCGTTCCCAATAGGCTTTACCATTGGCAGGGTTTTTCGACGCTCTTTTTGCATGTGTTGTTGCATGCAAACGCGACGCATTTGTTCGTCAACTTGGGCTTTCTGCTTGCCTTCGGCATTCCTGTTGCAAGGCGAGTGGGGGGCGTGCTTTTTCTTGTGCTCTTTCTTGCGGCGGCTGCGGGGGGAGCGTTGGCAGAATTTTCTATCGACATGCAAAGCGAGGCGTTGCGCATTGGTGCGTCGGGGGGTGTTTCGGGATTGATGGGTGCACTTTGTGCTTATCCTATTATTCGGGGCAGAGCGAGGTTGCCAGGTCCTTTTGCTACAAGGCGGAATGCTTTACGATTTGTCGTGTTGTGGCTTGGGTTCAACGCTTTAGTTGGCTTGCTCGCGCCGTTTGTTATGGACGAGAAAATCGCGTGGGTTGGACATGCAGGGGGTTTCTTAGCGGGCTTTGCTTTTGCGGCGTGCCTTATTTTTTTCGAGCGGGGGCGATGAGCGATCAAAATTCTCAAAAGAAATTCCAAAAAAAATTCCAAAAAAAATTCATGGAGATTGCTCTTGAGGCTGCTTACAAGGCGGGGCGTAATGGGGAGGTACCTGTTGCTGCTTTAGTTGTGGATGCGGGGGGGAGGCAGATTGCGTTATGTCAGAATCGCATTGAGCGCGATCGGGATCCTACGGCGCATGCGGAGATGCTTGCCATTCGGGAGGGATTACGCGAGCAGCAACGGAGGGAAGATGCGCCGCGGGCGCGTTGGTTGGAGGGGTGCAGTCTTTATGTGACTTTGGAGCCTTGTGCTATGTGTGCGGCGGCGATTGTTCTTGCGCGGTTTCGGCGACTGTTTTTTGCTGCTTATGATTCTAAGTGTGGTGGTGGGGAGCGGGGGGTGGCTTTGTTTGGGGGGGGGATGGAGGTTTATGGGGGGATAGATGGGAGGCGGGCGGAGGAGATGTTGCAGGAGTTCTTTCGGGCGCGGAGGGGGTGAGGAAGATAAGAAGCTACGCTCGCTCGTCTTGCGTTTTTCCGTCAAGCAAAATAGTGCGTTTTGCCATCAAGAAAAATAGACAGCAACGACAATACAGAGCTTGACTTAAAACAAACGCGCGCTACAATCATTCCCATGTCCAAAGCCTGCTCCCTCACCGGCAAACGCGTCATGCGAGGCAACAATGTCTCCCACGCGCACAATAAAACACGCCGTAGCTTCGAACCCAATCTCCAATCCGTACGCCTCTACAGCAATACCCTGAAACGAAATATCCGCCTCCGTATCGCTACCTCAACCCTGCGCACCATCGATAAAAAAGGAGGGCTAGACGAATTCCTGCTCGGCTTCCGCAACGCTAAGCTCGCCGATAAAGCTAAAAAACTCAAACGAACCATCCTCAAATCTATCGCCAAAAACAACCCAAACGACAACGACAACAAAGACAACACAACCCCCCTCGCCACCCCACAACCCTGACAGCAATTCCATGTCTCCCGATAAAAAACCCGTCGAACACCTGCAAGCCAAACCCTACAATCCGCACTCCCCGCGTAATCCACGCCAATCCGCAAAAATCCTCTTCACACAACAGCAACGCACAGGCGGGAAAAGAAATCCCCTCGTAGGCTACCTGATGCTGTTCCTCATCACAGCCCTCCTCGCAACCGCCATCCTCTTCGGCTTCGTCATACTCCTCGCGCTCTTCGCAACCCTCCTCCCCATCTGGCTCATCGTGCGTTTCGCGCGGGGCAAAAGAAAAGCATAATTCGTTTGCCTACTTTTCTTCTCTACTATGTCCGCTTGCCCGCGTGAGCAAGCACGCCTGAACTTTCTAGCCCAACACGGACACAGGGAATCGACGCTCGTTCCCCTAGAAGCCGATGCCTCCAGCCGTCATTACACACGCCTGCTCCGCAAAAAAAGTAGCGCGTCGCCAACCTCGTCGCCAGACTTGTCGCCAACGCTGCTCATGGACGCTCCGCCCGATACAGAAAAACCCCACCAATTCCAAGCCATCGGAGAATTTCTACAAAGCCTAGGATTGCGCACCCCACATATCCTCCACGCCGACCTAGAACAAGGCTTCCTAGAAATCGAAGACTTCGGCGACAATTGCTTCACACACCTGCTCAACCACGGCGCAGACCCCCGACCGCTCTACGAAGATGCCATCGCCGTCCTGCTCCACCTGCTGCGCACACGCGAACAAGCACAAGCACAATCGCAATCTCTCGTCGCCCTCTCGGTAGCAGAGTGGTGCTGTGAAAGTGCCGTGTTCGCCAACTTCTACGCGCCCGCCCTATCTCCGCCTCTGTCTCCCGCTCTTGACGAGGCGCAAACAAAAGAAACGAGCGCAAGCTGGCGAGCCTGCTGGTTGGAACTGCTGACCGCTCTCCCCCCCCTGCCCGAAGTGCTGGTGTTGCGCGATTGCCATGTCGATAACCTGATGCGCGTCGTTCCGCCACATCACGACCGCTCAAGCCTGCAACGCCACAATTTGCAACATTGTAGCTTGCAACGCTGCGGCTTATTAGACTTCCAAGATGCCGTTCTCGGCTCGCCCGCCTACGACCTCGTCTCGCTGCTGGAAGACGCGCGGCGCGACCTTGCGCCCGACCTACAACAACACCTGCTCCGTCTATACTTGAAAGGCGCGCAAAGCATCCTCCCTCCCAATAGCTTTTCGGAACAAGATTTTCTGAAACACTGCCGTGCTTGGAGCGCACAACGCCACGCGCGCGTGCTAGGCACCTTCGCACGCCTCGCGCTACGCGATGGCAAAACAAACCTCTCGTGCCACATCCCGCGCGTCTATGCGCTGCTAGAGCGCAGCCTCGCCGAGGACGCGGCAAGCCAAGAGCCCGTCTTGCAACCGCTCGCTACATGGTTTTCACGCTACCTGCCCGCGCATCGAGAGCATCTGCAAAAAGCTCTCAAGGAAGGCATTTTCGGCTATCGTAGCGACAACCCCCTCTAAGCGAAGACAACCCCAAAGCAATCCCCCAAAGTAACAAGTAGGCGACTATGTCCGTATCCGCATCCACCTCAGCCACGCGCGTCGTCATCGACAAAACAGGCGACGCCTCCGTCATGCGTCTTGAAGAACACACCCTGCCGCCGCTTGCCGCCGACGAGGTTTTGGTCGAACAGAAAGCGGTGGGGTTGAACTATATCGATATCTACCACCGCGAAGGTCTGTATCCCCTGCCCCTGCCGAGCGGGCTAGGCTTGGAGGCAGCCGGTGTCGTCAGCAAAGTCGGCAGCGATGTTTCAACGCTCAAGGTAGGAGCGCGCGTCGGCTACAACGCCGCCGGAGTGGGGGCTTACGCCTCGGCGCGCGTCGTCAAGGCAGCCCGACTGGTAGAACTTCCCGACAGCCTAGACTTCACGACCGCCGCCGCCTGCCTGCTACGCGGCATGACGGTAGAATACCTCGTCTGCCGCACCTATCCCGTGCAACGCTTTGAGCGCGTCCTGCTGATGGCAGCCGCGGGCGGCGTGGGATTGCTCGCTACCCAATGGCTGAAGCGGTTGGGAGCCTTCGTCATCGGCTGCGTTGGTAGCGAGGCTAAGGCAGAGCTCGCCAAACACAACGGCTGCGACGAAGTTATCCTCTACCGCCGCGAGGATATCGCCGAGCGCGTGAGCTCTATCACTGACGGCGAGGGAGTTTCTGTCGTCTACGATTCTGTGGGGGCGGCAACCTTTGAAGCGTCGCTCGATTCGCTCAAGGCGCGCGGTACGATGGTCTCCTTCGGCAACGCCTCAGGAGCGGTTGCCAAGTTCGACCTCGCGTTGCTCTCGCAAAAAGGCTCGCTGTTTATCACGCGCCCCAGCCTGCTCGCCTATGTCGCCTCGCGCGAAGACTTGGAGCTCTCGGCACAACGACTCTTCGCCATGCTCGAACAGGGCTTGAAGGTCGAGGTCGCCGATACCCTCCCCCTAACCTCCGTACAAGAAGCCCATCGTCGTCTGGAAGCGCGAGAAGTCAACGGCGCGCTCGTTCTGCTGCCGTAAAATGCTCCTCATGTCCTAGTCCATGCTCGCAACCCCTCAAGCACCCCATCGTGCACCCCACCATGCACCTCTTGCCGAACGACTAAGACCGCAAGGGTTCCAACACCTACTAGGACAAGAAGCGTTGCTCGCCGATGACGCTCCGCTAGGACGACTGCTCTACGAAAAAGCACCGCTGCCCTCCATGATTCTATGGGGACCACCGGGTTGCGGAAAAACTTCGCTCGCAAGATTGCTCGCACAATACCAACAGGCTCCCTTCGAAACGCTGTCCGCCGTGTTCGGCTCGGTCGGAGAACTACGACGAGTCTTTCAACGCGCCGAAGAAGAACGCGACAAAAATAACACTACTAATTCTTCAGGTAATTCTTCAGGCAGTTTTCTCTTGGATAATTCTTCGGACAATTCTCTTCAGAAAAAAAATACTGGAGGAGAGGTTGACGGGGGTGTTGGAGGAGCTATTGGCAGAGGATTTGTTCTTTTTGTCGATGAGATTCATCATTTTTCTCGTGCACAGCAGGAGGCTTTTCTGCCCGTCGTAGAGAGCGGGTTGATTACGCTCATCGGTGCTACAACGGAGAATCCTAGTTTTGCTCTGCGTGCCGCCTTAGTGTCGCGCTGTCGTGTTTTTGTTCTAGAGCCTCTGGACGAGGCAGCATTAGAGCGATTGCTCGCCGCGAGCGAGGAGGCGTTAGGCACAAAGCTTCCTCTGACCGAGGGTGCACGGCAGAGACTTCTTGAAAGTGCCGATGGAGATGCGCGTGCCTTGTTAAACGGGGTCGAGGCTTTGTCGCAGGTTGTGGGTAGCCAAAATAAAAACAAGGAGAAAAGCAAAGCGAGTAAGAAGGAGGCATTGATGGATGAGGAGGGATTGTCTAAATTTTTGCAAAAGCGGTTGCCTGTTTATGACAAGAAGGAGGAGGCGCATTACAATTTAATCAGCGCGTTGCACAAGGCTATTCGGGGTTCGGATTGTGATGCGGCGGTGTATTGGTTAGCGAGGATGCTTGTTGCGGGGGAGCGTCCGTTGTATATAGCGCGTCGTCTTGTTCGTGTTGCTTATGAGGATGTGGGACTTGCTGATCCGCAGGCGGCTCAGCAGGCATTGTTAGCGTGGCAGGTTTATGAGCGATTGGGTTCTCCTGAGGGAGAGATTGCGTTGTATGGGTTAGTTGTGTATTTGGCTAGTTGTCCGAAATCGAATGCGTTGTATCGTTGTGAGAAGGTTGCGGCGGTATCGGCGCGGAGGCATGGTTCTAAGATGCCTCCGATGCATGCTATTAATCCTGTGACGGGGTTGCTGAAGGATTTGGGTTATGGTAAGGGATATGAGTATGATCATGATAGTGCGGGGGCATTTTCGGGGCAGGATTATTTCCCTGAGGGTATGGAGCGGGAGTGTTATTATGTACCTAGCGAGCGGGGGTTTGAGCGAGAGATTGCGAAGCGGATAGCATATTGGGGGAGGATGCGTGAGGAGCGAAGTAAGAAGGAGAAAGAGAAAGAGAAGGAGAAAGATAAGGATATTGATACGAGTGTTTAGTTATGGATTATAGTTAGGAGTATTTGTTATTAAGGAGGGATGGCCGAGTGGTTTAAGGCGCGCGCCTGGAAAGCGTGTTGAGGAGTGATTCTCTCACGGGTTCGAATCCCGTTCCCTCCGTTTTTTTGGGTGCATGTGTTGTGTGTTTGGGGGAGGTGTATTTTTTTAGAGTGTTATTTGTTTGTTGAGCGTGTTTATCTCTGCTTGCTTGCGCTTTCTTGCGAGCGCGCTACGCAGAGATAGACACGCGCTTTATTTAATTGGAGAATGCAAAACATCGCGTGCGTAGCACGCGGGGAGCGCGAGGGAGTAATCCCTCGCAAAAGACCCCGCGTCAGCGGAGCGCACGCAGTGCGCTTTCTACACACTTTGCGCGTAGCGCAAAGTGTGTAGCCTCTTATTCAAAAGCGCGTTGCTTGCAACGCGCAAGCTGATTCTTAACACGGCAGAGCGATTTTGTTTTCCTCGCCCTAGAGGCAAAAAGAATCGCGCGTAGCGCGCCTCTTATTCAAAAGCGCGAGGCTTGCCTCGCGCAAGCTGACTCTTAACATGGTACAGCTACGCCGTGATGAATTAACCTATAGAACCCACGAATTATTATAACTCTGTTTTTATGTGCAACTGCATTTAAAGTTTCCTTCGTCAGGCTTTACTCCGTACTTTCTTTCTATATCTTTCCAAAATTTAGCAACACAGTCATTCATTGCTTCCCTAGTTTGCTTCAAAAAAATAGAAAAATCAACTTGTGATTCTTGATGCTCAAAGAAATAAACTTTGCTATCTTCGTTTGAAGGCTTTTCAAGATTTTCAAATACATGCAACCAAAATTCTTCAAGTGCCTTCGCATACTTAACAAGAAGATCTCTCCATAAAAAAACCTCGTCAGGTGAGTTGATTAGGATAGCTGTTTCCACACATTTCTTAAGGCATTTTTTAGATTTTTCATTATAAAATTTATTTAAATTTTCAGTGTCACCATGCTTAGCAGCATTAACAAAAGCATTGCCTTCCTTAATGGTTTGAAACAAATCTCCATTCTCTGGCATGTTGAATTTTTTTGCCATGTCAGAAAAAAGCTCTATACAATAAATGCGTTTATTTTTATTTTTATTTTTAGTTAGAATTTCGTTGGAAAAGAAAAATTCTTTTCTTTCCTTGAGTAAAATTTTAAGCCTTTTTTCTTGTTGGTGAAACAATCCAACAACAGATAAGGCGCTTATTTGCATTTCTTTTTCTACGATACCTCTTGTTATATCGTACACTCTTCCCGTGTTATTTTCTTGAGAACGCAAATCGATATAAATATTTTCGTTTATTGATTTTTTAATGGATTCAGCACCTTCTTTTGTTATTGGAAGATTGTTTTTTTCTAATATAATTTCTAAAAAACAATGTATTCTGGCAACCACTCCCAACAACATTCTATGGTTGGCGTAAAGTAGTAAAGTTCTATCATAGCGATGGTTTAAAACATCTTTGTTTATTTTGAGTGGCACGAAAAGCCCCGACTTGCGAAGTAGAAGATTATTTGAATATCCGCGCAAAAGCTGTTTCAAATGGGGAACAAGAATATCCATCTCTCCATCATCTCTTGTGTTTGTGTGTTGTGCGAGTCGTTCCCCTTCGGTTGCATATCGTTCTTCTTGTAGCATTTGTCAAGGGTTGACTCGCCTTTTTTTGTCTCTAGAATGAGTGCTTATCATCTTGTTTTTCCACCCCAAAGGCGTATGCTCCCCGTGAAAAAGTTTTTCTCCTTCAGGGGCACAACCTCGCAAGAGGACTATTGGAAGGTTGTCATCTTCCTCGTCATCGCATCCTTCGTCGTCATGCTGGTAGAACGACCCTTCTACTACAATCGTATGACAACAGGAAACAACCTGCTCGATGCCTCCCTCACGCTCCTATGGATTCCCGTCGTATGGGTGTGGGTAGCTTTAAGCCGTCGGCGTCTGCGCGACATATCTCAAAGTTTTTTGTGGCTTTTCTGCCTGCCCGTCCCCTTCCTCAACCTCCTCGCCATCGTCGTGTTCGGAAGCATCCCAAGCAAAAAAGCTTGACCGCAATCCCCAAACAAACTAGACTCGCGCACAGAACTCGTCGTTGAGTCTTCCCTCACCCTCAACCCTCAAGGAGATTACCCCATGATATTACCCATGAAATTACCCACGAAATTACCCATGCCTCTTCGCTTCCCCCCCTCATCCCTCACGCGCGCGTTTTTTGCCGCCTTTTTTGCGGTAGCCCTGCTCGTCGTCTCGATGCCCGCGCAGGCAAAAGAGATTGTCATCAAGTTCAGCCATGTCACCTCGCCTAAAGGCCATCCCAAAGGCGAAGCGGCAACCCTGTTCGCCAAGCGCGTCAACAAAGAACTGAAAGGTAAAGTGCGCGTCGAAGTTTTTCCGAACGGACAACTCTACAACGATAGCAAAGTTCTGGAAGCGTTACTGCTCGGCAATGTGCAGATGGCAGCGCCCTCGCTCTCGAAGTTCGAGCAATACTCGCTGAAGTACCGCATCTTCGATCTGCCCTTCGTCTTCAAAAATATCGAAGCCGTCAACAAGTTCCAACAATCGGCGAAAGGCAAAGAACTGCTGCTCGCCATGCAAGACAAAGGCTTGCTGGGGCTCACCTACTGGCACAACGGATTGAAACAACTCTCGGCGAACAAGCCCCTTCTGTTGCCTTCAGACGCGAAGGGACTGAAGTTCCGTATCCAAACCTCGGATGTGCTGACCGCGCAGTTCAAGGCGGTGCAAGCCTCGCCGCAAAAAATGGCATTTGCCGAAGTCTATGGTGCCTTGCAGACCGGTGTCGTCGACGGACAAGAAAACACCTGGTCGAACATCTACACGAAGAAGTTCTTCGAGGTGCAAGACGGTATCACCGAATCGAACCACGGCATTTTGGACTATCTGGTCGTGACCTCCGCCTCCTTTTGGAACGGACTGCCCGCCGACATCCGCAAAGACCTTTCGCGCATTCTCGCCGAGGTGACGCAGGAGCGTAATGCTATCTCGCGCAAGATCAATCTTGAGAACCGCGCGAAGATCGTCAAAAGCGGCACAGCTGTCCGAGAACTCACCGCCGCGCAACGCAAGGCTTGGGTGAAGGCGATGCGTCCGGTCTGGAAGCAGTTCCGAGGCGACATCGGCAAGGATGTTCTGAAGGCAGCGCTCTCCGCCAACAAATAACCGCGAACCCTTAACCGCGAACGAGTAACCCGTGGGGAAATCTCTGCTCCCTCGTGCCGCGCAGGCTTGCAGACGAGTAGCCAAACGAGTAGCGTCGAGCGCCGCGTGGATCGAGGAAAGCCTGCTAGCGCTCCTGCTGGCAGGCATGACGGGCGTGGCGTTCGCCAATGTCGTCGCGCGCCGCGTGTTCGCCAGCTCATTTCCTTGGGCTTTGGAGTTGACGCTCAATCTGTTCCTCTACCTCGTGCTGTTGGGCATGGCGTACGCGTTGCGGCGCGGCTTGCATGCAAGCGTGGATGCCTTGACGACAAGGCTCGCTCCGCGCGCGCAGAGAGGGTGCCAGCTGCTTGCGAGTTTGTGCGTTGTCGTCTATGCGGTTGTGCTTTCGGCGACAGGTTTTCAAATCGCACGACTTTTTTGGACGAATGCCGCCTTGCGTAGTATCGGCTCCGAAGAGATCGGTATCCCGCACTGGTTGACCTACGGGGTTTTGTGCTTCTCGTTTGGCTATTTGGCGATCACGGCGGCAGCCTCGATGGTTGCCGTTTTGCTCGGCAAGACGCGAGCTGTGCGCCCGCACGACCATGTCTGATATTTTTGGGGCTTTGCAGAGCCTCTTGTCTGCGAACGCGGGCGGGCTTTTGTTGTTGCTAGTTTTTGCGCTTTTGGCACTGCGCGTGCCGATCGGAGTAGCGTTAGGGTTGCCGAGCCTTGTCGTGAGTTTTGTCGTGGGCGGCAACGTTTCGGGGTTGGCGACGGCGGTGGTGGGAGCGATGAACGACAAGTTTCTTCTGACGGCGATTCCGTTTTTTGTGCTCTCTAGCGTTTTTTTGGCGGGCGGCGGTATAGCCGAGCGGATCGTGCGCTTCGCCGTCTCTGCGGTTGGTCACTTGCGCGGCGGGCTAGCGAGCGCGAGCGTTTTCGCCTGCATGCTTTTTGCGGCACTTTCCGGCTCGTCGCCTGCGACTGTAGCTGCGATCGGTCCGATGGCGTTGCGCGGGATGGAGCGTGCGCATTATCCGAAGCGTCTTGCTGTGGGAGTGATCTCGACGGCAGGCACTTTGGGCATCTTGATTCCGCCCTCGATCGTGATGGTCGTCTATGCGGCGGCGACGAGCGAATCGGTCGGACGGCTTTTCATCGCGGGCATCGTGCCTGGCTTGACGGCAGGATTGTTGCTGATGCTCGGCGTGCGCGTTGCGGTACGCAACATGCGCATCACGCCTTCTCCAAGAGCGAGCTGGCGCGTGGTGCTCAGCCACGCAGGCACGGCAGCCTTCGGCTTGTTGCTGATCGTCCTCATTTTAATGGGGATCTATGCCGGGTGGTTTACGCCGACAGAAGCCGCCGCCTTTGCCGCCGTCTACGGGTTTGTCGTTGCCAGCTGCGTGTATAGGGGTATGGGATTTCTGCGCGGCGTGCCTTGGCGGAGGAAGTTTGAGCCTCTTACTCGTGCGTCGGCGCGCGCTTTGTGGCAAGTGCCTTTCGCTGCCAGCTGCGGCTTGCTGCACGGTGACACGAGGCAAAGTTTGATCGAGGCGGTGCGTATTTCATTGATGCTGATGTTCATTATTTTCAACGCGTTGATGTTCAGCCATGTTCTGACGGAGTTGCAGCTGCCGCAGCATCTGACGGAAACGATCACGGCGACCTCGATGCCGCCGTGGCTTTTCCTGCTGTGCGTCAACGCGCTGCTGCTGATCGGCGGGCAATTCATGGAGCCGAGCGGACTTTTGTTGATCGTCGCGCCGATCGTGCATCCGATCGCGCTGAGTTTGGGGATCGATCCGATTCATTTGGGGATCGTGATGGTCGTCAATATGGAAATCGGCATGATCACGCCGCCTGTCGGTCTCAATCTTTTTGTCGCCTCCAGCATTGCCAACATGTCGGTGCTGGCGGTGGTGCGCGCCGTTTTGCCGTGGATGCTGTTGTTGTTCGTCTTCTTGCTGGCGGTGACCTACCTACCGTTCCTCTCGACGGCGTTGCCGAACGCGCTCTACGGCGCGGCGATTAGATGAAAATATTCTTGTGGCTAAAGCAACAAGGAATGCGCTTCGCTGTCTTTGTACTGAAAGACTTTCCTACCTATTTTTTTTGTAGAACGGTAAAAAAGTTATCTAGATTAAAGGAGAAAAAAGAGTCGTTGATTCCAGAGGCTTCTGTCCCCAATATTAGCAAAAATCGACGCATTGTTTCCATTGCAGGAACGAACAGCTTTCTTTTTTATTTACGCTCTTTGCGCGATAGTTTTCCTGACGACGATCGTTTTCGCTTTGCTTGGGGAGGGTTTCAAGCCAGCGGGTCGCAATCGTTGCTTGTTTTTCCCGATTTAATCAAGAACAAGAAGATTCTTATAACGATGGAAAATCCTGTTTTGGGCAGACCTGCCTTCGACCAGCTCCAAACTCGCGACAAGGGATATTTCCGTGTCGCCCTATACGATAGCGCGATGTTTCATCGAGGAATTTTCAACATTCCTCTCCAAGCGGACGCGACAAGATTCAACAACATTATGAGGACAACAAAAACTCGGCTCAAGCCGTATCGCAAAAAAGGCAATCACATTCTCTACGCGCTGCAAGTGCCGTACGACCGAAGCCTTGTCGGCGTGGACATGTTCACAGCCGCGCAGTACGACCTTGTTGCCTTGCGCATGCGTACATCTCGCAAGATCATCGTCACTGTCAATCCTGCGATGATACGAGAGCTATGGGCAAGCGAGCGCGTCAGGGGCGAGGTTGCCCATAGCTACGACTATCTGAAAGAGCTTTGTCGGTCTTTGGATATTGAGGTCTACGACAAGTTTCAAAAGCAGGGACAAGATTCTTCACGATTTTTTAAGGACTGCTGGTGCGTGGTCTGCCATTCCAGCGGCGTTGCGCTCGATGCGGTGCTTGCGGGCGTGCCAGCCATCGCATTGCATCCCGCCAGTTTTGTCTATCCGATCTGCTCGCACGCGTTGAGCGAGATCGAAAATCCGAAGATGCCCGACAGAATTCCGTGGTTGTCCAGGCTCGCCTACTGCCAATGGACGCTTGCGGAAATAGAAAACGGCGATGTGTGGCGACATTTCCAGCCGAGCATCGAGGGCTTGCTAGAAAAAAAATGAGGACGACAAAACACCATACTAGCCTCCTATCCATAGAGAGGCTTTAACTTTAAGGTGGCATCACAAAAAAAGATATTGTCACGGGTCAAGGAGCAAGGCATGCGCTTCGCTGTCCTTTTGCTGAAAGCCTTTCTGCCTTATTTGCTGTATGTCGCTGCCCGAAAAATTTACTCCCAACCTGCGCCTGCAGGAGAAAACGAGAAGGCAGGAGAAAACGAGGGGGAAATAGATAGCGAGGAGGGAGAGCAGAAGAATTTTTCTGTTTTTGAAGAAGCCGTTCTCAACATCTCCGACAATCGACGGATCGTCGGGCTGGGAGGAAGCAACACCTTTGTCTTGTACTTACGATGCCTGCGCGATAGTTTTCCCGACGACGATCGTTTTCGCTTCGCTTGGGGAGGGTTTCAAGCCAGCGGGTCGCAATCGTTGCTTGTTTTTTCCGATTTAATCAAGAACAAGAAGATTCTTATAACGATAGAAAATCCTGTTTTGGGCAGACCTGCCTTCGACCAGCTCCAAACTCGCGACAAGGGATATTTCCGTGTCGCCCTATACGATAGCGCGATGTTTCATCGAGGAATTTTCAACATTCCTCTCCAAGCGGACGCGACAAGATTCAACAACATTATGAGGACAACAAAAACTCGGCTCAAGCCGTATCGCAAAAAAGGCAATCACATTCTCTACGCGCTGCAAGTGCCGTACGACCGAAGCCTTGTCGGCGTGGACATGTTCACAGCCGCGCAGTACGACCTTGTTGCCTTGCGTATGCGTACATCTCGCAAGATCATCGTCACTGTCAATCCTGCGATGATACGAGAGCTATGGGCAAGCGAGCGCGTCAGGGGTGAGGTTGCCCATAGCTACGACTATCTGAAAGAGCTTTGTCGGTCTTTGGATATCGAGGTCTACGACAAGTTTCAAAAGCAGGGACAAGATTCTTCACGATTTTTTAAGGACTGCTGGTGCGTGGTCTGCCATTCCAGCGGCGTTGCGCTCGATGCGGTGCTTGCGGGCGTGCCAGCCATCGCATTGCATCCCGCCAGTTTTGTCTATCCGATCTGCTCGCACGCGTTGAGCGATATCGAAAATCCGAAGATGCCCGACAGAATTCCGTGGTTGTCCAGGCTCGCCTACTGCCAATGGACGCTTGCGGAAATAGAAAACGGCGATGTGTGGAGACATTTCCAGCCGAGCATCGAGAGCTTGCTAGAAAAAAGATGAGGACGATGGTAGCCCATGCTACTCTCTAGGCTATGAAGATCGGCATCCTGCAAACTGGACAAGCACCTCGCGAGTTGCAGCGCGAGCATGGCGACTTCGTCGACATGTTTCAAAGCATGTTCTCGACGCAAGATTTCACCTTCCGCCACTACGCGGTGTGCGAGCAGGAGTTTCCGACCAGCGTCGCAGAAGCGGAAGGATGGTTGGTGACGGGCTCGAAGTGTGGTGCGTATGAAAAGCACGCTTGGATTCCGCCCTTGGAAGCGTTTCTGCGCGCTGCCTATGGAGCAGGAGTGCCTGTTGTGGGGATCTGTTTCGGGCATCAGATTTTTGCGCAAGCGATGGGCGGCAAAGTTGAAAAATCCCAAAGCGGTTGGCAGATAGGGATGCAACACTACGACTTGACCGAGTTGCAAGCAGCCAACCTGACAAAAACGAGCTGCGTACCTGCGTGGCATCAGGATCAGGTTGTCTCGAAACCCGACAATGCCGCAGTGTTAGGGCATTCTGCGCACTGCCGCTACGCGGTTTTGAGCTACGAAGGGCGCGCGCTCACCCTTCAACCGCACCCCGAGTTCACGAAGCCTTTCTTGAAGGATTTGATCGCGTTTCGCCAGAACATCTTGGACGCCTCTGTGATCGAGGGAGCGCAAGAAAGCTTGGCGCACAACAGCGATACGCTCGCCATCGCCGAGCATATCGCCGCCTTCTACCACCGCCGCGCCGAGAAATAAGACGCGGGCAAAAGACTTGCTTAAGTCCGCCTGCTCGGTCTAGTCTGTTGCCATGGCTTCTTCTCCCCCTCGCGCTGCTGATAGTTCTGACGCCTTCGTCGCCTTCGAGCACGTGCAGAAATCTTACGATGGCGAGAATCTTGTCGTCAAAGATTTCAACCTTAATGTCAAACGCGGCGAGTTTCTGACCCTTTTAGGTCCTTCGGGTTCTGGCAAGACGACCTGCCTTTTGATGCTTGCCGGCTTCGAGGTTCCCAGCGCGGGACGCATTCGCCTTGCAAACAAGGTTTTGGACAGTATTCCGCCGCATCAACGCGACATCGGCTTGGTGTTTCAAAACTACGCGCTGTTTCCACATATGACGGTTGCCGAAAATCTCGCTTTCCCGCTGAAGGTGCGCAAGGTAGCCAAATCTTCTATCGCGAAAAAAGTGAACGACGCGCTTGCGATGGTGCGCTTGCAAGACTTCGGCAATCGTAAGCCTTCTCAACTTTCCGGCGGACAGCAACAACGTGTCGCGGTAGCGCGCGCGCTGATCTTCGATCCGAAGATTCTTCTGATGGACGAACCCTTGTCCGCGCTCGACAAGAATCTGCGCGACCAAATGCAGATCGAAATTCGCGAGCTGCATCGAACGCTGGGTATCACGGTGGTCTATGTGACGCACGATCAGTCGGAAGCCATGACGATGTCGTCGCGTATCGTCGTCTTCGACGATGGTGCTGTCCAACAAGTCTCCGCCCCGAGCGAACTCTACGAAAAGCCCCAGAACGCCTTCGTCGCGCAGTTTGTCGGCGAGAACAACGGATTGCAAGGTAGCATCGAAAAGACGCAAGGAACGGGATCGTCCAAGACTTGCGTTGTGCGCCTCTCTACCGGAGAAACCATCGAGGCAGAAAATGTGGGCGACAACGCGCGGGGTGAGCAGGTCTTGGTGTCGTTGCGCCCTGAGCGCGTGCAGCTTGCCGCGAACGCCGCCGATCTGAAGCACTGCACTAACAAGGTGAAGGGGAAGCTCCAAGAAAAGATCTTTCTCGGAGATCACATGCGCGCGAGATTTTACGCTTGCAACAAAGAGGGGTTTGTTGTGAACCTCCCTAACAATGAGGGTGTCGAGCATGTCAAGGTCGCGCAAGAAGGCGACGAAATGACACTGGGCTGGAGGGTTGAAGATTGTCGGGCTTTAAGCAGCCGAGGCTTGTCGAAGCAAGCATGAGCCGATCTCCGATCCTGCGAGAAACTCTTCTATGTCTTGGGTCGCGAGGTTTTGTGCTTGCAACGGAGAAGATTTTGTTGTAAATGTTCTCAACAAAGGAAGGCGAATCTTTACCTTACAGAAACCCTTAAGAAACCTCTTATCTCACCACTTTTCACAACGACTACTACACGGAGAATTATCCTATGTCACGCAACCTTTTTGCAGCTTTCTCAGCGATGATCGTCTTGGGCTTAAGTGCCTGTGGCGAAGACAAAGCAGGGAACATGGAGGCGAAACCCGCCGAGCTTGTGATCGTCTCTTGGGGCGGTGCCTACTCGGCGAGCCAGCAGAAGGCCTACCACGATCCCTACATGGCAGCGTATCCGCAAGTGAAGATCGTCAATGACGACTCTTCGAACGAAGCCGTGGCGAAGCTGCGTGCGATGAGCGAGGCGGGCAATGTCACTTGGGATCTTGTCGATGTTGTCGCCGCCGATGCGATTCGCGCCTGCGACGATGGATTGGCATTAGAGGTCGACATCGACGATGTGTTGGCAAAAGCGCCTGATGGCACGAAAGCCAGCAAGGATTTCGGCGACCTTTTGGTCTCGCCGTGCTTCATTCCGCAGATCGTCTATTCGGTGACCTTCGGCTATCGTAGCGATCTGGTGTCTGAGCCCATGACGAGCCTGTGCGATGTCTTCGACTTGGCGAAGTTCCCCGGCAAGCGTTCGTTGGAAAAGCAACCCATCTACAATCTGGAATGGGCACTGCTGTGCGACGGCGTCGATGCCGACGATATCTACGATGTCTTAGGAACGAAAGAAGGTGTCGAGCAAGCCTTGAAAAAACTGGATACGATCAAGTCGGAAGTCATCTGGTGGTCGAAAGGGGCAGAAACACCGCAGCGTTTGGCGGACGGCGAAGTTGTCGTAGGCTCGACCTACAACGGCAGGCTGTTCTCGCTGATCGAAGAGAAGAAGCAACCCATCTCCATGCTGTGGGACTGGCAGATCTTCGACCTCGACGGTTGGATCATTCCCAAAGGCATCTCCGACGAGAAGCTGGAGGCTGTGAAGCACTACCTGTACTTTGCAACCGACACGCAGAGACTTGCCGATCAGGCGAAGTACATCTCCTACGGTCCTGCAAGAAACTCTTCTGCACCTTTGGTCGGAAAACACGCGGAGTTGGGCATCGATATGGCGCCTCACATGCCGACCGATCCGAACAACGCGAAAAATGTGTTGCTCTACAACTTCGAGTTTTGGGGTGACAAGCGCGATGAAATCGACGAGCAGTTCCAAGCGTGGCTCTCTAAGTAGAGTCCGCGAGGTCGCTCTTTAAAAGCGTACGCCCTCGTCGCATTGCGTAGCCTCTTGGGGTTAGGCAGAGCGGCGAGGGTGTCGTTTTTTACCTATCGAAACAACACTATATCTGTGTCTACCTCTCCCGCTAGATTGCTGACCGCCGACGGGCGCGAGTTGCGGGTCGTGTTGAAAAAACACAAGGCGCGTCAAAAGCGCAAAGCCTTCCTGTTGGTAGCACCGCTTTTGCTGTTCGTACTGCTCGGTTTCTGTCTGCCGATCTTGGACATGCTACGCCGTTCGACGGACAACACCATTGTCGAAGAAAATCTTCCGCGTACCATCTCGGCTTTGAAGGGGTGGGAGGCTGAAAGCAAGACCTTACCGAACGAGCAAACCTTCGCGGCTTTGGCGCAGGATTTAGTATTGGCGCAAGAACAACGTCGTGCGACGCAGTTGGGACAGAGGCTCAACTACGAGTTCTCTGGACTTTCGAGCCTGTTTCGCCGTAGCGGTCGTAGCATGGAGGAGTTGGTGAGCCAAGTCCGCTCGACGAGCGGTTCTTACAAG
This sequence comes from Alphaproteobacteria bacterium, assembly GCA_965216605.1. GTDB lineage: Bacteria > Pseudomonadota > Alphaproteobacteria > JABAAW01 > JABAAW01 > JABAAW01. The sequence goes on along the minus strand of CBDCGG010000002.1, from coordinate 904,978 downwards.
GAGACGCTGATCGCCTTCGATGCGCGTTGGGGCGAGGTTGAATCGTGGCGCGTACTGAAACGCTTCGAGAGTGAAGTGATCGGCGACTACTACTTGGCGGCGCTCGATATGCGGCGTGACTTGCAATCGAACGAGGTGTCTCTTCGTCCGACGGAAGAGCGCATCTATCTCAGGCTTTTTGGACGGACGGTCGCCATCAGCTTAGGCATCACGCTGGCGACCTTGTTGCTCGGCTTTCCGCTCGCGCTGTGGATCGCGAGGCTGCCCGTGCATCAGGGCAACATTCTGCTTGTGATGGTGCTCTTGCCCTTTTGGACTTCGCTACTGGTGCGCACCACTTCGTGGATCGTGTTGTTGCAACAACAAGGTGTCATCAACGACCTGCTGGTCGCCGTCGGCATCATCTCGGAGGAGGGGCGGCTACGCATGATCTACAACACGACGGGCACCGTCATTGCGATGACGCACATCCTGTTGCCCTTCATGGTGTTGCCGCTCTACAGCGTGATGAAGACGATTTCGCCTTCTTATATGCGTGCGGCGGTCTCGCTGGGTGCGCATCCTATTTCTGCTTTTTGGAAGGTCTATTTTCCCAACACCGTGCCGGGCATCGGAGCGGGAGCGATCATGGTATTTATTCTTGCGATCGGCTACTACATCACGCCCGAGTTGGTCGGGGGCAGGACGGGTGTATTTATCAGCAATCGCATTGCCTATCATATTTCTTCATCGTTGAACTGGGGGCTGGCTGCCGCCTTGGGGGTTGCCTTGCTGGGCTTTGTCGTTGCGATCTATTGGCTTTACGACAGGATCGTCGGCATCGACAACATCAAGCTGGGATAGAGAGATGAGTTTCTTTCCGCCTCATCTTTCTTTAACCGAGCGCAGTTGGTATGTAGCTTTCCGTCTGATCTGTTTGTTGGTGTTGGTATTTTTGCTGGTGCCGATTTTGGTGATCGTGCCACTTTCGTTCAACGCGCTGCCTTACTTCACCTTCACGCCTGAGATGTTGGCTTTCGATCCGAAGGGATATTCGTTGCAATGGTATCGAGAGTTTTTCACCGATCCGAACTGGCAGGGAGCGGTACGAAATTCTTTTTTCATCGCGATCTGCGCGACGGCGATCGCGGTAAGCTTGGGGACGTTGGCGGCTTTGGGGTTGTCGCGCCCTAATATGCCGGCTCGCTCGTTGGTGATGGGGTTGTTGATTTCTCCGATGATTGTGCCTCTGATTATTTCGGCGGTGGGAATGTTTTTCTTTTACTCGAGGCTAGGGTTGCAAGGCACGCACATTGCGGTCATTTTGGCGCATGCTGCGTTGGGGACGCCTTTTGTTGTGATCACTGTCACCGCGACGCTCGTTGGATTCGATCTCACGCTGTTGCGTGCGGCGGCGAGTTTGGGGGCGACGCCGACGCGTGCTTTCTTCAAGGTGACTTTACCGATTATTTTTCCCGGAGTAATGTCGGGGGCTTTGTTTGCTTTCATCACGTCGTTTGACGAGGTTGTTGTTGTGTTGTTTGTGGGATCGTTTCACCAGCGAACGATTCCGTGGAAGATGTTTTCTGGTATTCGAGAGCATATTAGCCCGACGATTTTGGCGGTGGCGACATGCTTGATTATTGTATCTATGCTGTTGTTGGTGAGCTTGGAGTTGTTGCGCAGGCGGGGCGAGAAGATGCGAGGAATTAGGCATTAAAAATATATTATTATTTTTCATATTTTTTATTAACAAAGTTTTTTAATATATCTGTTGCGCGAGCGCGTGCTCATTAAAAAGCACAAGCGCGAGCGTAACAACCTTGCTCACAGAAACTGCTTGCCATGTTACGAGTCAGTTTGCGTGTTTCTGCGAAACGCGCTTTTTAATAAGAGGCTACACACTTCGTGCGTAGATAAAGCGCACCAACATATCATGAACGCACACGGCAAGCCGTGCACTATGGCGTGCGCATGTTTTGTATTCGTAAAAACTACCCACGCTCCCCATGCGCAAAGCTCACTTCGTCCAAAACTAATCTTAAGGCTCGCTCGTCTTGCGTTTTCCGTCAATACAATTAGTTAACACCTCTCAAAAATCACAACACGATTGCTATTAGTACCCCCTTCATTGTTTTTTACCCCCCAGCAGTTTGCCGTCTTCGTGAAAGACTGCTGGTTAATAAAAGTTTTTCCATGGGTGAAAGGCAAGCCAGCGACCGCCGCTACCACCTCCTCCTCCAACAACACGCTTCCCTTCCTTACCTCCCCCACCTCGAAAGCTACACGACCCCCCGAACGCACAACGCGCGCAAACTCCACAAAAGTATCGCGCACAAAAGAACGCCAACGCTCCAACGACGCATGGACATCGCACGCCATAACCTCCATCTCTAAATCGGCAAACCACAGCCTGAGCCAGTTGTCCTTTTTATAATCGACCGTATTCAAAAACGGCGGCGAGGTCACCACCAAGTCGACACTATTAGCCTTCAGGTAGGACAGCTTCTGCGACGGACAAACCGCCAACTTTATATCCTTAGCTCTAACCGAAGGCACGCCATCGCGCAATAGGCTCTTCGATTTTTTGACGATCAATGCCGCCACATCGCGCATCGGCGGCTTCTGCCCATACTTCGCGTTAATCTTCCGTTGCGCCTGCAACGAGACCGCCTGATTCGGCGGCATGCTACGCACCGAAAAAAATCCCGTCGAATGCCCGCTCAAACGATTCAACGCCACCATGCGAATCCAGTCGTCCGTATTGTCGAACGCGCCGCTCTCCTCACGCTTGCGAAACCAGGCTTTAAGCGCGGTCAACTGCTCTAACACTTGTGGATGAAAAAACACTTCAAGTTCACGATCCTTGTCAGCAATGGTAGAGCAAAATTTAATTTTTTGCAATCTTTTAACTATAGTACCCAAAGAGGGAGGATTCAAGCGTGGCCGCAACAAAAACAAACACAAAGGATTCGCGTCGCTTGTGGCAATCTTGCGTCCCATCAGGGCTGCTTGCAAAGCTGTCGTGCCGCGACCCATGAAAGGATCTAGCACACGCCCGCCAACGCGCGAGTAGCGTTCGATAAAAAACTGCGGCAGCTGCGGCTTAAAGCAAGCGCGATAGCTGATCTCGTGCAAAGCATGCCCTTGGCGCTGCTTCGCCGTCCAAAACTCCCCGACTTCTCGCTTTTCATCTCTTTTTTTGGGCGTTAAGGATTTTTGGCAAGACATTCGCGCATTGCCTTTTGTTTACCACGCGAACAATCTAGCAAGTCAAGCCGCTTCGATAAGCAATCCTTTGGCACAAGATTTGCGTAGTTATCAACAGAGAAGAAACAACAAGGCATAGACGGCAAGCAAAGATGTCCTATTCCGACCTCCCGATTATCGAATCGCTGACGCGCAGCATGCACTACAGCACGCGCAAGAACCGCGTGCTGGCGCAAAACATCGCCAATATCGACACCCCGAACTACAAAGCGCGCGACCTAGAGTCGATTCGTTTTCCTGAAACCCTCAGGCGCGCGCAAAACGGCGGCAGTAATCTTGTGCGCACGCATGCGCGTCACTTTTCGTCGAACGCGTTTCAATCGCCCACTCCGATCAAACGGCTCGCCATGACGAACGAACGGACGCCCTCCGGCAACACGGTAAACTTGGAAGAGAACCTTGTTAAAATCAACCAAAACGCCGCCGAACACGATCGCGCCATCAGCCTCTATCGCAAATACTTCCGTTTCGTCAACACCGCGACCGGTCGCGGCGGACAACGATAACCCCACCCCCCCCCAAAAAAAAGAGTCGCAACGATGGATCCTCTCAACGCAGCAATGAGCGCCTCGGCATCGGGAATGCGCGCACAAGCCTTGCGGCTGCGCGTCATCTCTGAGAACTTGGCGAACCAAAACAACGCGGCGATCGACCCGAACCAAGACCCCTATCGTCGCAAGACGATTCACTTCAAGAATGTCCTGGATCACAATCTCGGCGTCGAGCTGGTGGAGGTGAGCCGCGTCGATAAAGACCCCACCCCCTTCCCTCTGCGCTACGAGCCGAACCACCCCGGCGCAGATGCGAACGGCTATGTGAAATACACGAACGTGCGTGGGTTGATCGAAATCGCCGACATGCGTCAAGCTAACCGCTCGTATCAAGCGCAGCTGAATGTCTTCAGCCTGACGCGCCAGATGCAGACGCGCACGAACGAATTGTTGCGCTAATCCTGCTCGACAAGCCTCCCCTTCCCCTCAACCCCTTTTTTAACGCTACACTACAACTAAGGAGACCCCAGCCATGACCCCATCGATCGACGCGAAAGCCGCCTACTTTTCCGCTCTCAGCGCACAAGCCGAGAGCCTCGGCGACAAGTCGCACCTGCTAGCAATTCCGCAAGACGCACAAACAGGCTCGTCGTCCTTCGCAGCGACGCTCAGTCAGCTGTTCGCGCAAGGCATCGCCACCCAACAGCGCGCCGAGCAAGCAGGCTTGCAAGCCCTCAGAGGCGAGATCGATCAAACGACGCTCGTCACCGCGATCACCGACGCAGAAACGACGCTCAACACGGTTGTCGCCGTGCGCGATCGCGTCTTGAGCGCCTATCAAGAAATCAGCCGCATGCCCATCTAACCCATAACCGACTCCGTCTACTCCATTTAGCTTCGCCTCGCTCTCCTCACCCTGCCAGTTAAAGTTTATTCAGCCGCCTCAGGCAAGAGCGGCTGCGCGGGAGCCTGTCCCTCCTCGATAGGATGCGCCAAACGTCCGAGCGTCTCCTTCGGTACCACCTGCCAAATCCGCGCGTGCGCCATCTCCCAATCTGCCAGCAGACGTTGCGCTTGCTCTGATCCTGTCTCCTTAGCATGCATCGCCAACAGCTCAAAGCAACGATCCTTCCAGTAGCCCTTCAGGCGAAAGATCTCGACATGCACCCTATTGTAGCGCGTCAAAAAGCCTGACGCTTCCTCTGCTCCATCGTCATAGACATCATCAGAGACATCATCATAGACATAGGCGATTCCTCCTGTCATGCCCGCGGCGAAATTACTGCCAACCTCGCCTAATATCAACACCTCTCCGCCCGTCATGTATTCGCAGCCGTTCGAGCCGCAACCCTCGACGACGGCGTCCGCTCCCGAGTTGCGCACGGCGAATCGCTCGCCCGCACGCCCCGCCGCAAACAGCTTTCCGCCCGTCGCCCCATACAGCACCGTGTTGCCGACGATGGCATTGCGCTCGCTCGCGCGCGAGGAAGAAGGATTGGGACGCACGACGATCACTCCTCCGCTCAACCCCTTGCCGACATAGTCGTTCGCATCCCCCTCGACCAGCAGCCGCATGCCCGCAACCGCCCACGCGCCGAACGATTGTCCCGCCGTGCCGCGAAAGCGCAAACGCACATGCTCGGCTTGCAAAGGCTCCTTGATGTCGCGCACGATCCTAGACGCCAGCCCCGCGCCGATCGTACGATCGGTGTTGCTGATCGAGTAGCGCAAGTCGACGGCATTGCCCTCGTCGAACAAGGGAGTAGCGTCAGCAAGAATACGCTCGTCCAAAGGGCTGGCAACAGGACGCGATTGTCCCCGTGCACGCGTGCAATACATCGGCGTGCCTCCCGTCTCGATGCGCGCCAAGAGCGCGTTCATATCCAAGTCGTCGAGCGAATCGTCTCCGCGACTGATCTGCGTCAAATACTCGGTATGTCCGATGATCTCCTCCAGAGAGCGCGCACCCAAACGCGCCAAGATCTCGCGTACCTCCTCAGCTACAAAGGTGAGCAGATTGATCACATGCTCAGGACTGCCCGTGAAATGCTCGCGCAGTTTTTTGTCCTGCGTGCAAATTCCGACAGGACAAGTGTTCGCATGGCACTGACGCACCATGAGGCAACCCATAGCAACCAGCAACGCTGTCCCGATGCCGAACTCTTCTGCGCCCAGTAACGCGGCGATGACGACATCGCGCCCCGTCTTGATTCCGCCATCTACGCGCAGGCGTACCTGATCGCGAAAGCCGTTGACGGACAGCACCTGATGAACTTCTGCCAAACCAATCTCCCACGGCAGTCCTGCATACTTGATCGAAGATTGCGGCGACGCGCCCGTCCCCCCGCTGTGTCCGGAGACGAGAATGGTGTCGGCGTGAGCCTTCGCCAAGCCCGCCGCGATCGTGCCGATCCCTGTGCGCGCGACAAGTTTGACGCACACCTCGGCGTGAGGATTGATCTGCTTCAGGTCGTAGATGAGCTGCGCGATATCCTCGATCGAATAGATGTCGTGATGCGGCGGCGGCGAGATCAGCGTCACCCCCGGCATAGAGCGTCGCAAGGCTGCGATTTCGACGCTCACCTTGTCCCCCGGTAGCTGTCCGCCCTCGCCGGGTTTGGCCCCTTGCGCCATCTTGATTTCGATCTCGGAGCAGTTGTTGAGATACTCTGCCGTGACCCCGAAGCGTCCTGAGGCGATCTGCTTGATCGCGCTAGAAGCGTTCTCGCCGCCCGCGCGACGTAGATAGCGGCGGGGGTCTTCGCCGCCTTCGCCCGAATCAGACTTCGCGCCGATACGGTTCATGGCAATCGCCAGCGTCTCGTGCGCCTCTGCCGATAGCGCGCCGTGCGAGATGCCAGGCGAGACCAAACGACGACGCAATCGCGTTACCGATTCGACCTCGTCGAGCGCGACGGGAATCGTGCCTTCGCAAGCGAATTCCAACAGATCTCGCAAGGCTGTAGGAGGTTGCGCATTGAGGCGGGCGCAGTAGCGATCGTAGAGCGCGCGCTTGTCCTGCTGCACCGCCTGCTGCAAAAGATGAATCTCCTCGCCCTGCCAAGCGTGCGTTTGCGCGCTACGGCGCAAGCGGTAGAAGCCGCCGATGGGAACGACGGGTTTGTCGCAGGCAAAGCCCTTGCGATGCTGCACCGCCGTGCGGCGTTCTAGCCCGCTCAAGCCGATCCCCGATATACGCGAGACGAGCCCTGGAAAGTATTCGGCGACGAGGGCGCGCGAGAGTCCGATCGCCTCGAAGTTGCACGCGCCGCGATAGGAGCTGACGACGGCGATGCCCATCTTCGCCATGATTTTCAACAATCCTGCGTCGATGGCGCATCGATAGGCTTCGATGCGTTCTTGCGCTGGGATTGGGGTTGAGATTGGAATTGAAATTGGGATTTGGCTCAAGGTAGCCTCGGCGAGCCACGGCGAGACGGTCGTTGCCCCCAAGCCTACGAGCACGGCGAAGGAGTGCACATCGAGGCATTGGGCGGTCTCGACATTCAACGAGGCGTAGCTGCGCAAGCCTTGCGCTTGTAGATGCGAGTGCAGCGCGGAGACGCACAAGGCTGCGGGCAGGGCTGCGTTCTCCTCGTCGATGGCGCGGTCGGAAACGAAGAGGTTGCCGCGTCCTGCGCGCACTCCTTCTTCGGCTTGCTCGCACAAGCGTTCGAGCGCGCGTCTCAGGGCTTCGCCGTTTTTCACTTGCCCGACAGGAAATGTCGTCACTAGCCGCGTAGAGTAGGCATCGAGCATAGTGGCGAGCGCGCTCGCCTCACGACCAATAAGAATGGGCGAGGGCAACTCGACGATACGACGTTCGTTTCTATCCGAGGAGGCAAGATCGGTAAAGTTGCCGATGCGCGTACGCAAGTCCATGACATGCTTCTCGCGCAGCGAATCGATCGGAGGATTCGTTACTTGCGAGAAGTCTTGACGAAAGAAGTGGTGCAGCGGGCGCGCGTCTTCGGCGAGCACGGCAAGCGGCGAGTCGTCGCCCATCGAGCCTGTTGGTTCAACTCCGCTCGAAGCCATGGGCTTGAGAATCAGTTCGATCTCTTCAAAGGTCCACCCCAACGCCGCCTGACAACGCTTCAAGCGCAAAAGATTGGCTTTGCTGTCAACTTTGGCATCGCCCTTTTTAGCAACGACGGGTTTCTTCACCGTCAGCGTACGTAGCGTGCCTGCCAGTTGGCTGTAGGGACGCAAGGCAGCGCAATCGCGCTTGAGTTCTTCGTTGCGGCAGAGTTTTCCTTGTTGCAGATCTACGGCGAGCATAGCACCTGGCGCGACATGTCCTTTCTCGATGATATGTGCATCGTCGAGCGGCACGATTCCCGTCTCTGATCCTGCGACGAGCAAGCCATCGTCTGTGATCGAGTAGCGCAAGGGACGCAAGCCGTTCCTATCCATACCCGCCAAGACCCACCTTCCGTCGAATGCGCATACGGCAGCCGGTCCGTCCCACGGCTCCATCAAGCCGTTGTTCCAACGATAGAAATCGCGCAACGCCTTAGGCATCCGTGCCTCCTCTGCCCAAGCTTCGGGGATGAGCAGGCAATTCGCTTCAGGCAGCGTTCTGCCGAAGCGCAGCAGCATTTCAAAGGCGGCATCGATGCATGCAGAATCTGAGCCGTGCAAGGGCAGGACGGGTTTGATCTCGGCACTCGCGTAGCCCAAGTTTTGTTCGCAGCCCAGTTGCGCCTCGTGGCTCGTCATCCAGTGACGATTGCCCTTCAGCGTGTTCACCTCGCCGTTGTGCGCAACGACGCGAAAGGGCTGCGCGAGCCACCATTCGGGAAAGGTGTTCGTCGAGAAACGCTGGTGGTAGATGGCAAAGTTCGAACGCATCAGCGGGTGCGAGAGATCGGGGTAGAAGTTCGCCAGCTGCTCGGCGAGAAAAAGCCCTTTGTAGATAACCGAGCGACAACTCAACGAGCAGATGTAGAAATCGGCGATCCCTTCCTGCTCGACGGCTTTCTCGATTCTGCGTCGCATCACATAGAGGTCGCGCTCGAACAGATCGTCGCTGATACCGCGTCCGTTCTCGATCATGATTTGTTCGATCTCAGGACGTGTCGATTCAGCCTTGCGCCCCAAGGCAGAGACGACGATCGGCACTTGCCGCCAGCCGTAGATCCGATGTCCCATGCGAATCACATGGCTCTCGACGACGGTGCGGCATCGCTCCTGTTGTGCAAATCCCCGTCGCGGCAGGAAGACCATGCCGATCGCGAGGCAGCCCTTCTGCATGTTATGCCCGGCACGTTCGATATGCTGGCGGAAAAACTCTTGCGGAATACGGAAATGAATTCCTGCGCCATCGCCGCTCTTGCCGTCTGCATCGACCGCGCCCCGATGCGAGAGTGCACCCAAAGCCTTGATTCCCAAATCGACCACTCGGCGCGAAACCTTGCCATCGATCTCAGCTGTCAGCCCGACACCGCACGATTCGACGGGCTGCAACAGATCGACTCCGTGCAAGCGCGCGAGCCTTGCGCGCTCGCGTTGAAAGTCTTTGAAATGACGGGGGTGGCTAAGCGGCATTGCTTTGCTCAATAGCTCTGTTTTCGAGCGCAGCATCGATACCGCGTGCTGCGTCCATACCTTCGCGCACAGCCCACACGACGAGCGACGCACCACGCACGATGTCGCCTGCGGCGAAGACATTATCGAGCGCGCTCTGCATGGTGGGTTTGCTAACGCGCAGCGTTCCCCATTCGGTTGTCGGCAGGGCGGGTTCGGCGAAGAGGGTTGGCAAGTCTTCCGCCTCGAAGCCGAGTGCCGTGACTAGACGATCGCACGGGATATCTTCCTCCTCGCCCTCTACGGGCAGCGCGGTCGCGCGTCCGTCCTTACCTTTTGCGCCGAGTCGCATCCTTTGAACGCGCACTCCTTTTACTGCCAGCTCTCCTATTTTGCCTTCTCCTGCTTTCCCCTCTCCTATTTTTTCTTGCAGAATGGCTACGGGACGCAAGAGAAAACGAAAGACGACTCCTTCTTCTTCGGCTTTGAGCACTTCGCGCCTTGATCCTGGCATGGATTCTCGATCGCGTCGATAGATGCAAAGCACTGATTTTGCTGCTTGTCGCTGTGCGGTACGCACGCAATCCATGGCGGTGTCTCCTCCACCCAGCACGACGACATGTTTTCCTGCTGCGCTCCATCGCTGTTTTTCTTGCGCCTGCATCTTGTCGCCCAAGTAGAGACGATCCGAGTGTTTCAGGTATGGAAGGGCTTTGAGCATTCCTTCTCCCTCCTCCCCTTCGAGCGAGAGTTGACGCGCGTCATAGACGCCAGTTGCGAGCAACACGGCATCGTATTCGGCGCGCAGCTCGCTGAAGGACTTGTCCTTACCGATGCGACAATTGAGCGTATAGGACACGCCGCTTTCTTGCAGCCATCGAACGCGCCTTTCGACGATGTTTTTATCGAGTTTGAAGTTAGGAATACCGTAGATCATCAAACCGCCCGCGCGGTCTTGCGCCTCGAAGATGTGGACTTGGTACCCTTGCTCGCGCAGGCGCATCGCTGCCGACAGACCCGCAGGACCTGAGCCTACGATGGCGACACGCGCCGAGCGTTCGCGCCGAGGACGTAAGGGGATGATCCATCCTTCGAGGAAGGCGTGTTCGGTGAGTGTTTTCTCGACGGCACCGATCGTAACGCTACCGTGTCCGCCGCGCTCTAGGACGCAGTTGCCTTCGCAGAGGCGATCTTGCGGACAGATACGACCGCAGATTTCGGGTAGGGCATTGATCGCGCTCAGCCGCTCCCATGCTTCGCGCCAGTCGCCCTCGGCGCACAGCATGAGCCAATCGGGGATATCGTTGCCGACGGGGCAGTAGGTTTGGCAGAACGGCACAGCGCATTGTTCGCAGCGCGAGGATTGACTTTCGCAACCTTGCTTGGAGAACGGGGCATCGATCTCTAGAAAGTCTTGTTTGCGTTCGGCTGCTTGGCGCAAATCGGGGAAATGTTGTGACAGATCGACAAACTTATGCATGCTGGGGCGCATGATTTTTCTCCTCGCTTTTTTCTCTTTTTGGGCAAACGATTCGCTCAATGGGTTGGATTATGAGGAGGGAGGGGGGTAGGAGTCAAGAAAAAAGGCATTTTAGTAAATTTTAATTGTCTTGTTTTTGTGTTTTGCGATACTTTCTTGCGAGATTGGGAGATGGTTGCGAGACGATGGCAAGAAAAGGTCGCTTATTTTTACTTTTATTGTGAGGAGAAAACGGGCTTTGTTGGATTGCAAAACGCAAAGCGAGCGAGCGTAGCTTAGAGCAGACGAAGTTCCCCCACGAAGACCCCGCGTGCTACGCACGCGATGTTTTTTGCATCCGTCAATGCAAAAAGCGCGTGTCTACCTCTGCGCAGCACCCCCATAAGCCAAAGATCTCCGCAAGCAAAAAACCGCAGCCCCACTTCCCAAAACCCCATAAACAACAAATACCCAAGCGTAATCTCCCAAAATTCCCAAGAAAAACGGAAACAGAAACGGCCCCAAAAAACACGCGCCATAAGTAAAAAATAACGCCGAAGAAGTCGCCTCCCCCGTAGACAACCTACCCCGCAAACGCGCAAGACTCATCATATACAAACCATTCCATCCAACCGCACAAGCTGCCAACAAAGCAAACAATACCGCCGCAATCCCAAAATCTACCCCGCGTGGCAAGAAAAGAAGCAAAACCGAAAAAATACCTCCCGCCACAGCCAAAAGAGCAATCGTACCCCGCGCCGACAAAAAGGAAGAACGATCGCTCAACAACCCCCACAACGGACGCGCAACAAAGGTCGCCCCCTGCGAAATGGAAAGCAACAAACCCGCCGCTACCAAATTGTATCCCAAAGCCTCAACCGCAAAAGGACTCGTATAACCCATCACAATCATCTGCAAAGGCGAAAGAGCAACGCTCGCCATCGCAAGCCAAAACAAAGAGGGAATACGGCAAAAATCAACAATGCCTCGCCCAATACCTCGCCCAATGCCACGTCCAATACCTCTCCCTCTCTCGACACGATCCCTCCAAAGACTACTAGCGCGCCTTTCTTGTTCAGCCCTCGTTTTTGCAAAACGCCTTTTTCCCAGTTGCACCAATCCTATCGAGCCACACGCCGCCAAGACTAACGGAATAGCGCAAGTCTGCCATCCCCAAGTCTCGGTACAGAAAGGCGTTACGATTCCCGCCATCACCAAGCCCAAAGGGACGCTCGACTGCTTGAGCGAAAAGAGCAACCCCCCACGCTTGCCCGCAAAAGGCAACAACATCTCAGAAGAAGCAGGATTCGTCAAAGAGTATCCAAGCCCGATCAACACGCTCCCGACAAACATCCACAGCACACCCCAATCCTTGTCGGCGAAGACGACCGCCGTGATCGCGCCCGCCATGGTGAGCAACATCGCAAGCTGTAAAGCTTGGCTAGCTCCTCTCTTGGCGATGATGCGTCCGGAAAAGAGGCAGCCCACAAGGGTCGCTCCGTAGACCGTGCCGACCTGCCAGCCGATCCACGCGAAAGGTAATTCCAACGTGCGTCCCGCCTCGCGCGCCGCTGGCGAAAGAAAGAAGCTCGCCCAACCCGCAACCCCTTGCGTCGACATCGTCACCAACAACACTGGAATGCGCGAACGCGCCGTCATGATTCTCATCGCCTGTCTCTTTTTGCCTCCCTTCTTTCTTGCTGCTCGGCTTGTCTCCAGCCCGATAGTGGACGATACTGCTTCGCAACACAACGAAGACACCCCCCCTATCTTTTTCCGCATGCCAATCCTCGATTTCAGCTTCGATCTTATCGCCTTGTCGATGATTCAAGGCTTCACAGAATTTCTGCCGATCAGCTCGAGCGCGCACGCCGCGCTCTACTCCGCCTTCTTCGGCGAGGGGCAACACGCCGTCAGCTTGGACGCCGCCCTGCACGGCGGAACGCTCGTCGCCATGCTCGTCTGTTTCCGCAAAGAATGGAGCAGCATGGCAGCAGGAGCACTCGCAACCCTCCCCCTCCGCGCGAAAGGAAATACCGCCACAAACTCCACGCTCAGAGCAAAAGACAATAACGGACGATTGCTCTCGCGGGTTGTCATCGCAAGCCTGCCCCTCGTCATCGTCGGAGGAATCGTTTTGGCAACAGATGCCCTAGAGGCTCTGCCGCGCGCGCCGCAGGTGATAGCGACGACTTCCATCCTTTTCGCGCTGCTGTTGCTTTTCGCCGATCGACGAGGCAAGAACGCCTCGCCCTCGAAGTCGCAACGCATCGAGGATCTTTCGCCGCTCGCCTGCCTCCTCGTCGGAGCATTACAATGCTGCGCCTTGCTGCCTGGGGCTTCGCGCGCGGGCGTGGTGATGACGGCGGCACTCTTGGGCGGCTTGGCACGAAGAGAAGCAGCACGCCTTGCCGTCCTCACCTCGTTACCTGCGTTGGCGGGCGCGACGGCTCTTGGCATGCACGCAATCGTGCGTTCGGGCGACGCGCAACTGCTACGCGACAGCCTTCTGGCAGCCACCCTTGCTGGCGTTGTTGCGGGCTTGACGCTACGCTGGTTCATGCGTGCGGTTGAGCAAATCGGGTTCTTGCCTTTTGTCCTCTACCGCTGCGCCTTAGGAGTGCTCATTGTTTTGGTGCTCGGCTTCGCTGCTTGACGGCACTTGACAAACGCCATCGAGCTGCGCGAGTCTAGACCTGCCGCCGAGCAGCGGTGAAGAGCCCAGGTGGCGGAATTGGTAGACGCGCAGGTTTCAGGTACCTGTGGGGGCAACCCCGTGGAAGTTCAAGTCTTCTCCTGGGCACCAAGGATAAAGCGTTGGAGAACTTGTCAGCAAAAATAGATTGACAAGACTTCTGATAAGACTTACACTCAATCGCGTGCCGCAATTTGAGTGTAAGGCACTCATCGACTAGACGAAGGAGTCTTACCATGCACTCATCCAGAAAAGTAGCTAACTTCTTATTGGAAGCAGCTGCCGAGACAGGCAAGGGACTCTCTCCTTTGCAATTGGTTAAGCTGGCTTACATTGCGCACGGATTTATGCTCGGAAAGCATAAGAAGCCTTTGGTCGCTGATCGTATTGAGGCTTGGGAGCTAGGTCCTGTTATCCCCGACCTATATCATCAGGTCAAACATTACGGCAGAGGAGATATCTCAAGAAAAATTGACGAAGATATTGTTTCAAAAGAATTTTCTGTCGAAGAAGAAACAATCATGCTCGGTGTTTTGGACACACACGGCCACTGTGACGGATTAAGGCTTTCTGCCTTAACGCATCAAAAAGACACCCCTTGGAGAAAAACTTGGGAGACTTTTGGCAGATCCGCCATAATTGAAGAAAAATTAATTGCAGATTACTATGAGAAATTCACACTAAACAAGAAGCAATTAGGATTAACTTAGTTGTTTGCGCGTTATAAAAATGGATTCTGCAAATAACAACCCTCCCTACGAACAATCACGCTCGGAAGACGATGTTGCAGCAAAAAAAGATGTTCGCAAACTAGATTTAGAGAAGCATAAACATACAATTTTTATAATTTCTATGTATTTTTTAAGTTTTCTTATTACCCTTGGGTTGTCTATTTTATTTATACAGTATTTTGTGCCAGATAAATGGAACTTTTGGAAACTTTCGGCGAATCAATTGAAAACGCTGCAAAATTTTACCTTTAGCGGTGCCTTAACTTATTTATTGACAACCCTTAGGAAAAATCTCTAGGTCGCTGTCTCCCATTGTTAAAAGATAAGTTTTACAACAACAAAAAATAACCTTAAGCCTTCTGCGCTCTGGTGATAGTTTTGGCTATACTGCGTCTGCCTGGTCGCGCGACTTTTTCTCCCGCCTTTCTTTTTGCCAAGGCGCGACTCTCGACGAGCATCAAGGCGGAAGGCGTTACAACTAATGTCAAGACGGTCGAGAAGATCAAGCCGAATACAACCGATGTCGAAAGCTGCTGCCACCATTGCGACGAAGGACCGCCGATCTCGACACGGCGGTTGATGACATCCAAATTCATCGCCAACACCAGTGGCAACAAGCCCAAGACCGTCGTCGCCGTGGTCAGAAACACAGGACGCAGACGCTGCGCTCCCGTCTGCAGAATCGAAAGACGCAGGTTGCCCGTCTGACGATAGATCGTGTTGAAAGTATCGATCAACACAATGTTGTTGTTGACGACAATTCCCGCAAGCGCGATGACTCCGATCCCCGACATGATAATGCCGAAAGGCTGCTGGGTGATGAGCAAACCCCAAAAAACACCGATCGTCGACATAATCACCGTCGAAAGAATCAAAAGACACTGGTAGAAAGAATTGAACTGCGTCAGTAAGATGAGCCCCATCATAAACAGCGCGATGCCAAATGCGCGCGAGAGGAACTGACTGGCTTCGCGTTGATCTTGATCTTGCCCTCGAAACATAACATCGACGCCGACAGGCAAATCAAGGTTCTCGATATCCGCTTTCAAGCGTTGCAAAACATCGTCTGCCAACACGCCTTGAGCCACATCCGCCTTGAGCGTGAGAATCCTTCTCTGCTCGCTGCGGTTGATGTTGCCGGTCACGGGATAGGGAGAGCGTTTTACAAAGTTGCTCACCGGCACCTCTCCGTCCGAAGTCGTGATGCGTAGGCGATCGAGCTGGGTGATGTTGCGATAACTTTTCGGCACGCGCATGACGATGTCAACCTCGTCGTCGCTATCGTCGGGGCGATAGGTGCTGATCTTCAAGCCGTTCGTCACCAAGCGCACGAAGTCTCCTAGCGTAGAAACATCGGTGCCGAACTTCATGGCTTGCGCGCGATCGATATCCAGCCGCCACTCGATGCCGGGCAAGGAGGCGGAGTCCTCGATGTCGACGACACCCTCGATGGTCTCCAAATAGTTGCGCAAAATATGCAAGCTCGGCAAGAGCGCGCTGCTTTGCGTTGCACGAATTTCCAAATGGATGGGTTTCCCTCGTGGCGGACCTGCGCGATCGAGCGCGGGTTCGACATAAATACCTGCAAGGCGATCCATCTTCTCGCGCATCTCATGGATGATGAGCGCGGCGGGTCGTCTCTCTTGCCAGTCTGCGAACTCGACTCGCACGCGCCCGATGATATCCTGCGCGCCGCTTCGGTCGCTGGAGTCTCCGATTCCGCTGGAAGAGAAGACCGCCGAGATTTCGCCTGTGCGCGTCGCGTGTTCGAGAATTTCGTCTTCGACCTGTCGCACGAGGTAGTCGCGTTCGTCGACCGAGAGGTTGCCGCGTGCGTGGATCAGAAAGGCTGCGTTGTCGGGTTCTATGTCGGGAAAGAACTCGACCCCCTTGCCGAAAAGGCCGTATGTCAGCCACGACCCCACCAACACGCCGCCCGCGATCAGCAACACGCGCTTCGGACGCACGATGACGCGATTCATAATTTTCAGATAGAAGGCGGGATATCCCTTAAGCTTTTTCAGATCGATCAGCAGCGATTCCTTCACTTTATCCCTCTTCGTGCCTCCTTTGCCGACGCTACGCCCCTGCTGGTCGGTGTCGGCGTGGCGAATGAGAAAAGGCGCGAAGCGGCGATATCCCCAAAAGGCACCCAAGCACAATCCTGCAAAACCGCCGAGTTTGGCAAGCCCTGTTGCTCCCACGAAGGCGAAGGGTAACGAGAAGAGCTTTTGCAACAGCAATGCGGAGACGACGACAACCAGCACACGAAACATGGCAGCGAAGTAGATTCCCAAGACGGGCAGGAAGAAGAGCGCCATCACAAGGGAGGCGGAGAGCACGAAGATCAGCGTCAGAGGCAGAAACTTCATGAACTCGCCCACGATGCCTGGCCAGAAGAGCAGCGGCATGAAGGCTGCAAGCGTCGTCATCGTCGAGGCGATGATCGGCCAAGCCATGCGGCGCGCTGCCAGCACATAGGCAGATTGGCGATCCAACCCCTCGGCGAGTTTGCGCTCGGCGTATTCGCTCACGACGATCGCGCCGTCGACCAACATGCCGACGGCCATGGTCAGTCCGAACAGTACGACCATGTTGACGGTAAAGCCCGAGCTGTAAAGCAGTAGGATGCCGGTTAGAAAGGAGCCGGGAATGGTGATCCCGACCAGCGTTGCCGCGCGCAAGCCCAAGGCACCTAGAACGACGATCATGACCAGCAAGACGGCGCTGATGACATTGTTTTGCAAGTCGCCCAACCTGTCGCGCACGATGACGGAGTTATCTTGCGAATAGGTGATTTGCACCTCGGAGGAGAAGCGCGTGCGTTCTTCCTCGACGACAACCTTTGCCTTGTCGACGGTATCGATGATGTTCTCGCCGCTACGCTTGACGAGTTCGATGATCAGCGATGGATCTCCGTCGAGCCGCGCGTAGGAGACATTGTCCTTGAAGGTGCGTCGAATGTCGGCGATATCGCCGAGGGTGACGACGGCATCGCCTTCGGCGAAAATGGGTAGCGTTTCCAAGTCTTCGATCGTCTCGATGAGCCCCGGCACTTTGACGGCGAACCTGCCGCCAGAGCTTTCCAGCGCACCCGCCGCCACCAGCAGGTTGGAGCGTCGCACGGCGCGGAGAACCTGATCGGGCGAGATAGCGTAGCTTTCTAGCAGGACGGGATCGATCACCATTTCGACTACCTCGTCGCGTTTGCCGCTAATATCGGCGGACAAGACTTCGGGCAAGGCTTCGATTTCCTGCGACAGACGCTCGGCGATATGCAACAGTCTTCGCTCTCCAACATCGCCGGACAAACCGATCAGCAAGATGGGAAAGAGGCTAAAATTGACCTCGTGCACCGAGGGTTCGTCTGCTTCCGACGGCAGCGAGGAGCGTGCGTCGTCGACCTTTTCGCGCACTTCGGAGAGTGCCTTGTCGGAGTCGAATCCTGCGTCGAATTCTAGCACAACACTGCCGCCGCCTTGATAGGCGGTTGCGGTGATCTCTTTGACGCCCTCGATTCCTTCGAGTTCTTTTTCTACCGGACGCACCAAAAGACGCTCCGAGTCCTCAGGCGAGACGCCGCTGAGGTTCAACAGCACATAGATGGTCGGAATATTGACATCGGGCGAGGCTTCTTTCGGAATATCGCTATAGGCGACCAGCCCGGCAAAGATGAGCAAGAAAAAACTACTGATGACCGTGCGTCCGCGCGCAACCCCTGCTTCGACCAACGTCATGGCATTCTCACCCGTCCTCGCTTGGACTTAAGTGCCGAGCACAAGTTTGTCATGACGCCGCCTCTGGCTCTGCGGTGGGCTTCGAGAAGCGCTCGTCGGGCACGCTTTCTACGCTCATGCCTGCCGAGACATTTTCGTGTCCGACCGAGATAACCATGCTTTTCTTTGCAAGTCCCCTGACCCAAAGTCCTTCTGCTTCTTCGCCGACGACCTCGACGGGACGAAAGCGCACGATGCCCTTTTCGACGACCTTCACGCCCACCGCGCCCGCTGCGTTCAGCGAGAGCAACGCCGCCGGGATTAGATGAGCCCGACGCGCTTCGATGGGCAGGCGTACTTGCGCTGTCAAGCCTTCGCGCCAGCGTCCGTTGCGATTGACGATGACGATTTCCACCTCGAAGGTGCGCGTGCGCGCGTTGCTGGCGGGCGCGATTGTTCCCACCTTGCCGATGAAGGTTTCGCCTGAAACCAGCGTACCTGAAACCTTTGCTGCCACTTGGACGGCGTTGATATCACGCTCGGAGATGGCGACGCGCACGCTGAGCGGGTCGAGATCGATCAGGCGTGCGATCTCTTGCCCGACAGAGAGGAAGTCGCCGCGCTCGACGGCAAGCGAGGCGAGCGAGCCAGAGAAGGGAGCTTTCGGCTCTGCGTTCTCCAAGTCACGACGGATGCGATCTTCGCGCACCTGCGCCTTGTTGAGCTCTGAGAGAGCCTGCAAGCGACGCAACTCTGAGCGATAGCCGCCACGCGCCAAGCTTCCGATCGCGTTGAACTCTATCTCTGCCTGACGCAATGCGGTGCGCGCCTCGATAAGCTCCAACGGGCGCGTTGCAGGATCGAAGGCGACGATCGCGTCGCCTGCCTCCATATATTGTCCGACATCGAAAAAGGTACGCTCGATGCGACCTGAGGTCTCGGCGCGAATAACAACCTGACGCGAGGCTTGCGTCTGACCCGAAAGATCTAAGGTGGGAAGATAGTCGCGCTCCGAACTTTCATAGACGCGCACCGAAGGAGGTCCCGCTTCGATCGACGCGCGCGTGCCACCCCCAGAAAACCCAGGCAGTTGCCCTGAGACCATCCACAAGAAAAACGCCGCGCCCACATAAACGGCAAGACGCGCAGGACGAGGCCAAGCGAGAAAGCGTGTGTGCGCACGCACAGCCTTCTTGTATGTGTTCGTTTTGCCGTAGCGTTTCTTGATAATCCGATGCAAACGATCCCCAAGACGCGCAGCGTAGCGCACGAGAGGGCGCACCACCTTTTTTTCTACCCGCCCCCAAGCCTCGAAGATGAAGCGACGCAAGGGCACGATGCCTCGTGCTGCAGTGCCGAAAACACGACGCACGACGGGAGTAGCACGACGCAACCGCAAGGCAAGAGAAAAAAGAGCCTTACCCGTCCGCGTCGCTAGCACGCCAACGCGCGTTGCCACCCATTGTATACTCCCTTGTACACTCTTGGGCAGGCTTGCAAGAACAGTCGACGATCCCGAAGCCTTTTTGGCTTTTTTACTGGGAGGAGTCGTTCGTTTGCGATGAGGGGATTGTTCAGCCAAGGTTCTATTCCTTTGTCGTAATTTCTTGTGTCATTCTTTTCCCTGATAGATTGCAACGATACGATCGAGCAGGGCTAGCGCATCCTTGCGAGGTCTTTGAAAGGCGTTGCGTCCGATGATCGATCCACTTGCTCCGCCGTTTTTGAGCTCGCGCACTTCCGCCAAGAGCTCTTCGTCGCTCTTCGCGCCGCCGCCTGAGAAGACGACGAGCCTTCTGCCGTTGAAACAGCTTTGCACGATGTGGCGTATGCGTGCGGTCAGCGTATCGCGTTCGATGTTCTGCTTTTCGTAGACCGCTTTCGCTTCAGGCAGGAAGAGGTGATCGCTGGGCGGCTTGACCTTTACGATGTGCGCGCCGAGCAAGCAAGCCATGTGGGCTGCGTATGCGGTGATGTCGAGTGCGGTCTCGCCTTCTTTGTCGAGCATGCCTCCGCGCGGATATGACCAGACGACGACGGCGAGCCCGACCGATTTTGCGTGTCTTGCGATTTCGCGCAACTCTTCCATCATGGCGAACTGCTGGTCGGCGGCGGGGTAGATAGTGAATCCTATGGCGACGCATCCCAATCGTAGCGCGTCTTCGACGGAAGCCGTCACGGCTTGGTCTTTGTTTGTGGCGAGCGCGTTTGCCGAGTTGACCTTCAGGATCGTCGGCACTTGTGCGATGTAACGCTCGGCGGCACTTTCCAGCAATCCCAGGGGTGCTGCGAGCGCGTTCAAGCCCGCATCGATTGCAAGTTGGTAGAGGTAGGCGGGGTCGTAGGCATCGGGATTGACGGCGAAGCTACGCGCGGGACCATGCTCGAATCCTTGGTCTACCGGCAAGATCACCAGCTTGCCGCTACCCGCCAGCTTGCCGTGCGTCAGCAGGCGTGCGAGGTTGGTGCGTACGCCTACGGAGTCGGATTCGTAGAAACCGAGAATGCTTTTGATTTCGTCGGTAAAGTGCGCCATCCTCTCTGCTTCATAGCCTATACGCGCAAAATTTTCAACGCGAACTTTCCCTTATGCCTGATTCTCCTTCCGCGCACGGCGGCATTGCGCGCTCTCCTTTTGCGCCGAGCGTCTTCCCTACGCTGCCGCGCGTTGCGGGTGTCGAGACGCGCGCTTGCGCCTGCGGAGCGCGCTACGAAGGCAGAGATGACTTGCTACTTGTCTCGTGTGCGACGGGTAGTGTTTGCGCGGGCGTATTCACACCCTCTACTGCTGCTGCCGCGCCTGTGCTGTGGTCGCGGCGCGCCTTGGAGAAGACGACGCAAACGCGCGCCATTTTGATCAACGCGGGACAGGCGAACGCGCTCACGGGAGCTGAGGGCGAGAAGGTCGTTGTGCGAACGCGCGACGGGCTAGCGACCTTGATGGGGATCGAGAGGGAGCGGGTTCTGCTTGCCTCGACGGGCGTGATCGGCGAGCCTCCAGACAGCGCGAAGATCGAGGCGGCTCTGCCTAGCTTGCTTGCCTCGCCTGCTTGCGACTGGCAGCGGGCGGCGCGTGCTTTCTCGACGACGGATTCTTTTCCGAAAGGCGCGAGCGAGACGCTTGAGATCGACGGCGTGCCGATTGTCATTGCGGGTATCGCGAAGGGAGCGGGCATGATCGCGCCCAACATGGCGACGATGCTTGGGCTAGTTGCAACGGATGCCGCTCTTCCTGCGCCTTTGTTGCGGGAGCTGTTGCGAACGGCGACGGCAAGCACTTTCAACGCCGTCAGCGTCGATGGCGACATGTCTACGAACGACACGGTGTTCGCTATTGCGAGCGGCGTGCAGGAGCATAAACCTATCGTTGCGCTTGACGATCGCCACGCGGAGGCTTTCACGACTGCCTTTGCGCGTGTGTTGCGCTCGCTCGCGCGACAGATTGCGATGGACGGCGAGGGTATCGGAAAGTTCATCACGCTTTGGACGAGGGGCGCGCGCAGCGAGCAGGAGGGGCGAGAGGTTGGGCTTGCTGTTTTGTCCTCGCCGTTGGTGAAGGTTGCTCTTGCTTATGGCGATGCAAACTGGGGACGCATTGCCATGGCGGTGGGCAAGACGGGCGTACCTGTGCGATGGGACAAGGCTTCGATCGCTTTCGGAGAGCGCGCCGAGCATGTTGTCTTCGACAAGGGAGAGCCCGTAGAGCCAACCCCTGCTTCGACGGAGGCACTTGCGCGCGCGATACAAGGGGAGCGCATCACGATCACGATCGACTTGGCGGCGGGTGCGTCTGCTCCTGTTGAGACTTGGGGTTGCGACTTGACGCACGAGTATTTGCGTATCAACGGCGACTATCGCAGTTGAGGGGGTTCTTCGGTTGTCGAAGAAATTGCCCAAGATTTTACGGAAGCCTCTGACTCTTGTTGTTGCTTGTGCGTTGATTGATCGAGACAACCGTGTATTGCTTTCGCGGCGTCCTGAGGGGAAGAGCATGCCTGACTACTGGGAGTTTCCTGGCGGCAAGGTTGAGGCGGGAGAGACGCCTGAGTTTGCCTTGCGGCGTGAGCTTAGGGAGGAGATTGGCATTGAGACGGAGGACTCTTGCCTTGCGCCTTTTTGTTTCACTAGCCATGCTTATGCGGACTTTCATCTTTTGATGCCTTTGTATGTGTGTCGGATTTGGCGTGGGGAGGTGCGGGGGTGTGAGGGGCAGGAATTGCGTTGGGTTATGGCGAGCGATTTATCAAATTTTCTGACTTTGCCTGCGGATCGATTTTTGATTGCGCAGTTGCAGGATTGGCTTTAAAGAGCGCAGGCAAAGGCAGAAACGCACACAAGTGCCCCGCCCAACAATCCCCTTGCCAAGCCGCCCAAAAAAACCTATCCTGCCAACAGAACCCTCCCACCCCTACTGAGGAACCCCCATGTCCGATCCCCAAACACGCCAGAATGTATGGCAAGGTACCGCCGCCTCCGTCGACGCAGGTCTGCGAGCCTACATGCTCAGCGTCTACAATCTGATGGCTCTCGCTATCGGCTTCACAGGCGTCGTCTGCTACTATGTCGCCTCCAACGAAGCGTTGATGTTCGCCATCTTCGGCTCAGCCCTAAAATGGGTCGTCTTCATAGGCGTTCTCGGACTAGGGTGGATGGCACCAAAGCTGATCCTGACAAAATCCCTAGGTACAGCGCATCTCGTCTTTTGGAGCTACGCCGCAGGACTAGCACTCCTCATCACACCGCTGATCTACGCCAGCACCAACGCCGATGTAGCACGAGCCTTCTTCATTACCTCCACCATCTTCGCCTCGCTGAGCTTCTACGGCTACACAACAAAACGAGACCTCGCTCCCTGGGGCAAGTTCCTCTTTATGGCAAGCATAGGACTGTTCTTGGCAATCCTCGTGAATGTCTTCTTCATCAAAAGCACGCCGATCGATCTCTTCCTGTCCGTCGGTATGGTTCTGATCGTCTCCGCCATGACCGCCTATCAAACACAAATGGTGAAAGATACCTACGACCCCTCGGATAGCCCAAAGGTCTCACGCGCCAAAGCCATCTTGGGCGCACTAGGTCTCTACGCCACCTTCGTGACGATCTTCTTCTATGTCTTGCGCATCATCATGATTCTCAAAGGCGAATAACAAATATTTACTACGAGACAGAGGAAGGGGGACATCCGCCGATGCCCCCTTCCTCTTCTTCCTTGCCATCAGCACTCTCCGCAAATCTGCCCGCAGAGCTGCCCGCAGAACTTGTAGCGTGGAGCGAAGACGCAACCCGTCCCGCCCTGTCGCGTGAGTTGCATTTCAAAACCTTCCGCCAAGCCTTCGCCTTCATGACCGAAGTCGCCCTCGAAGCCGAACGCGCAAACCACCACCCCGACTGGCAAAACAGCTACAATAAGGTCTCCATCTCCCTCTCCACACACAGCGAGAAACGCATCACCGAGCAAGACTTCGCCCTCGCAAAAAAAATCGAACGCATCTACAGCCGCTACACATAATAAAAATTTGCTCGCAGACAAATCCCACGAGGGCTTTGCTACGACAGAAATTCTTTTTTTCTTGACTTCTCGCAAGCCCTTAGGCTAGGATGAGGTTGTTCGCTCTTACGGCACAGAAAGTGCAAGGAACGAACAGAGAGCAAAATCAACTCGGCAGAAGGCAGAGCAGATTTTGGCAACAAAGCAAAAGACTCGAAAAAGTCGAAGCAAAAAGAGACTCAATACGAGAGGATCGCAACTCGATGGCAAACGATATTTTCACCGCCGTAAAAGGGCTGACCGCGCCCCGCGATATTGTTTCTCCGCAATATCCCAGCTCTTCATCAGCCGAGCAGGCTCAACGCGCGCGCTCTGCACGCTTGTTACAGCAGAACGCAACCTCGCAAAATGCGCTGACTTTCTTCAAAGGAAAGCGTCTGCTGGGCGGCAACCTTTTGTCGGGCGGCGGCACTGCCCCCGATCCCTTAGTAACGCGTGGTCTTTTTGCGGAAGTGCAGAAGAACAAAGACTCTGCCTACACACTGCTGATCGACCAAATCCAAGATCGTATCGAGAGGAATGAGTTTCTTCCCTCTGCCTTCAACCCCGTCTCTTCGGAAGAGCGCGTTGCTCGGCTTTTGGCGAATGCTCCGCAAGCCCAAGAGCGAGCGCGCTATCGCTACAGCAGCTACGATCCCGTAGGTGACAAGCGGCGGCTGGAAGAGTTGCAAGCGCACAACAACGCAAGGCTAGAAGCTGCCCGAAGCAGGCTTGCTGCTGCCGTGCAAGAAGGGCAGCTGCCCGACACAAGCCAACGCCCGCGCGTAGCTGATCTCTTGCCGCCAAGGCTGGCGGACACGAAACTGGACGGCTCGCTCGACTTCCGCCTGTCGCGCAGGCTTGCCCATGCGGACTTGGACTCCGCCACACCGGACGCTATTGTCTTGGACGATCTGCTACGCCTTCGCAGCCCCTCCTCCTTCATCGGCTTGACGACCCCCGCGCAGATAGCAGAGAAACAAAACGAACTAGGGCTTACCGACGAGCAAGTAGAAGCACAACAGAACCGAGACGCCGCAGGCGTGCCGACGCATGTGCAAGTCACTTTGCAAGGCAGAAGTCTGAACCTGGATCCCGCCTTTGTCGAATCACAAAGGCAAAACAACCCGAACTTCGAAATCGAAAGTCATCGATCTCCGACAGGCACGCTGGTGTTGGACGGCAATATCTTGCCTAGCCGCACAACGGCAGGGACGCTGCTTCGCCACACCTTCACTTACGAAGAATATCAAAGGCTCCAATACACTCCCCCTACGACGGGCAACGATGAGCAAATCGACTACCTCTCGGCGATTGCCTTCCGCCATCCCGATGGCAGCCAAGCCGTGCTCGACGATAAGGCAACGCGCGGCAATATTCAAACCGTCGCCTTGACGACCTCCGCACCCGACTCGCCTCCCACCGCGACCCAGGAAAGGCTAGGCAGCGAGGAATACGAGCGTTACGATATTTCTCTGCCCATCGAAAGTAACGGCGGCTTCAGCGAGCTAGAACTCAACTTCCAAGACGCGACCTTTGCCAACCCTGCCACTTTGAACATTTTGGAAGCCCTGCAAAGCGGCGATTTGATCATCAAAGCCACCCAACAAGGCTACAACCAAAGCTACGGTAACGATCGGGAACTGACGCTGGATTACGAAGACCTGCGTCAAAATCTGGGCGACCTCGTCCTCGACGACAACAATCGCGTGCGCTTTAAATTCTTTGCCCCTGAACCCGCTAGAAGCGGCGCATCCATTAGCGTGTATGTCCGCCTAGATGGCACGCCCCTCGTCCCTACCCTCGCCTTGGAAGGCGTGCGCGCACGCTTCCTCTAACTTTGTGAAGGGCGACGACGCGCGCATGCGCAAAACACAAGAATCCAAAAAAAAAGCTTTACCAAAAGCTTTACCGTCTCACAAAATTTGGGGTGGACGCTTCGAAAGCGCGCCCGACGCGCCGACACGCGCGATCAACGAATCGCTCTCCATCGACAAGAGAATGTGGCGCGAAGACCTTCGAGGCTCGCTCGCCTACGCATTTGAGCTAAAACTCAGCAAGGTGCTGAGCGAACAGCAGGCGGACAACATCGAGCGAGGACTGGAGCTTATCGGCGCAGAAATGCAAGACGGAACATTTCCCTTCGACGATGCGTTGGAAGACATCCACATGAACATCGAGGCACGCTTGTGCGCGCTCATCGGCGAAGACGGCGAGCGTCTGCATATCGGACGCAGCCGCAACGACCAAGTTGCGACCGATCTGCGCCTATGGCAACAAGGAGCAACCGATACGCTCGACGAAGATATCGCAAGCTTGCAAGCAGCCCTGTTGCAGCAGGCGGACAAGACGATCGACTGGGTAATGCCCGGCTTCACGCACTTGCAAAGCGCGCAGCCCGTGACCTTCGCCCACCACTGCCTCGCCTACCACGCGATGCTCGCGCGCGACCGAGCGCGACTGAACGACGCACGCGCGCGCAACGACTTGTCGCCATTGGGCGCGGGTGCGCTTGCGGGCAGCGCCTTGCCGATCGACCGCCATAGGTTGGCGCGAACCTTGGGCTTTTCGCACGCGATGGAGAACTCGCTCGACGCTGTCTCGGCAAGAGATTTCGTGCTTGAGTTCCTCGCTGCGACCGCGATTCTTGCCACCCACCTCTCGCGCTTGGCGGAGGATATCGTCTTGTGGGCTTCCACTCCCTTCGCCTTCGTGCGCTTGAGCGACAAGACCAGCACGGGCTCTTCCCTCATGCCGCAAAAGCAAAACCCCGACGGCGCAGAGTTGGCACGCGCAAAGGCGGCGCGACTCTGCGGCAACCTCGTCGCTCTCTTGGGGGTCGTCAAGGCACTACCGCTCGCCTACGCGAAGGACTTGCAGGAAGACAAGGCGGCACTCTTCGATTCTTTCGATCAGGCACGGCTCGCCTTACACGCGCTCACCGCGACCGTGGCTCACCTCTCGCCCGACCGCGCCCGCATGCACGAGGTGGCGGCGGCGGGTTTTCCTGAAGCGACCGACTTGGCGGATTGGCTAGTTTTCGAACAGGACATGCCTTTCCGAAGCGCGCACGCCGTCGCAGGAGAGATCGTCCGAAAAGCTGAGGCGTGCGGAAGCAAAACGCTACGAGAGATGCCGCTCGCCGAGGCGCAAAAAATCTTTCCTGCTATCTCGCAAAAGCTACTCGACAGCCTCACCGTCGAGAACGCGCTCCGCAGACGCAACGCCTTCGGAGCAAGCGCGCCTGAGCGCGTGCGCGAGCAGGTCGCGCGCTTGAAAAAAACTCAGAGCCATAAGAATTTCCATGATTCGCAAGATTGAGGCTCGCAAGATTAATCCTTGCCTGCTCGCGTTGACTTTGACGCTGTGCCTTGTCCTACTGTGGAGTGTCGCACTTTCGGGCTGCGGCGTGCGCAAGCCTCCTCTGCCTGCCGAGGATATCGAGAAACCGCGTTATCCTCCGCGTTAATTTTGCTCTTCGCTCCAGACTTTTTACTCTTTGCGCCATGCCTGTTGTCCAACCGAGCCTTGCTACAGAATCTCTACCTATCGGGCTTGAGCGGCAGCGTGGCGCGCTGAGCTTTGTCGGGCAGGATTTGACAAAGTTGGCGGCACGCTTCGGCACGCCGCTCTATGTCTATGCGGAGGAGATATTAGAGCAGCAGGCGCGCGTCTGGCACGAGAGTTGGCAAAGCTGTTTCGGCGAGCGAGGGTTAGTCGCTTACGCGGTCAAGGCGAACGATCGCTTGCGCGTGCTGCAAACGCTGACGAGGGCGGGTTGCGGCTTCGATATTGTCTCCGAGGGTGAGCAGCAGCGCGCGCTGGCGAGCGGCGTTGCCCCCGCCAACATCGTTTTTTCGGGGGTTGGCAAAAGCGATGATGAGCTTAGCGCCGCCTTGCAGCATGGCGTGCTGCATATCAATGTCGAATCGGAATCGGAGCTGCGACGCTTGAGTAAGGTTGCATCCCAACAAGGCAGGCTCGCTTCGGTTTCCTTGCGCCTTACGCCCGATATCGCGGCGGGGGGACACGATAAAATTTCTACAGGACGCAAGACGGACAAGTTCGGCATCGCTCCTGAACAGGCGCTCGGCTTGTGGCAGCAAAGTTGGCAAGGGATTGTCTTCGACGGCATCGCTGTCCATTGCGGCTCTCAGATCTGCGATCTTGCTCTTTTTGAACAAACCTTTCGCTTCGTTGCCGAATGGGCAAAGCAGATGCAAGCCTTGTCGTTGCCTTTACGACGGCTCGACTTGGGCGGCGGAGTCGGTATCGACGAGCGCGGCGCGCCCGCTTTCTCGCCCTTGGAGTATGCGCGTGCTGCCGAAAAGTGGCTCGCCCCTGTGCTAGACGAGAAGACGCGCGTTCTCTGCGAGCCGGGGCGCGCGATCGCCGCGGCGGCGGGATTACTGCTTGCGCGCGTTATCGATGTGAAACATATCGCAGGTAGAACTTGCCTCATCGTCGATGCGGGGATGAACAACTTCCTCCGCTGCGCGCTGTACGACGCGCACCACCGCTTGCTGCCCGTCGTTGGCAACAGCTCTGCGGAGATCTCTGCCGAGCACACAGCTTCGACAAAAACTTGGGTCGTCGGACCCGTCTGCGAGAGCAGCGATGCCTTCGGAGAGCACGAAGGGTTGGAGAAAGTTGCAACGGGCGATCTGCTCGCCCTGTGCCTTGCGGGAGCTTACGGCGCGGTGATGGCGAGCGACTACAACGCACGCCGACGCGCCGCAGAGGTTTTTATCGAGCAGGACAGCAACACGCTACTCTTGCCTGATAGCGCCTGATAGTGCCTGATAGAAAGGCATAAGGTTGGGAAGAGCTCGAAAATCCTTGAAAACCCCTTTCACTTCACAAAAATGTGAACACTTATCACGCAATCGTGATTTGACTATCCGCCTCCAACCCGCGACAATACGCAGGCGTTGGGACAGATAGAGACATCTATGTGGAGCAACGGGGAGCAACGGGGAGCAACACAACACAGGGGAGCAACGGGGAGCAACACACAGGGGGAGAATAACGGGGGAAAGAAACTTTACGAAGCCCGTCCCACGGGTCGCCAAGTTCAACACACCACCTAGAGGAAACGATCATGTCCAAAGAAACCCTTAACGACAATCTTGGCGATAACCTTGCCATCTATGACGATCTGCAAACGCAAACGAACGACTCCTTCGACCTCGAAGCGCGTCTTTTGTCTTCTGATGGCATTTCTTCTTCGTTGCCCTCGATGTCCTTTGCCGCGAAAGCGACCTACAGCCGCGACGGCAACGACCTCGTCCTGACGCTAGAGGGAGAAAGCGTTGTGGTGAAGAACTACTTTGCCTCTCCGAACCCGCCCGCCTTGACGACGATGGACGGAGCAGTGCTTACCCCTCAGATGATCGCCTCCTTCTTGCAGAACGGGGACACGCAAGATTTCTACGCGGCTTCTTTGCTCAAAAGTCTTTTGGGCGACAACAAATCTTTGGACAATAGCGCGATTGCCGTCGTCGAGAACTTGGAAGGCTCGGTGTTGGTGATTCGCAATGGCGAGGCGAAAGCCCTTCAAGACGGCGACCAACTCTATCAAGGCGACGAGATTTCCACAGCCTCCGCTTCTTCAGCCAGCATGATCTTTGCCGATGGAACGCAGTTCAAGATCGGCGGTGAGGCACGCATCTCGCTCGACCAGTTCTCTTACGAAAGTTCTACCTCGCAAGGGTTGCAAGTCCTCTCCATCTTGAGCGGTGCCTTCTCCTATGTCAGCGGCTTGGTCGCCAAGGGCGATCCTGCCAATGTGCAACTGCGCACACCCATCGGAGAGATCGGCATTCGCGGAACAAAGATCGTAGGCGAAGTGGACGCAGAAAGAGCGGAAGCCAGCATCACGCTCTTGGAAGGACGCATCCTCTACACGACCCCGCAAGGCGAAGAGCACGAAATCAGCCAAGGCTTCGATACCTTGACCATCAAGAACGGCGGCGACAAGGTAAAAGAATCGACCATCTCCGCCGAGAAAGCCGCGCGCTCTTACGATGTCTTCGAAAACGCGGGCGAGGTGACAAACTTCTTGCAACAAGAGCCTACAACCCAACAAGATCAAGGAGCAGACGCTAGCGTAGGCACAGACGCTCCTTTGCCCGATATCTCCTACAGCCAAGCGCAAGCGGATCTGATAGCCTTGATCGTGAGCGACGCAGAAAAATCTTTGGAAGGCAGCGCGGAATTAGATCAAATCATCTCACTCGGATTGCAAAGAGCCGAGAAATTGCTAGAGAAATTTGGGATTGATCAAACGGACGACAAGAGCTTGCTAGCAAACAATATATTCGTTGGTGCCAACTACAATGAGGCGGAAGCAAGAGGAGACAGTAACTACTTCATCGATCTAGCCCCCCTAAATAACAAAGTATGGGCAACATTTACAGGGCAAACCATTGCTGCGGGTAACACGATTAACCTTAAACTGCAAGAGGACCTCGTCTCTACCATTAGCATAAAATACTACAGAGGAGGATACGAAGCACCAGGTTCACAAGCAGGTTCAAAATCAGCCTTCTACTACGATCATGATGGAAATAGCGGTACCCCTATTCAAAAATTCGAATGGAGTCAAACAGACCAAGTCGCTGGTTCTATTGCAGAATCAATATACGACAGCCCGCCTCCCGGAGCCGGAACAGATGACTTGATGATGGAGATATATTTTAACAGCAATGAAGTATTCCGCATCGTCTTTGATAAATTCTATCCGATAACTTATGACAAGGGTAACTCATCGCATGTTCAACAATTGCCATCCTACACCATATTTATCAACGGCGACGATACTACCCCAGACGCAGCTGGCCCAATCCTAGACCAAGTCAAAGATCTCGGAGCAATATAGCCAAAAACAGACAAGAACAAGGGAGCGAGGCGCAAGCCTCGCTCCCTTTGTTTTTTTAACCCCCCTTCTGCCCTGCTCCCCTTCTGCCCTGCCCCCCTGCCCTCTTGACGCACCCTCTTTAGTTGTGCGCAACCACCTAGAAGCATCTAGTGTTCTAGAATCTGGTTCAGAAACAGCTTGGTGCGCTCGCTCTTCGGGTTGGTGAAGAAGGTCTTCGGATCGCTCGCCTCGACAATCTTGCCCGCATCCATGAAAATCATGCAATCCGCAACCTTGCGCGCAAAGCCCATCTCGTGCGTGACGCACACCGTCGTCATGCCCGATTCGGCAAACTCAACCATGACATCCAACACCTCGGCGATCATCTCAGGATCCAACGCCGAGGTAGGCTCGTCGTAAAGCATAACCTTCGGCTCCATGCACAGCGCACGCGCGATAGCAACCCGCTGTTGCTGTCCGCCCGAAAGCTGCCCAGGATACTTATGCATCTGTTCAGGAATATGCACGCGCTCCAAGTAGTGCTGCGCCGTCTCCTCCGCCTGCTTCTTCGAGCGTTTGGCAACCCAAATTTGCGCAAGCGTGCAATTCTCCAACACCGTCAAATGAGGAAACAGGTTGAACTGCTGAAACACCATGCCCACCTGTCTGCGAATGCCCTCGATCGCCTTCACATCGTCGGAAAGCGTCACCCCGTCAACGATAATGCTACCCGAAGACGGTACCTCCAAACGATTGATGCAACGAATCAGCGTCGATTTTCCCGACCCCGAAGGTCCGCAGATCACAATCCGCTCACCCTTTTTCACATCCAGCGAGACGCCTCGCAAAGCCGCGAAAGTGCCGAACGACTTCCGCAAATTGCTGATCTCGATGATCTTCTCACCTTTGCTTATTACCATCCTCTAATCTCCTGAACTTTGTTGTTGCAACCCCCCTTGTTTTCTCCCCCTTGTTTGCTCCCCCACCCCCGTCTTATCATTATCGTCGGTCTTTCCCCGCGCTGAACTTGTTTTCGAGATAGCGCGCATAAAGCGACATGCTGTAACAGAAACAGAAATAAACGACCGCAGCAAACGCATAGCCCGTAAAAGGCACATTCGGCGCTCCCCAGCGCGGATCGGAAATGCCCGCCTGAATCATACCCAAAAAGTCTAGCAAGCCGATGATCAAAACCAGCGTCGTGTCCTTAAACAAGCCGATGATCGTGAGCAAAATGCCCGGAATCATAATCTTCAACGCCTGCGGCAGAATAACCCTGACCCTGCTCTGCCAGTAGGTCATGCCCAAAGCATCGGAGGCTTCGTACTGCCCGCGTTGCAAACCCTCCAAGCCGCCGCGCACTATCTCCGCCATGTAAGCAGAGGAAAAAAGGATGAAGCCGACCATCGCGCGCAAAAGCTGATCGAAGTTAACCGACGCAGGCATGAACAAAGGTAGCATAAAGGCGGTCGCAAACAGAACCGTGATCACAGGCACGCCGCGCCAAAACTCGATGAACACAACGCAAAAAGCCTTCACAAAAGGTAGAGACTCCGCGCGACGCCCCAACGCCAACAGAATCCCAAGCGGAAGCGAGGTGACAATACTGACGCTCGCCAACACAAGCGTCAGCATGAAGCCTCCCCAGCGGCTCGTCGGCACATCGACAAGACCGAAGATACCGCCACGCATCAAAAACCACGAGGCAACAGGAAAGACGCACAGCATGAACAAAACAATCTTGCCGCGCCACGGCGTGCGCTCCCAGACCAACAGCGCGATCCCCGTGAAAAAAACCAGCCCCACCACATTGACGCGCCAACGCTCGACTTCAGGGTAAAACCCATAGACAAACTGGCTGAAGCGCACACGCACGAAGGGCCAGCACGCGCCGTCTTGATGAGCTCGGCACTCCTCGATGCTGCCGCTCCAAGTCGCGCTGACAAAAAACCAGTCGACCAGATTAACTCCAATCCACGACAAAAAGCCAAGGACAGCAACGCTCGCGATGCCATTGCGCCACGAGAAAAACAGGTTCTCGCGCAACCACAATTGAGCTCGTCCAGCCATCCTAAAAATCCTTATTCCTCAACGCTCGACAATCTGCGTGCGCCGCTGGTAGACATTCATCGCAAACGAGGTGAGCAAGCTCAAGCTCAGATAGACCGAAAGCGTCAAGAACATAATCTCGATCGCCCTCCCCGTCTGACTGAGCGCGGTACCCGCAAACACCGACACCAAATCAGGATAGGCGATCGCCGCCGCCAAGCTCGAGTTCTTCGTCAAATTCAAGTATTGGCTCGTCAAGGGAGGAATGATGATGCGCAAAGCCTGCGGAATCGTCACCAGTTTCATCGTCTGCGTGCGCTTCAACCCCAAGGAATAGGCTGCCTCGCTTTGTCCAAAAGGAATGCCCTGGATGCCCGCACGCACGATCTCGGCGATGAAGGCTGCCGTGTAGATGACCAACGCCCACAGCAGAGCAAAGAACTCGATGACTACCGTCGAGCCGCCCTCGTAAGTAAAGCGCGCCATCACAGGCTTCGCGAAATCCAACGGCATGCCGAGCACAAAAAAGACCACGAGCGGCAAACCAACGATACCCGCAAGGCAAGGCAAAACGACGGGCAACTGGTCCCCCTTCTGCAACTGCCTTCGGCGCGCGTAGCGGCTCCATACGATCGAGCCCAAAACTCCCAACAACAAGCTCCACAAGATCAGCGAGAAGCCCGCCTGCGGCAAAGGCGTTGCAAAGATTAATCCTCGATTGTTGAACGAGAAGGAAAAACTTTCCCCCTGCTGAAAAAGATCGAGCGGCGCAGGCAGGGGTTTCAGAATTGCCACATACCAAAACAGAATCTGCAACAGCAGTGGGATATTGCGGAAGGTTTCTACATAGATGGCAGCGACCCGTGCGATCAGCCAATTCGAAGAAAGGCGCATGACACCGATCACGAAGCCCAAAAGAGTAGCCAACACCACACCGATGCTGGCAATGAGAATGGTGTTCAGCAAAGCCACCACGAAAGCTCTTCCGTAACTAGAGCTTTCGTCGTAGCTCACCAGCGACTGTATGATCCCGAAGCCCGCCGAGCGATTCAGGAAGCCGAAGCCTGCCTTAATGCCGCGTTGCTCCATATTGTAGAAGGCGTTGCTCACGAGAATGACAATAAACAGCAGCAGGGCTGTAAACATGAGCACTTGATAGATCAAGCCGCGTCCTTTGCGCGAAGCCCACAAGCTACGCAACGACCACCGTCGTTTCTCGCTAGAATTGTCGATCACTTGAGACACTTGTCTTATCCCCTCCCTCTCCTCTGGGATGTCTTGTCAGAAAAAGCAGGCGGGAGGAAGACAGGACGAGAATCGTCCGGTCTCCCTCCCTTGTTTGTGCAAGGCGCGCCCTTGTGAGCGACCTTACGCCTACCTTGTTAGGTTTTCGTTATCGCATCGGCGGAGCGTAGAGGATTCCGCCATTGGTCCACAGCGCATTAGCACCACGAGACAAACCGAGCGGCGTTTTAGGTCCGACGGTACGATTGTAGATTTCGGCGTAGTTTCCTACTTTCGCGACGATGTTGTATGCCCAAGCATTGGAGTCGAGTCCGAGCGCGGTACCGAATTCACCGTCGCTTCCTACGAAGCGGCTGATTTTCGGATTGTCGCTGTTCTTGTGCGAAGCGATGTTCGCGGAGGTCAGCTCCAGCTCTTCGGCGATGATGATGGCATTCAGCACCCAGCGCACGATATCCGCCCACTGCTCGTCACCCTGCCGCACGACGGGTCCCAGAGGCTCTTTCGAGATGATCTCGGGCAGAACCTGGTGTTCGCGCGGATTGGAGAGCTTGGTGCGGTTGGCAGCCAAGCCCGAGCGGTCGGTTGTATAGACATCGCAACGTCCTGCGTCATAAGCTGCGACAACCTCATCGGTCTTTTCGAACGCGACGATTTTGTACTTGAGCTTGTTCGCGCGGAAGAAATCTGCGGCGTTGAGTTCGGTTGTTGTGCCTGTGTTCGTGCAAACGCTGACATTATTCAGCTCTTGCGAGCTGTTAACGCCGAGGTTCTTGCGCACCATGAAGCCTTGCCCGTCATAGTAGTTGACGCCGACGAACTCCATGCCGAGCGCGACATCGCGATCGAAGGTCCAGGTCGTGTTGCGCGCCAGCAGATCAATTTCGCCGGAGCGCAAACTCTCGAAGCGCGCCTTGGCGGACAGCGGCGAGAAGTTCACCTTGTCGGGATCGTTGAAGATGGCTGTCGCTACCGCGCGGCAGAATTCCACATCAAGACCGCTCCAGTTCCCGGCATCGTCGGGATTGGAAAAGCCAGGCAGTCCTTGGCTAACGCCACACTGCACAAAGCCTTTGCTTGTGACTTCTTTCAGTGTTTTTCCGTAATCGCCTCCGCCGCCGCTACCGCCGCCCAGCGCATGCGCATTTTGCGGGAGCAAAAAGGCACCGCCCAAGGCGAGGGCAAAAAAGACGAAGAGCCCACGCAGTTTCCTGTTAAGGGATTCTTGATTCATTATGATGTTCTCCTCTTGAGAAATCGTTGCTAGATCGAATGAGAAGAAAGATGAAAAACGCAAAAAATACAAACAAACACAGCACGAATTCGGAAGGATATCCTAATAGGTCATCCTTTCAAGGCCTCTTTACAGAATACTCTGCAGAACATCCTTGGCAGAACACACTTGGCAGAACACACTTGCCCACTCGCTACTTGCAGATTGCTCGCTTGTTTTTGTCTCTTGTCTCTTTTCTCACAAAAGGACATCTGCCCCTTAAATTCCGCATTCTAGACAAAAACAAGACAAGCGCAAGGAAAAAACAAGAAAAAATCTTCGGAAAATTCGCAGAAAAATCTGTCACAGAAGCAGCAGCGAGAGAAAAAACGACCGAATCGCAAAAAAAATGGCGTTAAAGGGAAAAAGTAATTTGTTTTTCTCTTTTAAAGGGAGTATCTTTAGGGTGAGCGTGAAACCCATGAGAGTTATAAGAACGGGCTTGGCGAAGAAAAAGCAATTGGTCGGACTCTACTAATACCATCTCTACAGAATTTTCTTATGGACACTCCTCCCCTCCGCCGCGACAACCCCTCACGCCCAAAGTGCCTGCTTGCCTTACACGAGCGCGTACGAAGGCAGGCAATGCGCCTGCTATGCCATGCGCTCTTTTTTGTCTTGACGATGCCTCCGTTGCTTTCCGCCGCCGTTGCGCAGACGCAAGTGAAAACCTTTTTAATTCTAATCGAGAACAAGACAAGCCATCGCATGGACAGTTGGACTCTCGGCGAAGGCGTGTGGGTTTTGCACGATCAGGAGCACCCTCTGTTCAAGCACGGCGAGCAGCTGTACGAAAACGGCATGGAAGTGTTGATCGAGCAAGGAAGGGCGCACGCCATACTGAAGGGCATGACCTTCCACGAGGGAGTCGTCAGCGGGGCGCGCTTTCCAAAAAAAAATCTACGGGCGGGAGAGAAGCAATCTTTTGTGATTTCAGCCCTGCCAGGGCAGAGGTTTTCCTTTGCAATCGCTTTGTTGGAGACGAACGATAAGTTCTTGGCACCGATGGGCAAGGGTATCGCTCTGTTCGACTTTTTCAAGAAGCCCTTGACCGCGACCGTAACTAGTCAGATCCATCTATGGGACGGCGGTAGCGCGCACGACATAAAGCCACAGCAGAATGTGATGCGCGGAAAGAAGATCGACATGCGCATGGATGAAAAAATGAGCAAGGGAGTGACATCGACGAAAGGAGACGCTAACCCCGCAACCCGCCTTGTGAGAACGGGCGAGAAGGCGCACAGCGACGGCTATCGCTATCCGCATGTCGAGACGATCATGTTCGTCTCGATCAAGGCACTCTAGCATATCGTTCTGCCTATCGTTCTGCCTGTCGTTCTTCCGAGAGATCATCGTAAGTTGCCCC
Source organism: Alphaproteobacteria bacterium (assembly GCA_965216605.1). Lineage (GTDB taxonomy): Bacteria > Pseudomonadota > Alphaproteobacteria > JABAAW01 > JABAAW01 > JABAAW01. The sequence continues at coordinate 868,792 of CBDCGG010000002.1, read as the reverse complement.
GACAAAGTAGAGCCCTTGCGCAGGTGCCGCAAAGCGCGGCGAACGCAGCAAACAAACGGACGAAGAGGAGGGTGTTGAGGAAGACGAGGAGGGAGCAAGCGTCTCCCCTTTCAACAAGCGTCGAACGCTGTCTTCGGGCATGCGTTGTTCGGCGATGGCGAGCAGCGTTCCCGTCATGAGGCGCACTTGACGATAGAGAAAGCCTGAGGCTTGGAAGACGAGACGAATCTCGTCGTCGTCGTGATGCACTTCCGCCTTGTACATGCGCTTGACCGAAGAGCGGGCTTGACAGGCGCTGGAACGAAAGGCGGCGAAGTCGTTTTCTCCCCGCAGCTCGCCGACAGCGCGATGCAGCCGCGCGATTCCTGCCTCCAAGTTGTTGCCCCAGCGTTGTTGCGAGCGGGCGTTGATCATGCGATGCCAAACCTTTCCTGCGCGAAAGACGGGGCGGGTCGGACTGACGACGATACGGTAGAGGTATTCGCGGCTTGTGGCAGAGAAGCGCGCGTGGAAGCTGGACGAAACGGCTCGCACCCTCTTGACGACGACGGGCAGGGGTTTCAGATGGAAGTTGACGGCATCGCGCAGCAGCTCTTCGGGCGCGCGTTGCCTAAGCGCAAAGCACGAGAGATCGAGATCAAGGTGAGCGTATTGTGCGAGCGCATGCACGCCTTGGTCGGTTCTGCCTGCGGCGTGCAGGGTTATCTTTTGTTGGCAGAATTGGAAGACGGCTTGTTCCAGCGTCGCTTGGACGCTTTTGCGTGAACTTTTTCCGCGTGCGCTTGGAAGAGAATCTGAGGATTGGCGTTGCCAGCCGAGGAAGAATTTTCCGTCGTAGGCGACCGTCAGGAGATAGCGCGGCAAAGGATTATCGAATCAGGAAGATTTTCTCAGCTTGCGATAGAGGATAGGTAGCAACGAGATGAGCGAGAGCCCGACGAGCGCGCCGATGACTTTCGGGGTCAAGATAGTTTCGGGGGAGAAGTCTTGACCGGCGGCGAAGATATCGTTGAGGCTGGAGCCGGAGAGGGCGTAGATGAAGGTGCCAGGGGCGACGCCGAACAGGGTTGTGAGGAAGAAGGTTCGCAGTGGCACGCGAAAGACGGCGGCGGCGATATTGATGAGGAAGAAGGGAAAGACGGGAACGAAGCGGAGGAACAGCATGTAGTTGACTACATCTTTTTGGAAGCCTTGTTCCAGCTTTTTGATCTTGCTACCGGCGCGTTGCAGGAAGAAGTCGCCGAAGGCGGAGCGCGTTGCGAGAAAGACTGTTGTCGCCCCGATTGTTGCGGCGAAGACGACGGCGATGCCTCCGAAGATGGCACCGAAGAGGAAGCCGCCGGTGAGGGTCATGAGCAGCGCGAAGGGCAACGAGCAGGCTGTGACGAGAACATAGATGGCGAAATAGGCGACGTAGACGGTGAGAAAGTTGCTATCGACCCACGCGTGGAGTTTGGCTTGGTTATCTTTCAGGGCATCGAGCGAGAGGAAATCGAGATGGCCGGTCGTGCGTAAAACGAAGAAGGCAGCGAGGACAGAGAGCAGGACAGCGAGGGGAAGATAGCGTTTCCACGCGGGTTTCGCACTAGAAGAGGTGTCGGACATGAAAAAAGCCTTGTTGGTGAGGGGGAGGAGGAGGTTAGAGTTGAGCGAGGAAGAAACCAAAAAGGGAGATGGAAAAACCAAGGTTGGCGACACCGAGGACAAGCAAAACACTAATCACCCAACGAACGCCTTTGAACTCGGCTCTAAGCGTAGCGATATCGCCTTTGAGTTCGGCTTTGACCCCAGCGATATCGCCTTTGAGTTCGGCTTTGACCTCAGCGATATCGCCTTTGAGTTCGGCTTTGACCCCAGCGATATCGCTTTTAAGCAAGACGATGTCGTGCCTTGTTGCTACCTCGTTTCTAAGGTATTGCAGGAGAGCTGTTGCCATTGCTTCGGCTTGTTTGGCAGGTACGCCTCCTTGTTGCAGCACTTTGGCGTAGGAGAGGGTATCGAAGGAAGCCATCGCTTGCGTGCCGAGCAACGGTGCTGCAGCTTGGGCGGCTTTCTGTGTAGAGCTGGTGGTCGATACGGACATGCAAGGAAGAGTAGCGGGCGTAGAAGAAATTGTCAAGGGCTACAATTCACCGAGCGCAAACACCAGTCCCATTCCTCCCTCACTCCCGCGTCCTCCTCCCCCGCCAAAAACCCCTCTGCCAACTCCCTGATACGCTCCCTACCCCCCAATCGCCAGACCGCCCAGACCGCGCTCGCCCGAACAACCCCGTCCCCGTCCGCCAAATACCGCTCCGCCAACCGCAACAAATCCGCATCCCCGCTGTTGCCCGCCGCCACCAACAAGTTTCGCCGAAACCTCGCAATACCCAAACGCTTGACGACCGTTTTGCGAAACAACAAGCGAAACGCCGCCTCGTCCAAACGCAACCACGCCACAATCCTCCCTGCGCCCAACGCGCGACGAGAACGCAAGGCAACCTTCATCGCCATCGCCATCGACACTCCATCCTCCGCTCCCTCAGGAATGTCCTCGTGCATTTCTGCTCGTATTTCTTGGGAGGCACGCGCAAACTTGTTCCAAGGACACACTGCCAAGCAGTCGTCGCAGCCGAACACACGATTACCCATCGCCACGCGAAACTCACGAGGGATCACCCCTTGATGCTCGATCGTCAAATAAGAAAGACATCGCCGAGCGTCCAACGCATACGGACGCGGAAACGCCGCCGTCGGACAAACATCCAAACAACGCCGACAGCTGCCACAACGCCCCACCTCGCGTGCAAGATTTCCAAGATTCTGCGGCAAAGGAGTCGGAGCAAACTCGTGCGCCGTCAGCACCACCCCCAAGAAAAGCCAACAGCCGTGCGAGCGCGACACCACTTGCGTGTTCTTGCCAATCCACCCCACGCCCGCTTGCGCTGCTAGGCTTTTTTCGCTCAAGGGAGCTGTATCGACAAACACCTTCGCTTGCGTGTCGTAGGTTGAGCAAAGCCATCGTGCGAAAATCTTCAGACGCTTTTTGACAACCTCGTGATAGTCCTCACCCTGGGCGTAGAGGGCGATGCCCGCGAGTCCTCGGTCGGCAAGCTTGCGTTGCCAAGCTTTGTAAGCATCGCCTTCGTGCGTGTAGTCGATGCCAAGTACAATCGCGGAGCGCGCCTCCCCCCATAATTTTTTAGGGTCTAACCTTTCTTCCAACCGCCTTGCGAACCACTCCATCGTCCCAAATTGCCCTTCGGCGACGAAGGCGCGCAAACGCGCCTGTGCCACCTCCCCCAGCCGAGGCGCGCTCACGCCCAAGCAGGAGAAGCCCAACGCACGCGCCCGCGCAGCAAGACGCGCTTGCTCGGGGGCTATCTGCGAGATTTGGGTTGTGTCGTTTGTGTCAGTCGTCATGCTCTTCTCGGCAGGTTGCGAGGAATGCTGCGAAGCGTTGTTCTTTCACGGCGGCGCGCGCTTGCGCCATGAGACGCTGATAGAAGAAGAGGTTGTGCGCGCTCAACAGCATGGAGGCAAGCATTTCTCCCGCCTTGACGAGGTGATGCAGGTAGGCACGCGAGAAGCCCTGCGCACAACAGGGACAGGGACAGGATTGCTCTAGGGGTTGCAGGTCGTCTTTGTAGCGCGCGTTGCGGAGGTTGCGCGTGATGAGGTGCGGGGAGTTGTCGATGAAGCAGAAGGCTTGCCCGGTGCGTCCGCTGCGCGTGGGGAGGACGCAATCGAAGAGGTCGATGCCGCAGGCGACGGCTTCGACGAGGTCGCGCGGCTTGCCCACGCCCATCAAGTATCGAGGTTGTTCTCGCGGCAGCAGGGGAGCTACTTTTTCCAGCAAGGCGTTGCGCTCTGTAGGATTTTCTCCGACGGCGAATCCTCCTAGTGCGTAGCCGTCGAAGCCGAGCGCAAGCGTGCGCTCAAGCGACAAGCGTCTGAGGGCAAAGTCCAAGCCGCCTTGCACGATGCCGAACAGCGCACGCTCGTCTTGAGAAGATTTTTGCGTTTCAATCCTCCGCTGCTCGCGCCAGCAGGCGAGCGAGCGTTCTCCCCACAATGCCGAGCGTTCGACAGCGGCACGCAAGCGCGCTGTGGGAGCGGTGGAGGCAACGCATTCGTCCAGCGCCATGGCGATGGTAGAATCGAAGATGCCTTGGGCGCGCATGGCGAGTTCAGGGGTCAGGTGTAGCTTCGTGCCGTCGATGTGCGAGCGAAAGACGATGCCGCCCTCCTCCACCTTGACGAGGGTTGCCAGCGACAGAGCTTGGAATCCTCCCGAATCGGTGAGCAGCGCGCCTTGCCAACGCATGAAGGCGCGCACGCCGCCGCTCTTCTCCAAAACCTCTAGGCGCGGGCGTAGCAAGAGGTGATAGGTGTTGGCGAGGATGACCGCAGCGCCGCTATCTTTTAGCGTTTGCGGAAAAACACCTTTAACGCTGGCTTGCGTCCCGACCGGCATGAAGCACGGCGTGCGGATGATGCCGTGCGGCGTGGCATAGGTGCAAGCACGCGCCGCGCCTTCGATAGAATCCACGACGAAAGAATAGGCTTTAGTCATTCTGCTTGCGTCACTCTGCTTGCGTCATTCTGCTTGCGTCATCGGATGAGGTTATTCTTTTGGCTCACTTGAGAAATCACCCCCTTGCTCGCCGAGCAAACAGGCAGGCATCGCCGTAGGAAAAAAAGCGATACGAAGCCCGCGCACGCGCGTGCGCGTAGGCACGCTTGACAATCTCCTCGCCAGCAAAGGCGCAAGTCAGCAGCAACGGCGTAGCGCGCGCCTGATGAAAGTTTGTCAGTAGCAAATCGCAGGTTTGAAAAGAAAATCCTTCGGCGATAAACAAGTCGGTCTCACCGCAAAACGCGCCGCAAAACGCATCGTCTGCTGTTGCCCGCAAGGCAGCCGCCTCCAGCGCGCGCACCACGGTGGTACCGACCGCTAGCACGCGCCCTCCGCGCTGCTTGCAGGCTTGGATGCGCGCCGCCACCTCCGCCGAGACGACAACAGCTTCGCGCGCCATACGAGGTGCTTGACGCGATGCTTTGACCTCGTCGTCGCGTAGCGGACGAAAGCTGCCGAAACTGACATGCAGGGTTATGAACAGCGTCTCGATACCCTTGTGCTGCAGCTCTTCCAACAAACGCGGCGTGAAGTGTCTGCCCGCCGTGGGAGCGGCGAACGCACCGCGATTGCGCGCAAACAGCGTTTGATAGTCTTGTTTGTCCTTCGCGTCGGGCTTGCGCTTCATGTAGGGTGGCAGAGGCATCGCGCCCTCCTCCTCCAATCGGTCGTACAGCTCTTCTTCGCTAATCCCTTTGAGCCTCAAGCGCAGCAATCCGTCGGGGTCGCGTCCTTCCAGCTGCGCGAAGAAGGGCTGGTCTTTATTGTCATATTTGTTGGCACATTGTTCGCCGAATTGCAGTCTAGCCTGCTCGTTTATTTTGCCTTTGACGAAGGCGCGAAACAAATTCGGTTCGATTCTTTCTGCCAAAGTTACTTCGACCGAGGTTTCTTCCTCCTCGCTACGACACGCGAGCAACCTTGCTTGCAATCTTGCGGGTAGGACTTTCGTGTCGTTGAGCACGACGACATCGCCACGCTTGAGCAGGGAGGGTAGGTCTTCGATACGCAAATCTTTCGGCGCATCTTCGAGACCAGAAAAGTCGAGACCAGAAAAGTCGAGACAAGAGAGCAAGTTTGCCTGCTCGCGCTTTTCTCTCGGTCGCGTTGCGATTCGCTCCTGAGGCAGCAGGAAGTCGTCGAATGCTATAAAATCTTTCAAGAGGCTAAACTACGCGCGCGAACCCCTTGTGTCGCAACAGCAAGCGGAATGGCAGAAGTAGGCAGAGTGCGAAGAGGAGTTTGACGCACAAATCACCGAGCGCAAGTTTCTGCCATGCGATTCCGCTGGCGAAAAAAGCTAGCGCGAAGAAAATCCAAGTGTCGAGCAAGGAAGCGACGCTGCTGGAGACTAGCGGAGCCTTCCACCAAGCCGCACGGCGCAAGCGCACGAAGACGGCGATATCGAGCAGCTGGCTCACGGCGAAGGCAGTAAGCGACGCCATGGCGATACGCGGCGTTGCGAGCAGAAAAGAACAACCCCCCGCCACCACGAAGCCATAAGCGACCACTCGGCGTGCGAGGGGTGCGCCGTAGAACAATGTGGTATAGTCGGTCACCGCGAAGGCGAAGGGATAGGTAAAGCTCGCCCACAGCAGATAGTCGTTGATGCGATATGCCTCCTGCGCCCAAACATTCGAGAGGGCGACGACCGCAACCATCGCCGCGCTAGGCAACAGGGGGGGGAGCAAAAAAGAGATGTTTTTTCTCAACATGGCCACTATCATGCGTTGCAGCAGGAGGCGTTGCAAGGGGGCATTGAAGAGAATGACCGAAGAAACAACGAAAGAGATAACCGAAGAGACGCTGGATACGCGCGGTCTTATCTGTCCTCTGCCGGTTTTGAAGGCGCGCAAGAGGTTACAAAGCCTTGCTTCGGGAAGTATCCTGCGCGTTCTTTCGGACGATGCGGGCTCGCTTACAGACTTTCAGCACTTCTGCACAGAGCAGAGCCACAAGCTGCTAGAACAACGCACAGAAGAAGCGAACCTAAAATCCTCTCCAACAGCGGGGGCGATGGTGATAGTCCATCGTATTTGCAAAGGTTGACAACGCTGTTGACAATGCTCAAGAAAAGCATTTAGGGTCGGTCACTCTATGGACAAGTTTGCGGACAAGTTTGCGTATTTCAACCCCCCCGACCTACAAGGCGCAGGGGCAGCTCCGCCGCCGTCTTGGGGAGAACTTTGGGGAGAGGGCTTGTCCTTGCTGGACATTTATTGCGAACGCGCGGCGGCGGGCTGGTGGCAAGAGCCTCTGAACACTTGGAGCAGCTTGTTTTTTCTGCTCGCGGCTTTTGCGGGCTATCTGGTTTATCGTCGTAGCTTTGCGCCAAGCTCTGCCCGCGACAGAACTCGTTTGATGCTGTGCTTGAATCTTTCTGCTATCGGCGTTGCGTCGTGGACTTTTCACGCGAGCGGCTTGGCTCTTTTTGCCTTGTTGGATGCGCTGGTGCTTCTTATCTTTATGCTACGCGCGAGTTTTGCGTTGCTGGTGCGAGGCTTGGCGTTCAAGGCTTGGCAGGCTTGCGGAGGGGTTGTTGCCATTTTTGCGCTTGCGCCGTTGTTCTCTTACCTGCCTTTTGTGGGAGAGCGTTTGCAGGGCGGAAATGTTTACTTCTCTGCTATTTTGGCGTTAGGGTTGATTGCGTTAGGGATTGGATACCGAGCCAACATTAAAGACAACGCCGATTTGTCGCGTTCTGCTAGAGGATTGGGGGTAGCTTTTGTGGTGTTAGTTGGCTCGTTGACGATACGCTCGTTAGACTTGCCGCTTTGCGCTGAGGGGTTGGGGGAGTGGTCTTACGGGACGCATTTCTTGTGGCATACGCTGAACGCGGTTGCGTTGTTTTTGCTGGTTGTTTTCTTGCCGAGGCGGTCTTCGTAAGAAGGTATTTTTTCTTGCTTCTTCCTCTAGAGCGAAGAAAAACAACGATGCTCTGCCGCCTTGCTCTTTAGCTTGCAAACAACCCTACTTTGCACTACCATACACATACAACAAAAGAGGAGGGGCTGCACTCCTCCCCCTCCGTCAAGTATCGTCATTAAAGGATACCATTTCAGATGTTGAAGTTTTTAGGCTCCGGCGAAGTCGCCAGTCTAGGTCTGTACTGCGAGCGCGTCGCGCTCGGTGAGTGGCAAGAACCCTTTAACACCTTTAGCGCGCTCGCCTTCGTCTGCGCAGGATTGTTGGGACTGCGCATGTGCTTCGGTAGCGCAAAAGGAGACGGCTTGCGACTCTTCATGGCACTCAGCACGATGAGCATCGGCGTGGTGAGTTTTGCCTTCCACATGCACGGCACACGCTTGTCGTTGGTCTACGACCTGTTGCCCATCCTTCTGTTCGATATTCTCGCTTCATGGGCTGTTCTCTCGCGCGGGTTGAAAATGGCGACGATGGAAACCTTCTTCACCATCATCTTCATCCTAGCAACTAGCTTTGCGCTCACCCCTCTCAGCAACCTCCACGGCTTCGCCTTCAGCGGCATCGAGCATACGGGATTCGTCTTTTGGCTCTTGCTGTTGTCGTTCGCCTTGATGATGCGCGGCGAGTTCGCAAGCGGCGGAACGCTCTTCTTGGGAGGCGTCGTTTTGGTCTTCGCACTCTTCTTCAAAAGTATCGACATCCCGCAGTGCGCACAATACACGCACGGAACCCATTGGATGTGGCATCTGGCGAACGCCGTGGCTTCCTATCTCATCATCCGAGGAATCCCGCTCTCCTCCAAAAGGCACGCAGAAGTCGAGGTCTCTACAAGGTTCTAGAGCCTTATGCTGACGCTCTAGCGGGCAGAATTGCGGGCTGGACTAGAGGGTTTGACGAAACGCAACAGACTGCCGTCATCAGAGGCAGAAGCGAATCGGTAGCCGTGCTGATCGCCACTCTCGCCAAAAGATCGGAGCTGGTCGATATCGCAGAGATCGTTCTCCACAATGTAACGCGCCAAAATGCCGCGCATGCGCTTTTCTGCCATGCCGAGCCTGCGCTCGACACCACCACGCTCTTCCGCAAAAACAACTTCGACAAGGGGGACAGAAACGCCCTCGACAGCACGGATATACTCTTTCGAGGCAAGATTGACGAGCCAGCGCGCTCCCGTCCGATCGATATCCGATTGCAAGGCAAGCGCAACGCGCCCGCGCCAAAAATGCGCAAGAGATTGAGAAGAGGCTTGAGGAGATAGTTGAGACAGGGCGGCATCCGCAAACACTTCCGCAAACTCTGATGCGCTCTTCAAGGCAGCAAGCTTGCCGAGACGCAGTCCCATCTCGCAACGATAGGGCTGTATTGCATCGAGCGGACGCAAGATACCGTAAAGCCCTGAGAGAATTCGCAGGCGCGTTTGCGCCCGCGCGACGCTTGCCTTGTCCCAAGCGTAGGCGTTGAGCCCGATGTAGGTGTCGCCATGGAAGGCGTAGAGCGCAGCGCGGCTTGAATTGTTAGAGGCATCTGCCGTAGCAGAAAAAGCCTGATACTGCGAGTGAGCGCGCGCGGCAAGAGATGCCGAGATCCCCATCAAGTCCTGCAACTGCTTTTGCGTCAGCCTCTTCAGGGCTAGTGCGATGCGCGAGGCTTCTTGGGCAAACTGGGGAACGCCGAGAGTGCAAGCGAGGGGTTGCGGACGAGAAAACTCCAGACGCTTGGCGGGCGAAAGCAGGCAAAGCAGAGTCATGCGCGAGAAATAGTCTAGATGTTATTTATGTGGCGTTACTTATGTATTCCTTATGCGTTGGCTTGTCAAGAAACGCGCTTTAGTGCCATAGCGCACGGCACTTTTAAGATGCCGTCAAAGCAGCAGCAGTTTGATGGAAAGTACGCATCAAGACCATCACCATCGGCAATCTTACGCTCCCACGCGCCTCTTGCAACAACGGCATGAGTCGCTCGAATGCCCTAGAGTTGTCTGCAAACCACGCCTCGACAACCTTTTCCAAAGCGTCCGCACCATCTTCTTTTGCCCCCCCCTTTGCGGCTTCAATACCGTGTTGGGTTTTGAGTGCCTGCTCGGTGAAGAATCCCTGCATCTCCCACAGGTCGTCGATGGCATTGGCGAGCGCGCGTTGTTGCCACGGATCTGCGCTGCCTTGCAAGCGATCGAGCGTTGTGCGCAAGCGATCGAAGCCGAACTTTTCGCTCACCGCATAGTAGCACCGCCCCGCTATCTGCGCCTTGACCTTGCTCTTTTCTGCAAGCAGGGCGATGTCGCAAAAGGTCGAGCGAAGTTTGAGTAAAGCGAGATCGCGCGCCAAGCCCTCCGCACGCGCTAGCTCTGTCGTGTCGTCACCCTCGTGCGGAGCAAAGATGGCGGCGCGCTCTTGAAACTCGTTTTGAAAATAGGAGGGAAGATTCTGCGGCAGTCGCTCCAAATCGGCGATCTTGGAAGCGAATCGCTGTTGGACAGCATCCAACGACGACAGATCGATCGAGCGATGCAAGAACCACGCGCTCAAACGAAAGAGCATGCGTTGCGTCTCGTAGCGCATGCGGGTGGCTCTTGGCGCGGCGATCTTATCGTCGAGCGCATCGATTCTGCTCCAAAGGTCGTGCAACGCAAAGAGCTGCATGACGACAAAGGCAGCGCGCGCGATGTCGACGGTGCTTGCGCCCGTCTCGCGCCGCACCTCGGCGAGAAAGCTTGCGCCCAAGTGATCGACGATGAGGCTTGTCAGGCGGGTCGCGATGATCTCGCGCTTCAAAGGATGCTTGCGAATATCGTCGAGAAACTCGTCGCGTAGCTTCTGAGGAAAGTAATCGCGTAGCAGAGAAAAGAGCCGCGCATCGTCGGGCAGATCGGATGCCAGCACCTTTTCGTAGAGCGCATTCTTCGTGTAGCACAGCAGCACCGAGAGTTCGGGACGGGTGAGCGCTTTCTTCTCGTCGCGTCTTCGGTCGATCTCTTCTTCGTTCGGCAGCTCTTCGAGCTTGCGCTCCAAGCCCGCCTCGCGCACTAGGTCGCGGATGAGCAAACGCTGTCGTTCGATGTTGCGCAAGCCCAGCGATTCCATCAACGACAAGGCTTGGCTTTGGTGATAGTTATTCGACAAGACATCGTGCGCGATATCGTCCGTCATACTGACGAGAATCTTCTGTCGTTGTTGTTCGTTGATCGTCCCCGCTCTTTCTGCAAGCGCGAGCAGGATCTTGATGTTGACCTCGTGATCCGAGCAATCGACCCCCGCCGAGTTGTCGATGGCATCCATGTTGCACCGCCCGCCATTGAGCGCGAACTCGACGCGCCCCGCCTGCGTCATGCCCAAGTTTGCCCCCTCGCCGATAACCTTGGCACGCAACTCTGCTCCTGATACGCGCGTGGAATCGTTGGCGTGGTCGCCGATGTCGGCGTTGTTCTCGCGCTCGGCTTTGACAAAAGTTCCGATGCCGCCGAACCACAATAGGTCGGTGCGCGCTTGGAGAATTTTCTTGATCAAGGCATCGGGAGGAAGGCTTGCTTCTTCGATATCAAAGCGCGCGCGCACTTCTTTGGAGAGGGGAATGGTCTTCGCGCTACGCAGAAAAATCCCTCCTCCCTGTGAGATCAGCGAGGCGTTGTAGTTGTCCCAACCCGCGCGCGCGGGATTGTCGAACAGGCGGCGGCGTTCCTTGTGGCTTGCGGCGACTTCGGGGGAGGGATCGAAGAAGATGTGCTTGTGGTTGAAGGCTGCGATCAACGCGGTCTGCTCGGAATAGAGCATGCCGTTGCCGAAGACATCGCCGCCCATGTCGCCTATGGCGATGACGGCAAAGGGCTTCTGCCGATCGATACGCGCCTCGCGAAAATGCGCCTCGACACATTCCCATGCGCCGCGCGAGGTGATGCCCATCTGCTTGTGATCGTAGCCGACCGAGCCTCCTGATGCGAAGGCGTCTCCCAACCAGTATCCTTTCTCGATAGCGATGCCGTTGGCGATATCGGAGAAGGTCGCCGTGCCTTTGTCGGCGGCGACGACTAGGTAGGTATCGTCGCCGTCCCAGCGGCGAGTGCGCGGCGGAGAAACAGATTTACCATCGTGCAAGTTGTCGCTGATATCCAGCATGGCGGCGATGAAGCGTTTGTAGCAGGAGATGCCCTGCTGCTGACGGGCTTTGGGATCGGGATCGGGAGACTTGATGACAAAGCCTCCTTTCGCGCCGACGGGAACGATGACGGCATTCTTCACGCGCTGCGCCTTGACTAGTCCGAGAATCTCGGTACGGAAGTCGTGGATTCTGTCCGACCACCGCAAGCCGCCGCGCGCAACAGGACCGAAGCGCAGATGCACCGCCTCGAAGTCGGAGGCGGAGACGAAGATCTCGCGCCACGGACGCGGGCTCGGCAGGAAGTCCAGCTTGTCCGAGAAGAACTTGAACGAAAGAAGCGTCTCGCTTGTCGCATCGTTGGCTTGGAAGTAGTTGCTGCGCGCGATGGCAGCGACCGTCTGACGCAGCAGGCGTACGATTCGGTCGTCTTCGCGCGAGGCTACCTCGGCGAGTTGCTCTTCGATGCTCGCGTTGTGACGGGCTATTAAGTCTTCTGCTCCTCGCTCGCCTTGTGATTTTTCTACGAGCGCGGGATCCAAGCGCGCCTTGAAGAGGGCGACAAGACTCTCCGCGATGTGGGGTGCACGGGCGAGCGCGGCGGCGATAAGTTGTTGCGAGAAGGGAACAGCAGCTTGGCGCAAGTAGCGCGTCATGGCGCGTAGCAGCGCAACCTCGCGCCAGTCGAGATGGCAGAGCAGCAGCAGGCGATTGAACGAATCGGCGGGCAGTAGCCCTTTGTGGATGCGTTGAAAGCAGGCGATGAACCGCGCGGGCAAGTCTTCGGGGTGCGAGGGCGTGGCGCGCGCTTCCAGTTGAACGCGGTAGAGCGTCGCGTGTTCGTGCGCGTCATTTTCCTCGCCATCCTTCTTTTGGTTTGCGAACGAGAGATGATACGGCGTTTCGGTGAGCGTCTTGAAGCCGAGCGACTCTAATATAGGCACAAGGTCGGAGAGCGTCAGCCCGCCGCGCACGCACAGCGAGAGAGCATGCGCTTGTCCGCTCTGTTGGCGAAACGAGAGGGCGATGCCATCGTCGCGCGCAAGGCATTCTTCGCAGAGTTGGAGGTCTTGGGCAAGTTGCGCCTCGACAAGGAGCTTGCTTTCGCCTTTCTGTTCTTCCTCTTCTTCGGATGCTTCTTCCTCCTCCCAATAGGCGGCGGGGAAGGCTTTCGCGTAGCGAACGAGCAGCGCGGGACAGCGCTCAGACGGAAAGGTCGACTCCAGCGCGGCAGAGACGCGCTCTTCTGCCGAGCGCGCCGCTTTGCCGAGCGCCTCTTCGATCGCGCGGATGCTCGATGCTCCTTTCGCTGAAGGAAGCTCATCGCACGCGATGCGGAAGTGGACGCGCGCGAGCGCGTCCTCGCCGATCATCGCACCTTCGGTCTCGACGCGCGCTTGCAACTTGCGGGCGAGAATACGGGCAAAGACGCGCTCCATGCCCACCCCGTAGTTTTGCTTCGCCATGCACACGACCGCCGAGAGCTTTCCCTGCGTACGCAACAAAAGCAGTTTTACATTGCCGCGCTGTTGGGCTTCACGCATGTCTTCGATGTGGTGGCAGAGGGTATCGAGGGGAGCTTGCCACAGGAGCGAGCGCGGATAGAGTTGGAGCAGGTTGCGCACATGACGGGCTTTTTGCGAGCGTGCCACCACGCCAAGCCGTGCGCCGATAGCGCGCAGTTGGCGGCGTAGCAAAGGCACCGATTCGAGCGAGGCGTAAGCACCCTTCGAGGTGAGCAAGCCTACCAACACGACGATCCCGCCGCCGGAGATTTCCTTGCTTAACAGCACATCGAGCGGCACATCGCGGTGGACGAGCGCGTGGCGTTCGGCTTTCAGCATGACGACGCTTTCTGACGAGGCGCGGAAATCGTCGAACACCTTTGTCGAGGTAAAGAGTTCGCGCGGCGAGAAGCCTGCGTCGCGGGATTCGTCAAGAATGCCCAATCCTTCTCCTTCTCCTTCTCCTTCTCTTTCTTTTTGGGGCTTTGCTTGTTGTTTTGACAATCGCGCTAATCCGAGGAAGGTCATGTTTTCGTCCAAAACCCACTGGAGCAGATCGATGGCTTCTTGTTTTTCGAGGGTTGGATTCGCGTGTTTGTCGGAGGCGAGGTCGCTTGCGAAGTTTTGTTGCAGTTCTTGGGCGTGTCGGTCGATGGCTTCGCGCATGCGCTGCCAGTCTTCGACGGCGGCGCGGTTTCGGGCGCAGACGCGATTGACATTATCTTGGATTTCTTTTTGTCGCGTTTCGCTGTCGTCGCCGTGGCATTGGACGAGAACGGCGGCGAGATCGTCGTGGCGTTGTTCGCGTGTAAGGGAGGGGTCGTCGGAGACCTTGCCTTGGAAGAGGTCACGAGAGGAGACGACGGTAATAAACCGCTGTACTGAGAGTCGTTCGCGCGCGAAGTGGTTAGCGAGCGAGGATGCGAGGAAGGGCATGTTTTCGTGGAGCAGCAGAAAACTGAATCCTTTTGCGCCTTCGTAGCTTTTGTCGCTGAAGGCTTTGAGGAAGCGAATGGAGGGGCGGGCTTTACCGAGGCTTTGCGGAGGATGTTTCGCTAGAGATGCGCCAAGATTGAACAGGGCGATGGTATCGCGAACGAAGGTTGCTCCGTCGATGCGGGAGAGGTCGGAGGAGAGGAGTTCGGCGGTAAGGCGTTCTTGGAAGCGGATGAAGCCTTTGTTGTTCGCCTCGGATTTCGAGGAAGATGAAATAGCGCGGCAGGCTTTGAGGAAGGCGCGGTGCGCGGTGCTGAGGGGATCGGAAGAGGAGGTCATGGAGAGATCACAGGGGTGGGGTTATATGGCGGGGTGGTGTTGTTCTATCGGGGGGAATGATGGGGGGGCGATGATTGTCATTATACGCTCTTCTGTGTTGGGGATGGGAGAGTTTGTATGATGACGGATGCAAAACATCGCGTGCGTAGCAAACATCACGGACGCGCATTGCAAGCAACGCGCTATGGGGGAGCGCGAGGCAAGCCTCGCGCAAGGGAAATTTATCCCCTAGCTGACAAGCAACACAGAGAGACGAATCTGCGTTGTTCTTTGCGACAATCGGGCAAGACGAAAAGCCCTGGCAGTTCTATGAGGGGGGAATGGGGGAGTCGACGATTGACACTATGCTATCTCCTGCTGTGCGCGGGAGGCAGAGCGTTCCTTGTCGGAGAGTTTGTCTCTAACAAGTTTGACAAAAGCATTTGCAAAGGTTGAGGGGGGATTTTTTTGCAACAGAGATTCTAGCTCAAAGGTCATCACGGTGACACGGGCGAGTTCTGCATAACGCGCACTGCGATGCTCGATAGCTTTGGGAAAGACAAAGCGCAAAAAGTCATCAGGGACGATATCCTCCTCTGCGACAGACTGCTGTCGTCTGTAATCTTGCAAACACGCCTCAAAGAATTCTCTATCATAGACCATAGGCTTGGGACGCTCCAACTGCCTGTCCAGCAAAATTTTCCTCTCCTGCTGACCACAAGCAAGGTAGACAACACAAGCTCGTCCTTTCATGAAGTCGACAAAGAATCCATCCATAGGACGGTGAGCTCCCCCGCCTGCATACTTTGTAAAAACCTCGCAAAAACTGCCCGTTGTGTCGTACAGCCGCGGCAACGATGGGGCATGAGACATGCTCAAAAAATCATGCGAACCTTCAAGCTCTGCTCCAAGATAAATTTCCTGCCTGCTGAAAAACTCATCACGCGCAAACCCACCATATCTCTCACCACCGAATTTACCGACAAAGGCAGCGAGCTTGTCAATGTTTTCGTCTTCATCCGCTATGCCCGCCCCTCGCATCTTATAGGAGATTTTGTCGGCAATCTGATCGTCGGCAGAGACGACGCATCCCCCTTTCCCGTAGATATTCGCCCAATGACTCTTCCCCACGCCCGACATGCCAATTAAAACAATCGCGGAAAAAGATCGCGCCATCTTCCCCTCTCCTCACATCCTCGGATCGATCACAGCACGACCGCGAATCTTCCCATCCAAAATGTCGCCCGCTAACTGCGGCAACTCCGCTAATCCATGCACATGCGCAATCTCAGCAAAATCCTCCTCCCGAAATAAATCCGCAATCTTCTGCCACAACGCCGCCCTCCCCGCCGCAGGATGCATCGCGCTATCAACCCCCAACAAAGAAATCCCCCGCAACAAAAACGGCAAGACCGTCCCCGACATCTGAAACCCCGCCGTCAAACCAATCGAAGCAACCCCGCCGTGAGCCTGCGTCTGCGCCAAAACCCGCGCCAACGGCGCACCCCCCACCGAATCGACAACCCCCGCCCATCGCGTCTTCTCTAATGGCTTGCGAGGATCGAGCGGCTCGCTGAACTCATCTCGCGAAATCACCTCGCTCGCACCCAACTTCTTCAGATACGCCTCGTGCTCGCCACCCGTAGAAGCAACAACCTCATAACCCTCGCGCGCAAAAAACATCACCGCAAAGGATCCAACCCCCCCCGACGCCCCCGTCACTAAAATCTTCCCCCTCTCCTTAGTGATGCCAATCTCCTGCAACCTCGCCATAGCAAGCATGGCAGTGAACGCCGCCGTGCCGCACGCCATCGCCGAACGAGCAGAAAAACCACTCGGCAAAGCAACCGCAAACGAAGCCTCCGGCAACCTCGCCTGCTCGGCAAATCCTCCCCAATGCCACTCTCCAAGACGAAAGCCCGTCGCAATCACCTTGTCGCCCACCTTGAACTTGTCGCTCGCGCTCTCCAAAACCCTGCCCGCCAAATCGATCCCCGGCACATGCGGATACTCGCGCACAAGACCGCCCAAGCCGTGTATCGCCATGCCGTCCTTGTAGTTAAAGCCGCTCGCCTCCACCTCGACCAACAACTCGCCCGCAGGCAAGTCCGAGTCAGACAAGTCCTTCACACTCGCCGATACAGCCTTCCCGTCCGCAGAATCCAAAACTAATGCTTTCATGAAATAACACTCCTCAAAATTAGGGCTTTGTCCGCAATGCCGACTTCGCTTCTTCCCCCCTCGTCTTCCCCAAGCCTAACACCGCCTCCCCTCGCCACGCGAGAGAAAAAAACTGCAAAAAAACCGCTCTCGAAAAAACATCCGAAAAAAATAGCTAAAAGAAATCTAGGGCTTGACAAAGGGAAACAAAAACATAGAATCACCCACAGATAAGCGTGAGGAACTCAATTCTCCGCGCCGTCTACGAAATCGTTGTGATACCGAGCCTTGTCTCTTTTGTGCTTTTTTTGTAAAGCACAGTAAAGGGCATTCGGTTTCTTGCGCTGTTTAACTCTCTCTGGGATAAATTATCCTTTCTTTTTTAGATTCACTCATCTTTAATTAATTTTTACGCAACTTCTACTTCTCTTCTTTCATGCCTACGATCAACCAGCTGGTGCGAAACCCCCGTCGCGCCAAACCCTCGCGTAACAAAGTTCCCGCCTTAGAAAGCTGTCCGCAAAAGCGCGGCGTATGCACGCGCGTCTACACAACAACGCCGAAGAAGCCGAACTCAGCACTGCGCAAGGTCGCACGCGTGCGTCTCACCAACGGCTTCGAGGTGACAGGATACATCCCCGGCGAAGGACACAACTTGCAAGAACACTCGATCGTCATGCTGCGCGGCGGGCGCGTCAAAGATCTGCCGGGCGTGCGCTACCACATCATTCGCGGAACGCTAGATACGCAAGGCGTGAAAGACCGCAAGCAACGCCGTTCCAAATACGGCATGAAAAAGCCCAAGTAGCCTTGGCTCATACGCAAAGAAGAGACCCTCACCATGGCACGACGCAGAAAACCCGACAAACGCGAGACCACCGCAGATCCTCGCTACCGCAACGATATAGTCGGCAAGCTCATCAACCAGATGATGCTGGGCGGCAAGAAGTCGAAGGCAGAGCGAATCGTCTACCACGCCTTCGCCGCAGCGGAAGAACGCAAGGGTCAGTCTCCCGTCGAGATTTTTCAAGAAGCCCTAGACAATGTGCGCCCTGAAGTCGAAGTGCGCTCGCGGCGCGTCGGAGGGGCAACCTACCAAGTGCCCGTCGAAGTTCGACCCGAACGCGCACAAGCGCTCGCGTTGCGATGGCTCATCGCAGCAGCGCGCAAACGCTCAGAACAGACCATGATCCAACGCCTGACCGGAGAGTTGCTGGATGCATCGAACTCCAGCGGCAACGCCGTCAAAAAACGCGAAGACACGCACAAGATGGCAGAAGCCAACCGCGCCTTCGCGCACTATCGCTGGTAGAGACTCCGCGAACAATGGCACGCACAACCGACATAGAACGCTACCGTAACATCGGTATCATGGCGCATATCGATGCGGGTAAAACGACGACGACCGAACGCATCCTCTATTATACGGGACGCTCGTACAAGATCGGCGAGGTGCACGACGGCAACGCTGTCATGGACTGGATGGAACAAGAACAAGAACGCGGCATCACCATCACCTCGGCGGCGACGACGGCGTTTTGGAAGGATCATCGTATCAACATCATCGACACTCCTGGGCATGTGGATTTCACCATCGAGGTGGAACGCTCGTTGCGCGTCTTGGACGGCGCGGTCGCCGTCTTCGATGCGGTCGCGGGCGTCGAGCCGCAATCCGAGACCGTCTGGCGACAAGCAGACAAGTATCATGTGCCGCGCATGGCTTTCGTCAACAAGATGGATCGCATGGGCGCAGACTTCGATCGCTGCGTCGACATGATTCGCGAAAGGTTGGGGGCAACCCCCGTGGTGTTGCAGCTGCCGTGGGGCAAGGAAGAAGCCTTCGAGGGTATCTTAGATATCGTCGCAGAACGCGCGTTGCGCTGGAAGGACGAATCGCTGGGAGCGGAGATGATCACAGAAGACATTCCCGATGCCATGCGCAAAAAAGTAGCGTCCGCACGCGAGGCGATGATCGAACTAGCCGTCGAGCACGACGACAAGGTGATGGAAGCATACCTAGACGGCAAAACACCATCGCAGGAAGAGCTTGTCGCTTGCATTCGCAAGGGAACGCTTGCTGGTAAGATTGTCCCTGTCCTTTGCGGCAGCGCGTTCAAGAACAAGGGCGTCCAACCGCTGTTGGATGCCGTCGTGAGTTATCTGCCCGCGCCCTCCGACTTGCCCCCCGTAGAGGGAGAAGAAACCGATGGTGTCAAAATCCAACGCGAGCCGAAGGACGATGTTCCACCCTCGTTGCTCGCCTTCAAGATTATGAACGATCCTTTTGTCGGCTCGCTCACCTTTGCGCGCGTCTATTCAGGCAAGATCTCCTCAGGCATGCAGCTGTTGAACACGGTCAAGGACAAGAAGGAGCGCATCGGTCGTATGCTGTTGATGCATTCTAACTCGCGCGAAGACATCAAGGAAGCATGCGCCGGCGACATCGTCGCGCTGTGCGGACTGAAGGACACAACGACAGGCGATACGCTATGCGACAGCGCGCATCCGCTCGTTTTAGAACGCATGATATTTCCGGAGCCTGTGATCGAGGTTGCCGTCGAGCCTAAAACAAAGGCAGACCAAGAACGCATGAGCACGGCGCTCGGACGCTTGGCGAGCGAGGATCCGAGCTTTCGCGTCACCTCCGATGTGGAGAGCGGGCAGACCATTATCAAGGGCATGGGCGAGTTGCATTTAGAGATCATCGTCGATCGCATGAAGCGCGAGTTCAAGGTCGAAGCCGATGTAGGCGCACCGCAGGTCGCCTACCGCGAGACGATCACGAAAAAGTACGAAATAGACTACACGCACAAAAAACAGACGGGCGGCGCGGGACAATTCGCGCGTATCGCCTTACGCTTCGAGCCCGGCGAAAAGGGCTCGGGTTTCACCTTCAACGCTAAAATTGTCGGCGGAGCTGTGCCGAAGGAGTACATTCCCGGTGTCGAGAAAGGCTTGCGGCAGGCGATGAACAACGGTGTGCTGGCGGGCTATCCTGTCATTGATGTCATGGCGACGCTGTTCGATGGTGCGCATCACGAGGTGGACTCCTCTGTGCTTGCCTTCGAAATCGCGTCGCGCGCAGCTTTCCGCGAAGCCATGCCTAAGGCTGGAGCAAAACTGCTAGAGCCCATCATGAAGGTGGAGGTCGTCACACCCGAAGACTACATGGGCGATATCATCGGCGATCTCAACGCGCGACGCGGACAGGTCGGCGCGATGGAACAACGCGGCAACGCGCGTGTCATCGATGCTCGCGTGCCGCTTGCAAAGATGTTCGGCTATGTCAATACGCTCAGAAGCATGAGCCAAGGACGTGCGCAATACAGCATGCTCTTTGATTCTTACGCGCATGTTCCTCCGAACATAGCGCAAGAGATCTGTTCTGAATCGGCGTAACCCCTTTTTCAACCTCAACCCCTCAGGAGACTGTTTCCATGGCTAAAGAAAAATTTGAACGGACGAAACCGCATTGCAACATCGGTACTATCGGGCATGTCGATCACGGCAAGACGACACTGACAGCCGCGATCACGAAGATCCTCGCCGAGCAGGGCGGCGCCACCTTCGCGAGCTACGATTCGATCGACAAAGCACCCGAAGAGCGGGAGCGCGGCATCACGATCAACACCTCGCATGTCGAATACGAAACCGAAAAGCGTCACTACGCGCATGTCGATTGCCCAGGGCATGCGGACTATATCAAGAACATGATCACGGGAGCAGCGCAAATGGACGGTGCCGTTTTGGTGGTCAATGCCGCCGATGGTCCCATGCCGCAAACGCGCGAGCATATCTTGTTGGCGCGTCAGGTGGGCGTTCCTGCCGTCGTCGTTTTCTTGAACAAGGTTGACCAAGTAGACGACAAGGAGCTGTTGGATTTGGTCGAGATCGAAATCCGCGAGCTGCTGACGAAATACGAGTTCCCCGGCGACAAGATCC
Organism: Alphaproteobacteria bacterium; assembly: GCA_965216605.1. Lineage (GTDB taxonomy): Bacteria > Pseudomonadota > Alphaproteobacteria > JABAAW01 > JABAAW01 > JABAAW01. The sequence goes on along the minus strand of CBDCGG010000002.1, from coordinate 848,299 downwards.
CTATCGTCTCTGGCTCGGCACTCGCAGCCCTGGAGGGACGCGACGACGAGATCGGCAAGACGAAAATTTTAGAACTCGTCAAGGCGATCGACGAGCATGTTCCGCAGCCCGACCGCCCGAAGGATAAGGACTTCCTGATGCCCATCGAAGATGTGTTCTCCATCTCTGGACGCGGCACGGTCGTGACAGGGCGCATCGAGCGCGGCGGCGTCAAGGTGAACGAAGAAGTAGAGATCGTCGGCATCAAGGATACGCGAAAGTCGGTATGCACGGGTGTCGAGATGTTTCGCAAATTGCTCGATTCGGGCGAGGCGGGCGACAATGTCGGCGTGCTCTTGCGCGGCGTAAACCGCGAAGATGTCGTGCGCGGACAGGTCTTGGCAAAGCCGGGCTCGATCACGCCGCACACTAAGTTCAACGGCGAAGCCTACATCCTGACTAAGGACGAGGGGGGAAGGCACACTCCGTTCGCCAACAACTACCGCCCGCAGTTCTACTTCCGCACGACCGATGTGACCGGACAGGTGACGCTGCCGCAAGGTACCGAGATGGTCATGCCGGGCGACAATGTGAAAATGGATGTCGAGCTCATCGCGCCGATCGCCATGGATGAAGGCTTGCGCTTTGCCATCCGAGAAGGCGGAAGGACGGTCGGAGCAGGAATCGTCACCAAGGTCGTCAAGTAGCGCTCGTCAGAGCGTGAACTTGGAGAAGGTCAGAGAAAGGGTCTGAAAGGGTTATGGCAAGTCAGAACATCCGTATTCGCCTGAAGGCGTACGATCACAAGATGCTCGACCAGTCGACCTTGGAAATCGTCTCTGCCGCTCGCAAGACGGGCGCGCAGGTGCGAGGGCCTATTCCTCTGCCGACGCATATCGAACGTTTCACGGTGCTGCGCTCGCCGCACATCGACAAGAAAAGCCGCGAGCAGTTCGAAATGCGTACGCACAAGCGACTGATCGATATCATCGATTCGACTCCGCAAACGGTCGAGGCACTCTCGAAGCTCGACTTGGCGGCGGGTGTCCAAATCGAGGTGAAAATCTAACGCTGTAGCATGTCCGAAAACACTACCACACCCGATTCTCCGCCCGCAGAAGCTAGCCTGCCGTCGAGCGCGCTTAAGCAGACTTTGAGGTCGCCTCCGAAGTCGCGGCGGTGCGGTCTCTTGACGCAGAAGGTGGGCATGACGCGATGGTTTGCCGACGACGGCAGGCATTGTCCTGTCTCGATGTTGAGGTTGGAGGGCGTGCGCGTGCTGGACATGGCGACAACCCCCGCGCCCGACGGCTTGTTTCGCGTGCGCGTCGCAGCGGGAGAGCAGAAGCCGCAGCGTTTGAGCAAGCCCATGCGCGGTGTTTTCGCCAAAGCCGAGTGTCCCGCGATGCGCAAGATCGTCTCCTTTCCTGTATCTAAAGACTGTTTGCCTCCGCCGCGCGCGGAGTTTTCTGTTTCGCACTTTACAACGGGACAATTCGTCGATGTAACGGCGATCTCGATCGGCAAGGGCTTTGCCGGCGCGATGAAACGACATAATTTTCACGGCTTGCGCGCAACGCACGGCGTGTCGGTCTCGCACCGCTCGATGGGCTCGACCGGCAACCGCGAGTTTCCGGGTAAGGTGTTCAAGGGCAAGAAAATGCCGGGGCGCATGGGCGGCAAGCGCGTTACGGTCGAAAACTTGCAAATTCTCGCCGTGGACGAGGAGAAGGATCTGATCTTCGTCAAAGGTGGCATCCCCGGCGCCAAGGGCGGATGGGTGATCCTCAGGGACGCGGGCAAAAAAGCCTTGCCGAGCGAGACACCACGACCCGCTGGAATCAAGGGAAACAAAGAAATTCTCAAAGAAAACAATCCGTCCGAAGACGACTCGTCTGAACAAGAAGCGTCGCAAGTTGAGGAGGTCTCCTCGTGAAGATTCCTGTGCATTCTTTGGACGGTAAGAAGACGGGCGAGGTCGAGGTTGACGACGAAGTGTTCAAAGCCCCCTTCCGCAAGGATTTGCTGGCGCGCGTCGTGAATTGGCAGCTTGCCAAGCGTCGAGCGGGAACGCACAAGGTCAAGACGCGCGGCGAGATTCGCGGCAGTACGCGCAAGATTCAGCGTCAGAAAGGATCGGGCAGTGCGCGCAGAAGCACGCGCAAGGTGTCGCAGTTTCGTGGCGGAGGGGTTGTCTTCGGCCCGACCCCACGCTCTCACGCCCATTCTTTACAGAAGAAGGTACGGCAGGCGGCGTTGTGCTCTGCCCTCTCCGAGAAGCAGCGGGAGGGAAAACTCTTCGTGATCGAGCAAGAGACGCTGGAGGCACCGAAGACCGCGTTGTTGCAACAAAAGCGCAAGAACTGGCAGGCGTTGCAGAATGCCATGATCGTGTTGGGAGAAACGCCCGACCGCAACTTTCAGCTGGCGGCGCGCAATCTGCCGCATCTTTTGCTGGTGGCGCAGCAGGGGTTGAATATCTACGACATCGTCAAGTACGACTCGCTGCTGCTGGGAAAAAGCACGCTCGCAGAGGTTGTGCGGCGAGGCACAGGGGGAGAGGTGTTGTCGTGAGCTGGCGGTATTTCAAAAAAACGGATGTTTCCATCTCGCGTGCGCTCGCGCTGTTGCAAAAGCCCGTCATCAGCGAGAAGGCAACCTTCGGAGCGGAACGCAACGAGGTGACCTTTAATGTCTCATTAGACGCAACGAAGCCTGAAATCCTCTCGGCGGTCGAGAAAATTTTCAAAGTGAAGGTCGACAAAGTGACAACATCGCGCTTGCAGGGCAAGCAGAAACGCTTTCGCGGCAGGATCGGCAGGCGCAAAGAGACGAAAAAAGCCTTTGTACGCCTGGCAAAGGGCGAAAGCATCGATATCGGCTCTGTGACGAAGTAGGGAGTCTGTTGCTATGCCGTTGAAGTCTGCCAAACCTACCTCTCCTGGTCGCCGCGCGTTGGTCTCGGTGGTGCGCGAGGGGTTGCATCGCGGTAAGCCCTTCAAGGCTCTGACGAAGGGCAAGCCCAAGACGGGCGGACGCAACAATCGCGGACGCATCACGACGCGCCACATCGGCGGCGGACACAAGCAGAGCTATCGCACGATCGACTTCAAACGCAAGAAGATCGACGCAAAGGGAGAAGTGTTGCGTTTGGAGTACGATCCGAACCGTAGCTGTTTCATCGCGCTGGTGAAATACGAGGACGGCGAGCATGCTTATATTCTTGCGCCGCAAAAACTGGCGGCGGGCGACTATGTCGTTTCTGCCGAGACGGTGGATGTGAAGCCGGGCAACGCCGCACCACTTTCTTCGTTGCCCGTCGGCACGCTGGTGCATAACATCGAGCTGCAGGAAGGTAGAGGCGGACAGATGGTGCGCGCCGCAGGGGGATTCGCGCAAATCGTCGGACGCGACAAGGGCTATGCGCAGGTGCGCTTGAAAAGCGGCGAAATCCGCATGGTGCCCGGAGCGTGCAAGGCGACGATCGGAACGCTTTCCAACCCCGACAACAAAAACAAGAAACTCGGCAAGGCAGGAAGAAAGAGGTGGCTCGGCGTACGTCCGACCGTGCGCGGCGTTGCCATGAACCCCATCGACCATCCGCACGGCGGCGGCGAGGGAAAAACAGCCGGAGGCAGACATCCCGTCTCGCCTTGGGGCAAACAAACGAAAGGCTTGAAGACGCGCAAAAAATCTGCGTCGAGCCGACTCATCATCCGCGCGCGCGGAAAAAAACGCTAACAAACAGGAGAAGTTCTTGCTATGTCACGCTCTGTATGGAAAGGTCCTTTTGTCGACGGCTACCTGCTCACCAAGGCGGCGAAGGTGCGCGAATCGGGACGCAAGGATCCGATCAAAACATGGTCACGACGCTCGACGATTCTACCGCAGTTTGTCGGGTTGAACTTCGCCGTGCATAACGGTCGAAAGTTTGTGCCTGTCTTCGTCTCCGAAGACATGATCGGACACAAGTTCGGCGAATTCGCCCCAACCCGTACCTTCTTCGCCCATTCGGGCGACAAGAAGGCGAAACGCGCCTGAACGAGAAGAGCAGAGGAGAGCAAGCGATGGCAGAGGAAAAGCAATCCGCCGCAAAGTCTAAAAAGGCTGCGGGTGCGAGCAAGAGCGCAAGCGCGAGCAAGAGCGCAAGCGCAAGCGCGAGCAAGAGCGCAAGCGCAAGCGCGAGCAAGAGCGCAAGCGCGAGCAAGAGCGTAAGCGCGAGCAAGAGTGCAAGCGCGAGCAAGAGTGCAAGCGCGAGCAAGAGTGCAAGCGCGAGCAAAACTCCGCGCAACAAGGACAAGGCGAGCGTCGAGGCGTTGCGCTACGGGCGCGGCGATCGCGAGAGCAGAGGCAAGGCGGGTATGTTGCGCATCAGCGCGCGGAAGTTGAACGATGTCGCGCGTACGATTCGCCTGAAGCCTGTCGATCGCGCCTTGCAAGAGTTACGCTTTTCGAAGCAGCGCATCGCGCTGGAGGTGAGCAAGCTTTTACGCTCGGTCGTTGCGAATGCGGAGAACAACAAGCAGTTGGATATCGATCGTCTAGTTGTGAAAGAGGCTTGGGTGGGGAAGGCTCGGCGGATGCGGCGTTTTCGTCCGCGAGCGCGAGGAAGAGCTGCGCCGATCATCAAGGACTTCAGCGCGATGACGATCGTCGTCGAAGAGCGCGAGGAAGGCTAATGGGACAGAAAGTAAACCCGATCGGCTTTCGCGTCGGTATCAATCGCAGCTGGGATTCGCGCTGGTATGCGGACAGCAAGGATTACGGCAAGCTGCTGCACGAGGACTTGGCGTTGCGTAAGCATCTTTATGCCACCTTGAAGGGAGCATCGATCTCGCGGATTTTGGTCGAGCGAGCAGCGAAGAACCCCTCGGTGACGATTTTCTCGGCACGCCCTGGTGTGATCATCGGCAAGCGCGGTGCAGACATCGAGAAGCTGCGCGAAGATCTGAAGAAAACGACGGGGATGGAAATCTCGCTGAACATTCAAGAGATTCGCAAACCCGAGCTGGACGCAAAACTCGTCGCCGAGACGGTGGCGCAGCAGTTGGAGCGTCGTATCGCCTTTCGTCGTGCGATGAAACGCGCTGTGCAGAACAGCCTGCGCATGGGTGCATTAGGTATTCGCATCAATTGCGCGGGAAGGCTGGGGGGAGCGGAGATCGCGCGCATGGAGTGGTATCGTGAGGGTCGCGTTCCGTTGCATACGCTGCGCGCCGACATCGACTACGGCACAGCGAGCGCGATGACTACCTACGGCGTTTGCGGTGTCAAGGTTTGGATATTCAAGGGCGAGATCATGAACTACGATCCGACGGCACGCGCGAAGGCACGTGGCAACGAGAACTTGGCATAAACGACAAGAGCTGGAGATTGATCGATGCTTATCCCGAAAAAACCGAAACATCGGAAGGTGCACAAAGGCAGAGTGCGCGGCGTTACGAAGGGGGGCAGCCGTTTGAACTTCGGCTCGCACGGCTTGAAGGCGCTGACGAGCGCGCGTATCACCTCGCGTCAGATCGAGGCGGCACGGCGTGCGATCGTGCGGCACATCCGCAGGCAAGGCAAGATATGGATTCGTATTTTTCCGGACATTCCCGTCTCGAAGAAACCCATCGAAGTGCGCATGGGCAAGGGCAAGGGTTCGCCCGAATTTTGGGCGTGCCGTGTCAATCCTGGACGCATCATGTTCGAAATGGAGGGCGTCGCCGATACGCTGGCAGACCAAGCCTTGAAACTTGCGGCGGCGAAGTTGCCTGTCGACACAAAGGTTGTCTCCAGACTTACGCTCGAAGGGAACAAGGGGTGAGAAAAAAATGATGGCAAAGACCAAAGAAACGCAAAGCGTCAACAGGCTGTTCGACGCGCTCAAGCGCAAGACTGCCTCAGAGCTGAAGGAGCAACTGATCGCGCTCAGACGCGAGGGGTTCAACCTGCGCTTCCGACAGGCGCAGGGACAATTGGAGGCATCGCACGCCGTGCGCGTCGCGCGTAGACAGATCGCACGCATCAAAACATTGCTCGCTCAACGCGATCTGGAAGAAAAGCAAAAAACGAAACTTGAGCCGAAACTAGAGAATAAAAAGGACTGACTAGTATGCCGAAGCGTATTTTACAAGGAGAGGTCGTCGCGAACAGCAACGACAAGACGGTGACGGTGCTTGTCGAGCGTCGCGTGAGAAATCCTCTGTACAAGAAGGTTGTGCGCCGCTCCAAGAAGTTCATGGCGCACGACGAGCTCAACCGCGTTTCCGTAGGCGATGTCGTGCGGATTCGCGAATGCCGTCCCTTGTCGAAACGCAAGTGTTGGGAAGTTCTCGACGAGGGGAGCGGCTCGTGATTCAAATGCAAAGCCACTTGAGCGTCGCGGACAACTCCGGCGCGCGGCGGGTACAATGCATCAAGGTGCTGGGAGGCTCGAAACGGCGGACGGCGAGCGTCGGCGATATCATCGTGGTCGCGGTCAAGGACGCCTTGCCGCGGGCGCGTGTGAAGAAGGGCGATGTTTTGCGCGCGGTGATCGTGCGCACTGCCTATCCTGTTCAGCGCCGCGACGGCTCGGCGATTCGCTTCGACCGCAATGCTGCCGTCTTGGTGAGCAAAACGGGCGAGCCGATCGGAACGCGCATCTTCGGACCTGTCGTGCGCGAGTTGCGTGCGAAGCGTTATATGAAGATCGTCTCGCTCGCGCCCGAAGTCATTTAAGGTTTAAATTAAAAATGGCATCCAAGATTCGCAAAGGTGACAAAGTCTTCGTTCGTTCCGGACGCAGCAAGGGCGTTGAGGGCGAAGTTCTCAGGGTCTTTCCCGACCGTGCGCGCGCGATCGTGGCAGGGGTCAATCGCGTGAAACGCCACACGAAGGCAACGCGCGAGACGGATGGAGGCATCATCGAAAAAGAGCTGCCGGTGCCGCTCTGTATTCTTATGACGCTCGATCCGAAGGACGGCAAGCCGGCGCGCGTAGGATTTCGTATCGAGGATGGGAAAAAAGTTCGCTACGCCAAACGATCGGGACAAACGATCGTTGAGCCCAAACGCAGTTGAGGCAACAATGTCCGAAACACCACCCTCTTCTCCCTCTTCTCCCTCTTCTGATCTGCCTCGCCTGCGTCTGCACTACGACGAGGTGTTGCGTCTGCAGCTCAAGGAGAAATTCGCCTATCGCAACATCATGGAAGTGCCGCGTTTGGACAAGGTGTGTCTGAACATGGGCATCGGGGAAGCGGCTTCCGATCGCAAGAACTTGGAGAAAGCCATCGAAGATCTCACCCTGATCGCAGGACAACGCCCCGCCATCACGCGCGCGCGCAACGCGATCGCAGGCTTCAAGCTGCGCAAAGGACAGGGAATCGGCTGCCGTGTCACCTTGCGCCGAGCGCGCATGTACGAGTTCGTCGATCGATTGACGACGATCGCTCTACCGCGCGTCAAAGATTTTCGAGGGCTCTCGCGCAAATCCTTCGACAGCAAAGGCAACTACGCGCTCGGCATCCACGAGCAGATCGTCTTCCCCGAAATCAACTACGACAAGATCGACAAAATTCGAGGGCTTGATATCGTCGTCTGCACAACCGCCAACACCCACGCAGAAGCCTTGGCTCTGTTGGAGGGCTTCAATTTTCCTTTTGTCGCAGAACGCTCATGAACACGCATCTTTTGTTGCAAACTTTGCTAGGATGAACAAGAAACACTTTACTAAGGATTTTCTACTATGGCACGAAAAGGAACGATAGAACGCAACAAGGCGGTCGAACGCAAGATCGCCGCGTTTGCAACCAAGCGCGCGACGCTGCGCCAGAAGATTCGCGACAAAACCCTCGCTCCCGACGAGAGGTTCGAAGCGCAGGTGCGTCTTGCCTCTCTGCCGCGCGACTCCAGCAAGACGCGCTATTGCAATCGCTGTTTGGCGACGGGGCGCGTGCGCTCTTACTATCGTCGCTTTCAGGCGTCGCGGATTATTATGCGCGAGCTCGCATCGAAGGGCATGCTGCCCGGCGTCACGAAGGCAAGCTGGTAGAAGAAGGAGCGTTCTCATGTCGATGACCGATCCGATAGGCGACCTATTAACACGCATCCGCAACGCGCAAGCGGCGGGCAAGGCTACGGTGTGCGCTCCTGCCTCGCGCTTGAAGAGCGCGCTGTTGGAGGTGTGCAAACGCGAGGGCTACATCGAAAACTATCGCCTGCTACCGCATAACAAACAAGCTAGCAGGCTGGAGAACAAGCCAACGCTGGAGATCACCTTGAAGTATGCTGCTAGCGTTCCGGCTATCAGCGAGATTCGTCGCGTCTCGAAACCTGGGCGACGCATCTATGCCAAGGCGACCGCGATTCCTCGCTTTTACAACAATCTCGGCATAGCGATTCTATCTACGGCGCAGGGAATGCTTTCGGACGCGGAAGCGCGACGTAAGAATGTCGGCGGCGAAGTTTTGTGTCAAATCTTCTAGCGGAACAGGGTTACATGTCGCGAGTCGGAAAAAAAATCGTCCCCGTGCCGCAAGGTGTCGAGGTGACGTTGCTTGGCTCCACGCTGACCGCACGCGGCACGCGCGGTAGCCTTTCGGTCGCGCTGTCGCCTTTGCTGGAAACGCGCCACCTTGAGGAAGGCATCAGCGTCATGCCGAAGAAGCACTCCCGTGGCGATGCGAAACGTTGCCGCGAAATGTGGGGCACCGTGCGACAGAACATCGAACAAGCCGTCGTAGGTGTGTCGCAAGGCTTCAAAAAACAACTCTCCTTCGATGGCGTCGGCTATCGTGCGCATGTCGAGGGCAAGACCTTGAAACTCTCGTTGGGATACAGCCACGACATTCTCTTTCCTATCCCTGAGGGGATGGCGATCTCGGTCGGGGCAGAGCGCACCATCACCGTCGAGGGACACGACAAACAGCACGTCGGAGAAGTGGCGGCGCGCATCCGCGCGTTCCGTCCCGTCGAGCCGTACAAAGGCAAGGGCGTGCGCTACAGCGGCGCGTTCGTCTATCGCAAGGAAGGGAAGAAGAAGTGAGCACAACACGCCAGGCTTTTGTGCGCAGGCAACAACGTAAGCGACGGCGGCTGCGCGCCGTTTGCGCAGAGGGGCGTTTGCGCCTTTCGGTGTTTCGTTCGCAACGCCAAATCTACGCGCATATCATCGACGATGGCAAGCACGGGACGCTTGTTTCGGCGACGAGCTTGGAAAAAGAGATTGGCGGGAAAGACGCAGGCAAGAAAAGTGACAAGGCGAGCGAGAGCGGCGGCTGTGCCATCGCGCGCCGCGTCGGCGAGGTTCTTGCCGAGCGTGCCTTGAAGCTCAAGGTCGAGCGTGTCGCCTTCGATTGCGGCGGCTACCAGTATCACGGCAGAGTGCGCGCGCTGGCAGAAGGGGCGCGCGACAAGGGACTGCTGTTCTAGGCAACGACAAGAACAACGACAAGAACAAGGACACACTCAACGATGAGCTACAACCGAGAAAGCAAGAACAAGGGCGAAGAGAACGACCTGATCGAAAAACTAGTTTCGATCAATCGCGTCGCCAAGGTTGTCAAGGGGGGGCGACGTTTCGGCTTTGCCGCGCTGGTCGTGGTCGGCGACGGGCAGGGGCGCGTCGGCATTGGCTCGAACAAAGCGCGCGAGGTGCCTGAGGCGATTCGCAAAGCGTCGGCGCACGCGCGCAAAAAGCTGCTGCGGATTCCTCTGCGCGAGGGACGCACTTTGCATCACGACATCTTGGGAAAGTTCGGTAGAGGAATCGTGTTGATGCGCAGCGCGCCTCCTGGCACAGGCATCATCGCGGGCGGACCTGTGCGTGCTGTCTTCGAGGCTTTGGGGGTCTCGGATGTCGTCGCCAAGTCGATCGGCTCTTCCAACCCGCACAATATGATCAAGGCGGCGCTCGACGGATTAGCGCGTTCCTCCTCGCCGAGGCACATCGCGCAACGGCGCGGCAAGAAGGTCTCGGATATCGTGCGCGACCGAAACCTCATCCGAAGCAAGGCGAGTGCCGACGAAGACGAAGACTTTGACGAAGCAGAACAGGCAAACCCAGAGAGCCTAGAAAATACTCAAGCAGGACAAAAGCAAGCAGAGATTGAACCCGACAAACAGGAGAAAAACTGATGACGCAAAAGAAAAAGAGCGATACGAAAAAACCTCACGCCGTGGTGCGCGTGAAGCGGGTGCGCAGTGCGATTCGCCGTCCAGAACGTCAGAAGGCGACCTTGAGGGCCTTGGGGTTGGGTCCGATGAATCGCGTGCGCGAGCTGCCCGACACCCCCTCGGTGCGTGGCATGATCGCCAAGGTTGCTCACCTGGTAGAAACACTAGAGACGGAGGCATAGGGTCTCGTGAAGCTGAACGAACTTTCGGACAACAAAGGTGCACGCCACGCTCGCAAACGGCGCGGGCGAGGCATCGGCTCAGGATTGGGTAAGACGGGCGGACGCGGTCATAAGGGGCAAAAGTCGCGCTCGGGCGTTGCGATCAAGGGCTTCGAGGGCGGACAAATGCCCATCTTCCGCCGCGTGCCGAAACGAGGTTTCAGCAATCCCTTTCGCAAAATTTGGGCTGTCGTCAACCTCGGCACGCTGCAACGCGCGCTCGATGACAAAAAACTTGCCGCCAACGCACCGATCACGCCCGACTTGTTGCTAGAAGCAGGACTGGTGCGGCGCGACCTGCCTGTGCGCTTGCTCGGCAAGGGAGTGCTCTCGACGAAGGTTGTTTTGGAGATCGCAGCGACTTCTCCCGCCGCGCGCGCTGCTGTTGAAGCGCAAGGCGGCGAGGTGCTTATAAAACCCTTCGATCACAAAAAACCCGCGAAAGAGCAACCTCCTCAACAAGGCGAAGAACAAAAGTCGACGCACTGGCGCAAGGTCAAACGCGCTTCGAACCAAAAGAACAGTCTGGAGAGGAAAAGTAAAACGGCGAGCCGAAGGGTTGGCTCTAAAGCTAGCGACAAGGTTGGAAAGAAGGCTGCTCGGAAGGCTGCCTTAAAATCTACAACGCTTTCTTCAGCCGAGTCTGCTTCGTCCGAGTCTGCCTCTTGATATGTCGAGCGTTGTCGACCAACGACGCTTTGCAGAACGCGCATTTGCGAGTTTCGGACAAGCGACAGATTTAAAGAAACGTCTTTGGTTTACGCTTGGCGCGTTAATCGTCTATCGGCTTGGCACTTATATCCCCTTGCCTGGGATCGATCCTATCGCGTTGAAGGAGCTGTTCGATCAGCAACAGGGCGGCATCTTAGGCATGTTCAACATGTTTTCGGGCGGCGCTTTGAGTCGCATGACGGTTTTTGCGTTGAACATTCTGCCTTATATTTCCGCCTCGATCATCATGCAGTTGTTGGCGGCGTCCGTTCCTTCGTTGGAGCAGCTGAAGAAGGAGGGGGAAGCGGGTAGACGCAAAATCACCCAGTATACGCGCTACGGCACCGTCCTTTTAGCGGCGTTGCAGGGCTACGGCATTGCCGTCGGCTTGGAGAGTAGCGGCGGAGTCGTGTTGGAGCCCGGCGCCTTTTTCCGCGTCTCGACGGTGGTGAGCATCGTCGGCGGAACGATGTTTCTTATGTGGCTGGGCGAGCAGATCACGCAACGAGGGGTCGGAAACGGAATCTCGCTGATTATCTTTTCGGGAATCGTTGCAAACTTGCCGATCGCGCTGGCAGGCACGCTGGAGCTGGGACGCACGGGTGCCTTGTCGACGGCGTTCCTGTTGCTGTTGGCGGTGATGATCATCGCCGTGATCGTCGTGATCGTTTTCGTCGAACGTGCGCAGCGGAGGCTGGTCGTGCATTATCCGAAGCGGCAACGCGGAGCGCGCATGACGGGCGGCGAATCGACGCATCTGCCCTTGAAACTGAACACCTCAGGGGTGATCCCACCCATCTTTGCAAGCTCGATTCTGCTCATGCCCTTGACCTTTGCAAACCTCAATCTGGGCGACGATCAGGGTGGTGTCTTGTCGTTGATCGCAGCATGGCTGGGACGCGGACAACCGATGTTCTTGATTCTGTACAGCGCGTTGATTCTGTTCTTCGCCTTCTTCTACACGGCGATCGTCTTCAATCCGCAAGACACGGCGGAAAACCTTCGCAAGCAAGGCGGCATCATTCAGGGCATCCGCCCTGGTGCGCACACGGCAGACTACTTGGACTTCGTCCTGACGCGTCTGACGGTTTTCGGAGGCTTGTATCTTGTTGCGGTTTCGTTGTTACCTGAGATTCTGATCTCTCGTTTTGCGGTTCCTTTTTACTTCGGCGGCACTTCTCTGTTGATCGTCGTTTCGGTCACGATGGATACGGTGGCGCAGATTCAGGGACATCTGATGTCCTATCGCTACGAAAATCTTATGCGGCGATCGGGTTTCCACAAGTTGCGACGATGAACATTCTGCTGCTCGGAGCGCCGGGGGCGGGCAAGGGGACGCAGGCTGAGCTCTTGCAAAAGAAGCACGGCTGGACTTGGCTGTCTACGGGAGATATGTTGCGGCGGCTTGCCGAACAGATGACGCCTGATCAGCCGCATATCGAGCGGCTATGTGACATCATGGCGGAGGGCAGACTGATTCCGGACTATCTAATGGTCACGCTGTTGGAAGAGGAGCTGCAAAAGCCTTGCTACGAGAAGGGTTTTATCTTGGATGGCTTTCCGCGCACCGACCAGCAAGTTTGGCAGCTCGACAGCATGCTGAAGAAAAAAGACAAACAACTCGATGCGGTCATTGTATTGACGGTCGATGAGAAGGCGGTTATTTCTCGTATCGAGGGGCGGAGGTCTTGTCCCAAATGCCGTACGGGCTATCACCTGAAGACGCAGCCGCCGAAGAAGGAGGGCGTTTGTGATGCCTGCGGCGCAGCGTTGATACAACGCGAGGACGACACGGCGGAAACCCTCACGCGGCGACTGGAGGTGTTTCGACGACAGACCGCGCCGATCGTGCCTTACTACGAGAAGAAAAAACTGCTGACAGAGATCAAAGGCACGGATAGCATCAAGCAGGTATCCGATGCCATCGAAAAGGTGATCAAGACCGCAAAGGGAAAGAAAAAATAGAACGCGATTCTTTTTGTCTCTAGGACGAGTGAAAACAAAGGGAATTACCTCGCCCCCTACTCAATACAAAAAACCCGTCACTTGTTCGCTTTCACAAGACAAAGATTTCTTCTTTAGCAAACTCTGCTAGCAGCGGCGCGCTCGCATCGTAGAGCGATTCGCAAACTAGCCCACCCGCCTCCTCCTTGCGCCAACGCACGATCTCGCCTGTCTCGTCCTTCTGCATGCGCACAGCTGTTAGCGTGCCTCCAATCTCCAGCTGTTGAAAGAGCGCCTCAGGCACCCGCTCGACGCCGCCGTCGATGACGATCGAACGATACGGAGCATCCTGCTTCCATCCCTCGCGCGGATCGCCGTAAAGGCAGACGCAGCCGTCAAGACGCAAGTCTAGAATGGCGGTGTCGAGATCGGCAAGAAAGTTCTCTTTGCGATCGAGCAGGAAGACGGTCGTCTTCAACCTCTCGGCAACAGCCGCAAGGTACGCGCTACCGCCCGCGACGACAAGAACCGTCTCTCCCTTCTCGATCGAGGCTGCTTGCAAAAGACGCGCTGTCAACAGAGGAGAGAGCAAAAATCTTCCTCTTTGAGCGGACAGCGTCGCGTCGCTGTAGCTCAAGTGCCGCAGCTCGGCAGGCAGAAAAATCTCGCGCGACAGCGAGCCCATCGCCGCAAGAATGCGTTCGTCCGAAATACGATTAGGACGCAGCTGACTCTCCACCATACTCACGCGCGCAACTAGCGCGGGAGAAGGTGCGTCTTTCAAGACGTGATGAGTGGGCGGGAAGGAGTGCTTGTCGGGTTTCATGTTCATGGCGATCACATCCTTTCGTAGTTCGGACCGCCACCACCCTCAGGCGGAGTCCAGTCGATATTCTGCATAGGATCCTTGATATCACAAGTCTTGCAATGAAGGCAGTTTTGCGCGTTGATCTGCAAGCGCAATCCCGTCTTCTCCTCGACGATCTCATAGACTCCCGCAGGACAATAGCGCGTCTCAGGGGAGGCGTAATGCTCGGCACCTTGAGCGATGGCAAGCAAGGGTTGCTTCAGCAGCAGGTGAGCAGGTTGGTTCTCCTCGTGATACACGCCCGAAAAAGAGAGATTTGTCAGCAGGTCGAAACTGAGAATGCCATCGGGTTTCGGATAAGCGATAGGACGGGCGCGCGTTCGAGAAAGCAAGTGCTTGTGGTCGCTTCTATGACGAAAAGTCCACGGCGCGCGTCCTCTAATAATATAGGTGTCGAAGGCGGCGTACAGCAACCCCCACCACAAGCCGAGGCGGAAGGCGGGACGGATGTTGCGCACGCGATGCAGCTCTTTGGCAACCCAGCTCTTGCGAAGACGCTCGCCGTAGACTTTGATCTCCTTGCTGCTTGTGTCCTTGCGCTGATCAAAGATGGCATCGGCGGCGAGCATCCCGCTTTTCATGGCGTTGTGGCTGCCTTTGATTTTCGGAACATTCATAAACCCCGCCTCGCAACCCACCAGCAGCCCGCCAGGAAAATGCACGCGCGGCACAGACTGCGCACCACCCTCGTTGAGCGCGCGCGCGCCGTATGCGATTCGGCGACCGCCCGACAGAATTTTTGCGATCGAGGGATGATGCTTGAAACGTTGAAACTCCTCGTAGGGAGAGAGGTAGGGGTTGTCGTAGTCGAGCCCGACGACGAAGCCCACGGAGACGAGCTCGTCCTGTAGGTGGTAGAGGAAGGAGCCGCCGTAGGTGTTGCGCGGCAAGGGCCAGCCGATCGTGTGCAAGATGTCTCCACTTGCATTTTTCGATCCTCGCGCGCTACCTATAGGTACTTCCCACAGCTCTTTGAGCCCGATGCCGTAGGTTTGGGGTTGGCAGTTTTCGTCGAGGTTGAAACGCGCGATCAGCGTCTTGCCCAACGAACCTCTGCAGCCTTCTGCCAAGACGGTTTGTCGAGCGCGCAGTAGCAAGCCTTGTTGGTAGTTGGAAGTGCGCTCCAAGTTCTTGCCCACCCCCATGTCGCCGGTCAGGACTCCGTCGAGCGCGCCGTCCTCGTCGAAGTGCGGTGCAACGGCGGCAAAGCCCGGAAAGATATCGACCCCCAAACTCTCGGCTTTTCCAGCAAGCCACCGACAAAGCTCGCCCAAACTGACGATATAGTTACCCTTGTTGTGCATATGCGGCGGCGTTGGCAGAGGCAACGCGTAGCGCTCGGTCAGAAAGCGAAATCGATCGCGCCGCGCAGGTGTCATCAAGGGCAGGTCGCTCTCTTCTCTCCACGCGGGCAGAAGCTCGTCGAGCGCACGCGGCTCGAAGACCGCACCTGAGAGAATGTGCGCACCGATCATAGCTCCCTTCTCCAACAGGCAGACCGAGAGCTCCTCGCCCGCTTCTCGTGCGCGCTGCTTCAGGCGAATCGCCGTCGAAAGTCCCGCAGGACCGCCGCCCACGACAAGCACATCGAACTCCATGCTCTCGCGTTCTGCGTCCTGCTGTTCGATCGAGGGAGAGGGGGTAACTTGCTGCACAAAAATCTCTTCAAGGGTTATCGCTGAATCTATAGGAGAAATGGGCATGTTTTTCAACGCCGAAAATGCGCGTTGCAAAACAAAAAAAGAGAGGCTAGATTCTAAAATAATCATGGAACGCGTTCACATCAAAAAGCTGTGCGTGGGTTGCTTCTCTCGACAAGAGTTGGCACGCTGGCAGCGCGCGCGCATGCGTTGGGCAATCGAGCAAGGCATGGGAAAGAACAAGGTGTGGCACGACACGCGCGCCTTGCCGAAGCTGGCTAATCGAATCAAGATCGGAGGATCGCTGTACTGGATCATCCGAGGCGGCTTCTCCGTGCGCCAAACGATTACCGACTTCTCGTCGATCCGAGACGAGAGAGGCATGACGATGTGTCGTATTTGGCTCTCGCCGCAGCTGATGCCCGTAGTTGCGCAAAAGCATCGTCCCTTCCAGGGCTGGCGCTACCTGACCGAGGAGGACGCGCCGCGCGATCTGTACGACGAGCACGCAACGAGCGAGCTGGACGAAGATCGCGAAATGAACGAAATGCTCGTCGAGCTGGGCTTGGGGTAAAAAGCATGTCGTCAAAGTATCGCCCCTTCCCTGCTACGCCTCTGCCCGATCGCCGCTGGCCCGATCGTCGCATCACGCAAGCACCCGTGTGGTGCAGCGTCGATCTGCGCGACGGCAATCAGGCGCTGATCGAGCCGATGGGCAGCGAGCGCAAGACGCGCATGTTCGACGAGCTGCAGTCGATGGGCTTCAAGGAGATCGAGGTGGGCTTCCCGTCAGCATCGCAGACCGATTTCAACTTCACGCGCCAGCTGATCGAAAAAGACATGATCGACGAGGGAGTGACGATTCAGATTTTAACGCAGGCGCGCGCTGCCTTGATCGAACGCAGCTTCGAGGCGATTCGCGGCGCAAAGCGAGCCATCGTGCATTTCTACAATTCGACTTCCGAGACGCAACGTCGCGTCGTCTTCCAGCAAGATCGTGCGGGCGTCATCGAGATCGCGCGCAAGGGGGCGGAGCATATTCGCCGCCTTGCCGAGCAACAGAGCGAGACGGAGATCGTCTACCAGTATTCTCCTGAAAGTTACACGGCGACCGAGCAGGACTTTGCGCTTGAGATCTGCGAGGCGGTTGCCGATATCTTCGAGCCTGATGCTTCGCGAAAGCTGATTATCAATCTTCCCGCGACGGTGGAGCTCTCGACGCCGAATCTCTATGCGGACACGATCGAGCATTTTTGTCGCAACTTCTCGCGCCGCGAGAGTATCGTTGTCAGCCTGCACCCCCACAACGATCGCGGCACGGCGGTCGCTGCCAGCGAGATGGGACTGATGGCGGGGGCAGAGCGAATCGAAGGCACGCTTTTCGGCAACGGCGAGCGCACGGGCAATGTCGATGTGATCACGCTGGCATTGAACATGCTGACGCAGGGAGTCGATCCTTGTCTGAAGATTTCCGACATCAACCGCCTGCGCAGGCTATCCGAGTATTGCACGCAGATTCCTGTCGGCGCGCGTCATCCGTATGCGGGCGATCTAGTGTTCACCGCCTTTTCGGGATCGCATCAGGATGCGATTGCCAAGGGCTTTGCCGCGATGCGCCAAAGCAACGCTTTGGCGTGGGATGTGCCGTATCTTCCGATCGATCCGCAGGATATCGGTCGCAACTATCAGGCGTTGATTCGCATCAACAGCCAATCGGGCAAGGGCGGCATCGCCTATGTGATGAAGAACGATTACGGCTTCGATTTACCGCGTCCTTTACAGATCGCCTTCAGCAACGAGGTGCAAAGGCACGCCGACAAGGAAGGCGGCGAAATCGCCTCCGACTCGCTGTTTGCCTTGTTCGAAAAGATGTACATGAACCAAGACCATCCCATGCGTTACATCGCGCACCGTAGCAGCGATACGCACGAAGAGCAGCGTCATCTTTCTCTGACCGTCTCGCTCAAGGGCGAACAGCACGTTTTGGAAAGCGTGGGAAACGGGCCCATCGACGCAGCGATGACTTCCTTGTTGAAAATGACGGGCTTGTCCTTGCGCTTGCTCGACTACCACCAGCATGCAATCACTCAAGGAGCAGATGCTCAGGGCGCGAGCTACATCGCGCTCGCGGGCGCAGAGGGCGAGCAGATCTTTGGCGTAGGATTGCACACGAATGTGATCGTCTCCTCGTTGATGGCGTTAGTTGCGGCATTCAACGCAGCCTGGGCAAGGCACGCTCAACACAAGGGCGAGGGCGAGGGCGAGCTCAAAGGCGAGGAGGCACAAGGGTGAGCGAGAGGGGACTTTTCGATCGATGTCGATAAAAATTTTAGGAGGGACGGCGAATCTTGCCTTAGCGCGTGCCATTGCCAAGGATCTCGGCATGCCGCTAGTCGAGTGCGAGATCAGGCGATTCGGCGACGGAGAGATCTTCGTCGAGGTGTGCGAGAATCTGCGCGGCGAGGATGTCTTCGTCGTCCAGCCTACCTCGTCGCCTGCGAACGACACCTTGATGGAGTTGTTGATCGTCATCGACACCTTGCGACGCAGCTCGGCTCGGCGGATCACGGCGGTGATCCCTTACTACGGCTATGCTCGCCAGGATCGCAAGACGGGACCTCGCACGCCGATCTCGGCAAAGCTGACGGCGAATCTGATCGAGGCGGCGGGAGCTTCGCGTGTTCTGACGATGGATTTGCACGCCGCGCAGATTCAGGGCTTTTTCGATATTCCTACGGACAATCTGTTTGCTGCTCCTGTTTTTGTTAGGGACATTCAGGATCGTATGACGCGAGAAAATCTGAACCCTTTAGTTGTTTCTCCGGATGTCGGCGGGCTTGTGCGCGCGCGGCTTTTGGCGAAGCGGTTGAGTTGTGGTTTGGCGGTGATCGACAAGCGTCGAGATGCGAAGGGGCAGTCTTCGGTGATGCATGTGATCGGAGAAGTTAAAGGTTTCGATTGTCTTCTGATCGACGACATAGTCGATACGGCGGGCACCTTGTGTCAGGCGACAGATGCCTTGTTGGAGCGGCAGGCGCGATCTGTTTCGGCGAGCATTTCGCACGGTGTTTTGTCGGGCGAGGCGAGAGCGCGCATTGAAAATTCTTCGCTTGACGAGGTTGTGATAACCGATAGTATTAAGAACGAGGCGCAGGGCAAGGTTCGTCTTGTGAGCGTTGCCCCGTTGTTTGCCAAGGCTGTCAGCAGCATTGGCGAGGAGAAATCCATCTCCAAATTATTCATGTAAGCGATAGAGAACAAGGAGGATAAGGCAGCTGTTATGGCCGAGATTTTACAGGTAGAGGCACGAGATTCTTGCGGCAGGGGTTCTTCGCGCGCGTTGCGGCGGAGCGGCTTTGTGCCTGCGGTTTTGTATGGCGGCGGGAAGGAGGTTCGTTCCTTGCGTGTTGCCCAGCGCGAGGTTGCCAAGCAGTTGGCGAAGGGTCGGATCTTCCTTACGGTCTACGCCTTATCTTTTGGCGAGGAGGCAGACAAAGGGGGGAGCAAAAGTTCTGAGGAGCAAGTTTTGATACGGGATATTCAGTTTGATCCTGTTCGAGATGTTGCTATCCATGTTGATTTCCAGCGTGTGACGGATCGTTCCGAGTTGCGCGTTGATGTTCCAGTAAAGTTTTTGAATCAGGATACTTGCAAGGGATTGAAGCGCGGCGGCATTTTGAATGTTGTGCGTCATGATGTTGCGTTGCTTTGTCGGGCACAGAGCATTCCTAAGGAGATGGAGTTAGACATTGTGGATGCGGACATTGGCGATTCGTTGCATGCGAGTCAGTTAGTTTTACCTGAGGGGGCGAAGCTTGCGATACAGGATCGAGATTTCACGATTGCGACGATTGCGACGCCGAAGGTTGCGCAGGAAGACGAGGAGACGACGGAGACCGAGACGGAGGAAGCGGTCGAGGAGGCGAAGGAAGAAGAGAAAGAAGAGGAGAAGAAATAGTAACTCTTCTTGTTGCGAATAATTTTTTCTTGGCTCGTCTTGTACACTAACGCAAAATATAACTTTCGTTCGTTACTTCTTCTCGTACTTCTTAATTAATCTTCTCGCCTCGCGTAAATATAACTCCCCGTCATAACCCTCTCCATTCATCCGCTTAACCCATCCCGAAACAACCGACTCCGTAGCCTTGCGCCACTTTCGCGCCTCACTCTCCCTGATCCGAACAAGCGCATTGCCGCGCTCACGCGCTATCCGACGACCGCGCTCCTCGTCGCGATCATACAAAGGTCCCGCAATCGCAGCCAACGCAGAGCCGCTCTCCCGATCAAGAACCTCGCGCAAATCCGCAGGCAAGGCAGCATAACGCTCCTTGTTCATCGCCAATACAAAAGTCGCCGTATACAATCCGCGCGCTCCCTCGAACTCCGTGTGATGCTTCACCAACTCCGACGAACGCAACGGCACCGTCACCTGCCACGGCAACATCGCCGCATCGATAACCCCGCGCGACAAAGATTGCGGAACCTGCGGAACAGGCATCCCAACAGGTACCGCCCCCAAGGCAGAAAGCATGTCCGTTGCAATCCGCGAGGGTCCCCTCACCTTCAAGCCACGCAAATCCTCGATCTTCTTGATCGCCTTATTCCTAGAATGAAACGATCCCCGCGCATGAACATGAAACAACAAGGGATGCACCTCCGAAAACTCTTTTCGTAAATGCACCTCGGAAAACTCCTGCAACGCACGCGAGGTCGCATCGGCAGTCGCCACCATAAAAGGCAACTCGAAAACCTCGATGATCGGAAAACGACCGCGCGTATAACCCGGCAGCGTCCAAACGATATCGACAAACCCGTCCTTCGCCTGATCGTACAACTGCGGTGCCTTGCCGCCCAAGGTCATCGAAGGAAAAAACTCAACCTTCAGCCGTCCTCCCGAAGCCGCCTCCAAACGCTGCCCCCAAGGTTCAAGCAAGCCGCGCTGCACCGTCGACTGCGCATTCAAAAAATGATGTAAGCGCAAAACATGAACATCGTCAGCCGCACTTGCTCGTAGCGCGACAAAACCCAGCGTCGCGACAAGGACAAAAACAAAGAAAAATCGAAACAACATTGAACGCATCATCGTCTCCTTAAAACAAAAAAGCGGAACAAAATCACAACTCTACCTTATGCGGATTCTTCGACGAGGCAAGCAAAATCCTCCAGAACGATCTGCGCACCACGCGCGTAAGGATCAAAGCGCACAAAACCCACCGCCCATCGCTTGCAGCGCGTCTCCGCCGCCTCTTGCAAGGCTTGCGCAAGCCCTCGCTCGACAGCCCGGAAGGCAATCACGCGCGCTCGCGCCCCCCCCCCCTCAGCCGAGAAAGTACACGACACATGCTGCCCGCTCTTGCCGATGAAGCGACAATCCTCGACAAAAACCTCGCGGAAGGCAAACAGCGGCTCAAGGTGTCCCGCGCCGAAAGGCGCGAGCAACGCCAAGCGCGATGCCAACCCCTCCTCGACGGCAGAAAGCAACAACTCCATATCCACCACTCTTTCCACAACCTTGTCGCTCCCTCCGTTTGAAGTTTTTGTAGCGAGAAATTCTTGAAGAAATTCTTGAAATCCTTGAGCACTCTCTTCCCGCAAGGAAAAACCGCAGGCGCGCGCATGCCCTCCCGCTGATAGCAACAAGCCCTTCTCTTGCGCACGCGCAACGATGCGCGCCAGTGAGCAATCCTCCCATCCGTGTTGCGGCAACCTCGCCGAGCCACGCAATAGGGTCGGCTCTTCCGCCGTAGGAGAGGGGGCTGCCAAGAAAATCGGACGCGCGAGACGCTCCGCAACCCGCGAGGCAGAAGGTCCCAACACGCCGATCGACCACGCCTTGTCATAAAAAAAATAGGCGTATGACGCATCTTGCGGCGCATCTTGCGGCGCGTCTTCAACCCGTTCTTGCGCTTTTTTTTGCGCCTGCCTGCAACATGTTTCCTGTTGAGCGCGTCGCCGATTATTGAGGCTTTCGAGAGCATGGGCTATTCTCTGCGCGCGTTTGGCATCTTGAGGCTCGACGCACAGCAGCAGCTCGACGGCTAGTTCCTGTTCTCCCATGCGCCCCGCCGCGTTCAGACGCGGTCCCAAGGCGAAGGCGAGGTCGCGCGTGGAGAAGGGCGGCTCAAGCCCTGCCGCGTGAGCCAGCGCGGCAAGCCCTGCGTGTCGTTGCGCGCTCAAGTGCGCCAAGCCTGCGCGCACGAAGGCTCGATTGAGCGGCGAGAGAGGAACAACATCGCATACGCTTGCCAGCGCAAGCACATCGAACCACGGCTTCAAGGCGAAGGATAGGGGAGCGATGCCATGCTGCCCTTCTTCTCCTGCATCTTCTCCTGCTTCTTCTTTTGCCTCTTCTCCTGCTTTGTGTCCTTCTTGAATTTTTTTGCGCAACGCTACCACCAACAGCATGACGACCCCGCAAGCCGAGAGGCTGCGAAGCTCGACGCGGTTATCGGCGCGTTGCGGATTGATCATGGCTAGCACCGCGTCTGTTTGCTCTGCCTCCTCGCGGCTGCCCGTTAGCGCGTGGTGATCGACGACGATAACCTCCCAGCCCTGCTGCTGCTTACTACGCAAAACCTGCTGCGCGTTGCTACCGCAATCCAGCGTGACGACCAGCCCCTCCGCACCTTGGCTACGCAGCCTTTGGAAGGCTTGGTCGTTCGGACCGTAGCCTTCCTTAAAACGATCGGGAACGGTATAGACGCACTCGCCGCCCCAGGCGCGCCACGCCTGTATAAACAGCGCCGCCGAGCACGCTCCGTCTACATCGTAGTCGGTGATGATGCCGATCTTCTCGCCCGTGCGTAAAGCTGTTGTAAGGCGCTCGCTCGCCTTGTCCATATCCGCAAGCAAGAAGGGATCGGGAAAAAGATCGGCAACCTTGGGATCCAATGTCTCTGGGAGTTGCTGCTTTTCCACGCCGCGCAGGCAGAGCAACTTTGCCAGCAACGGATCGAGATCACCCGCAACCCGCAAGGCTTCGCGCTGCTGCTCAAAATTATCAGAGGGTTTTCGCAAACGCCAGCGCGTCACGGCTACCATCGTCTCCCCGCTTATGCGACGTTAGGCAGAGGCAGGCGTGCGCGCACGGTCTCGATGCGTTTGCTTGCCTCGTGCATGAGCAGCGAGTGGACGGCGATTCCGTCCTCCTCGAAACGCACGCCGTCGAGCAGCGTTCCGTCGGTAACGCCGCTCGCCGCAAACATGACATCGCCCTTGACGAGATCGTCGAGGTTGTAGAGGGTGTCGAAATCGATGATGCCCATTTTCTCTGCGCGCGCGCGTTCGTTCTCGTTCCTGCACAACAGCCTGCCTTGGAAGCATCCTCCCAGCACCTTGAGCGCGGCGGCGGCAAGCACCCCCTCAGGCGCGCCGCCCGTTCCGAAGTAGGCGTGGATGCCGCTTTTGCGATCGGAGGTTTGCAAGCACGCGAAGATGTCTCCGTCCGAGATGAGCTGTACGCGTGCGCCGCAACGCCTCACGCGGGCGATCAGATCGGCGTGGCGATCGCGCTCCAAGATGCAGACTTGCAAGTCGGAGATCTGTCCGCCAAGCTTGGTGGCGATCGCTTGAAGGTTCTCTTCGGGCGTTTTTGTCAACGAGACTACATCGTGTCCGATATGCGCGCCTACAGCAATTTTTTCCATGTAGAGATCGGGGGCGTTGAGCAAGCCTCCCTTAGGTGCGAGCGCCATTACGGTGAGCGCGTTCGCACTAGAGGTAGCGCAGAGGTTCGTGCCTTCCAGCGGATCGAGGGCAATATCGACGGCAAGCCCTGTCCCCTTGCCGACCGCCTCCCCGATGTAGAGCATCGGTGCCTCGTCGCGTTCCCCCTCGCCGATGACAACGGTACCTGATATCTCCAACACCATCAAAGCCGCACGCATGGCATCGACCGCAGCCTTGTCCGCAGCGTTGCGCTCGCCAAAGCCGCGCCAGCGCGCCGCAGCAATAGCGGCGGCTTCGCACACGCGCCGTGCCTGATGCAACAAACGCTCGTCGAGCGCATCTGCGCCCAAAGATTGGCTCAAGAATTGACTTAAGGATTGTTTGGGGGGTTGTTCGATCATCGTCATGCCTGCTCTTGTTTTTCCTCCCTATCTTCGAGAATGCGTAATGCCAAAGGTTTCTCTTGAGATTGCTCTTGCAGCAAGGATGTTTTCTCGATCAGGCGCAAGGCTTGAGCGATGGCTTTCGTCGAGGCGCGATGCGTCCATAACAACAACGAAACAGATTGAGGGGTGTGTTGCCGTTGCTGCGCGCGTGTGTCGTCTTGCAAGATGGCAGCGAGCGAAATGTTGCAATCGCTGAGGACGGTTGCGATCGCCGCGACGACACCGACCTTGTCTTGGACACGAAAGTGCAAGTACCACTTCGAAACGATATCGTCTAACGGAAAGAAAGGCAAGGGCTTGAGGTTTGCGTTAGGCGTGCCGAACAGGGGTGTGTTTCTGCCCCTCGCGATGTCGAGAATGTCTCCTGCCACCGCCGAGGCGGTTGCGTTTGCGCCCGCGCCTTGTCCTTTAAGAAAAACCTTTCCGCTAAAATCGCCCTGGTAGAGGATGGCATTGTCCACGCCGCTGACGGACGCGAAACTGCCATCCAAGTGCGTGAGGGTCGGCACGAGGGTCGGATGGACGCGGAGCGAAAGCTGGTTGTCGATACGCTCGGCGATTGCGAGCAGACGAATGGCGTAGCCACGACGTTTGGCAAAGTTGACATCGTCGCGCGTAACCCGCTCGATACCCTCGACCGATACCTCGTCGAGGGCGGGCGGCGTCGCGAAAGCAAGAGCGGCGAGCAGAGCGATTTTTTGTGCCGAATCAAAGCCTTGCGTGTCGGCACGCGGATCGGCTTCGGCATAGCCCTTCTCTTGAGCCGTGCGCAAAGCCATTGCAAAGTCCTCGGCAAAGTCTTCGCCGCGCGTCTCCAATCTGGAGAGGATATAGTTACAAGTACCATTGACGATGCCCGTGATGCGTTGCGTGTTGTTGGCGAGCAGGCTTTGGCGCACGGCGGCGACGACAGGCACAGCGGCGGCAACCGCAGCTTCCCACCCCACGGCGCAACCCTTAGCTTCGGCAAGCGCGGAGATTTCCGCGCCGTGGCGTGCGAGCAACGCTTTGTTCGCCGTGACAAAATGCTTGCCTGCTTGTAGAGTGGCGCGCGCACATTCGAGCGCGACCCCGCCCTCGCCGCCGATGAGTTCGACCACGAGCTCGACCTCAGCCTCGCGCGCCATCACGACAGCATCGTCGTACCACGCGATGCCTTCGACCGAGCAGCTGCGTTTTTTCTCTCGCGTGCGCGCAGAGACAGCTTTGATCTCGACGCCGTTTCGTTGCTGCAGAAGGTTGAGCAACGCTCCCCCGACGGTTCCCAAGCCCGCAACCGCGATGCGCATCCTCTTTTCTGTCATGCGCTCAGATCAGAAGAACAAGTTTCTATTCTGCTTTTTGTTGGCGTAGAGGGAGGCGACGAACTCGCCGTATCCGTTGTAGAGCCTTGTCGGAACTTTTTTACTGCCACCGAGCAATTTTTCTTTCGCCTGCGACCATCGCGGATGCGGCACTTCGGGATTGACATTTGCCCAAAAGCCGTATTCGGCTGGAGCGATATTCTCCCAAAAGGTTTTCGGTCTTTTTTCGGTAAAGGAGATTCGCACGATCGACTTGATCGACTTGAACCCATACTTCCACGGCAACAAGAGTCGCAAAGGCGCGCCGTTCTGCTTGGAGACGGGCTTTCCGTAAGCACCCGTTGCGATGAAAGCGAGTTCGTTCACCCCCTCCTTGATAGTGACCGCCTCGATATAGGGCCAGGGGTAGTAGGTTTGCCGCAACCCCGGCATCGTCTCCTTGTCCGCGAGTGTTTCGAAGGAGATATAGCGCGCAGAAGACAGAGGCTTCGCGTAGTCGACAAGCGCCTTGAGCGAAAAGCCGCTCCAAGGCACGGTCATCGCCCAAGCCTCGACGCAGCGGTGGCGCAACACGCGCTGCTCTAATGGCATGGCTTTCAGAAGATCGTCGAAGGAGACGCGCCGTGGTTTCTCGACCTGCCCGCCGATCTCGATGCTCCAAGGAGCGATCGACATCTTCTGCGCCGCGCGAGAAATACTCTTGTGGCTACCGAACTCGTAGAAGTTGTTGTAGCTGAGAGCGTCGTCCTCATCCGTCAAAGCGCGCGCAACCTTGTAGGTGTCGTTGCGTTGCGCAGGATACAGGCTTTGCCACGCACGTTGAGCAGGATCGAGATCCTGTTCTGTCGCAGCCGTTTCCTGCGAGCAGGCACTCGTAAGCAATCCCGCCGCCAAACCCGCACCCGCAATGCCGCCGCTAGCCAGCGCGCGAACAAAATCGCGGCGCGCGAGAAAGTCACGCTCTGCCGTCGCATCGCGCTCGGCTATTTCCCAACCGCGCGGAAAACGCAAGCTGGCAGAGGCGACAAGACGCTTGTCCTCGCCGCTCGTCTGTGTGTGTGTGTTCTTGTGTGCCATCGTTACAGCCTTTGTCACCTTTGTAGTTGCTCGCTTCCCCCTTCCTATCATAGCATTTTAACGACCTTGTTCCTGCAATTTTTTCTCCCATTCGCACAAATCCTCGTCGCTCGCCTGCATGATCTTTTGCACGATGCCCCAACCGAATCCCTTGCGCGCCAGGGTAGCGATGTCCTTCTTTTTGTTTTTTTCTTGTTGTCCTCGATCTGCGGAAGCAGGGCTACCAAAAGAATTACGCTGGAAATTACGCTTGGAATCACGAAAAGGTCCTAGCCTCTTTTTTTGCGCAACCCTGAAGGCTGCCAGTATCTCTAACTCCTCCTTGTCCTCGTTCTCGGTGAGCGTCTCCAGTGTCTCTTGGATCTGCTCTCGCTCGATGCCGTCTTTGGCAAGCCGTGCGCGAATGTCCAGCAAGCTCGCACCGCGCTGCAAAAGGCTACGCGCTCTGCCCAGCGCAAACTTCCCATCGTCCAAGTAACCGCTTGCCTGCAAGGTTTCCATCAAGACCGCCATCTGCTGCTCGTCTATCTTCAAGCTGCGCCGCGCAGACCAACGCACAAGAACTTTACGCAACTTGACTTTGGTCGCAGGAAAGCGCGCGAGGTAGGCTATGGCATGGTCGCGCAGGCAAGCGGGGGGAGAGGGGGAAGAGGGGGGAGAGGTGTCAGGTTGCTCCAAACTCATAGTCGCGCCTCATAGTCTCGCCTCATGGTCTCACTTCGGCGTCGTAGAGTGCCGCCAGCCGTTGGGTGATCGTGTTTTCAGAAAATTTACGCTCGTCTATTTCGCGCACTAATGTGACCTCGGCTGCGGTGCCGCTCAGAAAGACCTCCTGCGCCCGATCGAGATCCTCCATCAGCACCGCGCGTTCTACCACCTCGATCCCCTCCTCGCGCGCGATTCGCAGGAGGGTTTGTCGCGTGATGCCGTTGAGAAAACAATCTGCCTTAGGAGTGTGGATCTGCCCGTCGATGACAAGGAAGATGTTTGCCCCCGTCGATTCGGCGATCTGCCCTCTGTAGTCGAGCATCAAGGCATCGTCGAAACCATTGCGTTGTGCCTCGTGCTTGGCAAGCGTGCAGATGGTGTAAAGCCCCGCCGCCTTGCTGTTGCACGGCGCGCTTTCGGGCGACGGACGACGCCATTTGGAGAGTGTCAGACGGATACCCTTCAATTTTCCGCCAAAATAATCTCCGAAGTTCCACGCGATGATCGAAACATGAATCGTCGTCTTGTCGGCGGCGATCGCCATCTGCTCAGAGCCACGCCACGCCACAGGACGGATATAGGCTTCGCTCAGTGCGTTGTCTTTTAACAGCTCGCGTGTCGCCTGCGCCAAGGTTGCCACGCTGTAGGGAATCTCGAAATCAAGCAGATTTGCCGACAAATGCAAACGTTCGTAATGCTCTTCGAGCTTGTATGGCTCTCCGCGATAGGCGCGGATGCCCTCGAAGACGCAGGAGGCGTAGTGCAGCCCGTGGCTCATGACATGCAACTTGGCATCACACCACGCCATCGAAGAGCCATCGTACCATATGCTGCCGTCGCGGCGATCGAAGGGGAGGGAGGGAGGGAGGGGAGGGGAGGGAGGGGAGGGTTCGGACATCGAGCAAACAAGTTTTACAGTTTTTGTCGTCTTGAAGCTATGCTAGCATGCTGGCAAGGGAGGAGAAGATTTTTTACCTCGCGCCTGTTTGCCTGCATGCGCTGAGTTGCCTTGCTTTTTGCGCTGCCAAAAAATCTTTTATGGAGAGCTTTTATAGAGAGATTTCATGGCATCCTTCGCAGACACGACCCTTGCAGAGAAAGCGACCGAGGAAGGACTCGACCCCTTGTTCTTGCGGCGACAGTCTTTGAGCGAGGATTTGCGACGCTGGTCGGCGTTGGAAACACGGCTCTCGCTATTAGAACAAGCCGCCATCAGCGCAAAGGGCTTGGGAAGCAAGCAGGCGGCTATCCTGCAACACATCGCGCTGCAGGGAGGACGCATGAATATCAAAACATTGCTCGTGCGCATGCGCGTCTCGAAGCAGAACCTTCACAACAGCCTCACTAAAATTTTGCAGGCGGGCTACGCGCACAAAGCAGGATACGATCCGAAAGATCGCCGCGTGCGCGTGCTCGCCCTCACGGAGAAAGGCATAGCCTTCGTCGAAGGATTGCTTGAGCCTCGTGCGCGTCTCTTGCGGCACGCCTATCGTTCGGCGAATGCTGCCCAAGTCGAGGGCTTTCGACGCACGCTACTGCTGTTGAGCGAAGAGGGGGAAGCAACGATAGGCAACCTAGAGAAACAGAAGGAATGAACGAGCGCATGCCCTCCTCCCCTGCCTCTGCGACCTCTGTTGCGGAGCAGGCGCATTTGCTGGTGGTAGACGACGACAAGCGGTTGCGCGATCTGTTGCGGCAGTATCTGCAAGGGTGTGGTTTCGGCGTGAGCCTTGCGTGCGACGCTGCCGAGGCGCGACAATTGTTGTCTACGCTGCGCTTTGACTTGGTGATCGTCGATATTCTCATGCCCGGCGAAAGCGGCTTGGACTTGGCGCGCAGCCTGCAAGAGCGCGAGAACATTCCTGTCCTGATCCTCTCGGCACTTGGCGAGCCTGCCGAGCGGCTGCAGGGCTTGGAGTTGGGCGTTGCCGACTACATGGCAAAGCCTTTCGAGCCGCGAGAACTGTTTTTGCGAATTTCAAAAATCCTCTCGCAGGGACGACGACGCGCACTCTTGCCATCGCGTTTGAAGGTGGGAAGATGGCACTTCGAAAGTAGACACGACATGTTAGTTGCTAAGGAGCAGAGCGTACGCCTTCGTCCCAGCGAGGCGAAGATCTTGCGCGCCTTGGCAGGACGGGCGGGCGCGGTGGTGAGTCGTTCTGCATTAGCGCATTTGTCCGAAATCAAGGATTCACCGCGCGCGGTGGATATCGCAATTGCACACTTGAGGCAAAAACTGGAAGCCAATCCGAAAGAACCCCGTCATATTCTGACGCATCGTGGCAAGGGCTACAGCTTGCAACTCTCGTGAAACGACGCGCGCCTCTCGCCTCCTCCTACGCGAAGTCGAGGCGCAGCACGAGGACGACGCGCACCGAAACAAGGGCTTTGTCGAACAAGTCGCCTGTTTCCGTCGCTCTGCGCACGATCGTCGCCCTAGTTAAAACGCTGGCTAAAACCTTTGGAAAAACTTTGGGAAATACACTAGAAAATACGCTGGCGAATCCTCTGGAGAAGCTGTTTGGAAATAAATTCACGCGCTTGGCGCGCCGCCGCACCGCCTCGCGCTCGCCCTTCGTGCGCCTTAGGGCGATGGCGACGAACGCCCTACAAACCCTATGGCCGAAGACGCTTTTTGCTCGTGCGCTGTTGATCATCGTTATCCCTCTGATCGCGGTGCAGATCGCAGCCGCCTACGCCTTCTTCAACCGCCACTGGACAATCATCGCACAAAGCATGGCGAGCTCGATCGCCTCGGAGATGAACTTGGCGATCGACATGATGCGCGACAACCCTGAGAGTCTTCCTCAACTAGCAGGAGTGTACGAGAAACACTTGAACCTGCCCCTAAGTTTGTTCCGCGGACAGACGATCGATACGGCGTCGGCGCAGGCGCAGCGCTTCGGTTTTTTCACGCGGCACTTGGGCAAAGCTTTACAAGAGAGGGTGAAGCGTCCTTTTGTCATCGACACCGAATCGTTTTCGAACCAAGTTGTCGTGCAAGTGCAACTTGCAGAGGGAGTCTTACAGACGGTGATTCCGCGAGAACGACTTTTTAGCGCGACGACCTATATCTTTGTCATGTGGATGGTGGGCTCTTCTGTTCTGCTGTTTTCGATAGCAGCTTTGTTTATGAGAAATCAGGTGCGTCCTCTGCGGCATTTGGAGCGTGTCGCCGATCAGTTCGGCAAGGGGCACGACACGACCGAGCGAATCGACAGCCGAGGAGCGCGCGAAGTGCGAAATGCGATTCTAGCTTTCAACCGCATGCGTCGTCGGATCTTTCGTCAGATGCGCCAACGCACCGACATGCTTTCGGGCGTGAGCCACGACTTGAGAACACCTTTGACGCGCATCAGGTTGCAGGTAGCGATGTCGAGAGATCCGCTCGTGCGCGCGATCGAGGGCGATGTGAAAGAGATGGAGGCGATGATCGAGGGCTACCTAGCTTTTGCGCGGAGCGAGGGTAGCGAGCGTGTTGCAACACTAGATTTGACAGCATTGATCGACAAACTAATAAGACGCTATCAAAACTCAGGCAGCCGTCTTTATTGTCACATGGAGGGACGTTTTGTCATCACCGGGCGTGAGAATGCGTTGCGCCGTTGTTTGGACAATTTGTTATCGAACGCGCATCGTTATGGCAACAATGTATCGGTGCTTGTAGGGCAGCGACGAGGGCATATTGAGATTCTTGTCGATGACGACGGGCCTGGCATTCCCACCCCTTACCGACGAGAGGTTTTTCGACCCTTCTTCCGTCTGGAGAGTTCGCGCAGTCAGCAGACAGGAGGAATTGGATTAGGGCTTTCTATTGCAAGGGATATTGCACGAATTCATGGCGGAGACTTAACGCTCGATTCGTCGCCACAGGGCGGACTGAGAGCAAACTTGCAAATTCCTCTGTGAGCGCAACAAACCCACGCTACCCGTCAGATCTCAGTGGCAATACGCTTTTTAATCTCCGCAATAGCCCGCGCCGGATTCAATCCCTTAGGACAAGCCTTCGTGCAATTCATAATCGTATGACAACGATACAACTTGAAAGGATCCGCAATCTTCCGCAACCGAGAACTCGCCGCGCCATCACGCGAATCCATCAGCCAGCGGTAAGCCTGCAACAAAACCGCAGGTCCCAAATACTTCTCGCTGTTCCACCAATAACTCGGACAACTCGTCGTACAACAAAAACACAAAATACACTCGTAAGAGCCGTCAAGCTTGGCGCGCTCCTGCGGCGTCTGAAGACGCTCCCGTGCGCCCTTCGCACCCTTCTTAATTTTCTTCATCTGGGGCGCGTCCTGCAGCCACGGCTGAATCGACGCAAGCTGCTGATAGGCTTGGCTCAAATCCGGCACCAGATCCTTCACAACACGACAATGAGGCAGAGGAAAAATACGCACAGCCCCCTTGATCTCCGCCATCGGCTTCGTGCAAGCCAGCGTGTTCGTGCCGTCGATGTTCATCGCACAAGAACCACAAACGCCCTCACGACACGAACGACGAAACGTGAGCGTCGGATCGATCGTATTCTTGATGGCAATCAACCCGTCGAGAACCATCGGACCACAACGATCGAGATCGATCGTGTAACGATCAACACGAGGACGCTCCCCCTGCTCGCCCCCCCAGCGATAGACCTGAAATGTCCGCTTGCGCGCGCGCCGTGCCTCATCAACCTTCGGCGACTTCCACTTCTTGCCCTCCTGAACACGAGAATTGCGCGGTAAAAAAAGCTGAGCCATAGAATCCTCCTGAATGTTCCTTAATAAACGCGCTCTTGCGGCGGAATAGTTTTCGCCGTCAGAGGCTTGCTGTGAACTTTTCGCTTGGCAAAACGTGTCTTGCCGTCCTCAACCCAAACGACCGAATGTTGCATCCAAGTCTTGTCGTTGCGCTTGGGAAAATCTTCGCGTGCGTGCGCACCACGACTCTCGGTGCGCTCGAAGGCGCAGGCGAGCGTCGCCGTTGCGCACAACAACAGATTTTCAAACTCAAGCGTCTCCATAAGATCCGAGTTCCAAATCAGCGAGCGATCCGACACCGCAATATGCGGCACCTTCTGCCACAACTCTTGCACACGCTGGCTACCCTGCCGCAAAACATCCTTAGTGCGAAAGACGGCGCAATCCTCCTGCATGAGATGCTGCAAGGCAGCGCGCAAATCGGCGGTCTTGTGTTCGCCTTGCGCGTGTCGCAAGCGATCGAAACGCCCTAATGCTTTTTCTTCGCACGCCGTCGTCGGCATGGGAGGAACTTTCCCTTTACCCTTGAGCTTCTTCGCGCAAGCTTCCCCTGCCGCCTTGCCAAAGACGACGAGATCGAGCAACGAGTTCGACCCCAGACGATTCGCTCCATGAACCGAGACGCACCCCGCTTCTCCAACGGCGAACAGCCCCTCGACGACGCGGTTTTCGTCCTTCCCGACAGGATTGACCACGGCGGTAGAATGCAAGGTGGGAACGCCGCCCATGTTGTAGTGACAAGTTGGCAGAACGGGAATGGGGTTTTTGGTGACATCCACATCGGCGAAGATGCGCGCCGTGTCCGAAATACCAGGCAGCCTTTCGTGCAACACCTTCGGCGGCAGATGCTCAAGGTGGAGCAGGATATGGTCTCCTTTCTTCTGTCCCTTCCGGGCTACCCCTCGTCCCTCGCGGATTTCGAGCGTCATGGCACGCGATACGACATCGCGCGAGGCAAGATCTTTCGCCGAAGGAGCGTATCGTTCCATAAAACGTTCGCCTTCGCTGTTCGTCAAATATCCCCCTTCGCCGCGCGCTCCCTCGGTGATGAGGCAACCCGCGCCATAGATTCCCGTAGGATGAAATTGCACGAACTCGGGATCTTGCAAAGGCAATCCCGCGCGCAACGCCATGCCGCCGCCGTCGCCCGTGCAAGAGTGCGCCGAAGTGCAAGAGAAGTAGACCCTGCCGTAGCCACCCGTAGCCAAGATGGTCGCACGCGCGCGAAAGCGATGGAGCGACCCGTCTGCCAAGTTCCACGCCAGCACGCCGCAACATTGTCCCTCGCGGTCGAAGAGCAGGTCGAGCACAAAGTATTCGACGAAGAAGGCAGCCTTGCGCTTCAAACACTGCTGATAGAGCGTGTGGAGCATGGCGTGTCCGGTTCTGTCGGCGGCGGCGCAGGTGCGCTCGGCGGCGGGACCTTTGCCGAATTTCGTTGTCATGCCGCCAAAAGGTCGTTGGTAGATCTTTCCCGCCTCGGTGCGCGAGAAGGGCATGCCGTAGTGTTCCAGCTCGACGATGGCATCGACGGCGGCGCGAACCATGTATTCGATGGCGTCTTGATCGCCGAGCCAGTCCGACCCCTTGACGGTGTCATACATGTGCCAAGCCCAGTGGTCTTCGCCCATATTGCCGAGCGAGGCGGAAATGCCGCCTTGCGCTGCCACCGTGTGGCTTCGCGTCGGAAAGAGTTTGCTGATGCAGGCGGTGCTCAGCCCTGCCTCGACAACGCCCAGCGTCGCACGCAACCCGCTACCGCCGGCACCGACGACGAGCACATCGTAGGCATGGTCTGTCAGATCGTAGGCTTGCGGCATAGGAGCGGGTTCGGTTTGGGTTCGGTTTGGGTTCGGTTCAGGTAGTCGACTGCGTCAAAATTGCCACAGGATACGAAAGACTGCCGCAAGCACCGCGAGCATGAAAAAGAAGATGCCCCAACTTACGCAAAAGAGGGCAAGCGCATTGAGCGAGGGCGTTGCGATGTAGTCTTGAATCATGGTCTCCAGCCCCAGCACCATGTGATGCAACGAGAAGACGATCGTGAGATAGAGCAGCAGCGCATTGGCAGGATTTTGCATCCAAAGCAATAGTTCCGCATACTGCAAGACGCTCGCGGTGGGAAGGGCTAGCAGTAGCAACCACGCATAAAGGGGCAGCATGGCGATAGCGGTGAGACGCTGGTTGATCCAATGCTTGTATCCTGTGCGGTCTCTGTAGGGAAGGACAAAAAAGCCCGCAAAGCGTATGATTTTGCGAAACATGTCAGAGCCAGTAGTTCCAGTACAACCATGTGAGCAGCAACGAGGACACCGCGGTTGCGTAGCCCGAAATGGAGGCGACTTTCAAACCCAGCCCGCGTACCGTATCCCAAACTAGATGACGCACGCCGTTCAGCATGTGATAGATCAAGCACCAAACGAAAAACATCTTGAAGTAGGGAAACACTTCGACGGAAGAAAATTGCGTGAACATAGAGAAATATTCAGCTCCAAGAAAGCCCAAGACGATGATCTTGCAGCACAGGAAAACGATCCCTGCAGAAATGTACAGCCCCGTCAAGCGATGGACGATGGAGAATGTCATCGTCCATTGCCAGCGGTAGATTTGCAAATGCGGCGAGACGGGTCTCATATCTTCCGCGCTACTTTTGTGGAGAGGTTTTGCCATGGTGATACGATGTTTTCTTACTTTGTTCGCTCGTCTTACGAATGTTCTTTGTAGCCTTTGGCTTAGGCGGGGGCAAGCTTTTTCGAGGGTGGCGGAGAGGTCAATCGAGCGCGGTGCTTTGCAGAGGCAGCTTTCTAAACGACAGGGCTTCCGACATCGCTTGTTGTGGAATCTCCTGCTGTGCTTGCAGATCGGCGATCGTGCGCGCAACGCGCAGCGTTCGATAGTAGCCTCGTGCAGAAAGCGAGAACTGCGAGGCGGCGTGGCGCAATAAATCCAACGCTTGTTGCGAGGCATCCACAAGGTTTTCTATATCTCCTGCAGGCACATGCGCGTTGCATACGATGGGGGGGTGGTCTTTCTGCTTCTTGCGGAGGTAGCGTGCGACTTGGCGTTCGCGCGCAGCCAGCACGCGTGCGGCGACGCTCGCCGAGTTCTCGCCGCTGGTGCCGCGCTGAAGTTGATAGGGTTCGACGGGTTGCACGCCCATAAACAGATCGATCCTGTCCAACAGCGGTCCTGACAAGCGTTTTTGGTAGTCTTCGGCGCACATGGGGGCTTTCCGACAGGCTCGTTTCGGATCTTCCAAGTAGCCGCAGCGACAGGGGTTCATGGCGGCGACCAGTTGAAACTTCGCGGGATAGGTGACATGCGCGTTGGCTCGTGCCACCGAGATCGAGCCGCTCTCCAGCGGTTGCCTCAGGGCTTCGAGGGCTTGACGAGAAAATTCGGGCAGCTCATCGAGGAACAGCACACCGTTGTGCGCGAGCGATATTTCGCCAGGCAAGGCGTTCCTGCCGCCACCTACCAGCGCGGGCAGCGATGCCGAGTGGTGCGGAGCGCGAAAGGGTCTTTGCGGCGTTGGACCTTTGGGTTCTTTCTCGTCCAAAAAGTTGCCGGCGATCGACTGGATACGGGCTGTTTCCAAAACTTCGTGCGCGGTCATCGGCGGCAGGATGGAGGGAAAGCGTTCGGCGAGCATGGATTTGCCTGCTCCTGGTGTTCCGATCATCAGGATATTGTGTCCTCCGGCAGCAGCGATTTCGATCGCGCGTTTCGCGCTTTCTTGCCCTTTCAGATCAGAGTAATCGTGGGAGACGACGCTACGCGGCACAACGAGGGGTTGCGGAGGTGGGCGTTCTGTCGGATTGCGTAGTTCTTCTATCGCTTCTCCCAGCGAGGCGACATGCAAGATGGGCAAGCCTTTCACCCAGGCTGCTTCGCTACCGTTATCTTGCGGGCAGAGCAGTTTGCCTTGTTCTTCGTGCACTGTGAGCGCAGCGGAGAGGATGCCGGGGACGGGTAACAGCCTTCCGTCGAGGCTCAGTTCTCCCAATGCGAAGATACGCGACAGGCTTTCTTGTTCTACGATACCGAGCGCGCTCAGCAGTCCGAGCGCGATCGGCAGGTCGAAGTGGCTACCTTCTTTTGCCAGATCGGCGGGGGAGAGATTGACAGTGATGCGTTTCGGAGGCAGCGAGAGTCCCGAATGGGCGAGTGCGGTACGGATACGTTCGCGTGATTCGCCGACCGTTTTATCGGCGAGTCCGACGATATTGAACGAGGGCAAGCCGCCCGTCAGTCCGACTTGCACTTCGACGCGACGGGCTTCGACACCTTGGAACATCAGGGTTTGAACACGGGCGACCATGCGCTTGTTATAGCACAAAGCCTCGCGCTTTTGAGCAAGAGGCTACGCACGCGATGTTTTGCGTTCCCTAATTAAATAAAGCGCGTGTTGCCTCTACCACAGCGCAAGCGCAACTAAAAAATCCCCTTAAACCCCAACCCCAAAAATACCTCGTTAGTCAAAGCACCATAAAAATAATAATCAACCCCCATCTCCATAATAAGCTTGCGATTAAGGCGTAAAGCATACCCCCCCCCAATTCTAACCCCCGGCAAAAAACTCTCCGCTATAATCGGAAAATCTACCCCCGCCCCCGCATACATATCATGCCGCTTCGCATAAGGAGTGCGCG
The DNA here is from genome assembly GCA_965216605.1 of Alphaproteobacteria bacterium. Taxonomy (GTDB): domain Bacteria; phylum Pseudomonadota; class Alphaproteobacteria; order JABAAW01; family JABAAW01; genus JABAAW01. The sequence goes on along the minus strand of CBDCGG010000002.1, from coordinate 812,191 downwards.
ATAAAATATAATAACGCGAACCCAAACCCAAGAAAACAGGATAATCCACAGGCATCTCATTAACGCTACCACTGCCGCCCTTGTAAAGAATAAAAGCCTCGACAGGAATAAAACTGAGCGATCCCTCAAACTGCCAATGCCCCTTAGTTATCCCCGAAGCAAGCTTGACACGTCCCGCCAACGGCTCCGACAAAGGCGAAACAGAGCCATCAATAGAAACAAACCACGCCTGCGCTATCCGCGTTTGCACCACGCTGGCAAAAAGCAATATCCCCCCCGCCAAGAGAACAAAAGCACAACAACGTAAGAAAACAGCACGCATCGTGTTCGCCTAAAATCTATAACCCAAAGAGGTCGTGAGCGAGAGAGGATTGCTAGGTACCACGCCGTAAAGGTAATACTCTGCGCCTAAACGCATGACGAGGTTTCTCTTTTTCAACAAGGAGAGCTGATACCCCGTAACAGCTTTGACACCGGGATAGTAAGTCTCCAATTGCGGCAACCAGTCAGCACCTACACCCAAGTAGACATTGTTCTGTTTGCTGGATTTGCGGATGAATGTGCGTATCTCCAACCCGACGCTGTAACGCTGGTTGCCCTTCAGAGGCTTCAAATCATCGATTTTATCTGTCGCATCAAATGATTTGCTGAGCTCAGCGAAGCATATATGATCGGAATCGGTGAAGATGACCCCGCCGTTGAAATCAAAAACGACACGCTTACCAAAAGAGAGCGAAATTTTGGCGGAAGGCGACGACGCGCTCTGCCCTAGCAAATTGTAGCCACCGAGCACGGCAATCTCGCCGCCGCGCGCGCTCTGCGGCACAAACAGCAAAAAACCGAGCAGGAAAGCCAACGCGATGCCCCAAAACTTGTTCGGAACGCTGCTGGTTGTCAATGTTTTATACCTTGTTTTCATGGGAGTTTTCATGGAATGTTCTCCGAAACTAGAAGTTGTTGTAATCTACAACTAGCATAGTAACACGAAACGGCAGGGTATTTGCAACTTCACGAAAAATTGACAGCAAAGAATCGAATAACAGCGTTCGACAATAGGTTCAGCACCGCTTTCAGAAAGCGTATTTTAACCCTATTTTGCCGTTGATGATATTAGACGGCGGCACGGGAACAACGGCGACCTCTAAACCAAAATCCATAAACAGCGAGCGCGTGAGACGGCGTGTGTATCCCGTTGTCAGCGTCATCGAGGGAATGGCGGAGATATAGGAAACATTTTCTACAAAACTGGGGTAAGCCCATTGCCCGCCAATACCAAAGTAGAGGTCGTTGGGAACATCGGGGTCGTAGGCGAAATCGCCGAAGACGAAATACCTGCCTTCTATGCCAACGGTGCCATAAATCGTTTTCGTGATTTTACGCGCACCGCCCGAAAGTTGCGCGACAGTGAAGGAAACGGGTCTGTTTGCGATAACATCATCCAAAAAACCTTGCAGAATACTTTGCGAGCTCGGACTGTTGTCGATCTCAAATTGCAAACCTTGATGAACACCTATAGAAAACTCCGTCACCCATTTTTTTCCAACGCCGAAAACGACTCTCCCACCGCCGCCGTGGAATGTGGGTCGGTTTTCATCGATCACAGCAAAGAAGTCGTCGATAAATCCATCGACGCCCAAGCCGCCGTAGTATCCGTCTACGCCGACATACCAAGCTTTGGCGCGCACAGGCACGAGCGCGAAGAAAAGGCTCACCGCAACCAACAAGGCAACACGACAAAGCCGAAGGGTAGAAACTGCAAACATTGGATTCCTCTCTACTACTAGAAAACTACACGCCTCTTTCTTCGCAAGAAGCATGCCAAGTGAATCATAATATGAATCCTAATGTGAATCATAATATGAATCATAAAGTGAATCTTGCATGCGAATCGTAAAGGCGCGAGCAATCCGTGCTACCCTGCTGTTTATGACATCTTGCACGCTCCGTATCGCCACTTGGAACATCAACTCCGTCCGCCTGCGCCTACCTAGCCTTGCGCGCGTGGTAGCTCAGCTGCGCCCCGATATACTCTGCTTGCAAGAAACGAAGGTGCAAGACGCGCTCTTTCCCTTTGAGCCCATCGCCGCCATGGGCTTTCCGCACCAACGCGTTCGTGGCGAGAAATCCTACAACGGCGTTGCCATCCTTTCGAAGTATCCGATCGCCTCTGTTTCGCATATCGCCTTTTGCAACAAGCAAGACACGCGCCATCTCTCGGCTTGCATCACTCTGCCGAACACAACGCTCAAGGTGCATAACCTCTATGTGCCTGCGGGAGGCTATGTCGCCGATGCCGTGAAAAATCCGAAGTTCGCGCACAAACTCAACTTCGTCGAAGAAATAAGCCAACACTTCCCCGATGCCAAAGGAGAGCAACCTTGCGTCTTGCTCGGCGATCTTAACATTGCTCCGCTGCCCTCCGATGTGTGGAATCACGAAAAAATGCTGCAGGTCGTCTCGCACACCCCTGAAGAGGTAGAACGCTTCACACGCGCACAAAACGCGCGAGGCTGGTGCGATGTGCTACGAAAGAAAAATCCTCCCCCTGAAAAAATCTACACTTGGTGGAGCTATCGACGACCTTGGGAAGAAAACTACGGGCGCAGGCTCGATCACATTTGGGCAAACGAGACTTTAGCGAAAGGCTTGGATTCCACCGAAATACTGACAGAAGCACGCGGATGGCAGCAACCCTCCGACCATGTACCTGTGTTGGCGGAGTTTCTCCTGCCGTGACGCAGAGACAAAAAAAAGCGCAAGACGAGGAAGAAGCAGGAGAAGGGGAAGACTTGTGGCAGAGGGTTGTGCGCGGCGTGCGTGAGAATCTGCTGCGAAACAAGGGCAGAATCGAGGAAGAGATCGAGGAAGAAATCAAGGAAGAAATCAAGGAGAAGAGCGAGAAAAAGAAAACGAAAGAGATAAGGAGGGTTGTGTTGGGAAGTGTGTCGTCTTCTGTCGCGGGGGAGGGAGAGGAACAATTACGAGGCAAAAAAATGGGGGTGGGATTAGACAGGCGAAGTGCGCGGAGGTTGCGTCGAGGGGAGATGGTTATAGAGGAGCGTATTGATTTACATGGGTTTGTTCGGGGCGAGGCGCGGGAGGTTTTGCGTATGCGGTTGCGGCGTTGTTATGAGCGTGGATGTCGCTGTGTATTAGTTATCAGCGGGAAGGGGAGGGGTATTGTGCGTGAGGAGGTTATGTCGGTTTTGAATAGCGTTGAGATCAGGGATATTATTGTGGAGCATAAGGAGGCACAGATTAGGGATGGGGGTGCGGGGGCGAGGTATGTGTTACTGCGTAGGAAGAGGTAGATACTCGCGCTTGTGCTTTTTAATGGCACGCTGTTTTATGGGACGCACTCGGCAATAGTATGGTGACGCATACGGCAAGCCGTATGCTATTGCCGTGCGCTATGGTGCCTATGTGGGCTTGACTTTCGGACGGGGAGCAGGTATTGTTATCAGGAGATTTGTTTTGGGGCTTTGGAAAAAGGAGATTATCGTCATGTTGGAAGGAACAGAAAGAGTGTCGAATGGAGCGGTGAGTTTTGACACGCAACGGGTTGTCGACCGATTGCGAGAAGGGGGATGGGACGAGGGGCAAGCTCGTGCGCTTTGCGATGTTTTGCGCGAGATTATGCGAGATGTTGCGACCAAGACGGAGATACGAAGGTTGGAAGAGAAGATGGATGTACGGTTTCAGGCGATGCAGGAACAGATGAAGGGTTTGCGGCAGATGATGATTATAGGATTTTCTGTCATGGCGACAATGATGGCAACATTAATGGCGGTAGTGGCTGTGTCGGCGAGTTTGCTATCAGGGACTGGCTAGGGAGAATTCCACTCCACGCAATCCTTCCCCCTCCTTCCCCCTCCTCGCCAAAGGGAGTTCATCCCCAAGGGGAGTTCATCCCCAAGGGGAGTTCATCCCCAAGGGGAATTTATCCCCTCGCGCGCGCGCAACACGGCACGGCACGGCGATTCTGTTTTCCTCGCCTTATCGACAAAAAAGAATCGCACGCAGTGCGCTTTATGCGCTCAAGCGCGTAGAATGCGCTTAGCCCACCCCAAAAAAAGCCACCAATATCCCCACCGAAGAAATCAATACCCCCAAAAATCCAAACCCCGCCAACATCACTAACCGCAACGAAGCCATCTCACCTCGCAATGAAGATTCAACGCGCTTAATCTCAGCCCGCAACGAAGAATCAACGCGCTTAATCTCAGCCCGCAACGAAGATTCAACGCTCCGCAACTCGCCCGCCGTCGCAAGGCTCCCCATAATCTCGCGCAAAACATCGCAAAAAGCACGAGCCTGCCCCTCATCCCAGCCCCCATCCCGCAACCGATCAATAACCCGCTGCGTGTCAAAACTCGGTATCCCATTCGGCACTCTTCTTGCTTCCTCTAACATAGACCAATCTCCCTTGCCCCCAAACCTAACTTCCAAATAAAACCCTACACTACCCCACACCCAAAAGTCAAGCGTCTCCCCCAGCCTCCCGCCCCTTACAAAATTTTCCCCTGTACGCTATCATCATCGCCATGCGTGCCGCCCTCCTCGTCATCCTGCTCCTTATCCTGCTGCCCCTCGCCTGCGCCAAGCCCGACGAGCAAACACGACAGCGCAATGTTCGACAAAAAAAATTGCTCCAACTGCCCGCGCCCGAACGCTTCGCCATCGGAGACTCCTTCACATACTCGAACCCCAGAACAACCTGGCAAATCACCCACATCCAAGGCAACCGACTCGGCTGGCAAAGCAATCTGGGCGAACGCATGGAAACCTCCACTAATCCCTTCCTACCCGCACTCCTCTGGGATAGCGAACGATACGGAAACGGAACAAGAAAAATCTCGCAGAAAAAAGGCAACCTATTTCCTATCAGGCAAGGAAAACAAACCCGCTTCAACGCCCAAACAGCCAACACAAAAGGACAAACCCCAAAATCCACCACACAAAATTTTACATGGAACTGCATCGTCGGCGACAAACAAAAAACAACCGTCCCCGCCGGAACCTTCAAAACCTTCGAAGTGCTCTGCCAACGCAAAAACGCAGACGCCCTCATCTACCGATACGCTCCCGCTATCGCTAGAATCGTCGAGTTCCGTACCCCAGGGCTCGGACTCTCGCGCGCTACACGCAGACAACTGATCGGATACAACTCGCTTGCAGGTGCCGCCTTCCAAGAAAACTCGACCGAATTCGGCGGAGAATTCGGAGGCGCATCCTCCCTCACCCCCCTCAGACCCCCCGCCGAAGAAGAAACCGACACACCCTACCAACCCTCCCTGCCGCCCGTTGCTCCGCTGCCCTTCGCGCCGCCCTCAGACTTCTTCGCGCCGCAACAAGACTCCGCTCCCTCCGCCAACCCCGCCCAAGAACAACCCACGACCGAACCCCTGAAACGCATGCTCGAAGAAGCACTGGAAGAACAACAAAACCGAATTCCCCTCCTCCCACAATTCCAAGAAACCTCACCCCAAATCGTTCCTCAACCTCAACCCCAACCCCAACCCCAACCCTTGCCGCAATCCTTGCCGCAGTCCGAAGAACCACAACAGGACGAGTCTGCCGCAGACGCAGTCCCTGCCTCCGAAAACATCACGAGCGCCGTCCTACTGGGCAGCTATCCCTCGCTGTCGCAAGCACGCCAAGCATGGCAGCAAATCAGCAAGAATCGCAGTCTCGTCAACAGCTTCGCAGGAAGACGCTACGACATCGTCCGCCAAAACGACGCAGCACGAGGCATCCTCTACGGTCTCTACGCACACCCCTACATCAACGCCGAAGCGGCACAAGAAGTCTGCGATGCCGTGCGAAAAAAATTCCGCCGCAATGCCTGTCGCACAACAGCATGGAAACGATAACCCTCCCCCTCCCCCTCCCCCTCTTCCTAGTAGCCTTAATAAAAAGGAGTCGCCATGTCATCCCCATCCTCTAGCTCATCTTCTGCCTCTGGCAAGTCTCACCTACCGTCGCGCCATGTCAGCGTCGGAGCGTCGAGTGCTCCTCACCGCTCCTACTACTACGCGATGGGCATGACGGAAGAAGAGATCGCCCAACCCTTCGTCGGCGTGGCAACCTGCTGGAACGAGGCAGCACCTTGCAATATCGCGCTCGATCGACAGGCGGCAGCGGTCAAACAAGGCGTGAAAGCTGCCAACGGCACACCGCGCGAGTTCACCACAATCACCGTCACCGACGGCATCGCGATGGGACACCAAGGCATGAAGTCGTCGTTAGTTAGCCGCGATCTCATCGCCGATTCGGTCGAGCTCACCATGCGCGGACACTGCTACGATGCGCTGGTCGGCGTTGCGGGGTGCGACAAATCGCTACCTGGGATGATGATGGCGATGCTACGGCTCAATGTGCCTTCTGTCTTTCTGTATGGAGGATCGATCCTGCCTGGGCGTTACAAGGGACGCGACATCACCGTGCAAGATGTCTTCGAGGCTGTCGGACAGCATGCCGAGGGCACTATCGACGACGAGACTCTGCACGAGATCGAATGCGTGGCTTGTCCTTCGGCGGGCTCTTGCGGAGGACAATTCACGGCGAACACCATGGCGTGCGTATCAGAGGCGATGGGATTGGCTCTGTCGGGCTCGGCGGGAACGCCTGCTCCTTACGAAAGCCGAGATGCCTTTGCAAGGCGGGCGGGAGAAGCCGTCATGATGCTGTTGGAGAAAAACATCAAACCCAGAGACATCGTCACACGAGAGGCTTTGGAGAACGCCGCGCGCATCGTTGCGGCAAGCGGAGGCTCGACGAACGCTGCGCTGCACCTGCCTGCCATCGCGCACGAGTGCGGGATCGACTTCGACTTGCACGAGGTGTGTCGTATTTTTCGAGAGACTCCTTACATTGCCGACTTGAAACCCTCAGGTAGATATGTTGCGTTGGACTTGTATCGCGTCGGGGGCGTTCCTGTGTTGATGCGTGCTTTGTTAGATGCGGGATTGCTGCATGAGAATTGCATCACAGTTTCGGGGAAGACCATTGGCGAGAACTTGGCTAACACGCCTTTTCCTGACGATCAGGATGTTGTACGAAGTTGTGCTGCTCCTCTATCGAAGACAGGGGGAGTGGTGGGATTACGAGGCAACTTAGCGAGCGAGGGAGCGATCGTGAAAATTGCAGGCATGGAGAAGTTACGCTTTGAAGGGAAGGCGAGGGTATTTGATTGTGAGGAAGATGCTTACAAGGCGGTGTGTGCGAGCAAGTTTGAGGATGGGGAGGTGTTAGTGATAAGATACGAAGGGCCGAGGGGAGGTCCTGGAATGCGAGAGATGCTAGCTACTACAGCTGCCTTGTATGGACAGGGGAGGGGAGATAGGGTTGCGTTGATAACGGACGGAAGATTTTCGGGGGCGACGCGCGGATTTTGTGTAGGGCATGTAGGACCTGAGGCGGCGGTTGGGGGAGTGATTGGCTTGTTGAAAAATGGGGATATGATCACGATAGACGCTGATAAGGGGGAGATTTCGGTAGATTTATCTGAGGGGGAGATTGCAGAGAGGCGCAAGACATGGGTTGCGCCGAGGCATGACTTTCAGTCGGGGGCTTTGTGGAGATATGCTCAAACGGTGGGGAGCGCGGAGAAGGGGGCGGTAACGCATCCGGGCGCAAGCGCAGAGACGCACAGATACGATCTGATTTAGGGTTTAGGATCCTTGGCTTGATGGAGTCGAAATGTGCGGCAAAACAATTGTTGTTTTAGCATCATTGTCTTTTTGTTCTTTCGCAAAACCTGTTGCCTGATGGGAGTAGATGCATTCAACAGCTTTTTGCAGAATCAAATTTCTAGCCTCGTTATCATCGGGGGCGAGCTTAAGCATCTTTTCATACGATTCTAAAGCATTAAGGCGTTGTCGGTTGTTGGCTTCGCTTTGCGAATGAGCGAAATAGGAACGAATGCTAGCGTAGATTCCTATAATAAGAATACTTGTAGCAAGCAAGAATCCTCTAACTCCAACGTTACTTAGCATGCAAAACCAACGTTTCCCACAGATTTCTTGTAAGGCTTCGTCTGATAACAAAGCCCCCCATGCCAATCCTATTGCGCCTAACAAAATAGCTATACCAATAGAAATTCGCGCCCTGCTTCTATGATTATCCGCTGTGTTTCTGAATATCATTGCGTCTGACTTTAAAGTCACGCTTTCAACGAATACCTTAGACGCATGAAATTCTTTTTTGAGTTTTTCAAATGTTTCTTCAGAAGAATTTGCTATTTTTCTAATATGCTTCCTTAAGTCAACAACATTCTCTAGTGCTTCTTCTATAAGCATCTCGCTTTTTTCTATCTCTCTTAAAAACCAAACAGAGAAACTTTCAATACTTTTTTGATTTTCCAGATGATCTTCATGATAAATTTCTTGAGGAAATCTTAAAGCTTCGCTAACTGCTGCAAAAGACACATACATAGAGCGGCAAATATTTTTTTTTGTATTTTCTTCAAATTTACCCCATTTAAATTTAATGTTATTTCCTAATTCTTTTAAACTCAACTCTACATAGTCTCGGAAAAGTTTCATTGGATATTCAAATTTTTCTACACCCAACGGTTTGAATTTAATATCCGATGGTTTGAATGAAAAAATTTCTGGAGGCGTTGCTATAATAATTTCATACATTTCGCTTGAATAACCAAAATTTGAAGAAAAAGATTTTGATTGATATTTTTTCATAAGAGCCAACATGTCTTTAAACATTGTTCTTTTTTCGTCCAAGCTCGTTCCTTCGGCTGTATACCGCCTTACCAAGTCCTCCCCCAACCTCGACATCCGCGATCCTACACCCGACGGCGGGGGCGGCATTCTACTTACACCCATCTTTCTGTCCTAACAAACTTTCTGCATTACCAAACCTTCCTTTATATTAGAAGAAATCTAGTCGCCTAACAACCCCCCCAACCAACTTATCCACAGATTTTTTTTGCGCTGCTCGTGTCTGTCGCGCGAGCGCGTGCTAATCAAAAAGCACAAGAGCGAGCGCGACAGATACAGATACATCCCTCACAAGCTCGCCGTGCCGTGTTGCGAGGTTGTTGCGCACGCTGCGCGTGCGCTTTGGGTAATTAAGAGGCGCGCTTCGCGCGATTCTTTCTGCCTCTAGGGCGAGGAAAGCAGAATCGCCGTGCCGCGTTGCGAATCAGCTTGCGCGAGGCAAGCCTCGCGCTTTTGAATAAGAGGCTACGCGCTACGCGCGTAGTTTTGTGCCCCGTTTGTTGCGCGAGCGCGAGGGGGATAAATTCCCCCGCGCGTAGATAAAGCGCACTGCGTGCGCTCCGCTGACGCGGGGTCTTTTGCAAGGGATTACTCCCTCGCGCTCCCCGCGTCATAGCGCACGGCTTGCCGTGTGCGTTCATAAAAATTGCGCACGCGATGTTTTGCGTCCGTCATCATACAAAGCAAGTCTGTTGCGCGAGTTCGCTCCTCATAAAGCGCAGGCGAGCAAAGGCAGTTCTCTCTAGCTCAACCCCGATAGCAAAGTCGCAGCCCCAACTACTATCGCAATCACAGAAAATCCCACAACCATCAACTGCCGCAAACCCCGCATCTGCTCCTGCATAGCCTGAAATTGTACATCCATCCTCTTTTCCAACAACTTGATATGGGACTCCAACACTCGAATCTCCCCCCTCAACTCCCGAATCTCCCCCCTCACATCCCGAATGTCCCCCCTCACATCCCGAATGTCCGCCTTCGTCGCAACCCCCGACAAAGCCTCCTGTAAGCCATCGGCGTTTGCGTTTGCTTGCTCCTCGCTGAAACTACCCCCGCGCGTCAATGTCCGAACATACCCCCGCGTGTCGAAAACAGGGACAATCTTGCTTTCCTTCGTCATCGCCATCGGTTCTCTCCTTTTCTAAGATGCTCAAACCCCATTCTCCTAAATATAAAGCCCGTAGAGAAAGAAAGCAAGAGAAAAATATCCCTCACAAAACCGCCATACCGTGTTGCGAGTTAGCTCGGGGATGAACTCCCCTTGCGCGTTTCTGCGAGGGAAATTTATCCCCCCACGCGCTTTTTAATAAGAGGCTACGCATCTCGCGCTTCGCGCGAGTGCGTAGAAGGCGCTATCGCGCCCCGCTGACGCGGGGTCTTTTGCGAGGGATTACTCCCTCGCGCTCCCCGCGTCATAGCGCACGGCTTGCCGTGTGCGTTCATAAAAATTGCGCACGCGATGTTTTGCGTTCCCTAATTAAATAAAATCCGTGTCTGCCTTTGCGATGCGCGCTCCTCATAAAGCGCAGGCGAGCAAAGGCAGGCACGCTCAACTCATATCGCGCGAACGAGACATATACATATACATCCAACACAATTTACAAGCCCCCCACAAAAATCCCCGCACCCTCCCCCGTCATCTCCTCACCACACATCCCAAACAATCCCTCCGCAACCCCATGTATAACTCCCCCCATAACCTCCGCCTCCTCTCCGCGAAATCTACCCAATACATAATCCTCAACATCTCCATCACCCCTCCCAATCCCAATCCGCACACGCCAATAATTCCTCCCCACACGCTCATCCAAACTGCGCAACCCCCGATGACCCCCATCCGAGCCACCCAACTTCACCTTAACCCTCCCCAATGCCAAATCTAAATCATCATGAATAACAATAACCTCATGCTCCTTCCGCCTCCGTAAAAAACCCCCTACCCCAACCCCAGAGCAATTCATAAAAGTCATCGGCTTCAGTAAAATAACCTCCCTGCCCCCAAAAAACTCACCACCCCTAATCTCCGCAATCTCAACATCACCCCCCTGCTTTGAAATCCAACCTACTCCCGCACCATCCGCAACACAATCAACAACGCCAAACCCAACATTGTGACGAGTATCCCGAAACTTCTTTCCCGGATTTCCCAACCCCACAAGCAACAAAGACCTCATACACTCTTCCGTGTCATAATTTTTTTCTCAATTATTTCCCAAACTCTACCAGCCGCATCAAATTCCTCAAACCGAGATAACTCCCGCAAGCCCGTCGGAGAAGTGACATTGATCTCCGTCAAAAGCCCGTCGATCACATCAATACCCACAAACAACAACTCTTTCTCTCGCAACATAGGACGCAACGCATCGCATATCTCCCTCTCCCGCGAAGTTATTTCTGTTCTCAAAGCAATTCCTCCGATATGCATGTTCGCGCGAATCTCCCCCGACGGAGGAAGACGATTGATCGCTCCCAAAATCTCCCCATCCAGTAAAATGATGCGCTTGTCACCCTCGCTCACCTTGTTAATGTAAGCCTGAGCAACAAGAGGCAAAGTCTGCCTGCCCTGTTGTACAGTTTCCAAGTAAGAGGCAAAGTTAGAATCATTTTTTTTAAAAAGAAAAATTCCCGCACCACCATTTCCATAAAGAGGCTTCGTTACAATATCTCCTGTATCAAGACGAAACTTATTAAGCGCGGCAACATCGCTGGAAACAAGCGTCGGCGGCATAAGGTGATGAAAGTGTGTAACTAATAGTTTTTCAGGAGCATTCCGCACAGCAACAGGATGATTGATAACTAAAGTTGTCTCTAATATATGCTCCAAAAGATACGTCGCGGTGATATACGACATATCAAACGGAGGATCTTGCCGCATAAGCACCGCATCCAAAACAGAAAGATCGGTGACGACGGGTTTTCCCAAAGTTATGGAGCTACCCTCAAGATGCATGGGTTGCAGCGGAGCTGTTACCTTGCCTTGAAGAAGCGACAAACATTGCGGCGTGTAGTAAAAGAGCTGAGCCTTGGCAGCCGTTGCCGCCTCGATGAGCGCAAGCGAGGAGTCCCCCTCGGCATCAAGGTTTTCAGGCGGATCCATTTGGAAAGCAATCTTGAGCGACATCAATTGCGCACCTTGCAGAATTAGAAGTAGTAGCCTATACCCACGGCTATGCCAAGGATGAAGGCGTAATAATCGCTCTCATGTAGCATAGGAAGCTCTTCGTTTTTTTGAGAAGAGCGATACAGAGCTTGCGCGTTTAAAAAGGAGGCAGGATCAAACATAAGATCGGTCGTGAGAGAAAAAACAAGACCGTTTTTTGTATGATATTTTATGCCAAGATCGGTCAATCCCAAAGCCCCGTATTCTTGTTCTCCAATGATGTGTCCGCCGCCTAATCCTGCGGAGAGCCCCAACCCACTCTTAAAGACCGACTCGTAAATGACAGAGAACTTGTAAAATCCGCCTTGCCTGTCCGAAACCCTTAGGGAAGATTCCCCACCCCTGACAACATGATCTGTCAATACTCCTACCGCCACAGAAAATCCCAAAGAGCTAGGGGGAATCTTTGTCCCCGCATCGTATTTATCCAACGACCACATGAAGTCTATTTGAACACCATGCCCCATGCTGTCCGTCGTCGTGCCTAAAGAATTGTCCTGTCTGTGCAAACCCAGAAGATATTTGTACTGGGCGATCATGCCGAACACCTCCGCTTGCGCAGGGCGAGAGACAAGCATCAAAGATAAAGAGAGCAGCCCAAAAACTGCAATCTTGAGAATAGTGTTTTTCATGTCGTCCTCCGTTGCTCGACGCCACGACGATTCTACAAGAAAGAAAGGAGAGGACAAAGCTCTTCTTAGCTCTTCTTAGCTCTTCTTGGCTCTTATTATCTCTCCTTATCTTGCGTTTTTCCCTTGACAAAAGCCCGCGCAGCGGCTAGGATGGAAGCGTCCTTTCGAGGGCTATGGTGCTAAACGGAGCGTCAGAATACATGCTGCGGACCCGGGGGCGGTACCCGGCGCCTCCACCACTACTCTGCACAACAGAGGAGCGGCGGGGGCGAAATAGCTTCGACGCGCACAATAAAAGGCGCGCTCGGCACTCGGTGGAGTCCCGCCGTTATCGGGCTAAAGCAAAACGTGCAAACGATAACGCACGTGTGGTTGCTCAGGCTGCTTAACAGCAGTCCAGGCGACTTCGCTGCCTGCTTAACCGCAGAAAGCAATGGCGGAGGCGTTCGAGCTGCTTAGCAGCTTAGACATCTTCGCCAAGTCCAGCCCCTCACACAAGGCTGGCGGGGCTTGTCGGTGCCCGGCAACAGAAACCGACACCTTTCTCTCCGAAAAAACTCCTCTTGCACGCGCAGGGAGAAATCGTCACACGCATTTTTTTGTGCACTCGACTCGTGCTAGAATGAACGCACCATGCCTCAACACGACGATCCCATCGGCTATAGTGCCATGATCCACGACGCGCTGCGGAGCGTCGTGCGCAAGACGCTGTTGCAAGTCAAAGAGATCGGCATGCCGAAAGACCACCTCTTCTACATCACCTTCAAGACGATGGCTCCACAGGTCGTGCTGCCGCTGTATCTCAGGCAGAAATATCCCGAAAGCATGACGATCGTCTTGCAATACCAATTCTACAACCTCACCATAACCGACAGCTTGTTTTCCGTATCGCTCAGTTTCGGCGGCAAGTTCGAAACGCTCACCGTCCCCTTTGCTGCCATCGTCATGTTCTCGGATCCTGAGGCGCAGCTCGTCTTCAACTTTGAACCCGCAACCCAAACTTTGTCAGATCCTGCCCTCCCTGCTACGCAACAACCCGCACCCCTCGCTACCGCCCCCACAGCCGCCGCTTTCACCTCCGCTGCTATTACCTCCGCCGCTATCTCTTCTTTTGCCGACAAAAAACCGACCGAGAAGCCTCTTTCTTCGACGGGTAAAAAAAACGCGCACGCATCAAAAAACCCAAAAAATACTCAAGACAATACTCAAGACAATATTCAGGGAAATACCCATGGGAATGCTCAGGCGAAAACCCCGACCAAAAGTCCGACCAAAAGTCCCCCTTGGCACGGTAGCGTCGCCTATGGTGCACAAATGCCCTTTGAAACGCCACAAGGCAAGCCGCAAACAACAGGACAAACAAAAGGGCAAACAACAGGGCAAGCAAGAAGACAAACAAAGCTACAAAACAAAGATAGACTGCAACCCGTTGCGACGAAAACGAGCGCCAAGGTGCTCACCTTCCGTCCGAAGAACGCACCGCGCGACGACGCAACCCCTTCGAAAACGCCGTGACCCCTCGCTTGGAACAGGCACAACACCGCGGCGACGGACTTTTCGCGGGCTTTGAGACAGGAGACACCATGCAACAGAAAACGCAACAGAAAACGCAGACAGAGCAGGAAACTGCTTTTCGCTATAGCACGCCGTTCGCGCTGGGCGAAGACAAGACACGCTATCGAAGACTGGATGCGGCGGCAGATTTTGTTTCGCAGCGCACGATCGATGGTGAGGAAGTTTTGAGACTCGATCGGCGCGCGCTGTCGTATTTGGCAAACGAGGCGTTTCAGGAGATCAATCACTTCCTACGCAGCAGCCATTTGGAGCAGGTTGCAAAAATTTTGGAAGACAAGGAAGCCTCGGACAACGATCGCTTCGTCGCCTACGACTTGCTGAAGAACGCGAACATTGCGGCGGGCGGCTTGCTGCCCATGTGTCAGGACACGGGCACAGCACTGGTGATGGGCAAAAAGGGAGAGCGTGTATGGTGCACCACCTCTGATCAGCGCGAGTTTGCCAACGACGAGAAGGCATTGGCGCACGGCATCTTCTGCGCTTACCGCGAGAAGAACCTGCGCTACAGCCAGCTCTCGCCTATCAGCATGTTCGAGGAGAAGAACACGCGCAGTAACTTGCCTGCGCAGATTGAGCTTTATTCGGATGATTCTTCAGATGGAGCGTTGTGTTATCGTTTTCTTTTTGTTGCGAAGGGGGGGGGGTCTGCGAACAAGAGTTTTCTGTACCAGCCTCCGCCGTCGATTTTGGATCGCGAGCGCATGCTGGCTTTTTTGGAGGAGAAGATTCGTACCCTCGGCACAGCGGCTTGTCCGCCGTATCATTTGGCGATCGTGATCGGCGGCACGTCCGCCGAGTTCACGCTGAAGACGGCGAAGCTTGCGTCGGCGCACTACCTCGACGGCTTGCCTGAACAAGGCGGCGAGGAAGGACACGCTTTTCGCGATCGCGAGATGGAGCAGGACATCCTACGCTTGACGCAGGAGATGGGGATCGGTGCGCAATTCGGCGGCAAGTATTATTGTCATGATGTGCGTGTTATTCGTCTTGCTCGGCATGGCGCGTCGTTGCCGATCGCGTTGAGCGTTTCGTGCTCTGCGGATCGTCAGGCATTAGGCAAAATTTCGCGCGACGGCATTTTTCTGGAAGCGTTAGAGCATGATCCCGCGCGTTTCCTGCCTGAGCAAGCTCCTCCGCAAGGCGAGGTTGTGGCGATCGACCTTACGCGCCCGATGGAAGAGATTCGTGCCGAGTTGTCGCGTCATCCTGTCAAGACGCGCTTGTCGTTGAGCGGGCCTATCGTTGTTGCGCGCGACGCGGCGCACGCACGCCTGCGCGCACGAGTTGCGCGGGGCGAGGGCTTACCCTCCTACTTCAGGGATCACCCCGTCTATTATGCGGGACCTGCGAAGACGCCTGAAGGGTTTGCGTCCGGCTCGTTCGGACCGACTACGGCAGGGCGCATGGACGGCTATGTCGCCGAGTTTCAAGCCTTGGGCGGCTCGATGGTCATGCTGGCTAAGGGCAACCGAGCGAAGGAAGTGCGCGATGCCTGTCGCACTTACGGAGGCTTTTATCTTGGCTCGATCGGCGGCTCGGCGGCACGCTTGGCGCAGGATTGCATCCGCAGCGTCGAGACGCTGGAGTATACAGAACTCGGTATGGAGGCGGTTCGCCGTATCGAGGTCGAAAACTTTCCCGCCTTCATCGTCATCGACGACAAGGGCAACGACTTCTTCAGCGCGCTCGACTATCGCGGCGCGAGCGACCAACATTGAGCCGCGCTACGCGCCCTGCTACCGTGTCGTCTTCTAATAAGCGCATTTTTTTACACGAGGGCGATCTGCCTGCCGATGTGAAATTCTCGGAGCTTATCGCCGTCGATACGGAGACGACGGGTTTGGAGATCATCACGCGCGATCGCTTGTGTCTTGTCCAGCTATGCGACGACAGCGGCATCTGTCACCTCGTGCGCATCGCAGCCGGACAGCAGGAGGCACCGCGGCTGCAGGAGCTTTTCGAGGACGAGAGTCGTCTCAAGATTTTTCATTACGCGCGCTTTGACCTTGCCATTTTGCAGCATGGCTTGTCGATCAAGACTGCGCCCGTTTATTGCACGAAGATCGCCTCGAAGATTGCGCGCAGCTATTCAGGAGCGCATGGCTTGAGAGATCTTTGTCGCGAGTTGTTGGAGGTAGATTTGTCGAAAAAGCAGCAGAGCTCAGACTGGGGACGCGAGCGATTGAGCGAGGCGCAGAAGCACTATGCGGCATCGGATGTTGCTTACTTGCTTGAGATCAAGCAAAAGTTAGACGCGATCATGCAGCGCGAGGAGCGAGTTGCGTTGGCGCAGCAGTGTTTCGATGCTTTGCCGGCGCGTGTGCAATTGGACTTGGCGGGCTGGCGCGAGCAGGATATTTTCGCGCATTGAACGAAATTGACTTGACAAATAGGGAATCGAGGAATATAATGTGGCGCATATTGAATTTTTAATACTCCTAAAAAGAGGCTGGAAAAATGATCACACGCTTCGAACATTTTAGCGAAAAGAAAGCCCTTGAGGTACTTGTTTGGATTGCTTCCAATTGGGAAGACTCCAAGGCGACGCATGTTACACAGTACTATGTTGCCAAGATTCTTTTCTTTGCCGACAAGGATCATCTCAACGATTGCGGGCGACCTATTTTGGGCGACAAGTATGTTGCGATGAAATATGGACCTGTTCCCTCCTTTGTCTACGACCTCATAAAAGATAAGCATATTGATGGAGATATCAAAAAAGATCTAAACAAATCGATTGAATCTGTCAAAAGCAAGGAATCAAACAATATTGAAATAAGAGCTTTAAGGAAGCCTGACAGAGATTATTTTTCTGGTAGCGATTTGTATTTTCTGAAAAAATCTCTAGATTTCTGCAAAGACAAAAGCATGAGGGAACTTTCAGAATTAACACACCGACATCCTGCGTGGATAAACGCACGAGAAAGAGGAAAAAGCAGTAAAAATCCTTCTATTGACTACGAAGATATGGTGGAAAAAGACAACCCTCTTGAAGACGAGATATTGCATGCTTTATGCGACAACGCTCGCTCTCTTTTGTTTGCAGCGTGAATGCATATCTTTTGTGAGAAACGATGGACAAATACTTGAAGTCGGCTTGTTTTTACACCATCAGAAAATGCAAAGTTAGCAAACCTAACAAAGAAGAATACGAAACACCGAAGTATTGCCTTTCTGTGCTCTCCGACAGAGCCGCTGGTTTTTTGGTAAGTAGCAAACCTAGAAAAATTGATATTCGGAAGATAAAAATTTTTCCTAAAGAAATAAACAAACATATTCTCCAAAAAAAACTCAATAAGGGCTACGGACTTACACACACTAGCTACGCCAATCTCGCAGAGTTAAAAAATTTTGACAAAAAAGAAATCGCATCGGCAATAGAACTTTGTCCTATACCTTGCTCTGTCGCCAGAAAAATTGTTGAAGCGCTAGAAGAAATGTTTGCTGAAGATTTTGTTCTTCACAAAGAAGATAAGTTGGAACTTCTTTACAGCAAAAAAATTGTTGCCGAATTAAAGACTTTAGTCCTGCGCTCACGCTAGTTTTATTTTTTTGCCAACGGGTGTTTGGTATGGACGAGCTCCTGCAATTGTTCGTCTAGTAAGTGCGTGTAGATCTGCGTTGTGCCAATATCGGCGTGTCCCAACATCGTCTGGATCGCTCGTAAGTCTGCCCCGCCCGCAAGCAAGTGCGTAGCAAAGGCATGGCGCAACTTATGCGGAGAGAAACGAGCCGCGTCCAATCCCGCCCGCGAAGCCGCCTCTTTCAACAGCTGTCCGAAACGCTGGCGCGTCAGATGCCCGCTCTCCCCGTTTGAGGGGAAAACATACTTTGAGCTCCCACGCAAAGACGATGGAATAAATTTTTCTCGCACGACCATGTAAGCGTCGTAAGCAGTCATGGTGCTCTCCAACAAGGGGACGAAGCGCGTCTTGCCTCCCTTGCCGACGATCGTTGCGATCAGAGGATTGCTGGAAAGTGCACCGCACTCCAAGCCCACAAGCTCCGAGACGCGCAAGCCCGAGCCGTAACACAGAGATAGCAAAAGACGCAGGCGCAAAGCTTCGTATCTGGAAACTCCCGCCTCGCCGAGCGCACCGCCGCCCTCTAGGATCATCTCTATGCTTTCTAGTAGCAGACGCATAGCTTGCAAACTCGGCGTGTGCGGCAGGGTGCGCGCGCGTTGCGGAGCGGGAATATGCACGCTGGGGTCTTCCGCGAGTTCTCGCTCGCTTACAAAAAATCGATAGAACTGGCGCATCGTCGCAATTTTGCGCGCCTCACTGGAGCCTTTCAAGCCTTGCTCGTGCAACGCGCGCAACCAGGCTTCCAAGTCTTCGCGCCTCGCCTCCAGCAACGTGCAACGGCGCGAGACGAGAAAGCTAGACAAGGCGCGCAAGTCGTTTCGGTAGGCAAGCTGGGTGTTTCTTGCCAAGTTGCGCTCGGCAAAGCGCGCGTCCAAGAACCATCCGATCAAACGGTCGTCGTCAACTTGCAAGGTGGAGGGGGCGGAGGCGGTAGAGGCTTCGTCCATAGAAAAACACTCTAAAGACACCATCCTAACATGCTCTACGATTAGTTGCTTGGTTGGTTAGAGTCTTGTTGACAGATGTTGGCAGGCTTTTCACAATAGGATGTGTTCGATTCCCTGACCCGATCGTTGGACTCCGTCTTTGGAGGATTGCGCAAGCGCGGCGCGATAGGAGAGGCAGAACTAGCACAAGCGCAGACAGCTATTAAACGCGCCTTGCTGGAGGCGGATGTCTCCTTGACAGCGGTCAAGGCTTTCTTCGAGTCCTTCGCTCCCCGCGTAGAAGAGCTGGCAGAGCAAATCAATCCCGCCGAAGAGCTTTTGGAACAGGCGCAAAAGGCACTCGCACGCTTGTTGGGCGAGGGCGTGCAGAAACCCCTGCGCCTAGCTTTCGGAGAGGGTGGCGATCCGCCCTGCATTCTCGTCGTGGGATTGCAAGGCAGCGGCAAGACGACGAGCGTCGTGAAACTTGCAGCTCGTCTTCAAGAAGAGAAACACACGCCGCTGCTGGTCTCGTTGGATTTCTCGCGTCCTGCAGCCGAGCAGCAAATGACGACGCTCGCCGAAAGTGCCTCTCTCCCCATCCTGCACAGGCAAGAGGGCGAAACAGCACTCTCACTCGCCGCGCGAGCGAAGGCGCAGTGCTTGAAACAAAACGCGCTGTTGATCGCAGACACGGCGGGACGCTTGCAGATCGACGAGGAAGCAATGCACGAACTGCGCACCTTGGCGGAGCTGTTGCAACCCCGCGAGACATGGCTCGTCGCCGATGCAATGCTCGGACAGGAGGCTAGCAACATCGCGCGCTTGTTCCGCGAGCGCGTCGAGGTGAGCGGAGTAGTGCTAACGCGCATGGACAGCGACGCACGCGCAGGCGCGGCGCTTTCGATCGTCGATGCGATCGATAGACCGATTCGTTTTTCGGGAACGGGCGAAGGCATCGACGACCTCCAGCCCTTCGAGCCACAATCCTTGGCAAGGCGAATCTTGGGACAAGGCGACTTGCAAGGGTTGGCAGAAACCATGCGGCGCACCGCGCCCAAATCGACGCAAATCTCTACTTCTGTCTCTACTTCTGCCTCCACCTCGCTGAAGAGCGGCAAGTTCGACCTGAACGCGCAACGCCAACAAATTAGTCAAATGCGCAAAGCAGGAGGGCTGAAGGGCTTGGCGCAACACTTGCCGAAAGCCATGCGCGACAAACTCACCAGCGCAAGCGTGGCTACCATGACAGACGACGGTAAACTCAAGCGGCAAGAGGTTATCATCGATGCCATGACCCCCAGCGAACGACGCAATCCTGCCATCATCCACGCCTCGCGCAAGAAGCGCATCGCCGCGGGCGCGAGCGCTTCGATCGTCGAGGTGAACCGCTTGCTAAAGACGCACGCACAAGCCGCAAAGGCGATGAAAAAAATGGCGCGCTGGGACGAAAAGATGCTACAAAGAAATATGGCGGGCTTGTTCCGACAATAGCCGTGCACGAGTTCGATGCCCCTACTCAATAACTTTACCAACAACTTTTGTAGTTTTCCTCACCGATGTCCCTTTCCATTCGTCTTGCCCGCGCGGGCGCGCACAAGAAACCTTTTTACCGCGTCGTCGTCGCCGACAAGCGCATGCCGCGCGACGGACGTTTCATTGAAAAAATTGGCACCTACGACCCTCTGCTGACGGACAAGTTGCAGCGTGTGCGCATCAGCACCGAGCGCGCGCAACATTGGATGGCTCGCGGCGCGCAACCTTCGCGTCGGGTAGCCCTCTTCTTGCATCAAGCGGGAGTGGGCGAAAAACCTGCCATACCACAGCAGACAAAAAAAAATCTGCCAGGCAAAAAAGAGCTGGAGCGACGCGCCGCTGAGTTGCAAAAAAGCCAACAGCCCGCGGCTGAACAACCCACAGAAAAACCCGCAGAGCAGCCCACAGCTGAACAACTCACAGGCAACCTCACGCTGAACAGCCCGCAGAGCAACCTGCATCCGAACAGCCCGCGGCTGAAACAGCCCACGGCTGAACAGCCCGCGGCTGAACAACCCGCGACCGATTCTTCTTCCGACGACAAGCCCCAAGAAAAAGAAGGCGAAAGCAGCTAAAGTTCATCCTTTAGGGCGAACGCCGTATGGTGCGCTTGGAATTACGCCAAGAATTGCGTTTGGATTGCGCCAAGGATTGTGTTTGAATTGCGCCAAGGATTGCGTTTGTCATCGTTTCGTAGTGAAAAATCGTGAGCGCAAATCAGACAGGCATCGTTTTGGGACGGGTGCGCGCGGCGCACGGCACTGGCGGGGTAGTCAAGGTAGAAAGCTTCACCGAACCGCCTGAAGGTCTTGCTCGCTACGAGAACTTGCGATGCGTGGCGTTGCAGAACTCTGTGTTTAAGGGCTTTGTGCGTTTTGACTCTCTACGACGCTGCAATGGCGGCAAAAAGAGCGGCGGCGGGGGAAATGTTTTCCTTGCCAAAATTCAGGGTTGCGACAGACGAGAACAAGCGGAGGCTCTGCAAGGCGCGAAGTTCTGTCTCGACAAAGAAGATTTGCCACCCTTGGACGACGGCACCTTCTACCATCACACGCTGACGGGCAAAAAAGTGCTCGACGAACAAGGCAGATTGTTGGGCGAGGTTACAGCTGTCCGCAACTTCGGCGCAGGAGATCTGCTGGAAGTGCTTGCCGCCCAAAAGTCCTCTGAAGAATCTCCTAAAGAGTCTACTAATGAGTCTACTAATGACAAAACCGACGAGAGCCTATTGCTCCCCTTCGCGGAGGATAGCATAACACTTCTCGACGACGGCAACCTTGAGGTGCACGGCTTTTACGCGCAACTCTTGACGGAGCGCGCGTCATGACGAATCCGCCGCCCAAAGTCCCCTTCACCGTTGTTGTAGCGACACTTTTTCCGCAGATCTACCCTGGTCCTCTTTCTTTCTCGTTGAGCGGCAAGTCCCTTGCGCGCGACCTGTGGCGACTGGAGAGTGTCGCGCTGATGGAGCAAGGGGGGGGGGGTGCGCCGCGTCTAGACGATTCCTGCTTCGGTGGCGGTAGCGGACAGGTGCTGCGTCCTGAGCCTTGCGCCGCGGCGTTAGAGAAAGCCTTTGCCAAAGCGCCCAAGGGTGCGGTGGGAATCTGTCCGACACCACGAGGCAGACGCATTACGCAAGAGACGATCCAACGCCTCGCGCGCGCGTCGGGACTGGTGTTTCTGTGCGGACGCTACGAGGGTATCGACCAACGCGTCATCGAAGAGTTCGCGCTCGAAGAGCTTTCGCTGGGCGACTTCGTGCTGGCAAGCGGCGACTGCGCGGTGCTTGCCATCGTCGAGGGTGTCGTGCGCCTGCGCGAGGGCGTGCTTGCCAAGCCGCAAGCCTTAGAGCAGGAAAGCTTCGATAACGGCTTGTTGGAATATCCTCACTACACGCGCCCCGCCCTTTGGCGCGGCAGAGAAGTGCCGCCGACGCTACTATCAGGCAACCACGCCCGCATCGAGGCTTGGCGCACCGAGCAGGCGCAGCAGGCAACGCGCGAACGAAGACCCGACCTGTGGAAAGCGCATCTGAAAAAGCTTCGGGCTTGACGAGAGCCCTCGACCTGTCTAGGATATAGCGCAACGAGAAGGGCACGAGAAATATCGAAACCTCTTTCTTAGCAATACACAGATCGATACATAAAAGACTCAAACTGACATGAACTCCCCTCCTGAAATAGCCGCCTACGAACGCGCGCAGATCGCCAAAGCCAACCTTAAGTCTAACCTTGCTCGCGGCAAGAAGGAGGCAGGCGTAGAGATGGCTTCTATACCGACCTTCCGTGCAGGCGATAAGTTGCGCGTTCAAGTGCGCATCCGCGAAGGTAACAACGAACGCTTGCAAGCCTTCGAGGGCGTGTGCATCGCACGCCACAACGCAGGGCTAGGCAGCAGCTTCACCGTGCGCAAGCGTTCCTACGGCGAAGGTGTCGAGCGCATCTTTCCTCTCTACTCTCCCAACCTTGCCGAGATCGAGGTAGTGCAACGCGGGCAGGTGAGACGCGCAAAACTATATTACCTGCGCGAACGGCAGGGCAAAAAGGCGCGCATCGCCGAAGACATGACGCGCGCACGCGAAGACCGCAATATCGCGGCACTCAACAAGGACAAGGTCAAAGCCCTTGCCGAGGCGGACAAAGACGCGAAAAAAGAGGACGCTAAGCAGGCGAAAAAATAGATCGCCGAGCAGACGAAAAAATAGGACAAAAAAAGAACGATGGCGCAGACGCTGTTTGATAAAATTTTGGAGAGCCACGTCGTAGAGCGGACGGCGGACGGCGGCGTACTACTCTACATCGATCGTCATTTGGTGCACGAGGTCACCTCGCCGCAAGCTTTCGAGGGCTTGCGTATGGCAGGTCGCAAGGTGCGCAATCCTCGCGCGACGCTTGCGGTGGTCGATCACAATGTGCCGACACTCAATCGCGCCAAGGGGTTGGCGGGCGTTTCTGACAAAGCGTCAAAGATTCAAATCGAAACGCTTACGCGCAATTGCCACGAATTCGGCGTGCCACTCTTTGCCTTAGAAGATCCTCGGCAAGGGATCGTGCATGTGATCGGCCCTGAGCAAGGCTTGACCCAGCCCGGCATGACGATCGTCTGCGGCGATTCGCACACGGCGACGCACGGCGCGTTCGGCGCGCTTGCCTTCGGGATCGGCACATCGGAGGTCGAGCATGTGTTGGCAACGCAAACCTTGCGCGCAGGACATTTACGCAACATGCGCGTTGCGGTCGAGGGAGAACTTCCCTTCGGAGTGAGCGCCAAGGACATGATCTTGGCGATTATCGGCAAGATCGGCACGGCGGGGGGAACAGGGCATGTGATCGAGTATGCGGGGGGAGCGGTGCGTGCGCTCAGTATGGAGGCACGCATGACGATCTGCAACATGTCGATCGAGGCAGGCGCGCGCGCCGGACTCATCGCACCCGACGAGACGACCTTCGCCTATGTGCAAGGACGACCGTTCGCGCCTCAAGCGGAGATATGGGAGCAGGCGTGTCAATACTGGCGCACGCTACAATCCGACAAGGATGCCGTCTACGAACGCGAGGTGGTGGTGGAGGCAAGCACGATCGCGCCTCAAGTGACTTGGGGAACAAGTCCTGAGCATGTCGTTCCCATCACGGCGAACGTGCCGCAACCCACGGGCGATGCGCAGCAGCAGAACACTCTGCGCCGCGCGCTCGACTATATGGGGTTGCAAGCAGGAACGCCGATGCAGGAGATCGCCATCGACAAGGTCTTCATCGGCTCTTGCACGAACGGGCGTATCGAGGATTTACGCTTGGTCGCACAGATCGTCGAGAACAAAAAAATCGCAGCGTCCGTCCAAGCGATGGTGGTGCCGGGGTCGGGGTTGGTCAAGGCGCAGGCTACGGCAGAGGGGCTAGATCGAATTTTTCTCGACGCAGGATTCGAGTGGCGCGATGCGGGTTGCTCCATGTGTTTGGGAATGAACGAAGACCAACTGAAGCCGCAGGAACGCTGCGCCTCCACCTCGAACCGCAACTTCGAGGGCAGGCAGGGACGCGGCGGCAGAACCCATCTCATGAGCCCCGCCATGGCGGCAGCTGCCGCGTTGCAGGGAAAACTCGCCGATGTGCGCGAGATCCTCTGAGGCGACCCTATAAAATAGCGTGGAAAA
Organism: Alphaproteobacteria bacterium; assembly: GCA_965216605.1. Classification (GTDB taxonomy): domain Bacteria; phylum Pseudomonadota; class Alphaproteobacteria; order JABAAW01; family JABAAW01; genus JABAAW01. The sequence goes on along the minus strand of CBDCGG010000002.1, from coordinate 787,887 downwards.
GTTTCAACCCGTGCGAAGCGTCGCCGCACCGCTCGACATGCAGAATGTCGATACGGACGCGATCATCCCGAAGCAGTTCCTGAAGACGGTCGTGCGCGAGGGCTTGGGAGAAGCACTATTCTACGACCTGCGGTTTACGCCTGAGGGAGAAGAAAAACCCGACTTTGTGCTTAACAAAAAGCCGTGGCGAGAGGCGAAGATTCTGATCGCGGGCGAAAACTTCGGCTGCGGCTCATCGCGCGAACATGCGCCGTGGGCTCTGCGAGGCTTTGGCATTCGCGTGATCGTTGCCTCGCGTTTTGCCGATATCTTCTACAACAATTGCTTTCAAAACGCGCTACTGCCGATCGTCCTGCCTGAGGAGGAGGTACGAAAACTCATGGAGCAAGCCGCGTGCGGCGGCAACGCTGTCTTCTCGATAGACTTGGAGCGGCAGGAGATCACCACTCCCGACGGCATCGTACCTTTCGACATCGACGCAGAGCGCAAGAAAACCCTGTTGGAGGGACGCGATGCCATCGCCGACACTTTAGAGCGGCGCGCGGCAATCGAGTCTTTCGAACAGCAACAACGCACGCGACAGCCGTGGCTGCACACCTGAACTCAAAGACGCACTCCCTGCTGTTGTTGCCAGGAGACGGGATCGGCCCTGAGATCGTCTGGCAAGCAAGGCGCATCTTGCAGGCGTTCGTCGAGGAGGGAACGCTCGCGCTCGACATCGAGGAGGAGGCAGTCGGCGGAGCGGCGTGGTTACGCGAAGGCGATCCGCTGCCTGAGCGCGTCTTGAAAAAGGCGCACGCTGCCGATGCTATCTTGTTGGGGGCTGTCGGTGCGCCTGAGTTCGACCGAGACGCGCCGCGCGAAAAGCGACCGGAGGCGGCATTGTTGCGCTTGCGAAAAGAGTTGGATTTGTTTGCAAATATCCGCCCTGCGCGTTGTTTCGATGCCTTGGCGGAATCTTCCAGCTTGAAGGCGGAGCTTGTGCGGGGGTTGGATATTGTAATCGTGCGCGAGTTGAGCTCAGGCGTTTATTTCGGAGAACCACGCGGCAGGCAGGTGCTACCCGATGGCAGCGCGCGGTGGGTAGACACGCAAGCTTACGACGAGGGGGAGGTTCAGCGAATCGCCGAGGTCGCTTTCACCTTGGCGCGAGAGCGAGCGAGCGGGCGCGATAACAAGCAGAATGGAGAGCAAAAGGGAGAGCAAAAAGACGAGCAAAAAGGTTTAGTGCATTCTGCGGACAAGGCGAATGTTATGGAGACGGGACATTTTTGGAGAAGCGTTGTGAGCGAGCGGCACGCGCGAGATTACTCGGATGTAGTGCTGGAGCATATATTGGCGGACAATTGCGCGATGCAGTTGGTGCGTGCGCCGAAGCAGTTCGATGTGATTTTGACGGACAATCTTTTCGGCGATCTTCTCTCGGATGTTGCGGCGATGTTGACGGGCAGCTTGGGCATGCTGGCATCGGCGAGTTTGGGGAAACGCTGCGAGCGGGGCGATGGACAAGTCAGGCAGGCTGCGATGTATGAGCCTGTGCATGGCAGCGCGCCTGATTTAGCGGGGAGGGGGATTGCTAATCCGTTGGCGACGATTTTGAGTGCTGCGATGTTGTTGCGATTGTCGTGTGGACGCGAGGATTTGGCGGGGCGCGTGGAGGATGCGGTCGAGCGCGTGCTAGAGAGGGGGGTGCGCACTTTGGACATTGCGAACGAGAACGAGGAAAAACCCGTCTCGACGGAGGCGATGGGCGATGCTGTGCTTGCGGAGATTAAAAAAACAAACGCTTGAGGAAGAGAAAATTTTGCAAAAACCACAAAAACTACAAAAACCACAAAAACTACTTGGGGGGAGAGAAGGGGGAGCGGAGGCTTTAATCATTGCGCTCGATGTGCCGAGCATTGAGGAGGCACGACGGCTTGTAGAGAGGCTGGGAGAGCGTGCGACCTTTTTCAAGGTGGGCATGGAGTTGTTGTTTCAGGAGGGGGGATTAGCTTTTGCGAGGGGACTTACGGGGGGTGGCAAGAAGATTTTCCTTGATACTAAAGCCTTCGATATTCCGCGCACGGTTGCGGCGGCGTTGCGTGCGTTGGATGAGATTGATGCCACTTTTATTTCTGTCCATAGCCTTTCGCGCAGCTTGCTGGAGGGTTTGGCGGAGCGGAGGAGCAAGACCCAAAGCAATACGAAGATTGTTGGCATCACCTTGTTAACTAGCATGGATGAGGAGGACTTACGGGCGTTGGGGTTGGGACAGAGTCCTGAGGAGATGGTGTTGACGCTTGCTAAGCAGGCGATGGAGGTGGGGAGGCTTGATGGGTTAGTTGCTTCGGGGAGGGAGGTCGGGGTTTTACGCGAGAGGTATCCTGACGCTGTGCTGATTACGCCTGGCATTCGTCCGAGGGGAGCGGGAGTTGATGATCAGCGACGCACGACGACACCATTTGAAGCTGTTGTTGCGGGGGCTGATTATATTGTTGTTGGCAGAGCGATCACGCAGGCGGAAGATCCGTGTCGGGTTGTGGAGGAAATTCTTGCGGAGATTGAGTAAGAGGCTACGCACTCGCGCTTCGCGCGAGTGCGTAGATAAAGCGCACTGCGTGCGCTCCGCTGACGCGGGGTCTTTTGCGGGGGAACTTCGTCCCCCCACACCCCCCATGCGCAAAACTCACTTCGCCTTACGGCTCGCTCGTCTTGCGTTTTTCCTTCATCAAACAAAGCGCGTATGTTGCGCGAGCGCAAGGAAGCGCAAGCAAGCCTCTAAAACAGCTCCCCCCAATAGTGCCCCATCTCCAGCAGCACAACCCCCCCCATGCCCGCCAATACCACCCCCAACAGCCCATCACAAACAACCCCATTGCGCCGATAAAATCCCTGAACCCCCGCACGCCTGAAAACAAAAACAACCGAGCCATACCACAAAAACTTAAAACAAAAACCAAACACCAACAATAAACCCTTCCCCCCAACAGGCAACCCCACAACTAACGGCGCAAAAACCGCCACGAAAAAAGCAACCGCCTTCGGATTAGATAAACTCACCAACAAACCACTCTGAAACCCAACAATCCTCGAACGAGATTTATCCCCCCCTTTCTCCCTCTTCTTATTCCGCCCTTTCTCCTCCCTCGTGAGATTGCTTTGCACCCGCCCGTCTCGCGCCTTCTTGAAACTGCCCGCCGCTAAATAAAGAAGAAATCCTCCTCCAACCAAAGAGACAACTAACCCAATCCCCGCATGCCTCTCCACCAACGTCCCAACCACAAACATAGCAAGTGCCGCATTCATCGTAGCCCCGCACACATAGCCAAGCATCGAGAAAAAAGCGACAGCTCTTTCTTCCTGCAAGCCAACCTTCGTCATAAAAACAAACGCAGGGCCAGGGCTCAAGACGACAAGCGCATAAACACCCAACGCAACAAAGAAAGAATCTTGTGTCACAATTTTTAGTTTTTTTACGCCTTTGCGATATGTTCTTGGTCGAGTTTTGTGACATGCACAGAGGCGATTCGGTTCTCTTCCTTACGCAAGATCTTGAAGCGAAATCCATGAAAGACGAACTGCTGTCCCTGCTCGGTAAGATCGCGCGCCTCCTGTATGACAAAGCCCGCCAGCGTCACCGCCTTGTCTTCAGGTAGCTGCCAGTTCATCTCGCGTCGCAGAGTGCGCAACGGCACATCGCCAGCGACGATATAACTGCCATCGTCTAACGAGCATATCTCCTGCGAGGTCGAGGCATCGTGCTCGTCGTCGATATTGCCGACAATTTGCTCGATGACATCCTCCAAGGCGACGATCCCCATGAAAGCACCATACTCGTCGACCACTATCGCAACATGCTCCCGACGCTTCTGAAAAGCACGCAGCTGGTCGCGCAACTTCGTGCTCTCAGGAACAAACCACGGCGCGCTAAGACAATCGTGCAAAGAAACAGCCGCGTCGTCGTCTTGTTGCGGACTTGAACTTTGCCCTCGATTGTACCACTGACGGAAGAAGGCTTTGGCATGCAGCACGCCGACGATATTATCCTCGCGCTTGTCGAACACAGGAAACCGTGTCCATGGGCTCTCGACGACGAATCGCGCGACGGTGTCGAAATCCCACCCGATATCGACCATGGCGACCTCCTTGCGATGCGTCATGATGTCTTCTAGCGATGCCTCGTCCAAATCCAACACCGAGTGCAGCATCTTGTGTCCTTCGTGCAAGCGCGGCGTGTGGAGATCGATCGCACCACGCATCGTTTCGATTCGCTCGCGCGCGCTCGCCAACACCCCATCGCCTCCCCTTCCGTCCCCTCCCCTTCCGTCCCTCCCCCTTCCGTCTCCCCTCCCTCCATCTCCCCCCTGCGGCGTTGCCTTCAGCAGACGCAACAAGGCGCGCAACGGACGGGTGATGGGCTGCAGCACGAAGACGAGCGGACGCAAGATCGGCGCAACCCACAAAGCCGTCTTGTCAGCACGCATCAAAGCCCAGCTTTTAGGCAAGACCTCAGCGAAGACAACCGTCGCCACCGTCATGATAAGCGTCGCCCATAGCACGCCCTGCGCGCCGAAAAAGTGCAAGGCAAGGCTGGTCGCAAGCGCGGCAGCGAGAATATTGACGAGGTTGTTGCCTATCAAAATAGTGCCGAGCAACAAATCCTTGCGCTCGCGCAATTTCTCAACGATAACCGCGCGCCAGTCGCCTTGACGTGCCAGCTCTCGAATGCGCGCGCTCACGCTGGTGAGTGCCGTCTCTGCGCCCGAAAAAAATCCCGAAAGCACGATCAACCCAACGATAACAACGCCAAGCCACCAACGCTCAAGCAGAGTGGACAGAGGAGATATATCCGACATCCGCCGCTACCCCGACCCCTGTGCCGATCTTTGCGTTGATCTTTGCGTTGAGCTTGGCGTTACTTCTTGGGCGAGTTCCTGCAAAATGGGCGCAAGGTAGGTGCGCAACGATTTCAGCTCCATCGGTGCTTGCAAGGTGCATTTGCCGATTTTGCTAGGCAAGACCAATCGCAAAGCTCCCTCGAAGCGTTTTTTGTCTTGGCTCATGGCCTCGACCCATCGCTCTGCGCGCAACAGCTGTTGCGCTCTTGTTGTGCCGATGTCCAAGTCGGATAAGCGCACGGGCAAACCGCAGAGCCGCGCGTGCGCCTCCAAGCGATGCGCGACCGTAGCCGAACAATATCCTCTTCCTACGGCAAGGCGCGTCGCCACAACGCAGCCCAAAGCAACCGCCTCGCCGTGCGCGATGCTGTACAGAGAAATTCGCTCTAAGGCATGCCCGAAGGTGTGTCCGAAGTTCAACAGCGCACGCTCGCCGCAACGCTCCTGCTCGTCGCGCTCGACGATGCGCGCCTTGATGCGAACGCTGTGAAGAATCGCCTGCGTCAAAACATCTTTTTCTCTGGCGAGCAGCCGCACGCCGTGCGCTTCCAACCACACGAAAAAGCTCTCGTCGGCGATCAGGGCGTACTTGAGAATTTCCGCATAACCGCAACGCATCTCGCGCTCGGAAAGGCTCGACAAGCAATCCGTGTCGCAGAAGACGGCGGCAGGCTGACGAAAGACGCCCAGCATGTTCTTGCCCAAAACGCTGTTGACGCCGTTCTTGCCGCCGATGGCAGCATCCACTTGCGCTAGCAAGGTCGTCGGAAAAAGCGCAAAAGGAAGACCGCGCATAAAGACGGACGCGGCAAAGGCTGCCAAATCGCACAGCACGCCGCCGCCCAAAATCAAGACGAAACTATGCCTGTCCGCGCCGATCTCCGAGAAACGCTGGCAGAGCTTCTCGACGCTACTCAACCTTTTCTGACGCTCCGAGACGCTCAGCGCAACGACGACAACGATGAACCCCTGGTTTTGCAAACTCTGCCGCAAGAGCTCCGCATACGGAGCAAGCTTGCGCTCCGCAACAAGGATAACCTTCCCCTCCCCCGCACGCGCGGGCAAAAGGCTGGGCGCGCGTTCCAGCAGATTCGCGCCGACAAAAACATCGTAGCTTTCGGAGGGCAGATTCACAGTAACCGACAAACTCGACGCTGCGCCAAGATCGTGCGCCGCGTCATCACCCTCGTCGTCTGTTAGATCGAAACGCGCGACCAAGTCTGCCACCGACTCTTTGCCCAACTCCGACACAACAAGCCGAGCGTGGGCTTTCGAGTAGTGGTGCTTGCGTTTTTCGTGCATGGCTTTAAGCAGCTCTGTAAGATTCTCTTGTTTTTCAAGCAGAGGGCGAATGGGCGTTTTCTGTTGCGCCTTCGCAAGCGCGAGGCGACGCTCTATGAGGGGTAGCGGACAATCGAGCCAAACGGTGGTGAAGGCGGCTTGTAGCACCTTGCGCGTGGCGGGATGAACCATCGCTCCGCCGCCGCAAGCCAAGACGAAGGGCTTGCGCTCTTCTTGCGCCAAATTTTTAGCCAATTTTTTAACAAGGTCATTAGCGAGATTTCGGATAACTTTGAGCTCAGCTGCGCGAAAATACGCTTCGCCTTTTTGCGCGAACAAGTCGGCGATCGTAGTGCCTTCCTGCTCTTCTACGAGCGTGTCGCTATCGTAGACATCGATGCCTAGGGATTCCGCGAGCGCGCGCGCGAGGGTTGTCTTGCCGCATCCCGACAAGCCCACGAGCGCCCAAGGTTTCTTGTTAAGGCGCGTGATCGCGGGAGGCGGGCAAGGAGGAAGCAAGCCAAAGGGCGAGGACAAAGACTTGAATTGGGACGAGGACAAAGACGAGTACAAAGACAAGAATTGGGACGAGGACAAGCGGCTTATCTGCTATGCTCGACTTCAGCGACGACTATACCACACAACCTTGAGCCAAGCATTGCCGAAGAAGTCTTTCTGTTCTCCAAGTCCTTCTCATGCCAAGCCTGCTTGCGAGCGGGCGAAGATGTGACGATGCGCTTGTTGCTTGTTGTCAGCGGCGGCATCGCCGCCTACAAGGTTCCGCCCTTGTGTAGAGAGTTACGCGCGCGCGGCTTCGCGCTGCGCGTCGTTGCGACGAAGAACGCGCTGCGCTTTGTAACAAAGGAGACTTTGGCACAGGCGAGCGGAGCTATGGTGGCGTGCGATCTGTTCTCTCAAGATCAGGATGACGATGGCATGGCGCATATCAACCTTGCGCGTTGGTCGCAAGCTGTGTTGGTCGTGCCTGCTACAGCAAACTTTTTGGCACGCCTTGCGCATGGATTGTGCGACGACTTGGGAACGGCGTTGCTCGCCGCTTTGGAGCGGGATGTGCCAATTTTTGCAGCCCCTGCGATGAACCCGCAGATGTGGCAGAACCCTGCAAATGTTGCGAATGTCGCCGTGTTGCAAAAACGCGGCGTGCGGCTACTAGGACCCTGCCTCGGCAGGACCGCCTGCGACGAGGTGGGGGTGGGACGAATGTTAGAGCCTACGGAGATCGCTGAGCACATGGAATTCTTCCACACGCAGGCGGAGATGCTTGCGGGACACAGGGTTCTAGTCACGGCGGGTGCGACGCGCGAGGCGATCGATCCGGTGCGCTTTCTCTCCAACCGCTCTTCGGGCAAGCAGGGGTTTGCGCTTGCGCAAGCGTTTGCCGATCGAGGTGCGGATGTCGTGTTAGTTGCGGGAGCGAGTTCTGTACCTCCTCCTGTCTCAAGGCGCATCACGACGCTGCGCGTAGAAAGCGCCGAGGAGATGGCGCGTGCGTGCCGTGCCGCTTGCGATGGAACGCGGCAAACTACTCACGATGCCACTCCTCAAGACGCGCTCGATAATGCTCCCTTTGCCGTTGCCGTTTGTGCGGCGGCGGTTGCGGACTTTCGTGCCGCAAAGCCGTCGCAAAACAAGGCGGGCAAACGAGAGGTCGGCGCAACGCTTGCGCTGGCAGCGAATCCTGATATCTTGGCGGAGCTCGCGGCGATGGAGAGCGGGCGGCGTCCTCGGCTGGTCGTGGGCTTTGCAGCGGAGACGGAGGAGATCGCTAGCGCGAGCTTGGCGAGCAAGCAGCGTGCGAAAAAGAAGAGGAAGGGTTGCGACTGGCTGATCGCCAACGATGTTTCGGACGGCAAGGTCTTCGGCGCGGAGGTCAATCGTGTCCAACTGCTCTTTGAGACGGGCGAGACGGAGCTATGGGATGCCATGACGAAGGAGCGCGTTGCAAGACGCATCGTTGGCAGGGTAGCGCAGTGGTTAATAAAACAAGACGAGGTGCATCCCACCTCCAAAAGAGCACTCAAGAGGACACTCGCTTGACGCACAACGGCACCGTCCGTGGCACTGCAACCGAAGAGCAAGCGGAGGAGCAAGCGGGGAAGCAGGTGGAGGAGCAAGCGGTTGCTGTGCGCATCCTGCCGCATGGCGAGGGACTGGATTTGCCGCAGCGAGCGAGCGCGGGCAGCGTCGGCTACGATCTGCGTGCTGCCATTAGCGACAAGGTCATGCTGGAGGTGCGCAAGCCCTTGGCGATACCGTGCGGGATTGCGCTCGCGCTCCCCAATTTTATGGAGGCGCAGATTCGTCCGCGTTCGGGGTTGGCGTTGAAGCACGCGATCACCTGCCTGAACGCGCCGGGGACGATCGACAGCGATTATCGCGGCGAGATCAAGGTGATCCTCGTCAATCACGGCGATGCGCCCTTTGTCATCGAGCGCGGCTTGCGCATCGCCCAGATCGTCTTTGCGCGCTTTGAGATCGTGCGCTTTCTCGAAAGCCCATTGGATGCAACCGAACGCGGTTGCAAGGGTTTCGGGGCGAGCGGCAAGCTCTCTTTCACTGACGAGCCTGCTTGATGGCAGGTAACATACTCACAAGTAACCTTGCTCCGATCGAGGTGCATGTTATGCGCGGCGAGGAGGGCTTGATCACCGAATCGCTACACGCCTGCCACGCTGTTGTTTGCAAAGGTGACGGCGAGGTGATAGCGAGTTTCGGCGAACGGGGCTTGCCGACCTTTCCACGCTCGGCGATCAAGATGTTGCAAGCGATCACCTACACGGAAGACGAGGCAACGCAATCCTTGCTAGCAGAAGCGAAGCGAGAGCAGGATTGTCTTGCTATCTCCTGCGGTTCGCACGGCGGCGAGGAGGGGCATGTTTCGTTGGTGCGGCGGTGGCTGGACGCGCTCGACTTGGAGGAGCGACACCTTGCTTGCGGCACGCACGCTCCCTTAGACAAGCCGAGCGCGGCGGCATTGGTACGACAAGGCTTGGAGCCTCAACCCGCTCATCACATGTGTTCGGGCAAGCATTGCGGCATGCTGACTTTCGCGCGCGCGCGGGGTTGGGATGTCGAGGGTTATTGCGAACACGACCATCCTGTGCAAAAGCGTGTGCGCGAGGTGTGCGAGGACTTTTTCGCGCTCGACCTGACGCAGATAAAACGCGGACGAGATGGATGTTCGGTACCCACCTTTGCTGTTCCTTTGGATGCGCTGGCGGGCGGCATGGCGCGCTTTGCTTCTCATCAGCATCTTGAGGGGGATGGCGATGGGGTGCGTGCGCGGGCGGCGAGAAGACTTTTTGCTGCTATGTCTTCTCGTCCTTTTTTCGTGGCGGGCAGCGGGCAGGCGGATACATTGTTGACCGAGCGGGGGGGGGGCGTTTTGTTGTGAAATCGGGGGCGGAGGGAGTTTATACGGCGGTTGTGAAGGAGTTGAATTTGGGAATTGCGGTGAAGTGTGTTGATGGGGCTAGTCGTGCGGCGAGGGCGGCGATGGTTTTGTTATTGAGGGAGTTGGGATTGTTGGAGGGGGATAAGACGATGAGGAATTATTCGGACTATGGGTTGAAGAACTTTCGGGGGGTGGAGGTGGGTAGGATTGAGGCACGATTACCTGAATAAACGAGGCACGGGTTTTTTTGATTAGGAAATACAAAACATCGCGTGCGCAATTTTTATGGACGCACACGGCAAGCCGTGCGCTATGGCGTGCGGACGGGGGGGCAGCCTCTTATTCAAAAGCGCGTTTCGCAGAAACGCGCAAGCTGACTCGTAACATGGTAGAGCGTCTTTAACTTTGCCTAAAAGAGAGACAAGAAGAACGCACGCAGCGCGCCTCTTAAAAAGCGCGAGGCTTTGCCGAAGGTATTGAAGGACATAAAAACTCTTAAAGACAACAAAATCTTTTTCTTTGCAACGCAACAAAACTTCCCAATTGTTTTTCACTTGAGGTATTTTGTTTACCGATATGCTACCTTGTTTTATTTTTTCTATGTAAACAGTAGGAATAAAATAGAAGTTGATTCCTATGTCGCCGTTATTGCGCTTTGATTCCACGCCAACAACGACATCGCTGGTTTCGGTGCTTTGTAGGAGAAGCATAAGTACGGTCAACACCTCCACGCACGCCGCCTGAAAGACACAGAGTTTGATGATGACAATTCTTGACTTGAATGCGGATGGTGTCGGGTAAGTCGAATGGGTAAATCGACTTTCGAAGCATTATACCCTCGTTCTAGGAGATTTTCGTTCGCAAAACCTTTCGCAGATGCTAGTTTTCCCTTGGCAACCGAAAGCACAAGGAGGTCATCGTTGTCGTTCTTTATGATAAAATGGATGATGGTTGAAACGTGACACTCTAGTAGTACCTTGGGCGCAACCTCTTCCATATAACGCCAAGTGGCGAACAAGATTGTTGCCTATCACCATAACATAAGCACCTCCCTTTTTAAGCGATAGTTCTTCAAGATTTTTAATCATATCATTAATATACTTCGTTGCGAGAATGCGCGGCGCGGATCTAGCTCGTAAATGCGTTTAATGGCTCTGTCTGCAGACGAAGGTGCAAAGATTCATATTCTTTGCGAAAAACAGCCTCCGTTCCTACATGAAGACGCTTTAACGCGAACCTTCCGCCAAACCTAGCCAATACATCTCCAGCGAGATAGTCGATTCAAGGGGGAGAAGTGGCAAGATCAAACAAGCGACGAAGGCATCGGACATTGAAGTCCTTGAGGGTGAATGAAAGAGACCATGTTGGAAACTTGCGATGCGTTTGACAAGGATCGCAGATTCGGTAGTACTTCTTTGCCGAGTTGAATTACTGTTCGTGTACAGTTGGCTGCTTAGACACTTGTCTTACCACGGAAGGCAAACAAGGAAAAAGTTTTTATTTCGCGATTTGGTTTCGAAGAATTTTTAAGGTATGCTAACTCTTTAAGGATATAACCTTTAAACCATGATCACGATAGGGAAAATCGGGAACACCATTGATATGACTGTTTTCGTGATACGTTTTGCTTTATTTTTGTATAAGCTTTCCGCAATTCTTTTTCGTGCAAAAGTTTTGTCTTTGTGCGAGCGAGAAATCGGGAAAAAGGGTCAATATCGACGCCAACGCTGTTGCGTCCTAACATCATTGCTTCCAAATTCGTTGTGCCGCTACCCGTGAAAGGATCAAGGATAAAATCTCCTTTTTGGGATAGCGTTCGATGATCTTTGGCAGCTCGGGGAAAAACTTGGCGGGGTCCCCATGCTAAAGCGCGTTGGTCTTTGCTGCGAAACTTCATGCCATTGCGCACGGGAAGATTGGGGGGGATCGCGTTCTTTTTGCCTCTATCTTGGCTAGGCATCATCGTGTACCTAGGTCGTTCTCAGAAATTTTATTGTAAAGGGCAGAATACGCGTAGAGAGGGTGCCATGTTGTTCGTCAGGGTTGTCAGTATTGCGCGAGGCAATAGCATACGGCTTGCCGTATGCGTCCATGCTATCGCCTCGCGCTTTTGAATAAGAGGCTGCGCGTTTCGCTTCGCTCACGCGCAGAAAAGCGCGCTTACGCGCGCGAGGGGATAAATTCCCCCCGCTGACGCGGGGTCTTTTGCGAGGGATTACTCCCTCGCGCTCCCCGCGTGCTACGCACGCGATGTTTTGCATCCGTCATCATACAAAGCAAGTCTGTTGCACGCATAGCACACGGCTTGCCGTGTGCGTTCCATAAAACAGCGTGCCGTTAAAAAGCACAAGCGCATAGCGCGATAGCGCACACGATGTTTTGCGCCCGTCAATACAAAAAGCCCGCTCGTTATTCGCAAGCCGAAAAGTCCCTCTCCGCAGCCAGTGCCGGAATACGACCCCTCACCTCCCCAATCTGCGCAAGATCAATATCCGCCACAATAATCGTAGCCTCCCCACCCCCCTCAGCCAAAATGTCCCCCCACGGCGAAATAATCATCGAATGTCCCCAACACTCACGCCCATCCTCTAACTTCCCCGCCTGCGTCGCCGCAAAAACAAAACACCCATTCTCAATAGCCCGCGCGCGCAACAAACACTCCCAATGAACCCTCCCCGTCACCCTTGTGAACGCAGAAGGAACAGCAAGAAAAATCGCCCCGCCCTCCATCGCTAAATGACGATACAAACGCGGAAAACGAAGGTCATAACAAATACTCATCCCTAACCTCCCCCACGGCGTATCCGCTACAACAGCACGCCCCCCCGCCTCATAACGAGCCGACTCTCGATACGATTCGCCCCCCTCCAAATCAACATCGAACAGATGAATCTTGTCATAACGCGCAACCTCCTCCCCCATCGGAGAAAATAACAAGCTGCGATTAACAAGCTTCCCCGCCAAAGACTCGTGTCGAACAACAACCGAACCCGCATGCAACCACACGCCATGCTGGCTCGCGAGGCGTGCGAAAAACTCTACCTCGCGCTCGACCGAGCGCGCCTCATCGTAAGCCCTCTCCGCATCCTGCTGCATGAGGTTGCAGCATTCAGGCAGAAAGACGCATTCGGCAGACAGAGCCTTAGCACGCGCAATCGCCTCGGTCATGGCAACCTCGTTGCGCGCGATAGAGGTCGTGCTAGACATCTGCACGCAAGCGCAACGCAATATTTTTGTTTTCGTTGTTTTTGTCGTTTTCATTTTCTGCGTTGTCATTTCCGCCTCTGCCTTCTAGTCCTCTCTTGCTACCTATTTGTTAGCCATTTGCTATGCATGAGCAGCCTAACGAACTAGCCAAATCGGAGCGGCAGGATTCGAACCTGCGACCCCTCGGCCCCCAGCCGAGTGCTCTACCATACTGAGCCACGCTCCGTCTTCGTCGATCGATGCACCAAGATAGCACAGATTGTGCAGCACAGATTCGCCGTCCTGTGTTTTGCGCCTTGTGTTTTGCGCATGAAGTCAGGGCAGGAAATCCTTCTGCTGCGAGACTAATGTTTTGTCGCCGCGTCGCGTTATTTCTCGTACCTCGTAGATGCGTTGCACCTCTCCGTCGGCACGCATGCGGAAGCGTCCTGCGGCGGCGGAGAATCCCTTAGCGCGTTCCAAATCTTCGCGCGACACATAACCCTTCTGCGCGCCCAATCGCGCGGCGGTCTGCGTCGCGTCGTAAGCAAGCACAGTCAAGGTATGGACGGCGGCTTTACTGCCCGTGTAGTTTTGGAATCGTCGAGCAAAATCTTCTAAACTCGTACGCTTGAGAAAGACGAATCGGCTGCCTCTGAGTTGCGGTTCTTTCGACAGGTTGCGCATCTGTCCCCAGGTAGCCAGCCCGTAGATGCCGACGCGATAGGCGTCGATGTCGTAGAGCGCGAGGTAGGAGGAGACGACTTGCAACGCCTCCTGTCGCGCTTCGGGCAACAGCAGAATGTCGAAGGGGGGTGCGCCGTAAGTATCCTGCTTTTCGAGTTTTTTCAACTCGATATCGATCTCTTCCGCCGTGGCAGAGTCTTGCGGCAGTTGCGCGCGCACGAGACGACGCTGCTTTTTGTATCGCGCCAAGGCGAGCTTGCGATAGTCGAAGTCGGCGATGTTGCGGATCTGCCCTCCCAGCGTCTCGTAATCGAGCGTACTGTCGAGAAAATCTACGCGCTCAGGCGCAAGCCCTCTGCTTCTGAGATAGGCGTTGCTCTCTTGAACGACTAGCCTGCCGTAGCCATTCTGCGGCACGAGCACTGCAACGCGCGTTCCCCAACGCGCCTGAATACCTCGGTGTCTTTTGTTTTGTTCTTTGTCGAAAGCCTGCGGCGGTCGTCGCAAGCCGTCCTTGAGCGCGATGGAGGTTTGCTCCCTTACCGACAACCCGAAGCGATAGACAAATTTTCCTTCTACTTTCTCGTCGTTGGAAAAGGTGAGCAAGGGTTTTCTCGCGCGATCGGCAACGGCGGCTACGGGCAGGCTTTGCGCAGAGAAAACAGGACCGATCAGAATATCCACCTGTTGTGAGAGCAGCTGGGTTGCCGAACGTTGCGCGCGCGAGGGTTGCTCGCCCGAATCGCGCACCATTAGTTTAACCCGCGAAAAACGACCTTCTTCCGACAATGCCAGCTTTGCCGCCTGCTCCATGCTTTTCGCCAAGGCGGGGAAGCGTTTTTGCGGCAACAGCAAGCCGATGACAAGCTTGCCATCGCGCTTGTAGGAGACTTTTTTTCTGTCGCGCAGAATCTGTGCCAGTGCCACGGCACGAGCGTTGCGCGTAGCTCCCGCCTGTCCCTTGCTCTCTCCTCCTTTATCCTTGCCCTTATCTTTGCCCTCGTCGATGAAGCGCGCCAGCGGCGGCTCGGACGGAGGCAGCGGCGAGGGCTCTAGCAGCAACAAGATAGCTTCTTGCGCCAAAAGCGATTTGCGCGATGGAGACTTGTCGTCCGCACCCGTCCCGACCCCTCGTCCGGCGCACGACGACACAAGAAAGACCAACAGCAAAACAACAAAACGCATCAGAACAACATCCTCACTAAAACAAAGATACACTCTAGCATGCCTCTCTTCGTGTAGAATAATCTCATCTTGCAGGAGCGAAAATCGTTGCAATCTACTCGTAGCGTGAATCATATAGCGTGAATCATGTAGCGTGAATCATATAGCGTGATCACAAAAACACCATCGAAGACCTTCCCTCCGCCTACGCAAGGCGACGAGAAGAGTGTCGCCGTGCCTTCGCTCGTCTTGGAGGCTGCGCTCTATGTCGTGGCGACCCCGATCGGAAACTTGCAAGATATCTCATTACGCGCGCTCGGCGTGTTGGCTGCAAGCGCGACCTTGGCGTGCGAAGACACGCGACGCACGCGCAGGTTGCTTACGCACTACGACCTGCGTCCTGCAACAAAACGACTAGTGCGTTACGACGACCACGCCGATGCGGAGGTGCGCGCGAGGCTGTGCGAGACGATCGAGCAAGGCGAGCCCGTAGCATTACTTTCGGACGGAGGCACGCCCACCCTTGCCGATCCTGGTATGAAGTTGGTACGCGCGTGTCGAGAGCAAGGCTTGCCTGTCTTTGCTGTGCCGGGTGCTTCTGCTTTCACGGCTGCTTTGTCAGCGAGCGGATTACCTTCCGATCGTGTTTTGTTCTTGGGTTTTCTACCGCGCAAGAATGCGCAAAAGGAACGCTTGTTGCGCTCGTTAGAGGATTGCGAGGCGACATTGATTTTCTTCGAATCGCCGCATCGGTTGAAAACGACGCTGGTGCTTTTGGCGCGCTGTTTGCCACAGCGTCAGGCTTGTGTTTTCAGGGAGATGACGAAACTTTTCGAGAGCTTTCATACGGGCAGTTGCGAGAATTTAGCGAGCGAGCTTGGGGAGAAGAAACCGCGTGGTGAGTACACCTTGCTTGTAGCGGGAAAGGGCAAGAAAAATTCAAACAAGAAAGTTGCGGACAAGAAATGACGAGCAAGCGAAAAAGGGGTGGAATGTTTATGGGCGTGCGTAAGGGTGTATTGGGGGAGAGGCTTGCAGAGGTATTGTTGCGGTGTAAGGGGTATCGCATTTTGGCGCGGGGGTTGCGCGTGGGGGGGAGCGGGGGACGGGGTGGGGGGATGGGGATGGGTGAGATTGACTTACTTGTGCGACGGGGGGTGGTATTAGTTGTTGTGGAGGTTAAGTGGCGGGGTGATTTGGAGAGTGCGGCTTATGCGATTGATGCGGTGCAGCGGCGGCGATTGCGGAGGGCGGGGGAGGTTTTATTTGCGCGGGGGATGGGGGGGATGGGAATTGAGATGTTGAGATTTGATGTTGTGCTGCTGGCACCTTTTTCTATTCGCCATTGGGAGAACGCTTTTTGAGGAAGGCTTTGTGAGGAGCGCTTTTGTGATGGAACGCTTTTGTGATGGAACGCTTTTGTGATGGAACGCTTTTGTGATGGAGCGCATGGGCAATTTTTACGGATGCCAAACATCGTGCGCGTAGCGCACGGGGGGTGTGGGGATAAATCCCCCCCCGAAGACCCCGCGTCAGCGGGAGGAATTTATCCCCGCGCGCGCAAAAAGTTCTTGCGTCACCTGTGCCACAAGCCTATAAGAAAAGCATCAAGCAACAAGCCCCCACGCCCCCTCCTCCCATGTCCAAGCTCAAAAATAAAAGTGCCGCGAAAAAACGCTTCCGCATCACCGCAACCGGTAAAGTGCTCTTCAATAGCGCATACCTCCAACACAATACCTCCAAACGTCCCCAAGACATGAAACGCAACAACTGCGGCAGCCAAATCATGCAAAATCGCGACGCAAAAGTTGTGAAACGACACTTCCTCCCCATGCGCTAGAAACGCATCGAAAAAACAAGATTTAATACACAGGATAAAACACCATGGCTAGAGTCAAACGCGGCACAACAAGCAAAGCACGCCACAAACGCGTCCTCGTTCGCGCGAAAGGATTCTTCGGTAGCAGAAAAAATACAATCCGTATCGCCAAACAAGCAGTCGAACGCGCCGAACAATACCGATACCGCGATCGCCGACGGCGCAAACGCGATTTTCGCCGTCTGTGGATTCAACGCCTCAACGCCGCCGTGCGCCAGAGTGGCATGCGCTACGCACAATTCATCTGCGCCATGTCCCTGCTGAAAATACGCCTCAATAGAAAAGTCCTCTCAGAACTCGCCGTCTCCGATCCGAAACGCTTCGAGGAACTGGTCGCAAAAGCACAAAACGCATGGAAAACACAAAAGCCCGAATCTCCTGTGGCTCCCCCTCCCTCCGCTCCCCCTCCGGCTAAATCCTCCGCCTCTATATCTCCCTCTGTATCCCCCTCTGAATCCTCTGGCTCTTCCTGAGGGCTGAAACGAATTTAGCCACTCCGCTATGACACCTCCTCGGGACGCAACCCTGTCCGCAGAGCTTGAACGCATCGGGCAAGAGTTCCGAGTTAAGCTGACCGCTTGCACACAACAAAGTCCCGCCCAAACACCCGATAAAGCACTCCTTCTGCTAGAACAAGTTCGCGTCAGCTTCTTCGGCAAGAAATCGGCACTACAAAGCCTGTTGCATAAACTCGGCTCACTACCCAAAGATCTCCCGCTAGAGCAACGCAAAGCCAACGGAGCCGCCGTCAATCTTCTCAGACAAACTATGCTGCGCGAGTTCGAGGAAACACAAAACAGCCTCGAAAAACAAGCAAGCGAGCAGCGTTTAAAAGCCGAGCGTATCGATAGCACACTCTCCGAGCGTCCACAGCCCGCAGGCACGCTGCATCCGACAGGACAGGTGATCGAAGAGGTGATCGCCATCTTCGGCGACATGGGCTTTCGTTGCGCCGAAGGTCCCGATGTCGAAGACGATTTCCACAATTTCATCGCGCTCAATTTTCCGCCCGACCACCCCGCGCGCCAAATGCACGATACCTTCTACCTCCATGGCAAAAAACAAGATGCCGCAACAAAAGGTGAACCAACGAGAGGTGAACCATGGCTGTTGCGCACGCACACCTCGCCTGTGCAAGTACGCACGATGCTAGAGGGTAATCTTCCGATACGGATCATCGCCCCCGGTCGTTGTTATCGTAGCGACAGCGACCAAACGCACACGCCAATGTTTCATCAAGTCGAGGGACTTGTGATCGACAAAAGCACGCACTTCGGTCATCTGAAAAGCTGCTTGAGCGCGTTCGTGCGTGCGTTTTTTGAACAAGACTCTGTGCGCGTGCGCTTTCGTCCGAGTTACTTTCCCTTCACCGAACCGAGCGCCGAGATGGATATCGCCTGCCTGCGCAAAGAAGGAGCGATTACATTGCTCGAAGAGGTTTCGGAGGACAGCGACTGGATGGAAATATTAGGCTGCGGCATGGTGCATCCGAATGTTCTCAGCGCTTGTAACTTGGATCCTGAGCAGTATCAGGGTTTCGCCTTCGGCATGGGGGTCGAGCGTCTCGCCATGCTGAAGTACGGTATCGCCGACTTGCGTACGATGTTCGAGGGAGATGTGGCGTGGTTGGAGCATTACGGCTTCTCGCCGTTGGACGCGCCCTCGCTGCTGCGCGGACTGCGCGCGCAAGCCTCCTAACCTCCTCCACACGAGAATAAGTTCGATGCGTTTCACACGCGGCTGGCTGGAAGAGCATCTCGCAACAAAGGCGAGCGACCTTGAGCTTCAAGAGTGCCTGACCGCCATCGGACTGGAGGTAGAAGAATGGCACAATCCCGCAACACGCCTCCAAGCCTTCCTCATCGCCCGCGTCGTCGAGTGTCGTCCGCATCCGCGCGCGCAACGCCTCAGCCTATGCAGCGTGCGCTTCGACGCTTCGCAAGAACCTATACAAGTCGTCTGCGGCGCGTCCAATGTGCGCAAAGGCTTCGTAGGCGTGTTCGCACCCGTAGGCAGCATCGTGCCCGCAACAGGATTGAGACTCAAGGCGGCAAGCCTGCAAGGCGAAGAATCGCACGGCATGCTGCTCTCCGAATGGGAACTCGGACTCTCCGAAGAGCACGAGGGAATTTTAGAAATTAAAGACGAACAAGAAATAGGAAAACCCTTCGTCGAAAGCCAAGGATTAAACAATGGATTAAACAATGGATTGAACGATCCCGTCTGTACCATCGCGGTAACGCCGAACCGCGCCGATTGCCTCGGCGTGCGCGGCATCGCGCGCGACCTCGCCGCCGCGGGAATGGGACAACTCAAACCCTTGCCCAAGCCCTCCTTCAAGGAGACCTTCGAGGCAACGCACGCTTGGCGCATCGACCTGCCTGAGACGCTCGCGCACCACTGCCCCTTCGTCTGCGGACGCAGCTTCCGAAACCTGACAAACGCACAAGCCCCCAAACACATTCGCGCAAGGTTGAAGGCGGTCGGAATCAAATCCCTCTCCGCGCTCGTCGATGTCACCAACTACCTGACCCTCGACCTCGCCCGTCCGTTGCATGTCTTCGATGCAAGCAAACTCAACGGCAAAACCCTGACGATTCGCAAAACTCACACGACAATATCGCCACAAGAATCGCTTGCTGCTTTAGATCACAAGACCTACGCCTTGCCGAACGAGGCGACCGTGATCGCCGACGAGAAGGGTGTCGTCGGCATGGCGGGCATCATCGGCGGCGAGGCGAGCGGTTGCAGCGAGGAAACGCAAGAGATGTTTTTGGAATGCGCGCTGTTCGACCCCCGCACAACGGCAGCTGTCGGACGCACTTTGAATATCGAATCGGAGGCGCGTTTCCGTTTCGAGCGCGGCTTGGATCCCGCCGCCGCCAAAGAGGGCTGCGACCGCGCAACCGAGCTGGTGCTTGCATGGTGCGGCGGCGAGGCAAGCAAAATGACAACAGCAGGTACAGTGCCGCAAACAAAAAGACGCATCTTCCTGCCCGAAGGACATGTGAAAAAATTGGGAGGGGTCGCGCTGGAGAAAAAATCCATCGATACAATTCTCGTCAATCTCGGCTTCGAGAAAGAAAAAGAATCAGAGCAAGAAAAGGCAAAGCAGCACTCTACTTATGTGCCTCCCTCGTGGCGCGCCGATGTGACGAGCGCCGCCTGTCTTGTAGAAGAGGTTTTGCGCATCCACGGCTACGATGCTATTCCCGATGCGCCCTTCGTGCGCACGACGACGCTTTCCGAGCGCGCCTTAACGCGCTTGCAAAAGCGCGATGCGTTGGTGCGCCGCAAACTCGCGCTGGCGGGTTTGTACGAGACGATCGCGTGGTCGTTTTTGGATTCGAGCCTTGAAGATCTGTTTTCGTTGGACGAGGGCTTGCGCCTTCAGAACCCCATCAGCGCGCAGCTGGATTGCCTTCGCCCGACGCTGCTTGCAAACTTGGCAAGCTTGGCTGCTCACAACCGTGCCAAAAATTTGGGCAGACGCAACGCGGCACTATTCGAGGTAGGTCCGCAGTTCGCCTATCGAGACGACAAGGTTTTTCAAGAGCAGGTTGCGGCTGGAGTGCGCACAGGAGCTTTCGAGACACGCCATTGGCACAACCCTTCGCGCGATGCCGATCTCTTCGATGCCAAGGCAGACTTGCGCGCCGTCTTCGCTGCTTGCGGATTGGAGAGCGCGCGTCTGGATTCGACGCTTTTTAATATCTCTCCTGCTGATTCTGCTACTTCTTCGCCTGAGGGTTACCACCCGTATCGCAGCGGTTGTTTTTTGTTAGGGCGCACGCTGATCGGACGCTTCGGCGAGTTGCATCCTGCGCTGTGCCAAAGGTTGGGATTGCGAGGACGCGCCGTTGCTTTCGAAGCTTTTCTCGACCGCATTCCTGCGCCCAAGACGCGCATCGCGCCTAAGGGCTGGCAGCGACAAAAGCAGCAGTCGCTCTACAGAGACTTCGCTTGCTGGATCCCTGAGGGATTGACGGCGGGCGCGATAAAAAATGCCGTGCTACGGAAAGGACGCAACCGACTCAAAGCTTTCGTCTTTTTCGACCGCTACTGCGCTGACAATGGTGAAACTTCGCTCGCCTTCGAGGTGGAACTTCTTCCGCACGCCGAACGCGCCTTGAGCGAGGCGGAAGTACAAGCCGTTTCGCAAGAGATCATCGATTGTCTGCAAGGCTTGGGCTGTCGCATGCGCGAAGGTTGAGCGAAAAAGTTTAAATAAAATTGGCTTGAGCCTTGTCGTCGCGCGTGCGTTTTCTCTTCGATCGTAGCCCTCGAACTTTCTCCTTGCGCTGTACGCCTCAAAGCTGTACGTCTCATTGCTGTACGCGTTATTGCCGTACACCTCGAAGCCGTACGCGTTTCGCTAACCATTCTTCTAGGCGTGTCGTTTTAAACGCCGTTGGGGTTGAGGGATCGCAGGAGGGATGGCTGATGGGCGGCGGACAGAGGCATCGTTGTGCGTTCGGAAAGAATGGCATTGGTATCAAAAAACGCGAGGGGGATTCGATCACGCCTGTGGGTGTTTTTCCTGTACGCGCTGTTTTGTTGACGAGGCTTGCTTGCTCGCCGCCGCTTTCGCGGATGCCTGTTTTCCGCACGGGTGCGCGTGCGGCGTGGTGCGACGATTCCTCGAATCTGCGTCGTTACAATCGTCCTATAGCTCTTCCTACGCGATTGTCGCATGAGGTTTTACGGCGTGAGGATGGTATCTACGATTTGCTGGTTGTTTTGGGTTATAACGATGCGCCGACGCGGGGGGGACGAGGCAGTGCGATTTTTTTGCATGCGACGACATCTTCGCCGCCTTACGCGCCGACGGAGGGATGCGTTGCTATGGCGGCGGGGGCGTTGCGGGGATTGTTGCCGATGTTGCGGCGGGGCGCGGCGATTCGTATCGCGCTTCGTCGGTAGGAAAATTCCTGTAATTTGTCGCATAAACATCGCGAGAGAGTTTTGTTTCTTAAGTTATTCCTTTCTGCTACTTTTCTCCCATGCCTGCCCTCCGCCCCAAGCCCCTCCCCAAGCCCCGTCCCAAGCCCCGTCCTGCTTGGCAAAAGCGCGTGCCGAACGCCATCACGCTGGTACGAGGTCTGTCCGTTTTTCCGATCATCGCGCTCGTGATGGGCTCGCCACTCCAAGCCTTCGTAGGCTGGCTAGTGTTCCTCTTCGCCTGCCTCGGCGATTTTATAGACGGATACTTCGCACGCCGCTGGAACGCCATCTCCCCGTTCGGAACCGCGTTCGACCCCATCATCGACAAAATCCTGATCTTAGCCGTGTTCGTCGCCGTCCTAGCACACGGCGGTCTCGATTCCTCCTTCCTGCCACAACAAGACGGCATAGGCATGTCGCAGCTCGCCTTCGGTTGCGCCTTCCTGATCCTCGCGCGCGAAATAGTCGTTTCAGGCTTGCGCGAGTTCCTTGCACAAAAGCTCCATGTCTCGCTGCCCGTCGTTGCCTTGGCGAAAGACAAAACTATACTGCAAATGTTGGGCGTCGGAGGACAGATCCTTTCCATCGTCGCCCTCGCAGGACAACGACAATTGTGGGTCTCCCTGCTCGTCGATCTCACGCTCGCCATCGCCTGCTTCGTGACGCTCTATACAGGATTCTTATACTCTCGCAACGCCTTCGCTCTGCTTAAACAAGGCAAAAGAAAAGGCAACAAAAAGCAGTGAAGCGCGAGCCGTGAAGGGCGCAATGAAGGTTGCAAGATGAAGGTTATAGGCTTCGCAGGATGGAGCGGTAGCGGCAAAACTAGGCTCGTCATAGCCCTGCTGAAAGAGTTCTCTGCCAAGGGCTTGCGCGTCTCCACTATGAAACACGCTCACCACAGCTTCGATATCGACCACAAAGGCAAAGACTCCTACGCGCATCGCCAAGCAGGAGCATACGAGGTTTTGATCGCCTCCGAACGACGATGGGCGCTGATGCACGAATGTAACGAGGAAGAGAAAACTCACACGCAAAATCACACACAAACTCATACGCAATGGCTCTCCCCCGCCGTCTTGCAAAAACACCTCGCACCCGTCGATGTGCTGTTGGTCGAAGGATTCAAAAACGCACCGATCGACAAGCTGGAGATCCATCGCTACCTCCTGCATCAGCAAACACCCCGTGCGCTACTCGCAGAAAACGACCCTCGTGTTCGCGCCATCGTGAGCGACACACCTTTGCAACACGCGCTACCCGTCTTCGACGCGGACAACCCCCGCCGTATCGCCGACTTCATCCTCGACAGCGACGCTTTTCTTGCCCCCCCCGCATCCGCTCCCGCGTCCGCCCCTTCTTGCGATGCAACTTAGCGACGACGAGAAACTCTTGTCGTTGGACGATGCACTCGCCCTCGTCGCACGCTTCAAACTCACCGCGAAGAAGACTCAACCTACAACACAATTATTGGCAGATTGTTGCGGCCGTCTGCTGGCGTGCGATGTGCGCGCACCGCGCGATGTGCCGCACTTTGCCAACGCTGCCGTCGACGGGTTCGCCTTCAACTTCGACGACTTGCAAAGTTCTGCCAAGTTTTTTATCGCCTTTGAGGTTGCCACAGGTAGCCCTCCTCCAAGAGGACTCGGAACAGGAGAAGCCGCGCGCGTCTATACGGGCGCAGCCTTGCCCGCAAGCGCGGACAGCGTTGCGATGGAGGAAGATGTGCGCGTCGAAAACGACTCCGTGCTTATTCCTCACGGCTTGAAACGAGGTGCGAATCGCCGCGAGCCAGGCGACGATATTCGTAGCGACACCTTGCTGCTGACAAAAGGTCGCCGCTTGAATGCCATAGACTGCGCCGTATTGGCATCCTTAGGGTTCAAGCAAACGGAGGTGTTGCCGCGCTTGCGCGTCGCACTCTTTTCCAGCGGTGCGGAGATTGCAGTAGAGCAGGAACTTGGCGCCGCGCAAATTTTCGACAGCAACGCCGTCCTGCTGCGCCACTGGCTGCGGAGCTTGGGCTGCGATGTTGTCGATGGCGGCATCTTGCCCGACGACCCCGATGCCATCGCGCAGGCACTCGATGCTTTGGTGCGCAAAGAATCTCCGCAGCCGTTGGACCTCCTGCTAACAAGCGGCGGCATGTCGCAAAGCAAGTTCGACGGCATGGCGCGCCTCTTGTCCGAACGGCGCACCTTCACCTTTTGGCGCGTCGCGATCAAGCCCGGCAGACCTGTAGGTATCGGCTCGCTCTGCCTGCCGAGCGCAAGCACGCCCATCCCCTTTGCCGGCTTGCCGGGCAATCCCGTCGCTTGCTTTCTGACCTTCGGCTTGCTTGTCCAACCCCTGCTGCGCCGTTTGAGCGGGGAGCAAGCGATTGAGCCGCGCCGCATCAAAGCTCAATTGGCTTTTGGCGGCGACAAGAAACACGGCAGACGAGAGTTCTTACGCACGACCATTGTCTTGGAAAAAAGCGACGAAAAGATCTTCTACGACAACAAATTACACAATAAAATTCGCGACAATTTTTGCCGCAAATTTTCCTTGCCTCTTTTGGCAAAGCATGGCAAAAGCGGAGCAGGAGTATTGAGCTCTCTGCTGGGTGCCGATGGCTTCGCCGAGCTCGATGAAGAGACAACCCACTACAGCGCAGGCGACATCGTAGACTTCCTCCCTATGCGCGAACTTTTTCCCCGTTGACCCCCCCCGACTCCATGCCTTCCTCATCGAGCTGTGCGCGAGGTGTGCGATGAAGATTCTCTACTTTGCCTGGTTTGCGGAAAAGCTCGGCAAGCGCGAAGAATATCTCGAATCCTGTGTCACGCTCGACAGCCTCGACAAGCTGGTTGATTTCTTGCGCGCGCGCGATGACATCTACAAAGAGATTTTTTCCCAAAAAAGTTTAGTTAAATGCGCCGTCAACAAACGTGTGGTCGAAGGTAATGCACCCCTTGCTGCCGACGACGAGATAGCCTTTTTCCCTCCGATCACAGGAGGCTGACGATGAGAACGGCTGTTTTGCACGACACCGCCTTCTGCCCCTACGACATCCTGCGCCTGTTTGCAGACGCCCACAGGCACTCCCCCTATCGCAGCGGCGCGCTTGCAAGCTTCTGCGGTATCGCGCGCGCGCAAAAACAAAAAGATGACAAGGCGGAGAGTGAATCGGATTCCGAGTCGGATCCTTTGCAAAGCCTGTACTTAGACTGCTACCCCGCCATGGCGGAACAATGTCTTGCGGATATCATCGGCGAGGCGCAAGCACGCTGGAGCTTGCACGGGGCTACGATTCACCATCGTATCGGCGAAGTTCCTGTGGGCGAGACGATCGTGTTGGTCGCCTGTTTGAGCGCGCGGCGCAATCACGCCTTCGATTCTTGTCGCTATATGACGGACATGGTTAAGGTTAGACCTCCGCTGTGGAAGCGCGAAGAAAGCCTGCACGGCGAGCAAGCCTGGCTGGCTGCCAACGCAGACGACACGAGGCGCGCTATGTCGTGGCAGGAGACGGGCGTGCGGCATATTTCTTGAGACGAGGAAGAGCATGCGTCCTCATATCACCCTTTACAACGAGAGCGATTTTCAAGCGATGCGCCGCGCCGGCGACTTGGCTGCGCGCACGTTGGATTTCATCACCCCCCATGCGACGACGGGCTGCAACACGGGCGAGCTGGATCGTTTGTGCGAAGAGTATATCCGAGCGCACGATGCCATCCCTGCGCCTTTGAACTATCGCGGTTTTCCGAAAGCAACCTGCATCAGCGTAAACCATGTAGTCTGCCACGGTATTCCTAGCGATACGAAGGTTCTGCACGAAGGCGACATCGCCAATATCGATGTGACCGTGATTCTCGACGGCTGGCACGGCGATGCCTCGCGCATGTATTGGATCGGCGACAAGGTTTCCATCGCCGCCGAACGTCTGACACGCATCACTTACGAATCGCTGATGATCGGCATCGATGCCGTGCGCCCAGGCAACACGACTGGCGACATCGGTGCTGCCATCCAACAACACGCCGAGCGTGGACAAGCGCACGTGGTACGCGATTTCTGCGGACACGGCATCGGACGCAGCTTCCACGAAGCGCCGAACATCTTGCACTACGGCAAGGCGGGCGAAGGGTTGGAGTTGCAACTGGGCATGATCTTCACGATCGAACCCATGATCAACCAAGGCACCACGCAGGTGAAGGTGCTACCCGACGGATGGACAGCCGTCACGCGCGATCGTAAGCTCTCGGCGCAGTTCGAGCATACGATCGGGGTCGTCGAGGGGGGGTGCGAGGTCTTCACGCTCTCGCCGCGCGGATGGCACTGCCCGCCTTATAACGATTTACCTTGCAACAATTTACCTCGCGACGATTCGCCCCGCGACAATCTGACGGTCGTCTGATGCCTGAGAGCCTATCGAAGGGAGAGGATGCGCTCGACTCAGCAGGACACAGGAAACGCTTACGCCAACGCTTCCTCCAAGACTGCGGCAAGACAATGCAAGACTACGAGCTGCTGGAACTGCTGCTCACCTTCGCTGTGCCGCGCGTCGATGTTAAACCGCTAGCGAAACGCCTGATTAAACGCTTCGGCAACCTCGCCGATGTTGTCAGCGCCGAGCAGGAGGCTTTGAAAGATGTGGAAGGAATCGCGGAAAGCTCTGTTGCGATCGTCAAGCTGATCGCGGCAAGCGCGGAGCGCATGCTTTCCGAAGAGGTGCAGACGGATGTCATCTCGTCGTGGCAACAGATCATCAACCTCTGTCGTGCGCGCTCGGCACGCGGGCAGATCGAGCAGTTTCGTGTCCTCTTCCTCGACAAAAAGAACTGCATCCTCAAAGACGAGGCCATCCAACAAGGCACCATCGACACGACGGCCGTCTATCCGCGCGAAATCATCAAACGCGCGCTCAACTACGGCGCAAGCGGCATGGTGCTGGTGCACAACCACCCCAGCGGTGATATTACACCCTCGCTCGACGACATCAACCTGACCCGAACGCTCAAACGCATCGCCGACGACTTGGGACTCGTGCTACACGATCATCTGATCGTCTCGCGCGAGGGATACACCAGTTTCAAAGCGCGCGGATTGCTCTGATACCCTCCGCCACCCTCTCCTCCCTCCGCTCCAACAAAGGATTGTCTCCCATGCCTTATCGTATCGCTATCAACGGGTTCGGTCGTATCGGACGGCTTGTTCTGCGCGCGTGGTTAGAATCGCCGCGCGAAAATCTTTCCATAGTCGCCATCAACGACGGCAGCTCGCGCCCGACACCCTCCGCACGCGAGGCTTGTCACATGCTCACCTACGATTCCTTGCACGGCATCTTGAGCGTACCTTGCGTTGCCAAAGGCGACGATCTGCTGCGGGTGGCAGGACAGGATATAACATGTCTGCGCACGCGCGCGTGGCAGGGCTTGGACTGGGGCAAGTTGGGTGTCGATATCGTGCTGGAGTGCAGCGGTGCCTACAAGACGCGCGAACGCGCGAGCCTCCACTTGGAGCGCGGAGCGAAGAAGGTTTTGATCTCCGCGCCTGCCAAAGACCCCGACGCTTCGATCGTCGTCGGTGTCAACAACGACGCGCTACGCTTTGACCATCGTATTATCTCGGCACTTTCTTGCACGACGAACTGCCTTGCTCCGATCGCCTGCGTGCTGGATCGCTTGGGCGAGATCGAACGCGGCTTTGCGCTCACCTGCCACGCCTACACCGCCGACCAAACGCTACACGACAAGTATCACCCCGACCTTCGTCGCGCCCGCGCCGCCGCCATGTCGATCATTCCCACCTCGACAGGAGCCGCCTCGGCACTCGCACTCGCGCTGCCGCACTTGAAAGGAAAAATTCTCGGTAGCGCGCTAAGAGTACCGACCGCCGCCGTCTCCGCGCTCGTCTTCGATTGCATCCTGCGCAAACCCTGCTCGGTCGAGCGTATCAACGATGCCATGCGCAAGCACGCGCAAGGCGACATGAAAAGCGTCCTTGGTATCTGCGACAAGCCGCTGGTCTCGACCGATTTCCTCCACCGTAGCGAAAGTGCCATCTGCGATCTGTTAGAGACGCGCACCCTCGACGCGCACGCCGTTCAAGTGACCGCCTGGTACGACAACGAGTGGGGCTTCGCGCAACGCATGCTCGACCTCGCCTCGATGATGGCAGAGGTAGGGCAAGAGTAGGCAAATAGTAGGCGGGAGTAGGTTATAGAGCAGGCGGGAGTAGGTTAAGTCGCCAGACTAGGTCGCGATGCCGCCCAGCATGACATACTTGACATGCGTATACTCTTCGATGCCGACACGCGCACCCTCGCGCCCGTAGCCCGAATGTTTCACGCCGCCGAAAGGCGCGCGTTCGCTGGAAAAAACACCCGAATTGACCGAAACAATGCCGTACTCCAAGCCTTCGGCAAGACGTAGCACGCTGCCGATATCGCGTCCGTAAAAATAGGCTGCCAAGCCGTAGGGCGTATCGTTGGCAAGCTTGACGACTTCCTCCTCCTCACGAAAGCGCAGCAGGGGAGCGACAGGACCGAAGGTTTCCTCACGCATGATCTGCATGCTGTCGTTAGCATCGCCCAACAGCGTCGGCGGAAAGAACTGCCGTCCCTTTGAAGAACTTGCGCCACCTGAGAGGATCGTCGCTCCTTTGTCTCGTGCGTCCTCGACATGGCGTTGCGACTTTTCGACCGCCGCCATATCGATCAGAGGTCCTAGGTGCGTGTCGGCATCCAAGCCGTTGCCCACCTTGAGCGAGGCAACCGCCGTGGCAAACTTTTCCGCAAACGCATCGTAGAGCGATTCGTGAATGTAGAAGCGGTTGGCGCAAACGCAGGTCTGTCCGCTGTTGCGAAACTTGGAGGCGATAGCGCCCTCGACGGCGGCATCTACATCGGCGTCGGCGCAGACGATGAACGGCGCGTGCCCTCCCAGCTCCAACGAGAGTTTTTTCACCGTCGCTGCCGATTGTGCGATCAGCAACTTTCCTACCTCGGTCGAGCCGGTGAAGGAGATCTTTCGCACGGCGTCGCTTTCCATGAGGGCTTTGCCAATCGCCTTCGCCTCGCCGGTGATCACATTGACGGTACCGCTCGGCAATCCAGCTTCTTCCGCCAACCTTGCCAACGCTAGCCCGCACAGGGGTGTTTGCTCTGCGGGTTTGACGACCGCCGTGCAACCCGCAGCCAGTGCTGCGCCGAGCTTGCGCGTGATCATGGCGTAGGGAAAGTTCCAAGGCGTGATCAGTCCGCACACGCCAACGGGTTCTCTGAGCATCAGTAGGCGCGCGTCCTTGCGATGGCTGGGGATCACATCGCCGTAGATACGCAATCCCTCTTCGGCAAACCACAGCAGAAAAGATTGAGCGTAATCTACTTCGCCGCGCGCCTCGGCGAGGGGTTTCCCTTGCTCGCGGGTGAGCAGGTGCGCCAAGCCTTCTTTGTGTTCGCCCATGAGTTCTCCGAAGCGACGCAGCAAGCGTCCGCGCTCTGGTGCTGGGCGGTTGCGCCAATCGCGAAAGGCTTCTTCGGCAGCTTCGATCGCTTGATGCGTCTCTGCCTCGCCGAGCTTCGGCACCGAGGCGAGCGTCTCTCCAGTAGCGGGATCGAGGCTGTCGAAGCGAGCACCGCTTGCAGAATCGACCCATGCTCCATCGATGTAGCATTGTTCGGGAGCGGTGAATGCGACCGATTTGTCCATAGCTACTTCTCCTAGATCATCTCTTTTCGCACGAGATTGTGTTTGTCTATTAAGTAGAATACACCGAATCGGCGCAAAAACACGAGAATTTTACGGCAGGGAAATTTTTCGAAAAAATCTTTTTTTGATTTTTTTGTTATTTTTTCTTGACAAGAGGACGAAATATGCTATGTTTGCAATATCGCTTCTGTCGACTTTGTACTCGGCAGACAAGAGCCGATCCGTCCTTTTGGGGCTGGTCGGCTCTGGCGTTTTATGGTCGCAGAAAAAATTGTTTTTTACTTGACAAACCACCATAGAAGTGGTATAAGATCATTATTCCACTGCCTGAAGGGCACAAAGGAAACTTTGTGCTTGTTTCAGTGCCGACGAAAGCCGAACCGTTCTGAAAAGGGCGGTCGGCTTTCCGAGTTAAAACCCTTGCGTGTTGCTATGTTATGGAAAGTCGAACAAAAAAACGCATTGCTGTCTATGTCGATGGGTTTAATCTTTATCACGCAATTCACACTTTGGTCAAACGAAGCTCTAAACAAAAAATGGATCACAGTATAAAGTGGCTTGATTTGGCAAAATTGGCAAAAGAGCTTATCGGTTCTAATGACGAAGTTGTAAGCGTGAATTATTTTTCAGCCCGGCGCAAAGAGTATGCGCACCGCCTATCTGAAGAAATTATTACGTTAGCGAAGAAAAGAAAAATCTGCACCCTACGGTGGCGTTCAAAAATTATAATTGCAAGAAAATATACGATGTTATTGAAAGAATCGACGAAGAAATTCAACAGATACCAGAGCAAAGTGAAAGACACACCGCTTACATAGAAGCCTTAGAAAGCCAAGATATCGCATGCGATATATCAGAATTTGGCTTGGGAAAAATACCATGTCGTTGCTGCGGCAAAATTTATCCCAAGCCTACAGAAAAGCAGACAGATGTTAAAATTGCTCTTCGTATTGTTAGCGATGCCTATGAAAACAAATTTGACTCTTTGATTCTTATCAGCGAAGACAGTGATTTTTTTCCTGTCATCGAAGAAATTGTCTTGAAGCATAACAAAGAAGTTTGCGTTGCTATCTTGTCATCGGTGGAAAAACGATTCATAAAAAAAATTATTAAACAAGAACCCACTCTTTTTCAAGAAATTAAAATTGTTCCCATCTCGGAGCAATTGCTAAGACAATGCCAGCTGCCCGATGTCATCACCCTCCGCGAAGGCAAAGAAATTCGCCGCCCTGACAAGTATCGCCCTCTTGCTCCGTCCTAGCAAATTTCCAAAGCAAATTTCTTGGTGAACCCGCCGCCCTCTGCTACAATCGCACCATGCTCTTAAAAAACCTCTCGCGCCTTTTCACGCGCTTTTTCCTCTGCGCAACGCTCGTCAGTGTCTTGCTCGTCAGCGCCTGCAGCTCGGTCGAAGTACGCCGCCCAACCGAAGAGGAAACCCTCTCCGCCAAAGACCAACGCGACCGTAGAGGTGGCAAAATCGGCAGAGCAGGCAACGCCGACGACGAAGCGCTAACACTCCTCACCTTCGGCAAAAAGAAAAAAACACAACGCAACGCGCTCGCCAGCGCAAGCATGAATACCAACCCCTACCTGTGGCAAGGCGCGTTACGGACGCTCGCATTTATGCCGCTGCTTTCGTCGGACTTCACAGGTGGCGTGATCGCTACCGATTGGTACTCTCCGCCCGAAACGCCTCGCCGTCGCTACAAGATCACAGTGCGCATCACGGGGGCTGACTTTCGTTCGGACGCGCTTGGCGTTGCCGTCTTCTCGCAAAACCTGATAAACGGGCGATGGCGCGAGCAGAAAACCTCCGCAGAAACCCTGCGGCAGATCGAAGAGACGATGCTCACACGCGCACGCGACCTGCGCGCCGACGCCAACCTCTAACACGTCCCTCGCAGACAGCGATGTGACAACACCGTGCGACAACACGACGCGCTACGACCACAGAGCCGTCGAAAAAACTTGGCAGCAGCGCTGGCAGAAGACGCAACAACGAGAGGGGTTGCGATCTCCGAGCGGGCGCAAAAAATACATTCTTGAGATGTTTCCCTACCCCTCAGGAAAAATCCACATGGGGCATGTGCGCAACTACACGCTGGGCGATGTGCTGGCGCGCTTCTATCGTGCGCAAGGCTTCGACGTGCTGCATCCGATGGGCTGGGACGCATTCGGATTGCCCGCCGAGAACGCAGCCTTCGAGCACAAACAACACCCAAAGGCTTGGACGCACGCCAACATTGATGCCATGCGCACGCAGTTGCAATCTATGGGGCTGGCACTCGACTGGCAGCGCGAGATTGCAACCTGCCACCCCTCCTACTACAAGCACGAGCAGGGCATGTTCTTAGACTTCTTGGAGCGCGGACTAGCATACCGCAAGGAGGCATGGGTCAATTGGGATCCTAGCGAGAACTCGGTGCTTGCCGACGAGCAGGTCATCGACGGTAAAGGATGGCGTTCGGGAGCTGTCGTCGAGAAGCGAAAACTTGAGCAATGGTTCCTCAAAATCACCGACTACGCACCGCAGCTACTCGAAGAGCTCGACCGCATGCCGCAATGGCCCGAGAAGGTCAAAACGATGCAACGCAACTGGATAGGAAAATCCGAGGGCTGCCTGATCGATTTTCCTATCGCAAGCAACGACGAGACTCTGCCCATAGAAAAATTGCAAGTCTTCTCTACTCGTCCCGATACGCTCTTCGGCGCAACCTTCTGCGCCGTCTCGCCGAACCACCCCTTGAGCGAAGCTTTGGCGAAAAGTCGTCCTGCGCTGGCTGCCTATATCGAGCAGGCGAACCTCAAGGCGCAGCAGCAGGAACACTTTGATGACAAGGACAAAAGCGGCATCGACACGGGACTGCGCCTGCTCCACCCCTTCGACGAAAGCATAACCTTGCCGCTGTTCGTCTGCGACTATGTGCTGATGGAGTATGGCACGGGAGCAATCTTCGCCTGCCCTGCGCACGACCAACGCGACTTGGATTTTGCACGAAAGCACGGCTTGGCAATAAAGCCCGTCGTGCTGCCCGAAGGAGCGAACGAGCAGACCTTCGCCATCACCGATGTCGCTTGGACAGGCGAGGGTAGCCTGATCCATTCTCGTTTTTTGGACGGGCTTGCGATCAAAGCTGCCATCGCGCGCGCGACAGAGCATTTGCAACAGAAAAAATCAGGCAAGAAAAAAACTACATGGCGACTGCGCGACTGGGGCATCTCGCGCCAACGCTACTGGGGCTGTCCGATTCCTGTCGTCCATTGTGCACACTGCGGCATCGTTCCTGTGCCGCGCGCTGAGCTGCCGATCGTGCTGCCGCAAGAGGTGAGCTTTGAGCATACGGGCAATCCCTTGGAGCAGAACGAGGCGTGGCGGATAACCCCTTGTCCCTCCTGCGGCAAGCGCGCCGAGCGCGACACCAACACCTTCGATACCTTTGTCGAGTCCTCGTGGTACTTTTTGCGCTTTTGCGATCCGCGCAACGACGACAAGGTCGTCTCGGAGGAGGCGCAAGGCTGGCTGCCCGTCGATCAGTACATCGGCGGCGTAGAGCATGCCATCTTGCACCTGCTCTATGCGCGTTTCTTCACGCGCGCCCTCCAAGATTGCGGCTACCTGAACAACCTCTTCGAGCCCTTCGGAGGATTGTTTACGCAAGGCATGGTCTGCCATGCAACCTTCCGCGAAGAGACGACAGGCGCATACCTCTTTCCCGACACTGTTGAGAAAAGCAAACACAAAAATAAAAACAATAAAGACAAGGGCAACGACGAGGACGAAGACAACGACAAATGGATCGTCAAGAAGACGGGGG
The DNA here is from genome assembly GCA_965216605.1 of Alphaproteobacteria bacterium. Classification (GTDB taxonomy): domain Bacteria; phylum Pseudomonadota; class Alphaproteobacteria; order JABAAW01; family JABAAW01; genus JABAAW01. The sequence continues at coordinate 754,939 of CBDCGG010000002.1, read as the reverse complement.
CAAAGGCCGTGCGCGGGCGCAGCGAGAAGATGAGCAAGTCGAAAAAAAACATCGTCGATCCGCAACGGGTGATCGAGGAGTACGGTGCCGACACGGCACGCTTGTTCATGCTCTCCGACTCGCCGCCTGAGCGCGACCTCGAATGGAGCTTTGCAGGGATCGAAGGGGCAGCGCGCTTCATGCAAAAACTCTGGCGCATGGCAGAAGACAGACAGAGCACGGCAAAGTTTGTAGAAGATAGGCAGAAAGACCAAGCAGTGCCTACATCCAAACGCATCACCGCCGAGGCGCTGTGCCGAGCCACCCACCAGACGATCCGCAACACGACCGCCGATATCGAACAGCTACGCTTCAATCGAGCGATCGCGCACATGCGCAAGCTTGCAAACGCGATCGAGGCTTGTCGAGAGGAAAGCCCGTCCGCCGAAGAGCAGCGCGCTTTTGCCTTCGACACGCTGTTGCGCTTGTTGTATCCCTTCGTTCCTCACATCACCGAAGAGATTGGACAACGACAAGGAAAGACGACGCGGCTCTTCGAGGCGCGATGGCCTGTTTTCGACGCAACGCAAGCCCTTGAGCCGAAGATAACGCTCGCCGTTCAAGTCAACGGCAAGCTGCGCGCGACCGTCTGCCTGCCCGACAACTGCGCACGAGAGATCGCAGAGAAAGCAGCCTTGAGCGAAGACAATGTGCAACGCGCCTTGGCAGAAGCGACCATACGCAAAATCGTGTTTGTGCCGAACAAGATCGTCAACATTCTCGTCGAAAAAAATACGGAAGCTGGACAAGCAAGCGCAGAGAGTCAAGTGACGGGGGCAAAGTGACAAGCAAAGTGACAAGATTGTATTTTTTTGCAACATTCCTTGTGTTTGGGAGGAGTCGTGTTTTTCGCGCGCTGCCGTTGTTTTTTTTCGTCGCGGGCTGCCTTTCGCCTGTTCCTTCGTATCAGAAGACCGACCTTGAAACCTCTGCTGTGGATTTGCGCCACATCGCCATCGCGCCCATTGCCGAGAGGCAGGGACAGATTTTACGCACGCTGCTGGAGGAGCGTTTGACAAGCACGGGGAAAAAGCTGCGGAGAACGCATGACATATCCATCTCGCTCAAGGTGGACAAAAACGAGCGTACTTTCGGACGAGCGCGCATCGTAGGTGAAATGCGGGCGACGGCAAACTTTGTGCTACGCGAGAAGCGATCCAAAGAGCAGAAGGAGTTATTGAAAGGCAGTGTTTTTATGCGTAGCAACTACACGGTGCGCGCGGGCTTTCTGGCGCGGCGCGATGCGGAGGAGGAGGCGTTGCGTCATGTGTTGGCGCTCGTTGCCGATGAGATGCTGGTGCGGCTGCGTCTATATTTTTTCACGCAAAGCAAGAAGGAGCGTGAGATTAAAAAGGATTCTCCCTCGCCATGATCTTGAAGCGAGCGGCGTTGGAAGCTTGTTTGTCCGCGTGCCGATCTAAGGGCAGATCGTCGTTTCCGCGCGCGTTGCTCTTGTATGGACCGAACGAGGGTTGCTCGCGCTATTACGAGCAGCGCGTCGTGGAGGTTCTCTCTGAAAACAAGAGAGAGAAAGAAGGAGAGGGGGAGGAGCGTTCCCGCGAGGATATTGTTCGATTAGGGGTGGGGTCTTTAACGAAGGGTGGGAAGAAGTTGCGTGATGTGCTTGGCTCTTCATCGCTGTTCGGCGGATTGCGGATTGTGGTGGTAGAGATCAGGGACGGCGAGAAGGTCGATGCGCGCGCTGTTTTTGGCGATGCCTTAGAGACTTTGTCGGACGGAGAGAGTTTTCTTGTGGTGCGAGCGGGGGGATTACGTAAGGATTCGCCTTTATGCAAATTATTCGCGGCTGTGGGTGCTACCTTTGCTTGTTATGAGGAGCGGGGTTCGGATCTTGTGCCTATGCTACGCGGGCTTTTGGAGGGGGGAGGTGTTCGTGCGGATGCGATGATGTTGAATGCTTTGGGCGAGGCTTTGTGTCGGGATAGGATGGCGGCACAGCGCGAGATGGAGAAGGTTGTGTTGTATTACGGAGAGGGGGGGGTTGTTGATTCTTCTGTTTGGGAGTTGCTGGGCGATTGGAAGGAGGCGAGGATTGGCGAGGTTTTGTATGCGGCTTTCGATGGGAGGGGGGATGAGTGTTTGCGGGGTTTGGAGGGATTGCGCACGGCGCAGATTGCGGGCATTGCGTTAGTGAGATCGGTGATGCGACACATAGAGTGTTTGATGCGTTTGAACGAGCGGAGCGGCGGCGACGGGGGGAGGTTGCGGGAGGAGATTGCGCGATGGCGACCTTTTGTGATGTTTGCCTATCGGGACAGATTGGGGGAGCAGGTGAGACGATGGGGAAGAGAAGAAAGAGGGGGCGGAGGGGGAGGAGGCAGAGAGAAATTGTTGCGCTTGTTGGGCGAGGGATTGGATTGCGAATTGAGGATGAAGAGAGTTTTGGGGGTTGGGTTGCAATGGGTTTTGGCGGAGCGATATGTGTTGGGGGTTGCTCAACGGGCGGGGAGGAAGTAACGGGAGGCAGACACGGGCTTTGCATTGACGGATGCAAATATCGCGTGCGTAGCACGCGGGTAGCCGCGTAAACGCGCTTTTGAATAAGAGGTTACACACTTTGCGCTTCGCGCGAGTGCGTAGAAGGCGCACTGCGTGCGATTTTTTTCTCCTCTATCTTCTAGGCAAAATTAAAGACGCTCTACCACGTTGCGAGTCAGTATTGCGCGAGGCAAAGCCTCGCGCTTTTGAATAAGAGGCGCACTTCGTGCGTTCTTCTTGTCGCTAAGACGAAAAACATTGTCGTCGTACCATGTTACGAGTCAGCTTGCGCATTGCAATGCGCTTTTGAATAAGAGGCTACACACTTTGCGCTGCGCGCAAAGTGTGTAGAAAGCGCACTGCGTGCGCTCCGCTGACGCGGGGTCTTCGTGGGGGGAATTTATCCCCCCACACCCCCCGCGCACGCTTCGCGTGCGCATGTTTTGCATCCGTCAATTCCTCGTTCCGCCAAGCCCCCTCCGCTCCCCGCCCCCCAAGCTCAATACCCGATCATACATAACAACCCCCGCCGCAATTCCTACATTCACACAAAATCGCGTCGGAATCTTCACAACTGCACGACATCGCTCCCTCACCCCCTCCGACAAATCCCCCCGCTCAGGTCCAAAAATATACACCGCACGAGAAGGATGCAAAAACTCCGTCAAATCACGCGAACCCTCACATAACTCAACACCCACCAAAGCACACCCCTCAGGTAAAACAAACTCATCCCAATTCGAATATCGATAAAACGGTACATGCCTCCCCACCTTGGAAGTGTCAACCTGCTCCAACAAACGCCTCGGCAAACCCTCACCGAAAGCAAAAACAAAATCCGCCCCGAAAGCATGCGCCGTCCTATAAATAGCCCCCGCATTATGCGCCTTAGAAAGATTCTCAACCCCAACGCCGAAATATCCCCGCATCACACTCCCCTCACTCGCTTGTCCTCACTCACGAAATTCACGCAAGGTCATAAATTCCTCCGCGTTCGTCGGATGCAAGGCAACGACAGAATCGAAATCCTTCTTGCTCGCACGCAACCGCAAGCCCAACGCCAACGCCTGAATAATCTCAGGCGCATCGCTACCTACCATGTGACAACCCAAAACTTCTCCCTCGCCCACCGCACCCTCAGCACGCTCGATCAACTTCACCAACACCCGCTCGCGCGCCGCCGCCTCCCTAAAGCTGCTGCGCAGAGGCGTATGCGAAGATTCATAAACCCTCACCCCGCCGCTCTCCCGCGCCTCCTCCTCCGACAAACCCACGCTCGCCAAAGCAGGGTTAGCAAAAACAGCACGAGGAAAAAGCCGCGCATCGAAGGTGCTATCTTTGCTGCCCCTCTCAAAAAGTCTAGACACCAACGCCTCCGCTTGCCTTATCGCAATCGGTGTCAGTTCAGGAGAAGGAGTCGTATCCCCCAAGGCATACAGATCTTCTAGGGAGGTTTTAAAGTTCTCGTCTATAACAATTTTTCCTTGCGCATCCGTCTCGATTCCCAACGCCTCCAGCCCTAAGTCGCGCGTCCGCGCCTTGCGTCCGAGCGCAGCCAGCACGAAATCACATTCTAGCGATTCCTCTCCCCCCTCTCCCCCCTCTCCCTCCAAGTCCAAACGAATTTCACGGCGAATCACTCCCCCCTCTCCCTCCCCCAAATTGTTTTTTTGGCGCGACAGCCGCCGCACACGACGCGACAAGCGCACCTCGACACCTTGCGCTTGGATGCCCTCCAAGCAATGCTGTACGATGCCGCGATCGAAGGAGCGCAACAAGACATCGTTGCGATGCACCAAGGTCGTCTTTGCACCGAGGGCGTTGAAAATGCCGACGCATTCCAAGGCGATATAGCCGCCGCCCAAAACGACGACGCGCTTCGGCAACTTGTCGAGTTCGAAGACGGCATCGGAGTTAGATGCTAGCTCAAACCCCTCGATTTTGCCTTCCAAGGAAACGGGCTCGCCGCCGTTTGCCAACAACAGCTTTTTCGCTCGCACCTCGACTCCTCGCTTGCTCTCTCCCTTACCTGTGACTTGAAGGCAGAAAACGCCGTCTTGCTTTGCCACAAGTTGCGCTGTGCCGCACAAAATCTCGACACCCGCCTCTCTGCAACCCTTCTCGTAAAGCCCTTGTAGGCGCGCGAGTTCTTCCTCCTTCTTACGACGCAACACCCCCAAATCGAAAGAATTTTCTCCTGCTGCGTGCCATCCGAACGAGGCAGCTTCTTTGGCAAGCCCTCTGTGCGCGCCTGCATAGACATAGAGTTTTTTCGGAATGCAGCCTCTATTGACGCAAGTGCCGCCCAAGGCGCGATCTTCGATCAGCAGCGTTTTCACGCCCAACATCGCCGCGCGTCGCGCCGCTCGAACGCCACCCGACCCTGCTCCGACGACACAAAAATCCCATACTTTCGACAAGGTTTTTCTCTCTTTGCTCGCTTGGTAAAAAACTTGTTAAAATTCTTCTGCGAACTGCTCTTTGACGACTCGCTCGTTCAGGTCGCGCTCGGAATCGAATAGCACGGTCACGGCACTTTTTTTGTCTTGGTGCATGCGGGCGCGCACGACATCGGTGACCTCGGCATTGTCGGCGACTGCCGAGACGGGGCGTTTTTCGCACTCTAGTGTTTCCACCTCCAGCATCGCCTCGCGCGGCAGGAGCGCGCCGCGCCATCGACGCGGTCGAAAGGGAGCGATAGGCATCAGTGCTAATAGGTTCGAGCTCAGCGGCAGAACGGGACCTTGCAACGAAAGATTGTAGGCGGTGCTGCCCGCGGGCGTAGAGAGGTTGATCCCGTCGCATAGGAGTTCCGGCATGCGTATTGCTCCGTCGATGGACAGGCGCAGCTTGGCGACTTGCGCCGTGCGACGAAAGAGCGAGACATCGTTGAAGGCGATATGACAGAGTTCTGTTCCGTCCTGCTGCGTTGTCTCCAGCACGAGCGGAGCGATACGATAGGACGAGGCGGTTTGCAGCGTGCGAAGCAGCTTGGGGGCTTGTTCTTCGTCGAAGGTGTTCATGAGGAAACCTACGCTACCGCAGTTGATGCCGTAGACTTTCTTCTTGCGCACGCCGTAGCGCCGCAACACTTCCAGCATCAAGCCGTCGCCGCCGAGCGCGAGAACATACTCGGCGCGCTCCAGCGGTACGAGATCGAGAACGCGCTCGATCGAGGCGCGACAACGCGCTGCCTTTTCTGTATTGGCAGCGAAGAGCGCAACGCGCAACGAGGACACAAAAACCCGTGTTGCTTGGCTAGAAAGAGGTCTAGCCGCCCGTCGTATTCATCGTGCGCGCCAGCGACGATGGAGCGGCGTTATGGTCGATCACGAAGGCGTGTCCGCGTGTTTTCTTCGCCACCGTTCTTGCTATCGTTTGCGAGCAAGGCTCATCGTCGTTGGGATGGTCGCGCAACAGGGCGCGTAGGTCGGAGCCTGTTTCCTGTCCCAAGCAGGGGTACAGCATACCCGTACAGGTGACGCGTACGCGCGTACAGCCGTCGCAGAAGTTTTCGGTGAGCGGCGAGATGAAGCCGATCCGCCTATCTGTCTCTACGCAGTGTAAGTAGCGTGCGGGTCCGCCGCTACGATAGGAGGAAGTTTCCAGCCGCCACCGCTTGGCGATCGAGCGGCGCAGTTCGGTGAGCGGATAGAATTGATCCAACCTTTTTTCGTTGCCGATATCTCCCATGGGCATGACTTCGATATAGGTGAGGTCGCAGCCTTTTTCTCCGCACCAGGCGAGCAGGCGATCGACTTCTTGCGGCATGACATTAACTTTATTGAGCGCGACGCAGTTGATTTTCACTTCGAGCCCTGCTTTGAGCGCGGCGTCGATTCCTTGGGAGACGACATCGATGGAGCCGCCGCGTGTTAAATGAGAGAAGGTGTCTGCGTCCAGCGAATCGAGCGAGACATTGATACGCCTAATACCGAGTGCGAACAGATCGTCGGCGAACTCTACGAGGCGAGTTCCGTTTGTGGTGAGCGTGATGCTTTTCAGGAATCCTGGCAGGGATTTTGTAGTGTCGTTTTTGGGGAGGAGGTCGCCTAGTTGGCGAAGCAGTTGCAGCAGATTTTTACGCACGAGGGGTTCGCCACCGGTGATGCGAATTGTTTCGATACCGTGGGTGATGAAGAGGCAGGCGAGGCGATAGAGTTCTTCGAGGGTGAGGATATCGCTTTTGGGCAAGAAGTCGGGGCGTTGCGGCATGCAATAGCGACAGCGCAGATCGCAGCGATCGGTGACCGACATACGCAGGTAATTGATGCTTCTGCCGCAGCCGTCGACGAAGGGGGGACGGGAGGGGGGAGGGACGAAGATAGCTTGTGACGATCTTTGCGTTTTGTCTAGCATGGCGGGGTTCTTGGGTCGTACTTGAGACTCTGCAGTGTGCCTTTTTTGGCGTGATTTAGCAAGGGAGTATAAGAAACGGGCTTTTTAGTGACAAAAAGGTGGTGCACACATGGGGGGAGTGTGGGGGATAAATTCCCCCCACGAAGACCCCGCGTCAGCGGGGGGAATTTATCCCCACGCGCGCAAGGCGCGCGTTCGTTTACTCGTCAATGCAAAAAGCCCGTCAAACGTTCGCAAACCAAAGCCATTCACCCGCGAAAGTGATCGTACAGCGTCTGCGCCGCCCGCTCCCCCAATCCCCGCACCCCCCGCAACTCCACCTTCGACGCCGCCGCGACCGCACGCGCCGAGCCAAAATGCTGCAACAACAACTTCTTCCTTACAATCCCCACCGACGGAATGTCATCCAGCATCGATGCCCTCTGCGCTCGACTCCTCCCCGCACGATGCGCACCCGAAGCAAACCGATGCGCCTCATCACGCAATCGCAACAGAAAATAAAACAACGCATCAGGTTTAGCGAGCCGTAAAACCCTCGTCTTGCCCGCGCCTAAATGCGACGAAGCCGCATAAATCGTCTCCCTGTCTCCCTTCCTACTCTCCCCCTTGGCAATCCCCAACAACGGCAACGGAGGATAATCCCCCAGCACCCCCTGCGCCGCCGAGATCTGCCCCCGTCCGCCGTCTAACACAACTAACGACGGCAAACCCCACGATTGCTTGTGCGCAAAACGTCGCGACAAAACCTCGCGCATCATAGCGTAATCATCCCCTTGCGCCTCATTAGAACGCACGATGAATTTTCTGTATGCTCCCCTCGCAAATCCCTGCCTGTCTGCAACTACCATCGCCGCGTAAGGGTTGGTCGCGCTCAAGTGAGAGTTGTCATAAATCTCGACCCGCGTCAAAGGCTCTTCTAACCCCAACAGCTCTTCGAGTGCCTTCCAGTTATCGGCGAATCTTCTTTTTTCAGCCTGCCTTCTTCTCAAGGCTTCTTGAGCATTGTCATAGACGGTGGAAAAAAGAGGAAAGCCCTTGCTAGAGATGATTCGCACCGAACGCTCGTATCGATGCGAGAGCGACCTAGCAAGCCACGAAGCCTCGTGAGGAGCGGGCTGCGCGTAAATAATCAAAGGCGGCGGATGCGTCGCATAAAACTGCGCGATGAACGACGCCATGATCTCAGATTGCGACACCTCGCTAGGATGATGCGGAAAGAAAGCACGATTGCCATAGTTTCTAGCATGGCGAAAACAAAACATTTCGATACAACTCTCCCCCCCCTGCACGCAGAGTGCCAACACATCCGCCTCCTCCCCATGCGGCAGAGAAACACGATGGCGCGCCTGAATTTTTGCCAACGCCGTCAAGCGATCGCGCAAGGCTGCCGCGCGCTCGAACTCTTGCGCGAGGCTTGCTGTTTGCATCTCTGCTGCCAGCCGCGTACGTACGCCCTCCGACTTGCCCTTTAAAAACGCTTGCGCGCCTGATACCAGCAGCGCGTAGTTCTTCTTGTCCGTGTAGCCAACACAAGGAGCGCAGCAACGCTTGATGTGATACTGCAAGCAAGGACGAGAGCGATGGGCAAACACCGAGTCGCTGCAAGAGCGTAGCAGGAAAATTTTCTGCAACTCGACGAGCGAAGCATTGACCGCCGTGCTAGAAACGAAAGGACCGAAGTAGTTGCCTTTGACGCTCTGCTTGCCTCGATGCTTGACGATTTGCGGAAAGACATGGTCGCCGCGCAGCAGGATGGAGGGAAAGCTTTTGTCGTCGCGCAAAAGAATGTTGTAGCGCGGCTTCAACGCCTTGATAAGCGAGGCTTCCGTAAGCAAGGCTTCGGCTTCCGTTTGGGTCACCAAAAGCTCAACACAGCTTGTCGCTGCCAGCATGCGTTGCAAGCGATTCGGCAAGCGTAGCGGGCGCGTGTAGGCTTGAAGACGTTTCTTCAGATTGCGCGCCTTCCCGACATAGAGTGCCTGTCCCTTCTCGTCCAGCATGCGATAGCAGCCAGGCTTTTGCGGAGCTTCCGCATGCGCCGAGCTGATAACAGAGAGAGCTTCGACGAACATCCAAACAAATAGGAGCGGGGGATTAGTCTAAAAAATAAAGACGAGAGAATTACTTTAAGCTTGTGCCTGACGGAGGCAATGGGTGTGCTTTGCGTCGTAGAGCTTGGACGAGCGACGCGCCGCTTCCTGTTGCTTGCTTTGCGCGAGAGTTTTTCCTACGAAAACCAGCGCGGTGCGTGTGATGCCCGTGCCTTTCACCTTTGCGCGAATATCTGCAAGCGTGCCGTGTAGAAACATCTCGTCGCTCCAGCCTACGCGATAGGCGACGACGACGGGACAATCCTCGCCGTAGAGCGGGGTGAGCGTGCGGCAGACGAAGGCAAGGTTGTTGATAGAAAGATGGATGGCAAGCGTCGCCCCGCTCGCCCCCAAGCGCGCGAGCTGCTCCCCCTCAGGCATGGAAGAGGCACGCACCGCCGTGCGCGTAAGAATCACCGTTTGGCTCACTTCAGGTAGCGTGAGTTCCATCGTCAAGGCGGCGGCGGCGGCGGCGAAGGCGGGAACGCCGGGCGTGATGCGCGAGGCGATGCCAGCCTCACGAAGCGCATGAATCTGTTCGGCAATCGCGCCGTACAACGAGGGATCGCCCGAATGCAAGCGCACAACGCGCAACCCCGCAAGCGCGCGCGCGCGTAGCAACGCGAGAATATCCTCAAGCACCATCGAGGAAGTGTCGTGCTTCGAAGCTTGCTCTGCCAAGGCGACGACCTCGCAAGGCACCAACGAGCCTGCATACAGCAACACCTGCGCACCCCGAAGTAATCTTTCGGCGCGTAGAGTCAAAAGGTCGGGCGCGCCAGGACCCGCGCCGACAAACTCCACGACAGGCTCTACAACAGAATTTTTGTTCAACGCACCTTGCCTCCTTCTAATGTGTAGCCGCGCTCCGTATAGAGACGCATCCCGTAAGGAGAAGCGTAGCACTTCGTCTTGCTGTTACCGACAATAACGACAGAGTGCATGTCGACAATCGCCTCTTCGAAATCGTGCAAGCGAGCGACGCGAACGCTCTCCCCCTTGCGCCCGACAAGCCTGCCGCAAGCAATCGGCGTATCGGGAGGGCGATGCGCGCGCAACAGCCTGAGCGCACGCGGTAGCAATGTGCGGCGCGTGCGGCTTTGCGGATTGTAGAGGGCTGTGACGAAATCGCCTTCCGCCGCAGCCTTGATGCGCTGTAGAATCGTTGTCTCGGAGGTCATGACATCGGACATAGAGACCGCGCAAAAGTCGTCGCCCAAAGGCGCGCCCAGCCTTGCCGCCAGCGCGTGCATGGCAGAAACGCCGCTCACTTGACGCACCTCGACGGGAGCGTTTGATTTCTCTTCTTCGGCAAGAATTTGCCACACCAAGGTTGCCAAGCCATAGATGCCCGCATCGCCAGAGCCCAGCAACACCGTCCGCTTGCTCGCACGCGCCAAGTCGAGCGCAAGGCGACAGCGTGCTTCTTCCTCACCTATAGCAGAGCGATAAAGCTCGGCGCGCGTCTCTCCCTGTTCCAACAAATCTATATAGCCCCCGTAGCCCACAACGCACTCGGCTTCGCGCAAGGCACGCGCGGCGGCGCTTGTGCGCTCGCAAGCCGCCCCAGGTCCCAAGCCTACCAGCGTCAACAACCCGTTCTTCTCGCCAAGAAGATTCGATTCTACAAGCACGCAAGGGGCGAGTGCCAAGGCGCAAGTGACCTTCGCAGACTTGCGCTTCGTGAGCAAAAGTCGTTCTCCCATATCAGCTTTGTCCGACACGCAAGCCAAGGCAAGTGCCGCCGCCTCGGCAACGCTCGGCGTGCCTGTCGCGCGCGCAACGACCTCCTCGCGCGCCAAGCCGTGCTGCTCGGCTACCGACGACAAACGCTCTGCCGTGAAAAAGCGCAGAGGCAAATCTCGACACGACGCGAATTGTAAAAGTCCGCGCTCGTCTCGCTTCAAAGAAACGCTCGCTATACCCGCAACAGCGGCAACCTCGATATTCGCTTCCGCAAGACAAGCCTCGACCAGCTCGGCAATATCCGCAGAAGACGCGCCGCGCACGCACCCCACCCCCAGCGTAACGCAGCGCGGCACAAGGCGTAAGTCCGTAGCCTCGTCTTGAACTTCATTTTTGCGAAACCCGACCGCGACCTTGACCATCTCGGATTTTTCCCCTTGCTTGCTCCCTTTGCTCGCCAAGTCGAAAAATGTTTGGGGAGGAAAGCCTCCGCAAGCCTCGCCTATAATCTCGCAAGTCGCTTTTGGCGCATCGGAGGAGTCGCGCGAATCGGAGTCCTCTAACAAGGAAAGCAAGGCTTTAAGCACGCTGTCCGCATCGCCGAGCATCGTCCAGCCCTGCGGCAAGTCCTCTAACGAAAATCCCAACAGCCCCTCGGTCGCAGAGCCCCCCACGACAAGCAAATTATCATCATGGCGAAGCTGCTGCCAAACCTGCTGCCAAGCCTGCTGCAAAGCACGCGCAACCCCACGACCGCCGTGATGCCACCCCGACAGCGCGAGCAAAACAGACTGCCCGCCAGCAACAGGAGGAAAACACAACACAGGACTGTCGCGCTGCTTATCTCCCCAAGCGATAGCGCGAATAAGAATGGCGGGCGGACACCAACCGACGATGGTGTGCCCTCGCGCAAACGCCTCGTTGATGGCGGTGCGCGAAAGAGGCTGACACGAAACAAGCCACGCTGCATTGCTCCCCTCCTTATTACTCCCTTCTTTACTTTCCTCTTTGTTTTCTTGCGCACGGCGACATTTCTCCGATTTTGCCTCCGATTTTGCCGTCAATTTTGCCGCCAATTTTCCTGCCTCCGCCATGCGATGGCGCGGCGCAAAGAAAGCCAACGCTTGTCGAGAGGAGTCCGTCATGCTTTTTTCTCTGCCGTTGTTGGCTTTGTCGGCGCAGGCACAAAAATCATGGAAAAATACGGCGCACGAAAAGAAGCGTCTGCCGCAAGCGCGCTCAACGGAGAAGAATGCTGTTGGGGAAAGGTTGCGTAAGCGACATAGCGAGCATCGGGCAGGCGATGGTGCTTTTTCAACAAGGCGCAGACTTTGCCGAAAAACTTCCCGACCTTGACAAAAACGACGCTGTCGCACGCTTGAAGAGCTTTTTCCAAAACGGCAACCGAGGCAGAAGCAGGCAGAACAGCAAAGCACTGGTTGCCTTGCGCCAGCGGCGTTTGCAACAGCGCAGCACCGCTCATCGGGGCAGAGACGCCGGGGACAATCTCGACCGATACATCGCGCAGGTGCGGCAGCAGGTATAGGAACGAGCCGTAGAGCGTCGCGTCCCCCTCGCAAAGATAGGCTACCGAACGACCCGCGCGCACAAACTTTTCAATATCACGCGCGGCGCGCGCATAAACGGCGTGGTCGGGAAATTTCCGCGCATCGAGTGTCATGGCAATAGGCAGCTCCACCCTTCGCCGCCGCCAAAAAAAATTCCGCCGCAAATGAGGAGCTGCTATTCGCCGCGCCAACGATTCCGAGTTCGGCGGACAAGGATAGGCGAGAACCGACGCTCGCTTGAGGACAGCACGCGCGCGCAAGGTGATTAAGTCCGACGCACCAGGGCCTATGCCCAGCCCGTAAAGGCGCGCCATTTTGTCAGGCACGACGAACATACTGCATAACGCATCGCTGCGGCGAGAAGGCTTGCGTTGCTCCCAGCGGTTGCGCCTGAGCGATGGCGATGCGCACAAGCTCGCCGCCGTACTTTCGATACGCCTCGAGCAACACGCCTTCCCCCGCAAGCGAGACGGCGTTGGCAACAAGCCTGCCGTGCGGTGCGAGCAGGGAGAGCAGTTGCTCCAACAAAGCCTTGTCAAGCCCACCGCCGACGAAGATAGCTTGCGGAGGAGAATATGTCGCCACTTCTTTTTTCTTTGCTTGCTCTTGAACGAACTCTTGCGCGGTTGCCTGAACAATCTCCATGCGGTCTTCGAGGGCGAAGCGCGCGCGGTTTTTTTCGATGAGTGCCACACGACGCGCATCGCGCTCGACGGCGCAAGCGCGTCCTCCTGCCAAGCACCACTCGATGGCGACCGAACCCGCGCCCGCGCCCAAATCCCATAACAAGGCATCGCGCTGTACGACAAGCGCCGCCAGCGTGAGCGCGCGCGCATGCCTCTTCGTCAGCTGCCCATCGTGGGCAAATGCCTCGTCGGGCAACGCGAGTTTTTGTCCGAAGACGCGGGGAGAGGCGGAAGATTGCTCAGAAGGATTGGCGGGTAGCTCCAAGGCGATGATCGCAAGATCAGAAACAAGGTCAGAAGACTCGGCTTGCCCAAGCCCGCCGCGCAGACGCATCGCCGTCGAGCGGACGATCTGCTCGTCGGCACTTCCCAACCTACTCAACAGGGTCATGGCAGAAGCCTCCAGATGCTCGGCGCACAACAGCTCGGCGATGCGTTGCGTGTCGCTCGCTTTGGAGAGCATGACGAGCAGGCGCGCGCACGGCGCAAGGCTGCGTTGCAGCAATCCGAGCGGTCGCCCATGCAGCGAGAGCGTAGAAAAAGAATCGTGCGCCCAACCCATCGCCGCCGCTGCAAGCGAAAAGCTGCCTCGCCAAGGCACGATACGCAAAGTTTTGCCGTAGCGTCTGATTAAGGTCGCTCCCACTCCATAACTCAGAGGATCCCCCGTCGCCAAAACACAGACGGGCGGAGCAGTAGAGGCAGACGGAGCGGAGGTTGTTCGTATCGTCTTTTGCAGTGCGTCGAGTTTTGTGAGGTTTTCTTGGAACGGACTAAGCCAAGCCTCCGCACGGGCTTGCAGATCTTGCGGCAGGCTTGCGATGTGTCTTGGCGCACCGAGAATGTGTCGCGCGCCTTCGCAAAGCCTACGCGCTTCGGGCAGTAGAACCTCAAAGCCTTCCTCGCCGATGCCGACAACCGAGAGCCATATAAACTCTTCTGTCGATTTTTGCGTCTTACTTATTGCGGTCATGCTTTTCGATGTTTTCGATGTTTGCGAAGATTGCGTTGAAGGCGGCGGCGGCGATGGCGCTACCTCCCAATCTGCCGAGCAGGGTGATGGCGGGAAAGGGATGGTGTTCTAGCATCTCTAGCAGGGCTTGTTTCGATTCGACTGCCGAGACAAATCCTACGGGAAAGGCGAAGACGGCTTTGGGTTTCGGGCAGCGTTGTTCTCGGACATGTTCGAGCAGGCGCAGGAGTGCCGTGGGCGCGGCGCCAAAAAGAAAAAGCGTTTGCTTGACAGCGTTGTTATCTTCGCAATATTGGTCGATGGCTGCCATGGCTTTTGTGATGTTGTGTTTTCTCGCGCGCTGTTGGATCGAGGGGTGATGGATGAGGCATTGCGCGTGGGGCGCGTATTTTTCTATGGCTATGCGTAGCATGGCGGAGTCGCAGAGGACGGGAATTTTTTCTACGGGGGTGTCGGAGAGATCATCGATAATAAATTGCGGGAAGTCTTTTGAGGCGCGGATGAGGGGCAGGATTTCGGGATTGCCGCAGGCGTGGATCATGCGCACGGCGAGGGGTTGCAGGGCTGCGGGGAGGGTTTTCAGAGCGGGACAGATTTCACGGACGCGCGCGAACGAGAGGCGCGTGATGGAGGACGGCTCTTTAGGATATTCTTGCGGATAGGGGGGCAAGGAAGTAGGCATGGATTAAGCATAGCGTTTTTTTGTATGCGTGCGGATTGCTATGAAGATTTGAGATTTTGCATGCAGGTCTCGGCTCTTTTTTGGGCTATTTGGGTATAGGTTTTATTAATGTCGCAACCTTGAAATTTGCGTCCTGTTTGCAGGCTTGCGATGGCGGTTGTTCCTGATCCTAGGAAGGGATCGATGACGAGGTCTCCTTTGTTGGAGTGTTTTTCGACGAGTTCGGTAAAGAGGGAGAGGGGTTTTTGTGTGGGGTGTTGTCGGTTGCCGAGGTGTCTTGGAATGGGGAGGTTGTAGGTTCCGTTGTGGTATTGGTCGTTGAAGGTGGGGTTTGCTCCTTTGACAGCGAGGACGGCGATCTCGCGGCTGTTGGAGAGGTAGGTTCTTTTCATATTGAGCGGGACGGGATTTGTTTTCTGCCAGATGATAAGACGGAGCATGCGGAAGCCTGCGTTGTTCATGGCGTCTTTGAGGTCGGAGATTTTCCAGAGGTCGTACCATACGATTGCTGTTCCTCCTTTACGGAGTGCTTTATGGGCGGCTTGGCAGAGGTTATGGAGATTGATATTTTCTTTGTCCCATGCGCCGAAGTCCATGGAGAGCGCGAATCGTTTTACGCCTTGGCGAACTTTTTGGAAGCCTGTTTTTCGGGAGATGGTGTATGGGGGGTCGGTTAGGAGGAGGTCGGCGGAGGAGGAGGGGAGGTTATGGAGGAAGGCGGCGTAGTCTTGGCGGAGGATGGTGCAGGTTTTTTCTAGTTGGGGTGAGGTGATGGACATGACGAGGGTATATTAGCAAAATTGCGGGGGTTATGCTTGTGCGTGTTTGCCTTTGCTTGCTTGCGCTTTTTGTTTGTCTGTCGTGTTCGCGCTTGTGCTTTTTAATGGCACGCGCTTTGTATATTAACGGGCGCAAAACATCGCGTGCGTAGCAAACATCACGGACGCGCATTGCAAGCAACGCGCTATGGGAGAGCGCGAGGGAGTAGTCCATCGCAAAAGACCCCGCGTCAGCGGGGGGAATTTGTCCCCTCGCGCACGCAGTGCGTAGCCTCTTATTCAAAAGCGCGAGGCTTGCCTCGCGCAAGCTGACTCGCGACATGGCAAGTAGCTTTTATAACGCGAGGTTGTTGGCAAAGTTAAGGACGCTGTACTGCTTTGCGTCTTTCTTCAGTTCTATGAGGGGGTAGTGTATTGAGAGGAGTTGGCAAAATTAAGAGTGCGTTGTTTTTTGCTTGTTTTTGTTTTTGCAAGTATCGCAATGCTCGGAAGTTTGTAAGCACAGAGGCGCGCCGAGTATCCATCCTTCTGTTTTTTGTGCGGTGTCTTTGTCATCTTTAGAGACACAAGAGCAATCTACTTTTAAAAATTTTTGCAGAAAAATTTCATCTTCGTCCTCTTCGGCAAAAAACCTACACATCTCCTCGACTTGTATCTTATCTCTAGGATAATTCTTTGGAAGCTCACTGCTTTTGCTCTGGCATTGAAGAGCATCTATTTTTCTCGCTATGCGTTCTTGCACTCTGCAAATAGCGGCAAAGTGAACCTCGCACATCAGCACACCAAAGTCTTCAAGTTTGTCTGCAAACTCTGTTTCAAACGGCCATACCTTTGTTTTTATTTTATTTTTATTCAAGTGTTTTCTTAACGCATAAGCATAAGGAATGCCAAGCAAACTTTGACTGCCAACCGAACCCGCGCCGTACAACTGCCATTGACTCTTAACTCCCGACCACCTCACGCGCTCATCCGTTATACGAAATTCACCTAACCCTTCTTCGTCGTTTTTACCATACATACGCAATTTCGCTTCATCTTTTTTTGAACTCACATGAGGAGCTATGTACTTTTTTTGCTTCGAGTTTTTTCCCCAAAAGCATAATTCATGTTCTTCATTCCAGCGGCTTGCCAGTTTGTAGTGAGGGTACGGATATTCTTTTTTGCAATTTTTATAATGTTTGTAATCTTCATCGCAAATATCATCGCAAAGATTTTTCCACAAAGCGCACCAAGTTTTTCCTATCTCATCGTTTTTGTAAACTCTGTGAGGATAACCAAATCCAAAATCAAAACCGATTAAGGTTTTTTTGTTTTTGCCATGATCTTGTTCTAAAATTTCTTTTAAAAAATCTAAAATTTCCCCGCGCGTAGAAAAATCTACTACCGAAGAAAATTTTAAAAACTTCTCTCTGTTGCTTATATTGTTGTTTTCTTTTTTATAGGGTGAGAGATTGTCACAAAACTTGCCGTTAGAAATGTTTTGTATATTCTCTCTCGTGCAAGAGGCAACCCAAATAGAATCCTTGCCTGTTTTCGGTTTGGCATTCGCACTCCAATCAGCAAAAATGAATCGTTCAAAATCAGCCATGACAATCTCCTCTCGGAAAAAACAGCCCCAACCCCCTATTCTCCATCGCCCGACTCTAGCACATTCCCTCACCGATGCCAACAACTTCTTCTTCCCTTCCTCCACTTATCAGGCTTCTCTAAACATCCTCCCCAAATACCCCGCCTCTCCTTTTTAACCCCCCGCATCAACGCCCGATACTCCATCCCCATCGCAACAACCATACCCCCCGCAACCATCCCCCTCGCCAAATCCTCGCCCCCATCCCCACTCCCACTACCCCCCATAAAACAACGCGACAACCACCGCTCATGCACATCCCGAAACAACATCGCACACCTCACCTCAACCCCTTTAACCATCTCCTCCAACATCCCCTTCGCAACCTCCCCGCATCGCCAAATCCCATTTCCTACCCCCGCCTCCCCACACTCCTGATCATACTCAGGCGCATCAATCCCCAATAACCTCACCTCCTCACCCCCAACAATTAACGAATCTCCATCCCTTACCTCCGCAATCCCCACCAAAAACGCATCTCCGTTTTTTCTATCTCCATTTCTATTACCTCCCCTCCCCTCCCCCGCCTCCTCGCTACAGCCCGCAAGTCCAAACGCCAACACAAACACAAACATATACACAAACAAGAAAACAACCCGAAACATCTACCTCCTCAACCCCCCTCCAAAGTCTTCGCCCCCAAAGGATGATCCGCATGCGGATACTTCGCATGCGTATGCGAGTGATCGTGATCGTGCGCGTGAGATTTTTCTTGTCCCCCCACCCGCGCCTCCTCCCCTGTACCGATTCCCTCAACATGATGATGATGGCTCTCTTGCGCCGCCCCCCGCTCTGCCTCGAAGCCCAGCACCGCCTCACGATACTTACATAATCCGCAGTTCATCATCGCTCCGTCGCCCGTCTCGATCTGCTCGGCTCTCGCAAAAAAAGTATCGACAACATCCTCCAGACAATCCAAGTAGCCCGCCTTCACAAAGTCCACCGAAGAAAACTTTTCCGCCGCCTCATCTACCGCTCGATAAATGCGATCGATCAAAATACCGCGAAACAAAAAATACGGAAAAACAACTACGCGCCCGAAACCCAACTTCGCCGCACGCTCCAACGATGGCGCAACTAAAGGAAAAGTCACTCCCGAATAAGCAAGCATCCCCCATCCAAATCCCAACGACTCCCACAACACGCGCATCACCTTCGCCACATCGCCGTTGGCATCGGGGTCGGAAGAACCCCGCCCCACCACCACCAACAATGTCCCATGCCTAGCCGCTTGGCTGTCCGCCCCCGCTCGCGCCAAAGCCTCGCGAACGCGCAAACCCGCCGCCGCAAGCATGCGCGCGTCCAACCCCAAAGGTCGCCCGTAGCGAATGGAGATTCCATGCTCCTTTTCATACGCGCGCAACAAGGCAGGAATGTCGTTCTTCGCATGCCCCGCCGCCAACAACATCCCCGGCAAGGCATCGACGCTGCTCACCCCTTGTGCGCGCAACGCATCCAAAGCCGCGCCCAAAGTAGGACGAGCGAACTCTAAAAATCCGTAGCCAAAACCCTCATAAGAAAAAGGTGCTCTCAAAGCGCGCGCTCGCATCTTGGACGCCAACACGCCGAACTCCTCCACCGCCCCCGCATCTCTGCTGCCATGCCCGCACAACAGCAAGGCACGCTTTTCTTTCGAACTCACGGCTATTCCGAAGATTCCGAAACTTCTTTCGACTCTCTCGCGCGACGACCCCGACGCAACAAGCCCGCGCCGCTGCCCAAAAGAAAGCCCGCAAAGAAAACCCCTGTTACCAATATCGAGAGCGGCAGACGAAATCCCGCGGGCGTGAGCAGCAGGTTCAGACGCACCGCATGAGGATTCAGCACCGCGAACAAAACGACGCAGAAAACTAGCAGCACAAAGCAGAAACGTTTGACAAGACGCATGGAACTACAGGATGGCTAGAAGGTAGATGGAGTAGGATTCAGCCGCTTGTGCAACGCCTCGCCCAAACGAAAGCGCAACACACGCCGCTGCGGCAGTGCCACCTTCTCGCCTGTGCGCGGATTGCGCGCGATGGTTTTCTCGCGCAAGGCTGTCGAAAAGATACCGAAGCCGCGCAACTCGACACGCTCGCCGCGCTCCAAGGCTGCTACCACTGCCTCCAACACCTCGTGGACGAGCTCGTCCAAATCGTGCAAAGGCACGAGCGGATGACGGCGATGCAAGGCGCGAACAAGTTCCGAGCGCGTTGTCACAAAACCTCCTCCCTGCCAAAAAATTCTTCACTGCTCCCTCACCCCGCCACCATAGCGAAGCCAGCGCGCTCGCGTCAAGAACGCCCTCAAGACTAGCGCGAGGATGAACTGTGAGATTGCTGTTGCAAAAGCCGAACGACGGGCGACAAATCTCGGCAGGTTAGCGTTGGCACAAAAAACGAGTTTTGCAGAGAGGGCGGACGAGCCAACAAGACGACGGGCAACGATAATTTTTGGGCGGCGAGAATTTTTGCGAAAGCCTCGCGCGCACCGCTATCACGACAGAGCAGCATCGAGACGCCTTGGCGTTTCATCGCGCGCATCTCTTGTCGCACGCTTTGCGCCGAGGCGGGTGGCATCGTGCAAAAATGCAAACAGCGCGCGCGGCGCAGGCGTAGGTTTTGTAGACGCAAGCGGCGGATTTTCGAGGACGAGGCGAAGGAGCGCAGAAGTAGACGACGTACGGGCAAGTGTTTCGCAAGCAAGACGATTCGCTCAGCTCCTAGCGCGCATAGCACCGAGCGTCGGTACGACGAGGGCAAGGATGCGAACAAACGAATCATGTTTTGGCGAGGCAAGGTTTTACAAAGTAAATTTTTATTGGAGGAGAGCGTGAAACGTTTTTTTGTGTGAACACGCGGAAATAGAGGCTGTAGCAGACGAAACAGCGGGAGGTTCAAGGCGCGCGCTGCGTCGCGTGCGTTCGCGGAGATTTGCTCTGCAAAGGGATGGGTGGCATCGACAATTACCTCGACCTTGTTGTCTTGCAGCCAACTTTGCAAGCCTTCCACGCCGCCGAAGCCGCCGCTACGCACCTCTACCTTTGCACTCGGCAGACGCGGCGAGCGTGTCACCCCTGCCAGCGAATAGACGATTCGCACTTGGAGATTTTCCGCCTCAAGGCGCGCCGTGAGCGCGTCGGTAGCGCGCCGCGCGGACGCATTGCCGCCCAAGACGAGCAACGTCGTCAAGGCGGTGTTCAAGACGGGGTTGTTGTGCGCGAAGGTGTTTGCGAAGATTTTTTGTTAGCTCGTGCGCCTACTTTTGCCGTACCTTGTTTCAAGGGTGGCGGGGCAAAAGTCTCACCTTCGGCTGCGTAGTGCAAAGCCTCGACGATCGATTTCAGACGATCGCCGAAGCGCTCAAAATACTTGACGGCAGAGAGGAAATCGACGACCGAGGCGATCGATTCGGGTTTCTTCGCCATAAACAGCGAAAAATCTTTCAGCAACGAATCGTGCAAGGCATTGATTCGCCGATCCTTCTGCCACACCTCCAGCGCAAGCGTCGCATCCCACGCCCTGCAGCATTCGATCGCCCCTTGCAGCATTTGAGCTGCGCTCACGCGCAACTTGTCGACATCGCCGAACTTCTCTCGATAGGGCGAATGCGCCAACGAGCGTCCCCTCTCTGCGATACTGGTGCAATGATCTCCGACCGCCTCGAAAGCGTCGCTCACCTTCATGGCGACGATGATGGTGCGCAGATCGCTCGCCATCGGCTGTCTGAGCGCAGCGAGATTGACGGCGAACTTCTGCACGCGTCGCTCCAAATCGTTCAAGGCTTTCTCGCGTTGAGCGATCTCGTTCATAAGCTCCGCGGGGTTGGGCGCGGGCTTGCCGCCATGCTTCGATGTATGTTTCGATGTATGTTTCGATGCGTGTCCGATCGAAAAGGTGGCGGTGGCAGCGTCCAGCTGCTGGGCTACCAACGCTCCCATACGCAAGAGCATGCCGTTGAGCTTTTCTAACTCTTCGTCGAAGGTGTGGTTGATATGTTGCGGATCGTCTGACATGGGAGAATTCTCTAATTTAGCCTATTCTTCCTGTGATGTAGCGTTCGGTTTGTTTGCGGCGAGGTTTCGTGAAGATTTGGGTTGTTTCGCCCGATTCTACCACGCGCCCCAAGTGAAAAAACACCGTGCGCTGCGAGACGCGCGCCGCCTGCTGCATGGAGTGCGTGACGATGACGATGGTGTAGTTTTGCGAGAGCTCTGCGATCAGATTTTCGATGCGCGCGGTGGCGATGGGGTCGAGCGCAGAGCAAGGTTCGTCCATAAGGATGATGTCGGGCTGTAAGGCGATCGCGCGCGCGATGCATAGGCGTTGTTGCTGTCCTCCTGATAGGGCGGTTGCCGGCTCGTGCAACCGACAAGCGACCTCTTTTGCAAGCCCTGCGCGCACGAGGCTTTGCTGGACGATCTCGTCGGTTTGTTGCTTGTTCTGCGCGAGCGCGTGAATCCGCACTCCGTAGGCGACATTGTCGTAGATCGACTTGGGAAACGGATTCGGCTTTTGGAAGACCATGCCGATGCGCGCGCGCAGGGCGACGGGATCGAGCGTCGCGACATCGTCGCCGTCGATGGCGATCTCTCCCTCGACGCGGCAACCCTCGATGACATCGTTCATGCGGTTGATACAGCGCAGAAAGGTAGACTTTCCGCATCCCGAAGGTCCGATGAGAGCTGTCACCTGCTTGCGCTGCACATCCAGCGCGACTTGGAACAATGCCTGCTTCTCGCCGTAATAGACATTGACAGCGCGTGCGCGAATTTTAGCGCGTTGTTTTTGCTCGCGCGCAGAGGTAGCGGGAGAAGCAGAGGGCGCAGGAGGCGCGAGAGACGCGGGTTGGGTTGCGAGTTTTTTCATGCAGGTTTTTTCATGGGAGAAGGATTTATTGTTGTCGTTTTCGCTCAAAGGTTTGCCTGAGAAGGACAGCGGTAGCGTTCATAACGATAAGAAAAAGTAGCATGACGAGAATAGCGGCAGCCGCGCGCGACGAGAAGGCGGGATCGGGATGGTCTGCCCACAGGAAGATTTGCACGGGGAGGGCTGTTGCGGGATCAAGGGGGGTTGAGGGAGCTTGGGCGATGAAGGCGACCATGCCGATCATCAGCAGCGGCGCGGTTTCTCCCAACGCCCTTGCCATGCCGATGATAGCACCGGTGAGAATTCCTGGCATGGCTTGTGGCAGAACATGGTGGAGGACGGTTTGGCTGTGCGATGCGCCGAGCGCGAGCCCTGCGCTGCGGATTCCTTCAGGCACAGCTTTGAGCGCGCTGCGCGCGGTGACGACGATGGTCGGTAGCGTCATGAGGGCTAGCACCAAGCCTCCCGTCAGCGATGCCGAGCGTGGCAGCTCCCACCAGTTCAGAAAGACGACCAGCCCCAGCAAGCCGAAGACTATCGAAGGGACAGCTGCGAGGTTGTAGATGGCGACCTCGATGAGAGTACTGAAACGGTTGCGCCGTGCGAACTCTTCCAAATGAACGGCGGTCAGTAGCCCCAGCGGAAACGCGAGCAGGAAGGCGGTCAGCAACGCCCATAAAGAGCCAAGCATCGCGCCACGAATACCCGCCGCCGAAGGAACACGACTATCGCTATGCGTGAAGAAGGCGAGGTTGAAATGTCGCGACACAAGCCCCCTCGCATCCAACATCGCCAGTGCCTCCTGTTGCGCGAGTGTCAGGGCGGCGTAAGCATCCTCGTCGCCAGCTTCGTCGCTCTTGCTGTTGCTTTTTTGCGCACGGAGAAAACGCTCGCTATCAGAGGACAGCGCGAAGGAAAGGGCAAAGGAGGCAGCAGAAAAAGAGGAAACACGCTCTTTACGCTCTGCCCAATGCTCTGCCAACTTCCGTGTCAGATCGAGCGTCGCAAGCGGTGTCAGCAGCGCACGGCGCGCTCGCCTTTCGCGCGCGCTCGTAGCAGCTCCTCCCATCTCTAGCGCAAGGGCAGCGTCGAGCAGGCGGCGTGCGTCGCGCTCTTCTTTGATTTCTCCCGACAAGTCCACCCTCAACAACACCTCGTACTGCAAGAAGGCAGGCAAGGCGCGCGAGACGATGGCAACAAAGAAGAAAGCCAAGAAACACACGGCAAACGCGATCGCAGCCTTGCCGTAGAAACGATAACGCCACTCCGCACGATAGCGGCGACGAAGGCGAGATTCTGGTGTGTGTTTTGCAATCATTCCAATAATCACACGTAGCGTGCGCCGTAGCGTCGCGTCGCCAATAATGCCGTGGCATTGATAACAAGGGTGAGGCAGAACAGCAGCATGCCCAGCGCAAAGGCAGAAAGGGTCTTGCTGCTATCGAACTCCTGATCGCCAGTTAGCAAGGTCACGATCTGCACGGTGATGGTGGTGGGAGCGTCGAGAGGATTGATCGTGAGCTTGGCAGCCAAACCCGCCGCCATGACTACGATCATAGTCTCTCCCACCGCACGCGAGAAAGCCAGCAACACGCCCGCCGCAACCCCCGGCAGTGCTGCGGGCAAGACCGCCTTGGCGATCGTCTCGCTGCGCGTCGCCCCCAAGGCGAGCGACGCATGACGCAAATCCTGCGGCACAGCAGCCAAGGCATCGTCGGAGAGCGACGAGACGAAGGGGATCAGCATCACGCCCATCACCAGCCCCGCCGCGAGCGCGCTCTCACTGGCAACGCTCAACCCCAACGATTCGCCAAGGTTGCGCACCGCGGGCGCAAGCACCAAGGCTGCAAAAAAGCCGTAGACGACCGTAGGAATGCCAGAGAGAACTTCCAACATAGGCTTGACGATGGCGCGCGTGCGGCGGCTGGCAAACTCGACTAGGTAGATAGCGGAGAAAAGACCGATAGGTACAGCGACAAAAAGAGCGATCGCCGTGATCAGCAGCGTTCCCAGTACGACGGGCAGCGCGCCGAAGGCACCCGATGCGCCGACATCCTCGTCGAACAGCGCGGTCTGCGGGCTCCAGTGCAAGCCGAACAGGAAGTCGGCAATCGGCACTTCTTCGAAGAAGCGCAGCGTCTCGAACAAAAGCGAGGCGACAATAGCGAGCGTCGTTGCGATGGCGAGCAACGAGGAGAGAAACAGCAAGATACGAAAGACCGTCTCGACAAAGGCGCGCGCGGGAAAGGTCGGCGGAGCGAAGCGCACGAAGGCGAAACCGCCGCACGCCGCGAGCAGCGCGCACAGCCCCACAAGGACAAACGGGGAGCGCGCCACCCCAGCAAAAGACAATGGTAATTGCAAGGGCAAGAACGAGGACAGAATGATAAAGCTCCCGATTCCCACTAAGCATCCAATCGTCAGACTGGCGGCGGGAAAGCTATAGGCATCGCGTCTTATGCTTATGCTTGAGGGTGCGCTTGCTTGGCTGCTTGCTTGGCTGCCTGCTCTGCGAGCGAAGGTGTGCAAGCCGAACGCAAGCCCTGCGAGGGCTATGAGGGTCGCTAGGCTCGTGTAAAGCATCTTGTGGTCGAGTCGATCTTTGGGTTATGGATCTTGGTCTTTATTTAGCGCAAATGTTGCGCTTCGACGGCGCGGCGCGACGCAACGGCCTTGCGCACGCGCGCGAGCTCTGGCGCGGAGAGGGGGATTAAGCCCTCGTCGAGCAGAAAACCTTCTTCGCCCATGCTGTCGTCGGCAAGGAACATATCGACATAGCCTTGCAGCGTCTTCGAACTCTCCAAGTGCGCCACTTTCACATAGAAGTACAAGGCACGCGCGACGGGATAACTTCCATCTTTGATATTCTCGAAGGTTGGGGAGACTGCGTCGATGGCGAGCCCTCTGAGGATGCCACGATTTTGTTCGAGAAAACTAAAGCCGAAAACGCCGAGCGCATTCGGATTGCGACTCAATTTTTGGATGATCAGATTGTCGTTCTCGCCGCTGTCGATGTAGGCACCGTCTTCGCGCAGGGCATAGGCAATTCGTTTGAATGCTCGTTTGTCGCTTGCGTGCAAAGCCACTAAGCTGGGAAATGTGCGTGCGCCTCGGTCCATGACGGTCTCGACGAAGGCGGTGCGCGTGCCTGAAGTGGGCGGCGGTCCTAGCACTTCTATCTTGAGCGAGGGCAAGGAGGGATCGATGTCGCTCCATATCTTGTAGGGATTGTCGATAAGATTGCCTTCCTTATCTGGAACTTGGCGCGCCAACGCCTTGTAGAGCACGGGCAAGGTGAGCGCAAAGGGTTTGCCTTTGCGCGACTGCGCGACGACGATGCCATCGTAGCCGATGGCGACCTCGATGACCTTGGCAACGCCGTTCTTGCGACAGAGCTCCAACTGCGAGACCTTCATACGCGCGCTCGCGTTGGTGATGTCGGGTGTGTTCGCGCCTGTACCTTTGCAAAAGAGTTTGAAGCCGCCGCCTGTGCCTGTAGCTTCCACGACCGGCGGCGACACTCCTTGCGAAAGGCTGAAACGCTCAGCTACGACCGTCGCGAAAGGAAAAACCGTCGAAGAGCCAACGATCGAAAGACGATCGCGCGCAAATGCCGAAGACGCAAAAACAATAAGCGTAGACGCAAACACAGACGCAAACACCGCAAGGCAACAAAATAATTTTTTACGGAAAAGCATGAACATCCTCATCGACAGATATTGTGTGTTGCAAAAAAACTTCCGAAAGAAACTCTATCTAAAGCCCCCCACAGAATCTCTAATGGAATCCCTAGAAAGGATTCCTTATAATGCATCTTCCTAGCATGTCTAGTGCAACATGGGGTTCTTCCTTCGGCATCTGTCCGCTCTTTTCCTTTTTCTCCAAACTTTTTTCTATGGAGTCTTGACTCGCTGCGAATCGCCTTGTAGCTTAGTGGTGAAATGGGGAGTTTCTCCCTGAGTAGAGCAAAGTTGCAACAAAGTTGCCCCAAAGGCAATCTTGATGCGTGTTCTCGAAATCACACAATACAAAGGAGAACCAATATGACTAATCAAGGTTCCATGGGACTTGTCGCTCTTTTAGCGGTGGCTTTTTCGGCGGGTTGCGCTGGCGCCGGCGGCTCAACGGCTGCGGGTGACGGCGATGCCATGATGATGAATGCTGACAGCTGCGGCGCAAAGGTCGAAGGTAGCAAAAGAATCATCGAGGGCTTGTCGAAGGCTGGCGATCGTGTCTATTTTGATTTGGATCAAGCCGAGTTGCAACCCGCAGGCATGACTGTCTCCGAAGCGCAAGCGAAGGTCTTGAACAAGAACAAAAGGGCGAACATCCGTATCGAAGGCAACGCCGACGAACGCGGCACGCGCGAGTACAACTTGGCTTTGGGCGAACGGCGTGCCGAGGCACTGAAGTCGCGTTTGGTCTCAACAGGCGTTGATGCCTCGCGTATCAGCACCATCAGCTACGGCGAAGAATGTCCTGCTGTTGCCGAAAGCAACGAAGCGGCATGGGCGAAAAACCGTCGTGATGTCGTTGTTACCACCAAGTAGGTTTCTCTGATCTTCTCTGTTCTTTGCGCTTTGCCCAGCGCGGGCTAAAATGTGACTTAAACATGACTAGCTAACGCAAGGCAAAGCGCAAGACGGAGAAGGCAAGAGGAAAAACAAAGAGGAAAAACAAACTTGTGTGCGTGAAGAATCTTTCTACGAGATTCGGGGACGCAAGCAGGCGGGCGAGCAGGCGGGAAAATATCTTCCCTGCTCGATGTCGTGTGTTGTCGTGCGTGCGCGTATTTTTGCTCGTCCTTGCTGTCGTTTTCGCGATGCAGGCGCAAAGCCAAAGTGAAAGCCACGGTCAAGCGCAAGCGCAAACCCAAGGTCCGCACAATAAAAACTCCCCTGGCGGAGCAGCTAACGACGCGGCGTTACAGAAACGCATCGATTCGTTGCAGGCGCAGATCGAGAGTCTATCGAAGGATCTCGGCAACTTAGGTGGGATTCAAAAGCAAGACTCTGCCGATCTGTTGCAAAGCGACAGCTGGCTTTCTTTCGTCGCACAGATGCAGGAGCGCATGCGCGTTCTGGAAAGGACGCTCGCTGATTTGACCGGACGTGTCGAACAACTCGAACGCTATGGCACAGACGCACGCTCTAACAGCGCGGGAGAAGAAAGAAGGGGCGGCTCTGCCGACGAACAATTCCTCGCCGCGCAAGTCCTGCTACAGATGCGCAAGGTGGAAGAAGCCGCGCGCGCGTTCGGCGAGTTCGCTTCTAGCTATCCGAACGATCCGCGTGCTGCCGAAGCCCTCTTTTACTTGGGCGAAAGCTACGCTGTCTTGCAAGACGACAAGAAGGCGATGAAGGCGTTCTTGGATGGCTACAAAAAAAATCGCAGCAGCCCTTTTGCGCCGCGCCTGTTGTTACGACTCGGACAGGTGTTGGCAAAGATGAAGAAAGGCGAGCAGGCCTGTCGAGTCTTGCGCGAGTATCAAAAACGATTCGGCAACAAGGACGCCGACATGACAAAACTCGCCGAAGCGGAACTTGCCGCAAACAGTTGCGGCAGCTGACCTCCTCTTGAACCTCGACAAAAGCTCCCTAATCCACACGAGGGGGCTTTGACGAGCAGAGCCGATGCTCCCTCATCCCTCCTCTTCGTCGACTCCTTACTCATCCCCCGCGCCAATCTACGCGCCGACCCCGTCGGAGATTCTTGCGCGATCGCTAGAGAAAGCTTTTGAAAAAAATTTAGAAAATCCCTTACCGCTTGCTGTGCCTCGGCGGCTTGCCGTTGCCTGTTCGGGGGGAAGCGATTCGCTCGCCTTGCTGTTGTTGTGCCACGATTGGATGCAACAGGATGCGCAACATATCGCCAATTCTGCCGCCAATTCTGCCCCAAGCCTTGTCACCGCGTTGATCTGCGATCATCGGCAACGCGCGTCAAGCACAAGCGAATGCGAATCCTTGAAGCGGAGGTTAGAGGACGACTTCGGTCTTGCTGCGTTTATTTTTACGCCCGAAGTGTCTTTGGGTTCGTACAAGGGAAACCTACAGCAGAACATGCGTCTGTTTCGCTTGCGCAAGTTTTTGGACTGGTGTTTGGAGAACGAGGTTAGTTATTTGGCGTTGGGACATACGCGTGACGACCAGCTCGAAACTTATATGCTGCAGGAGGCGGGGTTGTTGCGCGGTCGCGGCGGCATACGCGAATGTCGCCGTGTGCGAGTGCACAAACGGGTAGGAGAGCGGCAACAAGGGGATTATCGAGAGGTATTGTTGTTGCGCCCTCTGCTGCAAGCATCGAAGGCATCGCTGCAAACATGGCTACGGGAAAGAAGACAAAACGGGAGACAAGGCAGAGGACAAGGCAGAGGACAAGGCGATGGAGTGGCGTGGTTGGAGGATCCGTCAAACTTACAGCCGCACTACGCACGCAATCGTTTGCGTCCTATCTGCGCTGGTTTGTCGCAAGCGGAGCAGGCTTGTTTTCTCGCGCGCTGTGTTTCGCTGCAAACAGAAGAGGGGGTGTTGGAGAAGGCGGTACGAGATTTTATGCAGGCGCAGGCGCAGTCGACCTCAAGTTCGTTTTC
Organism: Alphaproteobacteria bacterium; assembly: GCA_965216605.1. Classification (GTDB taxonomy): domain Bacteria; phylum Pseudomonadota; class Alphaproteobacteria; order JABAAW01; family JABAAW01; genus JABAAW01. Next base: position 726,515 of record CBDCGG010000002.1, on the reverse strand, counting down.
GCACGCTGATGGTTACATTTGCGTCGAGAGCAGGGCGTTCTTGGCGTTGGAGGAAGGGGTTGCGCTCAGGGTGCTTGCTACTATGGCGCGCTTGGTCGGGGGCAGGGGGGTGCGCAGGAGACAGGTGTTGCGAGTGGGCAGGGCGTGGCGAGAGTGTTTAGAAAAGTTTCTGCGCAACGCGGGCAAGGTGGAGAGGGAGAGAAGAGAATCCGCCGTTTTTTCGCTCGGTCGTTGTTTGTTGTTTGCTAGGGGGGATGTTTTCTTTGCGACGCGCTCGGCGTTGTGCATCGAATCTCTTTCGATAGGGGATGGCTTGTTGCGGGACAGGCTTTGGGACGGGCGTTTTCTTATCTCTTCGCCTATCTCTTCGCCTATTTTTTCGCCTATTTTTCGCCTATTTCTTCACGCAGAGATGTTCCTTCTGCTTGTGCCGCTTCTTTTGTGGGTTGGACTTGCGAGGCTTTGACGCGCGCGGGGGTTGTGGGGTTGCGCCGTAGTGTTGAGCGAACTCTTGCGATAAAAAAGGATGTGCGGCTTGAGCGGGAGTTTGCTCGGTTTGAGTTATTGCCGTGGCGTGTGCGGGAGGTATTGGCTTCTTTTTGGTGTGGTGGGGAGGTGTGTGCTTTGCCGAGTTTTGGCATTGTGGTGGAGGGGGGATATGCGCGGGGGATTTCGGGGGAGGAGGAGTTGCCGTGCGTGAGATTTGCGGATATTGAGGAACGAAATCTGTTGCTGCCTGTTCGATAAAACGAACGCGCACTTGCGCGATGTGAGTTGAGCGTGTCTGCCTCTGCTTGCTTGCGCTTCCTTGCGGGCGCGCTGCGCAGAGGCAGACACGGGCGGGGGGATAAATTCCCCTCGCAGAAACGCGCAAGCTGCCTCGTAACATGGTACGGCGATTCTGTTTGCCTCACCCTAGCGACAAAAAGAACGCACGAAGGGCGCTCAATTAAACTCTTCCCGCCCCCTTGAAACCGCGTGCAAAGATAGGCATATTGTAACGCAGGCGTAGTCCTCGTTTCTCCCTTTTTTATAAGCGTTTTTTCCCATGAAACCCTCGCTTCGCAATATAGTCGTCTGGCTCGTCATCGTGGCAGCCCTTACCTTCCTGATCGGCTCGTTCCAAAAAAAGCCGAAAAACGGCAAAGACCAATCCATGACCTATACGCAGTTCCTAGACGCCGTCGCCGAAGGGCAGGTCGTCTCCGTGCGCCTAGAAGATAAACGCATATCAGGCACAACAAAAACCGGCGTACGCTTCTCAACCTATTCGCCCGACGATCCCGATTTAGTGCGCAAACTCTCCGAAGCCAAAGTTGATATAGTCGCCGAACCCCCCGACAAAGGCCCCTCGTTCCTCTATATCCTGATCCAATGGTTTCCCATGCTGCTGCTGATCGGCGTGTGGCTCTTCTTCATGCGACAAATCCAAGGCGCAGGAGGAAAAACACTGGGATTCGGACGCTCGCGCGCACGACTGCTGAACGAAAAGACCGAACGCATCACCTTCGACGATGTCGCAGGTATCGAAGAAGCTAAAGAAGAACTAGAAGAAATCATCGCCTTCTTGCGCGATCCGAAAAAATTCCAACGCCTCGGCGGTAAAATTCCCCGAGGCGTGCTGCTCATCGGCCCCCCCGGCACAGGGAAAACGCTGCTCGCGCGTGCCGTCGCCGGCGAAGCGGATGTACCCTTCTTCTCGATCTCAGGCTCAGACTTCGTCGAGATGTTCGTCGGCGTCGGCGCATCGCGCGTGCGCGACATGTTCGAACAAGGCAAAAAGAACGCGCCTTGCATCATCTTCGTCGACGAAATAGATGCCGTCGGCAGACACCGCGGCGCAGGCTTGGGCGGCGGCAACGACGAGCGCGAACAGACGCTCAACCAACTGCTGGTCGAAATGGACGGCTTCGAGACGAACGAAGGCGTTATCCTAATCTCGGCAACAAACCGCCCCGATGTGCTGGATCCCGCACTGCTGCGACCAGGACGCTTCGACCGACAAGTCGTCGTGCCGAATCCCGACATCGACGGACGCGAGAAAATTCTGCTCGTCCATCTGCGCAAAGTGCCGCAAGCGCCGAATGTAGACGCACGCCAAATCGCACGCGGCACGCCGGGCTTCTCAGGCGCAGATTTGGCAAACCTCGTCAACGAAGCCGCATTGCTCGCAGCCCGACGCGACAAACGACTAGTCACCCTAAGCGAGCTGGAAGATGCCAAAGACAAGGTGCTGATGGGTAGCGAGCGTAAGTCGATGGTGATGTCGGAAGAAGAACGTCGCCTGACCGCCTATCACGAAAGCGGACACGCCATCGCCGCCCTCTCGTGCCCTGCATCCGATCCCGTGCACAAGGCGACAATCATTCCGCGCGGACGCGCATTAGGCATGGTCATGCGCTTGCCAGCCCGCGACCACATCTCGCTTGCTAAAGACCAATTAGAAGCAAACATCATCGTCGCTATGGGCGGACGCATCGCCGAAGAAATGATCTTCGGCAAAGAAAAAATTACAACAGGTGCAGCAAGCGATATTCAACAGGCGACCGCCATCGCACGAAGGATGGTGACCGAATGGGGCATGTCCGACGAGTTGGGTCCCATTCGCTATCAGGAAAACCAAGAAGAGGTTTTCTTGGGACACTCGGTCGCAAGGCAGCAGAATATCTCGGAGGCGACCGCAAACGCCATCGACGCAGAAACACGGCGATTCATCGAGCAAGCATATAAAAATTGCGAGAAAATTCTGAAAAAAAACAAGAAGCAGCTGCACACGCTCGCTAAGGCGTTGCTAACCTTTGAAACCTTGAGCGGTCAAGACATAAACGATGTCTTGGCAGGGCGCAAACTCGCGCGAGAGATAAAGCCACGCAAGCCCGCCGCTACCAAAAAACGCCGCGCAAGTCTGCCCGATATTGCGGTCGCAGGCTTGGGGATGAAGGGGATGGCTGCCAAACCCCAAGCGGGCTAAGCTCGTCTTGCCTGACAAGCCTGGGGGAGAACGGGGAGAGATAGAAAGAGAAACAGCTTGCTTGCCTCCCTCTCCTGTTTTGCGAGGATGGAGCAGTGTCGAACCTCTGCCTCTGTCAGGCTCGGAGCGACGATTGTTTCGACTTCACAACAGAAAAAAGACGGGCGAGAAGACGGGCATCCATAGGAACAACCTTGCGACGAGCGCGATTCTCATCGATGCGCGACGAGAGGCGGAGGCTTCGGATACTCCTTGCTTTGTGCCTTACTTGCGGCGGCTGCAAGATATAACCTCCTTTCTGACGCGCGCGGGTTTGCGAGTGCCGCTTATCGAGGCGATCGATGGCAAAAACGACCTTGCCATCGTCGAGGACTTGGGCGAGAACAGCTACGCGCACGCGCTCGGCAAGCGCGGTATCGAGGCTTGCCGACCGCTTTTCCAACGGGTTGTAGAGGCTCTGATCTGCCTTTCTAGAATCGACACGAAGTTTGCTCCTGAAATTCTGCCTGCTTTTACCAAGGAGCGATTCGTCGAACAGACGATGCCTTTCGCCGATGTTTTTCTGACAAAAGAACAGCGACTTGTTTGGCAGGAGTTGTGGAGTGATCTCTACCGAGACGCTGCTTTTCGCAAGGGTGAGCTTGCCCCTGTGTTGGGCGATGTGCATATCGAGAACTTGTTTGTGCTTGGTAAAAACGATCCTGCTTGCGAGGAGGAGCGTTGTGTCTTCATTGATTTTCAGGATGCGCACATTGCGCCGCGTTGTTACGATATTGTCTCGCTGCTTGAGGATGGATTGTGGTCGATGCCTGCCGCACAGCGCGAGGCGTTATGGGGTTGTTATGAGCGGGCTTATGCGGGGTGCGGTGATATTTCTGCGGCGCGGCATTATGCTTTGTGCGCGTTGCACCGAGAGTTGCGGATGATTGGCATTCTGCATCGTCTTTCGCGCTTACGGGGAGTAGAGCGTTATGGGGAGTGGTTAGTGACGACGATGAGGCGTTGTCGAAGACGGCTGGCGGAGCATCCTCGATTTGCGAACTTGGGGGAGTTTTTGGAGAGCGAGCTTGGCTTTGGCGAGGAGGGCTGGGAGCGACGCGGGTAGTCTTGACGGATGCAAATTGCTCGTGTGCGTCAATGATACTAGCGTGCGCATGTTTTGTATCCGTCAAGACTACACGCGCGCTAAAAATCGATGCAACGCCCCTTCCTCTCCCAATCGCCATAGCGCGTCGGTTCCACACCGCTCGGTCCCCCAAACTCACGCACAGCCCTGCCCGTAGAAGAAGGCGCACGCTTATGCAAGCTCTTGGGCACGCTCCCCTTCCCCTTTCTCCATGTCCGAAAAATCCTAAACATCTTAAACATCCTAATATTCCTCCCCACTTTGCCTGCTTGCTTACACTCGATCCAAAAAGTACAATGGCTTCGTTGTTATGACAAGCCCTCCGTTTTTTAACCTCCCCATTCCATTGCCCCCTCGTACGATTCCTCTGTGAACCCAAGCACAGCACTTTTTCACCCCCCCTCTATGACGGCTACCCGACCCCTTTCCGACGAGATGGCTTCTCGCCTCAAAGCTATTCGTAGCGAAGGACGCTATCGCGTTTTCACTCCCCTGCAACGCCGCTGCGGAGCCTTCCCGCAAGCCGCCCTGTTTCGTCCCGATATCGACAAGCAAGATGTCACCGTTTGGTGCTCGAACGATTACTTGGCGCTCGGACAAGATCGCCGCCTGCTGGACGCCATGCACACCTCGCTGGACGAAAGCGGCGCAGGCTGCGGAGGAACACGCAACATCTCAGGAACACACCGCGACCATGTGCGGCTGGAAATCGAGCTGGCAGAATATCACGGCAAAGAAAAAGCCCTGCTCTTTTCCAGTGGCTATGTAGCAAACCTGACCGCGCTCGCCACGCTCGGCACGCAGATCGAAGGGCTGATCGTCTATTCAGACGCGCAAAACCACAACTCCATCATCGAAGGATTGCGCCTCGCACGCTGCGACAAACGCATCTTCCGCCACAACGACGCGCAAGATCTAGCGCGTCTGTTGAAAGAAGACGACAGCACACGCCCGAAAATGGTCGTCTTCGAATCGGTCTATTCGATGGACGGCGACATCGCTCCCCTAAAAGAGATCGCAGAAGTAGCCCAAGCACACGGCGCGATGACCTATCTGGACGAGGTGCACGCCGTCGGGCTCTACGGACCCCAAGGCGCAGGCATCGCCGCGCGCGACAAGGTGGCGGGCTCGATCGATTTGATCCAAGGCACGCTCGCCAAAGCCTTCGGAACCTTCGGCGGCTATGTGGCAGGCAACAGCGACACGATCGATTTCCTACGCTCCTTCGGCAACGGCTTCATTTTCACAACCGCCTTGCCGCCCGTCCTGATCGCAGGTGCACGCGCCGCAATCCAAGTCGTGCGCGATGCCGACGATCTCAGAGTGCTACAGCAAAAAAATGTAAGCTTGTTGAAACAACGTCTGCGCGAGAAAGCCATTCCCTTCATCGACAACCCAAGCCATATCGTTCCCGTTATGATCGGAGACGCATCCTTGTGTCGCAAGGTTTCGGATGCCTTGCTCGAAGATTACGGACTCTACATGCAGCCGATCAACTATCCTACCGTGCCACGCGGCTTTGAACGTCTGCGCCTTACGCCCTCGCCTTTACATGGCGAAGGTCCTATCGAGGTGCTGGTAGCAGCCTTCGAGGAATTGTGGACGCGCTTCTGCCTCCACGACAAGAAACCCCTTCCCCACAACTCACATTAAAAAAGGATTTATCCAAAGGATTTTTCTATGTCCTCATCGAAGTCATCTTCAAGCCCTCCCTCTCCCGTCTCCGACAAAGATGCCGAAGAGGCGGTGCGCGTCTTGCTCCGCTTTGCGGGCGACGATCCTGCACGCGAGGGCTTGCTAGATACCCCCAAGCGCGTCGTTCAAGCCTTCAAAGAGTATTTCAAGGGTTACCGCGAACATCCCGAAGACTATCTGAACCGCTTCTTCCGCGAGACCGAGAACTACAAGGACATGGTGTTGTTACGCAACATCGCCTTCGCCTCGCATTGCGAGCATCACATGGCACCGATGACGGGCGTTGTGCATATTGCCTATTTGCCCGACAAGCGCATTATCGGCATTTCCAAGTTGGTGCGTCTGACCGAAATGTTTGCTCGTAGACTGCAGATCCAAGAGAAACTCACAGCGCAGATATCAAACACGCTGGTAGAAGCATTGCAGCCCAGAGGCACCGCCGTCTTCGTCGAGGCGACGCATCACTGCATGACAACGCGAGGCGTGGAGCAGGCGAATGTCGTCATGGTAACTAGTCGCTACAGCGGCGCGTTTGCCTGTGAAAGCGATCGAGCGTTGCAAAACGAGTTTCTGCGCGCCATCGGAAAATAAATCCGCGGCGGAGGCGTTGTGCCTGTTCTCTTCTGTTTCGGATTGGGCTACAGCGGCGCACGCTTAGCACTTCGCGCACAAAATCTTGCGCGGCAGGATGGTGACGACGCGGGTGACGACGCTATGGTCTTTCGTGTTGTCGGCACTTCAAGTCGCAGGCACGCGGGGTTGGAGGTTATTTCTTTCGAGGATGAGACAAGTGTTCGAAAGGCACTTGCCGAGACGACTCATCTTGTGAGCTGTGTTCCTCCTGATGAGGGGGGAGATGCGGTGCTTGCGCGCTATGGTTATGATCATGGTCATGGTTATGGCGATGCGCTCCGCCACATTCCGTGGATTTGCTATTGTTCCAGCCTTTCGGTTTATGGAGATCATGGGGGGGGTTGTGTTGATGAGGGGACTCCGCCTGCCTTACCTTTGAGCCAACGCGGGGAGAGGAGGTTGCGAGCTGAGAAGGATTGGCAAAAATTAGCGGATGGTATTGGAGCGCGGCTTTGCTTGTTGCGCATTGGTGGCATTTACGGAGAGGGAAGGAATGCGCTGTTGCGTTTGCGTGCGGAGGAAAAGAAAAAGGAAGAGAAAAAAGCAGGGAGACCTATTGTGCGTAGCGAGGGAGTATTTAACCGAATTCATGTTGATGATTTAGTTACTGCTATTTTGTGTGCGGTTATGAAGGGGGCTGTGGGTATTTTCAACATTTGCGATGATTTTCCTGCGAGGTCTCACGAGCCTCTTTTGTATGCGGCGGAGTTGTTGGGTTGTAGTGCGCCTGCGTTAGTTTCTAGTGGGGAGGCGCGGGCTCGTGGGTTGCTTTCTGATATGGCGTGGAGTTTTCATGGGGAGTGTAAGCGAGCGAGCAATGAGAAGATGAAGCGGGAGTTGGGGGTGCGGTTGCGGTATCCGGACTATCGGAGGGGGCTGGAGGCTTTGGCGGAGGACTTACGGGCTGACGACTTGCGGGCTGGCGAACGATAGGACGCACTGGCGAAGGAGTGACGGGAGTCGCAATAATAAACGGATGCAAAACATCGCGTGCGTAGCACGCGGGGAGCGCGAGGGAGTAATCCCTCGCAAAAGACCCCGCGTCAGCGGGGGGAATTTATCCCCTCGCGCACGCAGTGCGCTTTTCTGTGCGTGAGCGAAGCGAAACGCACAGCCTCTTATTCAAAAGCGCGTTTCGCAGAAACGCGCAAGCTGACTCTTAACATGGTAAAGCGATTCGAGTTTTCCTCGTCCTAGAGACAAAAAGAACGCACGAAGTGCGCCTCTTATTCAAAAGCGCGTTTCGCAGAAACGCGCAAGCTGACTCGTAACATGGCACGGCGATTCTGTTGTGCTTGTGCGTGTCTGCCTTTGCTCGCCTGTGCTTTTTAAGAGGCGCGCATCGCAAAGGCAGACACAAGCCTTGTTGACAAGGCATGAAGTTTTACTACTCTTATCCTATCAACAAAGAAAAATAGGAATCTTCCCATGTCCCGTAAGTATCATCGCTGGCTAGTAGTTTTTGCTACTGCTCTTGCCCTTACTTTGCCTTTGTCACTACCGCTCGCCCTTGACGCACACGGACAGAGCGCAGAGGAAATTTCCGCGCAAGCAACAAAACTCTACCTTGAGGGAAATCACACAGAAGCCGCTTATTTATGGCGTAAGGCAGCAGAACAAGGAAATACTTTGGCGCAAATTGCTTTGGGTCAGCTGTATTATAGAGGAGAAGGCGTTAAGCAAGATTATACGCAGGCTGCCGAGTGGCATCGTAAGGCTGCAGAGCAAGGAGATGCGTTTGCGCAATTTTTTTTAGGAGGATTTTATGAGCATGGGAAAGGCATTAAGCAAGATTACACGAATGCTGCCAAATGGTATCGTAAGGCAGCAGAACAAGGAAATACTTTGGCGCAAATTGCTTTGGGTCAGCTGTATTATAGAGGAGAAGGCGTTAAGCAAGATTATACGCAGGCTGCCGAGTGGTATCGCAAGGCAGCAAAACAAGGAAATGCTGGGGCGCAAAACAATCTAGGTAATCTTTATAGAACAGGCAAAGGAGTGTTGGAGGACTATCAAAAGTCTGCCGAATGGTATCGTAAAGCCGCAGAACAAGGTCATGCTGGAGCACTCAATAATTTAGCTGTCATGCATGATAACGGTTATGGTGTTAAAGAAAATAAGATCACCGCTTATGCTTTGTTTCTCCTATCTGCTATTAAAGGAGAGAAAAAAGCAAAAAGAAAAATACCTTTAATGAAGGAAGTATTAACAACAGAACAAATCATGGCAGGGCAAAAAATCGCTAGAGAATGGGCACAGCGCATAGAAGCCAACAAACAAAAGAATCGGCAGGGAAATTAAATGCTTGACACCTCTAAAATTTTGTGATAATCTAGCTCCAGAATTGTAAAAAACGCAAACGCAGGAAACGATCATAAACCAAGATAACTTTAAAGACCCCGCCCCTCTCTCTGAAAATGACAGGAGCATTCATGAAAAAGCAGGACAACAAGGAGATGGTGAATCTTCCTATGTTGTTGCTGTTGATTGCTATGTAAAAAAAGACATGGAAGGAGTGAAGCATTGGGCAAATAAAGCCATTCAGGATGAAGCCATCGGTGTACAAGAGTGGGCAAAAGCAAAAGGTTTGAATTTGTGATTGCTTATGTCGAGGCTTACATAATCTTTGTCGTGTTGCGAGGTTTAAGACGCACTTCGTGCGTTCTTTTTGTCGCTAGGGAGAGGAAAACTCGAATCGCCGTACCATGTTAAGAGTCAGCTTGCGCGTTTCTGCGAGGGGAATTTATCCCCCCACGCGCTTTGGTACAAGAGGCTACGCGCTACGCGCGTAGATAAAGCGCGCTGCGTGCGCGAGGGGATAAATCCCCCCGCTGACGCGGGGTCTTTTGCGGGGGGACTTCGTCCCCCACACCCCCCATGCGCAAAACTCACTTCGCCTTACGGCTCGCTCGTCTTGCGTTTTGCTCGTCAATACAAAAAACCCGTTACTCGCTCGCAAAGCACTACTCGCGAAACGCACTATTCTTCAACCGAAAGATAGGACGCAACACATAAGAAAGAACACTCCGATTGTCCGTATGAATGTCCGCCGTAACCTCCATGCCCGGCGAAATAGGTAAATTGCCCGGCTGCTCGCCCAAGTAAGTCCTGTCCGTGCGAATCACAACCCGAAAATAAGTAGCCCCATCCGGAGCAGTCAAAGTGTCAGCAGAAATCTGCTCTACCTTCCCCCGCAATCCCCCATACAACAAAAAGTCATAAGCCGTGATCTTCACAACCGCATCCTGATCAATTTTTACAAAACCCCGCTCATGCGGCGCCAACCTGCCCTCGATAACAAGATTCTCGCTGGAAGGAACAATCTCCATAACAGGATCGCCCGGTCGCACAACTCCGCCAATAGTGTTGAAGTAAATCTGCTTGACGATGCCACGCAAAGGTGCGGCTACCTCAGTGCGAGCCGCCGCCTCTATCGCACGCTGATACTCAATGCGCGCCTGCGCAAGAACATTGTCAGTGGCAACCTTCTCGCGCGATAAACTGCCCTGATTCTCGCGCAAGACCTCCTCGCGCCGCGCCTGCACCTGGACGAGCGCAGACCTAGCCGCAAGAATAACCTCCTCCAACTCCTTAAGCCTGCCCTCGATCTGCTCTACTCGCGCCTTTGCCTCCAAATACTGGATTCGCGCGCCCAAACCCTGCCTGAACAAATCTTCTTTAACCTTGGCACTCTCCGTTTGTATGACAAGGTCGGAGTTGAAAGTATCGCGTCGTGCCTCGTTTTCGCTGATCTTTCTTCGCTCCTGCTCTATCTGCGCATCAAGCACTTGCAGCGCGCTGTCAAGTTGGTTGCGCGCAGACAAGTAAGCCCCGCGCTCAGCAGCAGCTATCTCAGGACGGCGAGCTACCTCCTCCTCTGGTAAGGCAAGCGGTACGCCCTCGATCGCCGCCTCGATTCGCGCCTTGCGCAAGATATAGCCATCGAGCTCTGCCTGTAGCTGCTCCTCGCGTTGGCTGCCCGCCAAGTTGATGCGAAACAGCAGGTCGCCCTTCTCTACCTGATCGCCGATATTGACGGTGATGTCCTCGATGATTCCTCCCTCCAAATGCTGTATGACCTGCGTCTTCTCTTGCGGCACAACGCTACCGGGCACGATAGAAAACTTCTCCAACTTGGCGAAACACGCCCAAATGAAAAAAACTACGATAAAAGTCGTCGCAAAAAAAGCAAAGCGATTGCGCTCCAGCCACCGATACTTGGAAACAAGACGCTGTAAGGGATTGATATCCTCGTCCCCTAATCCCTCGTCGTGCGGGATAAACTCAAGTGGCATGGCTTTTTTCTCTCTTCAGGTGTCTTGTGTTTAAGCCGATGAGCTTTTTTCTGGTGCCTGCAACGCCGCCTTCTTGCTCTGCGCCTGCGCTGCAGCCTGCTTGGCAATCACATCCTTCGGCGCGATCTGACGCACATGTCCATCTTCCATCACAACGATATAATCAGATTGTTGCAACAAGCTGGGATTGTGAGAGATCACAAGCACCGTCTTCGTCTTGGCGAGAAGCTTCAACGAGCTCGCCAAATCTACTACTCCCTGCTGATCAAGGTGGTTGGTCGGCTCGTCGAGAAAGACGAGGCTGGGTTTCCGTAAGTAGAGTCGCGCAAGGCATATCTTCTGTCGTAACCCCGGCGAGATGTTGGCTCCCCCCTCGCCGACGGGTGTCTCGTAGCCTGCCGGAAACTTCGTGATGATATGGTGGCAGTTCGCGTATTTCGTCGATTCCAAAATAGCCTCGTCGTTGTGCTGCTCTGCGCCGAAGATGATGTTGGAATGCAGCGTGCCGCTGAACAGGGTTGCGTCTTGCGGCATGTAGCCGACCCATCGAGCAATCTCTTGGTTGGTGAATTGGCGTATGTCTCTTTCGTCGAGCATGACGACTCCCTTTTCTGGTCTGTAGAGTCCGCGTAGCAGCTTCATGAGGGTGCTCTTGCCGCTGCCGTTTGCGCCGACCAACACATAGAATCCTCCTGGTCCTATGGTGCCGCTGGCTTCTTCGAGCGCGAGCGGCGCGTTTTCCTCGTATCGAAACGATAGGTCGGAGAAAGAGATTTTTCCCTGCGGATTTTCCTGCGCCACTTCAGAGCGCACCTTTTCCGTATCGATTCCGAAAATAGTGCTGAGTCGTTTCTTAGACGCAACATAGGTCTGATAGCCGCGCCAGTAGTTCAAGGTCTGTCCCAAGTTGGCGATCATGCGCCCGCCCAACATATTAGCAGCGATCAACGCGCCCATCGTCATGGATTGATTGACGATCGCCAACGCGCCGATGCTTGTCATCGCGATGGTCGTCAGCTGGGTCATGCTGTAGCTGATGGTCTGATAGTGATCGTGAGCCGCCCCGCGCAGGACAGATTCTTCGATCAACGAACCTTGCGTCTCCGCCCAGCGCGTCTCGGAGGGCAGCGCGAGCGAGAGAGACTTGACCGTCGTGCGTGCATGCAGCAGCTCGTTGAGCAAGCCGTTGCGATTGACGATCTGCTCCTGCTCCTTACTGACTCGCGCGGCAACGCTGACATCGGCGCGCCAAATAAGAAGTAGAAACATCAAACCCGAGACGACGGGGATCCAAGCGATCGGCGTTGCGACCACAAAGATGACCGCCAAAAACATCAACGAGAAGGGAACATCGATGAACTGCGCCGCCATAGGTCCTCCCATACGATTTCGCACCGCCGCCAAGTCGTTGAAGAAGGCGATCCATTGTCCCGTCGGACGCTTTTCCAGCTCGCGCAAAGGCAAGTTCATCGTGTGGCGAAACATCTTGTGCCCGACCAAAACATCGTTTCTCAACGAGACGGCACGAAAGAGGTTCGCACGCGCTTTGCGCATGAGGAAATCAAAAAATATGACGATCAAGATGCCGATCACAAGCGCTTTCAGCGTCTCGATCCCTGCATGAAAAATGACGCGGTCGTAGACTTGCAGCGTGAAAATCGGCGCGGCAATCGCCGTCAAATTGACGAAGCAGGAGTAGTAGATGGCACGGCGGCGAAGTCCGTCCGTATCCTTCAACAACATCTGAAACCACCCCTCCGAGAAGGGCGGCGGCTTACCCAAACGCCCCACCAAATGTGCAAAGGCGTTCGTCTCGTCCGCTCCGTTCGGCTTGTCCGTGCTCATCTCACGCCCTTCAGCCTCATTCCTGCGACCTCACGCCTGCGACTCGATTTTCGTCCGTCGGAGTCTCGCGTGCTACTTGCTGGTCGCACGATAAACACCGTCCCAATTCTTGGCAGGGGGAGAAGCGCGATACTCTAGAATTCGCTCCTGATAGACGGCGTAGAAGGCTTTCAGCGGAGCAAAGCGCGCGCAAGTTTTTGCAGCCGCCTCGGCTTTGTCCCACTGCTGTCCTCGATAGCCTTCCAAGAACGCCTTGTGCTTCGGCAAAAGCTCTGCCAGCTCCTTGCCGTGCTCGTAGTTTTCATCGCCCAAAACGGTGTAGATGGTCACCGCCTCCTCCTTACCCTTGACCGCGATGCTGTCGAGCTCGACGATAGCATAACGCCCCTCCAGCATGGCTGCCGTGCTCTCGCCGATAACCATATCGATGCCGTAAGACTTGGATTGTCCCTCCAAGCGCGATGCCAAGTTGACGGGATCGCCCAAGACGGAATAGTCGAAACGCTGCTCGGAGCCCATATTGCCAACGACCGCCTCGCCCGTGTTGATGCCGATGCCAACGTTGAGCGGCAAATAACGAATCTTCTCCTGCGCAGCTTCGCGTTCGCGCTCGGCGTTCAACACCCTCAAGGCACGAAACATCTCCAACCCCGAATCGACGGCGTTCGACGCATGCTGCTCGTCGGTCAGAGGAGCGTTCCAAAACGCCATGATGCAGTCGCCCATGTACTTGTCGATCGTCCCCTTGCGCTCTAATATCTCGTTAGTCAGCGGCGTGAGTAGGCGGTTCATCAAATGCGTCAAGCCTTGCGGATTCGTCTTGTAACTCTCGGAGATCGTCGTAAATCCTCTGACATCGCAAAACAAAAACGACATCGTGCGCAACTCGCCACCCAAACTCAGCTTGTCCGGCGATGCCGAGAGCTGGTCTACCAAATCAGGCGACAAGTATTGCACGAAGGCGCGACGAATGTTCTTCTTCTCGGAGGACTCGCGCAGGTAGTTGAACAAGGTGAACATGATGAAAATCAAAAAGGAGACAAGACTGATAAGCATCGCGTCGTAAAGGATGCCGTGGGTTTGGTAGAAGTAGATGCTGACAAAGAAGTTCAACGCGATGATCAAAAGCAAGAACGAGAACGAGGGCAGCAACGAAAAGCGTCGCTTCACCACGATGATCAGAATGCCCGCCAGCAGCATTACGGCGGTCTCGATGATGCCGATTGAGGGCGGCACGAGCAGCGAGTCGCCCGACAAGATGTTGGAGAGAACATTGGCGTGAACCTCGACCCCAGGTAGCGCAGGATCGACGGGCGTGTTGCGCAAATCTTTCAAGCCTGACGCAGAGGTGCCAAAGAAGACGAAGTGTCCTTGCAGCCACTCCTTAGGAATCTTTTTGCGCAGCACATCGATCGCCGAGACATAGAGCCGCTTCTCCTGCCCAGCTTCGTAGGCGATGTTGTAGGGTTGGGGATTGCCGAACTTGACCCAAATGCGTCCTTCGTTGTCGGTCGGAATCACGCGCCGCGAGCCGTCGCCGCGTTGCAGCAAGACCGAGATGATCCCCAAATTTTCTGCGCTACGCAAGTAGAGCCCTTGGCTCTGCGAGCCCACGCGCAGCGTCTCCAGCACAAGACTGGGATAGGTCTGCTCGCCCACGGCAACGACGACAGGCACACGGCGCACAGTGCCGTCGTAGTCGAAGCCGAACGAGAAGACACCAAAGCCTTCTGCGTGCTCGTTCAGCGTCTTCACATTAGGCAGCAGGTTTGTAAAACGGTTGATGCGAATAAACCGCAAGGGATCGGGACCGAAGGTGCCCTTGAAAGACGACGGCGGCAGGCGTGCGCCGATATTGTCCGCGCGCGTAGAGTTCGGCATGCCTAACACAACGGGCAACCCCTCGCCCATAATGCGCGTCATGGCGAGCTCGTTGTCGGGCAGCCGCGACAAACGATCGCGCGTGATCGGATCGATGTCGTAGAGAACATGACGCACAAGATTCTTCGGCGAAGTGCGATCTTCTTCTGAAAAGACTACATCCATCGCCAGCACGGCGACATCGTAGCTCCGTAGCGATTTCAGCAGGTCGCCTACGACGGTGCGCGGCCAGGGCCATTGTCCCAACTCGTCCAACGAGCGTTCGTCGATATCCAAGATGGTGATCGGACGCGAGGTGATTCCTTCGTGCGGCCAAGCGCGCACATAGTTGTCGAAGCTTCGAAGGCGCAGCTGCTCGATGAAAGGCGGATCGTTGATCCGATACGAGATGGCGAGCAAAAGAAAGATGAGCGTCACCGTCGTCGGTCCTCGCCGCGAGCGAATGAAAATAGCCTGCAGAAAGGTTGCGACGCTCTCGCTCCAAAAAGCCAGACGGACGCGCGCCCGTTTCATCGTAGACTGTTGTTTCATCGACGGTGTTTCCCGCAAAAATCGTTACGCTAGACCTCGAACGCGGCTTCGAACCCGACACGCACCTTCCGAAGCTCTCGCGCGCATACTGGCGTATCTCGCCCTTTAAAGCAACCCTGCTCTCGCCCGTTTTATCCTGTCTTACTCAAGGGATGCCGATTCTTCGCACTTCCTCCTCGATGCGGCGTTGCAACAGCGGCACGAGCGTCCCCTTAGCCAAGCCCGGCGCGATCGGCGCAAGGATCGAGACGGTGATCGTCCCGCCACGCCTGTAGCCTTTCTTCGGCCAGAGATGCCCGCTGTTGACGGCAATCGGCACCACGCGAAAAGAAAATTGGCGATACAGAAGCTCCACCCCATCTCGATAGGCGGGAGACTTCTCGGAGGGCAGCGTGCGCCTTCCTTCAGGGAAGATCATGACACGACGAAAGTACGGATCAGCAAAACGCTTGCGCAAGCGGCGCAACAGCGCGAAGGTGCTGGCAACGACCGCCGCGCGATTGACGGGAATATACTTGCCGGCGGAGTAGAGTGCCCAACCCCAAAAAGGAATGAACACAAGCGACTTCTTGCCGATATAGGCATGGACAGAGAGCGGCGTCAGCAACGCGATCGTCTCCCACAGAGACTGATGCTTTGTTGCAAACAGAACGCGCTCGCCTTGCGGAATGTTCTCCAACCCTTCGATACGGAAGCGGATACCCAGCAAACCTCGACAGGCGAGATTGAAGGCGGTCTCCCAAAGAAAGCACAGCGAGAGAGGAGGACGACGCCATAGCGTCAGCAACGAGAGCAGCGTCGAAGTCGAGGTGATGAAAACCGTCGCAAGAAAAACGACAAGAAAAAACAAGGCAACGCGCACACGAGGCTGCGCGCGCACAAGCCCTTGTTTAAGCCATCGTTTAAATACTCTCATGACTTCGGGCGTTTCTGCCTGTCCGCGGCCAGTCTTCGCGAGCTCTTGCTTGCGGCGTGGGAAAGGAATCGGGCAGCACTGCGATGCGACAATGGGCAAGGGCGAGCAGATATTTAGCATACTCCTTGATATTGCTACGCCACAGCTTTTGATGGCGAAAACGCACTGCGAAAGGTACAACCTCCAAATTTGGCGCAAGGCAGCGCAAGTAGAGCCGACTGCGCCGCATATGCACATCGGAGGTAACTAAGATGATCTTGTCGATGTTGTTCTTGTTCGTCCACAACACCGTCTCGACGGCATTTTCGAAGGTGTTGCGCGCGGCGCGTCCCAGGGCGACGCTGCCCGCAGCCTGCTCGCCTGTGAGGTCGCGGCTCCTCGTCCTTCGATGAACGCCGGAGACCAGCACACGCGGAGCAACCCCTTTACGCCAAAGCATAAGGGCTGAAGGAATACGCGCCTGCGAGCCTGTGAAGACGACGATCGCCTGCGCGCGCTCGGCAAAAGTCCGTTGTCCGAAAGCGGGCTTCGTCATACAAAACCACACGAAACCAAGCGCAAAGCCAAGGACAAGCAGCGCACTCAAAACCCACAGCATCGGGATAATTCTTGGAAACACGATTGTCTTGCTCGTTTGCACGCTGCTCGGCTAGCGCAAGGTCTTCAGGGAACATCTTGCAGCCTGCGGTGCATCAGCGCGATCAAAACACCCAGGGCTGCTACGAAGGAGACGAGCGGCACAAGCAGCATGACAAGCCATTGCCATCCGTATGGTCCCATACGCTCTGGAGCTAAGCCGTCACCTGCAATCCGTAGTAGCGCGTAGGTGGCGAGAAAGAGCATCAGCCCCGCCAAGCTGCCCCAACCCGCAGCACGGCGCACGGCGGGCATGAACTGCGCGGTGATGTAGCTGTCTTCCGCTCCCATAACGCGCAGTAGCTGAATCGTCGTCGCATGCCTGCCCATCGCTGCTTGCACGCCGAAGGCGACGATGACGAGCGCCGTCGTCAGAGCGACGAGCGTCGCCAGAAAGGCGACCGTTTGTAAAATGCGTCCGACGGCAAGCAAGCGCGTGCGCCACAAGCGATGGTCGTCGAGAAGGACACGAGGAAAACTCTGCTGCAGTTTTGCGCGCAGGGCGGCGATGGTAGCTGCTTCGATATTGACCAGATCCACCTCGATCATGCTCGGTAGCGGCAAACCCTCGGTGCGCGCCGCAGGTCCCAACCACGGCTCCAGCAGGCTTTGCAAACGCGAGAGGGAAATCGCCTCGACACGCGAGACGCTCGGCTCAGCGCGCAAAAACGCCAGCAACTCCTCCGTCGAGGCGAGCGCATCCGAGCTGACTTCTTGCGGCACGACGATCGTGATTCTATCCGACAAATCACCGCGCCAACGCGAGATCGTGTTATCGATCGATAGCAAGACGGCTACCATCAGCAACGCCAAATAAACCATCACCCCGATAACCCACGGCAGAAACAACGTCGCACGCTCGCTAGAAAAGGCTTGCCCCAGCGGAGTGGTGTCCGCATCCGTGCGGAGCAAAAAGCGCGCTGCCCGAACGAATCGCGTCATGCTTGTTTGCCTGCTAGTTTCTCTGGCTGTTTTTCTAGGAAGCCATCGCGCAGGCGAAAGACGGGATGAGGATACTTCTCGATAAGACGGCGGTTATGCGTCGCGACGACGACCGTCGAGCCGTTTTTGTACATCTGCTCGAAGAGGTAAAGAAGCCGCTCGCCCAGCGCATCGTCTACATTGCCCGTCGGCTCGTCGGCGAGCAGCAGATCGGGATTGGAGACGACAGCACGCGCGATGGCAACCCGCTGCTGTTGTCCGCCTGAAAGCGTAGCGGGATCGGCAGCCATGTGATGCTGCAAGCCCACCCAAGTCATAATCTCTTTCACATGCTCGCGGATACGATCTTCCTCCAAGCCTCGCAGGCGCAAGGGCAGGGCGACATTTTCCGCGGCGCTCAGATGCTCGACCATGCGGAACTCCTGAAAAACAACGCCGATCCGACGACGCAAGCCTTGCAGAGCTTTGCGATCTTTGCCCGTCACATCCTCGCCGAAGGCGCTAATACTGCCGCGAGAGGGGCGTTGCGCCAAAAACATCAGACGCAAAAGAGAAGTCTTGCCCGCTCCCGAAGGTCCCGTCAGGTAGTGAAAAGAGCCGCTCGTCAGCGAAAAGTCGACATCGTGCAGAATCTCCGGACCCAAGCCGTAGCGCATGCCGACCTTGTCGAAGCGTACGACCGTCATGCTATTAGGAGGCGGGCATCCAAGACGCTTGCGGCGCGGAAGCGTCTCCACCCTCCTCTTGTCTTCCCTCTTCTTGAGGATTCGTTGCTTGTGGATTCGCTGCTTGAGGATTCGCTTGCGGCAACTTTTCTTCTTGCGTTCTCTTCTCTAGCATCCCCTGCGCGCTCGCGTGCCTCTCGGCTCGGTCGGGATAGGCGAAGGTCGAGCGCGAAAACATTCCTTGCGGCAGCGAAGAGCTCTCTTCGAGTCTACCCGAAGGTTGCAAGAAAAGTCGTCTGCCGTATTTTTCCGCCTCAAACGGCGCAAGCACGAGCCAACCCTCAGGCGCAAGCAAGGAGACGAGACGCACCAGAACGCGCTCGGCGATGGTGTCGTCGAAATTATGCAGCGTGTGCGGAAGAAGAATCGCGTCCAAACGGCGCGGCAGCAGCGATGGCGGCGAGTTCAGGAGGTTGTGTTGGAAAAAATTTATAGGTGCCAGCAGCGTATCCTTTGCCTTCCAAAAGCCTCCGCCCTGCTGCTCGTCGAAAAACTCGAGCAGATCGTGAACATTGAGACCGTGTTGTACATCGAAGTTGTTGTAGCGTCCCTTGCGCGCCATCTCGACGGCACGCGCACTCATATCGCTTGCATAGACGACGAAGCGCGTCCCTGCCTCTGCGAGTGCAGGCTCGCCTTGCAAGCGTTTGTGCCAAGCCATGACGAGCGAAAGCGCCTCTTGTCCTGTCGAGCAGGCTGCGCACCAAATTTTCAGGGGTCTTTTTGCGTTGGGTTTGGGTATCAACAAGTTTTCAGCGATGTATGAAAACATCTGCTTATCGCGATTGAAGGCTGTGTCCTTGTCGGAGAAGGTTTCCAACAACAGATCGCGAAAAACGGGTTCAAAGCGATCGCCCTGAGCTAATGATAGGAGCTCTTGTGGCGTAAGACGCGGTCGATCGCGGAAGCTTGCGCACGCCGCGTGCAAGCGCGCGACCAAGACGGAGTCTTCCAAAGGCGGCGGAGTCAATCCCGCGCTCTCTTTCAGAACAATCGTCAACGCCTCTCGCAGGCGCGCTGCATCGCGCGTGTCCGACATTGTCAAGGCGCAATCAGATCAAGCCCACTTCGCTGAACTTGCTCTTGATCACTCCTTCGTCGAAAGGTTTCATGATGTATTCGTCGGCACCCGCGGACATGCCTTGCTTCACGCTGTCGGCATCTGTCTGCGTTGTGCAGAAGATCACCTTGATAGATTTTCCGAAGGCTTCTCCGCGCAGTTTTTTCAAGAAATCTAGCCCGTTCATGACGGGCATGTTCCAATCGAGCAGGATACAAGCGGGCGGCGACTTCTTGCAAAAATCGAACGCCTCCTGACCGTTTTCAGCGTCAAAGACTTCAAAGCCGAGTCCTTCCAAAATCTTTCGCGCCATAACGCGCACGATCTTCGAATCGTCTACAACAAGACAAGATTTCGCCATAGTGGCAACTCCATCGTTCGTTTCATAGGATCGCAGCCCGCCCCCCTGACCGACTCCTGCCGTTTAGCGTGCACGGGGCATCGAACCTCGGCACGGCAGAAGGACTAGTCTAGCAGAATTTCTAGCGCTTGTGTGTTTTTGTTGACGGACACGCAAGATGACACGCTGTGAACTATCAGGGGACGCGCTACTGCGGCAAGTCTTTCAAGCAGCGCACAATATCAGAGCGATCGTTCTTCGACAAGAAGTCTGTGAACCCCGCCACGCGGCAAGTTTCAGTTCTTTCTTCGGTAGGCGGCATGCCGGTCAGCGCCAAGAAGGGCAGTCCAGACCAAGAATCTCTCATTTGGCGCGTGCGCGAGACAAACTTCAACACCTCGTCGCTGTTGTCGTCGACATCGCTGATGATGACATCGAAAGGAATGGCGTTCTTGTGGTAGTAGATCGCCTGATCGATATGATCGACCACAAAAACACGAAAGCCTACCGACGAAAGGTGAGGAATAATCGAATCGCAAAACGCGCGATTCCTTTCTATCAAAAGCAACCTGCGCTCTCGATGCGGTGGTAGCGGTGCACCTGCAACCCCCGACAGATCGATGGGAAGGCTTGTCGCATCGGCGAAGGCACGTTTCCAAAAATGCTCCATATCCAAAACCTCGACGCTCTGCTCTTGCAGGATAGCGCTACCGATGACTCCCCTCTCTCCCCCTACCGATTCGATACGCAAGGGCTCGTTGATAATGTCCAGCACCTCTTCGACGACGATGCCTGCCCACTTCTCGCCGTCCGAAAGCACCAACACCGGTCGCCTGCCCTCCTTCGGCAAAGCGCGCCCTTCTTCGATGCGCATGACGGGCATGAGCGCGTCGTTGTACAAAACGGTGGCTTGTTCGTTCGGATATTCGATGCGCGCGCAATCGATATGCTCCAAGCGGTTGATCGCGCTGACGGGCACAACCTTCTTCACGCCGTCGCCGCTATCCAGCATCACCAGCGTGACGCTGCTTTCTTCGAGCTGCTGCGGCGCGTCGCGCGAGAGGGCGAGGTTCGCTTCTTCGACTCCCTCGCCGAGCTCAAGGGACAAGGTGTTCGGATCGACGATCAGCACAACGCGCCCGTCGCCCAGAATCGTGTTGCCGCTAAAAAAAGGAGTGCCGCGCAACGATTCCGAGAGAGGCTTGACGACGATCTCTTCCGTGTCCTGAATGTCCTCGACCAAAATGCCGAACTGCTGCGCGCCCACCCGCATCACAACGACATAGTTCTCAGGACCCTGCAGAATCTCCTGAAGCATGCGATGTTGAAGCTCGCTCTGCGGAATCTCTCGCTCCCGCACCTCTTCCAGCGGCGCACGAGGCGCAGAGGACACCGCTTGCGCGACCATATCGCTCAAGGACTCGCTAACTGCTTCTCCGTTTGTGGCATGGGTGTCCACTCCGCGAGTGTTCACTCCGCGAGTGTTCACTCCGCGAGTGTCTGCTTTCTCGTCGTTTTTCTCCGAGCCTAATGGTTCGGGCAGGCGCACAGTCAGATCGAAGAGTTGGCGTATCGAGAGCAGAGGCAGCAATTGGTCGCGCAGTTGCAAGACGAGATTGCCCTGTAAGACGCTCACCCTGTGATCCTCCGACTCGCGAAAGGAGACGAGCTCGACAACCGAGGTTTGCGGAAAGGCGTAGCGTTGGTCGGCAATCTTGGCGATCAGAACCGAGACGATAGCGAGCGTCAGAGGAATTTTGATACGAACTTGCGAACCTGATCCTAATGTCGAGTTCAACTCGATTTGTCCGCCGATCTTGTCGATATTGGTCTTGACGACATCCATGCCGACGCCGCGTCCAGACACTTCCGTGATCTTGTCGGCGGTGGAAAAGCCCGACTGAAACAAATAGCGATGGAGCTGCGAGACGGTGAGGGCGGCAGCCTCCGCCTCGGAGGCTGCTCCTTGTAAGACGATTTTGTTGCGAATTTTTTCGTGATCGATGCCGCGTCCGTCGTCGTGCACTTCGATCAGGATTTGCCCACCTTCCTGATAGGCTTTGAGGCTGATACTGCCTTCTTCGGGTTTGCTTTGCTGCTCGCGCTCGGCAGGCATTTCGAGACCGTGGTCGACGGCGTTGCGAATCAGATGAATCAACGGATCTCTGATCATGTCGATGATTTGCCTGTCGAGCTCCGTCTCTGCGCCTATCATCTCGAGGCGAATCTTTTTTCCTGTCGTCTTCGCCAGATCTCTCACAAGGCGCGGCAGAGGGCTCCAAGCATTTTGTATAGGCTGCATGCGCGTCTTCATCACGCCTTCTTGCAACGCGGTCGTGATTTGATTGAGACGCTGCAAGGGGGCGGAAAATTCGCTGGCGGGATTTTGCCGCAGCAGCTGCAGAAGCTGGTTGCGCGAAAGTACAAGCTCCGAAACAGAGTTCATCAACTGCTCGATCAGATCGAGGCGCACACGAAGAGAAGCGACCGCACTCCCTGTCGCGCCGACCTGTCCCAAGCCCGCCACCGCACTCTGCCACGGCGAGGCGATGTCGAGAGTCGAATCCTCTTCCGAGCTCAAAGACAAATCGGCGGGCAAGTCGATGGCGGCGAAAGATTCTACTTCCTCTTCTGCTTGCTTTTGCGCAGCGGAGGAGACGACTGCTATTTCTTGCGTTGTTTCTTGCGTTGTTTCTTGCGGCTGCCCGTTTTGCGAAGGCTTGTCTGTTTTCTTGCTTGGCGGCTTACTTGTCTGCGATGATTCCTGCGATGCTTCCTGTTCCAAACGGCTTATCAGGTCGCTGTTGTCGCTTTCGGGCTCGGAGCCTGTTTTCTCCAAGTTTTCAATGATTCCCTTGATGCAATCCAACGCCTCCAAAACAAGCGTGACGCGTTCGCTCGTGACGCTGTCGGGAGATGTTTGAAACTTGCGTAGCATCTCTTCGCCCGCATGCGCCACCGCCTCCAGACGATGCAAGTCCAAGAAACCGCAGGTTCCTTTGATCGTGTGGACGACGCGAAAAATATCGGCAATCGATGCGGCATCGTTCGGATTTTTTTCCAACACGACAAGCTTGGTGTCCAAAGCGCTGAGCGATTCGGCTGTCTCGGCAATAAATTCTGAAAGCAGATCGTCCATCGTCGTTCCCTCATCCTCAATCGTCAGGTGCTTCGAGACGCGCGTTCTGCCAAGGAACGCTCAAAGCTCCGTGATGATGCGCGCTTGACCTTGTTCCCCCAACCCCCGTGCCGCCTGCTCGAAGCATTCGTTTGTGAAATTTTTCACTGCCTTCAGTCTAAACCTTTTTTCTGTTGCAGACAAGCCTCTCTTGCCCTAGGATTTCGGCATGATGGGTTTTGCCATGAGGCTTTTCTTGTTGATGACAGATCGTTGCGCGCGTCCTTGTTTCCTACATTCTTTGAACCCTTGAGCAAAATCCAACACGCCACCCTTTCCTCTGCACGCGAGCAGCAGGCAGAGCGCGACCTTGACAAACCTTCCGGCGATTTGTCGCAGTTGCTGTCTTTCGAGGACAATAGCCTCTTGCCTGAGCTGTTCGGCGCAGGCGCGCAACGTTTGAAACGCTTGGCAAGCACCTACGGCGTGCAACTCGACCATCGCGGAAACAAGGTTGTCTGCCGCGGTAGCGAGGCGGCGTGCGACAAGGCGCGTGCGCACCTGCTCGCCCTCTACGCACGCCTCAAGGGTTGCGAGAGCCTCAACGACGAGGACGGATCCTTGCCGCAAATCGACGCTCTTGATGAAAACCTTGAACTTGCGACCTCCTCGTGGTCGTTGAAGTTTCCAAAGGCAACCCTTGTTCCTCGCAACGCCAAGCAGGAGGCGTTTTTGCACGCGTTGTGCGATCATCCTCTTGTTTTTGCGATGGGACCCGCGGGAACGGGCAAGACTTGTATCGCGCTGGGGTATGGCTTGTCGCTGTTGCGGCGCGGCGATGTGGAGCGTGTGATTCTCTCGCGTCCTGTCGTCGAGGCGGGCGAGCGGTTGGGCTTTCTGCCGGGCGACATGCGCGAGAAAATCGATCCCTACCTGCGTCCGATCTTCGACCTGCTGCATCGATGGTTCGGCAAGACGGCAACCGAGCGATACTTGGAGCAGGGAAAGCTGGAGATCGCCCCTCTCTCCTTCATGCGAGGACGCACCATCGAGAACGCCTTTCTACTGCTCGACGAGGCGCAAAACACATCCCCGCAACAGATGAAGATGGTGCTGACAAGGTTGGGAATGGGCGCGCGCATCGCCGTGACGGGCGACCCCACTCAAACAGACCTACCCGCCTCAACCCTCAACGGACTGCAAGATGCCGAACGACGCCTGAAAACTATCGTGCCTTTCGTGCACTTCTCAAGGCAGGAGGTAGTGCGCCATCCGCTGGTAGCAGAGCTGTTGCGCGCTTACGAAAATCCACTGCGCGGCGACGACAAGTAACCTAGCTTGTATGACTTCTTTTGCTATGACTTCTTTTAACAGCGTGCGTCTACAGACAGAGTCGCCCTTGTGGAAAAAAGACCTGATCGAACAGGTACGGCGAGCAGCTGTTGCCGCGATCGATTTCTTGGCACAGAACGACGAGGACAAAACAACATTGATCGTCTCGATTCTCTGCACCGACGAGCAACGCATGCGTGCGCTCAACCGCCGCTTCCGCAACAAGGATACGGCGTGCGACTCCCTCGCCTTTCCCGCCGCCCACGACAACAGCCACGACAACCCGCACGACGGACACTTTGAGGACGGCAGGCAAGGCTTTTTGGGCGACATCGCGCTCGGCTATCAGGGCTTGCAGCGCACGATCGAACAGCATCGTCTCGATGCGCTCGCCCACTGCGCTCACATGACGATACACGGCGTTTTGCACTTAAAGGGATACACCCACGACACCAACGAAGAGCGCACGCAGATGGAGGCGGCGGAAGAAACGATCCTCGCACAGATTGGGGTTGTCGACTTGCCTCCTCTCGCCTTACCATGACGCATCCTTCTTCGGCAAACGGCGGCGCGCGCTTTGAGCCCTGGTGGCAGGCGCGTCTTTCGTGGCTGCGACGACGGCTGGGAGGACCGAAAATCCGCGAGACCATCGAAGAGCTGATCGAAGAGGATCGGCAGGCAGAGCTTGCCCCCGAAGAGCGCACGATGATTTCGAACATACTTAATGTCGGCGACAAGACGATCGCAGATGTCATGGTGCCGCGCGCCGATGTGCAAGCGATCGATCTGACAACGCCGTACGAGGAGCTCTTGCCCTTCGTTTCGGAAAAGCCGCACTCGCGCTATCCCGTCTATCACAAGACCTTAGATCGCATCGTCGGTGTCTTGCATGTGAAGTCGCTGTTGCAACACATTGCGCTGAACGGGCAGGGAGGCAGCTTTTCTCTGCGCACATTGTTGCATCCGCCTTTGTTCTGCGCGCCCAGCGTGCGCGTCTTCGACTTGTTGGTGAAGATGCAACAGACGCGGCGGCAGATCGCCTTCGTCGTCGACGAGTACGGCGGTATCGACGGCATGGCGACGTTGGAGGATGTTGTCGAAGAGATCGTCGGCGAAATTCACGACGAACACGACAAGGATTGGGAGCCCATCGGCTATCGAGACGCCGAGGGCAATATCATCGCCGACGCGCGCCTAACGCTGGAGCAATTTGAAGAACGCTTTGAAAAAAAACTGACATGCGCCGAAGAAGTAGACACATTAGGAGGCTTGGTCGTCGCCTTAGCCGGGCGCGTGCCAAACCGCGGTGAGGCGATCCGAGACCCTCACTCGCGCATCGAGTTTCGCATCATCGAATCGTCGGCGCGGCGCGTCGCGCGGCTGAAGGTCATCGAGCTGGCGCACGAAGAAGAAAAGCCATGACGCCGCCTCGAACAGCAGCTCGAGCAGCATTTCGAACAAATTGGTTTCTGCCCTTGAATCTGGAGGCACTGCTGCTGGAGGGTAGAAGTTCCTACCTCTGCGCTGTTTTCGCAGGAGTTCTGTGGACGTTATCCTTCGCGCCTTTCTCCTTCCTGCCCGCGGGCTACCTCTCCTTCGCGCTGCCTTGCCTGTGGGTCGCCTACGACCTACCGCGACGACAAGGCTTAAAACGCGCGCTCAAGCTCATGGCGACATGGTCTTTCGCAGCATACCTCACCTCGCTCTACTGGGTGTCGCACGCCGTATGGATAGCGTTCGGGCAATCGCTAGTCGGTGCTGTTGTGGGAGGCATGCTCACGCTGGTGGGCTGCTTGTTTCAAGCGCTCTACGCGCTCGCAGCCTTGCTGGCGCTCACCCTGCTACTACCACGCACGACCAGCTCCTCGCCCTTGTTGCGCGTCGGACTCTTCGTCTGCACCTTCGCGCTCGCCGAGTCCTTGAGGGGCTTGTTGTTCGGAGGATTTCCGTGGAACCTTGCCGGCTACGCATGGAACACAAGCATATGGCTTTTGCAAACAAACGCCTTGGCGGGAATCGAGCTGACAAGCTTTCTTGCCACCGCTTCCTACGCGCTAGCAGCGCTGGCGGTGTTCTACTTCGCACAAAGCGTGCTAGGCAAAGCGTCAAACAAACCCTCGTCAAAAACCCTATCAGCAAAAAAATCTGCGCAAAGCAAGGTCGCACGCAAGCACGCTGCGTATGCGCTTGCCTGCGCGCTATTGATCCCCGCAAGCGCCGCCGCTTTCGGAGCATGGCGACTGGCGGGCGCGCCGCCTTTTCTGGGAGGGCTACGCACCGAGCAGAGTCGCGTGGAAAATCCTTTTTTAGTGCGCATCGTGCAACCCAATATCACGCAACCCAAAAAATGGCGCGTCGAGGATGCCTTAGGCAACTTCCGCCGCGCGCTCGACCTTTCGATCCGCAAGCGACCTGCGAGCGTAACCCTGCTGTTATGGCCTGAGACCACCTTTCCCTATCGCCTCACAACGCCGCCGCTAGCAACAGGGCAAACGCAAGAATACATTTGGGATCATCCTTGGATCCCGTCCTTGCTACAAGTCGTTCCGCGCTGGTTCGTCTTCGGCGCGGTGCGCGAAAACCCCAACATCAAGGCGCAAGACAAGACGCAAGATGATGTCGCGGCGGGCTACAGGAACAGCCTGCTGCTGATCGATGTCGTCGGAAACTTGCATGGCTTGTACGACAAGGTGCGCCTTGTGCCGCTGGGCGAGTTCATTCCTTTCACGAACAATCGCTTCGGTAAAAAGATCAAAACCCTGACGAGCTTCCCGAGCTTTACGCACGGCGATGCGAGCCCTCTGCTACGGGCAGGCTCTGCCTTCACGCTGGAGGCGCAAATTTGTTACGAATCGATCTTTCCTAATCTGCTGCCTTTCATAGCTCCTGCCTCGCTTGACGACGCGGGCGGCGGCTCTCCTGATCTTTTGTTCAACGCGACGAACGACGGGTGGTTCGGGCGGAGCAGTGGTCCCTACCAGCACTTGGCGATGGCGCGCGTGCGTGCGGTAGAGCGCGGCTTGCCGTTTTTCCGTGCTGCTAACACGGGTGTCTCGGCGGTGTTCGATCCTTTCGGACGCGAGATTGCAAGGCTGGACTTAGGCGCCGAGGGTTGGATCGATGCGCCTTTGCCGAAAAAAACCGATCGGCTGCTCATGACCGCGCGTTTCGGCAACGGATTGTTTTGGCTGCTGTGGTTTGTCGTCGTTGCGACTTGTCTGACATGCGTAAAACGAAAGCATTGAGCTTTGAGCCGCGCGATTACCATGCCTTTGTGCGTGTTTTTAATAAAATATCTCTTTAATCTTACAGAAACACTAGACATGGAGTTTTTTGTTTTGCTAACATAAGGCGAAAGTTTTTAGCATGTTGCGTAACAGGCGAAATCCTGAACCCTATAAGTATCTATAAGTATCTATGGGTATGAGGTAGGGTCGCCGCAAAGATTGAGGAGAGGCTTGCTATGGTAGACGAGACACCACGCTCACCATCTGTCACGAAAGGTCGTCGTGGCAAGAAGATGGGAGCCAACGAAATTGACCAGTATATCGGCAGCAAGATTCGCTTGCGCCGTACGATGCTGGGCATCAGCCAGCAGAAGCTGGGAGAGCTTTTAGCGCTCACCTTTCAGCAGGTGCAAAAGTACGAGCGCGGCTCGTCGCGTGTCGGCGGCTCGCGCTTGTTTCAGGTTGCGCAAGTGTTGGAAGTGCCTATTTCCTATTTCTTCGATGGCATGCCGCAGAAGGTGCAACGCGTGATGCCTGTGCGAAAGCCCAGCTATCGCCTGTCGGAGCCTGGCGAGGAAGACGAAAGGCAGTCGGAGGGAGAGGACGGCGTTTTCAACGACGACCAACGCCTAACCAAACGCGAGACACTAGAGCTGGCGCGCAACTACTACGACCTGCCCCCCAACTTGCGCCGTACAGTCTTGAGCCTCTGCAGGACGCTCGCCAAGGAGACGCAACACATCGATCATGCCGCAACTGCGGCTTTGAAAAAACCCCGCGCAGAAAAAGCCGTTAAACGCATCGGAAAAAAATAGCGAAAAAAGTGGTTTGCTAGACATTCTAGTGTAGAGAAGACTACATCACCAACCGCGATTGACGCGGCGCAGCGGAAGGTGCGGACGAGGGGGCGGAAGGTGCGGACGGGGAGGATGGAGTCTTCGTGTGTTGTGGGAGATTTGCCTCAAGGGTAGGAGATTCCCAAGCTAAGTCCAAGCAGAGCGGCGTGTGGTCTGAGGGTTGTTCGCCCTCGCGCAAGCTCCGCTCGACAAAACAACCTTCGATCCGCTCGCTGAGCGCGGGCGATAGCAACAGCATGTCGATTCGCAAGCCTTCGTCGCGCGGAAAACGCAAGCGGCGATAGTCCCAATAGGTGTATCCACTCTCCTTGTGCTGCGGGTTCGTCTGGGCGCGAAAGGCATCTACCAGCCCGCTGTACAACAAGCGTCTGTAGCGGCGGCGACTCTTTTTGTGAAGCAGCGCGTCGCCCTCCATCGCCTGTTCGTCGAAGACATCGAGAGTCTGCGGACAAACATTGAAATCGCCGCCCAGCAAGAAGGGTCTACCCTCCACCAGAAGACTTTCTTCCACATGGCGGCACAACCTATCCATCCAAGCGATCTTGTAGCGAAACTTCTCGCTCACCGCCGTGCTATTCTGTTTTCTTGAAGAATCGTCAAGATGATTGCCCAAAGGATTACCCAAAGGATTGCCCAAAGGATTGCCCAAAGGATTGCCATTGGGCGCATAGAGCGAGGCGACGATAAGCCCATGCGTCGCAACCTCCACATAGCGCGCTTGAGCGTCTTCGCCTGCCTCAAGATCAGGCAGCGGAGGCAGGGCAGAACAGCGCACGGACATCGCGGGGTCGCGCGAAAGCACGGCGACGCCGTTGTAGGCTTTCTCGGCGACGAAGGCTGCTTGCCACCCCGCCTGCTTCAAGGCTTGGCTAGGAAAACGCTCCTGCGGACACTTGAGCTCTTGCAGCAGGGCGAGGTCAACCTTGCGCGCGTCGAGGAAGGCTAGCAGTGCCTCCAGCCTTTTCGCGAGCGAGTTGACATTGAAGGTTGCAATGCGCACGCAGCCCGTTCAGAGTTGTTGCACTATCCTTGCCACCCGTCAGAGCGCGAAGGAGGTGCCGCAACCGCAGGCGTTGTGCGCCTTGTCGGCGAGCAGGCGAAAGCTTTCGCCGATGGGGGCGCTCTCGAAATCGAGACTGCTCGCGCCTAGCGTCTGCGCCGAGAGTCTGTCGATGAGAACGCGCACGCCATCTTGCAAAACTTCCTCGTCGAGGTCGGTGCGCCGTTTGTCCAACGAGAACTCCGTCCTGTATCCCGAACAACCGCCCGCGTAGATGCGTACGCGAAGCGTCAGTTCTGCGTCTTGCTCTTTTACACGCAACGCTTGCAAGCGTGCTACCGCGCGCGCTGTCAGCGTCAGGTGAAATTCCTCTACTACGCTCGACGCTTCCCTGTGCAAGCGGACTTGCCCGCGCGCCTCACGCTCTTCGAGTAGCACGAAGGGATCATCTTCCTCCCTTCTTGCCTCGCTGCTTGATTTGCTTGTGCCTACGCTCTGTTCGCTCATCGCCTTTCTCGCTGGGATTATCTTGTTGGGTGTCGGTTTGCGCTTGCTTTTCTCGCTGCCTACGGGGTATTCTAACACCGATGGGCGAGAATTTCTATGAGCTTTGGCTCTACGCACGGCGCACTGCCGCGCGGGTGCGCGCGATGCACGGGGGTTCTCGTGCTGTTATCTTGCCAGAGGTTTTTTCAGGACAAACGATCCGACTAGAATCGTTGCGCTCCGCGCGTAGCACGCAACGCAAGAAAAATACTGCGCCCGTACTTTCGTTTCGCAAAAAACAGGACGAGCGTTCCCTGCGCCATCCCGCGCAAAACTTCGACAGCGTCCGCACGCGCAACACAAGAAAAATCAGCACCCCGCAGGGCAGAGACCATTAGCTCGATGATGGTTCGATGATTCTCGTCGTCTCGATCGCGCTGGCGGCTGCCATGCTCGCCGTACTGGCGACACTCTTTTTTGGGCTCTACTCCATGACGCGAGGCGGCGAGTTCGCAATAAAACACGGCAATCGCTTCATGCGCGCGCGCGTGCTGTCGCAAGCCCTCGCCGTGTCCTTGTTCCTGCTTTTGTTGCTTTTGCGCAACTGAGCATTGAACCCGTGCGCATCACAAAGGTCTATACAAAAAGCGGCGACTTCGGGCAAACCCGTCTCGGCGACGGATCGACGCGACCGAAAAACGACGCGCGAATCGAAGCCTACGGTAGCATCGACGAACTCAACGCTTTTCTGGGACAAGCATTAGAAGCAACTTTGGAAGCGGAAGATGCCGAAGCATTGCGCCATCTGCTCGGTCGTATTCAGAACCACCTCTTCGACTTAGGATCGGATCTCTGCCGTCCTGAAAGCGAGGACAAGACGAATCGCTTTCCCGAACGACACAGCCTGTGGCTAGAAAAAGAAATCGACCGCTACAACGATAGCCTCGCGCCACTGGAAAACTTTATTCTGCCCGGCGGAAACAAACTTAGCTGCACGCTGCATGTGGCGCGCACCGTCGCCCGCCGTGCCGAGCGGCGTGTGATCGCCTTGGCAGAAACGGAAAACATTTCGCAAGGCATCCGCCTCTACCTCAATCGCTTGTCGGACTTGCTGTTCGTCCTCTCAAGGGTTGCCAACGGCAATGGCAAACACGATATACTCTGGCAACCCAACAAGGATTAACTCGCCTGCCCCCTCTCTGCTATCCTTATTTACCATGCCCGCGTTAGAATCCTCCCCGCTCGACATAAGCTTCACCGCGCCCGATTTTCGCCTGCCCGCAACGGACAGCACGATCTTCGCGCGCGACGCGCTGAAAAAAGACAACGGACTGCTGGTGGCTTTTCTCTGCAACCACTGCCCCTATGTGAAGGCGATCATCGATAGGTTTGTCGCCGATGCAAACGAGGCACTACGACTAGGGGTCGGCGTGGCTGCCATCATGTCCAACGACACGCAAACCTATCCGCAAGATTCCTTTGAAAATATGGGAAAATTCGCAAAACAACACGACTTTCCCTTTCCCTACCTCTACGATGAATCCCAAGAAACCGCGCGCGCCTTCGATGCCGTCTGCACGCCCGATTTCTTCCTATTCGACAAAAGCCTCACGATGGTCTATCGCGGCAGGCTCGACAGCGCGGGCGCGCAACAAAATCCTCCCGATTTCGCGCTCGTCAAGCGCGACTTGTTGGAGGCGGTGCGTGCACTCAACAAGGGTAGCAGCGTTGTCGAAGCCGAGGCGCAGTTTGCCAGCATCGGCTGTTCGATCAAGTGGAGGGAGGGTTGAGCGCGTTCGTGCGATGATCGAGCCATTCGAATAGGGAGTAGCACCCAACGCTGTCCATTGACCCCAGATGTCCTCCTAGATGCCACGCCAAACCAATCTCGCAAGTGCGCGACGCACTTACGACCGCGAGCTCTTCTCCCTCACGCTCTCGAACGCATTCGATCAATCCTGCAAGCGCGTGCCTGTTGAGTGCGACATCCTTCAAGCCCACATCGCCGCCGAAACCACAACAGAGCGTCTTCGCGGCGACCAACGGAGGAGCATCTGAAAAGGCAGCAAGCACGACAAGAAAATCTTGTTCCAAACCACCGCGCCGCGCCGCGCAAGGCAGGTGCGCCACAATCTTGCTTGGAGAAACTTCGGGAGAAATCTCTCTGTTCGTCAGACGCGGTAGCAGAGATTTTTTAGCAAACGAGATGGCATCCAAAACCTCGATTCCCTTGAAGTGACCCGCCTGCTGCAAACGCAAGGCGCAAGGAGCAGCGTCGCAAAGTAGAGGCTTCTTGCCCGCACGCACCTCTTGCGGCAAGGCTTTGTAAAGATCCTCCAACGCCGCATCGGCGGCGGCAAAAAAGCCCTTGCTACGAAACGCCAAGCCACAACAATAGGTTTGAGCGTCCGCCAGCCTTTCTCCCCCCACACCGCCCTTGCAACAGAGGCTCGCCAAAGCCCCCTCCACAGAGCCAGAGGTGGAGGTGGAGGTGGAGGTGGACCACCCTCTTGCTCTTGCGTTTTCTTCTCGCCCCACGCAACTCCGAATACGCGCGAGGCGCAGCTGGGAAAGAAGACAAACGAAGACTCACTATCTTCCTCTCCGTATCTTTTCTTGTATCTTTTGCGGTCGCTCGCGGCGGGTCGTAGCGGACGGACAAACATCTCTTCTGCCAGCCGCTGCCCGCACATCCGCGCCGCTTTGTGCAACAAGCGCGCTGCCCTCAAGCCTAGCCTGCGTCGCACAAAGAAAAGGCAAGCCAACAAGAATCGCGTTGCCCGCACGACAAAAGCCATGTTGCGCGCTGTCCGCAAGGCGAGCCATCGTGCAAGGTGGCGATGCTGTTTTGCTCGCTCAAGGCGCATGAGCTCGCCCGTGTCGATGCCGACCGGACAGACCGTATGGCAGAGCGAATCACCTACGCACGACTCTAACGCTTGCGTTTTAAACCACGCTTCTTCGGCGGGAGAAAACTTTTTTTCAGCGCGCCTACGCAAGGCAACCACGCGTTGGCGCGGCGTCATGGTGTAGCTTGTTGTCGGACAGACTCGCTCGCAGAACCCGCATTCGGTGCAAGCGTCTGCTGCGTTTTGCACCTGCGGAAAGGTTTTCAGGTTGGCGAGGTGGACGGACGGATCGTCGTTGAGGACGACACCAGGATTGAGAATGCCCACAGGATCCAATGTCGTCTTGACGCGCTTCATGAGGGCGAAAGCTTTCTCTCCCCACTCGCGCACGACGAAGGGAGCCATGTTGCGTCCTGTGCCATGCTCGCCCTTGAGCGCGCCGTCGAAGCGATCGACCACGACCTCGACAAGATCCTCGACCATGGCTTCGTAGCGCGCGAGTCCTTCTTTGTGCGACAGGTCGAGCGCGAGGCATGCGTGCAGATTTCCGTCGCGCGCGTGTCCGAAGATGATTCCCTCCTTCCGATAGCCGTGCTTGTCGAAGACGGCACGAAAGGCCGCCGCTCCTTCGGCGAGACGCTCTAGGGGAAAGACCAAGTCTTCTTGCATGAAGAAAGTGCCGGGCGCACGGCTCTTGCCTAGGCTCGGATACATCTCTTTGCGCATCGCCCAATAGGAGCTGTAGCGCGCGGCATCGGAGGCAAAGTCTGTGCGATACAAAACGGGAAAGCCTTCCAGCACGCGCGCAACCGCCTTGCATCGTCGCGCGAGGCTTGCCTGATCGTCGGCATGAACATCGAGCAGCAGGAAGGCTGCATGGTCGTCGTAGGCGCGCGCTTCGGGAGGAAAGTGTGCGACGAGCTGTATGCCGCGAAAGGCTTCTCGATCGGCGATCTCTAGGGCGGCGATGCCCTCGCAATCACGCAGCGCGGCGACAGCTTTGCAAGCACCTTCGAAATCGGGAAAGAACAGGATGCAGGCAGCCTTAAAGCGAGCGTCTACGACGGTGCGGTAGCGCGCTTCGCTGACGAAGGCGAGGCTGCCCTCCGATCCTACGACTAGATGCTCTAATATATCGATGGGATCGTCGTAATCGAGGAGGGCGTTGAGCCCGTAGCCCATCGTGTTTTTCATCTTGTATTTTTCGACCACGCGCGAGCGCAAGGCGTTATCTGTAGAGAGGTCTTTTGCGATGAGGCTCAGATTGTCCAACATGGCGGGATGGCTTTTTCGGAAAGCGTTGCGCGATTCTTCCGATTCCGTATCGAGGATCGTTCCGTCGAACAGGACGAGGCGTAGCGATTCGATGGTACGGTAGCTGTTTTGCTCTGTTCCGCAGCACATGCCGCTGGCGTTGTTGGCTATGATGCCGCCGATTTGCGCGCTTGCGACCGAGGCGGGATCGGGTCCTATCTTGCGTCCGAAGGGGGCGAGCGCGGCATTGGCAGCCCCGCCCGTTGTGCTGGGGCCGAGCGCGATACGCTCGGCTTGTTGCGAGATGCGCACACGCTGCCAAAAGGGAGTATCGAGTTGCACCAACACGGAATCGGTGACGGCTTGTCCCGACAGACTTGTTCCACCCGCGCGGAAGGTGATACCGATTCGATGGGCGCGCGCGGCGGCTAGCACGGCTTGCACTTCGCGCTCGTCTCGCACGAGGACGATGAGTTGCGGCAGCAGGCGATATAGGGATGCGTCGCGGCTCATCACTTCGCGCGCGAGGCTGTTTGTAACGAGACGTTCGGCGGGCAGGGATTCGCGCAGTTGTTCGTAGAAAAGATGCGAAGCTGCGGTTTCTGTCTGTTGCACTACTCTTTCTTTTTATTTTAGGAGGATTTTTTCTTGCGAGGTTTTACGACGGTTTCCACATCGGCTTCTTTTTGTTGTCGCTCCCACATGGCGGCGTAGAGTCCTTTCTTTTTGAGGAGTGCGTTATGTTTTCCTCGTTCGATGATTTCGCCTTCGGATAGGACGAGAATTTCTTCGGCTTCGGTGATCGTCGAGAGGCGATGGGCGATCACGAGGGTGGTTCGATTTTCCATGAGTTGCGCGAGATTTTTCTGTATTTCCTGCTCGGTATTGGTATCGAGCGCGGAGGTAGCTTCGTCGAGGATGAGGACGCCTGGATTTTTCAACAATGTTCGAGCGATGGCGACTCGTTGTTTTTCTCCTCCTGAGAGTTTGAGTCCTCGTTCGCCGACGGGTGTTTGGTATGCGTCGGGCAGGCTCATGATGAAGTCGTGGATATGTGCTAGTCGTGCGGCTTGTTCTACATCGGCGGCGCGAGCGTGCGGCGAGCCGTAGAGGATATTGTAGTAGATGGTATCGTTGAAGAGGATAGTATCTTGCGGCACTACGCCGATACTGGCGTGCAGGCTTTCTTGGGTTAGGTTGCGAATATCGTATGTAGAGATCGAGATACTTCCTTGTCCGACATCGTAGAAGCGGTATAGCAGACGAGCGACGGTAGATTTCCCTGAGCCTGAGGCTCCTACTATGGCTAGTCGTTTGCCGTGTGGGATTGTGAAGGAGATATTTTTGAGGATGGGTCTTGCGGCATCGTATGCGAAGGAGACTTGATCGAAGGTGACTTCGGGTGTTTCTGTTTCTAGGATTGTTGCGGCTTGGCGATTTCGGATGGCGGGGGTTTCGTCCGTGAGGGTGAAGAGATCGTCCATGTCGGTGAGGGCTTGGCGAGTTTGGCGATAGACGAAGCCTAGAAAATCTAGCGGCAGGTAGAGTTGCAGCAGGTATGTATTGACGAGGACGAAGTCGCCGATACTGAGTTTGCCGGACACCACGCCTTGCCCTGCCATGGCGAGGATGGCGACTAGTCCCAGCGCGATGATGGCGGCTTGTCCTAGGTTCACATATGAGAGGGAGGTGAGGGATTTTACGGCGGCATTTTCGTAGTTTTTGAAGGCGATATCGAGGCGTTGTTTTTCGTGCGCTTCGTTGCCGAAGTATTTGACCGTTTCGAAATTGAGCAGCGAATCGATTGCTTTCGAGTGTGCGTCGTTATCGGCGTAGTTCATTTCGCGGCGGAATTGCAGTCTCCACTCGGTAATCATGAGGGTAAAGAGGATGTATCCTCCGATAGTTAGGACGGTAATGATTGCGAAGGTGATACTAAAGCGTCCCCATAGTACGATTGCTACCAGTGCGATTTGCACTAGTGTTGGCAGGATATTGAACAGCATGAATTCCAATAAGAATTCGATTGATTTCACGCCTCGTTCGATGACGCGGCTGAGTCCTCCTGTTCTACGATCTAGATGGAAGGCGAGGTTGAGTTGCAGGAGGTGTTCGAAGACGGAGACGGCGATGCGTCTCACTGCCGATTGTGCGACGCGCGCGAAGAGGAAGCGGCGGATTTCGCTGAAGAAGCTGGAGAGGAGGCGTGCTGCTCCGTATGCGAGAATCAGACCGAGTGGCAGAGAGATGACTTGTGTAACGCCGCTATCTACGGAATCGCCTGCCAGTTTATCGACGGCGTCTTTGAGGAAGAGTGGTGCGTAGACCCCGACGAAGACGGAGGCGAGCAGGAAGATGACCATGAGGGAGATCTTGGTGCGGGTACGGGAATCGCCTACGGGCCAGAGGAAGGGGGTAAGGCGAGCGAGGATGGCGGTATGGCGTTGGATACCGCTTTCGTTCGGCGGAGAGGAAGAGGGGGGGGGTGTAGAGGGGGGGGGGATAGAGGTCATGGGGGAAGTATAGCGCAGGGGGCGTGTTTTTTGTAGAGGAGTGTTTTCTTGGGGTAGATATGACGGAGTTGATTAATTTTAATAGGGAGCGGTAGTGTCCCAAAAAACGGGACGCGCGCGTTGACGGAAACGCAAGACGAGCGAGCCGTAAGGCGAAGTGAGTTTTGCGCATGGGGGGAGGGGGGGGACGAAGTTCCCCCGCAAGAATCTACGCGCGTAGCGCGTAGCCTCTTTTGAATAAGAGGCTGCGGACTTCGCTTCGCTCGCCCGCAGAATTTGCGGGGGGAATTTATCCCCCCGCGCCCCCCCGCGCGCTACGCGCGCGTCGTGTACGCGTCAATGCGCGAGTCCCGTTTTTTGGGACACTACCGCTCCCTGTTAAAATCAATTCAAAGCACGCAAGCAAGCGCGCTAACCCGCGTCTTAAATGGAAAAGGACGGCTCGGGGGGGAGCCGTCCTTTTCGCCTTGTTACAGGAAAAGAAAAGAAATCAATGTCTAACTTGAATCAGCTAAACTTCCTCTTCCCTTCCCGTTGTTCGTTATCAACCTTAAAAGGAAGCCTTGGCACGAAACACGCCCGTGAAACCACCTGATACGGTGCTTTCATCGGCAATATCGCTATCGCCATAACCGAGGTCAAGCGCAAGCGTGACACCGGGAAGAACAGCGTAGTCGGCACTCGCAAAGACGAGGTATTCCGACAATTCGTTAGTGCTCTCAGTCTCAGAGTAAGGCAATCTCAGAACGCTTGACAGAGAGACATTAGCCTTGCCACCGGGGATGGCATAAGCAACAGCCATGCCAAGATCGATGTCAGGGTCAGGGCTTGCGTAAGCTACATCGCTGCGACCAAGTCCGTCGATGGTAACACCAACGACACCTTGAACACCAGCACCGCCAAGCTTCACGCCAATACCCAATCCGCCTCTATCGGCATCAGCAGCAGGACGAGCAGCTACTCTTTGAGCAGCAGCATCGCCGCCAGCATCTGCTGCCACTAGGGCGAGACCAGCTGCGCTAGTTTGTCCGGCGATACTCGTATCACCCCAAACGATGGAGACGGCATAGTCAAGACCAGAGGCAGAGCCAGCGTACTTGACACCAAGACCGACACCCAAAGTGCCACCATCAGGATCATTAGGACCTTCTGTCTGGTAATTGACAGAAACGCCGCCTTGGAAGCCAGCAACGACAGGTGAAAGGTAGGTAGCCTTCAAGGCATCGCTGGAATCGCCAGAACCGGCTGTGCCGCCTGTAGTAAGCCAACCATTAACACCACCTGTGACACCATGGGCAAAACCATCGGTACCGCCCGTGCCAGCAGCAATAGAGCCACCGTAGATTTTGAAGGTATCTTCAGCACCGTCGTTGGCACCCAGTTCAACAGAACCCCAGCCGCCGCCGATTTTCATCGAAAGCTCATCGACACGAACGATATCGCCAACAGGGATGGGGTCGCTTCCGCTACCCGCCGTGTTGTTACGAGTCGCATCGCCACCGATACCCGAATATTCGAGTTCGAGGTGGGTTTCGATATCTGTACCGTTGTCGGTTGTGGCTGCGCCATTGATATGCAATTCACCGGAAATCAGGGCAAAAAGACCATCGTTTCCGAGCTCAGCCTCACCACCAACAACTGTTTCCAGACTGTCGTCTGCCGTAGCGTATTTCAAGAAAAATGAAATATCGCCACCGACTGTAACGGTGAAGGCAGAACCTGCTTTACCGCCCCCTTCTGTCGCTCCGAAATCGGGACGACCGGGGTCTTGTGCTTGGGCTACGCCCGAAAAAGCAACGAACGCCGCGACAGCGGTTGTTGCCAAAAGGATTTTCTTCATGGTTTCCTCCAAAGGAAAACTGAGAATTTCACAAACCGACTCTCCCCTCCCCAATCGTTGCCGACAAGTCCGAAGAGAAACACTTTGCGCCTTCTCATGTAATCCCTTGCGGAATCCACGAGAAAGAATGCTTATAGG
The DNA here is from genome assembly GCA_965216605.1 of Alphaproteobacteria bacterium. Lineage (GTDB taxonomy): Bacteria > Pseudomonadota > Alphaproteobacteria > JABAAW01 > JABAAW01 > JABAAW01. The sequence goes on along the minus strand of CBDCGG010000002.1, from coordinate 688,305 downwards.
CGTTGTTATAAGCACTTACACACACAAGGTCAAGCGTTTTTTTTATTTTTCTATGATTTTTTTTATACACACAAAACCCTTGATTCACGCCGTTTTTCCCGCACGCGCGCGTATGCACGCGCTTTTTATCAGAAAAAATCCATAAAAATTTGTAAGGCTTTGTAAAAACTTTGTAAAAATACAGCAATCTCCCTTGTTGCCCGCTCGCGCCTCTTCCTCCCCGCGCAAACACCCTCGCACCCCCCGCCTTCTGCTACACTCCCCCCCATGAAAGACACACAAGCCAGCTTGCCTGCGCCGCTCACCGTGCTACTCGCCGCCCCACGAGGCTTCTGCGCCGGCGTAGAACGAGCCATCGCCATCGTCGAACAAACGCTGGAAAAACACGGCGCGCCCGTCTATGTGCGCCACGAAATCGTCCATAACGCCTTCGTCGTGCAAACGCTACAACAACAAGGCGTAGTCTTCGTAGAAGAGCTGGCAGATATCCCCACACACCACCAAACTACCCGCCCCGTCGTGTTCTCGGCGCACGGCGTTGCCAAAGCCGTCGTCAACGAGGCGCAAAAACACGCCATGCAAGCCATCGACGCAACCTGCCCGCTAGTATCGAAAGTGCACCGCGAAGTAGAACGCTTCCACAAAAACGGATACCACACCCTCCTCATCGGACACCAAAACCATCCCGAAGTAGCAGGAACAATGGGACAATTGCCCGATTCTCCCAAAAACGCCGCGCCGTCCCCGATAACGCTGATCGAAACCCTAGCCGACGCAAAAACCTTCGTGCCAGATAGTCGCCCGCTCGCGCTCACAACCCAAACAACGCTCTCGCTAGACGACACCGCCGAAATCACCGACACACTCCGCCAACGCTTTCCCTCTATCCAAAGCCCGAAAAAAGACGATATCTGCTACGCAACCGCCAATCGCCAAAATGCCGTGAAAGCCATCGCGCCACGATGCGATCTGATGCTCGTTCTAGGCGCACGCAACTCGTCAAACTCCATGCGCCTGCTAGAAATAGCCCTCGCGCTCGCGCCGCACGCCGTCCTCATCAAAGACGAACGAGAAATACCCCCCATAACTACCAATATCCAAACGCTAGGTATAACCGCATCCGCGTCCGCACCCGAAGTGCTAGTGCAAAAAAGCCTGAACGCACTACAGCAAATACGAACCCTAACTATCGAAACTATCACGCTAGCAGAAGAATCAGTCGTCTTCAAAATGCCTAAAGAATTCACGCAGAAACAAAACAAAAAACTCGGCTAGAAACCAAACAACACAAAAAAAGAGGATTGTTCTATGCTCCGCCCGTGAACACTCCACGCCCCGCTAAACCAAAAACAACCCAATTCAGGGATAAATGCCCCAATAATCCCCATGATTAGCGTCTACACCGACGGAGCATGCCTAGGAAACCCCGGCAGAGGAGGGTGGGCAGCCAAAATTCGCTATCCATCACACATAGAAAATATCAGCGGAGCAGAACCCCAAACAACTAACAATCGCATGGAACTAACCGCCGCCGTCAAAGCGTTGGAAGCCATACAAAACTCGCAAAACTGCCTGCCAATCCGACTCCACTCCGATAGCCAATACCTCGTGCGAGGCATGAACGAATGGATCCACCAATGGCAAAAACGAGGGTGGCGCACCGCAACTAAAAAACCCCTGCTAAATAAAGACCTATGGCAAAAATTGCTCGTGCTAACAGAAAACCTCAACCCCAAACCCCAATTCCTATGGGTCAAAGGACACCACGGAATCCTCGATAACGAAGAAGTAGACCAAATCGCCCAAAAACAAGCACAAACTCAATAAACGCGCTGTGAAATACCCATGAAAGCAAAACAAACCACAGAAAAAAACCTAGACCCCACAACAAAACCCACAACCGAACCCACAGCTGAACCCGGGGGTTTTGCCTTGTATCGCCGAACCACAACAAAACCCACAACCGAACCCACAGCTGAACCCACAGCCGAACCCACAGCTGAACCCTTGCGCAACAACAATCCCACACCGCGTCTCGCGCTGGAAACAGAAACGACAGGCGCAAAGCCCGCGCTGCTTGCAAAAACTCCCGCAGCACCCTCGCCCATGATGGCGCAATACTGGCGCATAAAAAAACAACATCCCAATTGCCTGCTCTTCTATCGCATGGGCGATTTCTACGAACTCTTCTTCGACGATGCCGAACAAGCCGCCGCCGCGCTGGATATCGCGCTCACGCATCGCGGTAGCCATCTTGGCGAGCCCGTAAAAATGTGCGGCGTGCCCGCGCATTCCTATGAACCCTATCTCGCTAAACTGATTCGCAAAGGCTTCCGAATCGCCGTCTGCGAGCAGACCGAAGATCCCCAAAGCGCACGCGAAAGACGAGGAGCAAGCGCGCTCATCGAACGCGCCGTCGTGCGCACCATCACGCCAGGAACCCTCACCGAAGACGCTTTCTTAGAGCCTCGACAATCTTGCGTCATCTGCGCCATCGCGCAAACAAAAGGACGCAATCCCAGCATCGCCCTCGCCTGGCTAGACCTCACCGCCGCAACCTTCTGCTGCCAACAACAAGAACTCGATACCCTAGAAGCCGCGCTCGCGCGAATCGAGCCACGCGAAATCGTCCTGCCCGAAAGCCTGCTGCATACACCCCATCTGTTCGAAACCTTCGACGCCAAAAAAGACGCGCTAACACCACTGCCCGACAATCGCTTCGATCACAAAAACGCCGAGCAATTCCTCAAACGATACTTCCAAACCCAAAGCTTACAAGCCTTCGGAGAACTGGACAACGCGCAAATATCCGCCGCAGGAACGCTGCTAGACTATGTGCAACTGACCCAAGGCGAGGCAACTCCCGATATACAAAACCTCGCCAAGGTCGAGGAAAGCAACGCCATGGCGATGGACGCAACAACAAGACGCACGCTCGACTTGTTCGATACCGCATCCGATCAGCCGCGCGCAACCCTCATCACAACCCTCGACGAGTGCGATACCGCGCTAGGCGCAAGGCTGCTCAGAGAGCGAATCGCCAACCCCTCGCGCGAAAAAAATCTGCTCGAACGCAGGCTCGACAGTATCGAATTCTTTCGCCGCAATAGCGAAAGCGCGCAACAAGTAACCGAAATATTGCACGGTTGTGCCGACGGAGTGAGAGCACTCGCGCGAATCGCCCTCGAACGCGCAACACCGCGCGACCTAGGCGCAGTCTCCAATACCTTGTCGCGGGCGTGCAAACTCAAAACTCTGCTAGAGAGCTTGCGCCTGCAAAATCCTCGGCAAGATTCCAAACAAACCCCCCGCCTGCCGCAAGAGATGGCACAAGCGCAACAAGACTTCGGCAAGTTGGATGCTTTGGAGCAGAAACTCAAGGAAGCCCTGCTAGAAAATCTGCCAACGCTACCGCGCGTCGGAGGATTCCTCTCCGAGCAATTCGCCCCCGAACTGCTCGATCTCAGAACGCGGCGCGACGAAGCCGTGCGAACGCTCGGACTTTTAGAGCAGGAGACAAGAAAAAGTAGCGGAGTAGAAACGCTCAAAATACGACAGAACGCCGTGCTGGGAACCTTCTTCGAAGTGTCGCTGCGACACGCCGCAAAAATGCAACACGCCTTTCGACACCGACAAAATACCGCCTCCGCAGCCCGATTCTCCAACGACGCGCTGGAAGCAAGCGCGCGAGACATAGCAACGCGACAAGAGCAACTGCTCGCTTGCGAAATGCGACTCTACGCAGAACTGCTAGGCGAAGTACGACAGCAACGCCAAGCACTCAGAGTAGCCTTCGATGCGCTCGCCGTTTGCGACCTCGCCGCATCGCTCGCGCGGCAGGCAGAGCGGCGGGGTTACTGCCGACCGATGTTTGCCGACGCTTCAGATCACGACCCCATACTAGAGCTGAACGAGGCGCGACATCCTGTATTGGATGCCATGCAACAAGAGCAACCCTCAACGAGCGCGCAGCCTTTCGTTGCCAACGACTGCCTGTGTGACAAAAACAGCTTCTTCAAGCTGATAACAGGACCGAACATGGCGGGAAAAAGCACTTACCTCAGACAAAACGCTCTCATCATTTTGATGGCGCAATGCGGCTGCTTTGTGCCTGCCAAAAGTTGCACGCTCAGCATTGCAGACAGGCTTTGTTCGCGCATGGGAGCGGGAGACGACCTTGCAGGTGGAAAATCCACCTTCATGCTGGAGATGGCAGAGACTGCCGCCATCGTGCGACAGGCGACGAGGAACTCGTTTCTTATCTTAGACGAAATTGGCAGAGGAACGGCGACTTACGACGGACTTGCCATTGCTTGGGCGGTCGTCGAGCATCTTGTGCGCAAGACAGGGGCGAGGGCGTTGTTTGCCACCCACTACCACGAGCTCACGGTGTTAGACGAGAGCTTGCCCGCGCTGGCGACCTTGCATATGACGATCATCGAGGAGGGCGAGTCGATCACCTTCACTTACAAGGTAGCAGAGGGATCGAGCGGGCGTTCTTACGGCATCGAGGTTGCCAAGCGTGCGGGTTTGCCGCGCTCTATTCTTGTGCGAGCGCGAAAGATTCTGTTCGAGTTGGAGAAAAACGCGGCGCATCGAGATTCGACTGGAAGTTTTACGCCGCCTGCGTTGCAGGAATCTTCTGCTGACGAGGTTTTGTATGAGCGGGCGCAGGTATTGCTGGAGGCTTTGGGGGAAATTGAGCCGGATGCCTTGACACCGAAGGAGGCATTGGAGGAGCTGTATGCTTTGAAGAAAATGGCAGCGCGAGAGTGATGAGATAGCGAAGAAACAGGAAGGGCTACGCACCTCGCGCTAACGCGCGAGTGCGTAGAAGGCGCTTACGCGCCCGCTCGCGGCGCGCTTTTTGTGGGGGGTTGGAAACCCCCCACACCCCCACGCGCGCAAGCGCGCGTTTGTTTTGCATCCGTAAAAATTGCGCTCCCCCCGCCATAGCGCATGCGCTCAAGACAATGTCGGCGCAAGCTCGTAGTAAGAAAGAACAATATAAAAAACAAACCGCAATAAAAAAGGCCAAAACGCCGCGTAAAGAGGTAACAAAAACAACGGCATAAACCCAGGCGTGATCGGCGCAAGAAAACGAAAATAAGGGTCCACAACACGATGAAAAGCCCGACAAATCGGATTGCTGCTGCCCGGGCCGAAAAAAATATCCAGCAGAAAAACACCGAAACAAGTGTAAGACAAAGCACCTAAAAGATAGTTCGGTATATGAAAATAACCGTATCGAAGAACTCCAACATCATCTCATCCAAAAAAACAAAATGTCAGCAAAAAACGCTGTTTAAATTACTAACAAAAAACATTGGGGAGAAGTCTTTCGACTCCTCCCCATATGTCCTCGCAAGGCACGAAGACCCTGCGTTAGCTAGTTAGGCTCAAACCCATTACTGGTTCTTCGCCAAGATTTTTCCGCGCGGGATGCGCAACTCGTCGATGAAGCGTTGCATCTCCATCGAAGGGGCTTTCGTCAGCAAGCTGACGACGACCATGGTAACTAACCCAGCAGGAATGCCGAACAGCCCCGCCGAGATGTTTTGTACACCGAACCACAGTTCTAGTCCGCCCTCGCCGAACAGCCACGGAAATAAGATCCCATAGCGAGTGCCGACCAAGTACCACATGCACACGCCGAAGCCGACGAGCATGCCCGATATGGCGCCCGGCGTGTTGACACGCTTCCACCAGATTCCCAGCACAAGTGCCGGAAACAGCCCTGAGGCTGCGATGGAGAAAGCCCACGCAACCATCGAGAGGATGTCGGAAGGCTTCGTGCTTGCCAGCCAAGCGGCAAAGAAGGCGATAATCACCAGCAATGCACGCGAGACTATCAGACGCTTTCGCGGAGTCGCCTTCGGGTTCACCATGCGATAGTACACATCGTGGCTGAAGGCGTTGGCGATAGCGAGCAAGAGCCCGTCGGCAGTAGATAGCGCGGCTGCCAGCCCCCCCGCAGCAACCAACCCCGCGATCACATAGGGCAAGCCCGCGATCTCAGGGGTTGCCAAAACGACGATGTCGCCTTTAATGACAAACTCGCCGTGTTCAAGAATGCCGTTGCCGTTGAGATCCGTAATCGTCAAGAGGTTGCCGACATTGCTCCACAGCGAAACCCAGTCGGGCAGAGCCGTGATCTGCGAGCCGATCACATTGGTGTAGATCTCGTACTTTGCAAAAGTGGCGTAAGCCGGTGCTGTAAAGTAGAGCAGGAAGATGAACAACATCGCCCACCCCACCGACAGACGCGCCGCTTTAACACTGGGAGTAGTGAAGAAGCGCATCAGAATGTGAGGCAACGCCGCCGTTCCCATCATCAAACAAGCGATCAAGCCAAAAAAGTTCAACTTATTGGCTGAGTCGTAGTAATTGAAGGGTGCGGTAGTCAGCTTGTCAAACCCGGCACTGATCTCCAACGCCGTGATCTTTTCCAGCACGCCGCCGTACATCAACTGCGGGACAGGAACACCCGTGACCTTGTAGGAAAGAATCACGACCGGAAGCATGTAGGCAATGATCAGCACGATGTACTGAGCAACCTGCGTCCAAGTAACCCCTCGCATACCGCCGAACATCGAGCAGACAAGAATTCCCGTCAGCCCGAAGAACACAGCCCATTCAAAGGGAATCCCCAAGAATCGCGAGGTGATGATGCCTGTCGCATATGCCTGCGCCGTCACATAGGTGAAGGAGCAACAGAACAGCACGAGGATGCCGATCAGACGCGCCGTGTTGCCGCCGTAGCGCGATCCCAGAAAGTCGGGAACCGTGTAGGCACCGAACTTACGCAGATACGGCGCAAGCAGAACGGCGACTAATACATAGCCCCCCGTCCAACCGACAACGAACGCGAGACCGTCGTAACCCCTGGTGTAGAGGAGACCCGCCATCCCAACGAACGACGCCCCCGACATCCAGTCGGCAGCCGTAGACATGCCATTGAAGACAGGAGGAACCTCTCTGCCCGCGACATAGTATTGGCTCACCTGCGCCGTGCGAGCCAAAACTCCGATCACTGCGTAGATGCCAATGGTCATCGCGATAAACAAATATCCGATGACCTTGTTCGGAACGCCCAGCTGTTCGAGCACCGCCATAATGACGACGAAGCCCAAAAAGCCTAGCGTGTAGAACCCGTAGATACGTCCCAGGTTCTCGATAAAGCCTTTTTTCTTGCTCATGAGTTTTTCTCCTGTTACTCGTGAAAGTCAAATTCTTCATCGATCTTCTGCTGTCTGCGGACATACCAAAAGATCAAAACGACAAAAGCGATCAGCGCTCCTTGGGAAGCCATGTAGAATCCCAGCGGAAAGCCCAGAAAGCTTATCGTGTTAAGTTTCTCGACAAAAGCGTGGATGCCGAAACTGAAAAATGCCCATATTGCGAGCACAATCCACATCAGCGTCCTAGTTTTTGTCCAGTGTTTTTCGTTTTTGCTTGCCATAGCTCTTACACCTCCTTGTTTTCTGTAAGTTCGGTTACGAACATTTGGCAGGTATTTTGTAGCACACAAATTCGTGATGCGCAACACGCAGCAAAAAAAAATGACGAGGCGAGCAAAAATCACCTTACGCAACAGCTTTGCGCACTAGCCATGCTAAACTCCGCCGCAACAACAAAACCCACGCCCTCCGCCCTCCGCCATTCGCCATTCGCCATTCGCCATTCGCCTAAACTATGAATCGCCTCCTCGCCTGCCTCCCCTCCCGCTTCGCGCTGCTAAACCTGCCGTGGTGGCTCGCCCACAGATTTACCCCTCTCGCCAAAATCACGACGCGCGAACAGCTGCTCCACTTCCTCGACAAAAACGCTGCCTACATCGCGCAAAAATGCGCCTACTCCTACTGCAACGCCCGTATGGGAAAACTCAGCTTCGCCGCGCTCAAAGACCCCTGCTTCCAAAACAAAATGGAGATCTGCCGATGGGAAGGATACGCCGTCATCCTCTCCGACCTGCTGCTGCTGACAGCCTTCTGGTTCCAAGAACAACTCGGCAAACAAACGCCCACAACAAAAGAATTCGAAAAACTCTACCGCGAAGTGCTGGCGCGACATCCCGTCCCGCCACACCGCAAAGACTGGCGCGAGCACTACAAAAACTTCGATCGACGCATCGCCTTCGCGCTAAAAAATCGACCGCTCTCGGTCAAACAGATCGCTAGCGGAAAAACTCTATTCGAGCTCGTGCCGATGAGAAGAATCTTCAAAGACAACGACGGAGAAATCTTCCTCGCCACCGTCCGACTCTGCGTCATGAACGCAGACGATGAGCTCCGTAGGCGATGCAATCCTCAAACGATGTGGAACACAAATACCAACAAAAATTGCACCTAAAAAACTGAATTTTCCTCAACGCCGCTCTGCTACCAGCGGACGCGCGAACAATCCTTGCAACGCCTCGTCGATCGTCATCGTCTCGTCCAAGATGGCGGCGACGCACGAGAGAATCGGCAAATCGCGCTGTAAATCCAGCCCTATCGAGGCGGCTCGTTTTTGTAGCGCGCGCGCTGTCCAAACCCCCTCTACCGTGCCAGAGCGCGCGAGCAGACGCTTGACCGAATCTTTCTCTCCCTCACCCGCGCCGAGCGCGCAGCCGAAAGCGTAGTTGCGCGAGCGCGTGCTCGTGCAAGTGAGCAACGCATCTCCCCATCCCGAAAGTCCACTCAGCGTCTCTTCCTTTGCACCGCTGGCAACCGCGAAGCGACCGATTTCTGCCAAGGCGCGCGTCGTCAGGGCGGCACGCGCGCTCAACCCCAGCTTGCGTCCTTCGACGATGCCACAAGCGAGCGCGAGCACATTCTTGCAAGCCCCGCCGATCTCTACACCGCACACATCGTCCGACGCGTACAGGCGGAAGCGATCGTGCGACCATGCGTTGCAAAGCGTACTTGCAAGCGAAAGATCTTTGCTGGCTACGGTGACCGCGATCGGTAGACGGCGCGCGACATCTGCCGAGAAGCTGGGTCCCGACAGCACTGCGTAGGCAAGACGAGGACAATGCTCAGCTACGATCTCGGAGACGAACCTGCCGCTCGCCACCTCGATACCCTTCGCGCACCCCACCACAACCGAGACCGACGATGGCAAGGGCAGAGTGGCAAGCAGCGAGGCGATATGTTGCGCAGGCACGACCAAGAAGATTTTCTCCGCATCTTCTAAGGCTTTTTTCAAGTCCGCCGTGGGTGTAATCAGAGCAGGCAGAGGAAAGTCGGGCAGGTAACGAGCGTTTTCGCGCGTGCTTGCCATACTTTCCATCAACGCTTTGTCGCGCCCCCAGAGTCGGATCGCCTGCGGGCGCACAGAGGGCGGCAGGTAGCTAAGCGTGCAAGCTAGCGCCGTTCCCCACGACCCCGCCCCCAAGAGCGCAACGACACCTGTCACGATTTCAAAACCTCCGCAGGCGCAAGGGTTGCAGACGCAAGGGTTGCAGGCGAGCTTGTTGTCTTGTGCGGAGATTTTTTACACGCTGTCCGTACGCTTAAAGAAGGACGTACGTACGCTTTTGTGCTGTCTGTACTTGCAGATAAATACCAGCGCGGACGCACAGGAAAGGCAAGAGAGTCTAGTGGCGAGTGTAGCGGCGAGTCTAGTGGCGAATCTAGTGGGGAGGGTAGAGAGGAGTCTGGTAAGGGAGATTCGAGGCGTGCGAGGGCGGCGTAGGCGATCATGGCGGCGTTGTCGGTACAGAGTTCTCCGCGCGGGCAGAAGAAGGGGAGGCTGTATTTTTCTGCGACACCTTGTAACTGCGCGTAGAGGGTGCGATTGGCGGCGACGCCTCCTGCGACGGCGAAGGCTTTAATATTTTCTTTAATATTTGTTTTGATATTTGTTTTTTGCGCCATCAGATTTTGCAGGGCTTTGTCGCTGCGCTCGGTGAGATGAGCGAAGACGGCTTTTTGCAAGGCGGCTGCTCCGTCCTGTTGTTGTTGTGCGGTGAGGTTTCTAGCAACGAGGGCGCGGGCGAGCGCGCTCTTGAGTCCTGAAAAGGAGAAGTCGCAATTGTCGGTATGACGCATGGGTTGGGGGAGGGTTGTGATTTCTGCTGCGAATCGGTTGGCGTTTCCTTTTTGGGCGGCGGCTTCTAGGGCTGCTCCTGAGGCTTCGGATAATCCTAGCAAGCGCGCGCCTTTGTCGAGACACTCGCCGGCGGAGTCGTCGCGCGTTTGTCCTAGCGTTTGGTAGCGGGCGGGTTTCAGGACGAGCAGCAGTTGGCAGTGTCCTCCAGATACGAGGAGGAGGAGGTAGGGGAAGGCGGGTTGTTGCGCGGGGGGTTGCGCGGGGGGGTGCGCGGGTTGTTGGGGGGGATGTTGGAGTGGAGTTTCGGTGAGGGCGGAGAGGCGCGGCGAGAGGGCGTGTCCTTCGAGGTGGTTTACGGGAACGAAGGGGAGGTTGCGTGCGAGCGCGATTGTTTTGGCGGTCGTAGCTCCGATGACGAGTCCGCCCATCAGTCCTGGGCCGCAGGTGGCGGCGATGAGGTCGATATCGTCTAGGGTGTGTAGGCTTTGCGCGAGGGTGTGTGCGATGAGGGGTTCTAGGTATTGCAGGTGTTCTCTGGCGACTATTTCGGGGACGATACCGCCGTAGGCTTGCGTTTTGCGCGCGTGCGAGAGGGTGCAGTGCGCTTCTAGGATGGGGGCTTCTGCGCTACCGCACAGGATGGCGACGGAGGTTTCGTCGCACGAGGTTTCTATGGCGAGGACGCGGGGCATGAGATTGGCGAGAGTTTAGAATTTTATGGCTAATTTTTCGTGTCGATTTTCTTGAGCGATTGTTCGAGAGATTTTAATGCTTCGGGGAGCTTGTTGGGGAGTTGCGAGCCGATTTGCGCGAGGGAGGGTTTTCCTCCGCCTTTGGCTTGCAGGATTTTCTGCGCGGGCTCTAGCAGGGTTACGGCGGAGTGTTTTTGTGCGCTTGCGGGCGAGAGGGCGAGCAGGAGGGAGACCTTGCCTTCGTAATGCGCGGCGAGGGCTATGGCGGGGAGTTTATCTTGTTTGAGGATGCGGTCGGCGAGGGGCTTGAGCTCTTTGGGCTGGAGTTCGCCAAGGTTGCGTACCATGTTACTGTCACTTTCGTTGCTTTTTGCGATGAGGGAAGATTCGCGCGCGTGCTTTAACTCGGCTTGTAGTTTTTTGTTTTGATCGCGTAATGAGATGTTTTCTGTTTGCGCTTCGGAATTTTGTTGCTCCCAATAATCTGCGAGGGCGGGACCGGCGACGGCTTCGATACGACGAATACCTGAAGCAACAGAGCTTTCGGAGATAATATGAAACTTGCCGATTTCTGAAGTTGTCTTAACATGCGTGCCACCGCAAAGCTCCACAGATACAGGAAACCGACCTTTACCTATTGTCACGACACGCACTTTCTCTCATATTTTTCTCCAAAGAGGGCGATAGCTCCTGCTTGTCTGCATCTTTGCGCGACATTTGTCTTCGATTTTTACGGATAGTGATTCTAGGCAACGTTCATTAACAAAAACGCTCTATTCTTTTTTGTCTTCTTCTGTCAGAGGAGCATCGTGATTGAAATCAAAGCGTAGGTATTTGCTCGTGATTTGTGAACCTTTTTGACTTGCGAACCTAAAACTTGGCGCAAAGCGGCATGCAAAAGATGTGTCACTGAATGATGAATTCAGATACTTGCGACGAGAAAATATCAATTTGCAAATAACTTCATTTCCAACAGCCAACTCCCCCTCCTTGATATGTCCGTGATGAAGGATGAAGTGTTTGTTATGCGCGTATTGCGTGTCGGTAACCTCAAATTGTCTTCGAATTTCCTATCGATGATACGTTATATCCGCAATCTCCTCTTTGCCCTCCTGATTCTGCGTAAAAGGGTGTCTTTCAAAATTAAATTCCCTTTTCTTCTTTTTTAAAATTTTAACTTTTCTCCATCTTTCACAATAGCTTCTATTTCGAAGTTTAATATTGTTGTTTCGTTTCTAGTGAAAAAAAGTCGTTTTTTCTTAACCTTTCGGCAAGTTCAAACCAAACCGCTTTTCTGAGGCTTTTTCACCTGAACCAATCCAAGCGGCGCGTCCGCGTGCTTTTTGTTGTTCCATCGCCGCATCAAAACCCGCTTTATCAACAATCATACCTTTTCACGCAAAACATCTTCGGTAAGGTCGAGCGGAAAACCGTAAGTATCGTAGAGCTAAAAGCAATCTCGCCATTTAGTTTTTTCATGTTAGGATTTTTAGCAATTTTTTATTCCAAAAATTTTGTACCTTTGTCTAAAGCTTTGTTATAAAAAAGTTCTCTTCTGTTTGTATGTGATACACAATAGAATTGTAATCGTTTTAATTCTTTTGTTAAAACATCACCATCATAAAAAATTATCGTAAAACTATCAAGAAAGCATGGTTGTGGTATGAAATATTGGAGGACGACGATCAATTTTTTTAGCATGCCTCATGCTCGCGGCGTAATAATACGCCGTAAAACATAACCCTCTGCCTTCGTTGGAAGGTATGATTCCATCCCCTATCATAAAAGCACAAGCGCGCGCATGATCGGCAATGACTTTAAGACTATTGCGCTGCTCGCTACCCTCGGCAAAAGGCTTGCCTTTTAACTCCAGCTTATCGCAAACAGATTTAACTATTGGCGCAAAGAGGTTTGTGTCGTAGTTGTCGCTTTTCCCCTCCAGTACCGCCAGCATCCTTTCCAACCCCATCCCCGTATCAACGCAAGGCTTCGGTAAATCTGTCCTCTTACCATCCTGCAAGTCATACTGCATAAACACCAAGTTCCATATCTCAACCCCATCTACCTCCCCCTTCTCCCGCTCGCCATTATCGTAAAAAATCTCCGAGCAAGGCCCGCACGGTCCCGAATCCCCCATCTGCCAAAAGTTGTCCGAAGTAGCAATCTTAATAATCTTATCCTCCGGCAAAAATTTCTTCCATAGCTCAAACGCCTCCTTGTCCTCGTGATACACAGTCGCTATTAATTTCGTTTTATCCAACTCTAACTCCTTCGTTAGAAAATCCCACGCATACTTAATCGCCTCCTTCTTAAAATAATCGCCAAACGAGAAATTTCCCAGCATCTCGAAAAAAGTATGATGCCGCTTTGTATAACCCACATTCTCCAAATCGTTATGCTTCCCTCCCGCACGCAAACATTTCTGCGCCGTGACCGCACGCTTGTAACTGCGCTTCTCCAAGCCCGTAAACACATTCTTAAACTGCACCATCCCAGAGTTCGTAAACATCAAACTAGGATCGTTCTCAGGAACTAACGACGAAGACGCAACCCGCGTATGCCCCCGCTCCTCAAAAAACTTGAGAAACTTCTCGCGTAGCTCGTCCGCGCTCATTTTCACACCGCTCGTTTTCATACCGCTCGTTTTCATACTCATGGTAAATCACCCTCTCCAAAAGGTAGGAGCAAAGATCATCAAGATAGCAAAAAACTCCAACCTTCCCAACAACATCCCCGCCACCATCATCAACTTCGCCGAATCAGGCAGTACCGAGAAACTTCCGCTAGGCCCAATCACCCCCCCCAAGCCCGGCCCCACATTCGCCAATGCCGTAGCCGAGCCCGAAATCGCCGTGAGAAAATCCAACCCCGTAAACCCCAAACACACCGACAAAAACCCGAAAAACAAAAACAAAATGAAAAAATATCCCATCACCGCATGCCCAATAGTAGGCGGAACAGCCCGCCCATTATACATCATCGTAAATACACGCCTAGGCTGCAGCATCTGACGCATCTGCAACAACGCCGTCTTGAATAAAATAATGATCCGAAAAATCTTAATGCCGCAACTCGTAGACCCCGCACAGCCCCCTATAAACATCACAAACAGACAGAACGAAATCGCCCACGCCCCCCAATTGCTGTAATCCTCGGATACATAGCCCGTCCCCGTCATCAACGAGGTCATGTTAAATACACTCGCCCGCAAAGCCGCACCAACCCCCAAGTGCGGCTCAGCAGCCAGCGGAAAGAACGCCACCGCCACGATAAACAGCAAAATCGGCAGAAACCACCTCACCTGCTCGTCCAACAGAAAACGCTTGCCGCGCCCCAGCAGAATCTGCAAATACAACACCAACGGCAACGATCCCAAAATCATGAAAATAACCGCTACCGTCTCGATTCGCGCGTCATCGAAAAAACCAAACGACTCGTCGTGCGTGGAAAATCCTCCCGTAGCCACGGTTGTCATGGCGTGGTTCACGGCATCGAACAACGACATGTCAAACAGCCAGTACAAAAAACCGCAACAAAAAGTCAGTCCCGCATAGATAACCACAATCCACGCAACAAGCTGTCCCAATCGCGCAACGGCTTTCTCGCCCTGCCCCGCAAGCTCGACACGGAACAACTGCATGCCTCCCACGCGCAACAAAGGAAACAACAAGACCGTCGTCAGAATGATGCCGATCCCCCCCACCCACTGCAACAACGAACGCCACAACAGCAAGCCTGTAGGAAGCGTATCCAAGCCCGTCAGCACGGTCGAGCCCGTAGTCGTCAGCCCCGACATGGATTCAAACAGAGCGTTGACATAAGAGAAATCCTCGATAGCAAAGACAAAAGGCAATCCTCCGAAAGACCCCGCGACTACCCACGCGCCGATCATGATCAAAAACGAATCTCGGTAAGAAACGCGCGCGCGCGTGCCGGTGAGCGATCGCATCGATGCCAAAAACACCGTCCCCCCCAAAACACAAGCAATGCTTGAGGCAAGCAGAAACGCGCGGAAGGAATCGTCGGATGCCAAGAAATCGACCGCCGCAGGTACCAACATAACCAACGACAAGGCGAGCAGAATAATCCCCTGCGCCGCCATCACAAGCTGCAAGCCCGACATCATAATGTCCTTGGATAATACCTCGATCGAGCCGAGAATCTGCTAGTGATCATGCTCAACGCGATAGCGATCATGACAGGATTTGCACTGCTGCGCCAAACCCTTGAGAGCAGAAGCCATCTTTTTAGGTGCGGTAGAGGGTGAGCGCGCGGCAAGGAGTGCGAAAGCCTTGGTGTCCTTGGCGAATGTCTCCATCTTCTTGCGGAACTTCGCCTGCTCTGTCCAAACACGCTGGTGCGCGGATGTGGTTTCGCTCAAGCCGCGCGTGCGGAAGACAAACGACTCGCCCATACGCGCCGAAGCAAGAGCAAGAATCTGCGCCTGCAAGGCAAACGATTCCTGATCGGCAACCTCCCCCTTCAACAACAACGACATCGCCTGTAGCGATGCCTTCGTCTCCTGCATCAGGGCTTTGCGAAACTTCACAGCAGCGTCCGCATCCTGTGCCATAGCATCGCTAACTACAAAAAGCCCGCTACCGCCGCCGCTCCATCCGCCCGCCGCCCACAAGCCGCCGAACAACAGCGAGCCAAAAACAAAACCCTTTTGCACACAATATTTTTTTTGTTGTTTCAAAGCCATCGTACCATCCTCCTCTTGTCAAAGCCTTGCTCGCGCAGAGTGTAGCGAAAAGCCGCAACACAGAGGAGAATTTATCCCAAAGAAAATAAATTCTCCGATGGGATAAATTTTCCTCGCTTGAGATGACAAGCTTGGATGCAAGAATCAACCAAGAATCAACATAGGCTTGCACCTCCCTTTTTTCTAGGCTAGGCTCAAACGATGGACGCAGGAAACAACGACGAGACGATAGCGCAGTTTGCCCACGCACTCTTCGTGCGCGCGCAGGCGAGCAAGGAGACTACGCAGACGCTGCAAGCCGCCGAGCGTTTGATGCAGGTCTATCGCGATAGCGACGACTTTCGACGCTTTGTCGCCCATCCGCGCTTCGAGCAAGAAAGCGTGAAACGCGTGCTGGACGCGCTCGACAAGAAACTCACCTTCGGTACTGTTTTGCGTCAGCACCTCGCCTTGCTTGCACAAACACGCAACCTCGCGCTCTTTCCTAAGGTGTTTGCGCTGCTGCAAGCGCGCGTGGCAGAAGAACAAGGAGAAGTGAAAGCGCATGTCGTGAGCGCGATAGCACTTTCTGCTGCAGAAAAACGATCGGTCGAAGAAGCGCTCGCTGGACGACTTGCTTCAGAAAAAACCTCGGACAAGGCGATGAAAGAATCTTTACAAAAACCTTTGCAAAAACCTTCGAAAGAGCATTTGTCGCTTTCTTTCTCCGAAGACGGGAGTTTGTTGAGCGGTCTTGTTATCACGATGCGATCGCGCATGATCGATCTTTCGTTGCGCTCGGAGTTGCGGCGTTTGCGCAAGCAGCTTTCGCTTGACGATCAGGCAGCGGGTCAAGCCGCGGGTCAAGTTTCGTGACGGTTAGTGCCTCCGATATTTCTGCGCTGCTGAAGCAGAACATCGCCGACTTCGACTCTGTCGCGGAGGTGTCCGAGATAGGGCATGTTGTCTCTGTGGGCGACGGGGTTGCGCGCGTCTATGGTTTGGACTTGGTGCGTGCGGGCGAGATGGTCGAGTTCGAATCGGGTGTTCAAGGCATGGCGCTCAATTTAGAGATCAACACCGTCGGCGTGGTGCTATTCGGCGACGATCGCAGCGTGAAAGAAGGAGAGACGGTCAAACGCACGGGTAGTATCGTAGATATACCGGTGGGAAAAGCCTTGTTGGGACGCGTTGTCGATGGGTTGGGCAACCCGATCGACGGCAAGGGAGCGATCTCGACGCCTCATCGAGGACGCATCGATGTTAAGGCGCCGGGCATTATTCCGCGACAATCGGTGTGCGAGCCGGTGCAGACGGGCATCAAGGCACTCGATACGCTGGTGCCGATCGGACGCGGACAGCGCGAACTCATCATTGGCGACAGGCAAACGGGCAAAAGCGCGATCGCTATCGATACGGTCATCAACCAGAGGGAAGCCAACAAAAGCGACGACGAATCGAAAAAACTCTATTGCATCTATGTCGTGATCGGGCAGAAACGCTCGACGGTGGCGCAGCTGGCGCGCACCTTCGAGGAGTACGGCGCGATGGAATACACGACGATCGTTGCTGCCACTGCTTCCGATCCTGCTCCGTTGCAGTTTCTCGCGCCCTACAGCGGCTGTGCGATCGGCGAGTATTACCGCGACAATGGCATGCACGCGCTGATCGTCTATGACGACTTGTCGAAGCAGGCGAACGCCTATCGGCAGATGTCGCTCTTGATGCGCCGTCCGCCTGGGCGCGAGGCTTATCCTGGCGATGTCTTCTACTTGCACTCACGCCTGCTGGAGCGCGCTGCAAAGTTGAGCGACGAGTGCAAGGGGGGGTCGCTGACGGCTTTACCGATTATCGAAACGCAGGCGAGCGATGTCTCGGCGTATATTCCGACGAATGTGATTTCGATCACGGACGGACAGATTTTTTTGCAGACCGATCTTTTCTACAAGGGGATTCGTCCTGCGATCAATGTTGGCATCTCGGTTTCTCGTGTGGGCTCGGCGGCGCAGTCGAAGGCGATGAAGGCGGTTGCGGGCTCGATCAAGCTGGAGCTTGCGCAGTATCGTGAGATGGAGGCGTTCTCGCAGTTCGCCTCTGATCTCGATCCGACGACGCAAAAACTTTTAGCGCGCGGTGCGCGTCTCACCGAGTTGTTGAAGCAGAAACAATATGCTCCTATGCCGATGGAAGAGCAGGTTGTCTCGATTTTTGCGGGCGTGAAGGGATACTTGGATACGCTCAAGGTCGAGCGCATCGCCGCCTTCGAGGAAGCCATGTTGCAGCGCATGCGCAACTCGCAAGCCGGCGTGTTGAAGGACATTCGACAAAGCGGCAAGCTGAGCGACGAGAACGCCACGAAACTGGATGCTGCCTTGCAGCGATTCGTCCAAGAATTTGAAAAGTCACCTTGAGCATGTCGAGAAGAAGAGAAAGAGAAGAAGAAAGAGTAGGAGAAGGTAGAGGAGGGGTACAGACATGGCTTCGCTGAAGGACTTACGGCGTTCGATCGAGACGACGAAGAGCACGCGGCGCATCACTTCTGCGATGAAGATGATGTCGGCGGCGAAGTTGCGCCGTGCGCAAACGCGCGCCGAGGAAGCGAAGCCTTACGCCGAGCGTTCGGTTGCTTTGGCACAAAGCCTCAGGGGACGTTTGTTATCACCTGCGCCACCTCTTTTTGTGGGACGCGAGAAGGAACGGGTACAGACGAAAACCTTGTGCCTTGCTATTGCCTCTGCACGAGGATTGTGTGGTGGTTACAATGCCAATATCGCCAAGCGTGTTGTCGCGTTGGAGAACGAGGAGACTTTGAAAGAGAATTTTTCCGCGATTCTTGTCGGACGCAAGGCTCGTCCTACTTTACAGCGCACTTTGGGGGAGAGATTGCTTTTGACGCATGAGGATGTGAATCGCCCTGTGCCGCACGAGGCTTTTGCGCAGGCTATTGCGACGGAGTTAGTTGGTATGTTTGAGCAGGGACGTTTTGACCGATGTTTGTTGGTTTATAATCACTTCCGTTCTGCTTTGGTGCAGGAGGTTGTTGTGCGGACGGTTGTTCCTATTGGTGCGGATGGGGGTGCTAATGGGGGTGCGGATTTTGCGGGGAGCAAGGGAGATCAGAAGGGAGATGAGGTAGGGGGAGATGAGATTGCTTTTGAGCCTGAGCGAGACTTGTTATTGCAGAAGATGGCACCGCAGATTATTGCGGCGCAGATATTTGAGGCGATGTTGGATTCGTTTGCTGCTGAGCAGGCGGCTCGGATGACGGCGATGGACAATGCTACTCGCAATGCGGGTGATTTGATTGACGAGATTTCTTTGAGATATAATCGTTTGAGGCAGGCGACTATCACGACGGAGTTGATTGAGATCATTTCGGGGTCGGAGGCACTGAACGCTTGATGGCACTCGCGCGGCTTGCGTGTTTTGCGCATGGGGAGCGTGTCTAGCTTTGTTTGTCTGCCTTTGCTCGCCTGCGCTTTTTAAGAGGCGCGCATCGCAAAGGCAGACACGGGCTTTTTGTATTGACGGATGCAAAACATCGCGTGCGCAATTTTTATGAACGCACACGGCAAGCCGTGCGCTATGGGGGGAGCGCGAGGGAGTAATCCCTCGCAAAAGACCCCGCGTCAGCGGGGCGCGTAAGCGCCTTCTACGCACTCGCGCGTAGCGCGAGATGCGTAGCCTCTTATGCAAAAGCGCGAGGCAATAGCATGGAAACGCATACGGCAAGCCGTATGCTATGGCCTCGCGCAATACTGATTCTTAACACGGCACAACGATTCGAGTTTTCAATTGCAGTAGCGACAAGTTGACAAGGCACAGTATTTTTGTTACGACTCAGTTAAAATAAAAAACACTGATAATTTTTGCTAAGGGCTAGTGCAAAAACAAAGAGGAATCCATGACTCAACCCACCCTTAAACCTTATACTATTTTCTGCTACGATAACCTGCCTGTTCTTCGAGGTATTAATAGTAATAGTATTGATGTAATTTACCTTGATCCGCCTTTTAACAAGGGTAAACAGTTTCATGCTCCTGTTGGTAGCGAAGCTGAGGGTGCTGACTTTAAAGATATTTGGCACGAAGAATCTGTCAAAGATGAATGGCATGAAGAAATCAAAGCCAGACAACCCAAACTCTACAAGTATTTGGACGCAGTAGGAGAGTTAGGAAATCGTACTTCTAAATACTATCTTATTTATATGGCGGTGCGTTTGTTTGAAATGCATCGAGTGCTTAAAAATACAGGAAGTTTGTATTTACACTGCGATCCCACAATGTCGCATTATTTAAAATTACTTTTAGATTGTATATTTGGAGAAAAAAATTTTCAAAACGAAGTGGTGTGGTGGTATAGCTGGGGGATACATACCGACAAAAGATGGAATAGAAAGCATGATATAATTTTTTATTACGCTAAAGATAGCAATGCTGTTTTTTTTGATGGAAACAAAGCGCGAGTTCCCTATCGCAAAGGTAGCGGTATGACTACCGATCCTAATTGGAATCCAAAATTCAATAAGGAAGGAAAATTGCCAGAAGACGTTTTTGATATTGCTACCATTAACGGAATGGCTAAAGAACGTACTGGTTATCCCACTCAAAAACCAATAGCATTGCTAGAGCGTATTGTCAAAGCGTCATGCCCTCAAAACGGTATAGTTCTTGATCCCTTTTGCGGTTGTGCTACCACATGCGTAGCAGCCTCTAAATTAGAACGTGAATGGATTGGAATAGATGTATCTTCAAAAGCTTTCGATCTGGTCAAAATAAGAATACAGAGAGAGGTGCCTAAGGATTTGTTTAAACCCGCAACAATTTACAGAAACGATTTACCTACTCGCACTGATGTTGATTATCGAAGGAGCCCTACAAAAGAAGACAAACAATTACTATACGGTAAACAAGACGGTAGATGTAACGGTTGCAAACAAAATTTTAGTATAATAAATTTTGAAATCGATCATATAGTACCGCGTGCAGACGGAGGGGGAAATGAAATAGAAAACTTGCAACTGTTATGTGGTTTTTGCAATAGAACAAAAGGCAAGCGTAGCATGGCTTTTTTAATATTAACGCTCAAGAAAAAGGGAATTCGTATTTTTAAGACAGAATAAAAAATACCTGCACTCCCCACGTGCGCTCCGTGCGTTCTTTTTATCTCTAGGGCGAGGAAAACTCGAATCGCCGTACCATGTTACGAGTCAGCTTGGGGATGAACTCCCCTTGGGGATGAACTCCCCTTGCGCGAGGAGTGCTTATGAGTGAAATCGCCCTAGGGAGCAGCCCCTAATAACAAACTCGCCGACACAGCCACTACCGCCATTAATGTTGCCATCATTGTCGCCATCACAGAAAATCCTATCACCATCAACTGCCGTAACCCCTTCATCTGCTCCTGCATCGCCTGAAACTCTGTCCTCAATGCCTGATTCTCCGCCGTAGTCTCTTTCCTCAACGCCCCAATCTCCGCCATCGTCTCTTTCCTCAATGCCCCAATCTCCGCCTTCACCTCTTTAATCTCCGCCCTCACCTCCCGAATATCTGCCTTCAGATCTATCTTCACCGCTTGAGTCTATCTTCACCGCTTGAGTCTCCGCCTTCACCTCTTTAATGTCCGCCTTCGTCGCTATACTCAGCTCCCGAATGTCTGCCTTCGTCGAAACTCCCCGCAAAGCCTCTTGCAAGCCATCGGCGTTTGCATTTGCCTGCTTTTCGTTGAAACTGCCTTCGCGCGTCAATGTCCGAACATACTTACGCGTGTCGAAAACAGGTAAGTCCGTCAGAGCCTCTTTTGTCATCGCCATCAGTCTTCTCCTCTCCTAAATAGAAAATCCCCACTCCCCAAACCCTAAAGCCAACAAAGAAAAAAAGCAAGAAAAAAACACCTGACCTCTAGGGCGAAGAAAACAGACTCGCCCTACCATGTTAAAAGTCAGCTCGCGCGAGGCAAACACACACAAGCCCGTGTCTGCCTCTGCCATAGATAGCGCGCCTCCGTAAAAAATCCATCCCAGCTTGCATCTTCCTCCATAAAACTCCATAATCCCCCCTCATCCCTATCCCAACTCCGCCCCATCCCCTCTGCCATGCCTCGCTCCACCCCAACTGCTTCCGCCTCCTCCCCCAAAAAGACGGCAAGCAATAAAATCCCCGCCCAAGCACGCAAAAACTCCGTCGGCAAAATCGTGCGCGTGCTAGGCGCAGTCGTTGATGTCTCCTTCGAAGGAGAACCCCCCGCCATCCTCAATGCCCTAGAAGCAAAAAACCAAGACAAAAAGCTGGTGCTAGAAGTCGCCCAACACCTAGGCGACAATGTCGTGCGCTGTATCGCCCTCGACGCTACCGAAGGACTAACACGAGGGCAAGATGTCTCCGATAGCGGCGGCGCGCTGACCGTTCCCGTCGGTAAAGAAGTGCTGGGACGCATTCTCAATGTCATAGGCGACCCAATCGACGAACGAGGCCCCGTCAAAACAAGCGAAGCTTGGCCGATCCACCGCGAAGCACCATCCCTAGTGCAGCAAGATACAAAAACACAAATCCTAGCAACAGGTATCAAGGTGATCGATCTGCTCACTCCCTATCCGCGCGGTGGCAAGATCGGGCTCTTCGGCGGCGCAGGCGTGGGCAAGACAGTGCTTATCATGGAGCTGATCAACAATATCGCCAAAGGACACGGCGGCTACTCGGTCTTCGCAGGCGTGGGCGAGCGCACGCGCGAGGGTAACGATCTCTACCACGAGATGATCGAATCAGGGGTCATCGACCTGAAAGGCGACAAGTCAAAATGCGCGCTCGTCTACGGGCAGATGAACGAACCTCCAGGAGCACGCGCCCGCGTCGCCCTCACAGGCTTAACCCAAGCCGAGTATTTCCGCGACCGCGAAGGACAAGATGTATTGTTCTTCATCGACAATATCTTTCGTTTCACACAAGCCGGCTCAGAGGTCTCGGCATTGCTAGGACGCATCCCTTCGGCGGTTGGCTATCAGCCGACGCTCGGTACCGACATGGGCACCATGCAGGAGCGTATCACCTCGACAAAAGATGGCTCGATCACTTCGGTGCAAGCTGTCTATGTGCCTGCCGACGACCTCACCGATCCCGCGCCCGCAACAACCTTTGCGCACTTGGACGCAACAACGGTGCTCTCGCGCCAAATCGCCGAGCTGGGAATTTATCCTGCCGTTGATCCTCTGGATTCTACCTCGCGCATCTTGGACGCGCGCGTCATCGGCGAGCAGCACTATGCGGTCGCGCGGGAAACGCAAAAAATCTTGCAAACCTACAAATCGCTGCAAGAGATTATCGCCATTCTCGGCATGGATGAGCTTTCGGAAGAAGACAAACAGGTCGTCGCGCGTGCAAGGCGGATTCAACGCTTTCTCTCGCAACCCTTCCATGTTGCCGAGGTGTTCACGGGCTTCAAGGGCAAGTATGTAGAGCTCAAGGACACGCTGGAGGGATTCGAGGGAATCATCGAAGGACGCTACGACAACCTGCCCGAAGCCGCATTCTATATGGTTGGAACTATCGAAGAGGCAGAGGAGAAGGCGCGCACACTCGAAGGGGAAAGCATCGCCGCGTAAAACAGGGCGGGCGGAGACACAAGACGCGCATGGCAGAACAACACGAAACCCTCGCGCTAGAGATTCTAACGCCTTCAACACCCTTCTTAGTTAAGCAGACGACGATGGTCGTTGTGCCTAGTCAGGACGGCGATTGTGGAGTTATGGCGGGCATGGCGCCTTTGCTCTGCGCTTTGAGGGCGGGGGTTGTGTGCTTGTTCGACGAGAAGCTGGATGCTGTAGAACGTTACTTTGTGCCGAGCGGCACTGCGTGGATAACACGAGAGAAAACTGTCCTATTAGTACCGGAGATTGTGGAGCTTGAACGCATCGATCCGCATACGACTAAGGAAGAGATCCGAACTCTTGAGGCGCAGGAAAGGGAGGAGGGGAGAAGCGGAGAGGGTATGCAGGATGTTGATACTGCTCTGCGGCTGGAGGTATTGCGACAAAAATACGAGTCCGTCACCAACATTCCTTACGCTTGATCTTTGCGATTGATGCTACTTGCCTGCGCTTTACACACGGGCTTTGTATGATGACGGAGGCAAAACATCGTGCGCGCTGCATTATGGACGCGCACGGCAAGCCGTACGCTGTGACGCGGGGAGCGCGAGGGAGTAATCCCCTCGCGTTCGTGCAACATAGACGGGCTTTGTATGATGACGGATGCAAAACATCGTGCGCGTAGCGCACGGGGAGCGCGAGGGAGTAATCCCTCGCAAAAGACCCCGCGTCAGCGGGGCGCGTAAGCGCCTTCTACACACGTTGCGCGTAGCGCACAAGCGCGAGGCGAAGCCTCGCGCAATACTGCCTCGCAAAAGAGCCTGTTTTCCGGCCCTAGAGGCAGCGCAACGAAGCGCGCCTCTTATTCAACGCGCATTGCGAAGCAATGCGTTAGCTGGCTCTTAACACGGTAAATTATTTTTTTGCTTCATCTTGGTTAACTTCAAGGTTTTCATAAGCTTTTTCTTAATATCTTCTCTCTTTTTTTGTAAAATTTATGAAAGACACGCATTCTTTAGAAGAATCGGAAGGAAAAGCAGTCTTCCATCCATCTCTTTTTTTCGTCTAGAAATTATTTTGCTCATCAATCCAATCATATGGATTTTTCTTGCTTTTTTCTTTGTTGGTAATATCGAGGAGCAGAAAAATTAGCCAATGTTCTTATTTTCAGTATCGTTTATTTCATTCCCAAAATATTTTTGAGGAAAAAAATGATCTTTTTGAATGCTTCCACTAGGCGGGAATTTGTTTTTTTGTAAAATTGAAAGAAGAACAAATGACAAATCATTTTTGTATTGAGTATCTAAAAAATCGTCAATTTCAGAATAATTAAATTGCAAATTAGTTTTTTCGCTAATTCTTCAAAAGGAAAATTCTTGCTTTTATTTTCTTCAATTTTTATCCTTATGCTCAAGCTTTGTGAAAGCTTCCAAAAACTCTTTTTATTAATGCTCTTGTTATAAACAAAACTAATGTTTTTGATAGTTTGAATTTGACTCAATATTAAAGTTATGGTTAAAAAGTAATAATGGTGCGATAGGTATTGGCGTGTAGTTTGAGATTAGTGTTTTTCCATCGCCTAAACGGACTAAAACATCAGTCGCAGAAGATATAGATTTTTTAATTTTATCCCAGTCTTTTTCTATTTTTTCTACATTTTCTTTTTTAAAATTTTCTACATTAAATTTAGGATGATTCTTAGTTAAAACCAATCCTGTTTTCAAGACAAAATCTTTGCTGAATCGAAAGGATTCTCCTCGATGCTTTCCCTTATCGTTTATTTCGTCAACAAAATCAAG
This sequence comes from Alphaproteobacteria bacterium, assembly GCA_965216605.1. Lineage (GTDB taxonomy): Bacteria > Pseudomonadota > Alphaproteobacteria > JABAAW01 > JABAAW01 > JABAAW01. Next base: position 663,513 of record CBDCGG010000002.1, on the reverse strand, counting down.
TATATCGGTTCTTATGCTTTGATCCTTGTTGTTCCACTCAGCTATAACAGAGCTTAATAGCAAATCAGAATAATCAAGAGCTGTGCCTCCTCTGTTAACACGAATAAAAATTTTAAGAGCTTTTTCTATTTTTTTTGTATCTTCCAAATAAAAATTAATTAAAGGTTTTTCATGGATAATTTCAAAGAGTTTTTTAATACAAGAATGCATTCTATTATCCTTAATCCCGTAATGTTTTTCAGCGTATTTCACAGCCTCTTCTTTGTTTTTACGCTCAACAATATCACAAACTGGAAACCATTTTTTTTCTGTATTTTTTACTTCCATAAATTTGAACTGATAATGTTTATCATCTGATGTTTCATCCGTAGAGGGTATTTTTTGCAGATTTAAATACAATTTGTATTTAGGAAAATCACCTTTTTTGTCTTTATGTTGCCCTTTCTTGCGTTCGGTATAATTTCCACACAAACCTATGTTAAGAGCAGTCAACCTTTGTTGCCCATCAAGAACTGCAAAAAAATTACCATTAGGAAAACCTGTTACCTTTGGATTGTGAGGCTCATGTTTTTTAAATTCACAAATAAATTCATAAAAATTTCTTTCATCTTTAATTTTCTTGTTAACTTTCCAAAACAAAAAACTATTGATAGGAAAATCACGCATAAGTGAATCAAATAATTTTTCAATTTTTTCTTTCTCCCAAACAAATTCTCTCTGAAAGGAAGGCAAAAAATACTTATTGTTCAGTTTTTTTTGATAATTTCTTTTATTGTCTGCGGTTTTTGAAAAGCCATGATCCAATCTCCGTGTGTTAAAGGTGCGAATCGCTTGTGCTGTTTTTCGCATTTTTTGCGTAGACTGTCAACTTTGTTTTCGCACTGCGTGCGATTGTTTTTATCTCTATCTTCTAGGCAAAATTAAAAACGCCGTACCATGCACGAGTCAGCTTGCGCGTTTCTGCGAAACGCGCTTTTGAATAAGAGGCTACGCGCTACGCGCGTAGAAAGCGCACTTCGTGCGCTCCGCTGACGCGGGGTCTTCGTGGGGGGAATTTATCCCCCCACACCCCCCGCGCACGCCATAGCGCACGGCTTGCCGTGCGCGTCAATGATACTGTGCGCATGTTTTGCATCCGTCATCATACAAAGCAAGTTTTTGTCGTTACGCCGTACGCCCATAAAAAAGCGCAAGCAAGCAAAGGCAGACACACACAAACTACAAAACGCGCCTATTGCTCTCGCAGTGCCCGCGAAACCCTCTCATGCGCATTCCCAAGTGCCCCCTCCAAGCAAGGACTCATAGCCCGCAACCGCCTTTGCACACACCCACTCATCTCACGCCGCATGCGAAGCCATCGCTCCCTAGAAGTATCCAAAAAACATTCGTAAATGCTGTTGAAAAAAATAAACGCGCTCCCAATGTAAAAGTGCACAACAAGATCTCGACTCTGTCGCTCCTCTCGCGCGCTGTCAGTTGCCGTATCGCTTGCCTCATCGTTTTGAGGCGCGAAGAAAGCCCTCAACCCCTTGTGAAGTGCCTGTAAACCCGCAACCGAGTCGACATCTTCTAGGGTTGCGAATAAACTCTCTAATTGTTGCGCGCAAGAAGCAATCTGTTTTTGCGCCAGCTCCAAGCGCGTTTGCACACCCGCATCAGCCAACGAAAGTCGAGGGCAGATCTCCTGCCACATATCGCTGTTGTGAGGTGCGCTGTTAGCATCGTCCAAAGACAAGCTCAAGGTTTCTATCAGGTTCGGCAGCAACGGCACAAAACCCTTCAGGAAAGCCCCGTCGCTGCAGTTGTAAAAACGATCTAGCGGGTGCTTGCGCGCCTTCATCTCCAATACTTGTTTTGTTGCTAACAAAACCTCTTGAGAACGCACATAACCGCCGAAGTTTCCTCGAAAGACGAGATGGCTGCGCTGCTGGCGTTCGTCCTCTAAGCGTTTGAACTCTTCGTCGAGAAAATGAACGGCATCCTTAGCATGGTGCAAGCGACCTTGCTTGTAACCGCAATCGACACCCAGCAAGTAGAAGGTAGAAAATCCCATCGCCTGCGCGCAGGAAAGTGCCGTGTTGGCAACAGTCGGAGCAGCATCGTCGAGAGGTTCAAAGTCGCTCGCATAGTTGAGCGGCACAAGGGGGCGCGAAAACAAAACGCGCCTTGGAAACGAGGCGACAACATCGGATTGCACTGTTACAGCCGCAAGCAAGGTGAGAGCGTCCAAGGCATAGCCCGCCTCGCGTATTTTGACGAGATGGTGGGCGGGAGGAAAAATGTTTTCTATCTCGCAGTGATAGTGCGGAACAATGCCGTTCTTCAAAAGAGTGTAGAGCGTCGAGCCGCAGGAAAAAACAACACGTCCTCGACACAGGCGAGGTAAGTAGGGCAGCGCATCGTCGAGCGAAGGCCCGTTGGCAAGAATCAAAACCTCCTCCTTCTGGCGAACGCGCAATCGGGGTTTCAGAAAAACGCTGGAGGAAGCCAAAGAAAGATTGCCGATGCTGTTGTCCAACATGCGTAGCTGATCTTCAAAAAATCCTCGGTTGCGTAGCGCGCTCTGAAGAATGTCTGCCATGCGGGGCTCCAAGCGTCGCAAGCCCGCTCCCATCGTCGCGTGGCGATAGAGAAAGAAATTATCCGCAAAAAAATGCAACTCGTCCGATAGCACATGCGTGAAAACCCTTTCCAAATCTTCCGTCTCTTCCTCGACAACAAAGAACACGCGCCCCTCGCGCTCTGCGCACAAACGGCTCCAGCGTGTGAAATCCTGCGAGCGAGCTGCGAAGAACATATTCTCCCTCCGCGTCTCCAATATGCATACATTGCAAGGCTTCAAACGTTGCAATAAAGGAGCAATGTGGTATCCCAACCCCAAACCAAAGACAACCAGCAACGAACGCTCAAGGGTGGGCGTGTCGTGGCGTGCGCCGTGCGTCCGCGCGTCCTTCAGAAAAACGGCTTTCAGGTCGCGCGTCAGCATCCAGTCTGCACGCGCGGCAGCCTTGCGAGAAGAGGACTTCACATCGATGTTTTTCCTGTGTGCTGCAAAAAATTTTTTGTCGGCAAAATACTTGTCCGTCTCCTGCTTTGCCTGCCGGGGAGCGTTCGGCGCGTATAGGCGCGTGCCTCCTGTCTCCAAGTTGACGATGCGTCCTCGCTCAAAGAGCGGCGTGTCAAAACGTCCGACAGGGGTTGCCTCCATACGACGAAAAAGAGGCGGATGGCTCTCGGCAAGCCACGCCATGTTGCGCGCAAAAAGATTCTCCTCTTGCGTCATCTTTGGAGATGCCTTTTTACTCATCTTGCTTGGCTCATCTTGCTTGGCTCATCTTTCTTGGCTCACGCTTTAGGGTTGCACGCTTGAGGGTTGATAGCGACCCCTTCTACCTAAGGTGACGACCCCCTCGAACAAGGCTTCGACGACCGCCAAAGCTTTCTGGGTGATGAGCTTTGGGTTTTTCGAGTGTCTTGTGCGGCGTTGCAACTCACCGCGTATGTGCTGTCGATGCTGCTCACAGGCACAAAAGGCACGCAAGCGCGAGAGCAGCTCTTCCTCGTCCTTGCAAACGCACATGTCCTGCAGTCCCATTTGGGCTGCCACGGAGAGCCCCAATCTTTCAGCGATATTTTCTCCCGCCAAGGTGAGAACAGGAACAGCGTGGCGCAAACACTGCCATACCGTATAGGCAGAACGAGGATAGGCGATATCCAACAACAGGTCGATCTGCTGCAAAAAGAGCGTCAGCGATGCATGCTCAGGCAAGACGCGAAGTCTGTCTTGAGGCTTGCGATACTCTTCGGACGACAGAGATTGTTTTGGAAATTTTTCTAGAGATTGTTCCAGAGAGGTTTCCAAAGATTTTTCAATATCCGCGAGCAAGGTTGCCGCCGCTTTCTCGCCGCCCAGGGTTTCGCTATCGAGAATCAGCTCTACATGAGGCAGCGCAATCAGGCAACGCACGATAAGGTCTCGCGCAACCTTGTCGAAAGAAGCGTAGGCAGCGGATAATCCTACGCGCACCTTTTGGCGCGCGGGCGTTGGAGCTGAATCTGGATTTGGATCTGGGTTTGAAGTTGGAGCGACGATGGGTTGTACCTCGAACATGTCGACGACTTGCAAGAAACCCAAGCGCGGACGCAACACAGGGCAGGGCGTTGTGTCGTCGAGCAACTTGTAGCTATCGCCGTCCGTTTTTTCTCCTGTGCTTTCTCCCTTTCTTGGAGATAGGAAGGGATCGCTGAGGACGGCATCGTAACCCCAGCGATGCGCCTCGTGCGGATCTGCGAATGCGACGACGTGCAAGCAAGCGGGCTTCAAGCGTGCGACGGCGGGACGGCGGTAGATGTTGCGAAGGTCGAGGTCGAGCAAAACATCGATCTCGTCCTCGAAGACGATGCGCGCAAAGGTGGCGTCGTCGATGGCGTGCGTGTGGAAGTGATCTTTGGAAAGCGCCACGAAACGTTCGGTCAGGGCATCGTGTTGCGGCTTATCGATGTAGAGAAAGAATTCGATGTTGCTCTTGTCGAACATTTCAAAGAGAAGTGCGATGCGCTCGACGAGCCCTCCGAGCTGCAAGTCCGCCGAGACGATCCCGATTCGGAGACGATCCTTGACGAGTGCCTTAGTTCCCTTACTGCAAGGTACGGGCGGCAACCCGCCCGTGACGCGCTCGCTGAGGGAAAGCAGGCTTTGCGGCAAAGGAGGACGCGAGGAAAACAACAGCTTGGCAACGCCTGCACGATAACCGCTGTTAGTGTTTTCGGCGTGCGCAACGCGCTCGAACCACAACAGGCTTTCTTGCTTACGACCCAACTCGGCGAAGATTTCTCCCGTCAGCAACTGCTCCTCCATGCTCAGTGCCTCGCGCGCTAACAGAGATTGCAGAAGCGTAGCGGCGGCGAAGGGGCGGTTGGCTTCGCGATAGCAATCGATGGCGGCACGACGCCAAGCCTGATGCTGTGGGAAGGCGAGCAGCGCGTCTTCGGCAATGCTCGCTGCCTTCAGCGCGTCGCCGCCGCGTCGATGCTTTTCCACCCGCGAAAGCACAACCCGCTCGTCGGTGAGAAACAGAAGACGATCCTTGGCGCGCAACGATGGGGGCAGCAGCTCCCCCCACCCCCTCTCGTGCGCGATCTCGCGCGTCGTTGCGCCGAGCTTGTTGCAAAACAAGACCTCCTGATAAAACCCCAACGCGCTGTTCGCCATGGCAAGCCCAAAGAGGCATTCACGCGAATCGGGCTCAAAGCGCACGGCTGCCTCCATCGCCTGCAAGGCGCGCCCGGGGTGCCCTTCTTGCAAGAAGAAGAGTCCGGTCAAAAAGAATCCGACACCTTGCTCTGCGGGTGATTCTTGCTGCGCGCGCGAAATTTCTTCCAGCGCCTGAGGACTATTTCCGCTCTTCAAATTTTCGTGAAAACGAGCGACACGCTCAGCAAGGGCGAAGGCAGCAGGCATTTAACGGCACAATTGTTGCAAAAATGTTGATCTCTATGGATAAAAGCAAAATAAACGCCAATTCCATGCAAATTTCCTGCTATTTCTGATATAAGTGCGTAATAATTTTTTTGTAATTATGTCTTGACAAAAGTGCAAAACGCCCTACAATGATATGCAGAGTACTAACAAACGCTCCTTCGCTATCGGCAGAAAGCTCATGCGAGGAAGCGTTTTTACCGCCGATTTTCACGGTGTTGTATGTTTGAAGTGACCTTTCGCGGAGTAAGAGGCAGCATTCCTGTCTGTTCTCCTAATTTTATGGAGTTCGGCGGCAATACCTCCTGTGTCGAGGTGTGGTGCGGCGACCACCTCATCATTTTGGATGCCGGCACAGGCATCCGCCGCGCGAGCGAGCGTATGATGACGCAGAAGATTAAGAATGCCTATATTCTTTTCTCGCATGTGCATTGGGATCATGTTCAAGGCTTTCCGTTCTTTCCCGCCGCCTTCGACAAAACGGTCACGCTGCATATCAAAGCCGGCGGCTTGCAGAAGTACGGCGGCATCGAGAAGGTGCTGGCAGAAGAAATGAAAGCTCCCTATTTTCCGATTCCCATCTCGGCGCTGGTGTCGAAAAAAACCTTCACCGATTTTCAACCTGGCGACTCTTTCACGCTCAACTCCGAGATTAGCGTGCGCACAACGCCGCTGAACCATCCGAACGGAGCGACCGCCTATCGTATAGATTACAGAGGACAATCGCTTTGCTATGTCACCGACACCGAACACAAACCCCAGCAGCCCGACGAAAAAATTCTCGCGCTCATCGAAGGGAGCGATTTGGTCATCTACGACGCAACCTACACCGACGAGGAATATAAAACGCACGTCGGATGGGGACACTCCAGCTGGCAGGAAGGCGTGCGACTCTGTCGCCAAGCAGGTGCAAAACGACTCGCGCTGTTTCATCACGACGTTGCACACAAAGACGCGACGATGAAAATCATCGAAGCCAACGCAAAAATAGAATGGGCGCAAGCCTTCGCCGCACGCGAAGGCAAAACCGTCAAACTCGATTGAGGAACAATCCCATGAATACGACCCTAACACCGACCATGCCAATGTCCCCTCCCTCGCTTGTCTCGCTACACGCTCGGCACGGATGGTTTGAGTTCGGGCTTTGTAAGCTATGTTTGCTTGCCGCCGTCATGTTTTTTGCATCCTACCCCTCGCCCGCCTTCGGGCAAACGGCTGCACCCGGATCTCTGAGTTACGACTGGCGAGCAGCGCTGAAAGGCGCGCTTGATGCGGACGAACATGTGCATGCGAGCGAACAAAATCTTATCCACGCACGCAAGGCGCGCAACGCCTCGATCACCTCGGCTGCCGTGCCGCGCATCAATCTGAAGAGCGAAGGCGGCGCCGCCTTCGCCGATGTCAGCAACCCGAATGCCTCCTCCGGTGGGCTGAAGCCCTATGTCGATGTATCCTTAGAGATCAACCAAAGGCTCGCCGACGGCGGCGAACGCAAGGCAGGCTTGCGCGATCATCGGATCGATGTGCAAATAGCACGCACCAGCCTGCGCCAAGCGGAACAAGAACTGATCGCCCACGCTCTGCAAAACTATGTCGATTTGCGCTATCGCGCCTTGCTGTTCCGCACGCAACAACGTCGCGCGTTTATCTTGACGCAAAGCACGCAGATCGCCGAACAAGGCGAAGGACAAGGGCTTTGGGAGCGGTGGCGTATGCGACAGGTGGCGCAGGACGGAGAAAGCCTTTTGTTGAAAAGCAGAAAAGAGCTGGACGCTAGCAGAGGAGCGTTCGTCGCGACGTTTCGGTTTGTACCCGATGTCGCCTCGATGACACGCGTCAACCTTCCGCTCGACCTGATTCCGCGCACCTTCGAGGAAAGCCTGCAAGTCGCACGGCGGAGCAATCCCGCCTATCATATCGAAACGCAACGCGCACAGCGCGCGAGCAACGTGCTGCTGAGAGAGCGATCCAAAGGAATTCCCAAAGTGTCGATGGTGGCAGAAGGACGCTATCGCTACAACCCCGTGCCTGAAACTTTTCACGACGACTCCGGTAGCGAGATCTTGGCTTACGCAGGGTTGCGTATAGACTGGAGCCTTGCCGATGCCTTCCGTCTGAAAAGTCTGGTCGGCGCAGCGCGCGCCGAGGCGAGAGTGGCAGAAGGCGAACGCGGAACATTCGCCCAAAAACACCGCCAAGTTGTCGCCGAGGCGTGGAACGATCTCGTCTCGCTCAGCGCACAATACAACGCGCAGAGAAACTTCGGGGTGGAGAACGCACGCATGCTCGCTGCCTTGCGCAACGCCGCCGTAGAAGAGGGGGAAGAGTCGACAAGCCCGACGCGCATCACCGAGCTGGAAGCGCAGTTCCTCCAAACGCAGCTGAAGTTCCTCGATATCGAACGGAGGCTGACCATCGCCTACATCACGCTTTTGGGCGAAATGGGATTGCTCGACCGTGCCACGCTCAACGTCTAAACGCCCTCTGCCCGCGTGCTATCCACAAGGCACAATTTGACCCCTCTGCGGACAGCCCCGTGAAAGCAACAGAGGCGACAGAGGCTGTGCGATGCATCGTGCTTGCCTATTCGGGCGGGTTGGATACATCGATCATTCTCAAGTGGTTGCAAGAAAACTACGCTGCCAAGAACGACGCTGCCAAAATTGTCTGCTACATCGCCGACATCGGACAGGACGAAGACTTGGCGAGCGCAGAACGCAAAGCCTACGCCTTGGGCGCGCACAAGGTTTGCATCGAGGACTTGCGCGAGAGCTTCGTCGAAGACTATGTCGCGCCGATGTTTCGGGCGAACGCGCTTTACGAGAGTGCCTACCTTCTGGGAACAGCGATCGCGCGCCCGCTGATCGCCAAGCGACAAATCGAGCTTGCGCGCGAGCTTGACGCCGATGCCGTCTCGCACGGAGCAACGGGCAAGGGAAACGATCAGGTGCGCTTCGAGTTGACCTATCGTGCGCTTGCCCCTGAGTTGCGTGTCATCGCGCCGTGGCGGATTTGGGACTTCCAAGGACGCGATGCCCTTCTCGACTGGGCTTCCAGCCGCCAAATTCCCGTTCCTAAGGACAAGCGCGGCGAAGCTCCCTTCTCGGTCGATGCCAACCTGCTGCACATCTCGGCGGAGGGAAAGGTTTTGGAAGATCCCGCTCAAGAAGCGCCCGAATTCGTCTATGCACGCACGCGCGCGCCGCAAGACGCGCCCGACAAACCCCGCGTGCTTCATATCGATTTTCGCAACGGCGCACCCTGCGCGATCGACGGCAGCGAGGGTTCGACAAGGCAGTGCTTGGAGCAGCTGAATGTCATCGGCGGCGAGCATGCTATCGGAAGGCTCGACCTCGTCGAAAATCGACAGATCGGCATGAAGTCGCGCGGCGTCTACGAGACACCAGGCGGAACGCTGTGGCTTTTTGCCAAACGCGCGTTGGAATCGCTCACGCTAGATCGCGAGCTCACACGCCTGCGCGATCAGCTCGTCCCGCAATACGCCGCCCTCCTCTACAATGGGTTGTGGTTCTCGCCTGAGCGCGAGGCGTTACAAAAGCTCTTCGATCATCATCAGCCGTTCGTCGAGGGACGGGTCAGCTTGCGTCTCTACAAGGGATCTACGACCCTCTTGGGGCGGCAGAGCCCGCATAGCCTCTATTCCGCCGAGCATGCAACCTTCGAGGCGGATTCTGTCTTCGATCAAAAAGACGCAGAAGGATTCATCAAAATCAACGCTCTGCGTCTGAGAATCGCCAATCGCCGCCAAACTTCTTAATTCCGCTCTGCCCCTTCAAGGACGCGCACCCTTCTTGGCGGGCAAGGAGACGCTTGCGCGCTCGCTATCCTCGACAGGATTTTCGGTGGATTGCCACGCTTTCGAAGGCACATGATCCAACGCATTCAGGGGCGTAGCAGAAGCGCATCCTGCAAGCGACAAAACACACAAGCCCAAGTACAATGCTTGGAGGCACAGAGGCACGCTAGAAACGCGCTTGAGAACACCCTCAAGAACACTCTTAAAGAACACTCTTGAAGATGCCTCTGGCGACATATTTCTACTGATTACCTATTTCGCGCCGACCATTTTTTTCCAGTCAAAGTAGCGAGGGCGGTAGCTGATACCCTTGATGGAAAAGTGCAAGCGCTCTTGATTGCTGCCCTGAGCGAACTCGAACAGCTGAGACTCGCCTTCTACTCCCTTGCTGTTTCGGAAGTCATTGACATATTTTCCGAAAACATCTTTCATGATTCCGCAGTAGCACAGCAGATATCTACCGTCGCGAAAGTCGTAGCCTCCCGTTATCTTGGAAAAGATGTTTTCGGGAGCATAGGTGGCGACGCTCGTCACCTTGCGATTTGCAAGGTCCAGCCGCGCCTCGACGACGCGCGAGCGCGTAGCAGAAGTCGGAATATAGCCTCCCTTGCCGTCTTTCAACAACACCGCGTTATCGAAAAAGCGCAAGCGATTGCCGTCCAATCGAACATCGTGTTGTCCGCGATGGTAGCGATAGCCGCGCGGTGCTGCCAACAGCGGCAAGGCTTTGCGATCGGGCCACCCTTCGGGGTCGGCAAAAAGCCACGCCAAGTCTCCTGTTTCATAATCGAGTCCAAAAACCGCGCTCTGATTACGACCTGATAGAACGATCGTTTCGCTCTCCTCGTCGTAGTAGATAGCATTCAGGTGCATCCAGTCGTTCTTCTTGGGCGGAAGGATTCCCTGATCTTCGAGCATGGGGCGTTTGGCGTTGTCGGCAAAAACCTTTTTCAAATCGATTTCACGCAACAGCTTGCCGCTCGCCAGATCGATTTCCAAGATCGTGTCTTCCTCCGAAAGAATCTTCGGATTTTCAGGAAGCGGCACAGCACCCTTTTGTATGGGGTCAGCGATCACAAGCAACGTACCCTTGTCGGTTACGCGCAGTCCGTGATGAACCTTGTAGTCGTGCTTTTTCGAATAGCTCTCTCCGTCGAAGATCACTTTTGTGTTGCCGAACACATCGGTGGAAACAACCTTGATGCCTTCGTCGTCGGGAATCAAAACGCGATCACCGTGAACTTCGCCCGTCAGCCCATAACCGCCGCGTCCTCTCTGGGGATCGCCCGCCCAACGATAGACCCATCGAAGAGTGCCGAAGTCATCGACGACGGAAAAGTACTTTTGTTTCGGAACCTGCCCGAAAATAGTGCCCCAAGCGATGAGTGTCGAAAGGAAATCGTTGCGCGCGGGCTTTTTGCGAACTTCGATCCAACCTTGAATGTCATCGCTGTCTTCGATCGTCGCGGACAGAGAGTGTCGTGCAACTTTTTTGCCGCTGCTGTCTCGTATTTCGATATCGAAGGAGTTGTCGCCGAACGCTAACCCAACGACGGGAACGAAGCCTTGCTCGGATATCGCTCGCTCATAGACGAGGGGAAAACGCTTGTCGTTGTTCGATACGCGCGCCGTGTGCGAAGAATCGGCATTCAGCCAAACACGCACGAGCAGGGGAAAGACTTTTTCTGCCCCCACTTCGACATAAGGCGAGGACAAGCTGCTGGCTTGGCGAAGCTTTTCTTTTTGCGTTTCTTCTCTACGAGCAAGAGATTTCTGTTTCCTATTCTCTCTGCTCGTTGAAATTTTTTGAACGAGCTGCGCAACACGGTAGTTCGCAACGCTCCAATAGGCGGAGCGTAAATCGGGGATTGCCAAGGATATTGTGAAAAACACCACAGCTCCTAGCAAAACAAGGCTTGCCGCGTTGCGCTTGGCAACAAATTTCCAAACACGCGACAAAAAACCAGAGACTAAAGACATCATTTTCTCCTTTAAAACAGACAAAAAACACCACAACTAGAACGCCCAAGAAGTCATCAAGAGGGCAACGAGAAGAGTGTCAGAAGGATATCAGGCTAAAAAGGCTTTAGAGACACAACAAGCGTCAAGGCACTCATCCGACCGATGCTCATGTTTGTAGCGCATCTTTGACTTTGATGCAAGATTTTTTGCCAAGATTTTTTGCCAAGATTTTTTGCATGGTCTTAACTTTTTTCCGCCTTACTTCAGCGAGGATTCTCTATCGCGCCGACCATCTCTTTCCAATCGAAGTAGCGAGGACGAAAGCTGTTACCCTTGATAGAAATATGCAACAGCTCTCGATCGCTACCCTCTTTGAACTCAAACAGCTCTGCTGTTGCCTTGATTTTGTATTCGTGTCGAGGGTCAGCAACATAACCCCCGAAGGTATCTTTTACAATGCCGCAATAACAAACAAGATACTTACCATCGCGAAAGTCGTAGCCGCTAGTTACTCTGGAAAAAATAGACTTCGGAACATAGGTTTTGATTTTCATTATTTTTTTGTTCGCCAAATCCAATCTAGCCTCGACAATACGCGAGGGCGTCGCCTCAAGGTCTCTATAGCTGCCGTCTTCCTTTTTCACCAACACCGCGTTATCGAAGAAACGCAAACGATTGCCCTGCAGTTGCGCATCGTGCGGCCCTTTGTGAAACACATACCCCTCAGGCGCCGTCAAGAAACGCGCCTGCTGTTGTGCAGAAAAATCTTCGGGGTCGGCAAACATCCACTCCAGTGCACCTGTATCGTAGTCGAGCGCGAAAACCACGCTCTGGTGGCGAGCGGACAGCAGGATCGTGTTGCTCTCAGAATCGTAGACGATCGAGTTCATATGCAGCCAGTCCTTTTTCCTCCAAGGCGGCGACTTTAACAAAGCATGGTCTTCAATCTTCGAACCTGCAGCAACAATTTGTTTATCAAACACATTTCTGAGGGATTCTCTTATATCGATCTCACGGATCGTCTTGCCGTTGCTCAAGTCAACTTCGATAACGATGTCCCCGAACGTAGACCTCTGCCCTTCTTTCGTCAAAGGATTCGCCAGTATCAGCACCGTGCCCTTGTCGGTGAGAGTGAAAGCGTGGTGAATGTTATAGTCGATACGATCAGAAGAAGCTTTTTTTCCATCAAAAACTAACTTTGCGTTGCCGAAAACATCCGTAACGAAAATTTTGTGACGTCCGTGTGTGATGAAAATCTGCTTGTCAACGAAGACTCCGTGCGTTTGCCAAAACCAAACTATGTCCTCCAGACGATGCAACCACCTGATGTCACCTAAATCATCGATGACACCGTAGTATCTGACATAGGATTTTGTCTTGGGAAGATCGGAAGATAACTTATGTAGTCTTCCCAAGGAGAGTGCCGCGGAGATGAAATCGTTGTGCGTAGCTTTCTTCTTCACCGAAAACCTACCGCGTACATTTTCCTTGTCCTCTATCCTTGCCGCAAGCCTGTGTCGCGCTACTTGTTTGCCGTTGCTATCGCGTATCTCGATATCGAAGAAATTGTCGCCGAAGGTCAGTCCTACGATAGGCACAAAGCCCTGCTCGGATATCGCTCGCTCATAGACTAGGGGAAAACGCTCGTCGTTGTTCAAGACGCGCACCGTGTGCGAAGAATCTACATTCAACCAAACGCGCACCAACAGAGGAAAAATCGCATCCTCCCCCACCTCGACATAGGGCGAGGACAAACTGCCCGCTTTACGAAGCGCGTCTCTTTTTGCGTCTTCTCTCTCTGCGAGAGCTTGCCGCTTGCTTGCGTTTCTCGCCTTGACGATTTTTTGCAGGGGTTGGACAAAAATACTCTGCGCGAGATTCCCTGCGAAACTCCCGTAGGCAGCGCGCACGCGAGGGCTTGTTGTTGAGAGCGCGAGAAACACCACACCTCCCGCCAAGACAAAACTGGCAGCACGAAAGGCAAGGTGTCGCGCTTTAAAAGAGCGACGCGTTTGCTTCAACAATTCAACAACAAAAGACACGGCACTAAACATAACAAAAGATATAACAAAAATTTTGGCAACCCAGCCTCACTTTTTTACTCCGCGCCGACCATCTCTTTCCAATCGAAGTAACGAGGGCGAAAGCTGATACCCTTGTTGATGAAAATATGCAACAGCTCGTCGTTACTGTCCTCTTCAAACTCGAATAGTTGAACCTCGCCCTTTAAACCTTTTTTGTGCCGAGGATCCGTAATATAACCCCCGAAAGCATCCTTCATGATGCCGCAATAACAAACAAGATACTTGCCGTCGCGAAAGTCGTAGCCGCTAGTTATTCTTGAAAAGATCGTCTTCGGAGCATAGGTTTTGATTTTCGTTATTTTTTTGTTCGCCAAATCCAATCTAGCCTCGACGATACGCGATGGCGTCGCCTCAATGTCTCTATAGCTGCCGTCTTCCTTTTTCACCAACACCGCGTTATCGAAGAAGCGCAAACGATTGCCCTGCAGTTGCGCATCGTGCTGCCCTTTGTGAAACACATACCCCTCAGGCGCCGTCAAGAAACGCACCTGCTGTTGTGCAGAAAAATCTTCGGGGTCAGCAAACATCCATTGCAGCGCGCCCGTCTTATAGTCGAGCGCGAAAACCGCGCTCTGGTGGCGACCTGAGAGCAGAATCGTATTGCTCTCAGAATCGTAGACGATAGAGTTCAGATGCATCCAATCCTGTGATGGTTTGTTCCCCAAAAGACGATCTTCAATCTTCGGACCTGCTTCAATATCGAACACATCGCCTAAGGAGTCTTTCAGATTTATCTCGCGGATCGTCTTGCCGTTATTCTGGTCAACCTCGACGATAATATCATCGTGCGACAAAAGATATCCCTCCTTACTTTTCGGATCCGCCAACAATAGCGCTGTACCCTTGTCGGTGAGGGTGAAATCGTGATGAATGTAGTAATCTCTTCGCTCAGCAGAAGCGTTTTTCCCATCGAAGAAAATTTCTTTGTTGCCAAAAACATCCGCAGCGAAAATTTTGTGCGCACCGTATGTAAAAAAAATCCTCTTGTCAAAAATGACCCCGAACGAGATCCACGGCTTTGAAATACCCTCACGCCGATGGAGCCAACGAATATCGCCCAAATCGTCGATCACGCCATAGTACATTCTTTCGGGTTTGTCTTGAGAACTGCCCTGCCCTACCTTCCATACGAGCGCCGCAGAGATGAAATCGTTGTGCGTAGCTTTCTTCTTCACCGAAAACCTACCGCGTACATTTTCCTTGTCCTCTATCCTTGCCGCAAGCCTATGTCGCGCTACTTGTTTGCCGTTGCTATCGCGTATCTCGATATCGAAGGAGTTGTCGCCAAAGGTCAGTCCCACGACAGGTACAAAGCCTTGCTCGGATATCGCTCGTTCATAGACGAGGGAAAAACGCTCGTCGTTGTTCGTAACACGTGCCGTGTGCGAAGAATCGACATTCAACCAAACGCGCACCAACAGAGGAAAAAACACGTCCTCCCCCACCTCGACATAGGGCGAGGACAAACTGCCCGCTTGACGAGCCGCGTTACGAACAACCTCTTTTTTTGTGGTTTCTCTCTCTGCGAGAGCTTGCCGTTTGCTTGCGCTTCTCGCCTTGACGATTTTTTGCAGAGGTTGGACAAAAATACTATGCGCGAAACTCCCGTAGGCAGCACGCACGCGAGGGCTTGTTGTTGAGAGCGCAAGAAACGCCACGCCTCCCGCCAAGACAAAACTGGCAGCACGAAAGGCAAGATGTCGCGCTTTAAAAGAGCGACGCGTTTGCTTCAACAATTTAACGACAAAAGACATAACAAAAATTTTGGCAACCCAGCCTCACTTTCTTACTCCGCGCCGACCATCTTTTTCCAATCGAAGTAGCGAGGTCGAAAACTAGTGCTCTTGATAGAAATATGCAACAGCTCTCGATCGCTACCCTCTTTGAACTCAAACAGCTCTGCTGTATTTTTGGCATTGTGTCTGTGTCGCTCGTCAGTAATATAACCCCCGAAGGTATCTTTTATAATACCGCAATAACAAACAAGATACTTGCCGTCGCGAAAGTCGTAGCCGCTAGTTATTCTGGAAAAAATCGTCTTCGGAGCATAGGTTTTTACACGGACAACCCCTTTGTTTGCCAAGTCCAAGGTAGCCTCGACGATACGCGATAGCGGCGCCTCAAGGTCTGTATAGTTGCTGTCTTCCTTTTTCGCCAACGCCGCGTTATCGAAGAAGCGCAAACGATTGCCCTGCAGTTGCGCGTCGTGCTGCCCTTTGTGAAACACATAACCATCAGGCACCGTCAAGAAACGCACCTGCTGTTGTGCAGAAAAATCTTCGGGGTCGGCGAACATCCATTGCAGCGCGCCTGTCTCGTAGTCGAGCGCGAAAACCGCGCGCTGGTTGCGAGCGGACAGCAGGATCGTGTTGCTTGCAGAATCGTAGACGACCGAGTTCAGATGCAGCCAGTCCTTTTTCCTCCAAAGCGGCGACTTTAACAAAGCACGGTTTTCGATCTTCAGACCTACAGAAACAATCTGTTTGTCGAATACATTTCTGAGGGATTCTCTCATATAGATCTCACGGATCGTCTTGCCGTTGCTCAAGTCAACTTCGATAACGATGTCCTCGAACGAAGACCTCTGCCCTTCTTTCGTGAAGGGATCTGCCAATATAAGTGCCGTGCCCTTGTCGGTCACCGTGAAACCGTGATGTATGACATAGTCGATACGATCAGAAGAAGCTTTTTTTCCATCAAAAACTAACTTTGCGTTGCCGAAAACATCCGTAACAAAAATCTTGTTCTCTCCGTGTGTGATAAAAATCTGCTTGTCAACGAAGACACTGAATGTTTGCCAAATCCAATCTATGTCCTCCAGACGATGCAACCACCTGATGTCACCCAAATCATCGATGACACCGTAGTAGCTGATATAGGATATTGTCTTGGAAAGATCGGAAGATAAGTTATCTAGTTTTCCCAAGGAGAATGCCGCGGAGATGAAATCGTTGTGCACGGCTTTCTTCTTCACCGAAAACCTACCGCGTACATTTTCCTTGTCCTCTATCCTTGCCGCAAGCTTGTGTCGCGCTACTTGTTTGCCGTTGCTATCGCGTATCTCGATATCGAAGAAGTTGTCGCCGAAGGTCAGTCCTACGATAGGCACAAAGCCCTGCTCGGATATCGCTCGCTCATAGACTAGGGGAAAACGCTCGTCGTTGTTCGTAACACGCGCCGTGTGCGAAGAATCGACATTCAGCCAAACGCGCACTAACAGAGGAAAAATCGTGTCCTCCCCCACCTCGACATAGGGCGAGGACAAACTGCCCGCTTGACGAAGCGCGTCTCTTTTTGCGGCTTCTCTCTCTGCGAGAGCTTGCCGTTTGCTTGCGCTTCTCGCCTTGACGATCTTTTGCAGGGGTTGGACAAAAATACTATGCGCGAGATTCCTTGCAAAACTTCCGTAGACCTCGCGCACGCGAGGGCTTGTTGTTGAGAGCGCGAGAAACGCCACGCCTCCCGCCAAGACAAAACTGGCAGCGCGAAAGGCAAGGTGTCGCGCTTTAAAAGAGCGACGCGTTTGCTTCAACAATTCAACGACAAAAGACATGGCGCTAAACATAACAAAAGATATAACAAAAATTTTGGCAACCCAGCCTCACTTTCTTACTCCGCGCCTACCATCTTTTTCCAATCGAAGTAGCGAGGGCGAAAGCTAGTATCCTTGATAGAAATATGCAACAACTCTCGATCATTACCCTCTTTGAACTCAAACAGCTCTGCTGTATTTTTGGCATTCTTGTCGTGTCGAAGGTCAGCAATATAACCCCCGAAGACATCTTTTATAATGCCGCAATAACAAACAAGATACTTGCCATCGCGAAAGTCGTAGCCGCTAGTTATTTTGGAAAAAATAGACTTCGGAGCATAGGTTTTGATTTTAGTTATTTTTTTGTTCGCCAAATCCAAGGTAGCCTCGACGATACGCGATGGCGTCGCCTCAATGTCTCTATAGCTGCCGTCTTCTTTTTTTACCAACACCGCGTTATCTAAGAAGCGCAGCCGATTGCCTTGCAGTTGCGCGTCGTGCTGCCCTTTGTGAAACACATACCCCTCAGGCGCTGTCAAGAAACGCGCCTGCTGTTGAGCAGAAAAATCTTCGGGGTCAGCAAACATCCATTGCAGCGCGCTCGTCTTATAGTCGATAGCAAAAACCGCGTTCTGGTGGCGACCTGAGAGCAGAATCGTGTTGCTCTCAGAATCGTAGACGATCGAGTTCAGATGCATCCAATCCTGCAAGTGTTTGCTCGTCAAAAGATGATCGTCAATCTTCGAACCTGCGGCAACATCTAACACATCGCTTAATACATCTTTCAGATCGATTTCGCGGATCTTCTTGCCGTTGCTCAAGTCAACCTCGAGAACGATGTCCCCGAACGAAGACCTCTTCCTTTTTTTCATCAAAGGGTCTACCAGTATCAGCGCCGTGCCTTTCTCGGTCACCGTGAAACCGTGATGAATGCTATAGTCGATACGATCAGAAGAAGTTTTTTTCCCATCAAAAACTAACTTTGCGTTGCCGAAAACATCCGCAACAAAAATCTTGTTCCATCCGTCTGTGATAAAAATCTGCTTGTCAACGAAGACACTGAACGTTTGCGCAATCCAAGCTATGTCCTCTATACGATACAACCACCTGATATCACCCAAATCATCGATTACACCGTAGTAGCTGATATAGGATTTTGTCTTGGGGAGATCGGAAGATGACTCATATAGTTTTCCCAAGGAGAGTGCCGCAGAGACGAAATCGTTGTGCACGGCTTTCTTCTTTACCGAAATCCAGCTTCGCACGTCTTCCTTGTCCTCTATCCTTGCCGCAAGCTTGTGTCGCGCTACTTGTTTGCCGTTGCTATCGCGTATCTCGATATCGAAGAAGTTGTCGCCGAAGGTCAGTCCTACGATAGGCACAAAGCCCTGCTCGGATATCGCTCGCTCATAGACTAGGGGAAAACGCTCGTCGTTGTTCGTAACACGCGCCGTGTGCGAAGAATCGACATTCAGCCAAACGCGCACTAACAGAGGAAAAAGCGTGTCCTCCCCCACCTCGACATAGGGCGAGGACAAACTGCCCGCTTTGCGAAGCATGTCTCTTTTCGCGTCTTCTCTCTCGGCGAGGGCTTGCCGCTTGCTTGCGTTTCTCGCCTTGACGATCTTTTGCAGGGGTTGGACAAAAATACTATGCGCGAAACTCCCGTAGGCGGCACGCACGCGAGGGCTTGTTGTTGAGAGCGCGAGAAACGCCACGCCTCCCGCCAAGACAAAACTGGCAGCGCGAAAGGCAAGGTGTCGCGCTTTAAAAGAGCGACGCGTTTGCTTCAACAATTCAACGACAAAAGACATGACGCTAAACATAACAAAAGACATAACAAAAAGCTTGGTAACCTAGCCTCACTTTCTTACTCCGCGCCTACCATCTTTTTCCAATCGAAGTAGCGAGGTCGAAAGCTAGTATCCTTGATAGAAACATGCAACAGCTCTCGATCGCTACCCTCTTTGAACTCAAACAGCTCTGCTGTATTTTTGGCATTCTTGTCGTGTTGAGGGTCAGCAATATAACCCCCGAAGACATCTTTTATAATGCCGCAATAACAAACAAGATACTTGCCATCGCGAAAGTCGTAGCCGCTAGTTATTTTGGAAAAAATAGACTTCGGAGCATAGGTTTTGATTTTAGTTATTTTTTTGTTCGCCAAATCCAAGGTAGCCTCGACGATACGCGATGGCGTCGTTTCAGGGTCTCTATAGCTGCCGTCTTCTTTTTTTACCAACACCGCGTTATCTAAGAAGCGCAGCCGATTGCCTTGCAGTTGCGCGTCGTGCTGCCCTTTGTGAAACACATATCCATCAGGCGCCGTCAAGAAACGTGCCTGCTGTTGAGCAGAAAAATTTTCAGGATCAGCAAACATCCATTCCAACGCGCTCGTCTTATAGTCGATAGCAAAAACCGCGCTCTGGTGGCGACCTGATAGAATGATCATGTTGCTCTCAGAATCGTAGACGATCGAGTTCAGATGCATCCAATCCTGCAAGTGTTTGCTCGTCAAAAGATGATCGTCAATCTTCGAACCTGCGGCAACATCTAACACATCGCCTAATACATCTTTCAGATCGATTTCGCGGATCGTCTTGCCGTTGTCCAAGTCAACTTCTAGAACAACATCTTCAATGGAAAGCCGCCCTCCTCCTTCTTTCGTCAAAGGATCTGCCAGTATCAGCGCCGTGTCTTTCTCGGTCACCGTGAAACCGTGATGAATGCTATAGTCGATACGATCAGAAGAAGCTTTTTTCCCATCAAAAACTAACTTTGTGTTGCCGAAAACATCCGCAACAAAAATCTTGTTCCCTCCGTCTGTGATGAAAATCTGCTTTTCAACGAAGACACTGAACGTTTGCGCAATCCAAGCTATGTCCTCCATGCGATACAACCACCTGATATCACCCAAATCATCGATTACACCGTAGTAGCTGATATAGGATTTTGTCTTGGGGAGATCGGAAGATGACTCATATAGTCTTCCCAAGGAGAGTGCCGCGGAGATGAAATCGTTGCGCGTAGCTTTCTTCTTTACCGAAAGCCTACCGCGTACATTTTCTCTGTCCTCTATCTTTGCCGAAAGCCTGTGTCGCGCGACTTGTTTGCCGTTGGCATCGTGTATCTCGATATCGAAGGAGTTGTCGCCGAAGGTCAGTCCCACGACAGGTACAAAGCCTTGCTCGGATATCGCTCGCTCATAGACGAGGGGAAAACGCTTGTCGTTGTTCGTAACACGCGCCGTGTGCGAAGAATCGACATTCAACCAAACGCGCACCAACAGAGGAAAAAGCGTGTCCTCCCCCACCTCGACATAGGGCGAGGACAAACTGCCCGCTTGACGAGCCGCGTTACGAACAACCTCTTTTTTTGTGGTTTCTCTCTCGGCGAGGGATTGCTGTTTGCTTGCGCTTCTCGCCTTGGCGATCTTTTGCAGGGGTTGGACAAAAATACTATGCGCGAAGCTCCCGTAGGCGGCACGCACGCGAGGGCTTGTTGTTGAGAGCGCGAGAAACACCACGCCTCCCGCCAAAACAAGGCTGGCAACACGATAGTCAAGGCGGCGCACTTTGAAAGTAGTTTTGAACAGCTTTGTTTTTGTCATTGTCTTTGTCATTGTCTTTGTTGTGCGCTTTGTTTTTTCAATCTTACCTTTCTTTGGGCGACGGCAAGTATGAAAATTTAAGTCTTGTGTGTTACCTTGAAAGAGCAAGGAGGAAGGCAACGCTCGCGCACGCCGAAGCCATTAGCGTCGCCAAAAGCGCAACGCATAATGCAAGATTATTATATGGTATACTGCAAGGTACGCTCGTCGCATCGTGTCGCTTGGGATCTCCTGCGACGCACGGCGCAAACCCTCCATAAAATCTTTCACGGCAAGACGATGCACCTCCGCTTTCCTCAATGTTTTCTCTGTTGCTGCGTCGCTGTTTTATGCGCCGTATCTTTCGGCGGAATTTCTGATGTGCAGGCGCAAAAGAAACAGCATCTGCGTCTTGGTCTTGCCTTAGAGCCGCCGCACCTCGATCCCACGGCAGGGGCTGCGGCTGCCATCGACGAGGTCGTCTATGGCAATGTCTTCGAGGGACTGACGCGCATCGACGAAGAAGGTCGCCTCCAGCCTGCGCTCGCCAAAAGTTGGACACGCTCCAAAGACGCAACCACCTTCACCTTTCGCTTGCGCAAAGGCGTGCGCTTCCACGACGGCAAACCCCTGACGGCACAAGAGGTGGTCTTCTCGCTCCGACGCACGACCGCGCCCGAAAGTCGCAACGCGCAACAGCGTCTGTTTCGCAACATCCGCGCCATGGAGGTTCTTGCGCCCGACCGCCTGCGTATTCTTCTGCGCAACGCTGATCCGCAGTTTCCTCGCAACCTCGCTTGGGGAGATGCCGTCATCGTCCACCCCGAAAGTGCTGCGAGCAACCGCAACAACCCCATCGGCACAGGTCCCTTTCGCTTAAGCGCGTGGCGACGCGGCGCGGATCTGTTGCTCGTGCGCAACGACGACTACTGGGGAAAGTCGCCCGCGCTTGAGAGCGTACGCTTTCGTTTTCTACCCGAACCCTTGGCGGCGCAAGCCGCTATGCTAGCAGGAGAAATCGATGTATTCCCCAGATTTCCCGCGCCTGAACTCTTGCAAGCCCTTGAAAAAGACCCTCGCTTCAAGGTCGAGAGCGGCACCACCGAAGGGGAGACGCTGCTCGCCTTGAACCTCAGGAAACCCTTCTTCCAAGACTTGCTTGTCCGCGAAGCGATCGCTTACGCCATCGATCGCCGTGCGCTGATCACGGGGGCGATGTTCGACACGGCGCAGGCGATCGGCAGCCACTATCCGCCGCACGCCCCCGACTATCTCGATCTCGCGGCGCGCAGGGCTTACGACCCCCAACTTGCACGACGGCTTTTGCACAAAAGCGGCTGGAGCAAAAAAATTCCCACCTTGACGCTCAAACTGCCCCCTCCTTCTTACGCGCGCCGTAGCGGCGAGATCATTGCGCAACAGCTTGAAGCGGTCGGCATTCCTGTCGTTATCCGCCCGATCGCTTGGGCGCAGTGGCTTTCGGAGGTCTTCCGCGGCTACGACTTCGACCTCACGATCATCGCCCACACAGAGCCCGACGACATGGAGATCTACGCCCGCGACGAGTACTACTTCGGCTACAAAAGCCCCTCCTTTCGGCTGCTGATGGACAAACTCAAAGCAACACCCTCGGCAAAAGAGCGACGCAAACTTCGTCGCAAGGCGCAGCGGCATCTTAACGACGACCTGCCCGCCATCTTTCTTTTTCAGCTGCCGAAAAACATGGTGCGCGTCAAAGCCCTCACAGGATTGTGGAAAAACAGTCCCATACAGGCGAACGATGTCACCGATGCGCACTTCCTCCCATGATACAAAATTGATGCTTTCATGATGAAAAACTTATGTCAGATTTCGGAGCAAGAATAGGGGCGAGCATAGGGGCAAAAATAGTCAAACTGATTGTATTGCGTCTTCTACCGACGCTGCTTTTTCTGTGGCTTTTTTCTCTGTTGCTCTTTGCGTTGTTCGTGTGGCTGCCGGGCGATGTGGCGGAGGCGACATTCGGAACTCAGGGCGACGCGCAAGCCCTGCAAGGGATGCGCACGGCACTCGCGCTCGACAAACCCTTTGTGCACCGCTATGTCGCGTGGCTTACCTCCTTCGTGAAAGGCGACTGGGGAGAGAGCGCGCTCTACGGCTTGCCTGTACGAAGGCTTATCGTCGAGCGACTTCCTCTCTCGCTCACCCTTTCGCTTGCAAGCTTTCTGTTCGCAACGGCGGGCGGCGTGGGATTAGGAATCCTGCTTGCCGCGCGCAGACGCACGCAAGAAAATTTTATTCAGGGAAAACTTTTTATAGGCATTCTCGATTTTTCTCTAAACATTCTGCTCGCGCTGCCTTCTTTCTTGCTTGGCATCGCGCTGATTATGCTTTTCGCCGTGCGTTGGCCGCTGCTACCTAGTGGCGGCATCGCCGAGCAAGCCGCCGAGCAGATAGTTTGGACGGCGCAAGCGCGACACCTTCTCTTACCTGTGCTTGCGCTCGCGCTGCCGCAGATAGCGATTCTTGCGCGCTTCGCCAACGCCTCCCTCATAGAAACCCTGACCCAGCCCTTCGTTACGACCGCGCGCGCGAAGGGACTTTCCCAAAAGCGTGTGTTGCTCCGCCACGCGCTACCGATAGTCGCCGCGCCCCTTCTCGCCCTCAGCGGCTTGCAGGCAGCCTTCCTCATTTCAGGTACCGTTGTGATAGAAAGCGTCTTCGGCTTGCCGGGGCTCGGCTCTTTGTTTCTCAACGCCGCGCATGCGAGGGATTTGCCGCTCGCGCTCGCGCTTGCGCTGCTGTTTGCCACGGCGACGCTGCTGGCAACTACCCTCGCCGATCTGCTCGCAACGCTATTTGATTCACGCCTTGATGATTCAGGTTTGGATAAACACCGAAGCGAAAACAAAACATACTGAATTCTTGCCGAGCCTTGCCATGCGCGCCTCCTCTATCCATAACAAAAACCGCCTCTACGGGCTTTGGCTTGCGCTGTTCGTGTTGTTGATATTTTTCTGCTACGCGGTTTTTACGCCGCCGCCCGCCATCGTTATCGAGGAACGCTTTCTCTCTCCTTCTCTTACGCACTGGCTTGGCACAGACCACTACGGTAGAGACACGCTACGATTAATCTTACGAGGGGGCTTTTGGTCGCTTTCGACGGCGATTTGCGCCATCGCGCTCGCGTTGCTGTGCGCCTTGCCGCTGGGGCTTGCGAGTGCGCGCATCTTGAGCCCTTTGCTGCGTAGTGCGTTTCTTAACACCGCCGATTTGCTCTTCGCCTTTCCTGCTCTACTGACCGCGCTTTTGATCGCAACGCTCTACAAACCGGGGTGGCTTGCGGTGTTGTGCGCGATCACTCTTTTCAACATTCCTGTTTTTTGGAAGATCAGCCGCTCGATCGCTCAAGGTCTTTATCTTTCTCCTTTTGTTGCTGCGGCGCGCGCGCTGGGGGCGAGCGAGGGGCGTATTCTGTACAGGCATATTTTGCCGAACACGCTTGCTCCTTTGTTGTTGCTTGCTTCCACGCAGATTTCGGTTGCCATTCTTGCTGAGGCGTCTTTCGCCTATCTTGGGCTTGGCACGCCGCCTCCCAATGCTAGTTGGGGCAGCATTGTGCGCGAGGCGCAGAACTTTCTTGTTTTCTCTTCGATGCCTCTTGTGGCGACGGCGTGCTTGATGGTGGCTAGCGTTACTGCTTTCTCGGCTTTGGCGCGGGCTTACGCGCGGAGCTTGCCGTCGAGGCTAGGTTAGAGTGTTTATGTAAGGCACTGGCGGATAGTCTTCACGAATGCAAAACGTCGCGTGCGTAGCACGCGGGGGGGTGTGGGGGGATAAATTCCCCCCACGAAGACCCCGCGTCAGCGGAGCGCACGCAGTGCGCTTTTCTACGCACGAGCGCGTAGCGCGAAGTGCGTAGCCTCTTGTTACCAAAGCGCGAGGCTTGCCTCGTGCAACAACCTTTCATCACAGGAACTGCTTGCCTTGTTGCGAGTCAGCTTGCGCACGACAAGTCGTGCGCTTTTGAATAAGAGGCTACGCGCGTAACCCTTCGGGTTGCGCGCGTAGAAAAGCGCTTACGCGCTCGCTGACGCGTGGTCTTTTGCGGGGGAACTTCGTCCCCCCACGCCCCCCATGCGCAAAACTCACTTCGCCTGCGGCTCGCTCGTCTTGCGTTTTGCCGTCAATATAAAAAGCACACGCGCGAACAGAGGCAAACACGCTCAACCCACATCAAAACCAAACCTAGTTCGCCCGCTCCAAGAAAGTTCCCAACTCCCCATAGCCCGTTCGCATAATCTCCAAAGGCAACCCCAACATCTCCGCCGCACGCTCCGCATAACGCACAAGCTCCCCATCCTCCGTCTGTGCCAAATAAACAACACCCCGATAATTCCCAAACAAAAGATCCCGTAAGTGAGGATGACGATCCAATCCATAGCCCTCGTAAATCAAAGTGCGGAAATGACGCGCAAGATAATCCGTTAGAAAAAACCGCGTCGGATCGCTCTCCATCATCTCGGTAAATCGCTCCTGCCCCGCAAAAAAAGCATAACAATGAGGTCCCCCAATCCGCTCAACACCCTCCTCCCGCAACACAACATCCAACATGCCCCCCGTGCCGCAGTCACCATAAAGAACATAAATCTTGTCGTAACAAGCCTTAGCCGCGCGAATCTTCTCTCGCACCCGCGCAGGAATCAACGCAGGGCGATTGTGCAACTTCGCCGGCAAACAAGTCACATGCAAATTCTCTAACCCCCGCTGCTCGCGAATCGTAAGAATCTCACGCGCGAGCGCACCACAAGCAATCAACAACACGCTGGATGCCCCCTTCGATGCTCCCCTTGTCACTCCTTTGGACACTCCCCTTACTGCCTTTTTTTGCACTCCCTTTGCTGCCTCCTTTGGCAACCCCCTAGCCCGCGCTCGCCTTGATGTTGTGCTTGCGCTTCATGAACTCCTTAGCCGTCTCAACAGCAACCGCCGCATCGCGGCAGTAGCTGTCCGCACCAACAGCCTTGCCGAACTCCTCGTTGAGCGGCGCACCACCGACAAGCACAATATAGTCGTCGCGCAGATTTTTTTCTTTCAGCGTGTCGATAACAACCTTCATGTAAGGCATGGTCGTCGTGAGCAATGCCGACATGCCAAGGATATCAGGCTTGTGCTTTTCCAGTGCCTCCAAGTAAGCCTCTACCGATACATTGACCCCAAGGTCGATGATTTCGAATCCCGCACCCTCTAGCATCATCGAGACAAGGTTTTTTCCAATATCATGGATGTCGCCCTTGACCGTTCCGATGACGATTTTTCCCAAGCTTGGTGCACCCGTCTCGGCAAGGAGCGGTCGCAACAAAGACATGCCCGCCTTCATCGCGCCTGCGGACATCAGCACTTCCGGCACGAAGAGAATTCCGTCTCTGAAGTCGATGCCGACGATTCGCATGCCCTCGATGAGTGCCTTTGTCAGCACATCGTAAGGCATCCACTTTCTTTCGAGCAAAATTTGGGTTCCCTCGACGATAGGCTCTTGTAGCCCGTCGTAGAGGTCGTCCCACATTTGCTCGACGAGCTCCTGGTCAGAGAGGGCGTTGAGGTCGATGTCCTCGGCTTTGTTGCTGTCTTGGTCTTCGGTCATGGCGATAGGGGGCAGGGGTGAGACGGAGGGAGAATCTAAGAGAAGGCTCTTCGATTAAGAGAAGGCGCAGTTCAAGCACGCCTTCGCTTGGCATTATGCTAGTTTGGCGCGAGCGTCAAGCAAAAAAATCGTGTTTTTTTTGGAATTATCGGAGTTTTCGTATCGTGGATGTTCGAGATAAGGTTGCATTGGTGACAGGAGCAGGCGCGCGTATTGGTCGAGCGATGGCACTCTCTTTAGCACGGACGCGAGGAATGCGCGTTGCCGTGCATTGTCGAGATTCGATGCAGGGCGCGGAAGGGGTTGCGGCGGAGATTCGCTCGATTGGCGGAGATGCGCGCGTGTTCCAAGCCGATTTGTCGAGGCGCGCAGAGGCGGAGGGGTTGGTTTCTCGTGTTGCGGGCTCTTTTGGCGATGTGGTCTCTGTGCTGGTGAACAATGCCTCGGTTTTCGAGAGGGACGAGTGGGATTCGGTTTCAGAGGATATGTGGGCAAGGCATATGTCGGTGAATTTGGAGGCGGCGTATGTCCTCTCGCGCTGTTTGGCAGAGGGAATAAGAGAGGGGAGCGAATCGGCAGAAAAATCGGCAAAGAAATCAGGAGGCGAGGCAGGAGGCGTTGTGAAGGGAGTGATTGTGAACATGCTCGACCAGCGCGTGTTACGACTGACTCCGCACTATGTGAGTTACTCGGTGAGCAAGTTCGGCTTATTTGGCTTGACGCAGATTTTGGCGATGGCGATGGCACCGAAGGTGAGGGTTGTGGGGTTGGGACTAGGTCAAGTTTTGGGTCAGGTTTTGGCGGAGGAGGGAAAAAAAGGGGGTGAGGGGGAAGAGGAGATGTTTTTGCGAAGGGTAAGGTCTACTCTGATAGGGGAGGTTGTGGGATTGGAGGATGTGTGTGGAGTTTTGGGGATGGTATTAGAGAACGACTCGCTTACGGGACAGACGATTGCGGTCGACGGCGGGCAACACCTCGGCGGCAGATAAAAAACGATTGATTTTTGTTTTTTTTTATGCTATTTTAAGGAAAAAGGGGGAGCGCAACGCAACAAATCTTCTAGGAGGATTGACCATGTCAGAACATCTTAACGAAAACAAAAAAATTCCCCGCTTGTCAAACAGGTCGCTGATGTGGGTATCAATGCTTGAAGGAATTAAACTTGATATTTCTGTTCCAGGCAGAAAAGCGATTTTGTTTCTTATCGGGAAGACTATTCATTTCGACTTATTAGACCAAAATTTAAAAAAGAAGGTTTTAGCCTTACCTTCTTCTGAAATTTTAGTGAATATTATTCAACAATTAGGAAAATTAAGCGACCCAGATGTTTCTTTAGAGGATTTTATTATGTTTCTCGGAGCAGTGTGTGTCTCTGTTGAATTGAAAATGGACGAAGAAATTAAAAAAGAAATTAAAAGAGATGTTGAGGAATGGAATAACGCTCACTATCCTGCAGGGGCTATAGCTGCTACCTGACGCTTATTTTTCTTTGTGGGGGTTGTCGGCGAGGGGGAGGGGGGGGAACGGCGCAACACCTCGGCTAGCCACAAGGCTAGCCGAGGCATCTTAATGAGCAACGGCTAATTTTTTATTTACTATACTTTTTCATCAAATCGCCAACATCTTTGCGGTCTTTGTAAACCTTGGCGAGTAAAAATCCATGGCTTACCACAGCTGGTTCAATGTCAACTTTTGTTCTTAATATCAATCCTTCTAAAAGTTCTTTTGCTTCCTTAAAGCCAGGTTTGTATTTCTCAGGCGCGTCGAATCCTATAAGTCTAATTTTTCTGTGCAACGCTCCATTGTAAGAAATGCTAGTAGATATATTAAAAGTATCTCCGTTCACAACTTCTTGGACTTGTCTTGAATGTTTCATTTTGAGCCTCCAGCTAAAAGCAGGGTTTTGGTTAATATCCTCTCTCGACCTTGTGCTTAAAATAACGGTTGCAGAAAGCATTGTCAAGTGCAAAAATAAAAAATAGTAAATTATTTTTTGTCTTTGTAGGGTCCGTCGCCGACGGTGGCGGAGATGTGGTTAGAAATTTGCTTGGTGAAGTCGTTTAGTTTGTTTTCTGTCCATATAATATGGACATATTGGCGGGTGTCGAAATGGATTTTTTTTAGTATGTCTTCTCTGCAAGTAAAAACAACCTTGATTCCTAGACCGTGAGCAAAGCCTGCCTCGTAATAAACGCCTCCTCTTTCTCCTTTGTCTCCGTCGGTGAAGTCGGCGACAACAAAGCGAGCGCGCTTAATAGCTGCGATGATTTCATCGTCGATTTTATTATTGTGTTTAGTCTTATCGATTCTCACAGGTTTGTAACCTGCTTGTTTGATTCCTTCTTGTATGGCTGCAGAAACATTGTTCATGCTGTCGTCAAACCACATGGCAATAAAGACTTCGTCTGAATCTTTGTTGATAGTTTTTTCTGTTTCGGCTTTGCCATCTAAAGACAGCACGGCGACTTGACCTGCAAAATTATGTTTTGAGCCTTGGGTAAGCTCGATAAAATTATTGTTAGCTAGATAATCTAACATTCCGTTCAATTCGTTTATATTTTTCGACTCGGAGTGAGCAGAAAAAAAACCTTGCGGAAAGTTGATTTCGTCTCGTATTATTATGTTATTACTAAGAGAAATTGGTATAGGTTCTCCCACATCGTAAGAGCTCGCTATAAAAAATAATAATCTATATGCCCTTTCAACGATAGGAAGAGGTTTCTCGTTTTTAATATTTTCAAGCAATTCTCTATTTAACATAGGAATGCTTATTTCTTTTGTTTCTTTAATTTTTTTTCTTTCTTCAATAAGCCATGTTGTTAGGATAGATTTTTGAAGATCTGTGTAAGTTAACCATTGGTCATGTTTTTCATTAGATATTTTCAAATCATCATCTGCGTAAATTTCATGACCTGCAATATACCATCCCCCCGCTCTTGGAGAGTAAAAAGCTCGCAAAGTCCAGTCTCCATCTGAATCGGGAAATGAAGAACATACAGCATACCAATTTTTCCATATACAACACTTGGTTTCTGTCAAGTCGTGGGATTCTAGATAGTTGCTTACACTATATACACCGCCTGCACTAACACTAGGTATACGATCTATATCATCATTCAATGACAAAAGATGCTTTATTTTAATCTTTTGCTCTGGTGTATAAGAAGTCATGGTGTCATCTATTTCTGTTTGCTTGCGTCAACCAAGTGTCTTTCGATCACTTGCTATCTCCTCTTTAAGCCGTTTCTTTGCGATTGAACGCAAATACTGCTTTTCGACATCGATACCGACAAACTTTCTGCCATATCGTAAAGCAACAGCCCCGCTTGTACAGCTGCCACAAAAGGGATCAAGCACCAAATCCCCCTCCTTACTGCAAGCCAACACAACCCTATCCAACAACGCCTCTGGCTTCTGCGTAGGATGCTTCCCGTGTCGCTTCTCCCACTTCTTCGGCGAAGTCAAAGCCCAAACACTCCGCATCTGACAGCCCGATTTTTTAATGAAGTCATCCTCTTCGCAATCCCAGTTCTTTATCAGGTTGTAATCAAAGGCATGTTTTGCGTCTTTGCTCTTCCTAGCCCACAGCAAAGTCTCGTGACTCGCCGTAAACATGCGACACGACAAATTCGGTGCAGCATTAGGCTTAAACCACGCAATGTCGTTGACGATATGCCAACCCTGAACCTGTAAAGCATGCCCGCAGTGGTAGATAGAATGGTAAGTGCCAGAAATCCAAAGCGAGCCGTTAGGTTTTAAAACACGACCGCATTCCTTGATCCATTCGTAGTGAAAGTCGTAATCGCCAGAAGCTCCCTCGCTCTTGTCCCATAGCCCCTTATCGACGCTCACACGCTCGCCCGCATGGCAGGTGAATCCCCCGTTAGAAAGCCTGTACGGAGGGTCGGCAAAAATCAAATCAATCTCTTCTTCTGGCATCTGCTTCAAAATCGCCAGAGTGTCGCCGCAATACAGCTTCGCATCCGCTTCTTCAAAATACGGTATAGGGTGGGGTTTGAGCATGCTTGCCTCCTAAGCAGTGAATCCTTATAGTGAATCCAACTTAGGAGGAGCGCAATAGCGTAACTACTATGATAATTTGTGGAAAACTTTCTGTTTTTGAAGAGAAAAAGGATTTTTTTAGATTCTTTCAATGGGTTAGGGAGCAAACCTCACACGGAGAATCACGCGAAGAACCGTTTTAAAAAAAAGCCTTGCATCGTCAAAGTGAGTCAGTGTAAGGTTTTTTTAAGAAAAAAAACTGTGGATAACTTTGTGGATAACTTTGAAGAAATCCCCCGTCTCCTTCGCCAATACCCTATTCAAGGAGGGCAAACATGATTCGTTCAAACAATACTAGCGCAAATGTGGCAAGGCAACAGCTGGAAAGCTTTGTCGCAAACATCCTAGAAGAACGCGGTTACACATTTGTCGAACGCAACAAGTTTTTTCCTATGTGCAAAAAGCAACAAGCAATCTATACAAAAAAATGCGAAGTGGGTACCAATATCTACAAAAAGAAGCGCACCGTTGCCTTCGCCCTCTACCACCCAGACCTGTACCCCGATTGTCTGGTGATCCAATGCAGGAGGCAAGGCATGAGTGGAACTGTCGATGAAAAATATCCTTTTGATGTTCTAAACATTAACCAAGGCGAATACGATGCGATCATCATCCTCGGTGGCGGAGGATACGCACCAGGAGCGTACCAGTGGCTCAAAAAGCAAGCGGGAACATCACGCCTGAAGCATGTCTTTAATCAAGACGAATTCCAAAAATTCGCGAGTAGCGGGAAAATCTAGCGAAAGCCTGTTCGGGCAATCATCTTCTCTGCTTAAAACGGAATATCGTCGTCGAGCGCGTCGTCGGCGCGTGTTCCTCCCTGTTGTCCGCCGCCGCTTCCGCCGCCTTGTTGTCCGCCGCCGCTTCCTCCGCCTTGTCCGCCGCTATACCCCCCGCCGTCATTCCCGCCGTAAGAATCGCCAGCTCCCCCAGCTCCTCCCCCATAGCCGCCTCCGCCGCCAGAACCGCCGCCTCCCCCGCGACTATCCAACATAAGCAACTTGCTGCCAAAACCCTGCAAAACAATCTCCGTCGTATACTTCTCCTGTCCAGAACTAGCATCCGTCCACTTCCGCGTCTGTAAAGACCCCTCAATGTATATCTTCGAGCCCTTCTTAACATAACGCTCAACAACACCTACTAACCCCTCCGAAAAAATCACAATGCGATGCCACTCCGTCTTCTCGCGCTGACCGCCCTCCTTGTCCTTCCAACGCTCCGAAGTGGCAATAGAAAAACTCGCCAAACGACCCCCATTCTGCATCGTGCGAATCTCAGGGTCACGACCCAAATTCCCCAATAACATTACCTTGTTCAAACTACCCGACATATCAGAAACCCCTCTCCCGTGAAAAAATCAACTCAATAGCAACTCGTCCGAATCCAAAGCCCCGCCCATCGATGAAAACCGAGAAACTAAATCCTCAATACGCAACCTCGAACGCTCCGCCCCGCTGCACTCAAAAACAATGCGACCGCCCGAAAGCATAACAAGTCGATTCCCAAAACGCAACGCCTGACTCAAACTATGCGTCACCATCACCGTCGTCAAACCGCGCTCCGCAATCAGACGCTCCGTCAAGTCCATCACAAACGACGACATCCGAGGATCCAACGCCGCCGTATGCTCGTCCAGCAAAAAAACACGCGCATCACACTGAACCGACAACAACAACGACAATGCCTGACGCTGACCGCCAGATAATCGCTCCACTCGCTCGCTCAACCTGTTCTCCAAACCCAAGCCCAAACCCCGCAAACGCTCCCGAAAAGACGCGCGAACAGAACTCCCCAACGCTAGCCCCAAACCCCTCCGAAAACCCCGACGAGACGCCAATGCCATGTTCTCCTCTATCGTCAGAGAACCACAACTCCCCAACAAAGGATCCTGAAAAACACGCGCTACTAGCCCCGCTCGACGCTCGACAGAAAAGTTCGTCACATCCACGCCGTCAATCTCAACGCGCCCCGAACTCACCCCGACCTCGCCCGCACAACAGCCCAAAAGAGTAGACTTGCCCGCTCCGTTCGAACCAATCACAGAAACAAACTCTCCCTTGCCCACCGAGAAATCCAACGCAGACAAAGCCTCCACCGCCAAGGGAGTCCCCTCGGCAAAACGAACCGACACACGCTCCAGCCTAATCATTCGCTCCTCCGCCGCAAGGAGAGGCAACGCAAAAAATAACTTATTTTCCTCCATTTCAAACGCGGCGCAATGAGCGCGAGCGCGACAAGAAATGCCGTCAGAAAATTCAAGTCGGAAGCACGAAAGCCCAAAAAGTCCGAATGCAACGCCCAAGCAATGACGAGCCTGTACAAAATCGCTCCGAGAAAGCACGCCAAAATCGCAACGACGATGCGGCGAGGACGCAAGAGGCTTTCTCCTGAAATGACGGCAGCCAAGCCTAATATGATGACTCCGAAGCCTAGGGTTACATCGGCAAAGCGATTCACATGCACGAATAACGCGCCTGCCAACGCGACTAGTCCGTTAGAAAGCGCCAAGCCCCAGTAGGTGCATCGGCGCGGCGAGACACCCATCGCCTGCGCCATGCGTGGATTCGATCCTGTCGCGCGAAAGCCTAAGCCCTGCTGCGTCGACAGGAAGTATGAGACGGCGACAAAGACGATCAGCGCAAAAACCGAGAGCACCAACACGCCCTGATAGAGCGAAGGAACGGCGGGAAATGTATCGACGATAGTTTTTTTGCTCAAGAGGCCGATGTTGGGTCTGCCCATAATGCGCAAGTTGATCGAGTAGAGTGCCATCATGGTTAGAATGGAGGCGAGCAGGTGCAAGATGCCGAATCGTTGGTTGAGCCAAGCGGTTGTGAATCCTGCGGCAGCTCCTGCGACGAGCGCGAGCGGCAGGCTCATCCACGCGCCTGCTCCGCCGCCCCAGCCTGACGCCAAGATGATGCCTGCGACGGCGGCACCGAGGGGAAAACTTCCGTCTACGGTGAGGTCGGGAAAATTGAAGATACGGAACGAGAGGTAGACACCCACGGCGACGATGCCGTAGAGAAAGCCTAGCTCCAATGCTCCGAGAAGGGCAATCGCGCTCATGGGTTACCCCTCGCGATAGGAATCCAGAGCAAAGAACAAAAGCCGCGCACTAGAGGGGACGCTTACGCAAGCTGCAAGGCTTGGAGCGATCCTCTTTGTACGCGGCTTTTGTCTGCGATTCTTGCGTAAAGGTTGAGTTTTAAGGAACGATTTTTTTCGCGCTTTCCGTGAGTTTTTTACCGAACTTGATCCCGAGCTCCTTGGCTTTGCCTTGGTTCAGGTAAAGTTCGGTAGTTTTGACTCCTTGTGCGTTGATGCTGCCGGGTCTTTTCCCTTTGAGGATTCGCGCGACGATTTCTCCTGTCTGCCTTCCGACATCGTGGTAGTTGAAGCCGAGCGCTGCTAGTGCGCCTCTGTTGACCGAATCGGTATCGCCTGCATAGATGGGAATGTTGCCGTCTTTGCCTACGCGCACGACCGCCTCGAAGGCGGAGATGACGGTATTGTCGGTTGGCACATAGATGGCATCGACCTTACCGATGAGGCTTTGCGCGGCTTGCAGCACTTCGGACGATTTGGAGACGGTAGCTTCTTTCAGCGTCAGCTTGTTTTTGGGAGCGAACTCTCGGATCAGCTTGACGAGCGACACCGAGTTGGCTTCGCCCGCGTTGTAGATAATGCCGAGCTTGCGCACCTTAGGCGTGATCTGGCGTACCAGCTTGAGATGCTTGTCGATCGGCGAGAGATCGCTCACCCCTGTCACATTGCCGCCCGGTTTTTTCATCTGCGGGATCAGCTCTGCGCTGAGGGGATCTGTGACCGCGGAAAAGACGATAGGAATTTTCCGTGTAGCTCCCACCAATGCTTGCGCCGAGGGGGTTGCGATGCCGATGATGACATCGGGTTTTTTGGCAACGAACGAATCGGCGATCTGTTGCGCCGTGGCAGGGTTGCCTTGCGCGCTTTCGTAGATCACCGTCAGGTTCTCGTCTTGCTTGAAGCCTTTTTCCGCCAAGCTTTCCAGAAGTCCTTCGCGCACAGCTGTCAGGGCGGGATGCTCGACGATATCGGTAATCGCTATCGTCTTGCCTTTGTCTGCAGCCTGCGCCGCGTGACCTATCGCCAGCGCGCATAGGGACGCAACGACGAGCCGTAACATAATTTTCTTCATGAACAATCTCCTTGAAGTTTGATTTGGTTCTTTGTAAAAATCGCGCCGCCGCCCAATTGCTTGTAGAGCTTTGCGACCAGACTTCGATCGAGTCCTAGCAAGTAGCTAACACGAATCTCGACGCTAATACAACCCCTATTGGGCAACCCGTATTGACGAGCAGCCTCGTTTCTTGTCGCCTTCTTGCGTTGTTTTTTTCTCCCGCTTGTGTTGCCATGGTGTATGGATTGGCGTATGAATTTTTCTTTTTTGCATTACGAATTTTTTCAAGGCTGTTTTTTGCTAGGCGCGTTCGTCTTTCTTGCAGCTGCTACCTACGGCGGCATCTTGCTTGCCATGCCATGGCTTGAACGATACGGCTGTTACGCTGTTCGCAACGCGAGTTCCAACCACCGCGGACGAATTCTTCACGGGGCGGGGCTTGTCGTCGTGGCTGTGGTGATCGGATCCTTGTTCGGGGCAAAATTGTTCAACCTCTTCTTTTTGACCGGACTGGAAGGAATCGTGCTGTATCGATTCGCCGACCCCGACAGCACCACCCTGTCTATCACTTTTTTTGCCATTCTCTTTTTCTTGGGTATTTGCTCTTTCACCGACGACCTCAAGCCCAAGTCGGTCGTCTATCGATTGTCGCTACAATTTTTTGCAGCAGCTTTTGTCGTGACTCTTATTCCGAACGAGGTTCTGCTCGGATACGCGCCCTATGCGATCGACAAGATCTTCGCACTACTTTTTATCATCACCTACGCGAACTTTATGAATTTCCTCGACGGATGCGATGGCATGTGCGGCGTGCAGGTCGTCGCCGTCTGCTTGGGGTTGGTCGCCGTAGGGATTGCGATGTTCGACATTGGCTTCAACGCGGAGATCGGATTTCCCGCCCTTGTGCTCGGAGCGACTATGACGGGCTTTCTTCTGCTCAACTGGCAACCCGCGAAGATTTTTCTCGGTGATGTAGGTAGCATTCCTGTCGGATTTTTTCTCGCCGTCCTGTTGCTGCTCACAAGTTCTTATGGTTACTGGGAGGCTGCCGTCATCTTACCTCTTTACGGCTATTGCGATGCCGGCATCACCTTGCTGGGAAGAATGCTCAGACGAGAGAAATTTTGGCAACCCCACAAGAAGCACTTCTACAAGAAAGCCATTGCGCAGGGACGCAGTCACAAACAGATTGTGCGCGCCACGGCTTTCGTCAATGTTTGCCTTATAGGCTTGGCTTTGTATGCGGTGCGCGATGACGGATTCGCCAAAGATCTTATCTTGATCGCGACAGCGTTGGCGCTTGTTGCGGGCTTGCTGTGGTGGATGACGAGAAAGCCTATTTGTGCATGAGAGGACTTTGTTTACCTCTGCAAAAAGCGCAAACAATCTCGAGGCAAACGCTCAGGAAAATCACCCCCTCACGCCGCCCTTCTGCGCCCCCGCGCCCGCACTTTCTTCGCGCTCAACAAAGGCAAACACTCTGCTAACAAAGTTTTGTCCAAGTCAAAAACGGACAAGGATGCGACAAATCACCTGCCTCCAACTTACGGATCTCATCACGAAAAAGCACGGCACGCTCGAAAGCCATGTCCGTCGCATGCGCCTTCATACGCTGTTCCAACATCGCCAAGTACTCTCCCAAGGCAATATCGCGCGCTTCTTCAGGTAATGCCAGGGGGTCGCGCAAACGATCGCGATCCTTCGCCTCCTTCGCGTCGCTCGCTTCGATGATGTCAGAGATCGACTTGCTCACGCCCTGAGGCGTGATGCCATGCTTTTTGTTGTAAGCTGTCTGTTTGAGACGGCGACGATCGGTCTCTTTCAGCGCGTAGTCCATCGCCTCGGTGCGCTTGTCGGCGTAAAGGATGACTCTCCCTTCAAGATGCCGCGCTGCGCGCCCGATCGTTTGCACGAGCGAGCGTTTCGAGCGTAGAAATCCCTCCTTGTCTGCGTCCAAAATAGCGACCAACGCGCATTCGGGAATATCCAAGCCCTCGCGTAGCAGGTTGATACCGATCAGAATGTCGAAGACACCACGGCGCAAGTCCATGAGAATGGCGATGCGCTCCAAAGTGTCGATGTCCGAGTGCAGATAGCGCACGCGCAAGCCTGCTTCCGACAGGTATTCGCTCAAATCTTCTGCCATGCGTTTCGTCAAGGTAGTGACGAGAACACGTTGATCTCGCTCGGCACAGGTGCGGCATTCGGCGATCAAGTCGTCTATTTGATGTTCGGTCGGGCGCACCGAGCAAGGGGGGTCGATCAACCCCGTCGGTCGCACGATCTGCTCGACGATAAAGCCTTGCGAACGCTCCTGCTCCCAGTCGCCCGGCGTAGCCGATAGGAATAACGTCTGAGGACGCATGCTCTCCCACTCCTCAAACTTCAAAGGTCGATTGTCGAGGCAGGAAGGCAGGCGAAAGCCGTGTTCGCTGAGCGTAGACTTGCGGCTGAAATCACCCCGATACATGCCGCCAAGCTGCGGCACGGTGACATGACTCTCGTCTACGACCAGCAGCGCGTCTTCAGGCAAGTATTCGAACAGCGTCGGCGGGGGTTCGCCCTGCGCGCGTCCCGTCAGGTGGCGCGAGTAGTTCTCGATGCCTTGACACATTCCCGTCGTCTCCAACATTTCCAAATCGAAGCGCGTGCGTTGCTCCAAACGTTGCGCCTCCAGCAATTTTCCTTCCTGCTTCAGGCTGGCAAGCCTTTGTTTGAGCTCAGAGCGAATCCGCTCGATAGCACGGCGCAGCGTCGGACGCGGCGTGACATAGTGCGAGTTTGCATAGACGCGAATCTTCTCCAGCTTCTCAATAAGCGTGCCTGTCAGAGGATCGAAGGAATCGATACGCTCGACCTCGTCGCCAAAAAAGCAGACGCGCCACGCACAATCCTCCAAATGGCTGGGAAAAATATCGATACGCTCGCCACGCACACGAAAGGTCCCGCGCGCAAAGGCATGGTCGTTGCGCTTATATTGCAGGGCAACTAACTCTTTCAAAAGGCGGCGTTGTTCGAACGCCTCGCCCGCCACAAGATCGACGACGAGCCGCGCGTAGGTCTCCACCGCGCCCAAGCCGTAGATGCACGAAACAGAGGCAACGATGATCGTATCCTTGCGCTCCAACAGCGCGCGCGTCGCCGAATGTCGCATGCGATCGATCTGCTCGTTGATGGTGGCTTCCTTTTCTATGTAGGTGTCCGAGCGCGGCACATAGGCTTCAGGCTGGTAGTAGTCGTAGTAGGAGACGAAATACTCGACCGCGTTGTCTGGAAAAAATCCTTTCATCTCGCCGTAGAGCTGAGCTGCCAGCGTCTTGTTCGGTGCCAAGACCAACGCCGAGCGTCCAACGGCGAGGATCACCTGCGCCATCGTGAAGGTTTTGCCCGACCCCGTAACACCCAACAGAACTTGGTCGCGCCGTCCCGCGCGCAAACCTTCGGTGAGCGCCTTGATCGCCGCGGGCTGGTCGCCTGAGGGAACATAGTCGGAAACTAAGGCGTAGTCCGCCCTGCCGCCACGGTCGCGCGGCTTGCCGAGCGGTGCGTCTAAATCCAGTGTTGTTTCTCCTCGCATCGCTTCGTTAAATCCTTTGGTTATATCATTGGGTTACATCATTTTTTTGGGCAAGAACCTTGCGCGCAAAGGACACGACACTCGAATAAACCTCCCGCTTGAAGGGCACGATCGTGTCTGCAAGTGATTCCAAAGCAAGCCATCGCCATTGAGAAAATTCGGGCTGTTGCGTTGCAACCGAAAGTTCCTCGTCCGCGCCCAAGAATCGAAAGAGAAACCAGCGTTGTCGCTGTCCGCAGTAGCGTCCGTCCCACAGCGTTGCGCTAAGCTCTCGCGGCAAATCGTAGCATAACCACTCGGCGTGTTCGGCGAGCAGGCTAGCGTTGCGGCTACCGATCTCTTCGCCCATCTCGCGCCATGCCGCTTGCAAGGGCTCTTCCCCTTGCTCGATTCCGCCCTGCGGCATTTGCCAGTAATTCGAAGGATGATCGATTCTACGACCGACGAAAACCTCGTCGCGCGTATTCAAAAGCATCAAGCCGACGCAAGGACGATACCGCTTCTCGTCTTGCATGCTCTGTGTCTTCTGCGTATCAGGGCTCACGCTAGAAGCTCCTCTGTCGTCTTGAGCTTGGCGCAAAGGCGGCGCTGAGCGGTATCACCTGATAGGAACGCGAATCGTCCAACGCCGCGAGCCACGCGCTCAAGGCATCTAGGGTTGTCGGCAAGGGAGCAAAGCGTACGATCACAGCCGTGCGTTGGCGACGCAGACGCTTCGTCAGCTCGCGCAGGCGTTCGTCGATCTGCTCTCGTGTCTGTGCCTCTGAGAAAGCTGTGTCGAGACGGGCTGCGGGCATGCGCAAGGAACGCGCATCGGCGAGGGCTTGGCGCGTCGGCGAAGATGCGGCGAGGAACAGCAGTCCGCGCGTCGAGAGATCGCGCAAGACAAGACGCGATGCATCGGCGTTGGCGAAAAAGTTCGAGGGATTTCCAGCAGAAACGCCGACATAGCCTGTCATGCGTCCCAGCACGCTTTTCAAACGATGCAAGGTCTCCGGTGCGCCTTGCTCTGTAGTTAGCATGAGATCTCCTGCGTCAAAGCCGCTTTGCGGCAAGCCCTCCAACGGCAGGGATAGCAACAGCTCGTGTCCCTTCTCGCGTGCGAACAAGGCCCAGCGCGTGAGCGCGCGTCCGTATGGAGAAAACTCCAAGGTCACGGCGGGCGGCAAATCGATGGCTCGCTCGGTGGCGAGATCGTCTAGTCCCAAGTCCGCGACGATGACAACAACCTTGCCCCTACCGGGCGTGAGCGGAATGCGCGCACGATAGGCGCGCCACGCGCTGTTGCCGTCGGCAGATCGCACGGGCAGCATGCCGTAGAGTTGGGTGCTTTCCAACAGCGCGGGAATCATCGACACGACCGCCTCGCCTTCCGTCGTCGGCACAACCTGTCCGCGCAAGATGGCGAGCAGACGATCGACATGGAGCGACACTTGCTCTCTGTCCGACAAATCGCCGCTGTAGCTGTGCAACGACATCGTCTTGAGCCCCAGCAGCATGAATCCTATGACGCTCAGCGTAGCGATCCATGTCCAAACATAGAGTCGATGCCACATCCCGCCTTGAGCATGGCGGATCTTGATTTCAGGCAACGAGGCATCCAAAGCAACATCCGACGGCTCGGACCCCTCAGACGCTTGAGGGTTGCCTTGAGAATTACCTTGCGAATTGCCTTGCGGGGGAGGGGCGACGAAGGGAGCGTTATTGCTTGTCATAAAGCCTCTGTAAAAGCTTCTTGAAAAGCTTCGTGCACTTTTTGCGCCTCTGTCGGGGTTGTCGAGGCGTTATTTTATAGCCGTGCTACGCGCCTCTTTGCGCACGACCTCTAGGGCGCGCTGCAGTTGCGCGTCCTCCGCCTCCTTGTCCTTGTCCTCTTGCGAGGTTTTGTCTTCGCCTTTGTCTTCGTCTTTGTCTTCGTCTTTATTTTCGTCCTCAACATCGCCTTCCTTTCCGTTAGGCAAGACGAGGATGTCGGGGTCGATTCCTTTTTTATGGATCAGCGTCCCGCTCGGCGTGTAGTAGTGCTGGACGGTAAGCTTGAGCGCGGCGTCGCGGCGGTTTTTGAGGGGGATAAGGGTTTGCACCGATCCCTTGCCGAAGGATTTCTCGCCGAGCAGCTTGGCACGACGATGATCTTTCAAAGCACCCGCGACGATCTCGGACGCCGAGGCGGAGGCACCATTAATAAGAACGATGATGGGTTTGCCCTCGGCGATATCTTCTTTGGAGGCTTGGAAGCGTTGGTGGTTTCTGCCTCCTCTGCCGCGCACGGAGACGATTTCGCCACCGCTGAGGAAGAGGTCGCTCACGGCGATCGCCTGATCTAACAAGCCGCCTGGGTTGTTGCGCAAGTCCAACACGTAGCCGACGATGGGCGATGTCGTCTCTTTCTTCAGCTTGTTGATCTCGCGCTTCATCGTTTTGGCGACCTTTTCGCTGAAGCCCGCCAGGCGCACATAGCCTACTACTCCCTCGCTTTGGTCGCCCTCCAGACGCGCGCGCACGACGCGCAGTTTGATGAGTTTGCGTACGACCTTCACTTCGAAGGGCTCGGCATCGCCGCGTTTGATCGTCAGGGTCACTTCCTTCCCGACGGGACCGCGCAGGATGTCGACGGCTTTGTCGAGGGTCATGCCGCGCACGACAGTATCGTCGATGCGCACGATCAGATCGCCGCTTTGGATGCCGGCTTGCATCGCGGGCGTGTCGTCGAGGGGCGAGATCACCTTTACCGCACCCGATTTCTCGTCGAGGGTCACCTCGATGCCCAGCCCTCCGAATTCGCCGTGCGTGTTGATTTGCAGATCGCGGTAACGGCGCGGATTCAGGTAGGCAGAGTGCGGATCGAGCGACGACACCATGCCTTCGATCGCCGCTTCGATCAGCTCTTCGTCATCTACCTCGCGCACATAGTCGCGGCGCACGCGATGAAAAACTTCGCCGAAGGCATCCAGCAGCGCGTAGGTATCCGACGAGACCCGTTGGGCGGCTGAGCCCGAACCGATTCGTTGCGCCGAAAAATACAGCACAACCGCAACCGCTACCACCGCTCCCAACAGGAATGTCGGCAGCTTTTGCAACAACGCTTTCACAATTCGTAACACTAAAATTACCTCTGATTTTGCCGCTAAACTTGCTTTGTGGCTTGTCGTTTGACTTAGGTTTGTCTCTGGATTTATCTCTGGGAATCAGCGTAGCACAAAAGATTTATGCGTGCGTTTTTCTTTATTGTTGCAGAAAGGCTCTGCGACGCGGCGTTTCTCTGAGCCATCGTCGCGGATCGCGCGGCTTGCCTTTTTGTCGCACTTCAAAGTAGAGCCTACCTTTTTGTGCGCCCATGCGTCCGACGGGCTCTCCTGCCAGCACCCATTGTCCCAGCGAGACGAAGAGTGCCGAGAGGTTGGCGGTCACCGTGTGGTATCCGCCCTTGTGTTCGACGATCAGCAGCTTGCCTTGGTCGCGAAAGACTTCGGCGAAAACGACGCGCCCGTCGAAGGCGGCGAGGACGGTTGTGGCGGGTTCGGTTTCGATGACGATGCCGCTGAGCGTTTGTCCGTGTCCGTCGGAACTGCCGTAGCGTTGCAACCACGCGCCTTCTGCGGGCGAGACGACTTGCACGCGTCTGTCTTTAAGTCTGTCAAGTTTATTTTGGGGATTTCTTCCGAGTTTGCCTGCGTTTTTCGCCGAGGCAGGAAAGACACGCAAGGTGCGTGGCGCGCTGCCTGAGGGGTTGAGCCTTGCTACCTCAAGTCGGGCGACGAGCGCTTGCACCGATCTTGCCTCTTCGGCGAGGCTTTGCGCGCGTGTTTTCAAGGCTGTTCGCTCTTTGGCGGTGAGCGGTAGCAGACGGCGTTTGTGCGCGGATAGGCGGGCGATGCGTTGGCGATGGGCGGCGACATCTTCTAGGTGCGCGCTCAGTTGTTCTTTCTTGCGATCGATCTCGCGTTGCAACGCGCCGATGCGTCTGAGGTCGCGCTCTAAAAGCCTCGCCGTGCGTGCGCTGTGCGGCGCGAGGTGGGCGACTAGCCTTTGTCCGCGATGGGCGGCGAGCGCGTCGTTCGGATGGAGAAACAATCCCCATTCGGGCGAGCGTTCCAAAAACAACAGCGTTTGCAACACTTGCGCTAAACGATCGTAATGCTGAAGCAAACGAGCGCGCTCTTCTTTCTCGCGCTTGGCGAGGCGTGTTAGGTGTTCGTCCAAGCGCACGATGAGTCGCTCTAACTCTCGCACGCGCTTTGCTAATACTAGCGATTCGTCGCGCAACGCACGCGCACGAGGATTCTCTCGCACGGGCTGCTCTAAGTTTGTGAGGCGCGTGTCGGCTTGCTGTGCTTGTTGTTGCTGTGCTTGGGCGAGGGAAGAGGAGGCTGCCAGAGAAAATGCTAGCAGGCAGGCGACTATTAAGAGGTACGACGGGAGGCGGGTAAAAATCATTTCTTGGGCATCATTTCTTGGGAGTCGTTTTTTTTGTCAAGAGCGAGCGTCCGGTCATCACTTTGGGTTTTTCTAACCCAAGCAGGTAGAGGGCGGTGGGGGCAATATCCGTGAGGTTGCCATTGGAAAGTTTAAAGAAGTCTTTGGTGAGATTCGCCGAAGGAGAACCCGTTATCACAAGAGGGACGGGATTTGTCGTATGCGAAGTATGAGACTCGCCGTTTTCATCGATCATTTGCTCGGCGTTGCCGTGGTCGGCAAAAACCATCAATCCTGCTTTTTTGGGAGAATTTTCTACCATGGCGACAAGTTCTCCTAAGCGAA
Source organism: Alphaproteobacteria bacterium (assembly GCA_965216605.1). Classification (GTDB taxonomy): domain Bacteria; phylum Pseudomonadota; class Alphaproteobacteria; order JABAAW01; family JABAAW01; genus JABAAW01. The sequence continues at coordinate 620,865 of CBDCGG010000002.1, read as the reverse complement.
GGTCAGTCTCTTCTATAGCTTCGACTGCCTCTGGAAGTTTGCCTGTATGTCCGACCATATCGGGGTTGGCAAAATTCACGACAAGCAAAGAAGATTTTTTTTTCAAAGAATTTAAAGAAAAAATCGTCTTCATTCGTTTCAATATCCGACGCGCCGACATTTCAGGCTCTTGGTCGTAAGTCGCTACATCTTTTGGAGAAGGCACAAAACGCCGTTCTTCACCTTTAAACTTTTCCTTACGCCCGCCATTAAAGAAGTAAGTTACATGGGGATATTTCTCACTCTCAGCGATGCGCAGCTGTTCTAACCCTGCTTGCGCGACACACTCGCCCAAGGTGTCCCGTAGCGGTTCCTTAGGGAAAGCTACATGTAGAGGCATCTCCTCGCTGTAAGGTGTCATCGACCCAGCAGCATACATTGACTTGTAAAATTTCATTCCCAAAACTGCTCCCTCGCTCTCATCTATCCTAGAAAAGAATTGCCACTCCTTCGCTGTACAAGCCGCTACCAGCTGACGAATCCTATCATCGCGAAAATTTGTAAAAAATATCGCGTCAAACCGAGGTTGTATCTCCCAGAAATCATCAAAAAAAACCATCGGTTTCACAAACTCATCTTCCTCACCTCTTTCGTAACACTTTGCCAAAGCTTGCGCTATTTTTACACCCGCCTCAATTCGCTCGCCTTTTCCTAAAGCCATGGCACGAAAGGCAATCTCTGTCCGCTCCCACCGCTTATCCCTATCCATGGCGTAGTAGCGACCGACGACGCTCGCCAACACATTTTCACCCAATCCTATCTTTTCGCATTCCGCCAAAAAGCGTGGCAGCTCCTTAATCGCTGCGCGCGGCTTCGTGTCGCGTCCGTCCAAAAAGGCGTGCAAACGCACGCGCAATCCTTTTTCGTGAAAAAACTTTAGCGTTGCCAAAACATGCTTATCCGAGCCATGCACGCCGCCGCTAGAGACAATCCCTGCGACATTCACGAAATCCTGATCCTTCTTTTGCTTCCGTTGCTCGTTTTGTTTTTCCTTTTTTTTGAATTCCGCAACAAATGCTTCTAAGCCTTTGTTTTGATAAAACGTTCCGTTGTCAATGGCTTCGTCGATGCGGGTGAGGCTTTGTTTGACGACTCTACCTGCGCCGATATGCGCGTGTCCTACTTCTGAGTTACCCATTTGTCCTTTGGGGAGACCGACTGATTCGCCACTTGTTTGCAGTTGGCTTGTTAGGGATTCTTTGGTGAGTTTGTCCCAGTTGGGTGTTTTTCTTAGTTTGCTTGCTAGGCGGATTGCGTCGCCTGTGATTTCTGGGTCGCCTTGTCCTATGCCCCAGCCATCGAGGATGCATAGGATGAGCGTATCTAGTTTGTCTTGTGGGGGTAGGGGTGCGGACATTGTGGGAGCATAACGAATTTTGGGGTGCTTGTGCTTGTGTTTGTGTCTTTGAGGGGGGTGTGGTTGTCTGTTGCGCTCGCGCTTGTGTTTTTTAAAGGCACGCGCTCGCACAACAGACGGGCTTTGTTTATTAATTTTAACAGGGAGCGGTGTAGTCCCAAAAAACGGGACTCGCGCTTTGACGCGTAAACGAACGCGCGCTTGCGCGCGTGGGGGTGTGGGGGGTTTCCAACCCCCCACGAAGACCCCGCGTCAGCGGAGCGCACGAAGTGCGCTTTATCTACGCGCGTAGCGCGTAGCCTCTTATTCAAAAGCGCACGCCGAAGGCGTGCGCAAGCTGATTCGCAACTCAGTACAGCGTCTTTAATTTTGCCTCTAGAGCAAGTAAAACAGAATCGCCGTACCATGTTACTAGTCAGCTTGCGTATTGCTTCGCAATACGCTTTTGAATAAGAGGCTGCGCGTTTCGCTACGCTCACGCGCAGTTAAAGCGCGCTTACGCGCGCTCCGCTGACGCGGGGTCTTTTGCGAGGGATTACTCCCTCGCGCTCCCCGCGTGCTACGCACGCGATGTTTTGCATCCGTGAAAACTATCCGCCACCCCCAGCACCCCCACGCGCGCAAGCGACAGACACGCGCTTTTCTACGCGCAAAGCGCACGACAATACAAAAAAGCTTGACAAAACCCCCTCCCCCCATGCTAAAAGCAAAGCAAGGCTACTCGCCCCCAATCCCCCGTATCGCGCGTCTGTGCCAAAAACACAAACAAAGCGTGCGTTTTTTCTGTACCAACGCATAACCCCTCGTTTTTCTCGGAGAAACCCCATCCAATGGCGCGAATCGCCGGAGTCAATATCCCTACCGCCAAGCGCGTCGAAATCGCGCTCACTAGCATCTACGGCGTAGGACCTCTCACCGCACACAATATCTGCAAGCAGTGCGCGATCGCTCCGCAAACGCGCGTGCGCGACCTCGACGAACAAGCCGTCACTAACATTCGTAAAGCCATCGAAAATACCTGCCGAGTAGAAGGAGAACTGCGCCGCGATACATCCATGAATATCAAACGCCTGCTAGATCTAGGCTGCTACAGAGGACTAAGGCACAGAAAAGGACTCCCCGTCCGAGGACAAAGAACACACACCAACGCGCGCACCCGCAAAGGTAAAGCTAAGCCAATCGCAGGCAAAAAGAAATAATCCCATATCTCAACCCCTCCCAATTTCCACATCCCAACTTCCAACTTAACAATCTCCTCATCCAGTTTTTCTCATGAATACTCCGCTTTTTAGCTCGCCCCTCAAGGCTTCTCAACCTCCTCGTCAAGGACTCTCCCCATGGTTCTGAAAAAGAAAAAAGACCGCCGCGGACGCGTTACCGAAGGTATCGCGCATATCTACGCCTCGTTCAATAATACCATGGTGACCTTCACCGATAAACAAGGCAATGCCATCGCCTGGGCTACAGCAGGCGTCGCCGGCTTCAAAGGTAGCCGCAAATCAACGCCCTACGCCGCCCAAGTCGCCGCCGAAAACGCAGGTAAAAAAGCACTGGATCTGGGACTGAAGACGATCGAAGTCGCCATCAAAGGACCCGGCTCAGGTAGAGAAACCGCCCTCAGAACCCTGCGAGCCGTAGGATTCGTCATCACCGCCATACGCGATGTAACACCCGTAGCACACAACGGATGCCGTCCACGAAAACGACGGCGCGTCTGATTCATATCTATCAACCCCTCAATTTCTCCATCTATCCCACCCACTTTTCCACCTTTCAATCTCCCCATTCCTCAACCTCCAACTTCTACTTAAGAGACCCCCTCTATCATGACCGCGACAAAAATTGCCCTCGACGATTCTGCTCCTCCGTTTCAAGCGCTGGAGCGCAACTGGGAAGAGCTGATCCGCCCCCACAAAATCGATATCGACCCGGGTATCGACAAACGACGCTCTGCCACCATCACCGCCAAACCCCTAGAACGAGGCTTCGGACTAACGCTAGGGAATGCCATCCGCCGCGTGTTGCTTTCCTCGCTACAAGGAGCTGCCGTCACCTGCGTGCAGATCGAAGGCGTGCTGCACGAGTTCTCCACCATCCCCGGCGTGCGCGAAGATGTCACCGATATCATCCTGAAAATCAAGGAACTAGCCTTGCGTAGCGATTCGACACAGCCTCGCAAGATCTACCTGAAAGCCGACAAGCCCGGCACCATCACCGCCGAGATGATCGACGGAGGTGGACATGTTGATGTTATCAATCCTGCGTTGCAGATCTGCACGCTCGATAAGGACTCGACGCTCAATATCGAAATGACGGTCGAGCAGGGCAAGGGATACGCTTCCGCCGAGCAGAACCGACACGAAACGCTTCCTATCGGAGCTATTCCTATCGATTCGATTTTCAGCCCTGTCAAACGCGTCTTCTATCGCGTCGAGAACACCCGCGTCGGACAGGATACCGACTACGACAAGCTTGCCATTTCGATCGAGACGAACGGAGCGATCTCTCCTGAAAACGCGGTTGCGTTAGCAGCGCGGATTCTTTCGTCGCAGATGGAGAGCTTCATCAATTTCAAAGAGCCTACGATCGTCAAGGAGGAAAAAATCTCTGTAAGCGATGGTCCTTTGGACAACAACAATCTATTCCGCAAGATCGACGAGTTGGAGCTTTCGGTGCGCTCGGCGAACTGCTTGAAGAACGGCGACATACACTATATCGGCGACTTGGTGCGAAAGGAGGAATCGGATATGTTGAAAACTCCGAACTTCGGGAAGAAGTCTTTGGACGAGATCAAGGCGACGCTCGCCGAGATGGGTTTGTCGTTGGGGATGGATATTCCTGATTGGCCGCCTGAGAATCTTGCCGAGATGGTTAAGAAGCTTGACGATCCTTATTGAGCCGTTTGACTTTGACTTTTAGAATTAGCAAAAGAGAGGATTAGGAATATGCGACATCGTATGAGAAAGAAGAAGCTTGCGCGAGATTCGTCTCATCGGCGTGCTTTGCTGGCGAATTTGTCGGTTGCTTTGTTTAAGCACGAGCAGATTCGCACGACCATTGCGAAGGCGAAGGCGTTGCGTCCTGTTGCGGAGAAGTTGATCACTTTGGGGAAGAGTGGGAAGTTGCATGCTAGGCGGAAGGCGGCGGGTTATTTACAGGATGAGGGTATTGCGAAGAAATTGTTTGATGTTTTGGGGAAGCGATTTACGGAGCGGAATGGGGGATATACTCGAATTGTGCGCACGAATCCTCGAAGGGGTGATATGGCGGATATGGCTTTTATTGAGTTATTGGAACGGGATGTGGGTGCTAAGGGGACGGATGCTGGACCTACTAAGGATGCTGCGGAGAGGCGGAAGAAGGAAGAGGCGGAGAAGGAGCAGCAGGGCTAGTCGGGCTGGGTTGCAGGCGGGGGGATTGTTTGGGGGTTTTTGGGGGAGTTTTTACACGGATATTTTTGTTGTTGCTTGGCTTCGCTTTTGGAGGGGTGGGTTCTGTGCGTCTTGTCGCGTTCGCGCTTGTGCTTGTGCTTTTGTGTGCGTCTTGTCGCGCTCGCGTTCGTGCTTTTTAATGGCACACACTCGCGCGACAGACACGGGCTTTGTATGATGACGGATGCAAAACATCGTGCGCGTAGCAAACATCATGGACGCGCATTGCAAGCAACGCGCTATGGGGGAGCGCGAGGGAGTAATCCCTCGCAAAAGACCCCGCGTCAGCGGGGCGCGATAGCGCCTTCTACGCGCGGGGAATTTATCCCCCCGCTCGCGCCACAGACGGAGCAAAAAACTACGCGCGTAGCGCGTAGCCTCTTATTCAAAAGCGCGAGGCAAGCCTCGCGCAAGCTGACTCGCAACGCGGTAAAGCGTATTTAATTTTGCCTAGAAGATAGAGAAGAAAAAAATCGCGCATAGCGCACCTTAAAAACTATTCTTCTTTGTTCGGATTCGCATCTATTCTTGCTTGCCATTCTTGCGCGATTTTTTGTCCTTCGGTTATTTGTTCTGTTGTCAATTCTGATTTTAGCTTCAGCAAATTATCTTTTGCTACTTCTTCTCCTCCTTGTGCTGCAAGCAAGAACAACCCGTACGCCATAGAAAAGTTTCTTTCAACGCTTTGACCTCTAGAATACATAGCACTTAAGTTATTTAGTGCACCTGCATGTCCTTGTTCGGCTGCTTGACGATACCAATCAGCCGCTTTTTTATAACTTTCTAAAACTCCCTCTCCATAGTAACGCCCCAATCCTAAATTAAACTGTGCTGTAGGATTTCCTTGATCCGCTGCTTTGCGATACCAGCGAACTGCTTGTTTATGGTCTTGTTTCACATATTCACCTCTAGAATACATATTCCCTAAATTATTTTGTGCGCGACTATGTTCTTGTTGAGCAGATTTTTTATACAATTCAAAAGCTTTTTCAAGATTTTTTTCAACTCCTTTTCCTTTCGAGTATTTAAGAGCTAATTTGAATCGCGCTTCAGCGTCTCCATCGTTAGCTGCTTTTTTCAGAGATGCAATATCGTCTTTCAATTCTTTTTTACCGCCTGCTGATGTTTCTTTTCCTTTTAATGAAGGTTCTTCATTGTTTTCTATGTTTTCTTGAATATTCAATGCAGGCAAGCTTTTAACCGAAGAAGATTCTTGTGTTTTAGCAACCCCTATTTCCAACAAGGACGCATTGAGGAAGTTTATAAAAAGGAAGCTTCTTTTTACCCGTGTTTTCGATTGTGAGCTTTTTGTCAATTGATGCCAAATACTCGCAACCCCAAGTCCGATTGCTATCGCCCAACGAGTAGGGGTGAACCATTCAAATAATGCTTCCATGATTTTATTCCTCTTTACTCAAAGACTCCTCACTATCCTAGTAACAGAAGGCAGAGTCAATACAAGGTTAGCGCTTCGTGCTTGTTTTTTCTATCGCTATGACGAGGAAAACACAATCGCCCTGCCATGTTACGAGTCAGTATTGCGCGAGGCGAGCCTCGCGCTTTTGAATAAGAGGCTACGCGCTACGCGCGTAGTTTTTGCCCGTCTGTTACGCAAACGCGAGGGGATAAATTCTCCCGCGCGTAGATAAAGCGTGCTTCGTGCGCGAGGGGATAAATTCCTCCCGCTGACGCGGGGTCTTCGTGGGGGGAATTTATCCCCCCACACCCCCCGCGCACGCTTCGCGTGCGCATGTTTTGCATTTCCTGATTAAATAAAGCCCGTGTCTGCCTTTGTGATGCGCGCCTCTTAAAAAGCGCAGGCGAGCAAAGGCAGACGCTCACAAAAGTGCAACAAACACAAATTCAGTTTCTCGTTGCGAACCCATCACCACTCACAAAAACACAAACGCAACTCAAAGCCTCTCAACCCTACTCCGCGCATCCCTTGCCAAAATCGCAAACAATAAATGATCCTCCCATACCCCATCAATATACAAATAACTCCGCCCCTCCCCCTCAATCCGAAAACCCCCCCGCAACAATAACCTAGTGCTAGGACGATTGTCCGGCATGCAACTCGCCTCAATCCGATTCAATCCCATCTTCCCAAACCCATACTCCAAAATCAAAGACAATGCCTCCCGCATATAACCCCGCCTCGCATAATCAATCCCCATCCAATAACCCACGCTCGCCGTCATGTTCGCCCCATACCGAATGTTGCTCAATGTAATACCCCCAACTAACTCCCCATTTCTATTCCTATTCCCATCTCCTATTCCCACTTCCATCCCCATCCCCATCTCCATCTCCGTTCCGATAAATCAAAAATCCCCGCAAATTACCCGCGCGCCATCCATCCCTATGGTAATCCAAAAACGCCCCAAACCCCCTCGGCGTTAAAATATCCGAAGTCCACTTAGGCTCCCACGGCTGAAGGAAATCTCGACTGCGCCGCCGCAACGCAATCCACTCTCCCTCAACCCCGCGCGAAATGCGCCGCAAAGTCACAAAAGGACCACGCAACGCAATAGGCGGACAAAACAATTCCTCAATGAGCCTGACCAAAAGAGGAAATCTCCGATAATCGCATACGAGACAAAGGTCCCAAAACCGTAATGGCACTCATCCCCCCAAACAATACATCCGCTAATCGTAACAGCGATGCCTTGTCGACAGAAGCAATCTTCGCCAAAGTCTCGCGCGGATCGATCAACTCGCCGTAATACAAAAAGCTCGAAGCCCAATAACCCGCCCGACGCAGAGGCGACTCTAACCCCATCACCAAAGAAGAGCGCATCTGCGCCTTCGCCCTCGAAATGTCCTCGTCGCTCAAAGCCTCTGTGCAGGCATTCAAACAACCCCGCAAAGCACGCTGCAACTCCTCCATCTTGCTGCGGTCGCTCGCCGTGTAAAGAGCAAACAAACCCCCATCCTGCCACGCCTGATAAAAGCTCGAGATCGAATAAGCCAATCCCCTTTTCTCACGAATCTCCTGAAACAACGGCGATGCCATCCCCTGTCCCAACAAAGCACACAAAACCTGCACACCGTAGTAATCCTCGTGATGACGCGAATAAGCAGGAAAACCCACAAGGCTGTGACACTGCTCGATATCCCTCTCCTCAACCGAAAGAGAGCAGGCAAAACGCGGCAAGCCCACTCTCGCCATCGAAGACACCTCGCTCTGAAGAGAAGGCTTGGTAATATCAGCAGGAGTCCTGTTCAACGATGCCAAAGCCTTTTCGACAAACTCGACACCGCGCGCGAAATCCCCGCGTCCCGAAAAAGAAACAACCATATTCTCGCCGTAATAATGCGCCGCGCGATGCTGCTGTAAGTCGTCGCGGCAAGTAGCCTCGATGCTAGCTCGATCGCCCAAAATAGGACGACCCAACTTCTGCCGAGGATACAACTGCGACTGAAACGCATCGAAAACATGGTCGTCAGGCGTATCGAACGATTGCGCAATCTCCTGAATGACAACATCGCGCTCTGTGCGCAACTCTTCCTCAGGAAACCGCGCGTTGCAAATCATGTCGCAGAGAATCTCCAAACCCCGCTCCAAATGCTCGCTGGGCATGCGGACATAGAACGCCGTCTGCTCGCGCGATGTGTAGGCGTTGATCATGCCGCCGCAAGCCTCGATGTCGGCAGCTAAGCGATAGGCGTTGCGCGTCTCCGTGCCTTTGAAAAGCATATGCTCGTAGAAATGCGCCAGCCCCGCGCGCGACGCAGGATCAGAACGCGAACCCGTCCCAATCCAAATACCGCAGGTCAAGCTCTCGACACGCTCGATCTCGTCTACAATCGCCATCGCCCCACAAGAGAGGGGTTGGCGTATCGGCAGACGGGAAACATCTTTCTTCATGCTAGGATTCTCATAGAAAATATATAAACCTGAGATGATTATGGACAAAAGTCACACCATACGCAATTTCGCGCTGATCGCCCACATCGATCATGGCAAATCTACGCTCGCCGATCGCCTGATCGAACAGAGCGTAGCCTTCGACAAACGCCAGATCCGCGAACAGATGCTCGACTCGATGGATATAGAACGCGAACGCGGCATCACCATCAAGACACAAACCGTGCGCCTGCCCGTCGTCGTCAGAGACAAGCCCTACATCTTCAATGTCATGGATACGCCAGGGCATGTCGATTTTTCCTACGAGGTCTCGCGCGCGCTTGCCTCGTGCGAGGGTGCGTTCCTGATCGTCGATGCAACGCAAGGCATCGAGGCGCAGACGCTCGCCAACGCATGGCTGGCACTAGAGAACGATTTGGATATCGTGCCTGTGCTCAACAAGTGCGACCTGCCCTCCGCCGACACCGACAAAGTAGCCGATCAACTGCAACGCACGCTGGGCTTCGACAAGGATGCGGCGATTAACATTTCTGCAAAGACGGGGTTAGGCATGACTTCGCTGCTGGAAGCTGCGGTCGAGCGATTCTCAAAACCTCGACAGAGCGAAGACGATGTTGCCCTCAAAGCCTTGTTGGTCGATAGCTGGTACGACGCTTACTTGGGCGTGATGATTTTAGTGCGCGTCTATGCGGGCGCGCTCAAGAAGGGACAAAAGATACGGCTACTGGCAGGAACGACCGATGCTACGGTCGAGCGCGTCGGCGTTTTTCTGCCGCATCCCACGCCTGTGGACGCGCTGGGTTGCGGCGAGATCGGCTTCATCACGACGGGGATTAAGTCGCTCGCCCAAACGCAAACGGGCGACACAATCGTCGAGGTTGCCCACCCCGATGTTGTTCCGCTGCCGGGTTTCCGTGCGTTGCAGCCTGTTGTTTTCTGTGGGCTCTTTCCTGATTCTGCCGAGAACTTTCCTGCGCTTAGGGATGCGATTGCCAAGCTTTCGTTGAACGATTCCAGCTTTTCGCGCGAGAACGAGAGCTCGCCTGTGTTGGGGTTAGGCTTTCGCTGCGGCTTTCTTGGATTGCTCCACTTGGAGATCGCCATCGAGCGTTTGAGACGCGAGCATCAAGTTGAGCTCGTCACGACCGCTCCTTCGGTAGCGTACAAGATCGACCTTCAAAACGGGACGACGATCAACTTACGCTCGCCTGCCGACTATCCCGACCCCACGCACATCCTAGCTTCGCTGGAGCCTTGGATTAAGGCGACGATCATCCTACCGCGCGAGGTGATCGGTCCTGTCATCCAGCTTTGCATCGAGCTGAGGGGCAAGCAGATTTCGCTGGAGGCGTTGGAGGAGCGTGCTGTGCTTGTCTATGAGTTGCCGTTGAACGAGGTTGTTTTTGATTTTCACGATCGCCTTAAATCTCTGTCGCGCGGCTACGCTTCGTTTGACTATGAGCCTGTGGGTTTCCGCGAGGGCAATCTCGTCAAGCTTTCGATTCTTATCAACGGCGAGGCGGTCGATGCTCTTTCTTGCATCTTGCATCGCGAGCGTGCTGCCATGCGAGCCAAATCCATGTGTGCGAAGCTCAAGACTTTGATTCCGCAGCAGTTGTTCAAGGTAGCGATTCAGGGTGCTATTGGTGGAACGATCATTGCGCGCGAGACGGTGGGTGCGCTGAGAAAGGATGTCACTGCGAAGTGTTATGGCGGTGATATCACAAGAAAACGAAAATTATTAGAGAAGCAGAAGAAGGGGAAGAAGCGCATGCGGCAGATTGGCAAGGTGAACATTCCCAACTCTGCTTTTATCGCTGCGCTTAAAACTGATATGTCGTGAGTGCGCTTGTGTGCGTGCGTGCGTGGTTTTTTATAATGACGGCAAAACGCAAGACGATAGTTTTCACGGATGCAAAACATGCGCACGCGAAGCGTGCGCGGGGGGTGTGGGGGGACGAAGTTCCCCCGCGAAAGACCCCGCGTCAGCGAGCGCGTAAGCGCTTTTCTACGCACTCGCGCGAAGCGCGAAGTGCGTAGCCTCTTATTCAAAAGCGCACGACTTGTCGTGCGCAAGCTGACTCGTCACACGGCAAGCTACTTTTGTGCTGACAAGGTTCTTGAAATCTGCCCTTCCCCTCCCCATATTAACGACAGCGACAAGCCAACAAGCCAAGAAGAGAATCTCCATGTCCGTCCATACCTCCCCCCGCACCCCCTTCCATTGGCACGATCTCCCCGTGTGGAAAACCGCCTCCAAAAACACCAGCTGGTGCCTGCTCGGATGCACCCTCGGTGACTTCGGAACAATCCTCTTTTTCCAATGGACGCAAATTCCCCTCCCAACCCTCGCCATCCTGACGCTCGCTATCATCAACGGTCTGCTTACCTCCATCGCCCTGGAAACCTTCATCCTCTATCGCCAACTGTCATCCCTGATGCTGGCTTTCCAAACCGCCATCAAAATGTCGTTCATCGCCATGGTCGCCATGGAAACCGCCATGAATATAACGGACTTCTTGCTGGTCGGAGAAGCCCGACTGATATGGTGGAGCATACCGCCCATGCTCGTCGCAGGATTTCTCACACCCCTGCCCTACAGCTATTGGAGGCTGAAAGCCCTTGGCATCGCCTGCCACTGACATCCCCCCTCTTCCCTCTCCTCCTCCCACTCCTCGTCCCTCCTCTGCCGCGACAGAAAAAAGATCGGTGTTCGGATCGTCGCGCGAAGAGTTGCTAGAGCTCGTCGAAAAGTTGAAACAACCCCCCTATCGCGCACGGCAAATCTTCCAACATCTATACGCACGCGGGAAAACTTCCTTCGAAAGTCTCTCCTCCCTACCGCTCGCGCTGCGCAAAGAGCTCGACGCTGCATTTCCTATCGAGCGTCCTATGATAGCCTCCTCGGAGATATCGAACGACGGCACAAGAAAGTGGCTGCTGCAATTTTCTAACGGCGCGCAGGCAGAAACCGTCTACATCCCCGAAGAAGATCGAGGAACGCTGTGCCTGTCTTCTCAGGTCGGCTGCACGCTGAACTGCCGCTTTTGCCATACGGGAACGCAGCTGTTCGTGCGCAATCTGAGCGCAGGAGAAATTCTTCAACAGGTCGCCATCGCCAGAGACGCGCTGGACGATTGGCAGACACCCGATAAACGAAAGATCTCCAACATCGTCTTGATGGGTATGGGCGAGCCGCTCTATAACTTCGAGCAGGTCGCACAAGCGCTGACAATCATGATGGACGCAGAGGGGTTTTGCTTCTCGCGCAGAAAAATCACCCTCTCAACAGCAGGCGTAGTGCCGACCATTCCCCTAGTCGGAGAACAACTTGGCGTTCAGCTGGCGGTCTCGCTACACGCGAGCGACGACACGTTGCGCGATACGCTCGTTCCCTTGAATCGCAAGTATCCGCTTCACGAGCTCATGCAAGCCTGCCGCGCCTATCCAAGCCTGAAAAACGCCGAGCGCATCACTTTCGAATATGTCATGTTGGAGGACATCAACGATTCTGCACAACAAGCGCGCGATCTCGTGCATCTCATTCGCGGTATTCCCGCGAAGGTTAATCTGATTCCCTTCAATCCGTGGCCGCTCGCGCCCTATCGCTGTTCTTCATCGGCGCGCATGCGCGAGTTTGCCGATATCGTGCGAAAAGCCGGCTACGCCGCTCCGTTGAGAAAACCGCGCGGACGCGATATTATGGCAGCTTGCGGGCAGCTGAAAACAGCAAGCTCACGAACCCGCAAAAGCCAAACGCAGAATACAGAGCAGCGTCCAGAGAAAGAGGGGGTTGCGCTCGTATGAAAAACGAAAATTCCTGTAAAAATTCTCATACGCCTTCTTACGAGATGTCGTCTTTTGTCTATGAGAGCCCTGAAGATTTTTTTGCGAGTTTGCCACAACAAGGCGTTTTGCTTGCGCTCGATTTCGGCAGGAGGCGTATTGGCTGTGCGGCAAGCACGGCTAAGCGCAGTCTAGCCGTTGCTCTGCCTGTGCTTTGGCGTAAGAACTTGCGGGTTGATCTCGATTTTTTACGGCGACTTTTTGCCGAGCGCACAGCAGTGGGGTGGGTGGTAGGCTTGCCGCTTTCGCTCTCCGGCAAGGAGAGCGCCATGTCTGTGGAGGTGCGGAATTTTGTCGAGAAGTTGTTGAAGAAAGACCCTCAGCCGCTTTTGCTGTTCGACGAGCGTTTCACCTCTGCGCTCGTCGAGCGTGCGGCGCGCGAGGTTTTCGGCAGGAATGTTAAACGCAAGACGACCGTCGATTCGCAAGCTGCTACTCTTCTGTTGCAGAATTGCCTTGAGAGTTTTAGATCGAAAGTTTTAACTTGAAAATTGTTGATTGAAAATTAAAATGTGGATAACTTTGCTCGTTTTCCTAGATTTGTTTGTTTTTCTGGAAACGAAGCTTGATTTGATTCATAATCAGGATTCTGCATTTGATTCCTAGCGATTTTTTTTGATTCCTAGTGATTTTTCTGTAGAGCTTTAACGCTTTTTTTGTAAAGCCGACATAGCTCAGTGGTAGAGCAAGGGTTTTGTAAACCCTAGGTCCGCGGTTCGAATCCGTGTGTCGGCAAGGGAAAAACCAGGTGCAACGCGTGAAAATCTTGGCTTGTCGACTCGTGTTTACGCGAGGGTGGGGGAATCTATGTTGAAGTCGACATGAGAACTCTTGTCGATACGACATTTCGTGCCCTCAGTTTTCTGCCCCCAGAACAAGCACGTAGCGCAGCCCTTTTTGGCGCACGCTTCATCAGACAATCGCGCGTTGTTGATTCGTCCCGTCTTCAGCAGAATCTTTGGTCTTTGCTGTTCTCAAACCCTATCGGCTTGGCGGCGGGGTTTGACAAGGACGCTGTCGCTGTCTCGTCGCTCGGCAAGATGGGCTTCGGCTTCGTCGAAATAGGCTCAATCACCAAAAACCCGCGTCGTAGTAATCAGAAACGTCCGCGCATGTTTCGTCTCGAACAGGATCAGGCGATCATCAACCGACTCTCGCTTCCTAGCGACGGGCTACAGCGCATCGAGCAACGCTTGCGTCGTCATTTCAATCGCGCGCAACGCTCTGCCGAAAGCATCCATCAGCGCGTGCGCCCTGTGCTGGGGGCAAACATTTCGCGCGACCCCAGCAATATAGATCCTACCTCCTGTTGTGAGGAGTTGGTTTCGTGTTTTCAGTCTTTGCAGCCTGTCGTCGACTACATCACGCTCAATGTCTCCTGTCCCAACACCAAGCATCGTTTTATCGACCTTATACCGCCGAAGAAGATCGCCAAGCTCGTAGAAGACATGCGCTCAGTGGAGCCGGGCAAGCGACGCATTCCGTTGTTGATAAAACTTTCTCCCGATTTTATGCCGAACGAGTATTTGGCGCTCGCCGACCTTGCTATCGACGGCGTTTTCGACGGCATCATCGCGGGCAACACGACGGCGGCGCGCACCACCGCGTTGCGCTCGCCCGATGCGAACGAGGTAGGCGGGCTCAGCGGCAAACCCCTCGCGCAAGGCACCGACCGTTTGCTCGCCGAGCTGTATCGCCACACGAAGGGCAAGGTTGTGCTTATAGGCTGCGGCGGTGTCTTCTCCGTTCAAGATGCCATGCGACAGATTCTCAACGGCGCGTCGCTCGTCCAGCTCTACACGGGGCTTGCTTACCGAGGGCCGAGGCTCGTCGATCAAATGCGCTTTGAGTTCTCGACCATGCTTCGTCAATACAAGCTCTCTTCGATCAAGGAAGCGGTCGGCAAAGCTGTCTCTTGATTTGTCCATCCTCTGACTTGTCAGTCTCCTGACTTGTCCGTCCTTATAATATGACAGAGATTGCAATGGGGCTGAGCGAGATCGCCGAGCCTTTTCCCGCCCTTATCGTCGATCAATGGGGCGTGATGCACAACGGCTATCGTGCGTTTCCTGAGGCTCTGCGCGCGCTTGCCGAGGCGAAACGACGAGGCAAAATTATCGTGACGCTTTCCAACTCCAGCAAGCCGCGCCACCTTGCCAAGGAGACGCTGGATAACTTGGGCTTCGAGCAGGGTGTGCATTACGACCACATCGTCACTTCGGGAGCGGACATGCAAGACCATATCCGAGAGCCCCAAGACGATTTTTACCGCTGCCTGCCTGAGCGTCCTCGTCTTTTTGTCCTTGCCACCTACGACGGAGACTTGGCGTTGTTGGACGAGCTGCCGTGCGAGACGACGCGCGACCTAGAGCAGGCGGACGGAATGATCATCACCGGACTTCAGGAGGGGGAGAAGCCTGAAGATTTTGACGATCTTTTAGATCGCGCGCGAGTGAAGGATTTACCTTTAATTTGTCCGAACGCGGACAGATGGGTTGCCATGCCCGATGGCAGGCTGCATCCTTGCGCGGCGTTGGTTGCGGAGGCTTATGCAAAAAAGGGAGGGCGGATACGGCTTCACGGCAAGCCTGACGAGCATATTTATCGATCGTGCTTTCGGCTTGCGGGAAGAAAGGATTCGGGGGATTTTCTAGCGATTGGCGATTCGTTGAATAACGACATCGGGGGAGCGGTGAATGCCAAGTGTGGAGCTTCTGTGTTGATTGCGAACGGCATTCATCGCGCCGAGTTGTTGGACGGGGAGGGAGGGGTTGATCGGCACAAACTGAGTGCCTTCGTCGAGAAGACGGGGATCGAGCCTACTTACGCGATGGCAGAACTACGCTGGTGAAATTGGCGAACAAACACCGCGCGCCTGAGGGCGCGGAAACAACAGGCTCTTTTTAAACCTACTAAAAACCGATCCTACCCAAACTTAAACGCAATCGTCATCAATCCCATCATCAAGGTCATCCAGCCAAACCCCACCACCATCACCATCATCATAAACTGCCGCAAAACCTGCATCTCACGAACGACAGATTCTATCTGCAACCGCAAAACATCTATGTCAGCTCGCAAAAGTGCAATGTCGGTCTTTGTCGCAACGCCCTCTAATACCTCATGCAACGCATCGGCGTGCGCGTCAGCTTGTTTCTCGCTAACCCCACCCTCACGCGTCAGCTTACGCACATACTTGTGCGTGTCAAAAACAGGTACAGAAGATTCGTTTGCTACAGCCATAGGAAAGGTAAAGTTCGGGTTCAGGACAAAGACAAAAACGCTATTCTATTTATGCGCGTACATGCTCGACAGCGCATACCTCTTCTTTCTCGCCTTGCTATTTCAATCGTCGTGCCGTGTCAAGAGAGCAAAAGTCTCCACCCCTTGACAATCGCGCCTAAAAACAACACCCTGCAAGCATCAAAGTCTAGCCAAAAACAAGCCTTGTTAGCAGACTCTATCTAACTCACTCAAGACAAAGCTGAGGAATCGAAGAATCCATGTCCCCTGCCCCAAGCCCCGCGCAACGATCTCGCCATCGAATTTGGGATCTGCCAACCCGAAGCTTCCACTGGGCGCTCCTCGTCTGCTTCGTCGGTGCCATCGTCTCCGTCAACATAGGACAAATGCAAGCACACCTTGTCTTCGGATCCTCCATGCTCACGCTTGTCCTCTTTCGCATCCTATGGGGATTTTTCGGCTCGCAAACCTCCCGCTTCCAATTCTTCTTACCATCCCGCAAATCTGTCGTCGCCTGCTTGAGAGCCTTCTTCCAAAAGAACAATCCCCACATAGGACACGATGCCCTGGGAGCGCTCGCAACCCTCGCGCTCCTCGCTGTCTTCCTCCTCACTCCCCTCGTCGGCTTGTTCGCCAACGACGATCTCCTCTTTGAGGGTCCGCTCGCTGCCCTCGTCTCGCCATCGCTTAGCAACTATCTCTCCTACATCCACGAACAGCTCGCCGAGATCGCCATCGTCTTTGTCGTCCTGCACGTTACCATCGTGCTCTTCAACCGATTCTACAAAAAAGACGACCTCATCTCCCCCATGCTCGACGGTAACAAAAACCTGCCGCCCCGCCTCGCGCTCCAAGCCAAAAGCCTTCGCTTCGCTCCGCACCGAAGAGCCCTCCTCTGCCTCGCCATAGCCGCCGCCGTGGTCGCAAGCATCAATCTGCTCTGACAAACTGATCTTTGAAACATGTTGCAAAAACCCATGTCGGAGGCAACAACACAAGAGCGCACAACAATCGCCCAAAAACAACCTGCTGAAGGACAACCTGCCGAAGAACAATCTGCTGAAGGTCAAGCGAGCGATCCTGTAGCCGAGATTTTTTCTGCCTCCGCATCGGTCGGCGATGCTGATTCTGCGCCCGCAACGCCGCAACCCATTATTCGCCGCCTTTCACAAAAAGTCATCAACCGCATCGCGGCAGGCGAAGTACTGGAACGACCCGCCGCCGCCGTCAAGGAGCTAGTTGAAAACGCGCTGGACGCAAAGGCCTCGAAAGTTCGTGTCTCGATCCGACACGGCGGAAAATCGCTGCTGCGCGTGCAAGACGATGGCTGCGGTATGGACAAAAAAAGCCTGCTGCTCGCCGTCGAGCGTCATGCCACCTCCAAGCTGCCCAAAGACGACTTGTTGGATATTCACACCTTCGGCTTTCGCGGCGAAGCCCTTGCTGCCGTCACTTCGGTGAGCCGCACGCTCATTAAAAGCTGCACGGAGGCGGGCGAGGCTGCCGAAATTTTTATCGAAGCCGGAAAAGTCTCTGAGCCTCAATCCTCCGTCCAACCCCAAGGCACCGACATACAAGTACAAGATCTTTTCTTCGCAACCCCTGCACGATTGCGCTTCCTCCGTAGCGACACCTACGAAACCACCCTTGTTCTTGCTCAAATAGAGCGTATCGCGCTCGCCAACCCTTATGTGCAATTCGAATGCTTCGACGACAAAAAACGAAAGCTCTTCCTGCCCGCAAGCAGCCAATCCCTTCCGCTCAGCGCTTCGAAAGAACGCATCGCGCAGGTCATGGGAAAACTCTTCTTGGAAAACGCCTTTCCCGTTATCGCACAACAGCAACGCATGCGTCTGCAAGCCCTTTGCTCCTTTCCCTCACACCATACGAATCGCTCTGCCAAACAATTTCTTTTTATCAATCGTCGTCCCGTGCAAGACCGAACGCTTGCAAGCGTCGTGCGCGTTGCTTATGGCGATTCTGTTCCGGCCCGACGTTTTCCCCTCTTCGTCGCCTTCCTCGATACGCCAACGCGCGAGGTCGATGTGAATGTGCATCCCAGCAAGACGGAGGTGCGCTTCCGCGATCCGCAAACCGTTCGAGCCTTTCTCATGGCATCGGTGAAAACAGCCCTTGAGAAAAACGCACGCCACAAAAAAAATATCGCAGCGCAGCTGGGAGATATCGCCGAAACGCAACCTCAAGCGCAACCCCAAACGCAACCTCAAGCGCAACCTTTTGGCTCAACCCTCGCTCCTTCGCCACCCACCGACTTTTCTTCGAACAAGGCTGAACGAGAGCCTCTCTCTCCTGCCCCTCCAACCTCTCCTTTGTCGCCTCTGGGGTCGCCTGCGGAAGAAGGGACTTCAACCCCCTTTGCTCCCCCCCCTCTTTTTTCCCCCTCTGCTCCGCCTTCGTCGGTAGGCGAAGGATCGTCTCAAACGCAAACCCAAACCCCAATCGAAATCCAAACTCAAGCGCAAGAAGCTGCTCGACGATTGAACCTTGAGGAGAGCCATGCTGTTCTGGAGAACTTGCTCGAATTACCGCTTGGTAGTGCCAAAGCTTGCTTGCATAAGAACTACATCGTTGCGCAAACGCACGACGGAATCACCATCGTGGATGCGCATGCGGCGCACGAACGCCTGCTCTTCGAGTCTCTGAAGCGCGACTACGCCGAGCGTCGGATTGCCGTGCAAAAGCTTCTTATTCCCGAAATCGTGTCTCTGCCGCCCTCCGAGATCGAGCTGCTGCAAAACCAAGGCGAAAAGCGCAAACGAAAAACGCAAGCCCAAACCCAGTCTAAAGCCCAGTCTTTTGGCTTCCTCTTCGAGCCCTTCGATGACAAGCATGTCTCGCTCAGAGAAATGCCGGCTATTCTCAAATCTTCGCATGCTGCAGAGATGATAGCCGACCTCTGCGCGCTACTAGGCGAGAGCGAAAGCGATGCTGCAAGCTTGCTGTCTCAAACGGTGGTCGACAAGATTCTCTCTCGCATCGCCTGTCACGCCGCTGTTCGATCGCACAAAAACTTGGAGGTAGCAGAAATGAACGCGCTGCTACGCAAGATAGAACAAGAGCCGAAAGCCGCCCAATGCAACCACGGCAGACCGACGACGGTCGCTTTCGCGCTCAAAGACTTGGAAAAGCTTTTTGAAAGAACATAAGGAATATAACGCTGCATGAACAACAAACCCCTTCTGCTTGCCTGCCTTGCCACCTTTCTGTATGTGCTCGCGCTGGCACTGATTATCCCTTTCTTGCCGTTCCAAATTCTCGCCTTCGGGGGTTCTTACGCGGGTGTAGGAGGCATTTTCTCTGCTTTCTCCGCCGCCTCCTTCCTCTCCGCCCCCCTCTGGGGACGCGCGTGCGACAGGTGGGGAGTGAAAAGGGTTCTTTTGGCAAGCGCGCTCGTGACGCTGCTCTCCTACATCGTCCTTTTTATAGCACCTTCTCTGCCCGTCCTGTATGGTGCGCGCATCTTGGCAGGGCTCGGCGCAGGATGGCTGATCGCATGCCAAACGCTGGTCGCGCAAACGACCGACAACAGAGAGCGCACGCGAGGCTTGGGAATGCTGGGCGCAGCATTCGGAACAGGATTCGCCGTCGGACATATTCTCAGCGCATGGCTACTGGGAGGAACCCTTACCCCCGAAAAAACACCTGTCCTTGTCGCATGCTTTGTCGTTCTAGCTGCCATCGCCCTAGCAACAACCCTCTCCGCACAAAATAACGCTCAAAAAAATACTCAAGGAAATACTCAAGACAGCGGACAACAAAGCAAAAGAGGATGGTTTGATTTTCTTGTCCTTTTTCAAACAAAGACGATCGTTGGGATAGCACTCGTCTATTTCTTTGTCTCGCTCTCGTTCTACGGCTTCGAGGGAACCTTTGCCGTTTGGGTAGAGGAGATATTCGCCTTCGGACCCAGAAAGGTAGCACTACTGCTGACCTACGCCTCGGTGGTCGTGATCATCGTACAAGGAGGGCTGGTAGGCAGGCTCGCGCGATGGCAGGGGGAGGTGAGCGTCATCTTCTTAGGGATCGCCTGCCTTGCTTGCGGACTTGCCTTCCTCGCATACGCCGCAAACCTCGCGCTGTTGCTCGTTGCCCTCAGCTTGATCGCCGTCGGCATCAGCTGCCACAACCCTGCCATGCAGAGTTTGATCAGCCAAAAAACAAAACGACAAGGCGAAATCTTCGGAATCCTACAAGCTCTCACAAGCCTTGCGCGCACTATTGCTCCCTTCGGCTTCGCGCTCGTCGCCGCCGTTGCGGGAGGAAAAATTCTCTATTCCATCCTCGCAGTAGCTCTCATCCTTCTCGTTGTCATCGTCAGAACGCTTGCAAGAAATTTTATCAGCAATTCTGCCTTCCTTGACAACAAACCCTCAAGACTTGTCAAAAGGGTTTGAAGATCGCAAGAAACAAAATCACCAACAAAAGTAGCGTCGGTATCTCGTTCGCAACACGAAAAAAACGCGCCGAAAAACGATTCGTTCCTTTGGTGAAATCCTTGCGACAGCGTGCCAAAAATAAATGAAACGCGCTCAAAATTACAAGACACAGAAGTTTTGCCCAAAACCATCCTTGTAGCCACACGCCCGCATGGCTTGCGAGCCACAAGCCTGCGAACCATGTAGCCATCATCGCCGGCGTCATGATGATTTTCAGCAGACGATGTTCCATCACCTCCAACATCGCTGCCGATTCTTTTCCCGCTCCCACATGGTAGACGAACAGGCGCGGTAGGTACAGCAGACCTGCCAGCCAGCTGACAAAGCCAGCCATGTGCAAAAGCAACAAAATTTTATCTGTCATAATTCTCTTCCTTATCCAACGCAGGGACAATCCGTGAATTTTTTCGGACAAAAGCGTTTTCCATTCAAACCCGCAACAGTTTGTTTTCTATCGTCGAGTCGTTGGTTGATCGCTTGCGCTAAGCCTCCGATGAAGTCATCGTCGATCCCGACCGTAGAAGCGCGCAAGTAGACAGGCACGCCGCTTTCGATGGCAACGTCGAAATACTCTCGATCCAACTCATAGAGCGTCTCTGAATGTTCCGAGACAAAAGCCACGGGCACAACGAGGATCGGACGTTGTTCTGCTCCCGCCCGACGAATCTCAGCTTCGGTGTATGGCTGTAACCACCGCATAGGTCCGACACGACTCTGATAACACAGCCGCCAATCGCTCGACTTTGGCAAGGCGAGTTTGCTCACGACCGCCGCTACCGTCTGTTCAATATGATACTGATATGGATCGCCTTGCTCGATAAATTTCTGCGGAATGCCGTGCGCAGAGAAGAGGATTCGCAAGGGTTTTAATTCTTTGAAAGTCTTTTGTCGCTTTAAATGTTCCTCCATCGCACGGCAGATGCCTCGGACAAAACCCGCCTCGGTCGGATAACAGCACAACACTCTTGTTTCGCAGAAAATTTTCTTCGCAGCAAACCTATACCATTGCTTGAGCGACGAGGCGGTCGTCGAGCTAGAAAACTGCGGATACAAGGGAGCAAGCAACACACGATCTGGCTCCCATCGACGCACCTTCTCCACGACCTCCTTGCTCATCGGATGCCAGTAACGCATGGCGACGAAAGTGCGAACATGCTCTTTTCGTGTCTTGTTCAGCTTTTCTTCCAGCGCGCGCGCTTGTTGTTCTGTATTGAACAAAAGCGGTGAAGAGCCTCCAAGAGCTTGGTAAATCGGCGTTGCCTTTTTGTTACGCAAGGCCGAAATGAAAAGAGCAAGCGGGAAGCGAAAAACCCATGGCAGGCGAATGATCGCAGGATCAAGAAATAAATGACGAAGGAACGGTCTTACCGAAGAGAGGTTGTTCGGTGCTCCTAGGTTGAAAAGCACTACGGCGACTTTTTCCGCGGCTTTTTCTTTGTTTTTGTTTTTTACAGTATTCTTCATCGAAACCCTCTGACCGTCTTGACAAGCTGTTCTACATGCTCAGGAGGCGTTTGTTTCAAAATACCGTGTCCTAAGTTGAAAACAAAAGGACGGTGCCGACATTGTTCGCAGATATTTCTCGCTTGGGCTTCCATGCCTTTTCCTCCGACCAACAAGCGAACGGGATCAAGGTTACCTTGTAAGACAAGATCGCGCGGTAAAATTTTGTTTGCAAGCGAAAGATCGTATCCTGAATCTAACGAAACGCCGTCCAAACCCGTCTCAAGCGCATAAGCTAAAAGCCTGTTGCCCGCTTGTTTCGCAAATCCCATAACGAAGGTTTCTTGCAAGTTTTCGACGATCGCCTTTGTCGGAGTAATAATCCATTCATGAAATTGCTCGACATCGGCAAGCCCTGCCCAGGTGTCAAAAATTTGTACCATCTCCGCGCCAGCTCGAACCTGTAGCCCCAAGAATTTAGACAAGAGTGATGTCAGGTAAGCAATTAAATCTTGGAAAAAACTCCTCTCTTCCAAAGCCAAACGCCGCAACTTGAAAAAATCTCTGCTACCCTTCCCCTCCACCATATAAGCCGCCAAGGTCCAAGGTGCACCACAAAAACCAATCACGGCAGCGCGAGATAAAGATTCCTCCTCCAATTTTTCACGCAAGATCGACACCGATTCTCCTACGACTTGCAATTTTTCCAGAACATCTTCTTCTCTCGGAAAACGAAACTTTCTGTCTATCGACGACAAAATAGGCCCCTGTGTTTCGTCAAATACGACCGACAAACCCATCGCATAAGGAACGAGCAAAATATCGGAAAAGACGATCGCCGCGTCAAACGCAAATCGACGCATTGGTTGCAACGCCGCTTCGACTGTCAAAGAAGGGTTAAGGCAGAAAGAAAGAAAATCAGGCGAATTTTTACGCAACAAACGATATTCAGGCAAATAACGCCCTGCTTGTCGCATCATCCACACAGGTGGAGAAGCAACAATTTCTTTCGCTAATGTTTGCAACAAAGGTCGTTGTAGAAAATCTTTCACAATCTCTTTAATATACTTAAAAGAATTTAAATTTTTTTATATTTATTATTATTAGTCTGTGAGTCGTGAGGAAAAAGCTTTCCGCTCTTTTGTTTCAAGGCTTGAATTTTTTTTAGCCTTGTGGAAAATCTGTGTGGGGTTAAGGGAGGGGAAGGGAAGATTTTTTTTCGTTCCTTTTGTTTTGCAGTTTTCCCTTTGTTGTTAGAAAGTTTTGCTTCACTTGTTCATTTTTACGGAATTCCACTTAATATGGCATCGTTTTGCTTGCACCTCATTTCCGATTCTACAGGAGAGACTGTCCAAAGTCTTTCTCGCGCTTGCCTTGCGCTTTTTCCTTCTGTCTCGACGAGGGAGCATCTTCATCCGCTTATTCATAACGAGGCGCGTATGGCAAAAGTGCTACCGCTACTGGCAAAAAAACCAGGCCTTGTTGTTTTTTCCTTAGCTAGCCCGTCGCTTGCCGAGCGTTTGCAAGGTTTTTGTGAAGAGCAAACTCTTCCTTGTTTCTCTGTTCTTGAAGGTCCTTTGAGAGCCTTCAGTCAATTTTTTGAATCACCTCCTTTGGAGCGCTCCGGCGCACAGCATACGATGGACGACAACTATTTTCGTCGTATCGAGGCACTTCATTTTACGATCGCGCACGACGACGGCAACGGGTTGGAGACGTTGGAGCAAGCTGATGTTTTGCTTTTGGGCGTTTCACGCACCTCTAAAACGCCGACCTGTTTTCAACTTGCCAATCGGGGTTTGCGTGCGGCGAATGTGCCTTTCGTTTTGGGAGTTCCTCCGCCTCAGGAGCTGCGAAAAATTGCTTTCAAGGATGACAAGCCCGCTGTTTTCGGACTCACCTGTTCCTGCGATCACTTGTTGGCCTTGCGCCGAACTCGTTTGCTGGCGATTGGCGGCAAAGATTCCGACATTTATGTCGATCCCGAACGCGTGCACGAAGAAATTACGGCAGCGCGACAATTCTTCCAGTCTTTGGGGGTGACAAGGATGATCGATGTCACGCACCGTTCTATTGAAGAAACAGCCTCGTCGATCGCACGCGACATGGAAGAAAAGCATGCTAGAAAACACCGATCCTGAACTGATTTTAGCTTCTCGTAGCGTCGCGCGTGCGGGGCTGCTCAAGCGTTGCGGCTTACGCTTTTCTGTCGTGCCTGCAGACTTGGACGAAGAATCCTTTCTCGAAGCGTTTCGCCAAGAAATGAAAGATGATGTCTCTGGCTCTCTTCCCCAAAAAATTACTCAAGGCTTTGAATCTGCCGCACGCACGCTTGCAGAGTTGAAAGCACGCAAGGTGGAGGGACAGCAAGTCGAAGTGCTGCAGAAAGAGGGTGAAAGCTGCAAACCGTATGTCATAGGTTGCGATCAAATACTCGTTTGCGATTCTGTCCTTTACAGCAAATCGTCGACGCTTGAAGAATTGCGTCGAAACCTTGTGGCTTTTCGTGCTCAAGAGCATCGTCTGTTCTCTGCCGCTGCCGTTGTTTTTCGCGGAGCGTTGCTGTGGAGTCACTGCGCCACTGCTCGCATTTTCTTGCGCGACTTCAGCGACGCCTTTCTCAACACTTATCTTGAACGATTCGGTGAGCAGCTGCTTTCTTCAGTCGGGGGTTACCGAATCGAGGAAGAAGGTGCTCTCCTTTTCGCAAGGCTTGAGGCAGATCCCTATGTCGTGCAAGGCTTGCCTCTATTGCAACTCTTGGGCTTTCTTAGGGAGCAGAACTTGCAACAACCCCTTCTTGCACCATGATTTCCACAAGTCGTATTTCTGCGAGCACACGTTTTTGTGCTTTGCTCGGCGGTCCTGTTCGTCATTCGCTCTCGCCGCTGATTCACAATCGTTGGTACAAAGAGCACGACATCGATGCGGTCTATTTAGCACTGCCCGTCGCCAAAGGACAAGTGGCACAGACACTGAGAACGCTCGCTGCGACGGGAGCAGTAGGTGCTAACATTACCGTGCCGCACAAGCTTGAAGCGTTCAAAGCATGCGACAAGCTGACCTTTGAGGCACGGCGAGTAGGAGCCGTCAACAGCGTCTTGTTTCAAGGATCGAGCATGACAGGCGACAACACCGACGCGCAAGGATTCGCCCAAGATCTACGCAAGCGTGCGGCGCACTACTCCACCGCCAAAGTGTGCCTATGGGGAGCAGGAGGAGCAGCTCAGGCTGTCCTTGTCGCCCTTAAGGAATTAGGAACAAAAGAAGTTTTGATCATCAACAGAACACGAGACAAAGCCGAAAATCTCGTTCGGTTATTGACAAAAGAATTCTCGCAAGAACGTCAAAAAGAACACCAAAGCGTGCATGCTTCCAAAAAACACATGGCGTTACAAGCAGCGACGACGTGGGACGAAAGAAAAGATTTCGTTGCCACAAGTAATCTTTTCATCAATGCTAGCGCGCAAGGTATGAAAGGAATCGTTTTGAACGACAACTACTTTCCAGATTTCGCCACCGTCGTGGAGGAAAGCTTTTCCGATAAACTCGCCTACGATTTAGTCTACAACCCGATGCGGACGGCGTTTTTGGAGTCTGCACAAAAAGCCAATATGCAGACGCTGGGAGGCATCGGCATGCTGGTTTGTCAAGCGGCGATCTCGTTTGAGAGGTGGTTTGGCATCGCTCCCGATATTTCCGACGACTTGCTTCGCACAACGGCTTTGAAGCTCGAACAAGGCTGACAAGTGCCATGCGTATTGTTGCGCTTACAGGATCGATCGCTTCCGGCAAGTCTTTTGCGCTGACGGTTCTTATCCGTCTTCGCGTGCGCGTTTGCAGCGCGGATGCCTTCGTCCGAGATATTTTTGTTTCGGATACGAAAACAAAAGCAATCCTCCTCAAACGCTTCCCGAATGTAAGGGACGACAAAGGTGAGATTTCTCGCCAGAAACTGGCAGCGCAAGTCTATAGAAACAGCAACGATTTACAGGCGTTGGAGAAGATCGTTCATCCTCGTGTTGTTTTTTACAGACAACGCGTCCTACAACAATATCGCAGACAAGGCGTGCGTCTGCTTTTTTGTGAGATACCGCTATTGTTCGAAAGTTCTTCGCGCGAAGCCTTTTCTGCAATCGTAATGACTTTTGCGCCGTTTTTCTTACGGAAAAGACGCGCTTTCCAACGTCTCGCGATGAACGAGCAGCACTGGCAAAGCATCACGCAACGACAGATGCCCGATATCAAAAAAAGAACCCTTGCCGATGTCCTCGTCTTTTCGGGGCTCGGAAAAGCTGGCGGAGGACGCAGCATCGTCAGAGCCTTGTATCGTTGCCGCAACAAAACAAAAAACGGAAAAAGACAAAGAAGAGCAGGTAGTCGTTTCGTCAAGCGGCAAGAAAAATATGAATCTTCTTTTTTTGTTTCTTCAGATCCTCATGCCTTCTATGGGCATATTTGCTGTGGCGGATTTTTTAGAAACGAATCGTCTTGCTTTCACGAATCTCTCGCCTCTTGTTTTTGTTCGCAAAAAAAGAGCGATGCCTAGTTTAAGGTTGAGCTAAAATTGGAGTAGGATTTTTTTGTCATGGGCAAGCCCTTGGGTAAGTTCTTGGACAAGCCAGAGAGCAACCCAAAGATGGGCTTTGGCTTTTGACAAGTTAGAATACATACGTATGTATAAGAAAATAACTTCTATCGTAGTTTTTTTGCAGAAAAAGAAAAGACAGAAAAAGAAAGGAGAAGATAAACGAGGATTCTACACCCGCCGAATTTTATTTAAGAAAGGCTCTAATTGTGTGGCGTTGTCGTAAAAAATAGCGATTTTTCCTGCCTCAGAGGTCATCTTTCCGTGTTCGACGTGCGTTTTTAGCCCTAATAGTTCTTCGATTTCTTGCTCTAGAGCGATGATGTTGGGATTTTTTTCTGTTTTCTGGCTTTTTTCGGTTATTTTTTCTGTTTTTTTGATATTTTGTACCATTTTTTCTGCTTCACGAACCGTGACACTTCGTTTGACGAAGTTTTCCGCCATCTTTTCCGCGTCGTCAAGCCCTACGAGCAGCCTTACGTGTCCTTCGGAGAGGATGCCTTTCTGCAGTTTTTCTTTGACGCTTTGAGGTAAGGATAGCAAGCGGATAGAGTTTGTGATGGTGCTACGGTTTTTTCCTAGGGTTTGTGCCAAGTCCTCTTGTCGGTAGTCGAATCGTTCGATGAGGTCTTTGTAAGCTTCTGCTAGTTCGAGCGGCGAGAGGTCTTCGCGTTGGATATTTTCGACGATCGCCACTTCGGAGCGTTGTCTGAGATCGAACTCTTTTACCAACGCAGGCACTTCGTGCAAGCCTGCGCGCTGCGCTGCTCGCCAACGCCGTTCTCCCGCGACGATGATAAAACGATTGTTCTGCGTCTCGCCTTGTCTATCTTCAGGATGCGCGAGCGACACGATCAAGGGTTGTAGGATGCCGTTCTTCTTGATCGATAAGCTCAGTTCTTCTAGGGCTTGCTCGTTGAAGGTTTTGCGCGGCTGGTTAGGATTCGGCATCAGGTCGCCGATTGGCAGCATTCTCAGACGGCGGGAGGCAAGGTCTTCGTCGAGGGGAATCGTTTGCCGAGAAGGGGTGGCATCGCTGGGGGCGACGGCTTTGTCGAGAGTGTGCAAATCGTCTCCGAGCAAAGCGGCGAGTCCTCTTCCCAAGTTGCGTGCTTTTTCTTTCATGATGTTTTCATGGGAGTTGTTATGGCTTTCGCCTTGAGAATTTCGAACGCAAGCTTCTCGTAAGCGAGACTGCCTGCGCATTGCGGATCGTAGAGATGCGCTGGTTTGCCGTGCGAGGGTGCTTCTGAAAGGCGTACATTGCGCGGGATCAGGGTTTTGTAGACTTTGTCACCTAGGTGCGAGCGTGCATCTTCGACGATCATCTCGGAGAGATTATTGCGTTTGTCGAACATCGTCAGCAAGACGCCCTCGATAGTTAAGCGCGGATTCAGTTTTGTGCGCACGCGCGCGATGGTCTTCAGAAGATGGCTCAGACCTTCCAGCGCAAAAAATTCGCACTGCAAAGGCACAAGAATCGCATCGGCGGCGCACAAGGCATTAAGCGTGAGGAAGCCCAGCGCCGGCGGGCAATCGATAAAAACATAGTCGAAGTGAGCGTTGCTCTCTTGCAAAGCCTTTTTCAAACGTGTGAAGCGATCTTCCTGCTGCCCAAGTTCCACCTCTGCACCGACGAGATCGAGGCTGGACGGCACGATCTCCAGCCTTGGAATCGCCGTCGCCTTGCGACAAGCGTCCAGTTTTTCTGTGCGGCAGAGCAGATCGTAGCTGGTGATGAGGGAAGGCTCTCCGAGCGACAAGCCGAATCCCGTTGTTGCGTTGCCTTGCGAATCCAAGTCGATCACCAACACCGAGCAACCCTGTAGCGCCAAGGCTGTCGACAGGTTGATCGCCGTTGTCGTTTTGCCGACCCCTCCCTTTTGATTAGCCAACGCCAGCACGCGACAAGCCTCTTGCTGCTCGCCAGGGGAAGTAGGAGTAGGGGGAGCAGGAGGAGAATCAGCGGGTTGGGGAATCTGTTCTGTCACGAGACCATGTTTTCAGTTTAAGCACGACGCAGGAAGATCTTTCGCTCTGATTTTTTGGAGAAGAGGCAATTTCGTTTTTTTGCTCGTTTTTTTTCCCATTTTTCTGCTGCAAATCTTCGACGCAGGCTTGGATAGTCCAAGATTGTCGTGCTTGTGTCAACTCGTGTTGCCATCGGCTGCCTTTGAGCAACAAGGCTCGGCAAAAATTATTTTGCGAGATGTTTTATTTAGCTTGGCGCTGTTTTCTTTTCCTATCGTCCATTCGCTGAGGTATTGCAGGGTTTTTTCGAGGTGTGCGAATGCTCTTGAGACGACGATGTCGGCGGTGCGCGGCTTGTCTTCTACTCGCTCTGTCTCCACCTCCACCTTTGTGCATGTTTCACGTGAAACATGGCGCAGGAAAGATGCCTTCTTTTGCCGACTTTCTATCAAGGTAAAACGATTTTTCTCCGACAAGAGCGCCAAAACAAACCCCGGAAAACCCGCGCCGCTGCCAAGATCGCAAACAGAACAACCCTCAGAAGGAAGAAAACGCAGCAGCTGAACCGACTCCCAACAATGACGAGACCAAAACCTATGCATATCGCCCGCAGATACCAGATTCATCCGCGAGTTCCAACGCAACAACAAATCTCGATACAGACAAAGTTTCGCCCTTTTTTCCGCATCGATCTCTACGATGTCTGCGACAGAGCGAGAAAAATCCTCCGCGTCGTAGGAAGCGTCGCCCTCGTCAGGAGGATTCAAGAGAGACAAGGTGTCGGCTATGCTGTTCGGCTGTGAAGTTCGATGGGGGTGTTGAACGGCGTTTGACATAGCGCAAAAGGGTGAAAAGAGCCGCAGGTGTCATTCCCTCGATGCTCGCTGCTTCGTTCAAAGAGGCGGGACGTTGTTCCTCGAGCTTGGCAGAAAGCTCATTCGATAAACCGTCGATCTTCTCGTAGCGCAGGCTTGCGGGCAGCAGCATCGAGCGTTCTTTTTCGTAAAAAATCTTGTCGCGCGCTTGGCGATCAAGATAACCCTTGTAGCGCGATTCGACGGCAAGTCGAGATAAGTCCTCTTGCGTCAAACGGGCGAGGGGCGGAAAGTAGGAGAGAAGCTGCGACAAAGAGACAGATTGCAGTCCAAGCAGCGTAAAGGCGGAACGCTCCACCCCATCCTTTCTCACCTCGATGCCTTGCGCGTGGAGCGCCGAAGGCGAAGCCCGCAGGCTGTGCGCGAGCGCGCGCGATTCGGAAAGCCTTTGAGCTTTTTTGGCGTAGGCTGCAGCGCGCACGGCAGAGACGCATCCTTGTTCTATCCCTAGGGGAGTTAGGCGTTCGTCGGCATTGTCGGCGCGTAGCGACAGGCGATACTCGGCGCGCGAGGTGAACATGCGATAAGGCTCGGCGGCACCGCGTCGTGTGAGATCGTCGATCATCACGCCCGTATAGCTCTCGGTTCGTTGTGGGACGAAGGGCGAGGCGTTTCGGTACAAGCTGTTTTTAGCAGCGTTGATGCCGGCGACAACGCCTTGCGCGGCGGCTTCTTCGTAGCCGGTTGTGCCGTTGATTTGTCCTGCTAGGAACAACCCGTGCACGCAGCGCGTTTCTAGCGAGGGCAGGAGCGAGCGCGGATCGACATAGTCGTATTCGACAGCGTAGCCCGCTTTAACGATTTTTGCCTTCTCCAGCCCTTCGACGCTTTGGACGAATTGTTGCTGTATGTTCTCAGGCAGGGCGGTAGAGATGCCGTTGGGATAGATCAGGTCGTCATCGATTCCGTCTTCGATTCTTGCTCCGATTCCTTCGGGTTCTAGGAATATTTGATGGCGACTTTTGTCTTTGAAGCGGAAGATTTTGTCTTCGATCGAGGGGCAGTAGCGGGGACCGCGCGAGGTGATGTTGCCGCAGAAGATTGGCGAGCTTTTGTGGTGTTCGAAGACGATGGCGTGCGTGCGTGCGTTTGTCCAGGCGATATGGCAGGGCACTTGGGGGAGGGTGATGCGTTCGGTCTGGAAGGAGAAGGGGACGGGGTTTTCGTCGGCGTGTTGTTCTTCGAGGCGAGAGAAATCGATGGAGGATTTCAGCAGGCGTGGGGGTGTTCCTGTTTTCAGTCTGGCGAGCGGAAAGTTTCGTTCTTTCAGGAATTGCGCGAGGTGGTTGGAGGGTTTTTCGCCGATGCGTCCTGCGGGAAAGGATTTTGTTCCGATGTGGATGATGCCGTTGAGGAAGGTTCCTGTTGTGAGGACGACGCTTTTGCAGGAGATTTTTTCTCCTTTGAGCGTTGCGATACCTTGAATTTGTTCTTGTGTAGAGTTTTTTTTGATGAGAAGTTTTGCTACCTCACCTTTGCGGATGGTGAGATTGGGCTGCTTTTCGAGTTGTTGTTGAATGGCTTGGCGATAGAGGGTTCGGTCGGCTTGCGCTCTTGGTCCTTGTACGGCGGGTCCGCGGCTTTTGTTGAGCATGCGGAATTGGATACCTGCTTGGTCGATGGCTTGTGCCATGATTCCGTCGAGGGCATCTATTTCGCGTACCAGGTGTCCTTTCCCGAGTCCTCCGATGGCGGGATTGCAGGACATGACGCCGATTTTGTCGGGGTCGAGGGTAAGGAGCAGGGTTTTTGCGCCTGAGCGCGCGGCGGCGGCGGCGGCTTCGGAGCCGGCGTGACCGCCGCCGATGACGACGACTTCGAAGGCTATGGCGGAGTGGGGAGAGGACATGGGGATAGTTTAGACGAGGGGGCGAGCTCGCAGTAACAAAAAGGCGTTGTCGCGCCGATGGAGAATGTGCGGGTAGTGTGGATAATTTTTACGGATGCAAAACGAACGCGCGCTTGCGCGATATGGGTTGGGCGTGTTTGCCTCTGTTCGCGCTTGTGCTTTTTAATGGCACGCGTTTTGACGAGTAAACATCGCGTGCGTAGCACGCGGGGGGGTGTGTGGGGAATTTATCCCCGAGCTGACTCGCAACGCGGTATGGCAGTTCCTGTGACAGGAGGTTTTGTTTTGCCGTCAATACAAGAAGCCAACCTCATGCAACACTTTAACTCAACTCCTCAACGCGTTCGGCAGGATTCGAACCTGCAACCTACTGCTTAGAAGGCAGTTGCTCTATCCATTGAGCTACGAACGCTCGTTAATTACTCGCTCAATAAGTCGAAGGAATTCTCAATGCGTCCAAGGCGTCGGTCGGTCATGCGCAAAATTAGCAGCATAAGACTTAGGGCGAACACGTCGCCTCTGCTCAGGCTGCACGATAGGCGTATAACCCTGAGCCTCCGCCCAAGCTTCCGCCGCCGTCCGACTAGGGAAAACAAGCTGTACCTGCTCCCTCGTCTCTCCTCCGCCCTGCCACCCCATGACAGCATCGGGCAGAGCGTGCCAAGCGTCCTTAGCGGCAACAGGACCCTCCGTCCTCGGAAAGATGGCGAGCCATTGGTCTGTCAAAGCGCGTCCCGATTGCGTGGCGGGCTTCGATAGACGAGAAATATGGACATAACGCTTGCTCATAGTTTTTCTCCGCGTTTTTGATGTGTTTCGAGATTTTTCGGGACGGCAGGATTCGAACCTGCGGCATCCTGCTCCCAAAGCAGGCACTCTACCAGACTGAGCTACGTCCCGCAAAAACACATTTTATCGCAGATACAAATTATCGCAGATATAAATTATCCTGGAGGCGAGGCTATTCTAAATGCTTCGCAGGCTGCAGAGGCAGAGAAGAAGAAGGCATTCGAGGATTTGCTCTCCGAAGCCGCAGAGGTCTCCGTTAAGGCGTTTGAAAAGTCGTTTGAAGAGAGGCAGCAGCAGTAGCGAGCAGGTTGTGAATGTAGCAAGGAAGATTGTTGCATGGGCAGGGGAGAGAAAGGCGAAGGCGAGGATGGCGGTGACGAGGAGCGGGGAGAGGACAGAGAAGGCGTTGGGGGTTGTGTTGCCGAGCAGCCGAGCGAGGCTTGTTTGCGGGTGAGAACTTAACAAACGACACCAGAGGGGGAAGGCACTGCGTGCGGCGGCGTGTATGAGGAGGAGGGGTATGACGAGGTTTCCTGTTTTAAACAGGAAGGCGAGTGCGGTTGTTCGGATTGCGAGGGAGAGAATCAGGGCGATGACGGCGAAGGATCCGCAATGTGGATCGTGCATGGTGTGCAGTCGTTTTTCTTTTGTTGTTCCTAGGCTATCGGCGGTATCGGCTAGTCCGTCTTCGTGGAGTGCTCCGCTGAGGATGATGCTGCCGACGACGGCGAGGATGGCGAGGAGGAGGGGGGGTAGGATTGTCGATGTTATGAGGACGGGTATGGCGGAGATTGCGCCGATGAGGAGTCCTACGAGGGTTGCTTGCCAGCCGTGATGGGTGAGCCATCGGGCGTGGTTTTTTTGCGGGCGGTGCAGGGGGAGGGGGAGGATGGTGAGGAAGCGAAGGGCGGAGAGCATGAGAGGAGTGGGAGACGAGGACAGATAACGGATAGTACACAAAAAACGGGACTTGAGTATCGATGGAAACGCAAGACGAGCGAGCCGTAAGGCGAAGGGAGTTTTGCGCATGGGGGGTAGGGGGGGACGAAGTCTCCCCGCAAAAGACCCCGCGTCAGCGAGCGCGTAAGCGCTTTCTACGCATTTCGCGCGGAGCGCGAGATGCGTAGCCTCTTATTCCAAAGCGCGAGGCTTTGCCTCGCGCAAGATGACTCGTGACACGGCAAGCTACTTTCGTCACATACACGAATCTCGTTTTTTGTGTACTATCTGCCATCCCCTCCAAGTTCGCACTCTCCCATGCTCGTTCATCCCCTCCTCTCTCCCCACCCCCCGCCCCTAACCCCCGCCGCAACCCGCGCCCGCGCGCAAACGCACGCCCTTGAGCAATCCCTCACAAAACCCCCACAATCACTAGGAAAACTAGAGCAAATCACCGAACACCTCGCTATCTGGCAAGAACAAACCCCGCCAAAACTCGACATCGTCCATACCCATGTCTTCGCAGGAAAACACGGCATCTGCCAAGAAAACATCTCCGCCTACCCCGCCTCCGTCACCGAACAAATGGTCGAAAACTTTCATAATAAAGGTGCCGCCATCAATCAGCTCTGCTCGCTCGCACAATCTTCCCTCTCCATACACCCGATAGAATTCTCCTCCACAACCCAAAACTTCCTCCAGCAACCCGCCATGTCACAAGAAATATGCACCAAAGCACTCCAACAAGGAATCAATGCTGTCCAACCCTGCAACCTGCTCACCGTAGGAGAAATGGGAATCGGCAACACAACCGCCGCCGCCGCTATCCTCACAGCACTCTACAAAGAAACAGCGCAAGAATGGACAAGCTCAGGAACAAGCGTCGATGACAAAATCCTCCTCCACAAAAGACAAGTCGTCGAGAAATCCGTCTCGCGCTTCAAGCAAAACAACAAGCAGAACAATTCTGGCGAACAATCACCCGCCGAATACGCCTGGTGTGTGCTTTGCGAACTCGGCGGCTTCGAGCTCGCCGCTATCGTAGGCTTTCTTCTCCAAGCCCGCGCCGCGCGTATTCCTGTTCTGCTGGACGGCTACCCCTGCTGCGCCGCCGCCGCTATAGCTCAAGCGTTGAACCCACAAGCTCTAGAAAATTGTCTGCTGGCACACCTGCCTGAACAACAAGGCGCAACCCCCCTCCACAAAAAGCTGGGTTGTGGCAGCCCCCTGCTACAACTGGATATGCGACTGGGCGAAGCCTCAGGCGCCGCCCTCGCTATCCTCGTCGTGCGAGCCGCCCTCGCCTGTCACACAGGGATGCACTCGTTCGATAAAGCAGGAGTGGACAAAGCACTCCAACAATAAGTAGCTTAGTTGTTCATCGACTGGAAGAAGTCGTTGTTCGTCTTGCTGCTGCGCAACTTGTTGAGCAGGAACTCAAGCGCATCGACCGCACCCATCGGGGCGAGAATGCGTCGCAAGATCCACACCTTGGACAAGATATCCTTGTCGAGCAATAACTCCTCCTTGCGCGTGCCTGAGCGCGACACATCGATTGCGGGAAAGGTTCGCTTGTCGGAAAGTTTTCTATCCAAGACGATCTCGGAGTTGCCCGTGCCCTTGAACTCTTCAAAGATGACCTCGTCCATGCGGCTGCCCGTCTCGACCAACGCCGTCGAGATGATCGTCAGCGATCCTCCCTGCTCGATATTGCGCGCCGCGCCAAAGAACCGCTTCGGGCGATGCAACGCATTGGCATCAACCCCCCCCGTCAGCACCTTGCCGCTGCTGGGAACGACGGTGTTGTAGGCGCGCGCTAGCCGTGTGATCGAATCCAACAGGATGACGACATCCTTTTGTTGTTCGACCAACCGCTTGGCTTTCTCGATGACCATTTCGGCGATCTGAATGTGTCGCGTGGCGGGCTCGTCGAAGGTGGAGCTGACAACCTCGCCCTTCACAGAACGCTGCATGTCGGTCACTTCTTCGGGACGCTCGTCGATCAACAGCACGATCAAATGCACTTCAGGATGGTTTGTCTCTAACGATCGAGCAATGTTTTGCATGATCATCGTCTTGCCGGTGCGCGGCGGAGCGACGATCAAGGCGCGCTGTCCCTTGCCGATCGGCGCAACGATATCGATCACGCGCGCGGCGTAGGTCTTTTCAGTCGAGTTTTCGATCTCCAAGCCCATCTTCTCGTCAGGATACAACGGCGTCAAGCTGTCGAAATTGATGCGTTTGCGCAGGTCTTCCGGCTCGGCATCGTTGACTTTTGTTATCTTCTCTAAGGCAAAGTATCGCTCGACATCTTTCGGTGCGCACAGCTCCCCCTCGACGGTGTCGCCTGTGCGCAGTCCGTAGCGACGAAT
Organism: Alphaproteobacteria bacterium; assembly: GCA_965216605.1. Taxonomy (GTDB): domain Bacteria; phylum Pseudomonadota; class Alphaproteobacteria; order JABAAW01; family JABAAW01; genus JABAAW01. The sequence continues at coordinate 585,795 of CBDCGG010000002.1, read as the reverse complement.
CTGCTGTGGCGCGAGGTAGATGTCGTCAGGACCGGCGAGGTAGTTTGCGTCCGATGAACGCAGGTAGCCGAAGGAATCGGGAAGAACATCCAAAACGCCCTCGCCCAAAATAGTTGTGCCGTTATCGGCAAGGCGACGCAGGATAGAAAAGGTCAATTTCTGCTTACGCATGCCGCTCGTATTTTCGATGCCGAGCTCTTCTGCTTTCGCAAGCAGCTGTTGCGGCGGCAGAGTCTTAAGGTCTTTCAAATGCACGGTGTGTGCTCCTCTTTTTTAGGTGTAGTTTTTAGGAAACAAGGCTTCTCTCGAAGGCACGCTTCTTTGAAAGCGCTCTTTTTGCAGACACCGACAAGCATTGCTTGAGGGCTTTGAGGACAACTCGAAAATGAAACGTGTATGAGAGAGGTTCATCGTGCGCAGTTTCCTTCGCGCACGGCAAGGTTATATCTAAAGCACAAGGGCAAGCGTGTCAAGCGTTTATCGCATAAAAAACTTTGCTTATCGTCAAGTAGCAGTTAATTTCTTCCGCAAGCTCGAGCTGGAAGTCGTGTGTTGAAAGCGCAACCTGCGCTCAGGATAAACATAATGATGCGCTCTGTGCGCCATCAAAGCTGTTTCATGAAATCCCGACAAGATCAGTTTCAACTTTCCCGCGTAGTGAGAAATGTCGCCAACGGCGAAAACACCGCTACGCGAAGTTTCAAACGCCTGCGTGTCGACTTCGATTCCGCCCTCAGTCATCGTCAAGCCGAACTCTGCGATCGGCCCTGGGCGCATGGTCAACCCGAAGAAAGGAAGAAAAGCATCGACATCTTCAAGCGTGCTTTTATTTCCCTCCTTGTCGTGTAAGCGTATGCGCTGGATATTTCCGTCAGCACCCTCGATGCCATCTAATGTTGCGATGACGAGGTCGACTTTTCCCTGCTTTTTGAGCGTCATGAGTTTGTTCACCGAGGCAGGTGCTGCGCGGAACTCGTCGCGGCGGTGGAGGAGGGTTGTTTTCCGCGCGATCTTACAGAGTTCGAACGTCCAGTCGAGTGCGGAATCGCCTCCTCCTGCGATGACGACAGATTTAGTTTTGAAGAAGTTTTTTTCTTTCACAGCGTAGAAGACAGAGCGGTTTTCGTATTCGTGCAAGTTGGGGATGGGAGGTTTTTTAGCGACAAACTCTCCCCCCCCCGAAGCGATGACGACAACGGCGCTACGGAAGATTTTGCCGGAGCTGCTTTGTGCGCGAAAGCCCTTTTCTGCTGATCCCTCAAGGCTTGTGAGCGTCTCGCCGAGGTGGAAGACGGGTTTGAACGGAGCAATTTGTAACATCAGGCGATCGGCGAGCTCGCGTCCCGTGACGACGGGTAGGGCGGGAATGTCGTAGATGGGCTTTTCGGGGTAGAGCTCGACGCATTGTCCGCCAGGGCGGAGCAGAATATCGACGAGGCAGCAATCGATATCGAGCAGTCCCAACTCGAAGACGGCGAAAAGACCCACAGGTCCTGCGCCGATAACCAGAGCCTGGCAGGAGATTTCTTCTGTTATTGAGGATTCTGTCATGCTCAAAGTTTTGTGCCTGCGCTCAGGGATTAGCGCGCAACGCTTGGAGGGAAATGTTGTCTCCCTCGAAGCCCAAGTAGAGCGTGGTTGTGCTTGCGCTCGGCGTAGAGGTTGGGGAGGAAGCTGGCAGTGCGACGAGCCATGAGGTTTGGGCTCGTCCTTTTTTGTCGAAGGTTGTCAGCAGTCGTTGCGACTGGCGTGCGGAGAGGGTTTTGCCGTCCTGCGTGATGGCGGCGAAGAGGGGCACGAGCAGAGGAGACTTGCGGATGTGTGACGCAAGGGGTTTTTCGAGTTGTAGCGTGAAGGAGACTTTCACGAGCATCGTTCGCTGTTTATCTTGTTTGCAAAGGGCTCGGACTTTGCTGAAGGAGAGGATGTTTCGGGTGTCTAGCAGGTCGTCGATGAGGGTGAGTTGCGCGAAAGGAAGGGCGACGAAGGTTTGCGGGCAGGCATGATTTTGCGGAGGAGTCGCACGAGGGTTTGCACAAGCGGTTGCAAGCAGGAGGCAGACGGTTGAAAGCAGAAGGCGGACGGGCAGAGAAGCGTGTTTCATGGGTTGCAGGGTAGGGGAGGGAGGTAAAAATTGCAACGGATGGCAAAGGGCTTAACGCCTCCTTCAAGGCGCGCCTTCTTAAGTTACTCCTCCTTGTCTGGTCTTGCTTGTCTGTCTTGCTTGTCGTCTTGCGCTGCCCGTGCTACAACCCCTCTATGCCGTATGAATGGACTCCTGAGCGCACCCATCGCCTTACAACCCTCTGGCGCGAGGGTGTGAGTGCGCGCGATATCGCCTACAAAATTGGCGGCGACCTCACCCGCAACGCGGTCATCGGCAAAGCCAACCGCCTTGGATTGTCTGGGGTCTTTGGAAATAACGCGAAAACGAAATCTTCAGGTAAAGACATTCTGCCTCAGAAAAAGCCCCCGATTCGCAGAAAATGCCAGTGGCCCTTCGGACACCCCGACCAAGCCGATTTCCGTTTTTGCGAAAAGCCCACTTTCCAAACAAGACCCTACTGCCAAGAACACTGCCTTGAAGCCTACCGCCGCACCATCGTTCCCAAAACAATTCCATTGCCGTCAGGATGACAAGAAAGTTCACAGGAACACAAACGCTGAGGGAAGGAAGCTTCAAGGCGACAATCCTCGCTGCAACAATCTTCGCGCTGACAATACTGACCGTCAACCCCTCGCAGGCGCAGAAAAGAACGCTCACTATCTATACCTACGACTCGTTTGCCGCCGACGGAGGGCTGGGCGCTGCCCTTCGTCCGCTCTACGAAGAACGTTGCGATTGCTCGATCGACTTTCGCGTTTTCGAAGATGTCGGCGTTCTTCTCAACGCCCTGAAAGTAGAAAGGAACCAAAGCACCGCCGATCTTGTTGTCGGTATCGACAACAACATGAGCGCCGAAGCGAAACAATTCTTTCGTCCGCACGGGCTCGGCAGAGACTACAGCCGCCTCTTCGACCTGCCCGTCCCGTGGACGGATTCGTTCTTCGTGCCTTTCGATTTCGGATGGTTTGCCTTCGTCTATGACCGAACAAAAGTTCCCTTGCCTCCCCAGTCGTTCTCCGAGCTGCTGGGGTCATCGCTGCGCCTCGTCATCCAAGATCCGCGCACAAGCTCGCCAGGGCTCGGATTGCTGTTGTGGGTCAAGCAGGTCTACGGCAACAGAGCCGCCGAAGCGTGGCAACGCCTCCTCCCCAAGGTTGTCACCGTAACGAAAGGCTGGAGCGAAGCCTACGGACTTTTCTTGCAAGGCGAAGCCGATATGGTGTTCAGCTATGTAACCTCCCCCGCCTATCACACGCTCGTCGAAAACAACACCAACTACCGAGCCGCGCTTTTTTCCAGAGGGCAATTCGTGCAAATCGAACTCGCCGCCATCGCCAAAACAACGCAACAGCCCGACTTGGCGAAAGATTTCCTCAGATTTCTCATCTCGCCCGCCGCGCAAAATCTTGTGGCAACGCGCAACTGGATGTTTCCGATTCTCGGCAAAGATCAAAACGTCCCTTCTCCCCCCGCCTTCGACATTATCAGGGGGCGCATGAAAAGCATTCCCACACTCACCATACCCCCAGGGACAGTGTTGCAAAATCGCCGAGCATGGACTGCAGAATGGCGCAACGCAGGCTTCTAATCCCACCCCTCCGCCAACCCTGATCCTGCCCCTCTAGGCGCAAACAGCATGCCCAAATGGTGGCTTTGGAGCTTGGCAGCCGCGATGCCGGGGATCGCCGTGTTGGCAAGCCTCGTCTTTGGAACGCTGTACAACCTCGAAAGCCTTGATCCCAACCTTGAATCCGCCGCAAGCATGCGGTCGTTGCGCGAGCTCTACGCAGACCCATACCTCTCGCATGTCACGCTGTTTACCCTGAAACAGGCGACATTCTCCACCCTCGCAAGTCTTGTCGTAGGAGTGCTCATAGCCCTCAGCCTGCTTTGTAGGGTAGGCAAAACAAGAAACCTTAAAACAAAAAACCTCAAGACAAGAAAGCTCAAGACAAGAAATTCGGATTTTCTGCTCGATTCGCTCGTCCTCTGCTTTGTTCTACCTCCCCTTGTCGTTGTTTTCGGCATCGTCGATCTGTTCGGCTACAACGGAGTTCTCAACAAGATCACGCTCGCGCTTTTTTCACGCCGCCTTTTCGAAAGTCTCTACGGGCTTGGAGGAATCGTCGTAGCCCATGTTTTCTACAACGCTCCGTTGGTCGCCTATGTATGCTTGCAGCGACTTCAAGCTGTGGGTTGCGTCCCCTTGCGGCTCGCTGCCGACTTGCGATTCTCTTTTCCCCAAACCTTGCGCCATGTCCTATTGCCCTGTTTGAAACCCGCGCTCGGAGGATTGGCGGCACTCGTCTTCATCTTGTGTCTCACGAGTTTCACCGTCGTGCTCATGCTCGGCGGAGGACCGCGCGCGACAACCCTGCCGCTCGCCGTCTTCGAGGCGGTGCGCGTCGACTTTGACCCCGCGCGCGCTGCCTTTCTCTCCTTGCTGCAAGTCCTCCTCTCCTTCGTAGCCCTCTTTCTGCTCGCCCCCGCCGCGTGGCAGAGACTATTGCCTTCTGCGCGTGTTGCCTCGCAATCTTCCCCCCCTACTCCCCATACCATGACGCACTCCATGGCACAGCCCATGGCACAGCTTGCGGAACAACTTCTGCCGCGCTCGGTGAGATTTCTCGGAGACCTCGCCACCCTCGCTATTTTGCTCCTGCCGCTGCTCGTCGTTGGCAAAGGAATTATGTGGGGAATCGTGCAGGGAATCGCTCAACAAGGAGTTTCCCAGCAAAATATATTTGAGGGGTTTGCGATTCTTACGGAAGCCGTCTTTCTGGATGCTCTGCTGGCAAGCCTCGCGTTGGGAGCCTGCTCTGCGCTCGTCTGCTGTCTCGTCGCCGTGCCTCTGCTGTGGAGCGTGCGTGAAGGAATGTTTGCCAAAAAAAATGCCGTCCTGCCGAAGATTTTACTCACGCTTGCCGCCTATCCGCTGCTCGCCCTCTCCCCCGTCGTCATCGCCACAGCCCTCTTCCTGCTCCTGCATACGACGGCTCTCTACCAAGCCTTCCCTTTGCCTGTAGTCTTCCTCTGCCTTGTTGCGATCAACGGCATGCTCGCGCTGCCCATCGTCCTCCGCTTTTTTGCCGACGCTTTCTTCGCGCTTGCACGTGACAGCGCACACCTGTGGGACGATCTGAGGCTTTCACCGTGGCGGCGATGGCGAAGAATTGACAAACCTGCCGTTGCGAAAAGTCTCAAGGCGGGGTTGGCGTGCGCCTTCTGCTTTTCGCTCGGCGATCTTTCTGCCGTCGCCCTCTTCGGCAGAGACGAGCTCAAGACGCTCCCTTACCTCGCCTACCTTCTGATGGGTCGCTATCGCTGGCAGGAAGCGAGCGTTTGTGTTTCTGTTTTGGTGCTTTTGTACTTTTTGGTTTTTCGTCTTTTTTCGCAAAAATTTCAAGGTGTTACAAGGCAACGAGGACAAAATGCTTGAGGTCAGAGACATGTCTTTTGTTTATGGCGATCGGGTGTGGCGCGTTTCCTTTTCTCTTGCGCGCGGCGAGATCGCGCAGCTGATCGGCGAGAGCGGTAGCGGCAAGACGACGATTTTGCAAAGCATCGCGGGCTTTCATCCTAGTTGCGGCGGTGACATTGTGATCGATGGCATTTCTGTAGGCGCGTTGTCCTCAAAGCAGCGTCCGACGGCGAGTTTGTTTCAGCAGCGCGTGTTGTTTCCGCACCTGACGCTCTACGAGAATGTCGCGCTGGCTTGCGACGAGGGTAGGGGACGAAGGTTTGAGGCTCAAAGGGAGGTTGAAGGGGCGCTCTCGACGATGGGACTGAGCGCCTTGCAAGCGCGCTATCCTGACGAGGTTTCCTTCGGGCAGGCGCAACTGGCAGCCTTGGCACGGCTGTGGTTACAGAAGGACAATCGAGTTTTGTTGTTGGACGAGCCGTTCAGCGCGCTCGACCCAGGGCGGCGGCTGGAGATGTTTGAGCGCTTGCGCTTTCTTGTGGAGCGGCAGAACCGTTGCGCCATCATCACGACGCATGCACCGCAGGAGGCATCTTTTTTTACGGATCGCTCGCTTTTTTTGTCGAACGAGCAGATTTGTTTCGACGGCTCTTTCGAGGATCTTTACGCCCTTAGAGAACGCGAGCCTTTCAAGCGTTATTTTTGCGCTCGGCGTTTTTCGAAGAGCGCACACGCACGACCACCTCGACGCGCTCCACGCTAAGTCCATAAGGCAGCGGCGGCAGGGTGCCGATCGGCACGGCTTCGATATCTTCGAGCTCCTGCGTTTCGACATTGTAGAGGTGGTGGTGAAACGAGACATTGCTGTCGAAAAGGGTGAGCCCTTTTTCCAGCACGATCTCTTTCAGCCAGCACTGGCGCGTGAGTAAATGGAGCGTGTTGTAGACGGTGGCGAGCGACATACAGCATTGCTGCGCCCGCAGCTCGGCGTGCAGACGCTCGGCGGAGAAGTGGCGCGCATCGCTTTGGAAAATGTGCGCAACGATCGCACGGCGTTGCAGCGTCGGACGCACAAGGCTGGATGCCAAGTCTTCCAGACAGCGTTGTGCGCGCTCGGACAGCGAGGCTTCTGGCAAATCTTCTTGTTGCAAGTTTTCTTGTGAGTTTTGCGCCATAGAACTGGGATGCGTAGAACATCATAAACACTGAGACGAAGGCAGGACAGAGTATAGATTTTGTGCGACACTTTCGCAAACAAACTAATACAACAAACCCTTTTTGTGCGGAGGAAGCATCGTGTCATTTTTTCCTTTTTCTGGTCCTTATATTTTTCCGAACATCGACCCTATCGCGTTTTCGCTAGGTCCTCTGACGATACGCTGGTATGCGCTCGCCTATATTTTGGGTTTTGTTGCGACGCTTTCGCTGGCGTGTTTTTTCAACGGCTGGCGGAAGCAGCCGCTCAAGAATGAATACTTTTTTGAAGTGTTTTCTTGGAGCGTCTGGGGAGTGCTATTAGGGGGCAGGTTGGGGTATGTCGTTTTTTACAAGCCGTTTTATTTTTTCGCTAACCCGCTGGATATTTTTAAGATATGGGAGGGCGGCATGTCCTTTCACGGCGGTGCTATTGGTTTGTTTTTGGGGTTGTGGTGGTACTGTCGTCGGAGAGGTTTGCTAGTTTGGAGTTTTTCGGATTTGATATGCTTGGCAGCACCTTGTGCGCTTTTTTTCGGCAGACTTGCCAACTTTGCGAACGGCGAGCTTTGGGGACGTCCGACTTCTGTGGCGTGGGCGGTGATTTTTCCTCATGTTGACGCTCTGCCGCGCCATCCCAGCCAGCTCTACGAGGCGTTTTTGGAGGGGATTGTGTTGTTTCTGCTGTTGTTGCTGGCAGCGCGCGTGTTCGGCTTGTTGCGTTTTGCGGGGGCGGTGACGGGTTTGTGCACGGCGGGCTATGCATCGATGCGTTTTACGGTCGAGTTCTTCCGCGAGCCTGACGCGCACTTGGGCTTGTTGTTCGGGTTTGTGTCGCAGGGGCAGTTGCTTTCGACGGTATTTTTCCTGTGCGGCGTGGCTCTGTTAGTTTATTCGCTACGAGCAAAAGCAGCGCGGCAAGCGTTGCATCGGTAAGCAAAGGGGAGCGGGGTTTTGCTTAAAGCTTTGCTTCAAGCGTCTTAAAATTTGCTTCAAGCATCAGCTCAAGTTTTGCCTCAAGCGTCTTTAGCCTCTAGTTGCGAGCGCGCGTTGTTTTCGCGTTTGCGCCGTTTTGGTGCTTTGACGCTAGAGGAGTATATGGCGCATTGTCTTTCGGGAAGATTTGGTTACTATCGTCGCGCGCGACTTGGCGAGGATTTTATCACCGCACCGATGTTGGGCAGCGCGTTGGGGGTTGCGGTGGGGAGTTGGCTTGTTGCGTGCTGGCATCGTTTGGGCTGTCCGCGTGAGGTCATGCTAGTTGAGGCGGGGTCGGGGGGGTTTGAGCTTTTGGGGGATGTATTGGGGGTGATGCGCAAGCTCGCCCCTGAAAGTCTGGAGGGGATGGCGGTGCATGTGGTTGAGATTCGCGAGGGTGCGGCGGAGGATTTGGCGCAAAAAATCTCGTCCTTTGGTATACGGGAGCTGAAAGTCTTTGAGACGCTGGAAGAAGTGCCGCAGGGAAGGTGGCTGTTTTTTGCAAACGAGTTCTTCGACGCGCTGCCGATACGCCAGTTCTTGCAAAACGAGCGAGGAACATTCACACGGCGCATCGCGCTCGACGAGGAGAGAGGCGGGGCGGCATTGCGATTCGTGCGCGGAGAGCCAGCTCCTCTGCCAGCTCCTGTGCCAGCTCCTGTGCCAGCTTTTGCGTCAAGGTCGGATGAGGAGCGTATTATAGAGATATCGCCGCGTGCGCAGTTTTTGGCGGCGACGGTGGCAGGGAGCTTGGCAGAAAACGGCGGAGCAGCCTTTGTTTGCGATTACGGTTATTCGGCACAAGAGTTTGCTCCTCGTGCGGGCAGTCTGCAGGCTTTTTACCGACATAAGGCGGTAGATCCGCTCACGCATATTGGCGCGTGCGACCTCAGCGCAGAGGTGGATTTCGACGCGCTGTTGAAAACCTTTGCCTCAAGTTTGGGGGAGGGCGGCGAGTGTGGGTTGCAAACCCAGCGCGACTTCTTGCACGGGGCGGGTGTGGTGAGCGCGGCGGTCTCTAGCTGTTCGCCATCTTGGGGAGCGCAAAAGGTCGAGCGTCGCTTGACCGACAGCGATGCGATGGGAGAAAAGTTCAAGGTGTTGCAGGCTTTTGCTCCGCAGCCTCCCTAGCTCCTCCCCATTTGTCAGAACACCATCTTCAAGCCGACGACGACCTCGTGGCTTGGCACAAGCCTTCGTTCAAAGAAAAGAACGCCTTGGCTGGGATAAATCTTTGTAGTTACGAAGAAAGGCACGGAAACGGCTGCCTCGCCGTACCAGTAGTCGGTGGTGACGACGATGTTTTTTGTGATGGGGTAGAGGCTTTGCACATTGAGTAAAAAGGTTGTCTCTTGCTCGCCTTCCTTGTAGCGCGGGTCTTTTGTCAGGGCTTGCGTGAAGGATACCGAAAGCGTTCCTTTTTTCTTACGCTTACCATCGTCGCCTTTTTTGTGCGGAATCAATTGCGCCGCCTTGATGCCGACAGACCACAAAAGAGCCTCGGCACCTTTTTCCGAAAGGGTTTCTCCCCCCGCCTCTTCTAAGCGGATGGAGCTAGGAAATTGATAGGTGACGCCGCCGAAAAAGCTATAACCGCGCCAAACCAACCCCGTGCTGAAGCCCACAGCCTGTTCCAGCAGGCTTGCCTTGTGGTTAATATCTAGCGATGCTTTCTCATGCATACCCTTACTCTCAAAAACAAAGAGTCTTTTTAGAATATCGTTGGATTCTACAGCCTCGGCTTCGGAAGAACGGATGCCGTAGCGCGCGGCGAGTTTCAGCGACAGCTTTTTTTTAGGGAAATCCTTTTCGTAGGCAATGGCGACATTGCCGCCCATGACCGAAGGGCGCGCGTCTTCGTGCCAAGAAGAGCCGCTAGGCGAGATTTGCCAGCAACCAGGGTCAAGCTTAGAATCACGCGATAGATCAGGCTGGAGATTCGTCTGTAGATAGTAATTAACATCCACCATCACCATCATGACCAAACTGTGCTTGTGTATTGTCGTACAGGGTGAATTGGGAAGGATAGTTGGGTTCAAAGAGTTTTTTGTCTTTGGCGTAGAAGAGGGATGGAAAGCAGAAGGAGGAGCTGTCGCGGGAGAAGGACTTGAGGTTGTTGTCGGGCGTGCGCAGGTTGGAAAACCACTCTGCGCCGATGGATACGCCGCCAAACTTGGGGGTAAGGTATTGAACTTTAGGGAAGTTATCGCTCGCGGTGCTTCCCAGCTGCCAACCCAGCTGTTGGATATGCCATGGCGTTCGTGAAACATCGCCGAAGAATCCGTTGCCCGCATTGATTTCGCTCGCGCCCGCGTCCAACCTTCGCACCACCCCCTCCGTGATACCGAGGCGCAACTCGCCCACCTTCTTACGAGAGAGCGAGAGAAAGGCTTCGCGCACACCGACCGAATCGAAGTCGTCGGCTTGAACAAGCCTGCCACCCCAGTCGTTGCCGGAAAGCCGCGCGCCCAGTTCAAAAACATCCAGCGTCGCGTGTGCCTTGCCCTGCCACTTCTTGTCCTTGGCAGAGCTTGCCTCAAACCCCAAAAGCAGCTCGTAGAGATCCAAGCCAATATCGCCAGTCTCTAACGAAGGCGCGTTGTAAGATTGAAAAAAACTTCTGCGTTCATCTTCCGTTAGCAAATAATTCTCACTTTCGTCATCGTGTTTAAAGCCGAACAGATTGGTCGGTTGCGGAGGTCGAATGCCGCCGTAGCGTAGGTAGACCTTGCCCGTAGTTGTCCAGCGAAAGCGTTTTTCTGTCTCCTCTGCGCTATCGCTATCAACGGGTTGCTGCGCCTTTGCCGGCGTGCAAGTTAGGGTTCCCAAGATTCCATAACCCAACCACAAGGTTAGGCACAGGTAGCGTGACAATTTTTTCGGGCATCGCCATTTGAATCGCCATCGCCATAGCCATCGCCATCGCAAACTCCTTTCATCCTTTTGCATGGTGTGTTCCTCCAAACATGCGCCTCCCTTTTTTGGATAGGATTGAATTTTGCCAAAAAAGAGAATCCTTGCAATAGAGATGAAAATTAACTTCTACCACTAGTAGTAGGTGTTTTAACAACCGCCTCTGCCCCAATAAAACAAGTCAAGAAAACAAAGCGAGAAAACAAGGCTATACTGCTTGCGCCATGACCGACCAAGAGCACCATAGCCCCCCTTCGTCGCCCACTCCTTCGTCGCCCGCCCCTTCGTCGCCTCTCTGTTCGTTCGCCTGTCCGCCCCCCCGCCCCCCCGCCCTTGCTGCGCTGCCGCGTTGCCTGCGAACAAGCCTCCCCGTGCTTTTGGCGAGTTTTCTCGTCGTCCAAGCTGTTTCTGTTGTTTCTGTTGTTTCTGCCGCCTCCGCGCAAACACAAGGCGATACAAAAAGCTCGGAGACGGAATCGGAGCAAAGCTCGGAGACGCTGCTTCTTCGCACGCGCGCAGGCACTCTCCACAAGTTCAGCGTGGAGCTTGCCGTCTCGCCCGCCGAGCAAAGCCGCGGGCTCATGTTTCGCACGAGGCTTGCCGCCAAGCACGGCATGCTCTTCCTGCACTCTCCACCGCAGCGAGTTGTCATGTGGATGAAGAATACCTACCTTCCGCTGGACATGCTGTTCCTCGACCGTGAGGGCAAGGTCGTGCAAATCGTCGAAAGGACGACTCCCCTGTCGCTTACACGGATAAGATCAACGCAAGCTATCTCCGCCGTGTTGGAACTTTCCGCCAACAGCGTCTCGCGCTTTGAGCTCGCCACGGGCGACCGAGCGGAACACCCCTTCTTCCAACGATGAGCGTTTGATGAGCGCTACTTGCAGGTCTTCTTGCCCCATCGTTATTCTCACGGGCGCAGGGATCTCGCGCGAATCGGGGCTGGATACCTTTCGCGACAAGGGCGGCATTTGGGATCGCTACGATCCGCAAAAAGTGGCAAGCATCGAGGGCTGGCGCAAAAATCCCGCCCTCGTCCAAGAGTTCTACAATAAACGACGCGCGGAGCTGTTAAACGACAATATTCAACCGAATGCCGCCCACCTCGCGCTGGCAAAATTGCAACAAGGCTGGCAAGCCTCCTGCATTATTGTGACACAAAACATCGACGACCTCCACGAACGCGCAGTACAAAAAATTCTCGGCGACAAGACAAAGAAAGCAGCGAAAGCAACGAAGGCGGTAGGGCGAGATGATAGCAATATCGTCCATATTCACGGCGAGACTTTGCGCTCGCTCTGTTCGCTTTGCGATGCGCGGGCGCGTTGCGAAGAAGACCTCTCTGCTACTAGCGTCTGTCAAGCCTGCAGGGCTGCGGGGGGGATGCGTCCTGATGTCGTGTGGTTCGGCGAAGTGCCTTACAAGCTGCCGCTCGTCTATAAGTTGTTGGAACAATGCCGCCTGTTCATCGCGGTGGGAACGGCGGGCGCGGTTTATCCCGCGGCGGGATTCGTCTCGCACGCGCAGGCTGCTCGGACGCTGGAGGTCAATATCGAAGCCACCGAAATCTCTCCCCTGTTCGAAGAGCATCGCTACGGCAAGGCGTCGCTTGAAATACCCAAGCTCGTAGAAGAGCTGCTGGCAGAGGCATCGCCGTGAAGCAGGTAGAAAATTTAACCCGTCTGCTCGCGCGTCTGCCGGGGTTGGGTCCGCGCTCGGCACGGCGCGTTGTGCAACATCTTTTAGCGCGGCGCGAAACCCTTTTGTTGCCACTTGCTCAAGACTTGCGGCAGCTTGCCGATACTCTCGCGGTGTGTAGCGTTTGCGGCAATTGGGACGAACGCTCGCCCTGCCACCTCTGTCTGGATAGCAAGCGCGACCGTAGCCTGCTCTGCGTCGTCGAGCAAATCGCCGACCTGTGGGCGTTGGAGCGCAGCGATTGCTACCGAGGGCAATACCATGTTCTAGGCGGCGTTCTGTCCGCGCTCAACGGCATCGGTCCCGACGATCTCAGGCTCAAAACTCTCGAACAGCGCGTCAGAGAATTCGAGGTGCGCGAGGTTATCCTTGCAACAAATCTCACGCTAGAAGGACAAACGACCGCCCACTACATCGCCGCACGCTTGGCGCGCTTGGGTGTCAAAACCTCTCGGCTAGCGCGCGGCGTGCCGGTGGGAGGCGAGCTCGACTATATGGACGAAGGAACGCTGTCTACGGCAATCGAAGCACGACAAAAAATCGGTTGAACCACGCGATGTCCGCAACCGATAACGCCGACACCATCTACGCGCTGGCAAGCGGCACAGGTCGCGTTGCTATTTCTGTGTTGCGTGTATCGGGCGAGCAGGCTTTCCTCGCGCTCGAATGTCTGCAGGGACGCTTGCAAGCCCACGCGCAGTTGCTACCGCGTCTGCTGAAGCATCCCTCCACCTTCGAGCCGATCGATCGCGCGATGACCGTGCGCTTTTGCGCGCCCAAAAGCTACAGCGGCGAGGACATGGTGGAAATCCATTGTCACGGCTCGCGTGCTGCTGTCGAAGCTGTGCTGGACGCTTGGCGCAGCCATCCGCAGCTGGCTTTGCGACAAGCGAAACGCGGCGAGTTCACTCGTCGCGCGCTTGTAGCAGGAAAGATCTCGCTCACGCAAGCCGAGGGGTTGCTGGACCTTGTCGCCGCCGAGACGCAGGCGCAGCGCAGGCAGGCTTTCGCGCAAAGCGAGGGTGTGCTCGCTACGCTCTACGGGGGGTGGGAAGCGCGCATCTTTGCCTTGCTCTGCCAATGCGAGGCGCACATCGATTTTGCCGATGAAGACCTCCCTTCGTCGCAACAAGATGCGGAGTTGCGAAGCGCAGAGTTGCGAAATCTTGTCGAGCAGATCGAGACTCATCTCGCGCTTGGAGAGAGTGCAGAGCGTGTGCGGACAGGACTTTCGGTTGCTTTTACGGGTGCGCCGAATGTGGGGAAGTCGTCGTTGTTGAACAGCATTGCCTTGAGCGAGGTCGCCATCGTTGCCGAGACCCCTGGCACGACGCGCGATGTGTTGCGTGTGCGCACGGAGATAGCGTCGTTGCCTGTAGATCTTCTCGACACGGCGGGGTTGCGGCGTGCTGAGGATGCGGTCGAAGCCGAGGGCATCCGTCGTGCGCAAGCGAGTGCGAAGGAGGCAGATCTTGTCGTTCGCGTCGAGGAGGCGTGCGAGAAGACGCTTGAGGAGTTGGCAAGCAGGAAGACGCTTGAGGGATTGTCGAGCGGGGCGAAAAAAGAGACCATTGATGATGGCGAGGAAGAGGGGTTTAAGCCAGACATACTTCTTTTTAACAAGAGCGATCTGCTTGACGAGGAAGTTAGGATTAGATCGAATCGGCGTGGGTTTTCTCTGCCTGCGGGGGTTTTTCTTGTGTCGGCGCGGACGGGGGAGGGTATGGGAATTTTTCTTGAGGCTTTGGGATGTGCTTTGGGGGAGAGAGTATCGATGCTTTCGGCTGTTGCTCCGACGCGGGCGCGTCACAGGGAGGGATTGCTTGAGGCGATCGTTGGGTTGCGGGGGGTTTTGGAGGAGGAGACGAGGGAGCAGACGGATTGGGGACTTGTTGGCGAGGGATTGCGGGATGCGCAGGGGGCGATGGCGAGGCTTGTGGGGGGTCGTGATATTGAGGCGTTATTGGATAGGATTTTTGCCGACTTTTGCATTGGCAAGTAGTGTGCTACGCGCCGGTTCTTTTGTTTGTTTTGAAGGCATGCGCTCGCGCAACAGGCTTGCTTTGTATGATGACGGGCGCAAAACATGCGCACGCGAAGCGTGCGCGGGAGCGCGCGGGAGTAATCCCTCGCAAAAGATCCCGCGTCAGCGAGGTGCCATAGCGCACGGCTTGCCGTGTGCGTCCATGATATTTGGTGCGCCTTCTACGCACAAGTGCGTCTGTGCGGGCTTGACTTTCGGACGGGTAGTAGGTATCGTTCGAATCAGGAGATTTGTTTTAGGGGCTTTGGAAAAGGGCGATTGTCGTTATGTTGGAGGAAACGGAAAGAGTGTCGAATGGAACGGTGAATTTTGACACGCAAAGGGTTGTCGACCGATTGCGAGAAGGGGGATGGGACGAGGGGCAAGCTCGTGCGCTTTGCGATGTTTTGCGCGAGATTATGCGAGCTGTTGCGACGAAGGCGGAGACTCAGGCGGTAAAGATAGAGCTGAAGGCGGACATTAAAGAGGTGAAGGCGGAGATTCGGGCGTTGAGGACAGAGACAAAGGCGGAGAATCAGGCATTGAGGGCGGAGAATCAGGCGATGCAGGAGCAGATGAGGGGTTTGCGACAAATGATGGTTATAGGGTTTTCTGTGATGGCGACACTCATGGCGACAATGATTGGGCTTGCCACTTTGTTGTTGGGGCAGGGCGCAGGGTAGGCTAGGGCAGTTTTCACTCCACACCCTCTATCTAACGCGGCATGGCAAGAGACGCGCTACATGCGATTCTTTTCCTCTCTATCTTCTAGGCAAAATTAAAGACGCTCTACCGCGTTACGAGTCAGCTTGCGCGTTTCTGCGAGGGGAATTTATCCCCCCTCGCGCTTTTGAATAAGAGGCTACGCGCTAGAAAAGCGCGCTTACGCGCCCCGCTGACGCGGGGTCTTTTGCGGGGGGTTGGAAACTCCCCACGCCCCCTGTGCGCAAAACTCACTTCGCCCAAAAATAATTTTAAGGCTCGCTCGTCTTGCGTGCATTCCCCAATTGAACAAAGCCCGTATCTTTCGCGTGAGCACGATGTTTTGCGCCCGTAAAAATCACTCCGTCTCCTCGCGCGCGTGCGACCAACTAGGGTCATAAGCGTTATGCCTCGTCGGCAATTCCCGTAAAAACCGCCCTGTTACATCCACCGTCATCAATCGAGACCGCCCCGCACGTGCCCCCTTAGGCGTCCGCTGCTTGTTAAAGAAAACTAATACCCTGCCGTTCGGCGACCAACTGGGTCCCTCCACCCGAAATCCCTCAGCAAGAATACGCAAATCACTGCCGTCCGTACGCATCACACCCACCCCAAACCTGCCGTAAAGCTGCCGCGTGAAAGCAATCCGATCGCCGCGCGGCGACCATATCGGCGTGGAAAACGATCCCTTGTCAAAACTCACTCGTTGAACATGCGTGCCGCGCCGCGTCATCACATAAATCTGCGGCGAGCCGCTGCGATCCGAAACAAAAGCAACATAACCCCCGTCCGGCGAAAAACTAGGAGAAGTGTCGATCGAAGGATGCACCGTCAGACGACGACGACGCTGCGTCCTAAGGTCGTAAGTGAAGATCTCGCTGTTGCCCGACAAAGACTGCGCATAAACAATGCCGCGGTTGTTAGGCGCAAAACGCGCCGCATAAACAAGTCCCTTCCCCAAAGGCAGAATCTGCTCGCGGCTCTTGCGCGTCAGATCGATCAGACGGATCGAACTCCTCTTGTGCGTGAGTGCCGTATAAATCGCCTTGCTGCCGTCAGGCGAAAAACGGGGGTTCAACACCAAAGTACGCCGTCCGCGTGTTAGATAGCGTACGTTCGCGCCGTCCGCATCCATGACCTCCAGCCTCTTCCAACGCCGCTTCTTGCGCACGATCTCCGAGACATACAAAATACGGCTGTTGAAATATCCCTTCTCTCCAGTCAGACGGCTGTAAATGGCATCCGCAATTTTATGCGCAAGCACACGCTCAGAACGCGCGCTCAGCGTCTCGCGTGCAAGCGGACGCTCCAGGTTGACATCCCAAATCTGCAAGGTAGCCGTCAGAACCCTGCCCCTCTTGTTGAGCGAAATCGTGGCGAGCGCGTCCGCACCCGCAATACGAAAGACAGCAAAAGGAGGCGTCTCGCTCAAAGCAAGGGCTGTTTGAATGAGCGCATCGCGCTCGACAATCTCGATCAAGCCCGCGCGCGTCAGATCCGATTCTAAAACGCTACGCACAACACTCGCCGTCTTGCGTCCCGCACGCTCGCGCACGATGTCGGTGATCGCAAGTTTTATCGGACGGAAAATCCCGTCCTGAATGTCGATGCGCAACTGCGCCGAGGCAGGATTCGAAACAATACCCAGCCACAGCAGGTTTGCGAACAACAGGAAGACAAGACGTGCCATGCCTCCTCTAGTTTCCTCCGAACAGACTGCGCGGGTCAAAGCGCAGAACCGTTTTTTTCCACAAGGCATGTTTTTCCAAAGGTAAGCGCAACGGCGAGCAGGCTGCGTCCGAAAGCGTGCGTAGAGCTGCCTCTGCCGCGCTACGGAAAAAAGGATCGCTCGTCATGCGCGCTCGATCCATCACCAGCGCATCCACGACATAGGCATTGCCGTCGATAGTTAGCAGCAGATCCACAACAAGATTCTCCAACGCAGGCGCGCCGACAGGCGGACTCCAGCATTGCGTGATATGACGGCGGAAGGTGGCAAGCTCGCGTTGCGTTAGAACGGACTCGACGGACTCGGAGGTCAGAAAAGATGTCTCGATCTCCGATTCTGCCAGTGCTGCGTCCAACGATTCCCAACGATTCCTCCAAACTTGCTTCCTCGTTCGAAGTCTCCTCCAAAGCCGTGAGCAGACCATCGATCGTATCTTTAGGCTTTTCTTGCGTTGTTGCTTCGCCAACCCGCTCCTTAGGAGGCTTTTTAACAGCCGCGCTCTGTTCCGTGGGCTGTTTAGCCGTGGGCTGCTCTGCTTTTTGCTGTTCAGTCGTGGGTTGCTCGGTTGCGGGTTGCTCTTGCGGCAGAGTTTCACGAGGGGTTGTTTTCGCTTCGGTGCGGTAGGTTTTTAGCCGTTGTTGCAGTTCTGCTTCCGAGATGATCTCGACGCGCGTCGAGGGGAAGGGCTCGATATAGCGCGGCAAAAGCCATGCGAGCAGCGTGCCAGAAAAGAACAGCATGGCGTGCACGAGCGCGGAGAAAGCTAGCGTTTCCGACATGCTACGCTCGTCGAAGGGGCGTAGCAGGAAGCCTTTCATGGCAAGAGAAAACGACAAGGCGAAGGATAGAGACGCGGTTAGCTTATCGCAGTTGGTCGGTGACGAGCGAGACGCGCTCGAATCCTGCGCGATTGACGCGTCCCATCACCCGCAAGACTTGTGCGTAGCGCAGCCTGCGGTCGCCGCGGATGTAGATGGCGATATTGCTGTTGCCCGCCGCGAGTGCCGTCAAGTGTTTGACGAGCGTTTTTTCTGTCACGCGCGTTTCTTGCAGAAAGACGGAGCCGTCCTTGCGAATCGAGACGACGAGGGGTTGTTCTTTCGCTTGCAGGGGTTTCGCGTCGCTCTGCGGCAGTTCGACCTCCAACCCGACGCTCAACAGGGGTGCGGTGACCATAAAGATGACGAGCAGTACCAGCATCACATCGATGAAGGGGGTGACATTGATGGCATCGATCAGCGTCCTCTGACGAAAGCGAAGCGCACGAACGGAGGGAAGAGGGGCAGGCATAAAAAAAGTCGCGTGTGGCGATCGACGAGCAGAGATTAACGATTAGCAGTTGCCATATCGTCGAACTGCCGCGAGAATTTTATCGTCAGTTGCTCGACGAAGGCTTCCAAATCCAAGTGAATACGATTGGCGCGCACCAGCAGCAGGTTGTAGAAGATCGTCGCCGGAATGGCGGCGAGCAACCCAAGCGCGGTTGCAAAAAGTGCCTCGGCGATGCCCGGCGCGACGACGGCGAGGCTAGATTGTTGGGTCGCCGCGATCGAGCGGAAGCTGTTCATAATGCCCCACACCGTGCCGAATAGCCCCACGAAGGGTGCAGTCGAGCCTATCGTAGCGAGGAGCGGCAAAAGACGTTCGCTTCGTGCGTTTTCCTCCAGCAGGCGTAAACTCAAGATACGCGCGATACGCTCTTCCAAAGTTTGCCTTTGCGCGTGGCGGTGTTTGGTAGACATCTTCCATTCCTCCATCGCCGAAAGAAACAGGCGCACCAAGGGACAACGATCGCCCTCGCGCAGCTCTTGCGAGAGTTTCAGAATCGAGCTCTCGTGATGAAAGCGCAGCCAAAAGCGGTGATTCAGAAAAACGGTCGTTTTCATCTCGGCGTACTTTTTCAGCGCGATTGCCCAGCTCAAAACCGAAGCAAACGCCAGCAAAGCGAGAACAAGCTGCACGACCCAGTGCGCAGACAACAATAGCGAGGTAAAACCGAACGATTCTTGAGACATAAGCAGGGAGTGAAAGGTAGAGGGTGTAAGTTAAAGTAAAATCTTAAGTCGCAACATCGCAACAAAAATAGTGTAGCAAATTATTTCCTTTCGCAATGCCCGCCAAACAAGGTTGCCACATCGGAGGGTATGCGGCAGGGTTTGTGCGTTTGCGCATCGACCAGCGCGAGCGTGACCTTGAGCTCAGCTACCAGCGTAGCGTCTTTCTCCAACAGAACATTCTGTAGCAGCTCTAAGCGTGCGCCGCGCGCTTGGAGACAAAGCGTCTCGACAACTAGCAGATCGTCGAGACGCGCCACACGCGCATAGCGGCAGCTGCAATACTGAACAACGAAAAGGATACCGCGCGTCGCTGCCATGTGCGAAACCGCCATGCCCGCCTCGCGCAACAACGTACTGCGCGCGCGCTCGGCAAACTTGAGATAGTTCGCGTAATAAACTACACCCCCTGCGTCCGTGTCCTCGTAATAGACTCGCAACGAATATCGCCAAACTTTGTCGTTCGTGGCAGTATTTTTTTGATCGAGTAGCGTCATCGTGCCTCTACAATTTTTCAGGCGAGTTTTCGGAGAAGATATCTTCTTGCGGCTCATGCTGATGACAGCGTTGATCTTTGCGCGTGCGTTTGATTCCGCAGCGCGTCCACCCTGCGGTGCTTAATTGTCGTCCTCGCGCTGTTTTTTCCAGCAATCCCTGCTGCAACAAGAAAGGCTCGACGACCTCCTCTAACACATCTTTTTCCTGCGAGAGGGCGGCTGCCAGCGTCTCGACACCTGCAGGGCCTCCCCCGAAGCGCGTCGCCAACAGGGAGAGGTAGTCGCGATCCAGCCTATCCAAGCCGCCCTCGTCTACGCCCAATTGCTGCAAGGCCTGCTCAGCACAGCGTTGATCGATCTCTTGCGTGCGCGCAACGATGGCAAAGTCGGCGATGCGGCGCAACAAACGCAACGCTATGCGCGGTGTCGCACGGCTGCGGGCTGCGATCGTCAAAGCGCCCTCCTCGCTCAGCGGGACGGGAAGCGCGCTACGCACGGCTGCACGGCGCAAAATCTCTGCGAGTTCCTGCGTCTCGTAAAACACAAAATCCAACGGGATGCCGAATCGCTCGCGCAGCGGACGCGCGATCAAGCCAGGGCGCGTCGTCGCCCCCACCAGCGTGAAGGGGGCAAGCGAAAGACGCACCGAGCGCGCGCTAGCCCCTGCGCCGATCACGATATCCAAGCTGCGATCTTCCATCGCTCCGTAAAGTAGCTCTTCGACCGCGCTCGGCAAGCGATGAATCTCGTCGATAAAGAACACCTCTCCCGCCTCGCAATCCGTCAGCAACGCCGCGAGATCGCCCGCCTTCGTCACAACAGGCCCTGAGGTGGCACGAAAGGGCGCGTTCATCTCGGCGGCGACGATGCGCGCCAAGGTCGTCTTCCCCAAGCCCGGAGGACCGCACAGCAACAGATGATCTAATGGCTCTCCGCGCAAGCGTGCCGATTCTAAAAACACCGAAAGGTTGCGGCAGAGCGATTTCTGACCGATAAAATCCGAAAAATGTGTCGGTCTATGTGATCGTGATCCTTGCGAAGACTCTTGTGTTATCTCTTGCGTCATTTCTTGCGACGATTTTTGAGACGACTCCTGCTGCTCGATAGATTTGGGCGAGACGATTCGTGAGGTTGGTTTTTTTTCCGTCATTGTGTTCGCGGGGATGGACGCAGCCTTTTCAAGGCTTTTCGCAAGGCTTCGTTCAGGCTTTCGGGTTTTTCTTCGCGGCGCAAGGCTTGGAGGGTTCGCCCTATCTCGGTGCGATCGAAGCCCAGCGATTCTAGTGCATCGGCGAGATCGAGCCAAAGTCGCTCGTCGTCAGAGGGTTGGGGCGTGTTCGCCAAGCGCGTATTGGCGCTAGCGGCAAGGGCATCGTGCAGCGCGCCCATTTTCCCTTCGAGCTCGGTAATCAGACGCTGCGCCGTGCGCGCGCCCAAGCCTGGAACGGCTTGCAGCGATGCTTTGTCGTGCGCGGTGATCGCGCGTGCGAGGGCAGTGCGCTCCAAGTGCGAGAGCACTGTGAGCGCGAGTTTGCCGCCGATGCCTTGAACGCTCAACAGCAGTTGAAAGGCGTCGCGTTCGGCAGCCTCAAAAAAGCCGTAGAGTTTGAGGTCGCCGTCGCGCGCTTGCAACACGACGAAAAGTCTTGCCTCCTCGCCTTGCGTCAAGCGCGTGCGCGTGTGTGCGGAGCATAGCAAGCGGAAGCCAATTCCGACCCCGCCGCACAGCAGCACCACGCCGCCATCGTCGAGGGTCTCTATGCGTCCCTCCAAGAAGGCGATCATGCTACACCGCGTTTTTCGCCCATGTTCTCGCTCATGTTCTCGCTCATGTTCTCGCCCGTGTTTTCGACGAGATTTTTGCTTGCGGGTTGCAAGGCATGGCATGTTGCGACTGCCAGCGCGTCGATTGCGTGCTCGGAAGCTTCGTCGAGTGATGCACGTCTTTCGGCAAAGAGGCGTGTCATCATGAATCGCACCTGCTGCTTGTCGCTCGCTCCTGATGCGCTTACGGCGCGTTTCACCGTGCGCGGTGCATACTCGACGCAAGGACGACCGACGCTTGCCAACAGGGCTATGGCGCGCGCTTGTCCGAGCGCGAAGGCGGCGCGAGGATTTTTTCCCAAGAAAACGGCTTCTAACGCCACCTCGTCAGGACAGCATAGCGAGACGACGCTAGATAGGTATTCCAAAAGATGCGCAAGGCGAGCTGAGAGAGCGAGCGTTTGTGGCACTTTTACGGTGCCGCAATCTCGATAGCGCAAGTTGCTACCGTTGCGCTCGATCACGCCCCATCCTGTTGCCGTCAGACCGGGGTCGATGCCGAGAATGCGCATACGACGCGAGCTCTCACCCCTCTTCTTGTAAAGAGAGGCGCGTTAGGGTTTCTTCTGTCATGTCGAAGTTTGCCCAGACCTGTTGCACATCTTCGCATTCTTCTAAGGCTTCGAGCATTTTTGTCAAGGTATCGGCGTGTTTGTCTTCGACCAGCGTCGTCGATTGAGGCTGCCAAATCAGCTGGGCTGCTGTTATCTCGCCGAAAGTCTGTTGCAGATGCGAGGTAATCTTGTGCAAGTCGTTCGCGTCGCACATGACGCTGTGTTCCTCCGTCTCGGAGACGACCTCTTCCGCGCCCACCTCCAACGCCGCCTCGAATAGGGCTTCTTCGCTCGCCTTTTCGCGCTTTAAGCGAATCTCGCCGCAGCGTTTGAAGAGAAACGCGACCGTTCCGGGCTCGCCCAAAGAGCCGCCGAACTTGGAAAACAACGAGCGCACCTGCGCGCTCGCTCGGTTGCGATTGTCGGTAAGCACCTCGACCATCACGGCAACCCCTCCTAGCGCGTAGCCTTCGTAGCGAATCTCTTCGTACAAAACCTCCGCCCCCTCCCCGGCGGCTTTGGCGATGGCGCGCGTGATGTTGTCGTTCGGCATGTTCTCGCCGCGTGCGCTGAGCATAGCGGTTCGCAAGCGTGGGTTGCTGCCCGCATCGCTACCGCCCATCTTCACGGCGACCGAGATCTCGCGCGATAGCTTGGCAAATCGTCGAGCGCGCTTCTTGTCCTGCGCGCCCTTGCGAAACATGATGTTTTTGAACTTGGAATGTCCTGCCATTATCTTTGATTCTCGGTCTTTGATTCCTAGCTGACGCCTTGGCGGGAAAACGGGGTCAGGCGGCGCGCTTCAGTGCCTCGACGATCAGTTCGCGCGCTCGTTCAGTGGATTCCCAGCCGCGTATCTTGACCCACTTGTTCTTTTCCAAATCCTTGTAACGCTCGAAGAAATGCACGATCTGCTCGCGCACGATCGAAGGCAAGTCATCAACGCTCTTACAGTCCTCGTAGTAGCTGTGCAGCTTGTCGTGCGGCACGCAGAGAATTTTTTCGTCCTCGCCGCCTTCGTCCTCCATGGAGAGCGCGCCGATCGGACGCGCGCGCAAGACGGAGCCTGGCAAGACAGGAATCTGTCCCAACACCAACGCATCGCAGGGGTCGCCGTCGCCAGACAGGGTGTGGGGAATGAACCCGTAGTTGGCGGGATAAAACATGGCGGTCGAAAGGAAGCGATCGACGAAGAGCGCGCCCGAATCTTTGTCCATCTCATACTTGACGGGTGCTGCGTTCATCGGCACCTCGACGACGACATAAACGTCTTCGGGAGGATTTTTACCAGAGGAAACCTTGGAAAGATCCATGCGTCAGAAACTCCTTGTCAAAAAAGCTTGGTCAAAAAATCTTGGTCAAAAAATTTTGGTCAAAAAATCTTGATTAAAAAATCTTGGCGTTACGCTTCACGCCCACTCGTCTGCGTCCCACGAGCGCGAAAAACCCCGCGCCTGCCAGCGCGTCCCACAGCAGGAACAAGCCTACCCCTTCCTCGATCACAGAGGCGATCGCCAAGGCGAGTCCAACAAAGCCGAAGACAAAGCTGAAGACGAGCAACGCGAGAAGCAGTTTGAGGGGTGCGCGCCGCGATAGGAAAGCGGCAAGGCATGCTCCGCTCAAGGCGAAGAGGAAAGGTTCTGCCAAGCCATGAACAAGCTCTAAGGTAGGCGAGACCTCGATGCCATAGACATGATGCGCAGAGGCATCCGTCGACAGCAGCACAAGGCTAAAAAAACAAAGCAGAAAAGAAAACAAAATTTTTGTCATGAACGAACTCTCCCAAAAAAGCATAAAAGGCATCCCCGTTTGCCGCTCGCGCGTGTATAACACGGATGATGCCAAAAATTCAAGCCAAGAAATTCAAGCCAAGAATCCAAGCCAAGAATCCAAGTCAAGAATCTAATATAGCAATCCAAGACAGCCTTCGACAAGTCGAGGCGACTAGCAAAGCATGACCATGAAAAAAGCGCAACAGACAGCAAGCCCTTCGTACCCCCCTCCGCCCCCCCCTTGTGATGCGCTGAGGTTGGGGCATGTGGCTATCGTCGTTCCCTCGTTAGCGGCAGCCTTGCAGCGTTGGCAAGCGGTTCTGCAACGCCCCCCGTCGCCCTGCCAAACGCTGGAAGAGCATGGCGTGCGCGTCGTTTTCTTCGATCTCGACAATACCCGCCTTGAGCTATTGGAGCCCTTCGGGGATCGCTCGCCCCTTGCCTCCTTCCTTGCTAAAAATCCGCGCGGCGGTATTCATCATATCTGTTTCGAGACGCAAAACTTTGAGACCCTGCACGCAAGGCTGCAACAGAAAAATGTGCTGTTCGCCAACGACGCGCGCATCGCGCGTGGTGCGCACGACAATCCCGTCTTTTTCTTACATCCTAAAGCGCTCGACGGTGCGCTCGTCGAGTTTGAGGGGATCGACTCCTCCTCCGAGCAAGCATGACACAATCTCTCTCCCTGTGGCTTTTCAGCTACGCTTTCGTGTGGGGATTGCTGTGGTTTCTCGTCCTGCCGCTACGCGCAGGCTTTGAGAAGCCCTCCCGTGCGAAAGGCGCAAAAAAAAATGTCACAAAAAAAAATGTCGACGGCGAGGCAGGCTACGACAGCGCGAGGGTGCTGTGGCGCAAGGCACTTGTTGTCTCGTTGTTGGCAATCCTGCTGACGACTTTGTTGTGGGTTGCGCTCGCGCGCTTGATTTAACAAGGCTATTTTCTCTTGTGTCTGCTTACTGCCTTGCCGCGCGTGCGCATCCTTTGTTGCAGCAGCACCACGACTTTGAACACGGCTTTCCTGTGGTGAGCGACGATCGCCTGTTCGAATATCTTCTTTTGGAAATCAACCAAGCGGGGCTTTCGTGGCTGACGGTTATGAAGAAACGCGCGGCGTTGAAAAAAGCCTACGCCGACTTTTCTGTCGCGCGCGTAGCGCGGTTTGCCGCTCAAGACATCGCTCGTCTTCTGCAGGATGCGAGCATTATTCGCCATCGCCTCAAGATCGAGGCTGCCATTTTCAACGCCCAGCGAATAAGCGAGCTTGCCTCGACACACGGCTCGTTCAAGGCGTGGCTCGACGAGCATCATCCCTTAGAACGCGAGGCGTGGGTCAAGCTTTTTCGTCAAACCTTCCGCTTTGTCGGCGTTGAGATCGTAGGCGAGTTTCTTACAGGCACAGGCTACCTTCCCGACGCGCACGCGCGCGCCTGCCCTGTCTATGCGCGTGTTTTGGCGGCAACCCCCCCTTGGACGCAAGGGGAGGCAAAGGGGAGGTAAAGACTATCTCTTGCATAGGACAAGCATGACGATTTTTGCACGGCGGAGTTTTTCAAGCGTTCTACAGCGACGTTGGCTCTCGTTGCCCTTGTGGTTTTGGAGCGTGATGCTTTCGCAGGCGATGGCTCGTTTTGCGCTGCTGCTACCGCGCGGCTTGTTGCACGACGAAACCTACTACTGGTTTTGGGGACGGGAGTTGCGGCTCTCCTACTACGAGAACGCGCCTGGCACAGGATGGTTTCTGGCTCCTTTTCTGTGGCTGCTCGGCGACGAGGCGTGGGTTATGCGACTGGCAGCCGGATTGTTCGGGCTCTTTGCAACCTATTGCGCAGCGCGCCTCGTCTGCGACCTCCACTCCGAACGCGGCAAGCCTTTTTCTCAACAGGCGGGAAACGAAGCCGAGAACGAAGTGCTGGGACTCTTCAGCGTCTTTCTGCTTGGCACGCTCCCTTTTTGGGCCTTGTTCGCGTTTTGGACGCACGATGTTGGCTGCACCGCCTTTGCCTTCTTCGCCGTTTGGATGGCGGTCAGAGCACTGAAAGATTCAAACGAAAAAGCTTCAAACAAAAAAGACGGCAAAAAAGACGAACAGACACGCTGGTGGCTACTCGCAGGAGTGGGCTTGGCGCTCTCGTTGCTGGGAAAATACACGGCAGGGCTGTGGATCGCCGCCTCCGCCCTCTTCGTTCTCTTCGACGCAGAGGCGCGGAGAAGCCTGCGACACTTCGCACCTTGGGGAGCTTTGCTCATCGCTTGCACGGCTCTGTTACCCATCGTGGCGTGGAACTTCCTCAACGACTGGGTAAGCTTCCAATTTGTTTCCTATCGACACCTCAACACCTCCAACCTGTCGATTCTAGAGAGGATGCTACACCTGCTGGAATACGCCGCGTCCATCGTGATAGCAGTGAGTATTCCCCTCTGCTTCGTCTTTGTTCGCTCCGTTTGGGGCGGCAAGCGGGGGTGGAGCAGCTTGCCCATCCAACAACGCTATGTTTTTTTCGTCAGCGCGTGCGTGTTGGCTTTCTTCTCGGTCACCGCGTGGAAAAAAGGAGTCTATGTCAATTGGGCCATCTTTCCGATCATGCTGTTCGCTGTGGGGTGTGTCGCTTTGGGCAGCGCGGGATGGAGAAAAACCTTTCGCAAGCCCCTCGTTCTTCTCGCCTTGTTGCCGAGCAGCCTTTTGGTCGTGCTGTTCGTAGCCTCGCTGCTATCGGCTAAGTGGATGCCGAAGGGCAGCTTCGATCAAGTCTACGGGTGGGACGAGGTCTATCAAAAAGTTGTAGATATCCAACGCGCTTCCTTTCCGCAACACGAGATCGCAGGTCGCTCATACCAGCTTGTATCGAAGCTGGCGCACAGCGCGTGCGTCCAAGGAGATTGCAACCCGACACCTGAAATCACGCACGACAAGCCTAACCAGTTCCACTACGCCTACCCCTCGTTGGAGAAGTGGGAAGGAAAAAATTTCCTGCTGCTGATGCACGCCTATGTGCGCAAAAAAAATGTGAAAAATCTCTTTTGCAGCGTCGTTTTGTTGGATAAAATTCAGCGACGGGCGGCGGGCAAAGTAAGGGAGAGGTTCAAACTCTACGACGCGCGCTATTTCTTGGGCAGCAAGGGGGACGCGTCTTCCTGCCCAAAGTAGCGCAACAGCGCGCATCCCTTTTGAATTTCCTCTTGGCAGAAATGTGCCATATCCTTTCTTCCCATTTTTTTTCGTTTGAAGTTTTTTTGTGTGGTCGGGATTGTCGCTATGGGCGTGGACGGATGTACATAGACATCGATCGTGATGCGATGCAGGCTCAAGACCTCTCGGAGATGCGGCAAGAAGGACATTTCGCCGTGCCATGCGCACAAGGGTTCCCAGTGTGTGCTCATCGGCACTCCGTCGAGCAGGCTGTAGCGCAGGCTGATGGGCTGTAGGGCGAGGTTGTTCGCGGGGAGCGATTCGAAGGCGGCAAAAAGGCTGGACTTGACGGGCAGGACACTTCTGCCGTCGCTAGTCGTGCCTTCTCCGAACAACAACAGAGGGCTGCCCTCGCCCAAAAGACGATGCAGCAGGGTGATTTGTCCTCGAACATCGACGCGGGTGCGATGGATGAATACGGTGCCGTAATGTTTCATCAGCCAGCCGAAGAAGGGAAGCCTCGCTATGTCGCCGCGCGAGACGAATCGTGCGCCCGTCAAGGACATCAGAGCCGCGATGTCGATGTAAGAAATGTGATTCGAAACATAAAGCACATGCGATGTATCCGCCACCGCGCCGTGCGTGCGCAACGAGATGCCTAAAATGTGCGTATACATTTTATAAAAGAGCGATCGCAAGCCGATAGGTGGCAGACGGCGTAACAAAGCAAAGGGCAGAAAAACGATCGTGTTCGCGACAAGCAACAGCAGGATGCAGGTCAATTTGACGACGATTCTCCCCCAAGAGACACGAAAACGCGCGTTGCTGTACAGAGAGGACAGAGTTCGCTGATCGGCTTCGCAGAACACTAGGTCTCCTGTCCTTTGAAAAGGGGTCAGGTTTGCGTAGGAATGGCGTTGCGAGCAGTTGCGTTGCGCGCGGCATCCTTTAAAACATAACGGCGGTAGTAGCGGCGATCGATCAAGTCGTCGCTGATCGGCAAGACCAGCAGGATGTCGGTTGTCTTGAAGCGATGGTCGATGACGGCGCCGTCGCCGACGAAGCATCCCATGCGCAGGTAGCCCTTGATGAGCGGCGGCATGATGTGCAAGGCTTTCTTTGCGGTCAGGTCGTCTTTTTTAATGCGGTTCATCGGCTCAAACAGATGCTCCAACGCTTTGCCGCGCAAGGGCTCAGGGGCAAGGTGGTGGTGCCACATCCACGACAAAGGCATCGCCAAGGCATCGGGGTCGATGCCTTGAAGCGAGCCGCAACCGAAAAGCATACGAATGTTGTGATATTTGATATAGTAGCCGATCGCGCTGAGAAGCAACGCAGGCACGCGCATCGTGCGGAAACTCTTGGCAACGCAGGCGCGCGAAAGTTCCAGCGAATCGGCTGCCAAAGGATGCGACAGCATGTGCGAAAGGTCGAACTCGCTTTCGCTGTAGAAGGGCGTGCCTGCCGGCAGACGTGCGCGGCGCATAAGGCGATAGCAGGCGATCAGCGCGCCGTGTTTGCGCTCGCGGATAAGCAGATGCTCGGCTTGCGTGTCGTAGGGATCCACCTCGCGCCGACAGCGCGCCGCTTCCGCCGTGGGTTCGGCGGACATCTCCTCGTAGAAGACGCGATAGCGCAAGTCCTGCGCCGCGGCGATATCCTCCTCGTTTGCAGCGAGGGAGACCTCGAAGGTCGAAGTAGAATAGGGAGAGAAATCAGGAGGCTCGTCCTTTGTTCCGTCTTGCCTTCTATTGTGATCGGGGTTTGCAGATACGGTCACATTGTTTCTCTCTCTCGTTATTTTCTCGCGCGTGCTTTCTCTCTACTCTAGCCAACAAGCGTGCTTGAGCGCAACGCCAACGCGTTTTGCCCGCGCGTTTTATCAGCGCGCTAAGACCGACATCAAGCAAAAGACGAAGAACAACACGGCACAGATGCTCGCTCCTGCGGGCAGATCGGCTGCCAGTGCCAGCGCAAAGCCTGCCAGCACGCAGACGATGTTGACGACAACCGCGCCCAAAGCCATGCGTTCGGGATTTTGCAAGAATACGCTACGGCGCGAAAGCATCACGAGGCAGGATGCGGGAATAACAAGAAAGGCGTTGATCAACAGCAACCCTGCTACCCGAACGCCTAAGGCGATGAATATCCCCAACGCGGCGGTTGTCAGAATATCGTAGAGCCGCACGGGCAATCCTTCGCTCAGCGCGAGGTCTCGGCTGAGCACGTCCAGCAGTACGGCGCGCCACACGCAAGCCAGCAGGATGCTTGTCGTTGCGAGTCCGATGAAGATTGTTGTCAGGTCGCCTTTTGTCGTTGTTAGCAGTTCTCCGAACAGCAGTGCCTCGAAGTCTATGGAGAGGTTTGTCCCTTGCGCCAAGACGAGCGCGAGCGCGACGCTGCTAGGCGCTAATATTCCTAAGAGGCTGTCGATGGGTAGCCGCGTGCGCTCGGCGAGCAACGGCAAGAGCAGCGACAGCACTAGTGCGACCGCCACCATGCCGACGCTTGGCAGCAAGCCGCCCAAGACGGCGATCACCGCGCCGAAGAGTGCGACATGCGCGAAGGTTTCTCCGAAGCGCGCCATGCCCTTCCAAACGGTGATGCAGCCAAGAGGACCGGACATGCACGCCAACAAAACCGCCGCGCTCAGCGCGTTCCAAAGGAAGGGATCGGACAACAGAGAAAACATGGCAAGGACAAGGGGGTGAAGGCTACTGCCGCTCGTTCGTCTTGTGTTTGTGCGCATACAGCGCGTAGCGATTGCTACCGAAAAGCTGTATGAAGGCTTTGCTTTGCGAGACGGTTTGCGGCTTGCCCTCGCAACAGATACGACGCTCAAGGCACAGGACACGATCGGTCGCTGCCATCACGAGGTGTAGATCGTGCGATGCCATCAAGATGGCGCAGCGATTTTTACGGCTGTAACTCTCCAGCCAGCCGTAGAGACGGATGCGTCCCGCCTCGTCGACGCCGGAGAGGGGTTCGTCCAGCACTAGACAATCGGGTTGTTTTGCCGTTGCGCGTGCCAGCAAGGCTTTTTGCAACTCGCCGCCTGACAGCGTGTACAACGGATGCGAGGCTAGGGCAGACAATCCCAGCTCTGAAAAACTTTGTTCGACGCGATCGACGGATGCATCGTTGCCGAGATGCGCAAAACGACGAAGGCTGAGCGGCATGAGCGGGCTAGGGTTCAGCTTTTGCGGAACATAGCCGATACGAATTCCTTTAGCGCGTGAGACCTTGCCGTGCGAGGCGCGATAGAGTCCTAGTAGGCTTTGTAGAAGGGTTGTTTTGCCGCCGCCGTTTGGACCTAGGAGCGTTACGATCTCTTCGCGTTTTAGCGTGATGGATACTTCTTCCAGCAGTTGTTTGCCGCCGCGCGAGACAGAGAGCTTGTCCGCGCAGAGCAGGACTTCTGATGGTTTTTTGCGCGGCTTGTTTGTGGGTGGAATCATCGTTTCATTTTACAGATTTATTCTAGCCAGCAAGGCATTCCCGGAAGCCCTCGGCAACAGACATCAACAAGCTAGCGTAAAAATTCTTGTCCTGCGGCAACTTTGCCCCCAAGGGATCGATGACAACAACCCGCGTATCAGAGCCTAAAAGCCGTGTACGCACCTCGCGCGGCAGTTGTGGTTGCACGATGACACAACGATAGTCTCCGCTACGCAGCTTTTTGCGCACATTCAAAGTATGTCGCAGACCATCGCGCGTGGCGTTGTGACGCGCAGCGTAGAGACGCTCTTTGCCGCGAATGCCATAGCGCGCTGTAAAGTAGGCGGTGGAATCGTGAAGCACGAGAAATTTTGCCGCAACAGAACTTGTCGAAATCCCGCGCACGAGCGCGCGCACCTCTTGATCGAGCGCACGCAGAGAGAGCTCTTGCAAGCGTGCGTTCTTGCGATACAGCGCGGCGTTGGAGGGGTCGCGTTTTGCCAAAATCTCGGCAAGACGCTTGACGATCACACGAGCGTTCTCCACATCGAGCCACACATGCGGATCGACGCTGCCCTCATGAAGATGCTCTCCTGCTTCATGTTCTTCTGCCTCGTGCTCCTCTGCTCCGTGCTCCTCTGCTCCGTGCTCCTCTGCTCCGTGCTCCTCTTCTCCATGCTCCTCTTCTCCATGCTCCTCTGCTTCGTGCTCCTCTTCACCATGCTCTTCTTCGTCATGTTTTGGTACGATGGGCAGGATTGTGATTCCTTTCAGCTTTGTGAGGCGGACGATGTGGCGGGTTGCGCTTGGCTTGATGTTGCTTTCGAGCGCGGCGAAGGATTCTCCGATAAGCACGAGCAGGTTGGCGTTGTGCAGAATGCGTGCTTGCGACGGCGTGAGTCTTGCGCCGTGCGGCATGATGGTTGGCGGCAGGAGCAGATGCGGCTTTTGTGCGCCGTGCGTCAGATGTACGAGCAGCGCGTGTATAGGGGCTGCGGTTGAGACGATTTTGAGGGGTGCGGATTTGGATTTGGCTTTAGCGTTTAGAAATGGCGATGAGAGGAACAGAAGGGTTGTAGCGAGGATGAGAAATTTTAAGGGGTGCGTCATCGTTGATTGAGCCTCCGCCAGCGAATGAGATTTTCGATCGAAAGTTTTTTTAACCCATGCGCAAGGGCAAAGTCTACCAACACCTGCCCCTTGGCGACGCTGCCGTCGTCGCAGACGATCTCGGCAAGCACGCCCACGGGCTCTGCCCCCGCCAGTCGCGCCAAGTCGTAAGCCGCTTCGGTGTGTCCCGCGCGCTCGATCACGCCCCCCTCCTTCGCAATGAGAGGGAAGACATGCCCTGGGCGGACGAAATCTTCCGCCTTCGCACTAGGGCAGGCGAGCGTGCGAATCGTTCTTGCACGCTCTTCGGCAGAAATGCCTGTCGTCAGTCCCTCGCGCCCGTCGAGCGAGACGGTGAAGGCTGTCGCTAAGGGCGCCTCGTTGAGAGGTACCATCGGCGGACAGCGCAACAAGGCGGCTCGCGCAGCAGAGATCGCCACGGCGACGATGCCGCTGGTGTAACGCACGAAAAAGGCGAGTTGTTGCTCGGTCGCGTATTGCGCTGCCATAATCAAGTCGCCCTCGTTCTCCCTGTGCGCATCGTCGGAGACGACGATCATCCTGCCGCCTTTAATCTCGTCCAAAGCTACAGCAACTTCTTCGGCAACTTCTGCAGCGACAGCTTCACAGCCCTCCTCTAGTGCCACAACAACACCATCGACAACATCGCCCATACGACGACGCACGCCAAAAGAGATTTGTCCGAAAACAACAGATCAGTAGGAGAATCCTTGTCAGAGCTACGCTCGATCAGCAGCAAGTAGCGGAAGAAGCCGAACAGCACGAAGGGAATCGTATAACCCAGCTTCGGACGAATGTCGGTTGCAAAAAAGCTGTAAAACATCAGCGTGCAAACCGCCGCGATCATCATATAACGTTCGATCAAAGGAACGGAATAGACGCTCAACACCCGCCGCGCGCGCGCCTTGTTGGCAAGTGTCTCTTGCCTTCGCTTGGAGGCAGCAAGGAACAACGCAAGACACAAGGTCGTCGCCAGCATCCACAGCGAAACAGGAGCGTCGAGTGCCGCCGCACCCGCCTCGACGCGAAGGCAGAAGCCGAACGCGATTACAAAAAGATCGATGATCGCCCAATGCTTCAACTTCGCGCTGTACGCAAGCATCAAAAGCCAATAGATGAGAAGAAAGGGAAACACCGCAGGCACAAATGCTGCCGACAACAGAAAGCAGGCAGACGACAGCGCAACAAAAATGCCCCACGCCCAAGACTTCGAGATCTCTCCTGAAGCGAGAGGTCGCGTATGTTTCTTGATCGGATGCTTGCGATCTTGTTCAATATCCAACAGATCGTTGAAGACATAGACGCCGGAGGCAGCAAGGCAAAACAGCACAAAGCTTGCAAGCACCGCTCCCCACAAGGCAGGCTTCCACACAACGAGCGAGATATCATAAAACAAGGCAGGAAAAAGTACAAAAACGCCTTTGCTCCATTCCAAAGGGCGCAACAGCGCAAGCACAGAGAGCGATAAGGATCGCGTCTTTTTGTCTTGCAGCGGTTTTAAAGTTGTTGGCATCGCGTTTTCTCCATCCTCCACGAACAGGCTACCCTGCCTCTATCTTTTGCCTATAGTAAGCGCAAAAGCGTTGCGCGACAACGCACGAGCGTAAAGAGAACTTATCCCCAAGGGGAATCTATCCCCAAGGGGAATTTATCCCCAAGGGGAATTTATCCCCAAGGGGAATCTATCCCCAAGGGGAATTTATCCCCAAGATGGCGAGGAAGTTATGACGAGCATAGCAGGTTGGGGGCGATATCCCTCGATGGAGGCACGGGTTGTCTCGCCCGCATCGGAGGAAGGTTTGCGAGAGGTTTTGCGCTCTGCGCGTGCACGCGGTGAGCGTTTGATCGCACGGGGTTGCGGACGCGGCTACGGCGATTGTGCGCTCGCGCCCGTCAGCCTCGACATGCGCGCCTTCGACACGCTCAGCGCCTTCGACGAGCGCACAGGATACCTTCGATGTCTGGCGGGCGTTGCGCTCGACGATCTGTTGCGCGTCTTCCTGCCTGTAGGGTGGGCGGTGCCCGTCTCGCCCGGCACAAGGCATGTGACGCTGGGAGGAGCTGTCGCCAGCGATGTGCACGGCAAAAACCATCACAAAGAAGGAAGCTTTGCTCATCACATACAAGACATGCGCGTGATGATCGCGGATGGTACGATCGTATCCTGCTCGCGGCGCAAGAATGCCGAGCTGTTTCACGCCGTCTGCGGCGGGATGGGACTTGTCGGGGTTGTTATCGACCTCACCTTACGCATGAAGCGCGTGCCGAGCGCATACATGCTGGAGACAAGCCAACGCGCGCGCAACCTTCAGGAACTCGTCGAGTTGTTGGAACACCATGCCGAGACAACCTACTCGGTTGCGTGGCTCGATTGTCTCGCACGAGGCAAAAATATGGGACGCGGTGTTCTCTTCCTCGCCGAACACGCCGAGCGCGCGGGATGGCGCATCGAAGAAAAAGGACTGGTCTCTGTTCCCTGCAACGCTCCCTCCTTCCTGCTCAACCCCCTCTCCGTGCGCGCCTTCAACGCCTTATACTACGGGTGTCGCGCCCCAAAGCCCATCGAGCGAATCGTTGCATACGACAAGTTCTTCTATCCGCTCGACGGCATTCGACACTGGAACCGTCTTTACGGCAAGCGCGGGTTTTTGCAATACCAGTGCGTCGTGCCAAAAAAAGACGGGTGCTATGTGCTCGAAGAGATTTTGCAACGTGTCGTCGCGTCTCGACAAGGGTCTTTTCTCGCCGTGTTGAAGACGATGGGGCGCGGTATCGCGCTGTCGCCTCTGTCCTTTCCTCAGGAGGGATATACGCTCGCGCTCGACTTTCAAAACAACGCGCGCGTCTTCGAGCTGCTGGAAAATTTGGACGCGCTCGTGCATGCTGTCGGAGGGCGCGTCTATCTGACGAAAGACGCACGCCTCTCGAAAAAGAACTTTCGCAAAGGCTATCCTCGCTGGAAAGAGTTTTGTGCCGTACGGCGCAAGGTCGAAGCGGACACCCTTTTTGCCTCGCGGCAATCGCAGCGACTCGGGCTTTAACAGAAAGACAATCCAAACATAAAAGGAGCAAAACGATGACAACGAAGAATCTTAAGCGCCATAAATCCGACCACCAAAGCCCTGAACATATAGCGATCTTCGGGGCGAACGCCGACATAGCACGCGCGATGGCGCGCCTGTGGGCTGTGCGCGGCGCGCGCCTCTGCCTTTTTTCGCGCGACAAGAAGGGACTAGCAAGGCTTGCCAAGGACTTGACGCTGCGCGGTGCTAGTTTTGTAGCGATCGAAGGTTTCGAGGCGCGCAACTTCGCCTCGCACGACGGTTTGCTCGCTCACGCGCACAAAGCCTTGGGAGGATTGGGGGTTGTTGTGCTTGCGCAAGGAGTTTTGCCGAACCAAAAAATCGCCGAGAAAAACTTTGAACAGGCGCGCATCGCCTGGGAGACGAACTTTCTCAGCGTTGCCTCGCTGGCTCATGCTGCGAGCGCACGCATGGAGAAGAGGGGGGGTGTGATCTCTGTTTTTGGTTCGGTCGCGGGCGATCGCGGTCGCGCGTCAAACTATATCTATGGATCGGGCAAGGGTGCGGTCGCGCTCTTTTTGCAGGGGTTGCGTCATCGTTTGGCGCGCGCAGGCTCGCCTTTGTGTATTCAGACGATCAAGCCAGGATTCGTGGCTACGAAGATGACCGCCTCGTTCCGCAAGGGTGCTTTGTGGAGCAGTCCTGAGCATGTCGCTCGTGTTATCTTGCGCGCCATCGAGCGAAAGCGCGAGCAGCTCTATGTGCCGTGGCTGTGGGTCGGGATCATGGCGATCATCCGCAATATTCCAGAGAAAATTTTCAAACGTTTGCCTCTTTGACGCTTATCTCTCTGATTCTTGCTTCTCTGGTTCTTGTGCTAGGGTTGAGGCGAGAGTTGATACGGAGAGGGAGGGATTCGAACCCTCGGTGCGCTTGCGCGCACAACGGTTTTCGAGACCGTCCCGTTCGACCGCTCCGGCACCTCTCCGCAAGCCCCTCGCCTTTCAGCCACACGCCACCCTAGCATAGACGAGCGATGAAACATCTTTTGCCAACAATCGCCGATGCGTGCTGTCGCCTTTCGTCGTCTTTACAACGCCGTGTCAAGGCGTGGGAAGGGAGCGTGTCGTCTTGTGGCGAGCGATTTTTCTCGGAAGAGCTGTTGCTTTCGGCATCGGTGTTGTTTCTGCCTGTCTTGTACATGACGGCGGCATTTGCTCTGCTTTCCGACATAGGCATCGATATGGAGAGGGGTCGTTGGGTTTTTCCTACGGGGTTGCTGCTGTGGGGAGTTGCGGTCGTGGCACTGCATCGAGAGGAAAGGTGGCACAAACAAGCGGCAACGCTGTTGCTGTTATTGGCAGGCTTTGCGCTCGCGGCGTGGGCTACGAGTTTCCTTTTGGACAACAACTACGATTCTCGCGACTACCATTCTCAGGCAATCCTTGACTTGTTGGAGGGAGTCAATCCCTACCGGCACCCTAACAGTTGGCTCAAGTTGTGGGTCATTTTGACCTACCCTGTGGCTCACTGGTTGCTTTCTGCCTCGTTGATCGTATGGACGCACATGTTTGAGGTAAGCTTTGTCTTTACGGTCGTAGCCACTCTGTCGGCGTTTTTCTGCGCAAGGCGTTATTTGGCAACGCTACAGCACTTGTCTCGTTTCTGGCGTAATGTTTTGGCGTTCCTGCTCGCTGCCAACCCCATCGCAACATGGTGCTTCTTTACCAACCATACCGATGGTTTGCTTGTATCCACGCTACTGAGTGTCTTCTTGCTCATGTTGTGCTTTGTCTCGGAAGGCAAGAGGCAAAGTCGAACAACACGGCTTAGAGCCGCCTTTTGTATCGCGTGTCTTCTCGTGTTTCTCATCAATATCAAGTTCACGGGGCTCGTCTTCGGCGGCATCTTAGGGCTGACAGCGCTTGCTTACGGCGCACGACGCGGCGCAAGTCGAAAGACGCTTGTACAACTTGCAGGGCTGGGCAGTGCGGCTACGATCTTGGGGGTCGCGCTGTTTGGCTTCTACCCGTACGCGACGAACGCCTACCTGCATGGCAACCCTGTCCATCCTTTCTATCCTGCTATCGTGTACGGCGAAGAGAAACAAGAGATAGTTTTTTGGGAGGATTCAAGCCCTGTCTTTTCAGGAAGATCGCAGTACGAAAAATGGTGGATTTCATTGTTTTCCAAAAGTGGGTCAGCAAGTGGTTGGGATCCCGTTCCTTT
Source organism: Alphaproteobacteria bacterium (assembly GCA_965216605.1). Taxonomy (GTDB): domain Bacteria; phylum Pseudomonadota; class Alphaproteobacteria; order JABAAW01; family JABAAW01; genus JABAAW01. Next base: position 549,378 of record CBDCGG010000002.1, on the reverse strand, counting down.
GCCGCCTTTTTCTTCACTTAGACCCGGAGATTTTCTTTATGGGTTCGGCTCTTTGTTTAGCGGCGCCTTGCTTTTATGTCTGACCTTGGTGTTTTTTGTGCGACACCGAGGAGCTTGGCTCGTTTTGGCAGGGGTTGCCGCCTCAATATTTTTGTTCGAGGTGGGTTTTTCTTTTCGCCACGCGCCGCAGAACTGGTGGTTGCCTGTGCTATTTCTCGTCTTTCTGCTCGCGCCCGACGAGAAGAAAAACCTTTTGTCGCGCGCGCAAAGAGCCCAAAGAATCGTGATCTTAGTCGTTGTCGCCTGCTTGTTATATGCCTCAATCCAAAGCGTCAAATTTTATGGTGGGGCATCGATCGAGACGGCGCGGGTTGTGCGAAAGGTGGAGCGGCAGGGAGGGTGGTTCATTGTTCCTGATCCGCAGATTAAAAATAGCGAAAGTCAAATCTTTTTCGATTACTACGACAGCGGCTTGAGTGGCGTGCGCTTGCCTACTATGCCCCAATGTCCTGAAAAAGCAGAGACACGCAGACTCGTCTATGGGTTGGTGCTATGCAAGCCATAGGTGCTTCCATCGGAAGAGCAAGGCGTTTTTTCTCGGAAGAGCTGTTGCTTTCGGCATCGGTGTTGTTTCTGCCTGTCTTGTACATGACGGCGGCATTTGCTCTGCTTTCCGACATAGGCATCGATATGGAGAGGGGTCGTTGGGTTTTTCCTACGGGGTTGCTGCTGTGGGGAGTTGCGGTCGCGGCACTGCATCGAGAGGAAAGGTGGCACAAACAAGCGGCAACGCTGTTGCTGTTATTGGCAGGCTTTGCGCTCGCGGCGTGGGCTACGAGTTTCTTTTTGGACAGAGGGTGGGATGGTCGCACCTACCATGCACAATCTATTTTGGCGTTGTTGGATGGAGGAAATCCCTATCGTCATCCCAACACTTGGGGCACGCGTTATGTCTACTACACCTACCCCGCTGCTCACTGGCTGCTTTCTTCCTCGCTGATTGTATGGACAAAACTTTTCACCGCGAGCTTTGCTTTCACGGCTCTGTCCGTTCTGACAGCCTTCCTGTGCGCAAGGCGTTATTTGGCAACGCTACAGCACTTGTCCCGTTTCTGGCGTCATGTTTTGGCGTTCCTGCTCGCTGCCAACCCCATCGCAATATGGTGCTACTTCGTCCACAGTGTCGATGGCTTTTTTGTCTCGACGCTGTTGAGTGTTTTCTTGCTCATGCTTTGCTTTGTCTCGGAAGGCAAGAGGCAAAGTCGAACGACACAGCTTCGAGCCGCCGTTTATATCGTGTGTCTTCTCGTGTTGCTCGTCAATATCAAGTTCACGGGGCTCGTCTTCGGCGGCATCTTAGGGCTGACAGCGCTGGCTTACGGCGCACGGCGTGGCGCAAGCCGCGCAACGCTCTTGCGACTGGCGGGGTTGGGGAGTGCGGCTGCTATTTTGGGGGTCGCCCTATTCGGCTTCTACCCTTACGCGACGAACACTGCGCTACATAAAAATCCCTTCTACCCCGCAATCTTCTTTGACAAGGGAAAGAAAACAAGCGACATAACCCGTCCCCTTGTGTCCCCAGAATTTTATAAAAGGTCGCATTACGAGAAATGGTGGCTTTCGCTGTTCTCCAAACCGGTGAACGGCGAGTGGCGTCTCGCTCCTCTACCGCCTTTTTCTTCTTTGCGTCCCACATCCTTCATCTCAAGCCTAGGACCTCTTTTTGGTGGCTCGTGGCTTCTGTGTATGAGCTTGGTGTTTTTTGTGCGACACAGAGGAGCGTGGTTCGTTTTGGCAGGTATCATGGTATCCATTCTCTCGACATCTGCCAGTTTCCATTTCCGCCTCACGCCGCAAAACTGGTGGATGCCTATACTTTTTCTTGTTTTCTTGCTCGCGCCCGACGAGAAGAAAAATCTTTTGTCGCGCGCGCAAAGAGCCCAAAGAATCGCGGTGTTCGCTGTTGTCGCTTGCTTGTGCTACGACTCTTTCCAAAGCGCAAATTTTTATGGCGTGGCAGCAATCAAGACAATGCGGGTTGTGAAACAAGCGGAACAGCAGGGAGGATGGTTCCTTGTCCCCGATCTGCTGATGAAACGGAAGGCTTTAGCCTTTTTCCGTTACTACGACAGCGGCTTTAGTGGCGTGCGCTTGCCTACCCTCTCCCAATGCCCTGAAAAGGCAGAGAAAATGATACCCATCCATGGGCTGGCATTGTGCAAACCCTAGTAAAAAAACTGAAAGCCGAGCAGGTCAGAAGAATACGGAGTTTTTTCGTGGAAGAGCTGTTGCTGACAGCGGCGGTGTTGTTTCTGCCCATTGTGTACATGACGGCGGCGTTTGCTCTGCTTGCGGACATCGGCATCGATATGGAGAGGGGTCGTTGGGTTTTTCCGACAGGGCTACTGCTGTGGGGTATAGCGGTCGCGGCACTGCATCGAGAGGAAAAATGGCAGAGACGGCTCGCAACCCTATTGCTGGTTTTGGCAATATTCGCGCTCGCGGTGTGGGCGGCGAGTTTCCTCGCGGATATTGAATGGGATTCTCGCCACTACCATGCTCGTGCAATCCTTGGCTTGTTGGAGGGAAGAAATCCCTACTGGGAGCCTAGAAGCTGGATCACCTACACTTATCCCACAGCGCACTGGCTGCTTTCTGCCTCGCTTGTTGTGTGGACACAACTCCTTACGACTAGCGTTGTCTTCACCGTCATTGCTGTCGTGGCGGCGTTTCTGTGCGCAAGGCGTTTCTTGGCAACGCTGCCACACTTGTCTCGTGCTTCATCTCGTTCGAAGCGCAATCTTCTCGCCGCGTTACTTGCTGGCAACCCCATCGCGTTCTCTTGTTTTTTTATGAACTACAACGACGGCTTTTTGGTATCCGTGCTTTTGAGCGTTTTTATGCTGATGCTCTGCTTTGTCTGCGAAGAAGGCTCTCAAAGGGAAAACAAACGACGCTTGCGACGGACAGCCTTTTGTATCGTGTGTCTTCTTGTATTTCTCATCAATATCAAGTTCACGGGGCTCGTCTTCGGGGGTGCTTTGGGACTGACGGCGCTGGCTTACGGGGTCAGGCGCGGCGCAAGCCGAAAGACGCTTGTCCGCCTTGCAGGACTGGGCAGTGGTGCGGCTCTCTTGGGGGTCGCTCTGTTCGGCTTCTTCCCTTACTCGACGAACGCTTACCTGCATGGAAACCCTGTCCATCCTTTTTATCCTGCTATCGTGTTCGGCGAAGGGAAACAAGAGATAGCTTTTTTGGAGGAAGCAAACCCCGTTTTTTTAGAAAGGTTGCAATACGAGGAATGGTGGATTGGGCTGTTTTCACAAACGCAAGGAGATTGGAGAGTTCCTGCTCCTTTGCCGCCGTTTTCTTCGCTGAGCCCTATATCTTTTTTGGACGGGTTCGGCTCTTTGTTTAGCGGCTCGCTACTTCTGTGTCTGACGCTGGTGTTTTTTGTGCGTCATCGAGGAGGGTTGCTTGTTTTGGCAGGGGTTGGCGTCTCGATTCTTTCGTTCGGGGTGGGTCTTTCTTCTCGCCACGCGCCACAGAACTGGTGGCTGCCGATGCTCTTTCTCGTCTTTCTGCTCGCGCCTGACGAGAAGTCATCTCCTTTGTCGCGCTCTTTGTCGCGTGCGCAAAGAGCTATCGTGTTTGTCGTTGTTGCCTGCATGCTTTATATCTCCGTCGCAAGGCTGATGTATCATGGCAATCTGGCAGTCGCCTTGTCGCAAGTTGTGCGACAGGCGGAGCGGCAAGGAGGGTGGTTTGTCGTGCCCGATCTGCAGATGAAACACCACACAGAAGCCTTTTTCCGTTACTACAACAGCGGTTTGAGCGGCGTGCGCTTGCCCACGATGCTTCAATGCCCAGACAAAGCAGAGAAAATGAGACCCCTCGATGGGCTGGCATTGTGCAAACCTCAATGAAAAAACTGAAGGTCGAGCAGGTCAGAAGAATACGGAGTTTTTTCGTGGAAGAGCTGTTGCTGACAGCAGCGGTGTTGTTTCTGCCGATCTTGTACATGACGGCGGCATTTGCTCTGCTTGCCGATATAGGCATCGATATGGAGAGGGGTCGTTGGGTCTTTCCGACAGGGCTGTTGCTGTGGGGCATAGCGATCGTGGCACTGCATCGAGAAGAAAAGTGGCAGAAGTTGGTGGCAACGCTGCTGTTGTTCTTGGCGGTATTCGCGCTCACGGCGTGGGCGACGAGTCTTTATTTGGATAGGGGACAAGACTCACGCTTCTACCATGCTCTTGCAATTCTTGGCTTGTTGGAGGGAGTCAATCCCTACTGGGAGCCTAGAAGCTGGATCACCTACACTTATCCCACAGCGCATTGGCTACTTTCTGCCTCGCTGATTGTATGGACGCAAAGTTTCGAGGCAAGCTTTGCCTTGACAGGCGTTGCTGTCGTGGCGGCGTTTCTGTGCGCAAGGCGTTTTTTGGCAACGCCAACCCTATCGCACTTGTCTGGTGTTTGGCGCAATGTTTTGGCATTCCTGCTCGCTGCCAACCCCGTCGCAACATGGTGTTTCTTCGTCCACTATAACGATGGCTTGCTTGTCTCGACGTTATTGAGTGTATCCATGCTCATGTTGTGCTTTGTCTCTGAGGGTAAAGCACAAAGTCGAACGATACGCTTTCGAGCCGCCTTTTGTATTGCGTCTTTATTAATCTTCCTCGTCAACATCAAGTTCACGGGGCTCGTCTACGGCGGCATACTGGGGCTGACGGCACTGGCTTACGGCGCGCGACGCGGAGCAAGTAGAAAGACGCTTGTACATCTTGCGGGGCTTGGCAGCGGTGCGGCGATCTTGGGGGTCGCCCTATTTGGCTTCTTCCCTTACGCGACGAACATGGCGCTGCATAAAAACCCCTTCTACCCTGCGATCTCCTTTGCCGAGAAAGATAAAACAAAGGACATCGTCGGCAGGCTTTTTGACAAAGAATTCTACGCCAAGTCTTCGTACGAGAAATGGTGGATTTCGCTGTTCTCGGAAAGAGGGAAAGATTATTGGACTCCTGCTCCTTTGCCGCCGTTTTCTTTGCGTCAATACGAGGCTTTTTATGGCGGCTTCGGCACTTTGTTTAGCGGCTCGCTACTTCTGTGTCTGACGCTGGTGTTTTTTGTGCGACACCGAGGAGCGTGGTTCGTCTTGGCAGGGGTTATGGTATCCGTTATCTCGACGCGTGTGAGCTTCGCGTTTCGCCTCACGCCGCAGAACTGGTGGTTGCCTGTGCTCTTGCTTGTCTTTCTGCTCGCGCCCGACGAGAAGCAATCTTCTTTTTTGCGCGCACAAAGAGCCCAAAGAATCGTGGTGTTCGTTGTTGTTGCCTGCCTGCTTTATCTCTCCGTCCAAAGGCTGAGGTTCCGTCACAGGGAGGCACTATGGCTTGCACAGGTTGTGCAACAAGCGGAACAAGAGGGAGGGTGGTTTGTCGTTCCCGACACAAATATGCTGGTAGATTGGCATATACCGATCTTTTTCAATTACTACGATAGCGGTTTGAGCGGCGTGCGCTTGCCTACGATGTCCCAATGTCCGTACAATGCTCCGAAGCGCGAACTCTACAGTGGACTGACATTGTGCAAACCTCAATGAAAAAACTGAAAGCCGAGCAGGTCAGAAAAATACGGAGTTTTTTCGTGGAAGAGCTGTTGCTGACAGCAGCGGTGTTGTTTCTGCCCGTTCTGTACATGACGGCGGCATTTGCTCTGCTTGCCGATATAGGCATCGATATAGAGAGGGGTCGTTGGGTCTTTCCGACAGGGCTGTTGCTGTGGGGAGGAGCGGTCGTCGCACTGCATCGAGAAGAAAAATGGCAGAGATTGGCTGCAACCTTGTTGCTGCTTTTGGCAGTCTTTGCGCTCGCGGCATGGGCTTTGAGTTTCACCTTGGACAGAGAATGGGATTCTCGCGGCTACCATGCTCAAGCAATTCTTGATTTGTTGGAGGATGTCAATCCTTACTGGCAACCCAGCAGTTGGGTCACTCATGTTTACCCCGCAGCGCACTGGCTGCTTTCTGCCTCGCTGATTGTATGGACGCAAACATTCGAGGCGAGCTTTGCCTTTTCGGTTCTATCCGCTCTGGCAGCGTTTCTGTGCGCAAGACGTTTCTTCGAAACCCTGCCGCGCTTGTCTCGTTCTTGGCGCAATGTTTTGGCTGCTCTGCTTGCGGCAAACCCCATTGTTGCCATGTGTTTTTTCTCCCACCTCAACGACGGCTTGCTTGTCTCGACGCTGCTGAGCGCTTTCTTGCTCATGCTTTGTTTTGTCTCGGAGGGCAAAGCACAAAGCCGAACGATACGACTAAGGACAGCTGTTTATGTCGCGTGTCTTCTCGTGCTGCTTGTCAACATCAAGTTCACAGGGCTTGTTTTTGGGGGTGTTTTGGGGATGACGGCTCTTGCCTACGGCGCACGGCGAGGCGCAAGCCGAAAGACGCTTTTGCAACTGGCGGGGCTGGGGAGTGCGGCTACGATTTTGGGGGTCGTCTTATTCGGCTTCTTCCCTTACTCGACAAACGCTTACCTGCATGGAAACCCTGTCCATCCTTTTTATCCCGCTATCGTGTTCGGCGAAGAGAAACAAGAGATAGTTTTTTTGGAGGAATCAAGCCCCGTCTTTTCAGGAAAGTCGCAGTACGAGAAATGGTGGATTGCGCTGTTTTCAAAAACGGCAGAAACTTCCAATTGGACTCCCGTTCCTTTACCGCCGTTTTCTTCTCTGAACTTGCAATCGTTTCTGCATGGTTTTTCTTCTTTGTTTAGCGGCGCCTTGCTTCTGTGTTTGACACTGGTGTTTTTTGTGCGACACCGAGGAGGGTTGCTCGTCTTGGCAGGGGTCGCCGTCTCGATACTTTCGTTCAATGTGGGTTTTTCTTTTCGCCATGCGCCGCAGAACTGGTGGCTACCTGTGCTCTTTCTTGTTTTCCTGCTCGCGCCCGACGAGAAGCAACCTCCTTTTTCGCGCGTTCAAAGAATCGTCGTGTTTATTGTTGTTGCCTGCCTGCTTTATATCTCCGTCCAAAGGATGAGAAAGGATGGCAAGTATGCATTCTTGCGCTCATACGATGTGCGACAGGCGGAGAAGCATGGGGGGTGGTTTGTCGTGCCTGATACGAGCCTAGTAGACTGGGCGATACCGATCTTTTTCAATTATTACGACAGCGGTTTGAGTGGCGTGCGCTTGCCTACCCTCTCCCAATGTCCTGAAAAAGCAGAGAAACTAAAACCCTTCTATGGACTCATGTTATGCAAACCCTAGCAAAAAACTTAAAGCCGAGCAGGTCAGAAATTTTTGTTGAAAAGACCGTGTCGTTGTATCTATGATAGGGGCATGAGTTTTGTTTATCTTGTCCGTATCGTAAAGGCGCGGGTTCTTGCGCAAGTTTTTGCAAAAACGTTTACCAAAGCGTTTGTGATTGCTGTCGTTTTTCTGCTCTTCCAATCGTTTTCTCAAGGGTTTTCTCAAGCGCTTGCTCAAGAGGGTGAGGCGGTGGGCGCCTCGCACAATTGGCAGACTGGGTTTCAAGAGCCTGCCTCGTCGCTCGCTCGTCAAGCCTTCGACTTTCACGACAACCTTCTGATGCCCGTCCTCACTGCCATCTGCCTCCTTGTCTTTGTGCTGGGAGGGTTCATCTGTTGGCGCTTTTCCGAGAAACGAAACCCCAAGCCCTCGAAAAGGACGCACAACGTTCGTCTGGAAGTTATTTGGACGCTCATCCCTGTCGCTATTCTCGTTGTGCTCTTCGTGCCTTCCTTCAACCTCATGCGCGCCATCGAAGATGTGTCAGAAGCCTCCCTCACCGTCAAAGCTACGGGACATCAGTGGTATTGGTCTTACGAATATCCCGACCACGACGGACTCACCTTCGACTCCAACCTGCTCCAAGGAGACGATCTCAAAGACAAATCCAAACGCCTGCTGCAGACCGACAACGCGCTCGTCCTGCCCGTCGGCGTTAAGGTGCGCGTGCTCGTCACCGCCGCCGATGTGTTGCACTCGTGGTCTGTGCCGAGCTTCGCCGTCAAGATCGATGGCGTGCCAGGGCGCGTGAACGAAACTTGGCTCACCGCCGAAAAGAAAGGCGTCTATTACGGATTCTGCACGGAGCTCTGCGGAGCGGGACACGCCTATATGCCCGTCGAAGTGCGTGTCGTCTCCAAAGCCGAGTTCGTCATATGGCTCAGAAAAGCCAAAAAACAATTCGCCGCGAATATAGACAATAATCGGCAAGGCGACCTTCTCGCCACACAAACGCACAACGCACAGGAGTGAAAAACCCCATGGCAAGCATCACCATGAACGGAAAGAAAAAAGCAAAGGCTGCTTCAAGGAAATCTCCCTCTCACGCAGAGCATCGTCCCTACGGTATCGGACGCTGGCTTTTTTCGACGAACCACAAGGACATCGGAACGATGTACTTGGTCTTCGCCATTGTGGGAGGACTGGTTGGTGGTGGCATTTCTTTTCTTATGCGCCTGGAGTTGCAAGAACCGGGCGTGCAGTATTTTCTCAACGCGGGCGCTCCCGATGGACACATATGGAATGTCTTCATCACCGCGCACGGCTTGATCATGGTCTTTTTCACCGTCATGCCCGCCTTGATCGGAGGGTTCGGCAATTGGTTTGTCCCCCTCATGATCGGCGCGCCCGACATGGCTTTTCCGCGCATGAACAACATCAGTTTTTGGCTTCTCCCTCCCTCCCTTTTGCTTTTGGTGCTTTCCCTCTTTGTTGGCGGTGCAGGCACGGGATGGACGCTCTATCCGCCCTTGTCTGGGACGCTCGGACACGCGAACGCTTCGGTTGATCTCGCTATCGTCGCCATGCATTTGGCAGGTGCTTCCTCCGTTCTGGGTGCGATCAACTTCATCGTCACCATCTTCAATATGCGCGCACCAGGCATGACACTTCGCATCATGCCTCTGTTCGCCTGGTCGATGTTGATCACAGCCTTCCTGCTTGTCATGACCATGCCCGTCTTCGGCGGTGCCATCACGATGCTGCTCGCCGACCGCAACTTTGCCACATCCTTCTTCGTGCCTGAGGGGGGAGGAGATCCGCTCTTGTTTCAGCATCTATTTTGGTTCTTCGGACACCCCGAAGTTTATGTCATGATTCTACCCGCCTTCGGCATCATCAGTCACATCGTCTCGACCTTCTCGCGCAAGCCCATTTTCGGCTACCTAGGCATGGTCTCTGCCATGATCGCCATCGGTTTCTTGGGAAGCGTCGTTTGGGCGCACCATATGTTTACCGTCGGTATGGGCTTTATGCTCAAACTCTACTTCAGCGTTGGTACTATGATCATCGCTGTGCCGACGGGCATCAAGATCTTCAGCTGGCTCGCTACCATGTGGGGCGGCTCGATTAGATTTGCTGTGCCTATGCTGTGGGCGATCGGCTTCATCGGGCTCTTCACCATCGGAGGCGTGACGGGGGTCGTCCTCGCGCTTGGAGGTGTCGATGTGCAACTGCACGACACCTACTATGTCGTCGGACATTTCCACTATGTGCTCAGTCTCGGCGCGGTGTTCGCCATCTTCGGAGGCTTCTATTATTGGTTTACCAAGATGAGCGGTTGCGTCATCCCTGACTGGGCAGGCAAACTTCATTTTTGGACAACCTTTATCGGCGTGAACATCGTCTTCTTCCCGCAGCATTTCTTGGGATTGGCAGGCATGCCGCGCCGTTATATCGACTACAACGAAGCTTACGCGGGTTGGAACGCGGTCTCTTCCTACGGCAGCTATCTTTCTTTCGCCTCCACTTTGTTCTTCGTCGCTACGGTTGTCGTCGTTTTGGTGCGCGGTCGCGGCAAGCAGAAGGTTGCCGACAACTACTGGGGTGCGGGCGCGACCACTTTGGAGTGGACGGTCTCGACACCACCGCCTTTCCACAGCTTCTCGACGCCGCCGCGCATCTCGCGCTGACCTGAATGGCTTTGGCGCGCGGTTCTTCCTTGCAGGCGCACGCAACCGCAACCGCAGAGTTTCGCGTCGCCGCTAGACCTTCCGAGGTCGGAGATTTTCTCGCGCTCACCAAGCCGCGAATTCTCCTGCTGACAACCTTCACCGCCCTTTGCGGCATGGTGTTGGCGGACGGCAACAACCACATCGTCTTGAACATCATCGCTTTGCTCGGCGTTGCCATGGGCGCAGGTGGCGCTGCCGCCTTCAACATGTGGTACGACCGCGACATCGACCGACTCATGCTACGCACGCGCACAAGACCGGTGGCTTGTGGAACGATTGCTCCTTCCGATGCGTTTGTGTTCGCCATGACCCTCTCGTTGTTTGCCTTCGCCCTGTTGGGGCTTGCGGGGGGATGGGCGGCGGCGGCGTTGTTGGCTTGCACGATTCTTTTCTATTCCGTCTTCTACACCATGTTTCTGAAACGGCGCACCGTCTACAACACCGTCATCGGAGGTGCGGCGGGCGCAGCTCCTCCTTTCATCGGGTGGCTTGCCGCCAATCCTTCGTCGCAGGCAAATTTTCTGGAGCCTCTCTTGCTCTGCGCGCTGATCTTCTTGTGGACGCCGCCGCATTCGTGGGCTTTGGCACTCTTGCGTCGCGACGACTACAAGCGCGCGGGGGTGCCTGTGCTACCTGTCGTGTGTGGAGAAAAAAAGACAAAACAGAAAATTCTCCTCTATTCCTTGACGCTCTTGCCGCTTGCGCTCGCCTTCGCGTGGCTCGGCGGCACGAGCTGGATCTACGGCGGCATCGCATTTGTGCTTTCGTTGCGCTTCATTTTCTACGCGCTCTGGCTGAACCGAAAAAAGGAAACCTCCTTGCGCGCCGCAGGAGCCTTGTTCGGGTTTTCCATCGTCTATATGATTCTGATGTTCTCCTTGCGCATCGTCGATCATGTGGCGGAGCAGCAGAATTGGCAGTGGCTTGCAATCTGACAAACAAGGAGTCGATGCGATGAAACACAAGCCATCAGGCAAAAAAAACTTTGAACGCAAGGGCGAGCGCAAGGAGGAGCGCAAAGATGAAATTTGGGCTTCGAGCAGGCGGCGTAAGAACAGAGCCTTGTTAGTTTTAATGTTGTTGCTCGTCGTAGCACTCTATGCCTTGTCGGTCGTCAAGTATTCATGACGAGAACATTCAACAAGCAAGCAACCAAGCAAGTGGTGAGAGGTGAGCGGAAAGAGAAAGGAAGGGGGAGAGGGAGAGGGGAAGAATTGAGTGTTCGCAACCGTCGTCTTGCGTTGAGGATCTTTTTTTTCGGCAGCCTCATGCTGGGATTGAGTTTCGCCTCTGTTCCGCTGTACGATCTTTTTTGCCGCACGACGGGTTTCGGCGGTACGACACAACGAAGCAATTTGCGGGAGCTGCTCGGCTTGACGAAGCGAGGCGATGCGCAGACGATAAGGGTGCGTTTCGATGGCAATGTGAACGGTCTAGACTGGGGGTTTGGTCCCTCGCAGGTCGAGATGGAGGTTGCCCTTGGCGAGATCTACGAGACCTTCTACACGGCGGAGAATTTGTCTTCGCATGCGCTTGCGGGGGTCGCCACCTACAATGTGACGCCTGCTAAGGCGGGCGCCTATTTTCACAAGATCGAGTGTTTTTGCTTTGTCGAACAAACGCTGCGGGGCAAAGAAAAGGTTGCGATGAAGGTAGTATTTTTTCTCGACCCCGCGCTGCGCGATCACGAGGAATGGGACACTTTCGATACGGTGACGCTTTCGTACAGTTTTTTTCCGCAAGCTTTGGGCGACGAGAAACAATAAGAGTCGTCCAAACGCGCGGTTTGTCGGGTGCTATGCTTTGACGAACAGCATGCCCGTCTCGTGCATAAACTCGCGTTGCATGCTTGAGTGTTTTTTCAGTTGTTCGGTGCCGTTTGTATCGAAGGCGAATCCGTATTTTTTAAAAACCTTGATCCAATAGGCTATTTCACGGCAATTGACATGGTGATATCCGGGTTTGCCCGGAGGTGCCGCCGTGCAAACGACAACTTTGGCACGCTGAAAAAGAGACATGTAGAAGGGTTGATACTTTTCTTCGACATGCTCAAGAAACTCGACCGACCAGGCAAGATCGAAGTGTCGTTTGCAAGCAAAGTGTCCCTTCGTGAAATCGTGTATAAAGAACCAGGGTTTGTTGAATTTCAGGCTCTTGTCGCCGTCGACACCAAAAGATTCGATTCCGTTTTTTCGTGCTGCGTCGACTTGCCCTCCTGGTCCGCAACCGATATCGATCATCGATTGTATAGAGAATTCTTTTTTCAGGAAAACGAGGGCTCCGACATCCGAGTGTGTCACTCCTCCGTGACCGCCCATGTAATAGGGCAAGTCAGTTTTTTTGAGAGCATCGTAGTGCCCCATGCAAAACTTGTTTGCATGGAGAATGGCTCTTGTTGCCGACAGGCGGAACAAAGACAGAAGAGCGCTTAAGGGTTTCCTTGAAGCATCATCGTTCTTTTGGTTTTTTCTGTTTTCTTGCAATTGCGCCCAATCGTGAAGTTTTCCTAGTATTCGGGAATGGAACAGAAAAGACAAAAATCCTATTTTAAGAGCAACATACAAAAAAGATTGTAGGAACCGCCGCAAAAGGTGTTTGATGAACTTTTTCAAGGAATACAACATGGAGTGATCCTAGCATGAGGAGGGAAAGGAAAACAAATTTTTGACCATTAGCCCGACATGTCGTCTATAATCGCAATAGAGATGTTGGGGGGTATCCAACACTTCACGAGACTTGTTTTGAGGATGTCATGTCTGCATCTACACCTTCGCACGATTATCATTTGGTCGACCCTAGCCCTTGGCCTGCGTTGGGCGCGCTTGCCGGCTTTATGTTTATGGGGGGTTTTATCCTCTACCTGCATCCCTCCCTGTTGGGAGAGTCGCCCACCTCGATGCTGGAGGCGTGGGGAGGATGGTTGCTACTGCCCGGCAGTTTTCTGCTTCTGCTGACGGTGGCGCTTTGGTGGCGCGATGTCATCGCCGAGGCGCACAAGGGAGACCACAAACCCGTCGTCCAGCTGGGGTTGCGCTATGGCATGGTGCTCTTCATCTTTTCCGAAGTCATGTTCTTCTTCGCCTTCTTTTGGGCATTCTTCAATGCGTCGCTCTTTCCGAGCGAGCAGATCGGAGGCGTCTGGCCGCCTGAAGGCATCCGTCCCTTCGATGCTTTCGGACTGCCATTCACCAACACGGTCGTCTTGTTGCTGTCTGGAACGACCGCTACTTGGGCGCATCGCGCGCTCATCGAGGGTGATCGAGCAGGGCTCATCAAAGGCTTGTCGATAACGATCGCTTTGGGCATCCTCTTCACCGCCTTGCAGGCGTACGAATACACGCACGCCGCATTCGCTTTGAAAGACGGTATCTACGGCTCGACCTTCTACATGGCAACGGGCTTCCATGGCTTCCATGTCATCATCGGCACGATCTTTCTGATCGTATGTCTCTACCGCGCCTTGCAAGGGGATTTCACTCCACAACAGCATTTCGGATTCGAAGCCGCCGCGTGGTACTGGCAGTTCGTCGATGCCGTGTGGCTATTCCTTTTCGTATGCATCTATTGGTGGGGCGCGTAGCTCCTAGGTCAACTGACAAAGCAGCCAGTAGCCCGCAGGCAGAGAAAGCAGGAAAAAATACAGAGCAGAGCGGCTGACTAGCGCTTTCTCGCTCGATTGCCTGCTACTTAGCCTGCTCTCTTGCTTATTTGCGTATAAAAAGCATGCCCGTATCGCGCATGAAGTCGCGTCCCATCGAGCTGTGTTCTCGTAGCTTCTGTGTGTTGGTCTTGTCGAAGACAAAGCCGTATTTTTTGAACACGCCGATCCAGTAAGCTTGCTTGCGGCAGTTGACATGGTGGAAGCCCAACTGCCCTGGCAGAGCGGCTGTGCAAACAACCGCTTTTGCCAAGCGAAAGGTAGCCATGTAAAAGGGCTGGTATTGCTCTTCGACATGCTCTAGAAATTCGACCGACCAAACGAGATCGAATGTTCTGTCGCAAGAGAACTTTCCCTTAGAGAAGTCTTGCAAGAAAAAATAGGGTTCGGAAAACTTCAGCGTATAGTCGCCGTCGACGCCGAAAGCCTCGATGCCGAGCCGACGAGCAAGGCGCACCTGCTTGCCGGGACCGCAACCCACATCGAGCATCGATTCAACGCCTAATGTTTCTTTCAGAAAAACTAACGCTCCCTTGTCGGTATTCGTAAAGCCGAAGTGTCCGCCTAAGTGAGTAGCCAACCGCCCGTGCGCGATTGCTTCCGAGTGTTTGTCGAACGCACGAGAGAAGAAATCGCTCACGACGCTGACGATGGAGCGCAACGGCAAGAAAAGCCAAAACAAAACGCCTTTTCTAGCAGAGGATGCCTTTGACGAAGAGGACTTTTTGCTCCAAATCCACAAGAAATTTATCACGCCGCCAGACTTTAAAACAATGCGGTTGTAGACGAAGCGTAGGAAAGCTATGTAAAGCATGGGGTTGGTGGGTTAGTTAGAGTCTCTTTGTTGTCGATAAAACCTACGCCCATGCTAGCATGAGGACAAGGGGGACAAATTTTTTTAAAAGGATCGTGATGAGTTTGCGTAGCTGGCTGTTGTTGTTGGGGTTAAGCTGCTGTTGGGGTAGCTCGTTTCTTATGATCGATGTTGCGCTGGAGAATTTTTCTCCCGCTGCGATCGCCTTTTTGCGTATCAGTATCGGCGCAGTGCTTCTTTGGGCGATCGTTGTTGTTCGCGGGCTTGCCGTGCCGAAAAGCCTTCGTCTTCTTTGTGGCTTGGCGGCGGGAGGCGTTTTGATCACCTCTCTACCCTTCACGCTCATCGCTTGGGGGCAGCAGCAAATCGATTCAGGGCTTGCCGCCGTTCTCAACGCGACAACCGCCATCTTCGGAACCTTGCTGGCAGCGATTCTCTTCAAGGACGAAAGGTTGACGACGACGAAAGCACTCGGCGTTGCCGCGGGCTTTTGCGGCGTTGTCGTCGTTATCGGGATTGAAAGTTTGCAACAGATCAATGTTTCCAGCCTTGCGCAATACGCCGTGCTGGCGGCGGCTGTAAGCTATGCTTTTGGCGGCGCGAGCGGCAAGATGCTGATACGGGAGGGTTCTCCCGTCGTCCACGCGGCGGGCATGACCACTTGCGGCGCGCTGTTTCTTGTGCCCTTCATAGGGATAAAGCCCGACGGCTTGCAAGTCTTTTTGGCAGCCGACATTCGTTCGATGGCGGCGATTTTGTGGCTGGGCGTTGTGTCGACAGCGGTTGCCTATCTGTTTTACTACAGCCTTCTACGCGCGGCGGGCGTTGCCAACCTTCTGCTATGCACCTTGATCATTGCGCCGATCGCCATCACCTTGGGGGCTATTTTTTTGGACGAGGTTCTCACCTTGCAGGTTTGGGCGGGCTTTGCCCTCGTTGCTTTTGGGCTTGCGCTCATCGACGGCAGGGTGGTGCGCGCCGTCTTTCAGGGAGGGGGGCGGTCTAAAAAGCGCAAAAAATAGCGGAGGAGGGACTTGAACCCCCGACACACGGATTATGATTCCGTTGCTCTAACCAACTGAGCTACTCCGCCGAGAACGAGAACTTTGTGCGTGTCGCGTGTTGCACCCATCGTGTCCCAACCTTTGTGTCATGTCCTTGTCATGTCCTTGTCGTGGACTTGTCAAGGCAGACAGCGTTCGACCCACACATCGTAAATCGGGTGATCCATCGCGCTCAACGAGGGATATTGTGCGTACATCCAGCCTTTAAACAAGACTCCTTCTTTCCGCTCCGAGATCGACAGCAAGGCTGCCGAATCTTCAAAGCGCGGATAGAGGATGCGCGTGCAAGAAACCAGGTTGATCGTAAGCGTTTCGAAGCGCAAGCTTTGTCCGACGGGAGCGCGCAGCTTACGCGCCTGTCCCGAGCGTTTGTTCAAGCCGATCAGCGATGCGCTCGACCCTCCTTTCAGACTTTGCGAGGAAGCGAAAGGCTCGGCAGAGGAA
The DNA here is from genome assembly GCA_965216605.1 of Alphaproteobacteria bacterium. Lineage (GTDB taxonomy): Bacteria > Pseudomonadota > Alphaproteobacteria > JABAAW01 > JABAAW01 > JABAAW01. The sequence continues at coordinate 533,412 of CBDCGG010000002.1, read as the reverse complement.
GCATCCTCGTCGTCGAGCACATCTTGCCCGAAAGCTAGGGGAGGCGAGAAAACAATCGCAATCACCATCGCCATCGCCATGGCCATGATCATGGACATAGTCATCGCAACAGCAGCGATGTTGGGGTTGTGCGGGCAAGGTTGCGCAGGGCGAGGTGTCATCGCGCTTGCTCTCCGACAACGAAGACGGCGCGTTCTAGAATTTCCTCGAAGGTGGGTTCGCTTCGTGTCGAGACGATGCGATCGCCGCTTTGCAGGGCGGTAGTTTCTTTACCTGGGATTACATTGAGGTAGGCTTCGCCCAGTAGCAGGGGGCTTTGTGCTACCAGCATGCTATCGAAGGGCAGGCGCAGAGAATCTTGGATGGTGAGCGTCATCACGGCATCGAAGACGTCTTGGTCGATATGGACGCGCGTGACCTTGCCGATCACCACGCCGTTAAGGCGCACTTCGCTACCGCGCACGACGCCGCGGCTGGAGGTAAAGTGTGCGGTAAAGGTTTGTTCGCCTTCTTCCGTTTCTTCTGCCGTTGCATACAGGAAGAATACGACGGCGCAGGCGAGCGCGGCAAATCCTGCGATCAGTTCAAACCAGCTGTGTTTCATTGGGAGCTCCTGTGGTTTTGTTGCGTGTCGTCGGGACGCGCGACATTGCGTTCGGCGCGTTCGACGATCGTTGTGATCAGTTGGGGCAGTTCGATGGGTTCGCGCGTGAAGGTGAAGAAATCTCCTTCTTGCAGGGATTCTTCTTCGCCGCCTGGCTCGACTACGAGGTTCATGGTTCCTGACAGGTCTTGGGCTCGGATGATCGCGGCGCTGTCGGCGGGGATAGCGAGGGTGTTGCCTATGGCGATTTGCACGCGCACGTTCAGCGAGGGCTTTTGCAGCGAGACTTTCGTTACTTTTCCGATGGTAACGCCTCCCAGTGTGACAGAATTTCCTACGCGCAGCCCCTGAACTTTGAGGAAGTCGGCGAAGAGGGTAATGGCTTGGTTGGCGGCGTTGCTTCTATCGGCGCGGTAGGAATGAGCGAGCAACAGGGAGAAGAAGAGGATCGTGATGGCTCCGTAGAGTCGGTGTTGGATGCGTTGTCGCCGTGCGAGCATTTTCGCGGTGGAGATTGGCGAGGGTTTTGGGGTTGTCAAGGCGGAGCTTCAGATTGGGGATTGGGGATTAGCGGGCGGGAGGTGTCCAGGCTTCGTAGGATTTGGGGGGTTGTTTTTTTGTCGAGCGTCGAGATTTGGCTGTTCCGGTGAGATTGGGTTGATGGGGTTTTTGCCAGGCGTGTTGGAGTCGCGGGGTAGGGGATTGGGAGGGGGGGATATTGGTAGTGTGGTGCATCCAGGCGTGCCAGGCGGGGGTAATGAGGGATGCGTCTTCGGGTTTTTTGTTATAGATGACCCATCGGCGGTTTTTTTTGGGATTTTTGTCTTGGTAGTATCGGTTATGGAGGGAGTCGCGTCCGACGAGACGACCGTGGAGGAGGGTTTGGAGGAGGGTGATGGCGGTGGGCATGGGGGGAGTGTAGCAGAGCTTTTGGAAAATAACGCGCTTTTCGTATTGACGACAAGTCGTGCGCTTTTGAATAAGAGGCTGCGCGTTTCGCTTCGCTCACGCGTAGTTAAAGCGCGCTTACGCGCGCTCCGCTGACGCGGGGTCTTCGTGGGGGGAATTTATCCCCCCACACCCCCCCGCGCACTACGTGCGCGTCGTTAGACAAAAAAAAACTTGTGGACAACCCAAAAAGCATTTCAATAAGTATCTAGGTGAATAGCCCATCGTAGCCCACCATCGTCCATCAGAGGCTATACTGCCTTCGGCTACTTACTATTGACCCCCCCTAACCCCTACTGCTCCCTTGAAGATCCCCCGCCACTACACACGCGCCGGCGCAAGCCCCTACGCCTCCATCCCCTTTCACCGCGTCTCTGCCTCTCTCCAAGACGCCTCAGGCAATATCGTCTTCCAACAAAAAAATGTGGAAGTCCCCAAGTCCTGGTCCTCAACCGCAACCGATATCCTCGCGCAAAAATACTTCCGCCGTCGAGGTATCCCCAAATACCTCCAACCCGTCCCAGAAGAAGGCATCCCAACCTTCATCGAACGATCCATCCCCAATACACAAAAACTCAACGCCCTCCCCAAAGAAGAGCAAACAACAGGCGAAGTAAGCGCCAAACAAGTCTTCGCCCGAATCACAGGCACCTGGACATACTGGGGAGCAAAAAACGGCTACTTCGATAGCGAAGAAGACGCACAAGCCTTCTTCGACGAAATGCGCTACATGCTCGCTAAACAAATCGCCTCGCCCAACTCTCCCCAATGGTTCAACACAGGGATGCACTGGGCCTACGGTATCGAAGGTCCGCCACAAGGACACTGGTATGTAGACGAGAAAACCGATAACCTCGCGCTGGCGAACTCAGCATACGAACGCCCGCAACCCCACGCCTGCTTCATCCAATCGGTCAAGGACGACCTAGTCGGCGAAGGCGGCATCATGGATCTGTGGGTGCGCGAAGCTCGCCTGTTCAAATTTGGTTCAGGAACAGGGAGCAACTTCTCACAACTGCGCGGCGAAAACGAACCCCTGTCTGGCGGAGGATACTCGTCGGGGCTCATGTCGTTTCTCAAGATCGGCGACCGTGCCGCCGGTGCCATCAAGTCGGGCGGCACAACCCGCCGAGCCGCCAAAATGGTCGTCGTCGATATCGATCACCCCGATGTAGAAGAGTTCATCGATTGGAAAGTGCTTGAAGAACAAAAAGTCGCATCGTTGGTCGTCGGCGCACAACGTTGCCAACAACACCTCGACAATGTCTTGGACGCCGCGCACAGCGACGACATCCCCAAAGAACAACGCTACGATGAGCTTACCAATCCCCTGCTCGCCTCCGCCCTCAAGGCAGCGCGCAGCGAGCGTATCCCTGAATCGATTCTCGTCAAAGCCCTGCTGAAAGCACGGCAAGGCGAACGACGCATTCCCTTCTCGACCTTCGATACAGACTGGCAGGGCAACGCCTACCTCACCGTATCGGGACAAAATGCCAACAACAGCGTGCGCGTCAGCGAGCGATTTCTCCAAGCCGTCGAGCGCGATGAGCCCTGGCATCTCACCCGCCGCACTGACGAAAAAACGCACAAAACTCTCGCCGCTCGAACGCTGTGGACAAAAATCGCCGACGCCGCATGGGCAAGCGCCGACCCCGGCATTCAGTTTGATACCACCATCAACGAATGGCACACCTGCCCGAACTCGGGACGCATCAACGCATCGAATCCTTGCTCGGAATACATGTTTCTCGACGATACGGCTTGCAACCTCGCCTCCTTCAACCTCTTGCAATTCTGCAGCGACGAAGGATTTCTCACCGAAGCCTTCACGCACGCAACGCGCTTGTGGACTTGCGCCTTGGAAATATCGGTCGCCATGGCGCAGTTTCCCTCGCAAGCCATCGCCCGCAACTCCTACGACTTTCGCACGCTGGGACTTGGGTTCGCCAACTTGGGCGGCACGCTCATGAGTTTCGGCGTCCCCTACGATAGCAGCGAGGGCAGAAGCTTTTGCGCCGCCATAAGCTCGCTGATGAGCGGAACAGCCTACGAGACAAGCGCAGAGATGGCTGCCGAACTCGGCGCTTTCGCACGCTTTCCAGAAAACAAAGAACCTATGCTGCGCGTCATGCGCAACCATCGCCGTGCCGCACAAGGAAAAGATCAAAGTAAATCTCAGGGTAATTTTTATGGCAAATCTCAAGGCAAGGACGGCGACTACGAAGGGTTGAGCCGTCCTCCTGTAGCGTTTGAAAGTTCAGAGTGCAGCGACAAGGCTCTCGCCGCGGCGGCGCGAGAGGTTTGGGATCGTGTCATCGAGAAGGGCGAGCAGCACGGCTTTCGTAACGCCCAAGTTAGCGTGATCGCTCCGACAGGCACGATCGGCATCGTCATGGATTGCGCGACGATGGGCATCGAGCCCGATTTCGCGCTCGTCAAGATGAAGAAACTCGCCGGCGGAGGCATGCTCAAGATCGTCAATCCCACCCTCTCCGCAGCCTTGCGATCGCTGGGATACATCGAGGAAAGCGCGCTTGCTATCGAGCAAGCCGTCGTGGGTAGCGGCAAGCTTTCGTCGAACGACAAGGGCTTGTCGCGCGCACGCTTGGAGCGCGAAGGAATAACGAGCAAATCTGTCCAAGCCATCGAGCGTGCCTTGAAAAGTGCCTTCCACATTCGCAACGCCTTCACGCCGCACACGCTGGGCGCGAAGGCGTTTCAGCGTCTTGTTGTACGCAATGGCGATGTGCTGGCGGCGTTGGGATTTTCTGCGCAAGAGATTGCGGATGCCAATGCGGAGATTTGCGGAAGGCTCACCGTCGAGGGAGTGCCTTTGTTGCAAGAGAAACACCTCGCTGTTTTCGACTGCGCAACCTCCTGCGGGATCGAGGGAAAACGCAGCCTTTCGTTTGAAAGTCATATTCGCATGATGGCAGCCGCTCAGCCTTTCATATCGGGTGCTATATCGAAGACTGTCAACATGCCGCATCACGCCACGATCGAAGATTGCCAACAAGCCTTTGAGGAATCTTGGAAGTTGGGACTAAAAGCCAACGCGCTTTACCGCGATGGCTCGAAGCTCTCGCAGCCTCTGACATCCTCACGCGGCGAAAAGGAGGAATCGCCCGTAGCAGAGACGCAGGCGCACATTCACAAACTCGCCGAGAAAATCGCGCGCGATCTGTTCGAGCAGTACAAGCAGACGCTTGCGGCAGAGGAGAAGAAAACCTCGACACAAGTACAGCCGAGCATACGAGGCGAGCGCGACCGTTTGCCCGCGCGTCGCAAGAGCTACACGCAAAAAGCCGTTGTTGGGGGGCATAAGGTTTATCTGCATACGGGTGAATACGAGGACGGATCGTTGGGAGAAATCTTCATCGACATGCATAAGGAGGGGGCGGCTTTTCGTTCTATGATGAACAACTTTGCCATCGCTGTTTCCATCGGCTTGCAATACGGCGTACCGCTCAGAGAGTTCGCCGATGCTTTCACCTTCACGCGCTTCGAGCCGAGCGGCATCGTGCGTGAGAACGCTTCGATTCGCAACGCCACTTCTATTCTTGATTACATCTTCCGCGAGCTTGCCATAAGCTACTTGGGACGCGACGACTTGGGACACATCGAGTTGCCTGAGGCTGACTTCACGGGGCTTGGCAAGGGTAAGGACGAGGGGCGTTTGAGCGAGGAGGCTTTGGCGGCTATCGACCACCTAAAAAAACACATGACGAAACTCACCAGCAGCGGCTATGTGCGCCGCGAGCTCAGTGTGAAACGTAACGGAAACGGCAACGGCAATAAAAATAAGAATGGAAATGGCGGGAGCGGTGTGAGTCACACTGCGCTTGCGGGCGAGAGCGTGATCGAGGCAGAAGAGTTGTCTTCACAGACACAGACACAGACGATGGATGAGGGGATTGGGGATTCTTGTGATTTTTGTGGGCATATCACGCTTGTGCGCAGTGGTTCTTGTTATGCTTGCACGACTTGTGGACAGACGACGGGCTGTAGTTAGAACGGGCGCGCGTAGTTTTTACGGGCGTGGATAACCTTTACGAGTGCGCGTAGTTTTTACGGATGCAAAACATCGCGCGCGTAGCACGCGGGGAGCGCGAGGGAGTAATCCCCCGCAAAAAACACTTGCGCTAGTGCGCCCGCTCGAAATAACGCGCCACAAAAGGCAGCGTGATCTTCCGCTTATGCAGCAAACTCAAAGTATCCAACTCCTCCGCAATCGCATGATGCGCCCGAAAACTCCGCTCAATTCGACGATGCACATAAGCATAAACACGCGGATCAACCTCCAATTGCCGCGTGCGGAAAATCCTCTCCAACAATCGCGCGCTGTCCTCATCGCTCGGATCCCCAATACGCCGCACAACAACCGCACGCATGCGCGAGCGTAAATCAGCTAACAAAAATCTCCATCGACTAGGCTCGCTCCGCGCCGTGATCAACAAAGAACCCCCAGCACTATGCATCACCTCGTTGTAAAGCGCGTACAACGCACGCTCCAAATCCTGCGTCATGCCCACCTCGGCAGGATCCTCGCCCGCAGAAAAATCAAGCCACAAAGCCCTATCAGATACCTCCCCTAACCCCTGCAACAACAAAGACGGCGTGACCGCACGTCCCCCATTGCGCGCACACCATATTTCTCCCAAGTGCGACTTGCCGCACTTCGCAGCCCCACACAAAGCCTCGATACGAGGAGCACTCGGCACGCTCGAAGTTTGTTTGCAAGGTTGACTGAGAGTTTGACTGAGAGCTTGCCAAGCTAGCAACGCATCCAACGCCTCGCTGTTGGCTTGCAAGCGCAAGAAATGTTTCTCCTCAAATCCCTCGCCGCGCGTATCAGGCAGAGGAAGATTGTGTTGCGCACCTTGTGCCATCGCCGATCCTTCAAAATCTGCGTCAATCAAGCGTCGCGCAGATCAAGCGTTATCCAACTCAAGAGCTGCGAGCCTGTGCGTCGATGTGCGCGAGGATAGCGCGTAGCGTAGCCCCCATCGGCAAAGCGAGCAGGATTCCCGTAAAGCCGGCAATCTCGCCGCCCGCAAGCACAAAGAAGACAACCCACAGAGGATGCAAGCCAACGCGCTTTCCTACCCAGCGCGGCGTGAGAAAATAGCTTTCGAGTAATTGTCCGACAACAAAGACGAGCGCAGTCAGCAAGAAAAGCAAATCGAAGCCGCCGTGCGCATAGGCAACGATAAGCGCGGTGCTTGCCCCCAACAGCGTGCCGACATAGGGCAACACCATCAGCAATCCCGCCGCGATGCCGATGGCAAATCCGTAAGGCAGTCCCACAATCGAGAGCAAGGTTGCATAGAAGAGCGCCATCGTGCCTAGCACCGCAGCTTGCCCGCGAATCAGTGCGGAAAGCGTCTCGTCGATGCGTCGAAAAAGCGCGAGCAAGTGTTGCTCGGCGCGAGGAATGCGTTTGCGACAAGCCTGCATCGCTTGCGTCCAATCCTTCAGCATGTAGAAGGTTGCAAACGGCACGAGCGCAAACCACGACAACACCGCCACGATCGACGAGGTCTGTTGCCCCAGCGTCTGTAGTGCTTGCGAGATCAAGCGCAAAGCTTGTTGTGAAAGGTCGTGCCATTGTGACAGATTCGGCGACAGATTCGGCAAAGCGTTGGAATTGAGGTCGCGCGCGCTCTCCCATGCGGGCAGCAGCAGTTGCTGCCATTGGTTTACCCAAGGAATTGTATCTGCTAGTCGTTGCGCTTTGTCCTGCAGGGTTGTCGTCATGCTCGGCAGGGCTGCGACCAGCTGCAGCGTCTCGCGCAGAAGGGCTGGCAGCGTTGCTAAAAGCAACAAGACAAGCAAGCCTAGCAACACGAGCGTTAACAGCAAAGCTGCCAGCGCACGACAGAAGGGAAGAGGCACTGCAATCCTTGCCAAATGTTTTGCGATCCGCGTACAGAGGGGGTTCAGCATCCACGCCAGCACGAAGGCGAAGACGAAGGGCGCAAGAATGCTGCCTAGCAATAAGAAGAGCAAGCTCAGGCTTGCGCACCACGCGCCCCACCACAAGACGCGCGTCCAGCGCGGTGTGTGAGACTCGGTTGCGGGAGAGCGTCTTCGCTCAGCTTTGGCGGTCATGGCACAACAGAAAGCTTTGCGGCAAGGTTTACAATAAGATCGCCATCCTTCGTCTTGCCGACGATGAGCCCTCGTCGTGTCAAGGCTGCTCGCAATAGGCTTGGCGAGCCGTAGTGATAGGCGACAACATGCGCCTGTCGCGCAGAGAGGCTACGCAAGCCGTATTCGACGAGCTCCGGCGTTGCAGAAAGCACTCGTTCGATAGCCGTCCACTCCTCGCGCGAGCGCAGCTCGGCGATGAGGCTCAACCTGCGACGTTTTGCCTCGTGCGCCGTTTGCTCTTTCCAAAGACGATTCAGACGGTACAGCGTCTCGGTGCGCGCTTGCGAGAGCAGGGTGGCAAGGAGGCGCACGCTCTCGTCCTCCTGTTTGTCCTCTTGCTCGCCCTGCTGTTCGCCCTCTTGCTCGCCCTGCGGTTTTTCCTCTTGCTCGCCCTGCTGTTCGCCCTGCGGTTTCTCCTCTTGCTCGCCCTGCTGTTTGTTTTGGCTTTTGCTCGCGCTGTTCGATACGACAGAAAAAGGAGGCAGCTCAGAAGGAAACCCCGCTTGGTTCAGCTGACCGCTTACGCTCAGCATGAGCGCAGAGGGATCTTCCGCATCGATGTGGAGCGTCGCCACAAGCTTGGCGATTCCTTGCGCGTGATACTGCTTGGCGAGCAGGGCTGCCTGCATCGATTGCAAGTCCTTGACGGCATCAAGCACAGCAAGCCTTTCGGCGGCGTTCGCCTCGATCGGCGTGATGGGAACGAGCCAGCTCTTGTCGGTGCTTTCTGTCTTCCACGCGCTCAGCCATGGATTTTGCGGCGGCCACAATTCTGTTTTCTCTGCTCGCACGAAGACGGGAATCAGCACGAACGAAGGAGCTATGGTAAAGGAGACTTGCAGCCCTTCTTTATGCAGGCGCGCGAAAAGTTTCTCCAAGATGAAACGGACGCTGGCTTGCCCTGTGAAAAGCTTGCCGTCGAAGCTTGTAGTTTCCACGATCAGCGTTTCGCTGAGCGCGCGGATGTGTTTTTCCGACAAGCTTTGTGCTAGCGCACGCGCGCGATTCTCGTCGACGACGAATCGGTGCAGCACTTCTGCGAAGGTTGTGCGTAGCGCGAGGCTTGCGGCTTTCTTTTTGCCTTCCTGCTCGACGCTAGCCTCGACGCTGACGGGCAGGGAGACCAGCAACGCTTCTTCCAGCCTGTTCTGCTGTGCTTGCGCGTTTGCGGGCAGCAGCGACAGCGAGAGGAAGAAAAAAAGAGAACGAAGAAAATTTGTCTGCATGAAGAAATCTCCCATTGAGAGGGCGAGCCTACTATAATACAATAGGCTTCTAAAAAAGATGGGGATAACTTCAAGCAGCTAAAATGCAAAAATGAATCGTAAAGACTCGTTTTTTCTGTTTTTCAGAAAAAGCTGGGCTTTCGCAACGAAGTTTTGGGTTTTAGAATAGGACGAGCTTGTTGCATGTCATAACGAATCGCATGCAAGGGAGTCAATCAAGGGAGTCAATCAAGAGAGACGATATGGAAGACAGATACGAGCCCTCTTCAAGCTTAAACTACCGCGACGATGGGGGGGTCGATGTCGAGGAAGGCAATCGCTTTGTCGAGGAGACGCTCGCACCGCTGGCTCGTCAGACAAGCGAGGGCGCGTCGTTTCCTGCGCACGCTGTCTCCGCCCTTGGAGGCTTTGGCGCACCTTTCGACCTGAAAGCAGCGGGGTTTCGCGACCCTATCATCGTGATGGCGTGCGACGGGGTCGGCACGAAGTTGCGTCTCGCTATCGAGGCGCAATCTTGCGAAGACATCACTATCGACCTAGGCATCGACTTGGTCGCCATGTGCACAAACGACCTGCTCAAAGACGGCGCGCAGCCATTGGCGTTTCTTGATTATTTCGCCTACGCCTCTATTTCGCCAACCTTGCAAAAACAAGTGATGGAATCCATCGCCGCGGGATGCGCGCAGGCTGGTTGTGCGCTCGTCGGCGGCGAGACCGCGCAGATGCCGAGCTTCTATCGTAAAGGAGATTTCGACCTCGCAGGATTTGTGCTCGGAGCGTTCGAGCGCGACGCTCCCTTTTGCAAGACGCGCGTAGAGGTAGGCGACAAGCTTTTTGTCGTACCCTCCAGTGGTGTGCATGCCAACGGCTTTTCGCTCGTGCGTGCCGTGTTGGAATCAAGCCCCGCGCTTAAAAAAGACAAAGATTTTCTCCGAGCTTTGTTAGAGCCGACGCGTATCTATAACAAGGTTTGTGCGCCGTGGATTGAAAAAGGGTTGGTTTCGGGGATCGCGCACATCACGGGTGGGGGGATCGAGGACAATCTGCCGCGTATCTTGCAAGACGGACAGCGTGCGCTGGTCGATATGCGGGCGGTGGTGCGTCCTGAAGTTTTTGTGCGCTTGCAACAAGCGGGCAACATTGCTGAGGGTGAGATGCGTCGCGTCTTCAACTGCGGAGCAGGGCTTATCGTCGCTGTTCCTCCTGCCAAGCGCGAGGATTTTCTTACGGCGGCGACGGCGGCAGGAGAGAAGGTCGTCGAGGTTGGGGTTGTCGAGGTGGCAGACGACTCCGATTCCAACGCCAAGCCTGTCGTCAAGTTTCAGGACGGATAACGACTAACGACTTGTCTGCCTTGAAGTGTCGTGTCGCCGTGTTGATTTCGGGGCGAGGATCGAACCTTGAGGCTTTGATACGGGCGGCTCAAAAGCCGAAGTTTCCTTGCTCTATCGTGTTGGTTCTTGCCGATCGCGCGGCAGAGGGTTGTCTGATCGCCAAAAAGGCAGGTATTCCTAGCGAGGTTGTCGACTACGACGCGCTGGGAAAAGAGCAAGCTGAGCAAGTGATCGATCGTATGTTGGGGGAGCGTGATGTGGAGATCGTCTGCTTGGCGGGGTTTATGCGATTACTCTCAAAATGGTTTGTGGCGCGTTGGCGTGATCGTGTTCTCAACATTCATCCTTCGTTATTGCCGAGGTTGCGCGGGCTTGCGACGCATCGCCGTGCGCTTGAGGGGGGGCATCGCCAGCATGGGTGTAGCGTCCATGTTGTGACGGAGGAGTTGGACGGGGGGGAGGTTTTGGGACAGGAGCGGTTGGATATTAACGAAAGCGATTCGCCTGAGAGTTTGGCGGCGCGTGTGCTTATGTTGGAGCATCGGCTTTATCCGCGTGTGCTTGCGGAGTATGTGCGCGGGCGTGCGAACGCGTGACGGGTTTTGTTTCTTAATTTTAACAGGTAGCGGTGTAGACCCAAAAAACTGGACTCGCGCTTTGACGAGCAAACGAACGCGCGCTTGCGCGCGTGGGGGTGTGGGGGGGCTTTGCCCCCCCACAAAAGACCCCGCGTCAGCGAGCGCGTAAGCGCTTTCTACGCGCGCAACCCGAAGGGTTACGCGCGTAGCCTCTTATTCAAAAGCGCACGACTTGTCGTGCGCAAGCTGACTCGCAACCTTGCAATCTGCCTTTTTGTCACTCAAAGCCTGTCACTTACTCTGCCCCCTCGCCCCCTGTAGCGAAAGAAGAAAAAGCGCGCAGAAGAAGACAGCAAATCGCCCTGCAAAACAAACTCCTCCCCTAACGACAACGAAGACTCCCCCCCCGCCGCACGCTGAAAAACAACGAGCGCACCCTCGCCAAACCATCCCCCTTTCGCAAATGCCGCAGGAGCGCGCGCAACCTCCTCATCAGACATCGCGTAAGGAGGATCAAAGAAAGCCAGTCGAATCGCTCCCTGTTCTCTTGCTTCGCCAGGCGCACTTGCATCACGACAAACAACACGCCCCCCCAAACCGCTACGCTCGATATTGTCGCGCAACACTCGCGCCGTGGCAGCGTCGCCCTCGAAAAAAATACCGCATCCTTCGTTATCCCCTTTGTTAGATCTTTGCCATCGGCTGAGTGCCTCCAAGCCCAAAGCACCGCTCCCGGCAAAAGCATCCAACAGCCAAAAAGAATTTTCTCCGCAAGAATTTTCTTCTGCCGTGAAATTCACACGCAAAGAAGCGCGATGCGTCAGCGCGTCAAACAATGCCTTGCGCGCCCGCACCGCCGTCGGACGCATTGCTTTCCCTTCCCCTTTGCCCTCTCCTTTTCCTTCTTTTGCGCTTGTTTGCAACGCGAAGCCGCGTCGCTCGCCGCCCAACAAGCGCGGGGCTTTGTGGATCGTTCGAGATGCGGAGGCTAGTTGTTTGTGTCGCATGTGTAGCAGCTCTAAAAAGTCTGCCACTTTTCCCCCAACAGCGTGCGCAACTCTTTTTCCTCAACACGCTTGTGCGCGCCTTGCGCCAATCCCTCCAGGGCGAAGGGTCCGTAGTGCGTTCTGATCAGGCGCGAAACATTGTAGCCGAGCTCCCGCATGATTTTTCTGAGCTCGCGGTTTTTGCCCTCGCTCAAGGTCGCCTCTACCCAAAAGTTCGCTCGTTCAGTGGCGCGTTTCTGTTGAGATTTTTGCACGACGACCGAGACAGCGCGGTAATGCACGCCCTCGATCTCGATGCCGCGTTTGAGGTTTTCGAATCGCAAAAGTGACTGCTCGCCCATCTTCTCACTCGTCTGTTCATCTTGAATTCCGTGCAAGCGTAGGCGATAGCGTCGTTGCCATGCGTTCTGCGGCAGCTCAAAATGTCGCGCAAGCCTGCCCGATGTCGTGAGCAGCAGCAGCCCCTCGGACAAAAAGTCGAGCCTTCCTACAGGCTTTAAACGCGCGAGCGCAGGAGGCAGCAAATCGGGTAAGCAGGTGCGCGTGTGGGTGTAGGAGTGAGTTTGCGGATAAGCGTCCGAGTAGGTCGGATGGATGCTTCGCCCTCGATCGTCGATGCGTGCCGTCAAAACCTCGCGCGGCTTGTAGAATAGGTAGAGTTGGAGCGGCTTGGAACACGGCAGAGGATCTCCATCCAGCGTGATCATAGCCCCCTCCTCAACATTGTACGCAGGCGAGGCGAGCGGCTTGCCATCGACGGTAACGCGCCCGCTTAAAATCATCGCCTCCGCCTCGCGTCTTGAGGCGATGCCGCTATCGGCGATGCGCTTAGCTATTCTCATGGACGATTCTCATTGTGCCTCGCTTAGGTCTCTCCCGCGTTTGAGTTTTTGTGCGCAAGCGAGCGAAAGGTCACATGCCCCATCTTTCGCCCCTTGCGCGTCTCGCGTTTGGCATAGAGATGCAGCGCAGCGTCAGGATCGGCAAGAAAGCGGTGGTAGTCGCGCCACGAATCGCCCAGCAGATTCACCATGCGCGCGGGCAAGAAAGGCTCTGTGCTTGCCAAGGGCCAGTCCAAAATGGCGCGTAGTAGCTGCTCGAACTGGCTTACGGGGGCTGCGTCCAGCGTCCAGTGTCCCGAATTATGTGGTCGCGGTGCCATCTCGTTTGCCAAAACTTCGCCATTGCTCGTCAGGAAAAACTCGACCGTAAGCAATCCCACAACGCCCAATCGCTCCGCTAGGATGCGCGTCCAATCTTGCGCGCGTGCCAGGGTTGTTGCATCCCTTGCCGCATCCAGCGTTGCGGGAACGCGGCTCTCGTGCAGGATGCCGTCTTCGTGCCGATTCTCGGTTGCGGGAAAAAGGACGCACTCGCCACGGATGTTGCGCGCTGCGATCAGCGAAAATTCGGATGCTAGGTCTGCTTTTTGCTCGACGATGGCGCGCACTTCGTTTTTCCCCGACGCTATTTCCTGCCAAGCCTCTGCGAGTTGCCGTTGTTCGACGATCTCGATTTGTCCTTTGCCGTCGTAGCCGCCGCGTGCGCGTTTCAACAGGACGGGCAGCGAGATTTTTTCTACCGCGCGTGTCAGCTCAACGAGGTTGGAGACAGCTTGCCACGCCACGCTGGGAACAGAGCATTTGGCGAAAAAGGATTTTTCCAAAATGCGATCTTGCGCGCAAGCAAAGACGGCAGCCGAGGGGCAGAGCTTTGTGTGTGCCTCGATAGTTGTGAGGGCTGTGACGGGAACATTTTCGAACTCGCAAGTGACGACATCGCAACGTTTGGCGAATCGTTGGAGCATGGTCGCGTCGTCGTATTCGGCGCGAAAGGTTGTTTGCGCCGTATCGAAGGCGGGCGCGAGGGGTTCAGGAGCGAAGACGGCGGTCTTCAGTCCCAGTCGGCTTGCGGCTTGCGCGGTCATACGCGCGAGTTGTCCGCCTCCGACGATGCCAACGAGTGCCGTCATTTCTGCTGCCGACTAGTGTTTGGCAAGTTTTTGTTCTGCAAGTTTTTTAGGCGTGCGCAGGAATGCGGGTATTTTCTGTGCCTTTGGATTTGGCTACTGCGTTATCGCTGCTTTTCTTCCAACCTTTCGACTTGGAACCGTTGATTTTGCTGTTGCTAGTATCTTTTGGGTCGAAGGGCTCCCAAGGTACGTTTTGGGTTTGTTCTTTTCGGAATTTCATCAGGCGTTGTTTGAGTTCTGCATCGCCACCTGCCAAGACAGCTATGGCGAAGAGGGCGGCGTTGGCGGCTCCTCCGATAGAGAGGGTTGCCACCGGTATGCCGCGCGGCATTTGTGCGATGGAGAGCAGCGCGTCGAGTCCGTCCAGGGCGTTGCTTTTGATTGGCACGCCGAGGACGGGCAGGGGGGTTTCGGCAGCGAGCATGCCGGGCAGATGCGCTGCTCCGCCTGCGCCGGCGATGATGGTTTGGATGCCGCGTTTCTCGGCGTTGCGTGCGTAGTCGCGCAGGCGTTCGGGCGTGCGGTGTGCAGAGAGAATGAGCTCTTCGTGCGACACGGAAAACTGCGCCAATATTTCGGTGGCTTCCTTCATCGTGGGATAGTCTGAGCGACTACCCATGACGATGGCGACTTTGGGCACTTTGTTTTTCATGGAAGACAATCACGCCTCGTTGAACCGCAAACTTGTATGAAACTAGGAGTCAGAAACAAGTTACGTAGACATTGTATACCTGCATGGAACTAGAAGCCAGAGACAAGTTACGTAAACATCGTATACCTGCATGGAACTAGAAGCCAGAGACAAATCACCTTAACATCGTAGCGCGGGCGCACTTGTGCGCGAAGTGCGTAGCTACAACCAAACACTTACAACAAAGCGTGCGCCCTCGCCAGCATCTCCTCCAAGCGCGACGCCGTCCTCAGAAACTCCCGCGCATGACTACTTCCCCTGTACAGCGCACGCGGCGAAACAGCAAAACTATGACACAACACCAACGCACGCCGCTCGTAAAACAAATCAACCAAACGCATAAAACGCTTCGCGCCATTACGCTCGGTCTCGTCCAAAATAGGAAAATCCGCCAGAAACAACACATCGCAGCAATCCAGCAAGACATTGTAATCCCGAACGCCACGCGCCGTCTGACACAAGTCGGCAAATCCGCACCAGACGACATTCCTCACAACTCCCCTCGCTCGCAACCTATTGGAAGGCGCGCCCGTGCGTCGCAACAGAATCGGGCGACCCTCGCACGGCAAAAATTTTCTAAAGATTTTCTAAAGCCTGATTTTCTTTTTGCGTCTCTACGAACTGCGCGAAGGTAGCGCGCATGCGTTTTTCTCCCTCCCTCCCCCTGAACCACAAGTCTCTTCCCTGCCTTGCCAGCGCGACCGAGCGGTAGTCTTTCTTGCTACAGACTTGCACCGAGATAATGGCTTGCCGCAAGAGTCGCAAGAAAGGGAGAAAGTTGTCGCGCTTGAAGCCGTCCTTGTACAAGTCCTCAGGCGCGAAGTTGGAGGTGGCTACCAGCACCACGCCTCGTGCTGCGAGGGACGCAAACAAGCGTCCCATGAGCATGGCATCCGCAATGTCCTCGACGATAAACTCGTCAAAACAAAGCAAACGGCTCTCCTTGGCTACGCGCTTAGCAAGGCGCTCTATAGGCTCGCGAGGCTCACGGAGATTGCAGGGATTGCGGGGATTGCTGTTGTTGAGATGCTCGATCGCCGCGTGCATCTCTTCCATAAATGGCAGGAAGTGCGTACGACGACGCGTCAACGATGTTAAAGCAGGCGAGGCTTCGACGCTTTCAAAAAACATATCCATCAGCAAGCTTTTGCCGCTGCCGGGCTTGCCCCACAAGTAAAGCCCGCGTAAAGGCTCCAAGCGCGTCTTGCTGCCCTTAAGGCGGAGGCGTTTAAAAAAGAGGTGTTTCCAAAAACGACTCCCTTTTCTTTTCTCGATCAATCGCCCGTGCAGACGATCTAAGGCTTTGGCAGCGTTCGCTTGCGCGGGATCGAGGTGCAGGTCTCCTTGTGCCACCTTTTCTTCCAAAACAGCGGTGACGCTTTGCCTGTCGTAAGCTGCTTTTTGCGTCTTTTGCGCTGTCTTTTGCGCTGTCTTTTGCGCGGGTTTACGCAAAGGGGTCGCGGACAAGGATCACATCCTCGCGTTTCGGACTGGTCGATAGCATGGTGACGGGACGCTCGATCAGCTCTTCGATGCGCTTGACATACTTGATGGCTTGCGCGGGCAAGTCTGCCCATCGCCTTGCACCCTTTGTCGATAAGCGCCATCCCTCCATCGTCTCGAAGACAGGAGTGATGCGCGCTTGCAGAAAAGGATGCGGCGGCAGGCGTGTCCAAGGCTCTCCGTCAATGAGATAGGAGGTGCAGATTTTTATTTCGTCGAAGTCGTCGAGCACATCCATCTTTGTCAGCGCGATACCGTCGATGCCGCCGACGATGCTCGCTTGGCGCACCAGCACCGCATCGAACCATCCGCAGCGTCGCTTGCGTTGGGTGACGGTGCCGAACTCATTGCCGAGTTTTCCTAAGCGTTCTCCCGTAGCGTTGGTTTGCTCGCTGGGAAAAGGTCCTAATCCTACGCGTGTTGTGTAGGCTTTGGTGATACCCAACACGAAGCCTATGCGTGCGGCGGCGACTCCGCTGCTGCAAGCGGCTTGCGCGGGCACCGTCTGCGACGAGGTCACATAAGGAAAGGTTCCATGGTCGAGATCGAGATGGATGCCCTGCGCCCCCTCGAACAATATCTGCGCGTGGCGTCGTTTTTCAAACAGCTGCCAGACGGGTTGCGCGAACGCCAGCAGCTGCGCTGCCGCCTGCTCTAATGGCTCTAGCAGCTCTTGGAGCGTCGGCACTATCAGACCCGCATCGTTCAACAAAGGCGTGTGATGCTTCAAAAGAGCCTCCGTTCTCAAGCGCAGGTAGGGAGTGTCGGCAAGATCGCACAGACGCAAGCCCCGTCGTGCCGCGCGATCGGCGTAAGCAGGACCGATGCCGCGCAAGGTCGTGCCGATGCCGCTACCGCGCGTTCGCTCTTGATGCTGGTCGATCAAACGATGGAGCGGCAGAATCAACGCCGCGTTCTCCGCGATCGCAAGGTTTTCCTTGTCGATCGTAATGCCGCGCGCTCGTAGCTCAAAGATCTCTTCCAGCAACGCCTGCGGATCGATCACGACACCGCTTGCAATCACCGCGAGCTTGTTCTTGCGCACGATCCCCGACGGCAGAAGGCGAAGCTTGTAGGTCTCTCCATCAATCACAAGCGTGTGTCCCGCGTTGTGACCACCTTGAAAACGCACGATGATGTCGGCACGCTCCGAAAGCCAGTCGACGATCTTACCCTTCCCCTCGTCGCCCCATTGTGTTCCTACAACCGTAACGCAGCTCATAGCAACTTCCTCATGATAACTCTTTGCCTGACAATTCTTGCAAGGTGTCGTCGCCGTGCAACACTTGCGAGCATCCGTTTTCCTTGGCAGCGCGCAAGGTGTCTGCGGGCGATTGCTCGCACAAGGCTTGGATAACGACGACTCCTTCCGTTCGGTGTCGTCGCACGGCATCGCGCGTCGCGTCGTGCGCGGCGTAAATTCGCGGACGGGCAGGCGGAGATGCGACCATACAGGCGAGCGCATCGAGGTAGAAGGAGCATCCGCAGGCGGGCTCATCGTCCCACTTTGAGTGATACGCGCCGCCGCGTCCCAACGCCCCGCGCGCGCCTTGGCATAGCAGCGTGAAGGCGAAGGAGTCGTGATAGAAAAATCCTCGCGTCTCGACGGGGTCGAGCGTTAGGGTAAGCGAGGAGGGCAAGTCGGCAGCCGCAAGGGTCTGTTCCAACAAAAGCCACTGCCCAGCAAGCGGCGCAAGGCAGGCTTGTTGCTCGCTCAGCTGCCTCAAGGCGCGTAGCGTCGCGTGCGCCTCGCCTCTCAGCGCGAGCAGCTGACGACAGGCTTGTGCCAATTTCTTGTCGGTAAGTTTGTTCAAGGTTTCTTTATTGCGCTCGGTAAAGCTTGTCGTCAGCAACGCGCGTTGCTCTTCGTCCAAGTCGTGCGCCTCGAAGATTTGCCGCACGACCGTCGGAGCCGCCAACTCGATGATGGGTTGTTTGAGTCCGCAGCGGGTCAAGGCGTGCGCGGCAAGCGTTAGAATCTCGGCGTAGGCTTTGGGCGATTCTGCCCCGAACTGCTCGCACCCCAGCTGCGAGAACTGACGATGCGGCTTGGCAGCACTCGCGCGCGTACGAAGGCTGATGCCCGCATAGGACAAGCGCAAAGGACGCACTTCGCCGCGCAATCGCGTTGCCGCCAGTCGCGCCGCCTGCATCGTCATGTCGCAGCGAATCGCCATCATGCGTTGCGTCGCCTGATCGACGACGCGAAAGCAGTGCTCGCTTTGCGCGTACCGCACGCCGTGCGCGAGCAACGAATCCTCGTATTCGACCAACGAGGGCGCGATGCGTTGATAGCCGAAACCTTCGAGCAACGACAAGAGGGTTTGCTCTAAGGATTGCTCGCGTTCGACCTGACCTTCGAGCAGGTCGTAGAAACCTTCGGGCAACAAGGCTTGTTCCTAGAGAGAGCGTAGATTTTCGCCAGGCACAGCGTAGGCTTGGATGCGTGCCGTCAGCGGTGCGCAGAACAGAAGGATTTGCACGACCAGCGCTAAAACCTTCGCAATATTTGCTTCATCGATCTTTTGTTCCAACATGCCCTCGCACACAAGGCAGATCATTTGCCGCGGCGTGACATGATAGCGCACAGGAAATCCTTGCGCCGCAGCTTCGGCGTTTGCCTCCGCAATCGTCGCAAGAGTCTTGTGACGACGCAGGCTGCCCGACTCTACAGAATAGGCGACATAGCCCACAAAGCCGAACAAACGAAGACGACGCTCATCACGCTGTTCAAGCATGTAGCTCGCGTTGTCGTGAAAAAAACCAAACAACGAAGGCTGACGAACAACAATCTGACCGTAGGTGTTCGCGCGAACAGACTCTAGAAGCGAAAGAACATTGCCCAGCGAGCGAGAAGGCGAACGAGCGACAGCAGAAGACGACACAAGAGAACCCTCAACAAGAAAAAAATGCGTCCTCTATTGTAACAGCGGAAGTAGCTTTTCTTCAAGGGCTTTGATGTCGGCATCGGCCTTGCCGAACAGAACCTTCGCTTCCCTCAGTTGTCGTCTCACACGCTGTTTGTCCTTGCTATCCAAGGGGGATGTCAGCAAGACGGCGAGGGATGCGGCAAGCCATGCTTTTTGCCGCCGCAACCCCAGATGCTGTTCTTCCGCTTGCTCCAACGCCGCGCGCGCCTTGTCTTTAAAGCCTAGCGTGCTTTCAGCGCGTGCCAAGCGCAACCACTCCTGCGGCGTGCCGCCGTTGCGCTCCAACCTTTCCGAAAGAGATGCCACCATCGTGCGAATTCGCTCCGCACGCTCTTCAGGCGAAAGGGCGGCAAAAGTCTCCTCTGCCGCCATCGCCGCCGTATCCACATCACGCGCCTCCTGTTGCGCGCTCGCCGTGCGTTGCGGCAAGGGATGGTCGGGAAGCCAAACATGTCCCAGATACGCATACAAAACTAACGATAACCCAGGCAAAAACAGCCCCAAGCAGATCATCGTCAGCAACCGTCTTCCTTTCGGCAAGGCAACAGCGAGTGCTATCAGCAGCAGCAGGTTTGCGCATAGGAAAAAAAGAAACACATCTTTCATGCGACAAAACCCCGCAAAAGAATCAACGCACGTCGGCGCGGCGGCGTTTCGTATAGGCGCGCAGCACGCCGAGCGCGACCAGCACGCACAACACAGGCGCGAGCCACAATAGGGCTGCAGAATCGA
The DNA here is from genome assembly GCA_965216605.1 of Alphaproteobacteria bacterium. GTDB lineage: Bacteria > Pseudomonadota > Alphaproteobacteria > JABAAW01 > JABAAW01 > JABAAW01. The sequence continues at coordinate 513,734 of CBDCGG010000002.1, read as the reverse complement.
AGCGGGGTTTTAGCAGAACCCCTTCGCCGTAGCGTTCGACAAGCCACGACAAGGCTTCTTCTTCGCTTTTGCCCGCAACAATTTGTGTCCGCAATTCCTCTCTGAGGATACGGCTGAGCGGCGCTTCCGATTCTGAAATGGGTTGCGCAGGGCAGACAGGACAGCGGATTTGGCGGTAGAGCGATTGCAAGCGACGGTCGAGCGTCTTATCCGACAAACTTTCCGACAGCTTGGGCGTGTCGCGTTGCGCTACCGCGTCTGCAGGCGCAAACAAAGCGAGCGCGGCGAGCAGGCTGATAGCAGAGCAGAACGCAAAGTTTCTTGAGGTTGCGCTTGAGGTTGCGCTTGAGGTTGTGCGCGAGGTCAAGAGTCGGGCTTGACCTTGATTGCCTCCAACCCCTTGTTGAGGCTTTCCCGCGTCAGGGGTCCTGTGTGGACAAAGCGGATCGTTCCCGATCGGTCCAAGAAGAAGGTTTCGGGAACGCCGGCGATTCCCCATTCGATCCCCGCCTTGCTGTCGTCGTCGATGCCGACGAGGAAAAAGGGATTGCCGTGCTGACGCAACCACGCTTGCGCCTTGTCGCTGCTGTCGCGCCACGCAATGCCGAAGACGCGCACTTGGCGGTTGTCAGACAATTCCACTAGCAGAGGATGTTCGGCGAGGCAGGGCTGACACCAGCTTGCAAAAAAGTTCACGACGATAGGCGTGCCTTGCGAGGTGAGAACAGCATCGCTCATCACAGCAAGATTAGTTGTGCTCTCTTCGGCGAGCGCGGGAAGACGAAAGCGCGGCACGAGGCGCATGCGGCTCTCGGTCATGCTACGCAGCGACATGCTTTTCTTGCTCTCGATCAGCTCAGGCAGGAAAAAGTAGCCTAAGAAGCCTGCAACGACGACGAAAGCTACAAGGGGTATTAGAGAGAATCTCATCGGCGGAGGCGCTTGCGCGAGGTCAACAAAGGGGACAAGAGGGAAAAAACGCCACCCATAACCATGACGAGCGCACCTACCCAAACCCAAAACATCAAGGGCTTGCTTTGCACGCGCACCGAAACAACATCGTCCGAAACATTCGTCGCACCGCGCGTGTCAGCATAAGACATTGTGACATAAATATCGCGCAAAAGCGAGCGATCAATCGCTGCCTCCGTCGTCTCAATTCCACGAGGAGGATACACACGACGCGAGGGTGAAAGCATGCCGCGTTCCTTATCAATCCCAACCTCGCCTCTTTTATCGTCTCCCTTCTCGCCTTCTTTGCCGACAAACGCGAAGCGCGCACCGCGTTCTGTGAAGTTGACTCCCTTGCGCTCAAACAGCTCTCGCAGCTCCAAGGTCTCTACGACAAGCGGCGCGTCCAGCGTGATGCGATCGCCTTTACCCATCGAGCGAAACTTTTCGACATCGGTGAGGCTCGCGCCCGCGATCGCGATCACCACGATCCCCACTCCCGCGTGCGCAAGCGCGCTGCCGCGCGCATCCTTTGCCGATTTTGTTCGCAACGCACCCAACAAAACCCATGCGCCCAAGCTTGCGGCAATCGCCGCGGTTGCGCTCGTGCGAGTTGCGAGCAAGAATGCTAGCCCAAATCCGCACGCGACAGGCACGAAGCGTATCGCGTGTCGTCGAATCCGCGCCGTCGAGCTGCCTCCCCAGCCTAAGACGGGCAACAAGCCCAGCACGACCAGCAGAAAAAATAAAAACGGCGTAAGCACAGCTCCATAATATGGAGGACCTATCGACAAACTCTGTTGGCTAAAAAGCTCGAAGAACAGAGGATACAGCGTGGCAAGCATGACCAGCCCCGCGCACAGGCTCAACAGCAGTGCGTTCAACAGCTGTGCGATCTCGCGTGAAAAAATAGGCAGCGCGGATTGTGAGGTGGGAGTGCTATCGCCTCTTCCTCCCACACGCCAAGCGAACAGCGCCAAGGCGACACCGCTCAACAGGGTGACGCACAGCAGGATAACTAGCCCTCTGAGCGGGTCGCTTGCAAAACTATGTACCGAGACCAACACGCCTGAACGCACTAAAAAGGTGCCGAGCAAGCTTGCGCTAAAGCCGAGCAACACGAGCAGCACCGCCCAAGTATGCAAGCGAAGCTGGACGATATACGAGCGTAGCGCGTGCAAGGCGGCGGTTGCCAGTAGCCACGGCATGAGCGATGCGTTCTCGACGGGATCCCAAAACCAAAAGCCTCCCCATCCCAGCTCTTCGTAAGCCCAAAAGGAGCCGAGCGTGATTCCTGCGCCCAAGCAGCACCAAGCCACCAGCGTCCACAGACGCGCCTTCTTAGCCCACTCGCGCGCGCAATCGTCGAGAATCAGTCCAGCGATCGTCGTGCTAAAGGCTGCCGAAAGTCCGACATAGCCCAAGTAGAGCATCGGGGGGTGGAAAGCCAATGCGGGATGCTGAAGAATCGGGTTCAACCCCTCCCCCTCCCAAGGCACAGGAAACACGCGCGCGAAGGGGTTCGAAAAAAAGAGGATGAATGCCAAAAACAGCGCGCAAAGGCAGCCCTGCACAGAAAGACTCAGAAGCGTCAGGCGCGACGGCTTGCGTTCCGAAAAAGCCATTGCCAGCGCGAACAAGCACAAGACGAAAACCCACAGCAGCATCGAGCCCTCGTGGTTGCCCCACATCGCGGCAACTTTGTAGAGCATAGGTTTTTGCGAGTGAGAGTTTTGCCAAACGAGCAAAACAGAAAAATCGCTCGTGCGAAACGCGCGAATCAACATCGCACAAGCGCAAAAGCACAGCACGAACAGCGACACCGCCAACGGACGCGCCAAGAGATGCATTGGCGATAGGGCAGGCACAGAGACATTGCCCAGCGCAGAGGCAGCGCGGCGACTTGCGATCAACCCCAGCGCAGGCACAAAAGCCAAGGCCAAGGAGGTGCAGAACGCCAATACCAGCGCGTAGTGACCAATCTCAACGCCCATCGATCAGAGCTGGCTCATAAGGGGTTCATAGGTGGAGCAGGGCTGGCTCAGGGTTGGTCGCGCCAAAGGTTGTGCTTTTTCAAAGCCTTCTCCAACCCCGGCGGCATGTAGTATTCGTCGTGCTTTGCTAGGATCTGCTCCGCCTCCAGTAGCGGCAGAGATGCGGGGGAGGTTTGCAGCGTGCCTGTCGCAACGACACCCTGACCTTCTCGAAACAGATCCGGCACAAGTCCGCGATAGTGCACGGCGATCTGCTCTGCGCCGTCCGTCACCACGAAGCGCACCTCGCCGCTGGCTTTGTTGTGAATAACGCTGCCCTCGACCACAAGCCCTCCCAGTCGAAGGCGACCTCCTGCCAAACTGCCGTCCGCAAGACGCTCCACAATGTCCGAGGGCACAAGGAAGAAGACGACATTCTCCCGCAACGCCGTCAGCACGAAGAGCGTCCCCACGCCCAGACAACCCAGCAAAACGAACGCTGCCGTCAGACGTTGCGTCCTGCGCCAAGATCTTCCAAAGAATCTACGAGACGATTTGCGAGGCTTTGTCCGAGATTTTGCCATGCTCAATCCCTCTCGACCTTGTTGAGTGCGCGGCGTAATTTTTTTCTCTCTCGTGTCTGGCGCAAGGCGAACAGCAGCAGCGCACAGATGCACAGAGCGTATGCCACAAGCACCAGCAAGGGCAGAGAATTCAGATGCTCAAGCATAGAGGTCAAACGCGGAATCATGGCAATTGGTGCGTCCTTCGTTGCAAGCGTGTGCGCATCGTGATGTTTTCGAACGCGGTGAAGCTCGCCCAAGCTGCGAAGAAGGCTGCGCCTGTAAGGCAAAGCAATAGGGGTTGTAACAGGTCGAGATGAATGCTGCTGCCGCCTTTGCGCAACAGGCTTGCGGGTTGGTGCAAGCTGTACCACCACTCGACCGAGAACTTGACGATAGGCAGGTCGACTGCACCCACAAGCACGAACACCGAGGTTGCGATACGCGCGCGCGCGGCATCGGCGAAAAGGTTGTTGAGCGCGAAGTAGCCGATGTAGATAAAGAACAACACGAGCAACGAGGTAAGACGCGCGTCCCACACCCACCAAGCCCCCCAGCTCAGTTTTCCCCATAGCGACCCCGTGAGCAAACATAGCGCGGTCATCAGCAATCCTATAGGTGCGACAGCGCGGCAGACGAGGGCGAGGCTTGGCAGTCGCAACACGAGAAAGCCTAGCGACATTAATGCCATCGTAGCGTAGAGCAGCGTCGAGAGGGTTGCTGCGGGAACATGCAGATAGAGGATGCGTACCGATTCGCCTTGTAAGTAGTCGGCGGGAGCGAAGAAGAATCCCCATACGAGCCCTACGCCGCCGAACAAAAATGCACCGAGCAGACAGACACCGCGCAGGCGCGTTGCCACCTTGACAGCGGCGGAGGGCTTCGCCCATCGAAGAAGTTGCTTCATAGCGCGCGTGTGCGTTTTGTGAAAAAGATCATCTTACGGGTTTTCCGCGTCAGAACGCGAGCGAGAAACCGCACCCAACAACAGCGCGCAGACGGGTAGCAGGGCGAGCGACAAAAAGACGCTGCCGCATAGCAACAATAGCGAAGGGACGAAGGGCAGGGCAAGCGACGAAGGGGTTGAGGAAATGGACAAGAGTCCTCCCGCCAAGCACGACATCGTCAAAAGCAAGGGAGGCAGAAAAAGCGGCAGCGCGAGCAGCAAGGCGTTCTCGGCGCGCGCCTGATGCTGTCCTTGAGATTGGGTTTGAACTTGCGCTTGCAGCGTCAGGGTGGCTATGAAAAGCCCGATCGCCGAGAGGGCTGTCGTGCATAACAGCGTTATAGGAAGCGCGAGCGAGACGGAAGCAAGCAGCGAAGATCCTAGGCGCGGGTAAAACAACACCGAGCCCGTCGTCGCAAGCGCGGCAGGCACACCGCGCAAGACGAGGAAACTTGCAAACTTCGCAACGACAAACACAAGCCAGCTCTGACCGCTGAGCGCATAGAAAACAAGGCTCTCCCCCTCCCCCTCGCGCGTCAGCCACCCCTCCAAGCCCAGCATGCAGGCGAAGCACAGCAGAAAGCCGCTGTTCGCCGCATACAGCGTAGGCGAAGAGAGCGCAAGCGGCGAGAGGGCGAACGCAAGCGTCGCGCTCGCTAACAGCACAAACGACGGCGAAAGCCACAAGCCGCTACGCTCGAAGAACGCTAGTTTCCTCTCGCGCGCGAGCAGGGCAGTGAAGACGATCCACGAATCTCGGAAACTGCCGCGAGGAATCGCCTGCGCGGAAAGAAAATCCGTCTTGTACTTCTTGTACTTCATGTCCTTCTTGTCCTTCATGTCAGCGTGAGGTTGTCGCACACTCTGCTTTGCAAGGACTTGGGCAGGTCTTCGTGCAAGGCGATGATGGCTACCCCGCCGCGCTCTAGATGCGCGAGCAGGCAGCGATGCAGCCTTTGTCTCGCTTGCGTATCGAGGGAGACTTGCGGCTCGTCGAGCAGCCACAGCCTCGCGTGCGGTCGCAACGCCAACATTGCCAGCGCGCCGCGCCGCCGCTCGCCTGCCGACAAACGCGAAAGGGAAGAGTGCCAAAATCCTTCGAGCGCAAACCAACGCGCCGCGACAAGCAGCGTTGTGGCGTGTAAGCGCGGCGCAAAGATATGCGCCCAAAAGCGCAAGTTTTCAAACAGGCTCAAGCCGCTAAGAAAAGGCGCGTTGTGTCCGACCAGCATCGCCTCGCAAGCAAGGTCTGAAGAAGCCAGCTCTTCAAAAGAAACAGCGGGACGGTTGCGGTATCGCACGCGCCCTCTTGAATGTACACCCTGCTGCGCCACACCGCACAGGCTGTGCAACAGGCAACTCTTGCCGCTACCGTTCGCACCGCGCAGGGTCGCCAAGCATCCTTCGTCGAGGGCGAAGGACAGGTCGGAAAAAAGAAGTCGTCCCGCCACTGCGCACGAAAGCCCCTCCACCTCAAGATAGCGATGAGAAAAATAACGATTAGCCACGCGCTAGATACAAATCGTCTGCGTCATTGCGTCATCGGCGAGTGGCACTATGCTCGAAGCTTTTCAATAGCTCGAAAATCTCGTCGCGTTTCTTGCTGCGTCGCAAGGCGTCTTGCAGAGGTTTTTGCGACATCACGAGCGAAATATGCGCGATCGTGCGTGCGTGTTGCGCGCCGTGTGCTGTATCGACGAGCAGCAGGAAGAGCAGATCGACGGGTTTGTCGTCGGGGGCATCGAAGCCGATCGGCTTGTCGAGCCGCGCGAAGCAGCCGAGCGCGCCGTCGATCCCCTCGACCAAGGCGTGCGGCAGGGCGACACCATCGCCGATGGCGGTCGATCCCAGCTTTTCGCGCTCCAACAACAAACCCAACGCGCGCGCGCGATCCAGCGCGTGGCTTACAGCTAGGTGATCGATCATAGTTTCGAAAGCATGGCGGCGCGAGCCTGCCTTCAACGAGGCAAAGATCGCGTCTAGCGACAGCAGTTCTTCGATAAGAATCATGACGAAAAAAACTTCCTCAACACGGCGCGATAAATATCGCTCAGCTGCTCTAAATCGGCGACGGGAATGCCCTCGTCTATAGCATGCATGCTGGCACCGATAGGACCGAAGTCCAGCGTCGGACAAAAGCTGTAGAGAAAACGCGAATCCGAAGTGCCGCCAGCCGTAGACAGCCGAGGCGTGATCCCACACACCTCCTCGATCGCAGAGCAGACAAGCGTGCTGAAGGCGTTCGGCTGTGTGAAAAAAACTTCCGCGCCAGACAAACGCTCGATATCTACCTCGATGTTATGCTCGCTCGCCTGTCGCCGCAACAAGCCGAGCAGGCTTTGTTCGTCGTGCAACGGATTGTAGCGAATGCTCACCAACGCCTCTGCTCGACCAGGCAGCATGTTCGACACTTGCGTGTCCGTAGACAAACCAGCGATCTGCAAGGTAGAAGCCTCAAACAGACCCTCATCCGTGCCTGCGTCCAGCGTGAGCGTCGAGAGCGCGTGCAAAAAGGGTAGAAACTTGTGCGCAGCATTGTCCGCCAAGTGCGGATAGGCGCTGTGTCCCGCCTTGCCGTGCACGCGCAAGCGCAGGCTCAAAGAGCCTCGCCGCCCGATCTTGATGCGATCGCCTAGTCGTTTGTCGCTCGTGGGCTCGCCGGTCAGGCAAGCGTCGAAGTCTTTGTCTTTCCCCTCTAAGCGTTCGAGCAGCGCGCGCGTGCCGAAGCGTGCCGAGCCTTCCTCGTCGCCCGTCAGCAACACGACGATCGAGCCGCGCGAGAAATTTTCTTCTGCCAAAGAATCGTGCAAAAAGCTGTACGCCGCGCAAAGAAAGGCAGCGACCGAGCCTTTCATGTCTACGCTACCTCTGCCGATCAAAACGCCGTCGTTAATCTCCGCCGCGTAAGGGGGCTTTGACCACAGCGAGCTGTCTCCCTCCAAGACGGTGTCGAGGTGTCCGCAGAAGGCGAGAACGGGTTTGCCCGTGCCTGCGCGTGCGTAGAGGTTGTCGGTAGCTTCCTCCCCTTCTCCCAAGCGATAGCGTTGCAAGGCAAAGCCCGCCGCCTCCAGCCAAGCCTCGACTTTATCGAAAACCTCGCCGCGCGCAGGGGTCGGCGTGCGTGCGCGCACAAGGGCTTGCGCCAAGCGAAGCGGAGATTCTAGCTCGCTCGTCAAAGCAACCTGTTTTATCACTCCTTGTTCCTCCCGCTTGCTGCTCATCCTTGGAGTAGCGCGTCTCGTAGCAAGTCGTTGATGGCGGTTTTTGATTTTGTCTTTGCATCGACGCGTTTGACGATAACGGCACAAGCCAAGTTCGGCGCAACGCTGCCATTAGCAAGCAGCGGCGTTCGGGCTGGCAGCGAGCCAGGCACGACGACCGAACCCGCAGGCACACGCCCGACATACACCTCGCCGCTGCTACGATCGACGATGCGCGTCGATTGTCCCAAGAAGACGCCCATGGCGATCACGCTACCCTGCTCCACTATCACCCCTTCGGCGACCTCCGAGCGTGCGCCGATGAAACAATCGTCCTCGATGATGACAGGAGCAGCTTGCAAGGGTTCCAGCACGCCGCCGATACCCGCTCCGCCAGAGATATGCACGCGTTTGCCGATTTGCGCGCAGGAGCCGACCGTAGACCATGTATCGATCATCGTTCCTTCGTCGACATAGGCACCGATATTGACGAAGCAGGGCATCAGCACGACATCGCGAGCGATGTAGGCACCGCGCCGCACAACACAGCTTGGCACAGCGCGAAAGGCGGCGGTGCGAAACTCTGCTTCCTGCCAGTCGAGAAACTTGTTATCTACCTTGTCCCACCAGCTGCCGCCTTGTGGCGCGCCCGCCATCGTCTTCATGGGCTTGAGACGGAAGGAGAGTAGAATCGCCTTCTTCACCCATTCATTAACAATCCATGAGTTGTTTTTGGTGTCGTTTTTTTTCTCTGCGGCGCGAATCTCTCCTGCGTCCAAGCGCGCCAAGACGGCATCAACGACGGCGTGCGCCTCGGCGGCTTTGGAAGAGGCGAGCGTGTCGCGCTGCTCCCAGTAAGATTCAATCGATTCGCGGTGAGGATCAGGCATGGAAAAAGGACATACAACAAGCGACAGCAGAAAGCCGCCACAGCGCGAGCAGTCTGCTCGTTTGCCTTTGCAGAGTCAATGTGTAAAAACATAGCATAAGGATAGGAACTTTGCAAAGGTAGTAGGGGTGTCTCTCGAACTTACACAATCCGAACAAGAATTCGAACAAAAATGGCTGGCATCGCTGAACGAAAAGCAGCGCGAAGCCGTCGAGTGTTTGGAAGGACCGCTGCTCGTGCTGGCGGGCGCGGGAACGGGCAAGACACGCGTGCTCACCGTGCGCCTGATGATGCTTGTCGTGAAGGGTTGCGCCTATCCTTCGCAAATAATGGCTGCCACCTTTACGAACAAGGCGGCGCGCGAGATCGTCGGGCGCATCGAATCGCTGCTAGGGGCGGAGACGCATCGGATGGCGCTCGGCACCTTCCACTCGCTTTCGGTCAAACTGCTACGACGCTATGCCGAGACGATAGGGATGCGCCGCGATTTCACGATCGTCGATACCGACGACCAAAGACGCTTGCTGAAAGAAGTGTTGCAAGATCTATCGTTGGAAGCCGACATCAGTGCGACACGGCGATGGGTTGCGATGATTCAGCGATGGAAAGATCGCGCACTACAGCCCGAAGCCGTTTCAGACGAGGAAGCGGAAGGGCGCGCGCGCGAGGTCTATCGGCTCTATCAGCGACGCTTGCTGGCTACGGGCGCGTGCGATTTTGGCGACCTGATCCTCCATTGCGTCGAGCTCTTTCGCAATAATGCCGACATCTTGCGCCAATGCCGCGAGCAGTATCGCTACCTGCTGTTCGACGAGTATCAGGATACGAATGTCGCCCAGTACCTTTGGATGCGTTTGCTCGCCGAGGGGCACAAAAATATTTGCTGTGTCGGCGATGACGACCAATCGATCTACGGCTGGCGTGGTGCGGAGGTAGGCAATATCCTGCGTTTTGAAAAGGACTTTCCGCAAGCGCGCGTGATCCGTCTGGAGCGCAACTATCGCTCGCAACCCCATATTCTGCAAGCGGCGGCGGGATTGATTTGTCGCAACAAGCAACGCATGGGCAAGACGCTGTGGACGGAGGAAGAGGGGGTTGGTGCGCAGGAGAAGATTTCCATACGAGGATTCTACGATGGCAGAAATGAGGCGCGCTCCATCGTCGAGGAGATCGAGGCGTTGCAACGAAGGCATTCGATCGGCTACGGACAGATGGCTGTCCTCGTGCGCACAGGCACGCAGACACGCGCCTTCGAAGAAGCCTTTCTGTTCGAGGACATTCCCTATCGCGTCGTCGGCGGTGCGCGTTTCTACGAGCGTGAGGAGATTCGCGATGTAACAGCCTACCTACGTGCGACCTATCAAAGTGCCGACGACTTGGCGTTCAGGCGCATTGCCAACAAGCCCGCGCGAGGGTTGGGCGCGATCACCGTGCGGAAGGTGGCAGTGTTCGCGCAAGCGCAAGGACTGCCGATGCAGGAGGCAATAGACAAGCTGTTGGAGCAAGGCATCGTGAAGGGACGCGCCGCTCAGACATTGTCAACATTGTGCCAACAGCTGCGGGATTGGCGCAAAGCCTCCGAGGAGGTGTCGCTACGCAACCTTGTCGAGCGAATCGTCGCGCAATCGGGCTACATGCAATACTGGCGTGGTAAGGCGGACGAGCAGACACGCCTCGACAACATTCGCGAACTATACTCCGCCCTAGAGGAGGTCGAGAGCTTAGAAAGCTTTTTGGAGCATGTCGCACTGGTCGTAGACGGCGAGGAGGAGGATGGAAAAGGGCGCGTATCAGTCATGACCATGCACGCCGCCAAGGGCTTGGAGTTCGATGCCGTCTTCCTGCCAGGTTGGGAGGAAGGCTTGTTTCCCATGCAGCGCAGCTTGCAGGAAAAAGGCGAGCAGGCATTGGAAGAAGAACGACGCTTAGCATATGTAGCCCTAACGCGCGCGCGAAAGTATGTAACGATTGGCTATGCGCGCGTGCGGCACATCTTTGGGCACATGCGTACCGCCGAGCCTTCGCGCTTTCTCAAAGAGATACCGAGAGAGGTCGTCGCGCACGATGAAACCTTCGTCTACGATAGCGGCGACGCGGACGAGGGATGGCAAAACCCAAAAAATTCTTGGCAAGAATCAAAACAAGAGTCAAAGCATGATTCTTGGCAAGAATCATGGACAGCGTCGCCGACGGAGTCATGGACTTATAAGTCGCCCGACAGCTTTACGCCCGCGCCGCAAGCGCGCTCGACATCAAGGGGGGGGGCAAGAAGCGGGGCAGTAAAGGGAGTAGGAAGCGTTCTGAAGATAGGCGACCCCTGCAAGCACCGTCAGCTCGGCGAGGGGCGCGTCGTGGGTTATGAGAAGAACACGCTCACTATCGCCTTTCCGAACAAGGGCGTTTATCGCATCGACCCCGATTATGTTGTCGCGCTCGATTGACCGCACGAAGAGGGCTGCCGCCTTCTTTCGCACGCCCTCGATGCAGGACTGCTTGCGTCGTGCCGCCCCGATCATCGCAGGGCATGTCACGATCGCGCTGCTTGGGGTCGTAGACACTGCCGTCGCAGGACGCATGCCGGGGGTTGTTTTCCTCGCTGCCGTAGGCTTGGGAAGCATCTTTGCCCATTTTGTCTTTTGGCTCTTTGGATTCTTGCGTATGGGAACGACAGGCGTTACCGCCCAAGCGATCGGCGCGGGTGATGCACGCGGCGTGAGACTCTCGCTCTTGCGCGGTGCGGGATTCGGAGCAACATTAGGATTGTTGCTGTTATTGCTCTCTCCCCTTATCACTTTTTTGGCAGTCGAGCTTTATGTTCAGGACAAAAGCCTCACGCAGCCCTTCGCGCAGTATTTGAGCGTCCGTTTTATCGGCGCGCCCTTCGCGCTCGCCTCGTACGCTTTTTACGGCTGGTTCTTAGGCATCAATCGCAGCGCTTTGATGATGATGATTCAAACTAGCGTGATCGCAGCCAACATCGTCTTGAGTCCTCTGCTCGCCTTCGGATTCGGATGGGGAGTCGAGGGAATCGCATGGGCTACGGTGATAGCCGAGATACTTGGCGCAGCCCTCTCGCTTGTTTGCGTCGTGCGGATTCTAGCGCGCTCGCCCCACATGAAACTGATGCGCAAGATCGTACGCGCAGATATTTTCGATTTGCGCGAGGTTCGACGCTTTTTCGCCATCAACACCCATATCTTCTTTCGCACGCTGTGCTTGTTGCTCGCCTTTCAGCTCTTTTGGCTACTGTCGGCTTCGGTCGGCACCATCGCGCTTGCCGTCAACACCATCTTGCGGCAGTTGATCGAGATCGCCGCTTTCGCGCTCGACGGATTCGCGCTCGCAGGAGAGGCAATGGTAGGGGAGCAGGTAGCAAGACACGCCAGCAGGACGAAGGCTGTGAAAGCCGTCGAATCGGCGGTGCGGGTTGTCTTCGTGTGGTCGTGTCTTTTTGCTCTTCTTTTCGCCAGCGTTTATGCCATCGCCTTCAATCCGATCGTCGCGGGGTTTACCGATCTGGAAGCGGTTCGCTCCGCCGCACCTGCCTATCGTTGGTTTGCTGTCTTTGTTCCTATCGTCGCTGTGTGGTCTTACGCGTGGGACGGAATCTTTCTGGGGCTCACGCTCACGCGCGCGCTGATGATTGGCATGGCATTGGCTGCTGTGGGATTTGTGCTTTGCGCCTTGCCGCTCACGGCACTTTTTGGCAATGTGGGATTGTGGATTGCGCTCTACCTATTTTTTATTTTCCGCGCGCTGACGCTTTATGTTTCGTGGAGAAAGTGGCGCAAGGAGGGGGCAAGCGGAGGGGGTAGAGTTTTGTGATGCGTGAGATTGTTGTCGATACGGAAACAACGGGTTTGGATGCGTCGCGGGGGCATAAGATCGTCGAGATCGGCTGTGTGGAGTTGTTGCGGACTGTGCCTACGGGAAAAGAGTTCCATCGTTATCTCAACCCTGAACGCGACATTCCTGAGAGTGCCCGCGAGATCCATGGCATCGACGAGAAGTTTGTCAAGAAGATGCCTCGTTTTGCTGATATTGCTGAGGAGCTTTTGGCGTTTTTTGGCGATGCGAAATTGGTGATTCACAACGCTCCGTTTGACATGGCGTTTCTAAACACGGAGTTGGAGCATTGCGGGAAGCCTCCTCTTGCCAACGATGTTTGCGACACGCTTTTATTGGCTCAGGATCGTTTTCGTGGTGAGCGAGTGGGTTTGGATGCGTTGTGTCGTCGTTATGGGATTGATCTTTCTGCTCGCCAGCGTCATGGAGCATTGATCGATGCGCATTTGTTAGCGAGGGTTTATTTGGAGTTGTGCGGGGGGAGGCAGCAGGGGATGGGTCTTGCCGAACCCGAATCGCCACAGGCTGTTGTTGCGCCTGTTGCGTCTGTTGTTGCTGCTGTTGCGGAGGAGCGTCTTGGTAAACGGGAGGAGAAGAGCGAGGAGAATGAGGAGAAACGGGAGGGGGGAGATGGCGAGCGGGGTTCTTTCCGTGTTTTACTTGCGAGCGGAGAGGAGCGGGAGGCGCACTTGGCGTTGATGGAGAAGATTGGCAAGAACAAGTGAGGGGATGACGGGCTTTTTGCATTGACGGGCGCAAAACATCGCGTGCGTAGCCTCTTATTCAAAAGCGCGTGGGGGGATAAATTCCCCTCGCAGAAACGCGCAAGCTGACTCGTAACGCGGTAGAGCGTATTTAATTTTGTCCAGAAGCTAGATACAAAACAGAATCGCCGTCCCATCACTTCTTCTTGCCGATCTTCTTCAATTTCCCAAGCGCAGGCGGTTGCACGATCCCAAACGAAAAGACCATCTTCACTGCATCCTCTACCTTCATATCCAAATCAATCGTCTCCTCCTTAGGAAAGAAAACAATAAATCCCGATGTAGGATTCGGCGTCGTCGGCACAAAAACAACCCGCATCGCAGGATGACCAACCTTCCTAGAAATCTCAGGAATGCTCTCGGCAGTCAGAAAAGCAATCGTCCAACATCCCTTGCGAGGATACTGCACCAATACAGCCTTGCGAAACGCGATCTTCTTGTCCGGACGAAATAATGTCGCGAAAATTTGCTTCGTCGTCGAATAAATCTTCGGCAATAACGGCATGCGATGCAAAATGCGCTCGATCCGTCCCAATATCCACGCGCCGATAAGCCCGCGCGCGAAAATACCGATAATCATCGTCGCCATAAAAAAGATGACAATCCCCGCGCCAGGAACATCTCGCACAGGATCAACGCCGATATGCTCGATCGTCCACGCCGAAAGCTGCCGAGGAATCAAAGGCGCAATGCGCGAATCGATGAAGAAAACAAACCATCGCACAATCACAAAAGTGAAGACGAAAGGCATCAAGACAATAAGCCCCGCAAAAAAGTTACGCCGCATGTAACCCCCGATGCCGAAGGAGAAACGACGTGATTTTTTCGGCAATTTTTTCGGCGACTTTTTCAAGGAGAAAACCCCTTTTGAGTCGCTTGCAAAAATACCTCTTCCAACGAAGGCTCTTTTGTATTCAAGTCCTGAATGACAACTCCCTTGTCGCTAACAGCCTCCAGCAACTCTGCGACGGCAACCTTCTGCGGGTTATAGACGATCTCGACGCTATGCGCGGAGCAGGCGACGATGCGCGCGTCTTTAGGCAAGTCCAGAGTTTTTTGTAGAGTTTTTTGTAGAGTTTCTCGTAGCTTCGGACGCGCCCTACCACTAAAGGTGATGTGCAACGATTTAGTCGCCAAGCGCGCGATCAGCGTCTTTGTCTTGTCGTAAGCGACGATCTTGCCTTGATCGATGATGGCAATTTTCTCGCACAAGGCTTCGGCTTCCTCCAAGTAGTGCGTCGTCAGCAAGATCGTCGTGCCTTGCGCGTGCATCTCTTGCACGAAAGCCCACAGGCTTTTGCGAAACAGAATATCAACGCCTGCCGTGGGTTCGTCCAACACCAAGATCGGAGGGCGATGCACCAAGGCTTTTGCGACCATCATCCTTCGCTTCATACCGCCAGACAGAGAACGCGAATAGACATGCTTCTTCTCGCCTAATCCCAGTCGCTCCAACAGCGTGTCGTTCCATCGATCGGCGCGTTTCAAGCCGTAGAGTCCGGCGCACAGCTCCAGCATATCGTAGGGGGTGAAGAAGGGATCCATATACACTTCTTGCGGCACGATGCCGATGGCAGCGCGTGCGTTGCGAGGGTCTTTATCTAAATCGCGCTCCCACAGCGAAATGTGTCCGCTATCCTTCAGCACCAACCCCCCCAAAACATTGATCAGCGTCGACTTGCCCGCGCCGTTCGGTCCCAAAAGCCCGATGAAGGCACCGGGCTCGACCCGCAACGAAACATCGTCCAACGCCAAAAGATCGGCACCGTAACGCTTAGTCGTGCGCTCGATCGAAATCGCCGAACTGACCGAAGGGATAGGGGAAGGCATAGAATCTCTCTGTTTTTGTTTGCTCCGCCAAGTATAATGCATACAGGTCAGTGATAGGAATCCAAGACCGCAAAAATCAAGACCGCAAGCATCAAGAGCAACGGAGCAAAAGAATGCACAACGATACGCCAAAAGAAGAAAACAAGCATCCAGCCAAAAATGAATCTTTGCCCGAATCTTTACCCGCCGCTTTACCCGCCGCCAAAGCACAAGCGAGGCGCGTGCGGTGCAACGGTGGCGTGCAGGGTAGCGGACATCCTGCTGTCTACCTCTCGTTGAACGACGAGGGCTTTGTTGTCTGCCCTTACTGCTCGCAGCGTTTCGGCAAGGAAAACAAAAAGAGTTCCTGAACGCTGAACTATGCTCTCTTATATTGATCAAAGCCTTCTCAAGGTCGCGCAAAAATTGGAGAAAAAACGATTCGCCGTCCTCGATGCTCTCACCCTTGACGCAAGCGACTCGCCGCCGCGTTCTGTTCTCGTCGTTTTTCACGGCTACGGAGCAACGGCAGAAGATTTGCTGTCGCTTGCTCCCTCGTTTGCCGCCGTTTTGCCTGATACGGCGCAAGTCTTTCTGCAGGCACCCGACACTTGCGACATCGGCGGGATTGCCATGAAACATGGATTGGGACGCGCGTGGTTTCCCTTGTCTCTGCTTTCTTACGAAGAGATCGTCTCAGGGCTGAGGGCGGTCGAGAGCTCTGTCGCCGAGGCTTTGGATGCAATCGCTACGCACTACAAAGTGCCTTGCCATCGTATCGCTCTGTTCGGCTTCAGTCAGGGTGGCATGGTTGCCTTGCAAGCCGCTTGCCATGCTGATCGTGCGTGGCTTGCTGCCGTCGGCATTGCGACAAGATTTGTCGAGCCGCACGATTTGCAAGCGAGCGCGTCCGACAAAACGACACCTCTGCTGATGATTCACGGCGATGAAGACGCGGTCGTGCCGTTTGAACAGGGATCGAATACGGCTTCCATGCTACGCGAGCAGGGCTACAATATCGAATGGCTCGCGCGTGCGGGGTTGGGACACTCCATCGACGCGGTGGCGTTGCAATCTGCGTGCGACTTTCTCGCGCGCCATCGGCAACAACAGCTGAGCGAGGAGGGTGTTTTATGAGTTCAAAGTCGAGAGAAGCGGGGGAGATGCGTGCCGTCTCCTTTGCGCCGGATGTAGCACTTCATGCCGAGGGCTCGTGTTTGGCATCGTTCGGCAGAACGCGCGTCTTGTGCACTGCTAGTGTCGAGGATTCGGTGCCAAAGTTTTTGCGCGATCTCGGCGAGGGGTGGGTGACAGCGGAATACTCTATGCTGCCTCGTGCGACGCACAAGCGTAGCGCGCGTGCTAAAACGCTGGAGTCGGGACGCACGATGGAGATCCAACGTTTGATCGGACGCTCCTTGCGTTGCGTTGTCGATCGCAGCCTTTTTGCCAATCAGCAGATCAGGATCGATTGCGATGTATTGGATGCCGATGGCAGTACGCGCACCGCGGCGCTCAGTGGTGCGTGCGTCGCTTTGCGAATCGCCTTTCGGAGGTTGCAAGCCTTGGGCGCGATCGACCGCGATCCTCTCTCGAAGATGGTGGCGGGCATCTCCTGCGTGCTTCAGCAGGACGGAGGCTTACAGATCGATCCCACCTATCGTCAAGATTCGCAAGCCTTTGCCGATGCCAACTTTGCCATCACCGAGGACGGCGAGCTGGTGGAGGTGCAAATGTCGGCAGAGCGTAATCCTGTGTCGCGCAAAAACCTTGACGAGATGCTCGACTTGGCACGCGAGGCGGCTTTGCGCATAACGCGCTTGCAGCACGAGGCGGTCGAAGCCGCGCAAGATTGAGATGCTCCGCGAGGAGGCTCGCGTTATATGCAGGGATGGTTCTACGAGAAGGGGGGTAGCGAGACGCTGACGATCGCAACGGGCAACGCGGGCAAGCTCAAAGAGATCGCAGATTTGTTGCGACCTTATGTTTCGGAAGTCCGTCCTTTCGAGGGGTTCGATGCGCTGAAGGTGAAGGAGACGGGTGCTACCTACGCCGACAACGCGCTGATTAAGGCGCGCGCTGCCTTTGAGCACGGTGGAGGGGCGGGTCGAGGGGCGGGGGGATTTGCCACTCTTGGGGATGATTCGGGCTTTGAGGTGGAGGTTTTGGACGGGCAGCCGGGGTTGCTTTCTGCTCGATGGGCGGAGGGGAAAGAGGGTGCGCAAGGGGAGGATGGGGAGGATGGGGGGGATGGCACGCGAGATTTTGCGCGTGCTATTGCGCGTGTTCAGAGGGAGATGCGGGCGCGGGATTGCGGTTCTTCGTCTGCGCGTTTTGTTTGTGCGCTTGCGCTTGTGCGCAGTGATGGGGAGGCGCGGGTTGTTGAGGGGGAGGTGCGGGGGAGGGTTGTTTTTCCGCCGCGGGGTAGGGGTGGATTTGGTTATGACCCTATTTTCGTACCTTTTGTTGGGGGGGATGCTTGCACTTTGGGGGAGCGAACTTTTGGGGAGATGGCGGGGGAGGAGAAGCAGCGTATTAGTCATCGTGCTGAGGCTTTTCGGCGGCTGTGCAAGGCTTGTTTTGCTTAGGGTTTGCGAGTTTTGGCATGGAGGGACGGGTTGTCTATGACAAGATGAGAAAAACTATGTCCGCTCCCCCCACCCCCGCGCGCGACCTTTCGCTCTATATCCATTTCCCCTACTGCGAACGCAAATGCCCCTATTGCGACTTCAACTCGCACGAACACAAAAACATCCCCGAAGAAGCTTATGTCGCCGCCATCCTATGGCGACTGCAATCCCTCAGCCAAAACCCAACAACAGAAACCCATCTACGCCTCATACGCTCGATCTTTTTCGGCGGCGGAACACCCTCCCTACTCTCAACGCACGCCGTCGGAAAAATACTGGAAGGCGCAAACAAATACTTTCGCCTCGCCCCAAACTGCGAAATCACCCTAGAAGCAAACCCCTCCAGCGCAGAAAGCAACAAGTTTGCCGAATGGAAAGCCGCAGGTGTCAATCGCGTCTCGATCGGTGTGCAATCCTTCGACGACAATGCCCTACGCTTCTTAGGACGACTCCACGACGCACAACAAGCGCGCGCCGCGCTCGATGCCGCCGCTCGACTCTTTACACGCTTCTCCTTCGACCTGATAACAGCCCTGCCCCAACAAAGCGACAAGGCAGTTCAGCGTGAACTCGCCTGCGCCATAAGCTTTGGCGCATCGCACCTCTGCGTCTATCAACTGACGATCGAAAAAGCGACCGCCTTCTATCGCGCACAATCACGCGGCACACTCACCCTGCCCTCGCACGCACGCGCAGCACAGCTCTATCGTCTTGTCGAATTTGAACTGGCAGCGCAAGGCTACGAGAACTACGAAATCTCCTGCTACGCCCGCTCGCAGAAAAATATCGAGCAAGCAAATACAGAAACGGCGCAATCGCGTCACAACCTCGTCTATTGGCGTAGCGGCGACTGGCTGGGCGTAGGCCCTGGCGCGCACGGACGCATCTCACAGCTAGAGCTCCGCGGCACGACGCGAATCGCTACCATGGAGACACGCTCTCCCACCCGATGGCTCAAACAAGCCCACGCCCAAGACGATCGCATCGAAAAACGCATCCTGCTGTCAGCCGAAGAGGCGTTGCAAGAGCGCATCATGATGGGATTGCGCCTCAAAGAAGGACTGCCGCTCTCCCTGTTTCCTAAGTCGGTGCGGAAGCTTATTGTCGATCTGTGTAATGCGGGCTATTGTGAAAAAACAGCGCAACGACTAAACTTGACGCCAGAAGGACGCTTGCGACTCGATACGATCGTAGCCCGTCTGCTTGCCGACCTTTCAAAACCTGCCAACAAGATAGAACTCGACGACAAAGCCCGCAACACATCGATCCGAACCAACCCTTAAGAGAAGACCTTGGAAAACATACCGCAGCCCCAACCCCAGCCCCAGCTTGTGACGCAAGCTGAAGGTTTGTCGCTCGACGAAGAGAAGTCGCTTGAAGCCTCGTCGCTTTGTGCGCAGGGCAGGTGTGCGTTTGTGCATGCCGACCTTGTCGATTGCGGCAAAGGCAAGCTTTTCGGCAAGGGCAACGCGCAGCTGCCGCTGGCACCGATGCTGATGTTCGACCAAATCTCCGACATGTCTAACGATGGCGGAAAGTTCGAACGCGGCGCGTTGACAGCAGAGTTGACGATTGTCTCCGATTTATGGTTTTTCGCCTGCCACTTCTACAAAGATCCCGTCATGCCGGGTTGTCTGGGGCTCGATGCGCTGTGGCAGCTGTTGGGCTTTCACCTCGCGTGGCTGGGACACAAGGGCAGGGGCAGAGCCCTAGGCGTCGAGGATATCCGCTTTCGAGAACAAGTGCTACCTTCGACAAAACTTGTTTCCTACCAGTTGCACATCAAGCGCATCATCAGCGGTAGGCTGGTCATGGGCATCGCCGATGGCGTGTTACTCGCTGACGGCGTTGTCTCCCTGACCGCCAAGGGCTTGCGCGTAGGATTGTTCCACTGACACAAAAAGGGAGGCAAAAAAAGAGAATAGACCATGCGTAGAGTTGTCGTCACAGGATTGGGAATCGTCAGCTGCATCGGATGCGACCATCGGACAGTCGTCTCTTCGTTGCGTGATGCGAAGGCGGGCATCAAAGCTGCGCCCGACTATGCCGAGCGAGGCTTTCGCTCGCGCGTCCATGGCGAGGTCGATATCGACTTGGATGCCTTGGTCGAGCGAAAATGGCGACGTTTCATGGGCGATGGCACCGCTTACGCCTCCGTTGCCATGGACGAGGCGATCAAGGACGCGGGGTTGGAGAAGGGTGACATATCAGATCCCAAGATCGGAATCGTCGTCGGTTCGGGAGGACCTTCGACCGTCAATCTGCTCTCTTCGTTCAGCAGCCTAGAGAAGCACAAGACGACGCGGCGTATCGGTCCCTTCATGGTACCGCGCACCATGTCCTCGACAGCTTCTGCTGTGCTAGCGACCGCCAACGGTATTCGCGGAGTAAACTATTCGATCAGCTCGGCGTGCGCGACCAGCGCGCATTGCATCGGCAACGCCGCTGAGATGATCCAGTGGGGCAAGCAGGATGCCGTCTTTGCAGGCGGATGCGAAGAGCTGCATTGGAGCATGAGTTGCCTATTCGATGCTATGGGAGCACTTTCCTCGCAGTACAACGAAACGCCTATCACTGCCTCGCGCGCATTCGACGCAACAAGGGACGGATTCGTCATCGCAGGCGGAGCGGCGATCGTGCTGTTGGAAGAAGCCGAGCGCGCACAAAAAAGGGGTGCGAAGATATACGCCGAACTAACGGGTTACGGAGCTACTTCCGACGGAGTCGATATGGTGCAACCCTCAGGAGAGGGCGCAAAACGATGCATGGAACAGGCGTTGGTGGGAACGCGCAATCCCGTCGAGTATGTGAATGCGCATGGTACCTCCACGCCCGTCGGAGATGCGGTCGAGTGCCGTGTGCTCGACGAGCTCTTTTGCGAACGCCAGCCCGATGCCATGCCTTTTCTAGCCTCGACCAAATCGCTGACGGGACACTCGTTGGGCGCGGCGGGCGCGCAGGAAGCCGTCTATACGCTGTTGATGATGAACAACGACTTCATGGGCGAATCAGCCAATATCACGACGCTCGACGAGACCATCGCATCTTACAAAATTGCCAACTCCATTCTGCGCAAGCGGCGCGATGTGCCTTTTAAGTGCGCGATGAGCAACTCTTTCGGCTTTGGGGGAACGAACGCGGCGTTGGTCTTTGAGAAGGTTTGAGAGACGGACTTTTTAGTCACTAAAATTCTGTTACTTACTTGTTTGCGGGTCGGATTGCGGACGAGGTTGGGGATCGGATTGAGATTTGGATTGCGGATGCGCTGCGCGGTGTTGGCTTACAAGGCGTGCGAGATCTACTTCTGTATAACGCTGCGTCGCTTTGAGCGAGCTATGTCCGAGCAGCTTTTGAATGGAGCGCAAGTCTCCTCCTCCCTCCATCAAATGCGTTGCAAAGGAGTGGCGTAATGCGTGCGGGGTTGCGCTTTGTGGCAAGCCGAGAAGTTGGCGCAAGACCCTCATGCGTTTTTGCACGACGCGCGGATGCAGCCTTTCGCCGCGCAAGCCGCGAAAAAAGGGTTGCTTGGCAGACGAGGTTTTTTCACAGGGACGCTGTCGGCGATAGTCTAGCAAGGCTTCGCACACGCATGGCAGGATAGGCACGATGCGCACCTTGTCGCCTTTGCCGTGGATGCGCAATTGGTATTCTTTAGGGTTTGGGGTTTCTTTTGTCATGTGTTCGATTGCATCGTCGTCGAGCGCGAGTGCTTCTGAGATACGCAGTCCTGCGCCGTAGAGCAGCGTTAGCAGTGCGACATCGCGTGCTTTGATCCAGTTTTGTTGCTCGTCGTTTGTTCCTGCTGCTTTGATCAATGCGCGTGCGCGATCTTGCGAGAGGGGGCGTGGGGGGGGAAGTTTGTGTGGCGGACGGCGCACGCGAAAGGCTGCGTCGCATGAGATACCTGCTGATCCGTAGAGGGTTTGTAGACGACGCACGAAGCCTCTTAGAGAGGACAGGGCGCGTGCGACTGATTGTGCTTGTAGCCCTTGGGCGCGTAGTTGTGCCATCCATCCGCGCAGGTCGCGTTCTTCTATCTGTGCCCATGCGGGCAGGGGGACTGTGTTGCCGCGATGGGTTGCGAGGAAATGATCGAAGGAGAGGAGGTCGTGTCGGTAGGCGGAGAGGGTGTGGGGGCTTAGGCGCCGTTCGCTTGCGAGGTGGCGACAATAGTCTTCGAGCGCGACGGGAAAGGGGGGGATGGGGGCAGGCGACATGGAGGGGGAGGTGCAAAAATCGCGCCAGACTTGCTATGGGGAGAGTGTAGCATATACGGGATTTTTTGATTAATTTTGACAGGTAGCGGTGTAGACCAAAAAAACGGGACTTGCGCTTTGACGAGAAACGGACGCGCGCTTGCGCGCGTGGGGGTGTGGGGGGATAAATTCCCCCCACGAAGACCCCGCGTCAGCGGGCGCGTTTTTCGCGCATTCTGTGCGTGAGCGAAGAAAATCAGTCGAGAAATCTGTATACGGCGGGGCTTGCGAAACAAGTCTCTTTCGTTAGACCAAAAAGTATCAACCAAATCAAACACTTAAATGCGTGGCACGCTTCTTGATAAAGATTGTTTGAGAAAGTTTAAATTATTCGCTTGGAGTCTGTTAAAATGATGGAATCTGTTAAAATCTTGGAGTCTGTTAAAATGAAACCAGAGATCGCTAGTTCTCCTGCTCTCTCAGGAAGGTATCGTTGCATTGTGATTGACCCACCCTGGGATCAGGGAAAAACTGGTTTACGATCATGCCGACCCAATCAAAACACCACTCTTGACTACCCGACTTTATCCCCGAAAGAAATTAAAAATTTACCTATTTCCAACTGGGCAAGCTCGCAGTGCTTTTTGTGGCTTTGGGCTACCAATAGCCGTTCACGCTCTTCTGGAAAGCCTATACTTAATATTTGCTTTGAGGCACTAGAAGATTGGGGATTCCGTTACTACACCTTGTTGACATGGAATAAAAAAACTGGACCTTGTCCTTTTGGACCTTACCAAATAACCACTGAGCATGTTTTGTTTGGGTACAAAGGGAAAGCTGATTTTCCTAAAGAATCTTTAGGAAAAATGAAGACAATGTTTTCTTCAGAAGAAAACAATCGGTTGGCGCATAGCACCAAACCCAAAGAGCTGTATGCGCATATTGAACAGTTTTTTCAAGGCCCTCGACTAGATGTTTTTGCTCGTCGTGCGCATGCTGGTTTCGATGGTTGGGGCAATGAATATAAAAATGCGTAGTAGCTCTAACCGTGCTAATAAACTTTTGGGGGCTGATTGGTTAAAACATTCTTTTAGTATTTGGCGCGATCTCGACAAAACACCAGAAGAAAAAAAAATTAGTTCTTTGCATCCTGCTATATTTAGTATTGCTGTCGTTAAAAAATTAATAGAGTGTTATGTTCCAGACAACGGAAAAAAAATTCTTGATTGTTTTGCAGGAACTGGAAGTACGCTTGTTGCTGCCCACCAAAGTGGTTTGCGAGGAATAGGAATTGATATTAGTAAAGAATATAAGGATATTTTTTTACAAAGAGTTAATTTTTCAAGAGGTATGCAAAAAAATTTAAAGTATCTTGTTGGTGACGCAAGAACAGTGCTTACAGAGATAAAAAAAAATAGTATAGATTTTTGCGTAACTTCACCTCCGTATTGGGATATTTTAAACCGTGTGCGTTCTGCGGATAAGAAAAAAATCACCAATTATTCTGATAAACCTGAAGATTTAGGTAATGTTTCTGATTACAAGGTTTTTTTAGAAATTTTTCTTGAAATTTCTCAAAAAGTATTTGACACTCTGAAAGATCGCTCCTATTTTGTAGTCAATGTTATGGACTTGCGCAAAGGTGCGAATTTCTATCCTCTTCACATGGACATAGCAATGACTATTAAAAAAGCAGGTTTTTCTCTTGAAGATATTATTGTCTGGGATAGACAGAAAGAGTATAACAATTCTCGCCCTTTGGGGTATCCTTACAAATTTATTATCAATAAGGTTCACGAGTATTTTTTAGTGTTTAGAAAAAACACATCTGGCAATGTCCAGAAATCAACCACCCTAACTAAAGGAGATCAAAATGAGCGTAACAAGAAAAAGTACAGCTAAAGAAGCTAGATGGGAACCAGGGCAAGCGGAGAGATGGGCAGGCTATCTTTGCAAAAAAAGCTCGGAAACTTCTATACAAACCGAAATACCAAAACGCTTTCAACCAGATTTTGAAAGCGATTACAAAAAATTGGCTGGTGAAGAAGCTTATTCTCTTTTATCTGCCGAACGTCGTTCTGGTAAATATTATTTTCTTCAGGAGAACAAACAAGGAAGGGAGTATCGCGTGTATTTTAACCACGGC
Organism: Alphaproteobacteria bacterium; assembly: GCA_965216605.1. Classification (GTDB taxonomy): domain Bacteria; phylum Pseudomonadota; class Alphaproteobacteria; order JABAAW01; family JABAAW01; genus JABAAW01. The sequence goes on along the minus strand of CBDCGG010000002.1, from coordinate 489,821 downwards.
TTTAAAGAAAATTCTTACTATGAAGGTTTTTTGCTTTTGCCAGAAGTCTTTAAAATTAGAACGGGTCGGAATAAAAAGAACATTAAGAGCCGAAGAATAAACTATGTTAATTTTGTGGTGAAAATGTTCGAATTAGGATTTTATTTAGGAAAATACGATTGCTCAAGAGATTTTGAAAGGATTAAGAGCAGAATATCTGCAGAGTTTTCATCTTCATTTGATGAAGGATTAAACCTGTAAGATTTAGTCTTGCCTTCTCTTAAAATCACCCGCGCGTGCTAGCACGCGATGTTTTGCATCCGTAAAGACTACCCACGCTCCCCTACAAAATGCTCTGCTTCGTCTTCCGCCAGTCCTCCAAGAAAGCCTGCAGCCCCCTCTCCGTCAACGGATGCCGATACAACGCACGGAAAACCTTCGGCGGCAAAGTCGCCACATGCGCCCCCATGCGCGCCGCATTAACAACATGCCCAATATGACGCACCGAAGCAACTAATACCTCCGTCCGAAAATCATAAGCACGGTAAATCTCCAAAATCTCCTCGATCAACTGCAATCCATCCTGCCCAATGTCATCTAGCCTTCCCACAAAAGGCGAAATAAAACTCGCCCCCGCCTTCGCCGCAAGCAACGCCTGCGCCGCCGAAAAACACAGCGTGACATTAACCGCCGTCCCCTCTCGGCTGAGCGCATAACAACAACGCAACCCCTCCTCAGTGAGCGGTACCTTGACAGCAACATTCTCCGCAATCGCCGCAAGAGCCTTCCCCTCCTCCAACATGCCCTTGAAATCAGTCGCCGTCACCTCAGCACTCACAGGCCCCTCGACAATAGCGCACAACTCCTTAATGCGCTCGCAGATCGACGCACCCGATTGCGCGATCAACGACGGGTTCGTCGTCACGCCATCAATTAGCCCAAGCCCGCTCTTGACGAGCGCAGACACCTCGCTAACATCGGCAGAGTCGATGAAAAACTTCATCCCTTGCTTGTGCGCTAGACGACAACCAATGTCAAGAAGCAGGACACGAAAAAACACAGAAAAAAACATGCCCCCTCCTCCCACTCCCCCTCCTGCCTCCCAAAAATCTCCTCTGCCGTTTGCAGAGCTGCTCGTCCTCTCACCCCGCCTCGACCAACTCTTCTCCTACGCCTGCTCGCCAGAGCTGATACGCCCAGACCTCCTCGAAGAAGGAGCATTACTGCGCGTGCCGTTCGGCAACAAAGAAGTTCTCGCCGTCGTCTGGCGCGTAGTTATGGAAGACTCCGCAGCGCATCCCCGTCGCCTGAAATCGCTGACAGCAGCCATGCGCCAAGACCTACCCCCCCTACGCGCAGATTGCCGCGCCTTCATACAAAGCCTCGCCGCCTACACCATGACACCGCGCGGACGAGTGCTGAAAAGCGTCTTCGCGCCCGCGCTCAACGCAGGAGAACTGCCGCGCAAACGCACAACGCGCGCCTATCGAATCACCAACAAAGGTTTTGAGGAACACCTGCAAGCATTAACAAAAAATAGCAAAACACAAAAATCTCGCCTGCTCGCAACCCTAGCCCTAAAGCCAATATCAAGAGTTGTAAGCGAATCTCTAGCCTGCCAAGAATCACAACAAGAATCACAGCAAGTGTTGCGCGAAGTCTTGTTGCAACAAGGCATCTCGTCGTCCGTCCTCCGCAACGCGAGCGCGCAAGGGCTGGTCGAAGAGCTGTCTCTCGTCTCTCCCTCTGCACCTCTTCCTTCCGTAGCGGAATCCTCGTCATTATCCTCGTCGTTGCACATTTTACAACGCTCCTCTCCGCTCGAAAAAGAACAGCAGCAGGCAGCGCAAGAACTCTGCGCCCTCCACAAAGAAGGCAAGTTTGCAACCGTGCTGCTCGACGGCGAAACAGGATCCGGCAAAACAGAAGTGTACTTCGAGGCGGTCGCAGCCTGCTTGCAAGCAGGCAAACAAGCGCTGCTCATGCTGCCGGAGATTGCTCTCTCGATGCGTTTCGCCGAACGCTTTCGTCAGCGATTCGGAATAGAACCCCTGCTCTGCCACTCCGCCCTGTCCGCGCGCGAACGCCGCACCGCTTGGCACGAGATCGCAAGCGGCAAAACACGCGCCGTCTTGGGAGCCCGCAGCGCGCTCTTCCTGCCCTTCTCTAACTTGGGACTAGTCGTCGTCGACGAAGAACACGACCACGCCTACAAGCAAGAAGACGGTATCGTCTATCACGCGCGCGATATGGCAGTGTTGCGCGCTCAAAAAGCAGGCTGCCTCGTAGTGCTGGTGAGCGCGACTCCATCGCTAGAAAGCTGGCACAACGCCGAGCGCGGCAAGTATCGTCGTCTCCTCCTCCCCCATCGCTTCGGCGCAGCAACCCTGCCCAAAGTCACCATCGTAGACTTGCTCAAAGAAGCAACCCAACCCCAAAGCAAAGCCAAGCCAGACAAAGCCAAGCCAGACCTGACGAAGCCCCGCGAGATTCAAACAAGCGAACCCCTCCTCACTCCAACCCTTTGCGCGCGTATCGAACAGACGCTCGCGCGCAAAGAGCAGGTGCTGATTTTTCTCAATCGCCGAGGCTACGCACCGCTGTTGTTATGCGATCGCTGTGGCGCGCGCCTCTCGTGCCGCAATTGCAAAGCCTTCCTAGTAGAACATCGCGCACGCGCACGCCTTGTCTGCCACCACTGCGACTTTTCCATGCCTACCCCGCAACATTGCCCCTCTTGCGACAAGGAAGGATCGTTGAGGGCGTTTGGCGTCGGTGTCGAGCGGCTTGCCAGCGTCTTGCAGACACGTTTTCCACAAGCCCGCCTGCAACTGCTCAGCTCGGATACAAGCGATCCGCAAGCGGTCGTGCGCGCTTTCGAAGAGCGTCGCTGCGACCTAGTGGTAGGAACGCAAATGTTGGCGAAAGGCTATCACTTCCCTCACCTGACGCTGGTCGGCATCGTCAACGCCGACTTGGGGATGCAAGGCGGCGATCCGCGCGCCTTCGAGCGTTGCTACCAACTGCTACACCAAGTCGCCGGCAGGGCAGGGCGCGGCGAGAAGAAAGGCGAGGTAGTCGTTCAAACGACAGAGCCGCGCTCGACAGCGTTGCGCGCGCTACAGACCTTCGACCGCGAGAGCTTTTTAAAAAGCGAAGTGCTGGCACGTTGCAATCTAGAGCACGACATCTTTTGGCCGCCCTTCGCCCGCCTCGCCGCCGTCGTTATTAGCGCAAAAGAGAAACGCATTTTGGAAATTTTTGCGCAAAGCCTATTCGAGCGTTTTCCCGCAGACTGCGGCATCGAATGTTTCGGACCAGCCGAGCCGCCGCTTTCACCGCTACGCGGACGCCATCGTCTTCGTTTTTTGTTGCGCACTCGTGGAAAGTCTCTACAGCCCCTGCTCGCGCATTGGCTCGCGTGTCCGAAGCCTGCTGAAGTACGCCTCAAGATCGATATCGACCCCTACAGCTTTCTCTGACGCGGGTTCTCGGACTCCTTCAAGCGCGATCACTTGCAGCGTGTGCAACGGGCGCCACATATGCTGTAAATGGGCGGTAAATGGGCGATGACAGGCTCGAACTGCCGACCTTCTCGGTGTAAGCGAGACGCTCTAACCGACTGAGCTAATCGCCCCAAGAATCATCCGAAGAATCACTCAGGGAATCACCCGAAGAATCGCTTAAGGAATCACTTAAGACGACTTTGTTTTCGGACTTTGCCGCAACGGCGTAGTCCTCAAGTGTTGACGGCATCCTTCAAGGCTTTGCCCGCCTTGAACTTGGGTTGCTTGCTCGCCGCGATCTTGAGGCTTTCCCCCGTGCGAGGGTTGCGTCCTGTGCGTGCCGCACGTTTCAAGACAGAAAACGAGCCGAAACCCGCAATCTTCACTTCTTTGCCGTTCGTCAGCGACTTCGTGATCGCATCGAAAACAGTGTCGACCGCCATGGCAGCCTCTGTTTTCTTGATATTCATCGCAGAGACGACAGTCTCAATAAGTTCGTTCTTGTTCACTGGCCCCATCCTTTATTTGTGTTACAGAATTTTGATTGCATAAGCTTTCACCTTTCCAAAACCGCCGCCGTCCATACGCACGCTTGTCATTCGACTTGGCACACGCTCGCACAGCCGCCGCTTTCTTGCAAACATCTCTCCTCGCACTCTCCCCCCACCTCCCTTGCTTGGAGTTTGCTTGCTGTCAGCGAAAGCATTATCCTTTTTTAGCGAAAAAATACACGGCTTGCAAGAGAGAAATTTTCCTTTAATGAGGAATACTTTCTTCCAAGGGTTTTTTCTTCGATCTCGAAGCAGGCTCGTCCAAAGATTGATCTAATGGTTCGATCGCGATCTTTTTTGCCAAAGGAACGGTTAAAACGCCCTCCATGCTAGGTGGCGGCAGAGGCGTCAGCTTGTTCTTCAGCGCCAAATCCAAGACTTGATCGACCGATTCGACAGGGACGATCGTCAATCCCTCCTTCACATTGTCGGGAATCTCTTCCAAGTCCTTCTTATTGTCTTCAGGAATGATCACCGTCTTAATGTTGCCGCGCAACGCCGCCAGCATTTTTTCTTTCAGCCCCCCGATCGGTAAAACCCTCCCGCGCAAGGTGATCTCGCCCGTCATCGCCACCGTGCGATCGACAGGAATGCCCGTCAGCACCGACACCAACGCCGTCGCAATGGCAATCCCCGCCGAAGGACCATCCTTCGGCGTCGCGCCCTCAGGAACATGCACATGCAGGTCGATCTTTTCGAACACATCAGGCGTAATGCCGAAATGCCACGAACGACTCTTGATAAAGTTTTCGGCGGCGTGAATCGATTCCTGCATCGTGTCGCCCAACTTGCCCGTGCGCCGAATGCGTCCCTTACCCGGCACGGTCACAGCTTCGATGGTCAGTAGCTCTCCCCCCACCTCCGTCCACGCCAATCCTGTTGCAACCCCTGTCAAATCTTGTGATTCCGCCTCTCCGAAGCGAAACTTCCGCACCCCAAGAAAATCTTGCAAGTTCTGCGCCTCGATCGTGATCGGAGGTTTTTCTTTCAGCAGAATCTTGCGGATAGATTTTCGCAACATGCGCGCGATCGAACGCTCTAAATTGCGCGCGCCCGCCTCGCGCGTGTAGTAACGGATCGTGTCGCGTAGTGCCTCGTCCTTCAGATCGATCTCCCCTTCCTTGACTCCGCATTGCTCGAAGTTCTTCGGCAGCAGATGCCGCTTCGCTATCTGTATCTTCTCGTCTTCCGTGTAGCCCGGCAGGCGCACGATATCCATGCGATCGATCAGCGGCTGCGGCATGTTCAAGGAGTTAGCCGTGGTGATGAACATGCATTCGGAGAGGTCGTAGTCCACTTCTAGGTAGTGATCGTTGAAGCTGTTGTTTTGTTCGGGGTCGAGCACTTCGAGCAGCGCAGAGGTGGGATCGCCGCGCCAATCGTTGCCGATCTTGTCGATTTCGTCGAGCAAGAAGAAGGGATCGCTCACCTTGGCTTTCTTCATGCCCTGCAGAATCTTGCCCGGCATCGCGCCTACATAAGTACGGCGATGTCCCCTGATCTCCGCTTCGTCGCGGATGCCGCCCAGCGAAATGCGCACGAAGGTGCGTCCGATCGCACGCGCGATCGATTTGCCCAACGAGGTTTTGCCCACACCAGGAGGTCCGACCAAACACAAAATAGGCCCCTTGAAAATTTTCACCCTGCTCTGCACGGCAAGGTAATCGAGAATACGCTCCTTCACCTCTTCCAAGGCGTAGTGATCCTCGTTGAGAATCGTCTTGCAAGTTTCCATGTCCGTGTTGATCTTCGAGCGTTTTTTCCACGGTAGCGATATCAGCCAATCGAGATAATTGCGCACCACCGTCGCCTCTGCGGACAAGGGGCTCATTTGGCGCAACTTCTTCACCTCCGAGGTTGCCTTCTCTTTGGCTTCCTTGCTCATGCGCAACGCGCCGATTTTCTCCTCCATCTCCGAAAGCTCGTCGCCCCCCTTGTCCCCATCCCCCAGCTCTTTTTGTATCGCCTTGATCTGTTCGTTCAGATAATACTCGCGCTGACTCTTCTCGACCTGTTTTTTCACGCGAGAACGAATCTTCCTCTCGACGCGCAGCATGCCTATTTCGTCTTCGATAATCTTCAAGATCAGCTCGAAACGTTTCGGCAGCGATGCCACATCCAAAAGTTTCTGCTTCTTCTCCAGGCGCACCGCAAGATGCTGCGACATCAAATCGCACACCTCTCCCACATCCTCCATTTTCGAGAGCGTACGCATAAGGTCTTCGGGAATACGACGATTGGTCTGACAATACTTTTCGAATTGTCCCAGCGTCGCGCGACACAGATTCGCCAAATCCTTGTCGTCGCGGTTGGTGTCCTCCGCCTCCTCGTAGGCGACCGAAAGAAACGCCTCTTCGTTGCGCTCGACATGCAAGCGCACCCGCCGCTTTCCCTCGACAAGAATCTTCACCGTGCCGTCGGGTAAATGCAGCATCTGCAACACGACGCTCTCGACCCCGATGGCGTAGAGATCTTTCGCACGCGGATTGTCGATCGACGCGTCCTTTTGCGTTACCAACAGAATGCTGCCCTGCTGCTTGCGTGCTTGCTCCAAGGCGCGCACCGAGCGTTCGCGTCCCACCGACAAAGGCACCACCATGCGAGGAAAAACAACAATGTCGCGCAACGGCAACACCGCGCAGCGGGGCAGGCTCGCAAGACTTGGCAACGCCGTCGCCTCCTCACGGGTTCCCTTCGCTTCTTTCTCCGCTTTTGCTGCTTTTTTCATTTTTTTCTCCTTCTCCCCATTGCCGCCGTTCCCCCCATTGCCGCCGTTCCCTTCAGCGCCTTTGCTCTCGTCCTTCAGCGCCTGCTCGTCTGCAGAGGCATCGGCAGAGGGTTTGTCTCCATTTTTCGTGCGTTTGAACATGACCGAAGGATAGCCTTTTTTCGTTTTTGTGTCTCTAACTTTGAGGCGATTACATCACAACGCGATAGGCGTGGCTTTACGCACGGCTTTATGCATTGCTTTATGCATTGCTTGGGCGTGTGGCTACGCGCGTGCCGCGGAGGATTTTTCTTCGCGTCGCGTTTTGGATAGGATTTTCAACGGTGCGCCCTTTCCCTCGACGGTCGCGCGTTTGACGACGACCTCTTCGATGTCCTTGTGATCGGGCACCTCGTACATCGAATCGAGCAAGACCTCTTCCAAAATGGCGCGCAAACCCCGAGCACCTGTCTTTCGCGTGCTTGCTTTCTCGGCGACCGCCTCCAGGGCGCTTGCGGCGAAGGTCAGGCGCACCTCCTCCATCGAGAACAGCTTTTGATACTGCTTGATCAGGGCGTTCTTCGGCTCTACGAGAATTCGTACTAGGTCTTCTTTCGTCAGCGTCTCCAACACGGCGACGACAGGCAACCTCCCTACGAACTCAGGGATCAATCCGTACTTGATGAGGTCTTCGGGTTCCAACTCGCTAAAAACCTTTGCGCTCTCAAGCGCGTCGGGGTGTCGTAGCTCTGATTCAAAGCCGATCGCCGTCCCCTTGCCGCGCGCCGCGATGATCGTCTCCAATCCCGCGAAAGCCCCGCCGCAGATGAACAGAATGTTCGTAGTATCGACTTGCAAAAACTCCTGCTGCGGATGCTTCCGCCCGCCCTGCGGCGGCACGCTTGCGACCGTTCCCTCCATGATTTTAAGCAAGGCTTGCTGCACCCCTTCTCCCGAAACATCGCGCGTGATCGAGGGGTTCTCCGACTTGCGACTGATCTTGTCTACCTCGTCGATATACACGATGCCGCGTTGCGCCCGCTCGACATCGTAGTCGGCGGTCTGCAAAAGTTTCAGAATGATGTTCTCGACATCTTCCCCCACATAGCCCGCCTCTGTCAGCGTCGTTGCGTCCGCCATGGTAAAAGGCACATCCAAAATTCTCGCCAAGGTTTGCGCGAAGAGAGTTTTGCCGCTACCCGTAGGGCCGACGAGCAAAATGTTCGACTTGGCAAGTTCCACATCCTCGTTGTTCGTTCGCTCCTCTTCGATGCGCTTGTAGTGGTTGTGCACCGAAACCGCAAGCACTCGCTTCGCATGATCCTGTCCGATGATGTATTGCGCCAAGTACTTGTCGATCTTTGCCGGCGACGGCACGCGACTTTCGGCGCGCAAGGCGGCGTTCTTGTGGTCTTCCTGAATGATTTCCATGCACAGATCGACACACTCGTCGCAAATGAACACTTCAGGACCTGCGATCAGCTTTTTGATCTCGTTCTGACTCTTGCCGCAGAAAGAGCAGCACAGCGTCTTCTTCTCCGCAGAGCCGGGTTGTACATCGCGACGACGAGCCATGATCAGAGCCTCCGTATCTAGCTTTTCGCGCTACTGACGGGCTTGCGTTTCACAAGCACTTCGTCGATTAGCCCGAACTTCGTTGCTTCCTCGCCGTTCATGAAGTTATCGCGATCCATCGCCTTCTCGATGGCAGCGATCTTCTGTCCCGTGTGCTTCGCGTAGATGTCGTTGATGCGTTCGCGCAAGCGCAACATTTCTTTTGCCTGAATATGAATGTCGGCGACCGTGCCGCGCGTGCCGCCTGAGGGTTGGTGCACCATGATCCGACTGGAGGGCAAGGCGAAGCGTTTTCCCTTCTTGCCTGCCGCCAACAGCAGCGATCCCATCGACGCAGCCTGCCCCAAGCACAAGGTCGTGATATCGGGACGGATATAGTTCATCGTGTCGTAGATCGAAAGTCCCGCCGTCACCTCGCCGCCGGGCGAGTTGATATAGAGGGCGATGTCGCGTTTCGGATTCTCCGCCTCCAAAAAAAGCAGCTGCGCACACACCAAACTTGCAACCTCGTCGTGCACAGCACCCGTCAAAAAGACGATCCGCTCTTTCAAAAGGCGCGAATAAATGTCAAACGCACGCTCGCCGCGCGCCGTCTGCTCGACCACCATCGGCACCAACGCGCCGTGTGCATCGGCAGAAGCCAGAGCGGATTTATCGATCAGCATAGCGGCAGAATCAGCACGAGCGTAGGGAACAAGCAAAGAAAAGAAAAAGCAAGACTATCGTTTCTTCTTTTTCTTCTTGTTCCCAAATCCTCCGCCCTGCTTGGTGGGGGCAGCTTTGAGCGCGTCTTGTGAATCATCGTCGAAGGCAGAAGAGTCGATATGCAGTTGCGTTTCTTTGTTCAAATCGCGCGCGCGTTCCAGCATGTCTTCCAGCGAGACATCTTCGTTGGTGACCGAAACTTTGCTCAAGATATGATCGACGACATTCTCCTCGATCACCTGCGGTCGAACTTCGGCGAGAACGCTTTGCGGATTCTTGTCGATGCGCTCTAACAGCTGCTTTTGCCGCGCGTTCGGCGTTGCCCCGACGCGCGCCTTCATCGAGCGCAACAATGCCTCGTCATCGACGGTGATATTGTTCTGGCGTGCAATCTCGGAGAGGATCAACCCCGTCTTCAAGCGTCGTTCGGCGATCGTGCGATACTGCTCGCGCAGCTTCTCTTCTGTATCGGCAAACTTCTCTTCCGACAGCTCGCGTTGTTTTATCTCTTGCTTGACGCGCCGCCAAATGTCTTTGAACTCCGCCTCGATCAAACGCTGCGGAAGAGGAAAAGAGTATTGCTCGTCGAACCAGTCGAACACCTGCCGCTTGACCATTTGGCGCGCTGCGGGCTGGCAGCTGTTTTCTATTTGTCGCACGGCAGCTGCTTTCAACCCCTGCAAGTCTTTGTGCTTCATGCGTTGGGCGAGCGATTCGTCGACCTTGAAATCTTCCGCTTTGCGCGCAAGCACCTTTTTCACCTCGGCCTCGAAGGCGACCGTCTTGCCTGCGACATTCTGCGCCGAGTGCGTATCGGGAAACGTCACCGAGAAGTTTTTCTTTTCCCCTGCCTTAAGTCCGACCAGATTACTTTCAAAGTCGTTGTGGATAACTCCATCGCCAAGTCCCAACCGATAGTTCTGCGACTTTAGCGATGCCTGCTTTTCATCGCCAATGGTACCAAGGTAGTCGATGACGACAACATCGTCGTTCTGGCTTTTGCGTTGCACCTCTTCGATGGGTGCTGTGCGACGCGCCAAGGCTTGCAAATTCTCTGCAACCGTCTTGTCGGGCACTTGCACTTGCGGACGCGTGATCTTCATCGCCGAGAAGTCTTTAACCTCGATGTCGGGCGCGCTATCGATATCGACATCGAAAGCGAGCTCGTTTGCGTCGTCCTTCGTGAAATTGACACGCGGCGCACCTACAGGACGCAGCTCTTTGTTCTCGGTCAAAATCTGTTGCACCGCTCGTTGAGCGAAGGCGGTCAAAACCTGTTGTTTGATCTGATTGCCGTGCTTCTCTCGAATGACGGAAACAGGAACATTGCCGTCGCGAAACCCGTCCATCTTCATCTTCGGAGCAAGCTGCTGGAGCCTGGACTCAACAGCCTTCTCGAAGTCTGCCTTCGGTAAAACGACCTGATACTGGTGTGCAAACTCTTCTTTCAAGTCTACTTTGACGATATTCATAAACCAATCTCCTTGCCTTTTTGGGGCCTGTTTGGGGTTGCCTTTAAAAGTGTCCAAGCGAGGCGCAAAGGCGGATGCGGGCGGAGGGACTCGAACCCCCACGAGTTGCCTCACCGGCACCTAAAGCCGACGCGTCTACCTGTTTCGCCACGCCCGCTTGCAACCGTGAACTATCCTTCTCTACTATAGTGGGTCTTGCATCGCGTAATTTCAAGCTCAACAACCTCGATAAAAAGGTCACGATTTTGTGATACCTGAGGAACTTGTCTCCGAGCGTGCAGTGTCCCCCCTCGTAATGTCGTAGAGATCCGAAAACTGCTCGATCGAGAGAATCTTCGGTCCCTCCCTGTCCTCGACAGCGCTGTAGGGGTGGCGAAAGCGCACATCAAAGCGCACATGCGTGATCCCTCCGTTGTCGTGAAAGCCCAAAATCCTTGCTGTCTCCACCGTCGAGTCCTTGCGCACTCGTCGAAAGGTGTTGCCAGCTCGCAAATAGTAGGGCTCGACGGCAGTCTTTGTCTTCTCGTCGGGTTGGAAAAGGGTTTGTTTGCGGCTCGAAGAAACTTTTTGGTCAAGCCAGTCCTTCAGCACGCGCGTGTGTTTCTTAAGGGGAAGCGGAGTCATAAGCGATAGTCCGTGGTGATGTGTTCTGGCGATCAGGGGGAGTTCTTACTTTGTCTCTATCAAAAAAAGTGCCAAGATGATAAAAAATGCCGCAAGCTGCACGCCTTGCGGCAAGATGGACGAAACTTACGGGAGAAAACGATGACTTTTGTCGTGACCGAAAAATGCATCAAGTGCAAGTATCAGGATTGCGTCGAGGTTTGTCCTGTAGATTGTTTCTACGAGGGCGCGACTATGCTGGTGATCCACCCCGACGAGTGCATCGATTGCGGCGTGTGCGAGCCAGAGTGTCCCATCGAGGCGATCCTGCCCGACACAGAAAAGGACGCAGAGGCATGGTTGGGTGTCAATCGCGACTACAGCGAAAAATGGCCGAACATCACCCGCAAAGGCGAGCAGCCGAACGACGCCAAGCAGTGGGAGGAGGTGCCAGATAAGTTCAAAAAACACTTCTCCGACAAGCCAGGTAAAGGCGACCAAGAGTGAGGCTTTTCCAGCGAGCGCAGAAAATCGAGCGCATAGAAAAACGCACGAAAAACGCACGGAAAAACGCATAGACAAGAAGCCGAGAAAGGATACCGATAAAGATACGGACAAGAGTAAGAACAAGTCCGCGCCCAAACTCACGCCAACATACACAGGGGAGGCGGCAGAGTTGGAAAAAGAAAAAGAAAAAGAAAAAGAAAAAAATTATCGTTTTTATTGTCGCTCTTGCGAGCAGATGCCCGAATGCGCGGACAGCTCGATAGCCCTGACGATCACCTCTCCGCCATATTGGAATGCGATCGACTACGACAAGCACGCCGAGCAAGACGACCCCTCGCGCACCACTGACCCAGTATGGTATCGAGCGCGCGCCTACAGCGGGTTCGGCGATACGCTAGAGGCGTATCTGGAGAAAATCGGTGTGGTCTTCGCCGAGGTCTTGCGCGCTACCAAGGCAGGAGGATTCTGCGCGATCGTCGTCGGCACGCTTCTTCATGAGCGTAAGCATATTCCGATACCGATGTTGATCACCGAGCGCATGCTACGACTGGGTTGGAATTTTCATCAGGACATCGTTTGGAACAAGGTGACGGGTGGTGTAAAGCGCGCGGGCTCTTTTATCCAGCGTCCTAGGGCGGGCTATTACTATCCGAACATCATGTGCGAGTATATTTTGATCTTTCGCAAGGCGGGGGAGTATTGGCGCGACGAGAAGGACGCGCTGGCGATAGACGATACCTTCAAGCGTGATATTGCGAACAACATTTGGCACATTGCGCCCGTTCCTCCGCGCACGATCGAGCATCCCTGTCCCTACCCTGAAGAGTTGGCGCGTCGTCTTGTATTACTCTATTCGCGTGAGGGCGACGAGGTGTTGGATCCATTTTTAGGTAGCGGACAGACGGCGTTGGCGGCGAGGCGTTATGGTCGTTTGGCGGTCGGCTACGAGATCGAGCCACGCTATATTGATTTGGCGAAACGGCGACTGGTGTCTCCTCCTGAGTGCCGTAAGTATCAGCTGCTGCCTTTTGTCGAGAAGGTTGCGAGACGGGATGCTACATAGATTTTTTCACAAGTCGAGGTTGATGTTGGCGTTTTCTAACGAGCGTTGCGAGAAAAGGTAGCGTCCGCCCGTCATAAAACCTAAGGCTCGCCAGTCGAGGCGGTTCAGTTGGTCGCAAGCTTGCGCTAGGTCGTAGGCTTTGTTTTTTCGCTTATCTTTCGCTTGCCGTTTAGGAAAGAGCGCCAAGACCGAGCCATCGAACGCCTCTGCCTTCGAGACAAAAAAGGGTTGTGCGACCCTCGTCTTTGCGTTGACATAGATGCGCGCGCCTGAGCGTTCGGGATAGTTTCTGCCCCATTCCCACCAGTTGTTTTCGTTGAACTTTCGTATGCGTCTTGCTAGCAACTCTTGCTTGTGGGGGAGGAGTGCCTTGTTGATTTTGTTGTAGATCATGCGTTTGAGATTGCCTGTGGCGCGTGTTTGTGAGCAGACGAACTCTTGTTCTCCGTGTTGGGATTGGTAGATATGGTCTGCTCCGCTGACTGCGCCCACTTTCACCTCGAAGATATCTCCTAGTCTATAGCTGTGTTGGGCTTGGTTATGTTGGGCTGGGGAGCGGAGGATTTTTGCAGGTGCGAAGGTGAGTTGTCCGTTGTGGCAGAGGAAGGTTCTGCCGTCTGCCATAATAGAGGGGGTTTTGCGAGGCGGAGTTTTGTGAGGGGGGATGTTTCTTTTTTCGAATCGCCAGATGGCGCAATTGGGGGTTGCGTTATGGAAGATTTTTGTATCGCCGTAGTCTTGGAAGTGGGTGATTGTTCCGTTGTTGTAGAGGAACTCGTTGAGGTTTTTGGCGGAGGTAGCTTTTGTGAAATCTCTGGGAGTGATGAAGATGAGTTCTCCTTTGTCTTTCAGATGGAGGACGGCTTTGTAGATAAAAAACAGATAGAGGTTGGTGCGGCTATCGAAAGTCGGGGCGGAGGCGGAAGTATGGGCGATGGCGTTGGGATGAGTGTCGGAGGGAGTATGAGTGAGGGTATAGGCGGAAGTTCGGCATGGGTTGTTTTTCGGAGGGAATGTTGGAGTGCGAGTATTGGACATTTATTGCGTGAGTTGTTGCGGGAGGATATCTTGGAAGAGGATTTAGGATGGGTCGATTTCCGATGGCTGTTATGGGGAGGTTTTCGGCGAGGGGATAATTGAGGAAATTGTTTCCGCTGAGGGTTAGGATTGTGGGAGTTGTGTTTGAGGGACCAGATTAAACGACGGGTCGATTTCGATGGCTGTTATGGGGAGATTTTTTGCGGCTGGGGATTGCGAGGAAAGCATTGTTTCCGCTGGAGGGTGGATGCTTTTGTGTGAGTTGTGTTTGAGGGACCACATGGTCTCTACGATGTGAGGGGGCGTAAAGAATTGACCGAGTTGGGAGGGGTCTAGCTTCATTTTAGCGTATGTATCAGTGTCTGCGCCAATTGTCAAGCATCAGTGCGTCTTCTAGGTCGATGTCTGGGAAATATTTTTTAAAAGATTCGTATCTTTCGGCGCGTTGTCTTAAAGACTTTCCATAACTTTTTAAAATAAAATTATACGCTTCTTGATAGCTTCGAGGATGATGCTCAATATTTTGTCCCCAGTGACATTGAAATGGCAGATTGTTGCCAGCAGGTTTAATTATTTTTAGTGTTTTTAGAGAACATAAGAAAGAATTAGGGTAATTGTCGTTTTTTCGAGTGGGTTTTTTAATAACAAGAAAATAGTAATCGTTGTTATTTTCTTTCATATTGCTTTTTATTTTTGGCACTATATCAATCATACTTTTAGGTGGTGTTTTTCCAGTTAAAATATAATAAATTCCCCCCGTGCAATTGGTGTTGTCCACGTTAGAGCACGTCGAAATTTTTATATTCACGAAAAATTTTTGATTATTTTTATCAAAAACACTAAAATCATACCAATATCTAGAGTCTGGGCTTTCTATTTTCCATCGATTTTGGTTTTCTAGAAGTTTAATAACTTCTCTTTCGATTTTAGCAGAATTTATGCGCCCGTCCTCACCTTCGCCGCTTTTTTTAATATCCAGCTCTTTTTGTGTTGCTAGAAATTCTGTGATAGCTACCAGTTCTTTAGGAAAATAGTTCATAGTCGCGTCTTAAATTGTTGTTTTTTGTGAATCGGGGGATAAGTTGCTTCCACATAATGGTAGCATAAATTTTGAAAAAAACGCAAGACGAGCGAGCGCGATTAATAAAAGCAAGGGCGAAGTGAGTTTTGCGCATGGGGCACGAGCCGTCTTGCTCGCCTCGCAAAAAAGCGAGGCGAGAGGCGAGTGGCGGAGCGAGCAAAGCGAGCGAGCGTAGCTTAGAACAGACGAAGTTCCCCCACGAAGACCCCGCGTCAGCGGGCGGGCTTTGCACGCGTTCTGCGCGTATTTTTGTAACGCAAGGGTAAAGCGCTTACGCGCTCGCTCGCGGCGCGCTTTTGCGGGGGGTTGGGAACCCCCCACGCCCCCCATGCGCAAGCCTCGCAACCCACAGGTTGCTTCGGTTTGCGTCTTCCATCAAGCAAAATACATAAACCCTAATTTTCAACCTTCCCCTTCTCCAGTTTTTCCCCGTTCCCTCTGTGTCCGCTTCCGTTTGCGTTTCCTTACTTTTTGCTGTTATGACCTGCGCCGGTCGCAACAGCCTCTCCCCCATGCGATAGCCTCGTAAAACAACCTCCACAACACATCCATCCCCAACATCCCCATTCTCAATCTCCGAGACCGCCTGATGCTCGTCCGCATTAAACGCATCCCCAACCCCCGGCTCAACCACATCGATCCCATTCCTCGCAAAGGCATCCCCCAAAATCTTCTCCGTCATCTCAATCCCAATCACAAGATTTTTCAAGTTCTTATCCCCCTCCTTCGCCTCCGTAGAAACAAATCCGCAAGCCCTCCGCAAGTTGTCGGCAACCTCAAACATCTCCATCGCTAGCCTCGAAGCCCCATAGCGCAACGCATCAGAACGCTCCCGCTCAAAGCGTCGTCGAGAATTCTCTACCTCCGCCAAAGCCCTTGATAGCCTATCCGATAAATCCTCAACCCGCGCCTCAATATCATCGCCAGCTTCAGTGCCAGTTTCAGCACCAGAGTCCGCCCCCTCCCCAGTGTCATTTGCCGCAGTGTCCGCCCCAGAGTCAGCCGCAGAGTCAGAGCTAGCCATAGTTTTTGTTTTTATTTTTGCCTCCGCCTCCGCCGCTCTCGCAACCTGCGAGATCAACTCCTCCTCGGCGCTCATCCCCGTTTTGCTCCCCCCGTAATCTCCCCCAACCTTGTCGATAGAAAGAGTCTTGTCGCCAGCCTTGAACGCGGCTTTAGAGCCAGCCCCCAAGTCAGAGCCATCCTTGTTGTTAGAAGTCATAAGTCCTCAAAAGTCCTCGTTGGAAAAAGTGAAACATAAATGGCAGATAGTAAGAAGCACGCCTAAAACCCCTTAAGAAGTACGCTTGTTGCGTTTCCAAAATTCTCCTACTCGTGCAAGAAAGCTCTCGCTTGCAGGGTTCTGCGTTTTCTTCTCCTCCTTCTCGAAATCCTCCAGACACTTTCGTTGCCGCTCGCTCAAGTCTCTAGGTACCTCTACCTCAAGGGCTACGATCATGTCACCGCGCGTAGCACTCTGCAGCATGTAAGTGCCCTTGCCGCGCAAGCGAAAGCGATCGCCCGACTGACTGCCCGCCGGCACCTTTAAAGCAACCTTGCCTCCGTCAATCGAAGGAAGCGTGATAGATCGTCCCAACGCCGCCGTCGTCATCGAAACAGGCAAGCGGCAAGTGATCGTGTTGCGCTCGCGTTGGAAAATGGGGTGGATGTCGATGCGCACGAAAATATACAGGTCTCCGTTCTTGCCGCCCATCGCGCCTGCGTATCCCCCCTTCTCGCTGACACGAATGCGCGTGCCGTTGTCCGCCCCACGAGGGATCTTCACCGAAACTCGACTGCGCCCCCGCATCTGTCCGCTACCCTGACATCGCCTGCAAGCATCGGCGATGACGCGCCCGCTACCCTGACAGCGACGGCAGGTATGCTCCAGCGTGAAAAAGCCCTGCTGAACCCTGAGCGTGCCTGTGCCGTCGCATTCGCCGCACGATTGCGCGCCGCGTCCCGAACGCGATCCCTTGCCGCTACAACTCTCGCAGGCGATTGGCGCGGTGACCTCGATAGTTCTATCTGCGCCGTAGAAGGCTTCTTCCAAGGACATGTCGACATCAACCCTTAGGTCGCTGCCGTGACGCACGCCTCGTTGTTGCGTGCCGCGTCTGCCAGCTCCCATTATGTCGGCGAACTCGCTGAACATGTCCTCGAAGATGCCGCCGAAATCGCCGCTCGCCGAGCGCGCTGCTCTGCCTCCTCCTCCTCCGCTGTTTTGAAATGCCTCGTGCCCATAGCGGTCGTATGCAGGACGTTTTTTCTCGTCGCCTAGAACCTCGTAGGCTTCGGTCGCCTCTTTGAAGGCTTGTTCGGCTTTCTTGTCGTCGGGGTTGCGGTCGGGGTGGTGCTTCATCGCGAGCGCACGATAGGCGCGTTTGATCGCCTCCGTGTTCGCATCACGCGCAACGCCGAGCACATCGTAGTAGTCCTTTGCCATCGAGCCTTTAGTCTAAGCTGTGCGTGGCGAGCAGAAACGCGTCAACGCCACGACAAAAAATCGATGGGGTTGTGAGTGAGGCAGTTCTTGTCAAGATTTCTAATCGTCGGAATCCTGCTTGTCGCCGCTTTCGGACGGATCGTCGACCTCGCTGAATTCGGCTTCCATGACCTCTTCTTTTTTCTCGCCTGCGTCTTTAGCGGAGGCATCGTCGGGAGGACTTTCGTCTTGTTGTGCGTCTTGTTGCGCGTCTTGTTGTGCGCTCTGCTCGTTTTGCTGGGAGGCTTTGTAGATGGCTTCCCCGAGCTTCAAGGCGGATTGCGCGAGGGTTGCGCTTTTTTCCTGAATGGCTTCGCTGTTGTCGCCATCTAGTGTTTCGCGCAGGGCTTTCAGGTCCTGTTCGATTTTTTCTTTGTCTTCCGCGCTGAGCGCCTCTCCGTGTTCTTTGAGATTTTTTTCGGTCGTGTGAGCTAGTGCTTCGGCGGTATTTTTCATTTCGATATTTTCGCGTCGTTTTTTATCTTCTTCGGCGTTTTGCTCGGCTTCTTTGAGCATGCGTTCGATGTCGTCTTTGGAGAGTCCGCCTGAGGGTTGTATGTTGATCTGCTGTTCTTTGCTTGTGGCTTTGTCTTTAGCGGAGACTTGCACGATTCCGTTCGAGTCGATATCGAAGACGACTTCGATCTGCGGCATGCCGCGCGGTGCGGGCGGAATTCCCACGAGGTCGAATTGTCCGAGCAGTTTGTTATCGGCGGCCATGCTTCGCTCGCCTTGGAAGACGCGGATGGTGACGGCGGATTGTCCGTCTTCTGCGGTGGAGAAGACTTGCGATTTTTTTGTCGGGATGGTGGTGTTGCGTTCGAGCAATTTTGTGAACACTCCGCCGAGCGTCTCGATACCGAGGCTGAGCGGTGTCACATCGAGGAGCAGGACATCCTTGACATCGCCGCCGAGCACGCCGCCTTGGATGGCGGCTCCTGTTGCGACGACCTCGTCGGGATTGACGCCTTTGTGGGGTTCTTTCCCGAAGAAGTTTTTGACGGTTTCGAACACTTTCGGCATGCGCGTCATGCCGCCGACTAGGACGACTTCTCCGACTTCGGACGCTTTGAGGTTAGCGTCTTTCAGCGCGGCTTTGCAGGGTTCGATCGTGCGTTCGATGAGGGTTTCCACCAGCGATTCGAGCTTGGCGCGTGTGAGATTGATATTAAGGTGTTTCGGACCTGCTTGGTCTGCGGTGACGAAGGGCAGGCTGACTTCCGTTTGGGTTGTCGAGGAGAGTTCGATCTTGGCTTTTTCGGCGGCATCTTTCAGGCGTTGCAGGGGAACGCGGTCTTTACGCAGATCGATGCCGTTTTCTTTTTGGAACTCGTCGGCGAGGTAGTTGATGAGCGCGTGGTCGAAGTCTTCGCCGCCCAGTTGTGTATCGCCGTTGGTGGCTTTCACCTCGAAGACTCCGTCGCCGATTTCGAGGATGGAGACATCGAAGGTTCCGCCGCCCAGATCGTAGACGGCGATCGTGCCGTTTTTCTTTTTGTCCAGTCCGTAGGCGAGGGCTGCCGCGGTGGGTTCGTTGATGATACGCATCACTTCCAGACCGGCGATTTTGCCGGCGTCTTTCGTCGCTTGGCGTTGGCTATCGTTGAAGTAGGCGGGGACGGTGATGACCGCTTTGCTAACTTTTTCACCTAGGTAGGATTCTGCCGTTTCTTTCATCTTTTGCAGGATGTAGGCGGAGATTTGCGAGGGCGCGTACTTTTTGCCTTGTGATTCTACCCAGGCATCGTTGTTATCGCCTTTG
This sequence comes from Alphaproteobacteria bacterium, assembly GCA_965216605.1. Lineage (GTDB taxonomy): Bacteria > Pseudomonadota > Alphaproteobacteria > JABAAW01 > JABAAW01 > JABAAW01. Next base: position 470,787 of record CBDCGG010000002.1, on the reverse strand, counting down.
ACGATTTTGTAGGAGATAAGAGAGTTTTTTTCAGGCGTTTGTTCTTCGAACGGGCGACCGATCAGGCGTTTGATTGCGTAGAAGCTGTTATCGGGGTTAGTTACCAGCTGTCGTTTCGCGGATTCGCCGACGAGTTGTTCTTTATCTTTGGAGAAGGCGACGACGGAGGGGGTTGTCCGTTTTCCTTCGGCGTTTTCGATGACTTTGGCTTGCGAGCCTTCCATGACGGCGACGCAGGAGTTCGTTGTACCGAGGTCGATGCCGATAATTTTGCTCATGGTTTTTCCTTTGACGAGTGGGTGGGGGAGGGCAGGGTTCTATTGTATAGATGGGGTATAATTTGGTGATTGCAAGGGGGAAAAAAAGTTTTTGTTGCGCGAGTGACGGACTGCCTTTCGGCACAGGAACTGCTTGCCATGTTACGAGTCAGCTTGCGCGATGCAAGTCTCGCGCTTTTGAATAAGAGGCTGCGCGTTTCGCTTCGCTCACGCGCGCTCCGCTGACGCGGGTCTTCGCGACCCCGTCTGCCTCTGTGAGCGCGTACCTTTAAAAAGCACAAGCGCGAACTCGAGGCAGACACTCATAAACCAACCAACTACTTCTGCAAACTATTTCTGCAAACTATTTCTGATAGCGCTTCTTCCACTCGTCGTAAGGCATGTCGTAAATATCACCCCGCACCGCCTCGTAATCCAACGCAATGCCCTCCCCCTCAGCCGCCTCACAAAACCACTTGGAAAGGCAGTTACGACAAAAACCACTCAAATTCATCAAGTCAATGTTCTGCACATCCGTACGCCCACGCAAATGCTCGAGCAAACGCCGAAAAACAGCCGCCTCAATCGCCTCGCGTTGTCGCGGCGATAAAATAGCAGGAGAACGAGAGGTAGAGCGAGTATCAAGCATGGAGTTCAAGTTGTGTCGAGTTTCTTCAAATAAGGCTCCAAGGATTGTAGCACATCCTTACGCAAATCTTCGTGATGACGCTCGATCACCCTTTGTGCCTCCTTCTTTCTTTTTGCTTCCTTCGCGTCACCCCCGTTGTTCTCGTTGATTTTGTCAAACTCCTGTCGCAAGCGTAAAGCAAGGTCGCTTCCATCGCCTACCTCCTGCGTGAGCTGCAAGTCCCTCAACAAAGGAGCATGCGTGTTGTGCAAATAAGCTCCGTGCAAGATGCGGCAACCATGCCGCGCGGGCTCAAAGAGATTATGTCCGCCCTGGCGAGTGAGCGTTCCTCCAACAAAAACAACCCTCGCCCATCGGTAGAGGCTGTTGAGCTCCAAGAAAGAATCGAGCAAAAAAAAGGACGCGCTCAACGAAGAAGGGTTGTGCGAACGAAGTTGATATCTCTCGCCCTGTTGGGTCAGCTGTCGCACGATGGCAGGTATGCGCTCCAAGTTGCGCGGCGCGATGACGCAAAGTGCATCAGGGTGCGTGCGGCGTAAGTTGCGATGCGCCTCGATGATGCTCGATTCTTCGGGCGCGTGCGTGCTGGCTGCAATCCATAGCCTCTTGTGCGCAAGCAGATTTTCAAACCAGCGTTCGGTCTCATCGCTGATAGTGCGAGGCGCAGGTAGGCTCTTGAGATTGCCCGTAACTTTCGTCGCTCGCACGCCAAGCGTTCGCAGAAAGCGTGCAGAAGCCTCGTCCTGACACAAAGCCAAGTCGATGTTGCGCATCGTGCGTTGCGCAATGCCGCGCTCGGCAGAAAGAGCGAGTTTAGAAAAACCCTGCCAGCGACGAAAACTCTTTTCCGACATCCTAGCTTGCACAAAAAGCAACGGGCAGTATCGCCTCGTTTCGATGATGCTGTTCGGCCAAAACTCGTTCTCGCAACGCACGGCGAGCGTGGGTTGCCAGTGGCGTAGAAAACTTCGCCACCATGCTCGGCAATCGAGCGGTGCAAACTGATGCTGCAACCTGTTCGTGTTATTTCCCTGATTGTTTTTTTCGATGTTTTTGGCAACGCACAAAGCCGCCGCGTGCGAGGTGGTGGTGATCAAAACGCGAAGGTGCTTGCGCTTTTGCCACAAGTCTTGCGCCAGCCTCAGGGCTACTTGCGCCTCGCCGATATCGACCCCGTGCAGCCACAGAAAGGGATGTTTTCTATCGTGCGTCCGAGCGGGTTGTTGCGTAGGGATGGCGCAGAGCTCGCGCGCTCGGCGGAGGGAATAAGATAATTCTTTCCCTTTTTCTTTCCCTTTTTTCAATCCTTCTTTAATCGCCAACGCGAACAAAATCGGGCGTGCAATTCTTGCAACCAGCCCGCTCGCTATGCGATACAGCAACAACATCGCTCTTTTTTCCGTCTGGCAGACGGAGGTTATTTCTGTCGATAGACCAGTCTGCCCTTGGTCAAGTCGTAGGGTGTCATTTCGATGGTCACGCGGTCGCCGAGCAACACGCGAATGCGGCTCTTGCGCATCTTGCCCGAAGTGTGCGCGAGAATCTGTCGATCGTTGCCGTCCAGCTTCACACGAAACATGGCGTTCGGTAGGATTTCCGCCACCACTCCTTCGATTTGCAAGGGTTCTTCTTTCGCCAAAAGGAGGCTCCAAAAAAGACAAACAGATACTATGCTCGCTCGGCAAGCCTGTGTAGCATGGCATTCTACGCTAGCTTTTTCAAGAAAAAAGAACGAGCTCGACAAGTTTTGTGTTATAATGGGCGAGGAAAATGGGCGAGGGGCGATTCTCGCCTTCCAGTTTTGTCCTTAAAACAAGGAGAGGTTTCTGTGCAAGTTATCGTTCGTGACAACAATGTAGAGCAAGCGCATCGCGTGCTGAAGAAAAAACTTCAGCGCGAGGGCGTTCTGCGTGAAGTGAAAATGAAGCGGTTTTTTGAAAAACCATCCGAAAAACGAGCGCGCGAAAAAGCCGAATCGCTCAGGCGCGCGCGTAAGTTTCAGCGCAAAAAGCGCGAGAAAGCAGGATATTGACAAAAAAAACAAGCCTGCAAAAAACAAGCCTGCTAGTTTTGCTTTGTTACAATTGCCTAATTTTATCTCGCTAATTTTGCCTCGCTACACTTGACGAAGTCCTGATGCGTTTCAAGATCAGGAGTCGAGGTTTTTCTGATCCCAATCGCACAAGTCTTTGATGCAACATTGGGCGCAGCGCGGCTTACGCGCCGTGCAAGTGTAGCGTCCGTGCAAGATGAGCCAATGGTGTGCGTGTTGGCGAAACCTTGAAGGTGTGCGCGCGTCCAGCGCAAGCTCCACGGCTCGCACTGTTTTGCCGGGTGCTAGACCGCTACGGTTGGAGATGCGGAAGATGTGCGTATCGACGGCGATCACGGGCTCACCGAAGGCGATATTAAGCACGACATTTGCCGTTTTGCGACCTACGCCGGGTAAGGCTTCTAGGCTTTCTCTGTCGCGCGGCACGGTGCTTGCGTGTCGTTCCTGCAAAATGCGGCTGGTTGCCATGATGTTGCGCGCCTTGCTATTGAACAATCCGATCGAGCGAATATGTTGCGTCAGTCCTTGCTCGCCGAGCGCGAGCATCTCTTCGGGCGTGCGGATGCTTTTGAAGAGGGAGTCGGTCGCTTTGTTTACGCTGCGATCGGTCGCTTGCGCTGAGAGAATCACCGCAACGAGCAGCGTGTAGGAATTATGCCAGCGCAACTCGCCTTGGGGGTGGGGATTGGCTGCTTGCAAGCGCGCATAAAGGCGATCGACAGAGGCGGGAGTCACAAAAGGGGAGCGCAAAAATATAAAAAGGGTTGGTCTCTATCCGCAAACTTGCCGCAAACTTGTCGGTTGCGCGTTGCGTCAGGGTTTGGCGTGCATCTTTCCTTTGACGAAGGTGGCGCGTAGCAGGGCTGCGGTCTGGCGCAGTCGTTTCAAAGGGGAGCCGTTGGGAAATTTGCTTGGGAATTTGCCGATTTTTCTTCCGAGCAGCAAGGCTTTTTCGATGCGTTTTGCTAGGAAGTTCCAGGTTTCGGAGCATCCTTCGGAGCGATCTTTGAGCCAAAAGAACAGGGTTGGTACATAGACGAGCGCGAGAATCGCGCGTTTTGTGTAGAAGTTATGATCGACCGAGCGATCTCCTGCGGCGCGCCAAATGGCATCTAGGGTTTTATAGAGGCATCGTGTCGTATGGAGCAGGTGTTGGGGAAGCATCACGATGGGGACAGCACGGCGGAAAGCGGGGCGATTGTTGCTCCAGGGTTCTAGGCGCAGTCGTACACCGCGTGCGATTTTTTCTCGCACGGGCAGGCTTGCCCATGCTTCTTCTTGTTGTGCTGTTTGGAGGTCTTGTGCGAGTTGTTGTTCGCCTACATCGAGGGCGGCGCAGATATAGTCGTAGGGGCGTGCTGAGGCAAAGATCAGTTCTGCGTCGGGGATGGATAGCTCTTTTGCTGCGTGTTGTAGGGCGGTGGTGCTCCAGCCCCAGCGGGGTATATGTTGGAGCATGTTGCGGACGAGCAGATTTTTTTCTGAGCGAAAGGGGTCGCAGTCTTTGTCTTTGAGGTAGGTCATGGGGTTATTGTCGGCTTTTTGGCGCGCTTGTCAATTGACAACATCATGGACGCGCGTTGCTTGCCTCGCGCAAGGGGAATTTATCCCTGAGCTGACTCGCAACGCGGTAGAGCGTCTTTAATTTTGCCTAGAAGATAGAGACAAAACAGAATCGCCGTACCATAGTTACTTGTTAGCAAGCAGTACCTGTTATGTTTCCGTCATGGACGCAACCCTCTTGCACTCGATAACAGAACTCACGCAAAACCAATGGGACAATCTGCCCAAAGGTACCTCGCCCTTCTGGCACTACTCCTTCGTCAAAGCCCTAGAAAACTCCCGCTCAATAGGCGTACATAGCGGCTGGCAAATGAAATTTCTTGTGCTCAAAGAGCAAGGAAAGGTCATAGCCCTGCTCCCCCTGTGGCAGAAAAGCCACGGCATGGGAGAATATATCTTCGATCCCATGTTCGAAGATAGCTGGCAGCATTTTAAAAATACCCCCTACTACCCAAAACTCGTTGTCGCCGTCCCCTTTACTCCCGTCTGCCTGCCGAAACTCTTCGCTCACGAAACAACGCACAAACGCGCCCTCCTCTCGTATGCAAAATCTCTCTGTCGCCAAGAAAGCCTGTCGTCGCTGCATCTCAACTTCGTGCCAACCCTTGAAGCACAACTCGCAGAAGAAGAAGGCTTCGCACGCCGACTTAATCTGCAATGCCATTGGCGCAACCAAGGCTACAGCAACTTTGACGATTTTTTGCAAACCCTATCTCGCTCGCGCCGTAAAACTATCCGCAAAGAACGCGCCTCCTTAGTACGCCAAGGCTTTCGTTTTCGTCGCTTGAGCGGGAGCGATTTACTCGACGAGAAATCGGATGCCCTGTGGGATACCTTCTATCGTCTGTACTGCGCAACCTACGCACGCAAGTGGGGCTATCCCTACTTCACACGCGACTTCTTCGTAAAAGACATTCGACAAAATTTGACGGACAACACGCTGCTGGTCGTAGCTGAGCAAGAAGGCAAGGTGCGCTCGGTCGCTCTGAGTTTCTTCGACGAACAAGCCCTCTACGGACGCCACTGGGGAGCCGCAGAGTATGTTCCCTGCCTGCACTTTGAAACTTGCTACTACCAGTCGATCGTCTTTGCCCTAGAGCGAGGACTCTCGCGCGTGGAGGCGGGAACGCAAGGCGTGAGCCACAAGCTTCCGCGCGGCTTCGATTTAGTGCTTCTTGCCAGCGTGCATTTTTTTTCTGATCCCGCCTTTGCTCGCGCTGCCGCCCAGTGGTGCGCGCAAGAAAGTCGCGCCATGGAAGAGCATGTCGCCCTCCTCCGCACCCAAGCGACGAAGAAGGAGGCATTGAGTGTTTAGGTGCTTATTGTTTTTTGACAAGCATTTTGACGAGCGGTCGTCGTCCCGTCGCCCTAGCGATCTGCTTGCCGAAAGCGCGAGCCAGCTGCTGTTCGAACGATAAGGCATCGTCCTGCTTTTCGCCATCTCTGCCGTTACGCTTTGAGTAAGCAGCGTTGCGCCTGCCATTTTTTTCCGAATGTGCGTTGGAGCGCGAGTATTTATCTTGTCGCGCATCGAGGGCATCGAGGCTTTCTGCCAAGAAATCTCGTCCCCGTTGTTCGAGCAAATCTTCAAGCCTCCTATCGCCAAAAGCGACGAAGCGCACCTCGGATACCGTTGCGTTTTTTTTGTCAAGGGTGAGCATACAAGCGCACGCTCCCTCCTCCGCAAGCCTGCGACGATCTTTGATGCTCTTGTCGCTCTGCGGTAACCATCGAGGCTTGTCGTTACTGCGTTCGAGATACTGCTCTTCGGCAGGCAACGCATCCGACAGGGTTTCGCACCGAACCCCCTTCGCGCTAGGTACAAAGCGCAAACCCTGCCCGTTGTGGACTATGCGTGCCTTGAGCCCGACCTTCTCGGCTCTGCGCGCGTTCTCTTTCAAATGGCGCGGCTCGCCATGGATCGGCACAAACCACTGCGGACGCAGCCTGCGATAAACTCGTTCCGCCTCCTCTCCCGTCGCGTGTCCTGATACATGCAGCTCAGGTAAAGTGTTGTGGTCGACGATCTCAACCCCTCTTTTAGCCAACGCATTCTTGATTTTGCCGATCGCGATCTCGTTGCCAGGGATCGTGCGGCTGGAAAAAACGGCGACATCGCCGCGCGTCAAAAAGGTATTCCCATGCGCCAAGCGATGCATGTAAGAGCCGATCTCGCCTTGCGACCCCGTTGCCAGCAACACCGTTTGCTCAGGAGGTAGCCTTGCGTTCAACGACTCAAAACTCAACTCCTGACTTAACTCTTGCAGATAACCGCAGGCGCGCGCAACCTCGTTCATGCGCAAGAGTGCGCTGCCCGCGAGGGTAGGGCGTCGTCCGCAAGCTTTTGCAGCGCGGGCGATCGAGATGGTACGCGCAACATTCGAGGCAAATAGCGTCACCACGATCCGTCGATAGGGTTTGCGAAACAAACTTTCAAAGGCGGGTTGCGTCGAGGCTTCGTCGCCTGATGCACCCTCTTCGAACATATTGGTCGAATCGCCCGCCATGGCGATAAAGGGCAGTTTCTCTTTTTTGGCAATGCTCTCAACTACATCGAACAGATCTTCGCCCGCCGTAGCGCCGAGGACGGGGTTGGCATCCAGCTTCCAGTCGCCGCTGTGCAAGACAACCCCACACGAGGTCTCGATACACAAGGCGCATGCGTCAGGCACAGAATGCGCAACAGGCACCGCCGTGATGTGAAAAGGCGCAACAGAGAATCGCTCGTCGGGTTGGAAAGTGCGGAGATCGAGTTTGGCGCGCGCGGGGTCGAGCGCGTTAAAGAACTCTCCCATGCGCTGCCACTTCTTCTGCAACAACCTTGCCGCAAAGGGAGGGGCGAAGATCGGACAAGTCAGCCGCTCGCCCCAAAGATAGGGGATCGCCCCCAAGTGATCCTCGTGCGCGTGCGTTATGATGAGCGCACGAATGTTGGCGGCGTTGCGATAGAGGAACTCAGGGTTGGGCAAAATCGCCTCGATCCCGCCCTGAAGCTCTGCGGGCGGGAAGCCGATGCCGCAGTCTATGGCGATCCACGCTCCGTCGTGTCCGTACAGGGTGAGATTGCGTCCGATCTCGTTGCAACCGCCCAAAGGCACAAGCAATACCTCTCCTTCGCGTGGCACAAGCTCCGTCATGTGAGAGCTCCCCCTCCATCGCGCGGTACAGGCAAGCGCATGAGTCCTTCGATGGTCAGGTCTGTATCTATGTGGTGAAGTTGCGGACAATCGTCTTTGAGCAGGGCTGCGAATCCTCCTGTTGCAATCGTCGTAACCGAGGAAGGAGTGTCCGAGAGCTTGCGGGTGAGGCGTGAACACATGCCCTCGACCAACGAGATCCAGCCCCAATAGAATCCCGCTCGCATCGCCGATACCGTGTCCCTGCCGAAAGGCTCAGGGTGAGGACAGAGATCGATCGCAGGAAGACGCGCCGTGCGCGAAACTAAACTGTCGCGCGAAAGCTCGATGCCAGGAGCGATAGCACCCCCGATGTAGCGTGCCTGCGCATCCAGCAAATCGAAGGTCGTCGCCGTGCCGAAGTCGACGATAAGAGCAGGCGCAGCGTACTTTTCTTTAGCGGCAAAGGCATTGATCAGACGATCGACCCCGACCTCGTCAGGCTTTTCCACGCTCGTCTCCAGCGGAATAGAACGACCCTGTACGAGCTCGGCATCTCGTTCTAAAAAAAGCTGTCCCATGCGCACAAGAGGTGTTGTCAACTGCGGCACGACGCTCGCCAAGACGATACGCTCAATCCCACGCGGCGAGAGGTCCGCAAGCGCGAACATGCTCTGCAACCAAGCGGCATACTCTTCCGCCGTGCGCTCGCTACGCGTCGAGAATCGCCAGCGATGTTCTATATGCCCTCGTGCCGTGTCGCAGACAGCAACGACACCATGCGTGTTGCCGACATCGACGGCAAGCAATTTGCTCATTTACCTGCCGCCCCGTCAGAAACGAGGACGCATAGCAAGTACATCGCCGCTCGTGTAGGCTCGTCGGACTCCGTTCTCGTCCTCCAACAAGAGTTGCCCCTCCTCGTCTATTCCTCGACAAATGCCCTCTTTGTGTTGTTCTTCCGACAAGGCAAGACAGATCTTCTTGCCCAGTCCATACAGCTGCTGTTCGATGCGTTGATAGAAAACAGCAAATCCCTCGTTTTGAAACGCTTGCCAGTTCACATCGAACTCCGCCATGAAACGCTGCAAAAACCTGTCGGGCAGGATGTCGCTCACCCCGCAGGCTGCCAAACTCGTCGCAGGAAAGTCGCTGTCGAAAGGATGATGCAAGATATTCACACCAACCCCGATGATCAAAAAGGGTTGCCCCTCGTGGTGCAACGCCTCGATCAACAGCCCCGAAACCTTGTGTTCGTCGATCAACACATCGTTCGGCCATTTGAACAAAAACCTGTCGGGATCGATGATCGAACCCAACACGCGCGAAAGAATCACCGCGCTCAAAAGCGAATAGCGCGCCCACGCCGATTCTTGCAGACGAGGCGTGATGATGATCGAAAAATACAAATTGCCCAGCGGAGACTGCCAAACATGGTCGCGTCGTCCGCGTCCTTGCGTTTGCACATCGGCAATGATCGTGTCGGCGTGCGCCCCTTCGCCGCGCAAGATTCGCCGCTTCGCTTCGGCGTTCGTAGAATCTACGGAATCTAGATGGATGAACATAATTTTCTCCTCACAAAATTATAAAGCGAACAGGACGCGCACAGCTTGCTCGCTTTGCTGCAACAGCCACGACGGAGAAAGCGTCAGCAGCGTGACCGCGCACGCCGAGGCATATAGGATCCATCGGTTGCTGCGTCCTTTTATAGTTACCTGTTCTTGCGGCTCGTCGAAGTACATGACCTTGACGATGCGTATGTAGTAGAAGGCGCTGACGACGCTTGCCCCAACGCCGCACAGCGCGAGCCACGCGAGGTCGCCGCGTAGGGCGGCAAGGAAGACATAGAACTTGGCGAAAAAGCCCGCAAACGGAGGCAGCCCTGCCATCGAGAACATCAACACCGAGAGCGCGAGCGCAGCTTTTGGATCGCTGCGCGACAAGCCGCTCAAATCGCTTAAGCGTTCGCTCGGCTGTCCTGCGTTGCGCAAAGCCAGCAGGACGGCGAAAAGCCCGAGGCTCATCACCATGTAGATGCTCAGATAAAACAACACGGCGCGCATGCCCTCAGGCGTTGCCGTCGTGAAGCCGATCAGAAGGATGCCAATATGCGCGATCGCGCTGTAGGCGATGAAACGTTTGATATTGCTCTGCGGCAATGTCGCCAGCGCGCCCAACACCATGGAAGCAAGCGCGAGCATAGCAAGGATGGGTTGCCACGCCTCCCGCAGCGGCAGAAAGGCTTCTACCAGCAGGCGCATCAGCAAGCCGAGCGCGGCAATCTTGGAGGCGGTTGCCAAGAAGGCGACCGTCGAGCTCGGCGCACCTTCGTATACATCGGGCGTCCACATATGAAAGGGCACAGCAGAGATCTTGAAGGCGAGCGCAGATAGCGTCAGCACCATGCCGACTTGCAGCATCAGCGAGCTTTCTAGGCTGGCGGCGGACAAGATCGAGGCGAAATCGATCGCTCCCACGCTGCCGTAGAGCAGCGAACAGCCAAACAGCAGCAAGGCAGAAGAAAGTGCCCCCAGCATGAAGTATTTCAATCCCGCCTCGCTGCTACGCAGGTTGTCGCGTTGAAACGCCGCGCAGATGTAGAGCGCGAGGCTTTGCAACTCCAAGCCGACGTAGAGTGCGAGCAACGATTGTGCAGACACCATAAGACACATGCCCAGCGTCGCAAGCAGCACGATGATCGAATACTCGAAGCGGTAGAGACTCGGCGAGACAGAGTCGTTGCGGACAAAAACCCGTCCGATCACAAGCACGCACGCAGTCGTAAGCAAAATAAGAAGCTTCGCGAACAACGCGAAAGCATCTAGACGAAAATGCTGGTAGATCAAGCTCGCCATGATATTCGATTGGATATTCGTTTCGATATTCGATTGGATATTCGTTTGCGCATTCGATTGCATCGCCTCGCTTCCAAATCGCCAGTCCTGCTGAATCCACAGCAGCAGAGCCGCAAGCGCGAGCAACACGACGACGCTCAAGCCGCAGACGAGGCGCGCCGCGTTTCTAGCAGGCAGCAGCAGTCCTAGCAGCAACAGCAACAGCGCAGCGCATCCCAAGACGAGTTCCACTCCCAACGAGAACCCAATAATTGTCAGAGGAGCAGCCATGGCTTCCGTCATCATGGTGTCGTCAAGCCTATGATCGGCAGCAGCGGCGTTGAGACGATCCGCAAAAAGGGCATCGGATACAAGCCGATCCAAAGGACAGGCAGCACTAGCGAGGTGAGAATGACATTCTCACGCGCATGCAAATCATAAAGCGCAGTAGGTTGGGCTTCGCCCTCGCCGAAGAAGACGCGGCGATAAAGGTGGAGCATGTAGCCGGCACTCAAGATCATGCCGAGCGCCAAAACCCACGCCGTGGCAGGTGAGGCGCGAAACACGCCGAGTAGCGTGAGAATTTCTCCGATGAAACCGCTGGTGCCGGGCAAGCCGATCGAAGCGAGCGTAAAGACCATCATCAAGCGTGCATAGACGGGCATCGGCTGCACGACCGCGCGGAAAGCACCGATGTCGCGCGTTTTCGCGCGCTCGTAAAGGATGCCAACGCACAGAAAGAGTGCCGCCGAGACAAGACCATGGCTAATCATTTGCATGACCGCGCCAGAGAGAGCTTGTGCGTTGTTGGCGAAAAGTCCCGCCGTCACAAAGCCCATGTGGGCGACCGAAGAATAGGCGATCAGCTTTTTTATGTCCGTCTGAACGAGGGCGATCAACGACGCATAGACGACCGCGATCCCAGAGAGGGCAAACACCAACGGCGCGTAAACAGCGAGGCATCAGGCAGAATCGGTAGGCAGAAGCGCAAGAAGCCGTAGCCGCCCATCTTCAACAGCAACCCCGCAAGCATGACAGAGCCCGCCGTTGGAGCCTCGACATGCGCGTCGGGAAGCCATGTGTGAAACGGCCACATCGGTGTTTTAACGGCGAACGAGGCGAAGAAGCCCAGCCACAGAATTTTCTGCAACGCGGGAGAAAACTCCGTCTGCATGAGTTCCTCCAAGGAGGTCGTTCCCCCGATCCAAGCCAGCGAAATAATCGAGAGCAGCATCAGCAGCGAGCCGAGCAGCGTGTAGAGGAAAAATTTGAACGCGGCATAAACCCGTCGCTCCCCGCCCCACACGCCGATAATGTAGAACATCGGCAACAGCACGCTCTCAAAAAACAGATAGAACAGCACAGTGTCGGTCGCCAAGAACGCTCCCAACGAGAGGCTTTCCAGCACCAGAAAAGCAACCATGAAGGCGCGCACGCGCTTAGCAACAGAATTGGCAACAGAACGCCAGCTGGCGAGAATACACAACACCGTCAGGAAACTCGTCAGCACAACGAAGAACAGAGAAATGCCATCGACGCCCACGCGATAGCCGATATCCGATAAGGGAATCCATGTTTTCGATTCGCTGAACTGGAAGCCCTCGATCTTTGGATCGAAGGCGTACCAAAGGACGAGCGTCAGAATAAAGGTCGACATCGCAACCCACAACGCCGTTGCCTTCGCTGCCAGCGCGACATCGTTTTCCTGTCCGCGGATGAGCGTCAGCAACACTGCTCCCAGCAGCGGCAGGAAGATGATCGTCGAAAGTAGAGGCCAAGAATCCATCAGAGATGGCGCGCCACGGCGAAGGCTCCCAACACCACCACGCCTGTCAAGACCGCGAACACGTAGTGGTAGACATAGCCGCTTTGCAAAAGACGGATGCGTCCTCCCAGCCAGCGCACGACAGAACTGAGTCCGTCGGGACCGAGCGCATCGATCGTCTTTTGATCGCCGCCATGCCACAACAGACGCGCCAAGGCGAAGGTGCTTTTCAGGAACAGCACGCGATACAAGGCTTCAATATACCACTGCTCGCAGAGGAAACGATAGAGCGGACGCATAAGACGCGCGAGGCGGGCGGGTAGAGTCGTGAAAATTTGGTAGAACAAAAGTCCCAAAGCGACACCCAAAACGGCAAGAAAGAGCGGCAAGGATTTGACCCAGCGCGGCGCGTGATGCGCGTCCAAAAGCGCGGTGTGATAGTCTTCGACAAAGATGCTACCACGCCAAAAAGCATCCGAGCTGTTGCCGACAAACCACTCCTTCAGAAGATACCCCGAGCCGATCGCGCCGCAAGCCAGCAGAAGGAGCGGAATCGACATCGTAGGTGGCGATTCATGGACATGCGACATCGTCTTCTCCCCGAAACGAGGGCGGTGATGGAAACTCATCACAAGCATCCGCGTCGCGTAGCAGGCGGTGAGCAACACGCCCAAGTTGGCAAGCGCAAAGGCGACCAAGCCCACAATCGTGTGGCTTGCCCAGGCAGCCTCGATGATGATGTCCTTAGAATAAAAGCCTGAAAAAATAGGAACCCCGATCAGTGCCAACACTCCCACCCAAAACAACAGGTAAGTCAGAGGAATCATCGCTCGCAACCCCCCCATCTTGCGCATGTCCTGCTCGCCGGCGAGCGCGTGGATCAACGAGCCCGCCGCCAAGAAAAGCAAGGCTTTGAAAAAGGCGTGCGTCGTCAAGTGGAACATCGCCGCTCCGTAAGCCGACAAGCCCACCGCCAAAACCATATAGCCCAACTGCGAACAGGTCGAATAGGCGATAACGCGCTTTAGATCGTTTTGCACGACCGCAATCGTCGCCGCAAACACCGCCGTCGCAGCACCGAAACAAGCGATGATCGCCAGCGCGTCCTCCGAATACTCGAACAAACCCGACATACGACACAGCATGAAAACTCCCGCCGTGACCATCGTGGCGGCGTGAATCAGCGCGCTCACTGGCGTAGGACCTTCCATCGCATCGGGTAGCCAAATGTGCAATCCCAGCTGCGCCGATTTGCCCATCGCCCCCACGAAAAGCAAGAGGCAGATCGCCGTCACAGCCTCGATCTGCCAGCCGAAGAAGGAAAACTTCTGCCCCAGCACATCGGGAACGCGCGCGAAAATTTCGCTGAAAACTAAGGTGTCGAACATGGCATAGGTGGCGCAGATCCCCAGCACAAAGCCGAAGTCACCGATACGATTGACCAGAAACGCTTTAACCCCCGCGCGCGCAGCGCTGTCCTTGTGATGCCAGTAGCCGATCAGCAGGTACGAGGCGAGCCCTACGCCTTCCCAGCCGAAGAACATTTGCAACAGATTGTCGGCGGACACCAACGCCAGCATAAAGAAGGTGAACAGGCTGAGGTACGCCATGAAGCGCGGCAGCGATGCATCTCCGTGCATATAGCCTGCCGAATAGATATGCACCAAAGTCGAGATCAAACAGACCACCACCATCATGACCACAGACAGCGTGTCGATGCGCATTGCCCAAGCGACCTCGACATTGCCGAGGTTAAACCATGGCGCGAGCGTGATTGTTTTCTCGACATCCTGTACGACAACGGAAAAGCAGAGTCGCAACGCGATGGCGGTGGCAACGAGCATGAACAGGCAGGTGATGAAGAGCGCGAGCGCATCGCCGATGCGGCGCGACGACAAGCCGACGATCAAGGCGGCGCAAAGAGGCAGAAGCGGAATAGCTGCGATCATCGGTCGGCGCGCTGTCAGCCCTTGAGGTTGGAGATGTCGTCGATCGAAATCGAGGCGCGATTGCGGTAGTAGACGACGAGAATCGCCAAACCAATCGTCACCTCGGCCGCTGCCGTTGCAAGAATGAAAAGCGCGAACACTTGTCCGGTCAAGTCGCCCGTCGCTGTCGAGAAGGCGATGAAGTTCATGCTCGCTGCCAAGAAAAGCAACTCGACCGCCATCAAGATGACGATAACATGCCGACGATTCAGAAAAAGTCCCAGCATGCCAATAACAAAAAGAGTCGAGCTTAACAGCACATAGTGCGGTAAGCCGATAGGTAGCAAGAACTCAAGCGTGGCAGACATACTTTAACCCTCGCCTTTCGGGGCGACCGTGACCGAGGCGACCTTGACCGACGCGACCTTAACAAGCCGTGCTTTCTCGACGCGCTCCTGCTGCAAGGTGAAGTCTTGTCGCGCAACGCCCTCGCGTTTGCGATGCGTCAGCACGATAGCACCCAGCATCGCGAGCAGCAGCAGCAAGCCCGCAATTTCAAAGATGACGAGGTAGTCGGAATAGAGGAGCAACCCTAGTTCGGTCGTGTTGTCGAGCAGCGGGCGTGGTGCTGCCGTGAAGGGGGCGGTGAAGGGAGAGGGTTGGACAGAGGGTTGGACGATTGCCTGTGGAGCAGGTGGCGTTCGACTTGTGTCCAGCATCACAACGGCGGCGAGTTCTGCAAGCAACAAGCCTGCCACCACGATAGCGAGCGGCAAATGCTTGCGACGGCTTTTCGCGGCGGCGACGACGCGAATGTCGAGCATCATGACGACGAAGAGGAACAGGACGGCGATCGCGCCCACATAGACGATGATCAACAACAATCCGAGGAACTCCGCGCCCTGCATCACGAACAGCGCCGCGCTGGAGAAGAAAGCAGCCACCATCAGCAGCACGGCATGAACAGGGTTGCGCACGACGACAACACCCAGCGCGCAACTCGTGATCACGGCGGCGAAGGCGAAGAAGACAAGTCCTTCGATCAGTTGGAACGGAGAAAGTGCAACGATCATGCCACTATCGATAGGACGCATCGCGTTTCAGATTGGCAGCCAACGCTTCTTCCCAGCGATCGCCGTTGTCCAACAGCTTTGCCTTGTCGTAGAAAAGCTCTTCGCGCGTTTCGGTAGCGAACTCGAAGTTGGGTCCTTGGACGATCGCATCCACAGGGCAGGCTTCCTGACACAAGCCGCAGTAGATGCACTTCGTCATGTCGATATCGTAGCGTGTAGCGCGGCGAGAGCCGTCGTCGCGCGGCTCGGAATCGATCGTGATCGCTTGCGCAGGGCAGACCGCCTCGCACAATTTACAAGCGATGCAACGCTCTTCGCCATTCGGATAGCGTCGCAAGGCGTGTTCGCCGCGAAACCGAGGACTGAGCGGCCCCTTCTCGTAAGGGTAGTTCAGCGTATGCTTCGGGCGAAACATCGAGCGAAAAGTAAGCCACATCCCCTGCAACAATTCGAGCAGCAGGAAAGCACGCAGGTGTTTTAATAGAAAGGACATAAAGTGTAGTTCAAGGTTACAGGTCGAAGAAGTAGACGACGCTAGAGACAAGAGCAACCCACAGCAAGGTGAGCGGCAGGAAGATCTTCCATCCCAAGCGCATCAGCTGGTCGTAGCGATAGCGAGGAAAGGTCGCCCTGACCCACAAGAAGAGGAACAGCAACGCGCACACCTTCAGCATAAACCATACGGGCGGCGGAATCGAGACGAAGGGTTCGGAATCGATCGGCGGCAGCCACCCTCCCAAGAAGAAGAGCGTAGCCGTTGCTGCGATCAGAATCATGTTGGCATACTCGCCCAAGAAGAAGAGCGCAAAGACCATCCCTGAGTATTCGACATTGAACCCCGACACCAACTCGCTTTCGCTCTCAGGCAGATCGAAGGGTGCACGATTCGTCTCGGCAAGACCGGCGATAAAGAAGACGATCGCCATCGGAAACAGCGGCACGATGAACCATAGCGATTGCTGCGCCTCGACGATACGGCTGAGGTTGAGCGAGCCCGCCATGACAAGCACCGACACGATGACAAAGCCGATGGCGATCTCGTACGACACCATTTGTGCAGCTGAGCGCATCGCGCCCAAAAACGGGTACTGCGAGTTCGACGCCCACCCCCCCATCATGATGCCGTAGACGCCCAGCGACGAGAGCGCGAAGAGGTAGAGAATCCCTGCGTTCACATCGGCGAACACCAGCCCCGCGCCGATGGGAATCACCGCCCACGCGCCCAACGCGAGCGCGAAGGTCAGAATCGGTGCGCACAGGAAGACGATACGATCGACACCAGTCGGTAGCAGGGGTTCTTTGAAAATCAGCTTCAAGGCATCGGCGAAGGGTTGCAACAAGCCGAAGGGACCGACGGTGTTCGGACCGCGGCGGCGTTGCATCCAACCCAAGATTTTCCGTTCTGCGTAAATCAGATAGGCGACCGCGATCACAACCCCAAACATGACCGCGGCGGCGAGCGCGACCAGCAAAAGCATTGGCAAAAATTGTTGCTGCCACAGCGAGGAGAAAGAAAAGGAGGTCATCGACTAGCGGAAGATGCGTTTCTCAGTTCGCGCCGCGCGCGCGTGCAAGCGGACATCGTCTCGGAGGCGCGCGAGACGGGGTCGGTCATATAGTAGTTGTCGCGTGTGGCGACGATCGCCTCTTCGCGCAACGCCCCCACCTTGCCGAGGCTTGTCCAAGCTGCTGTCAAGGGACGATCGGACTTGCCCAGATCGGGATACTCTTCTACCAACGCCTCTCGCAAACCTTGCAAGTCGTTCCACAGAGGCTTCGCCCCCAGTGTATCAGACAACGCGCGCAGAATACGCCACGCTGCTTGCGCCTCGCCAGGCGGAGGGACGGCGGCAAAGCTTTTTTGCACGCGCCCCTCCAAGTTGATCCAAGTGCCGCTCTTTTCCGTGTAGGCGGCGGAGGGTAGAATCACATCGGCTACCTGCGCCGTGCGCTCGCCGTGGTGTCCGATATAAACGGTGAAGCATCGCTGCAAGGCTTCTGCATCGAAATCGTCTGCCTCCATCACGAAGGCAACCTCGATGTCGCCCTGCGCAATGTCGACCAACAGCGATTGGACGCCGCCGAAACCCTGGTTGAAGCCGATCTCGCAAGCACCCACCGCCGACGCGCCGCGGTGGAGGATGTTGAAGCCGTTCCATTCCTCTTTAACCATCGAGGTTTTTTCTGCAATCAAACCGCACAAACGCCAAATCTCCTTGCCATCTACGCGCTCTAAGGCATCGTAGCCGAGCATGAGCAGCGGACGGCGCGCCGCAGACAGCGTTTCGAAAACGCCGTCCTTGCCAGAGACGATCTTCGACAGACGTTGCGCCTTGTCGTCAAGCCAATTGCAAGGGTAGGTCAGATCGCAGCTTACTCCGATGCCGTAGGCATGCCGCAACCCTCCGCTCAACCACGCTTGGCGCAGCCGCGCGTTCAGAACGGGTGCATCTTCGCGCGGGTTGGTGCCCACGATCAACAGCGCATCGGTCTCTGCCACGCGCGCGATCGTCGTGTTGAAAAGGTAGCCGTTGCGCACACGGGGGTCAAACTGCGCTCCCCCCTGCCTTGCGTCGAACTTCGTTGAGCCTTGTCCTTCCAAAAGCTTTTTGAGCGCATACAGCGATTCCAAGTCGCATTGATCGCCGCCGAGTGCTGCCACGCGCGCGCCCGCCTGCGTCGTTTTTTTGGCGACTAAAGTCAAGGCTTCCTGCCATGAAACAGGAGTGAGCTTGCCTTCCTTGCGTGCGTAGGGTCTCTCCAGCCTTTGTCGCGCCAAGCCGTCGCACGAGAAGCGTGCCTTGTCCGAGAGCCACTCTTCGTTCACCTCTTCGTGCAAGCGCGGCAGGATTCGTATGACGCGCCCGTTCTTGCTATCGATACGGATGTTGCTACCAACGGCATCCATGACATCGATGCCGTGGGTTTTCTTGACCTCCCACGCGCGCGCTTGAAAGGCGGAGGGCTTCGCCGTTAGCGCGCCGACAGGGCAGAGATCGATCACATTACCCGAAAGCTCGGAATCGAGCGTTTGTTCTAAGGTGGAGATTTCCACCTCTTCGCCGCGTCCCAGCAAGCCGATCGTATCTACGCCTGCGACTTCGTTTGCAAAGCGCACGCAGCGTGTGCAATGGATGCATCGCGTCATGACGGTTTTGATGAGCGGCCCCATGAACTTTTCGCCGACAGCGCGTTTGTTCTCGACGAAACGACTTCGGTCGAAGCCGTAGGCGAGCGCCTGATCTTGCAAGTCGCATTCGCCGCCCTGGTCGCAGATCGGACAATCCAGCGGATGGTTGATCAGCAGGAACTCCATAACGCCCCTACGCGCCGCGCGCAACGAGGGAGAATCGGTTGTGATCCTCATCCCCTCGCTGATCGGCAAGGCGCAGGAGGCTTGCGGTTTCGCAGGACCAGGAGAAACTTCAACTAAACACATGCGACAATTGCCGGCGATCGAAAGACGGTCGTGATAGCAGAAGCGAGGAATCTCTGCCCCCGCCTGCTCGCACGCCTGCAAAACGGTCATGCCCCCGTCGCATTCCTGCGCCGTGCCGTCGACGAGAACCTTGACCATGCTCGGCGCAAGAGAGGACGCAAGAGAGGACGCAAGAGCATGCTTTGGAGCGTGCTTTGGAGTGGGATTCGGAGTGCGGGTTGATTTTGTGTCGGACATAAAATTGTTCTGGAGATTGCTCTTGAGATTGCCTTTGATTTGCTTGCTGCTATTGCGCCGCTATGGGCTGTTGCTCTTCATGCTTTTCTTCTAGCTTTTCTTCAATTTTTTCTTCAGTTTTTTCTTGGTATCGCCGTCTTTCGATTCGCTCGACGATCTCGCCACGGAAGTGGCGGATCAAGCCTTGGATCGGCCAAGCGGCGGCATCGCCTAGCGCGCAGATCGTATGCCCCTCCACTTGTTTAGAGACCTGCAACAGTAGCTCGATCTCGGCAATTTCGGCTCGTCCCTCCACCATGCGTTCTAGCACCCGCCACATCCACCCCGTCCCCTCGCGGCAAGGGGTGCATTGCCCGCAGCTCTCGTGCTTGTAGAAGTGGGCTATGCGCGCGATCGCTTGCACGATATCGGTCGAGCGATCCATCACGATCACAGCTCCCGTTCCCAATCCGCTCTTGAGTTCCGCCAAGGAGGAGTAATCCATCAGTGCCGTCTCGCATAGCGTGCGCGGAAGGAGCGGCACGCTAGAGCCGCCCGGAATGATGGCGAGCAGGTTTTGCCATCCGCCGCACACGCCGCCCGCGTGTTGCTCGATCAAATCCCTCAGCGGGATCGACATGGATTCCTCGACGGTGCAAGGTTTGTTCACATGCCCCGATATACAAAACACCTTTGTGCCGTGGTTCTTGTCGCGTCCGAAGGAGGAAAACCACATAGCTCCGCGCCGCAGAATGCTCGGCACGACGGCGATCGTCTCGACATTGTTGACGGTGGTCGGACAACCATAGAGTCCGCAAGCGGCAGGAAAGGGCGGCTTCAAGCGCGGCTGCCCCTTCTTTCCCTCCAAACTTTCCAACAACGCCGTCTCTTCGCCGCAGATGTAAGCTCCCGCACCGCGATGCAAGTGCAGTTCGAAGTCGTAGCCGCTTTTCGCCGCGTTCTTGCCGAGCAAGCCCGCTGCGTAAGCTTCCTCAATCGCACCCTGCAACACCTCCGCTTCGCGCACAAACTCGCCGCGGATGTAGATGTAGGCGTGATGCACTCCCATGCCGACGGCGGAAAGAAGGCATCCTTCCAGCAGGCGATGCGGATCGAAACGAATCATGTCGCGGTCTTTGCAAGTGCCGGGTTCGGATTCGTCGGCATTAACGACGAGGTAGCTGGGCAAGGTAGAGTTTGCAGGCATGAAAGACCATTTCAGTCCGGTCGGAAATCCTGCGCCGCCGCGTCCTCGCAAGCCTGAGGCTTTGATCTCCTCGACGATTTTCTCTCGTCCCTTCTTAACCAGACTTGCCGTGCCATCCCAAATGCCGCGCTTCTTCGACGACGCCAAATCAACGCCCGCCTGCCCGTAGAGGTTGGTGAAAATGCGATCTTTGTCCTTAAGCATCAAGCCCTCCGTGGTGCTATGTCTGGAGGTTCTTGGTCTTGGGGTTCTGCGCCGCGCCGTCCGTGTTGCGAGCCTGCTTTGGGTGTTTCGCCTTTCTTCAGCTGCGCGAGAATGTTTTCTATGTCGTCGCCCGTGAGGTCTTCGTACATGTCGTCGTTGATCTGCACGACGGGCGCGTTGGAGCAAGCACCCAAGCACTCGACTTGCGAGAGGGTGAAGCGTCCGTCCGCGCTCGTCTCAAGGTTGCCGATACCCAGCGTCTCTTCGATGCGTCGTTGGACAAGGTCGCCGCCGCGCAGCATACAGGGGGTCGTCCTACAGCATTGGAGGTGGTACTTTCCTACGGGCTTGCGATTGATCATCGTGTAGAAGCTGGCGATCTCTTCAAGGCGCATGCGCGACAGCGACAGCATCGAGGCGATCGTCTCCATGGCCGCATCCGTGACGCAGTGCGTGCGCGTGTTCTGCCGTTGCGCAAGATCCAGCAGCGCGAGCACGGCACTCTGCTTGCGACCTTCGGGATACTTGGCGAGCTCCTTTTTGGCACGCTCGGCAAACGCTCTGCTAAAGGAAAAGCGTTCGGAGAGCTTGGCGGCAGAGGAGGAGGGAGCAGAAGGCATCGCAAAAGAGAGTCGCTAAAAAATCTTTCCAAAAGTTACCGATGTGTTATCGATCGATTTCGCCGAAGACGATATCGAGCGATCCTAACACGGCGACCGAATCGGCGAGCATATGTCCCTTGCACAGCTTTTCGAAGGCTTGCAGATGGGCAAACCCCGGCGCGCGAATTTTGCATCGGTACGGCTTGTTGCTACCATCGGACACTAGATAGACACCGAACTCGCCCTTCGGCGCTTCGATGGCACGATAGACCTCTCCCTCAGGCACATGAAACCCCTCGGAGAAGAGTTTGAAGTGGTGGATCATCGCTTCCATCGATTCCATCATGTCCTTGCGGGCAGGCGGCACGATCTTGTTGTCATCGATGACAACCTCGCCTTGCGGCATGCTCTCCAAGCATTGTTGGATCAGCGAGAGCGATTGACGCATTTCGGCGATGCGCACCAAGTATCGATCGTAGCAGTCTCCTTTTTCGCCTATGGGTATATCGAAGTCGAGTTCGTCATAGACGGCGTACGGTGCAGATTTGCGCAAATCCCATGCCATGCCCGTCGCCCGCAGCATCGGACCTGTGAAGCCCCAAGCGAGCGCGTCCTCGGTTGAGATCGCGCCGATGTCGACCGAGCGTTGCTTGAAGATTCGATTGCCGGTCAGTAGCGTTTCCATATCATTGACGAATTTAGGAAACTGCTCAGCCCATTCGGCGATCTTCTCTTCCAGCCCTTCGGGCAGATCTCGATACACACCGCCGACGCGGTAGTAGGCGGCGTGCAGACGGGCACCTGAGGCGGCTTCGTAGAAACCCATAAGCTTCTCGCGTTCTTCGTAGCCCCACAGCGCGGGTGTCAAGGCACCCACATCCATCGCGTAGCTCGTCGTGCTGAGAAGGTGGTTCAGAATGCGTGTGATCTCGTCGAACAGCACGCGCAGAAACTGCGCGCGGCGCGGTGCAGTGATGCACAAAAGGTCTTCGGCAGCGAGGACGAAGGCGTGTTCTTGGCACAAGGGAGAGACATAATCCAAGCGATCGAAATAGGGGATGGCTTGCAGGTAGGTCTTGTGTTCGATCAGCTTTTCCGTGCCGCGATGCAACAAGCCAATATGCGGATCTATCCGCTCGATCACCTCGCCGTCCATTTCCATCACAAGCCGCAACACGCCGTGCGCAGCGGGATGCTGGGGGCCGAAGTTCATCGTCATCGTGCGCAGCGTCGGATCGTCGTTGTGGCGAGGAGAGGTTTCTGCTGTAGGAATTTTGCTCATGGTCGATTCAATCTTTGTCGCTAATTTTGGCTGTCAATCGTCGTCGGTTTTTTCGGACGCAGAGCGTTGCATTTTCTGCGGCAAGCCGTGCCAAGGCATGAGGGTATCCGTGTCGCGTAGATCTTGCGCCATCGAGACTTTCTCAGAGACAATCCGTCCCTGCTCCTCGTCGTAGCGCACCTCCGAATAGCCGCTGAGCGGGAAGTCCTTGCGCAGAGGATGCCCTTGGAACTCGTAGTCGCTGAGCAAGCGTCTCAGATCGGGGTGGTCGCGGAAGCGAATGCCGAACATGTCCCAGCACTCGCGCTCGTACCAGGTGGCAGAGGGAAAGATGCTGTGCAGCGAGGGAAGAAAGGTTTCTTCGTCTGCCACAACGATCAGTCGCAGGCGTGTGTTGTGCGTCGGGCTGAGCAAGTGGTAGACCACCTCGAAGCGTTGCGTGCGTTGCGGGTAGTCGACCGCGCAAATATCGATCAACAATCGAAACAGGCATTGCCTGTCGTCGCGCAGAAACTTGGCGACTTCAGGCAGCGTTTCCGCGACGGCTTGGAAGGCGAGCATGCCTTTGTCGCGCCTTTCGCGTTGCAGGCGGTCTTGCTGCTTGCCGAGCAGGTAGGAGGCAAGTTCTTCGACATCCTCGTCGTTTTCTTGTTGCTGTAGCTTGCTGTTCATTGCTTGGCGTTCATCCTAGGTTTTATCTTCGGTTTTATCTTCGGTTTTATCTTCGCTATCGACGGAATCGCGCGGTGCGGCGGATTTTCTTCTTCAGCTGCAAGATGCCGTAGACCAACGCCTCGGCGGTCGGAGGGCATCCTGGTACATAGATATCGACGGGAACGATCCGATCGCAACCCCTCACAACCGAGTAGGAGTAGTGGTAGTAGCCCCCGCCGTTCGCGCACGAGCCCATCGAGATAACCCAGCGCGGCTCTGCCATTTGATCGTAGACCTTACGCAGCGCGGGCGCCATCTTGTTTGTCAGCGTGCCGGCGACGATCATGACATCCGATTGTCTCGGCGAGGCGCGTACGAACACGCCGAAGCGATCCAGATCGTAGCGCGGCATATAGGCGTGGATCATCTCCACCGCGCAGCAGGCCAGACCGAAGGTCATCGGCCACATAGAGCCGCTTTGCGCCCAGCCGACAAGATCGTCCAATCGCGCCGTCACATAGCCGCGTCGCGCTAGGTTCGGAGAAAGATCCTCGAGCTTCTTGCTCGGCATCGCGCGCGGTAACGCAAGGTTTGCACGAGGGCTTGGAGAAGAAGGAGGAGTCAGGCTTGCCATAAGATCGCTACTCCCAGTCGAGCGCGCCCTTGCGCCACTCGTAGAGGAAGCCGATGCACAAAATGCCTAAGAACGCCATCATCGACCAAAAGCCCGCCAGCGAAAGATCGCGCAGCGCCAAGGCCCAGGGAAACAGAAAGGCGACCTCTAGATCGAAGACGATGAACAGCAAGGTGACCAAGTAGAAGCGGATATCGAAGCGCAGGCGAGAATCGTCGAAACTTTCAAAACCGCACTCATACGCCGAAAGCTTCTCCGCGTACGGGGCTTTCGGCGACATCAGAAAGTTCGCCACGACAAAGAGAATCGAGAAGCCGAAGGCAACGCCCAAGAACACCAACGCCGAGAAGTATTCGCTATGAAAGGTCGAGGACAACATGAGGTTCGTTATGATGTTCATTTTTTGGCTTTTAACCCTATTTTCGGCTATTTTAGCACCAGTGAGTCAAGAAAAGCAACGCAAGGACTAGGGTATCGTGACAAAACTCTCCCAGCAACAAGCCGAGCGACGCGAGCAGACGGCGCAATGGTTCTATTCGTTGCGCGACCGTCTGTGTGAAGCTTTGGAGGCTTTGGAACACGCCGCGCCCGATGCCTCGCTCGATAATGCAGAGACGGCGGCTATGATGGCAGGAAAATTTAGCAGGCAGCATTGGCAGCGCGAAGATGCCAATACTAATGGCGGCGGCGGAGAGATGTCTTTGATGCGCGGACGGGTTTTTGAAAAAGTAGGGGTCAATGTTTCGACCGTCCACGGCACTTTTGTGCCAGAGCTGCGGCGCGAGGTGAAGGGGGCGGCTGACGACGGAAGGTTTTGGGCGAGCGGAATCTCGGTGGTAGCCCATCCTCGCTCGCCGCGCGTGCCGGCAGTGCACTTCAACACGCGCTATATTCACAGCGCGCACGGCTGGTTCGGTGGCGGCGCAGACCTCACCCCGAACGAGGACGACTATGAGATGCGCGACCTCTTCCACGATGCCTTTCGCCGCGTTTGCGACAAGTACGAGCAAGGACGCTACGAGGCTTATGCAGCAGCGTGCGATGCCTATTTCATGATTCATCATCGCAATCGCGTGCGCGGCGCGGGTGGTATCTTTTTCGATGACTTGAGGAAAAATTGGCAGCACGACTTCGCCTTCGTGCGCGAGACGGGAGAGGCGTTCTTGGAGGTTGTGCCTAAAATTGTGCGGGCGCGAATGCTTGAGCCTTGGAGCGCAGAGCAGCGTGCGCAACAGCTACGGGTGCGCGGTTACTATGCCGAGTTCAATCTCGTCTATGACCGCGGCACGCGCTTTGGCTTGCTGACAAATGCCAACCCCGAAGCGGTGCTGATGTCGCTGCCTCCGCTCGCGGCGTGGTAGAGGCTGGCATGACGCAACCTTCTCCCATCTTGTGGCAGCCCTCTGCGGAGCGCATCGAGGCTTCGTTGCTGCACGACTTTTGCAAAAACTTTACGCCTTTTAACGCTCAAGGCGCGCCGAGGACAAAAACCGAGTACGAGGCACTCTTACATTGGTCCTTGCGTTGGTCGCTTGAAGACAACAAGACCTTTTGGCATGCGCTGTGGCGTTTCGCCGAGGTGAAAGGAGAGACGGGCGCAGCCCCCTTCGTCGAGGCGGGCGAGAGCATGGTTGCGACAAGGTTTTTCCCTCGTGCAAGCTTGAACTTTGCCGAGAATATCTTACGCGGCGACGAGGAGCAGATTGTCCTCTCCACCTGGCTTGAGCAGGGCAAGCCGCTGAGGTGGGATCGGCGCACCTTGCGCGGCAAGGTCGAGGCTTGCGCGCGTTTGTTAAAAAAGGCAGGGGTGCGCCCTCACGACAGGGTCGCCGCCGTCCTGCCGAACGGGGTTGAGGCGGTCGTAGGAATGCTAGGATCTGCTGCGATCGGCGCGGTATGGACTTGCGCTTCGCCCGATTTCGGCGCGGCTAGTATTCTCGATCGCTTTCAGCAAACGCGCCCGAAGGTGCTGCTGCTCGGCTGTGGCTACGCCTACAACGGCAAGTTCTTCGATCGCCGCGATGAGATGGAAAAAGTAGTGCGCGGCTTACCCTCGTTGGAACAAGTATTCGTCGTCAGCGCGCGGTGTGGAAAACGAGATTTCACCCTCAAAGACAGCGTCGCGGGCATTGCTGGGGAGGCGGGTAAAAAGATGCCGTTGCGCTCCTTCGCCGAGTGCCTAGACGCCTTGTCGTTAGACGAGGAGGACAGCACGCCTTTTTGCTACGAATCTTTTCCTTTCGACCATCCTTTATGCATTCTCTACTCGTCGGGAACGACGGGCGCGCCGAAGTGTATTGTCCATCGCGCGGGGGGAGTGTTGCTGAAGCACATTTCGGAGCATAAGTTTCACGCGGACATTAGGGCGGGCGACCGAGTCTTCTTTTTCACCACTTGTGGTTGGATGATGTGGAACTGGCTTGTGAGTGCGCTGTTTTGCGGCGCGCGGGTCGTGCTTTACGATGGCGCGCCGCTGTTCGAGGCGGGACGCAGGTTGTGGCAGATGGCGGAGGAAGAGCAACTCACCCACTTCGGCGCGTCTGCCAAGTATTACGCGGCGTTGGAGCAATCGGGGCTTGTGCCGCGCGATGCGTTCGACACGACAAGCCTACGCGCGACGATGGCTACGGGTTCTCCGCTTGCGCCTGAGGGATTTGATTTCATGGCGCATGCTTTGTCTGCCTCGAAGCCTTTTCCTTCGTCGATCAGCGGCGGCACGGATCTCTGCGGTTGTTTTTTGATGGGGTGTCCGAGCATGCCTGTATATCGAGGCGAGATTTCCGTTGCAGCCTTGGGCATGGCGGTCGAGGTTGTGGATGCGCAAGCGAAGCCTATCTTAGACAGGCGAGGTGAGTTGGTGTGCGCGCGCGCGTTTCCTTCGATGCCGTTGGGTTTTTTCGGCGACGACGAGGAGAAGTCAAAATATCGTAGCAGCTACTTCGAGAGGTTTGAGCGCGACCTTTGGCATCAGGGCGATTATGCCGAGCAGCACAGCGCGAGCGGAGGATTCACTTTGTTCGGGCGTTCCGATGCTACATTGAATGTGGGCGGGGTGCGGATTGGCACTGCCGAGATTTATCGACAGATCGAGAGCATGGAGAATATCTTGGAGGCGGTAGCTGTCGAGCAGGTTCTTACCGATGCTTCTGCCTCTACGCGCATTTTGCTTTTCGTGCGTCTAGCGGAGGGGGTTCTGTTGGACGAGGGATTGCGGAGGGGTATTGTCGAGCGGTTGCGGAACAATTGTTCGCCGCGCCATGTTCCTTCGAGCATTTTTGCGGTCGAGGATATTCCTAGGACGCGCTCAGGCAAGATCACCGAGACGGCGATCCGCGATGTGATTGCGGGCAGGGAGATCGACAATCGCCATGCGCTTGCCAATCCTGAGGCTTTGGAGGCTATGCGTGCTGTTGTTGAGGCGGAGCAAAATTCTAGCAAATCCCTCGATGCGTCGGGCGGGGGGAGGTCGTATGATTGAGGAGGTATCTGCTCTTGAGGATGTTCTAGGGGATGTGCAGCGTGAGGTTGTTGAGGAGTTTTCTTTCTTTGACGATTGGGCGGACAAGTATCAGCATGTGATTGATTTGGGGAAGCGGCTACCGTCTTTATGCGAGGGGGAGCGAGTGGAGGCGAACTTGTTGCGGGGTTGTGTTTCGCAGGTGTGGTTTGTATCGGAGATTGTGGAGGTGGATGGCGAGCGAAGGTTGCGGTTTCGTGCGGAGAGCGATTCGGTTTTGGTGCGGGGTTTGATTGCGCTTGTGTTTCGTGTTTATAATGATCGTCCGCCGTTGGCGATTGTGGGGTCTCGCCCTGAGTTTTTGCGGGCTATTGGATTGAGCGAGTATTTATCGCCGTCGCGGAGCAATGGACTTGCGGCTTTGACGACGCATATCTTTCGGGTGGCGCGCGCGGCGGTGTGAGCACTTGCGCTTGCGTGTGTCGGGCTTTGTTTGATGAAGAAAAAACGCAAGGCGAGCGAGCGTAGCTTAGAATAGGCGAAGTCTCGCGCAAGCTGCGCTTGTACCATGGCAAGCGGCTCCTGTGACGCAAGGCTGTCGCGTTCTCAAAGTTCCTGCAACGCCTCAAGCAATCTCTGAAAATCGCGTGGCGGCGGCGCAGAAAAAGAAATCTCCTTCCCACCGATCGGATGCACAAAAGCTAGCCGCTCCGCATGCAAAGCCTGCCTCCCCATCATAGGCAGACTCTCCGCGTAAGCACGCCTCCGCGCTGAAGGATTGCTATCGCCATACAACGGATCGCCCATCACCGCATGCCCAATGCTGGAAAGATGAACGCGAATTTGATGCGTCCGTCCCGTCTCTAATGTGCATCTAAGAAGACAAGTCTCATCGCCGAAAGCCTGTAAGAGACGATAGTGCGTCACCGCCTTGCGTCCCCTTCTCTGCCCCTTGCCCTGCCTCCCGCTATCCCGACATACCGCCATCCGCGTACGCTGAACAGGATGCCGCGCCAAGGCAGCATCGATCGTACCCTGCTTGAGCGTCGGCACTCCCCAAACTAACACGAGATAACAACGTTCCAAGTCATGACGCGCAAACATCGCCGCCAAAGCCATTCGTGCTTTTTCGCTCTTCGCCGCGACCATCACACCGCTCGTCTCCCTGTCAAGCCGATGCACAATCCCACAACGCGGATCATGCGGATAACCCGCAAGGTGAGGCGCACAATGCATCTTCAAATAATCAACTAATGTCTCGCCGCGCACAGAAGCAGCAGGATGCGTCGTCAATCCCGCAGGCTTGACAAAGCAGAGTAAATGCTCGTCTTCGTATAAAATCTCTAACGGAGCGTGCGTCTGTTTAAGCGTCTGCTTGTCGCTCGAAGTTTCTGTATGTGTCTCCACATTCGTGATCGCAACCGCAAGGTTCAAGGCGACCTCCTGTCCCTCCCGCAACAGCAAGGCTCGCGTTGTGACGGGCTTTCCGTCTACCTTAACCGCTCCCTTTTCAATCAGCCGCGCGAGACTCGTGCGCGACAACGCCATCGCATCAGGTAGGCTCTGCGCCAAGAAGCGATCAAGCCGCACGCCTTCTGCCACAGCAGCAACCCAAAAAACATGTCGAGGCATCTGATATTTTTTTGCGCGAGTTTCTGCTACGCCTCACGAGCAGGCGAGTTTCTCTCGGCGTTTTTTTTGTGCACGCACTTGCAAGGCGAGATCTTCTGCTCGTAGCCGTTGCGGCGATCCAGGGGGAAGTTGTCGTATTGCCTCCTGCGCGCTGCAATAGGCTTTTTTGCGCTCTCCGCCCAACCACAAGGCCTCCGCCCAAACGAGCGCGCGCTCGGCGTGGCGTCCCTGTCGTTCATAGAGGCTCGCCAGTTTACGCCGCACGAGTATCGAACGCGGCGACCTCGCCAAGCCCTGCTGCATGACGACTGCCGCCTCCTCCAAAGAACCCGTGACAAGCAACGAGTCGAACAGGCTAAAGCGTATCGGCAGATCATAGGCAATAAAACCGTCTTTAGCCTGCCTTGCTTTGAAAATCTTCAACGCCTTGCGATAGGCAGCTTGCGCCTGCCGCTCGCCTTCAAACGACTTTTTTGCCGACTTGTCCGTCGTCTTGCCCGTTGTTTCGCCTATCGTGCTTGCGCGCAAGATGTCGCCTTTCAGCTCCCAGAAGAAGGGGTCGTTAGGCTCTTGTTTCAACAAACCTGCAACCTCCCGCAATGCCTGCTTCGTCTTCTGCTGGCGGTATAAGGCAATCGTGCGCGCTAAGCCGCCTGCTAAAGCTTGCTCGGCGTTGCCTGCGGATTTTTTGCGAGCATACTTTTTCAACACAAGCGCAGGAGATAGCGCATGCGCGTCGAGCTTCGCCTTCAGACGCGCGAAAGCACGCCGCTCCTTTTTTGATTTTTGCGTTGATTTTTTGATTCTTGACGAGACAAGAAGGGAGAACGCGCAACGCGCTCCTGAAGAAAGGTAATGCGATCGGGTGTTGACGGGTGCGTCTGTAGATACTTCGCGTATCCTGCAGCCCTCTCGCCGCCCAGCTTTTTAAAGAAGGAGATCAGCCCATGAGGCGAAAGCTCAGCACGCTCTAATATCTGAAGGGCGCTGTTGTCCGCAACGCTCTCGCGTGCGCGTTGCTCGGCAAGCGTCAGATTGACAACAGCTTGCGGCAGCCCGATCGCCGCCGCGATGGCAGCCTCGCCGCTAACCACAGCCAAGGGCAGGGAGGCGAACATCAAAAGCAAAGCTAATCGTTGCGCTCGTTCGCGATCGCTCACCGTCAAGGCGTAGTGATCGGCTAGCACATGCCCGAACTCGTGCGCTAGGACGGCTTGCAACTCTTCGGCGCTATCGGTTTTGCGAATCAGCCCGCTGAAGATGACGACATGCGTTCCCGCGCTCACAAAGGCGTTAGTTTGATTGTTCCACAAAACATGCAACTTCAGTCGCTGGGCAGCGTCGCCGAGCGCGGGCAGCAAGGGCTTTGCCAGTAGCGCGAGCGTATAGGCAACCTCGGTATCGATGATAACGCGCGCTTGCTCCGCCTGTGCTTGCGACACCCTTGTTGCAAGGGGGGCGTGCAGGAGGCAGCCAAGCAGAAAAATTACGCCAAGTCGAGGCAGGCGATGTAGAAGAGAGAGCACAAGATTCAGATAGAGGAGATGGATTGCAGTAGAAGAGCAAAAAGCCTACCATGCTTTGGTAGCGATGGTATGCGCCCTCGCAAGGCGAGCAGCTAAGGATTTGTGGTGAAGAGTTAGGATTTTCGGATGGATTTTTTGGACGCCATGCGCAACGAAGTTAAACGCTTGAACGACTTTCGTGCGAGCGGGCGCGTGATAGCACTTCGCGGCACGACGGTAGAGATTCACGGCTTGGAGCGATTCCTTTCGATGGGCGACTTGTGCGCGTTGGAAAGTCCGAACCGCGAGCAGCCGCTCAATTGCGAGGTGGTCGGACAAGACCTCGACAAGACTTTGGTGATGCCCTTCGGCGAGCTGAACGGCGTGAGCGTAGGCGATCGCGTCACCGCCTCGTTCCACGAGGCGGTGATTTATCCGACCACAAGTTGGCTGGGTCGTGTCGTCGGTGCACGCGGCGAGGCACGCGACAACCTCGGTGGCTTGCCACTTGGCGACGAGGCTTACGCTATCCGCGCGCAGCCTCCCGCAGCCCACCTGCGGCGCGCCTTGGGCGAGAAGATCTTGTTGGGCGTACGCGCGTTAGATACCTTCGCCCCGTGTTGTCGAGGACAACGCTTGGGAATCTTTTCGGGCTCAGGGGTTGGGAAGTCGTTGTTGCTCTCGATGATCGCGCGCCGCTCGCAAGCCGATGTGATCGTCGTAGGATTAATCGGCGAACGCAGTCGAGAGGTGAAGGAATTTCTACAGCGCGCCTTGGGCGACGAGGGATTGCGTCGTAGCGTCATTGTTATCGCCACGGCAGAAGAGCCAGCTCTCGCGCGCAGGCAGGCGGCATGGACGACCATGGCGATTGCCGAGTTCTTCCGCAACACGGGTTGCGAGGTATTGTGTTTGCTCGATAGCCTCACGCGCTTTGCCATGGCGTTGCGCGAGATACACTTGGCGGCGGGCGAGCCTGTCACCATGCGTGGCTACACGCCATCTGTTTTCGCCGAGTTGCCGCGTCTGTTGGAGCGCGCGGGGACGGGCATCGAGCGTAAAGAAGATCTTGCAGAGGGAGAGGGTATTGAGCAAGGCAATATCACGGGCATCTTTTCGGTGCTGGTAGAGGGAGACGATCCCAACGAGCCCATCTCGGACGCTTTGCGTGGAATTCTCGATGGACATGTGACGCTCTCGCGTGAGATAGCCCATCGCAACCGCTATCCTGCCATCGACATCTTGCAGACTGTCTCGCGCGCTTTGCCGAACGCCAACAGCGACGAGGACAACGCCTTGCTTGCCGACGCGAGGGCTTTGATCGCGCGTTATCAGGAGATGGAAGACATGATCCAGTTAGGGGCTTACAGGCAGGGTAGCGACGCGCAGGTCGATCGCGCTATTGCGGTCGTGCCGCGTTTGGAGAAAGAATTTCTCACGCAGGGGTTGAACGAGACTCCGTTGGAGTTTCAAGAACTCTCGATGTTTTTGTCGAACATTTTACAAGGAAAAGAAACAGCGCAAAAAGAAGCGCAAGAAACAGTACAGGACACGACGAGCAAGGTGGCATCTGGTCAGGCAATCCCAAGCGAGGCGGACACTCAACGGGAAGGCTGGGTTGAATAGATGAGAAAGAGTTTGACTACTCTCATGCGTTTGCAACGCGAGGAGAAGGAAAATCACCAGCGCAAGTTTGGGCAGGCGCAGCGTGAGGTGGAGCAGGCTGTGATGGCTTTGTCGCGTGCTCGCAGTGAGATGGCGAGGGAGGAGGTTTTGGCGGCTTCGAATTTAAATCTTGCCAATCCGCATTATTTACCTCGTGCGCAGGCGCGCATTCATGAGTTGGATTCGCGCCTTGAGCATTTGAGGCGGGAGGAGGAGCAGTGTCGAGCAGAGGTGCTTGCCAGTTTGCGGAGGGAGAAGACTTATGAGAAGTTGATCGAGCGGCGGTTGCGGGAGGAGCGCAGGGAAATTGTGCGGCGGGAGGAGCGGGAGGCGGCGCAGCTTGGGGAGGCGGTGCAGCATAATAAGGCGATGCGTGCTAGGGGGGGATAGTTGCTACGTCATTGGAACGGGCTTTTTGCATTGACGGTAAAACGCAAGACGAGCGAGCCGTAGGCGTAGCGAGTTTTGCGCATGGGGGGTGTGGGGGGACGCAGTCCCCCCGCAAAAGACCCCGCGTCAGCGGAGCGCGTAAGCGCTTTCTACGCACGAAGTGCGTAGCATTCTCTGTCACACATAAGATTTCAACGCCAGCACCGTCCTCACAAAACGCCGCATCCCCCGCGAAAACAACACGCCCGTAAATGCCTGCCCCGCAACACGCTTGCTGATCTCACTCAATGTCGGGTAAGGAAAAATAGGACCCGCCATCTGCCCAATCTTCAAGCCCGCCGCCATAGCAACAATCCACGGCGCAAGCATCTCGCCCGCATGCGCACCCACAACAGCAACCCCCAAAATTTTTCCCTTACGCAGAAATACCCTGATCCGTCCCTCAGGCGTGTGCGTCGCATGCGCACGATCATTCTCCTCATAATCAAAAGAGAAAGCCTTGATAGCCTCCCTGCCATACCGCTCAACCGCCGCACGCTCAGAAAGTCCCAGCGACGCTATCTCAGGATCGCAGTAAGTCACTAACGGAAGGTTCTCCAACGAAGCATTCGCACGCATCGGAAACAGAATGTTACGAATGGCAATTCCCGCATGATACCCCGCAACATGCGTGAACTGCGCCGAACCCGAACAATCGCCAATCGCATAAATACCCCTGCGCGAAGTCCTCAACCTCTTGTCGACAACAATTCCACGGCGCGTATAAGCAATGCCCGCCTTCTCTAAGTTAAGCCCCGCTAACTGCGGCACACGTCCCGTCGCTACAAGAATATGCGACCCCTCTAGAGTCTCTTGTTGCATCTCGCGTTGTTCGTCGTTCCGCGTCAGTATGACCCGCACCTTGCCCTTCGTTCCCTCCAAACGCACGATATTGCGATGCACTAACATTTGCATCCCTTCCCTCTCCAACTGCCTGAGCAAGAAAGGCGAGAGATCAGGATCCTCGTGTCCCAACAACGCACCGCGCTCGATGACAGAAACCTTAGCCCCCAGCCGTAGATGCGCCTGCGCTAACTCCAAGCCGATAGGACCGCCGCCGATGACGATCAGATGCTTGATGTCCTCCTTGTGATCGAAGATAGTTTCGTTCGTGAAGTAAGGCACATCCTTGATCCCCTCCATCGGCGGAACAAACGGATGCGAGCCCGTCGCCAGCACAAAGTACTTCGCGCGTACAGCCGTCGTTCCCGCCAGCACTTTTTTGCGATCGATAAAACTACCGCTGGCTTGCAGAATCGTGCAGCCTAATTTTTCGAAACGCTCGACCGAATCGTGCGGCGCAATAGCCTCTACCACAGAGGTGACATGTCCATGCACCTTTTGCCAGTCCGCCTTGACAACGCTGTTCGGCAAGCCGAAACGATCAGCATGGCGCATGTCATGCGCGAGCTGTCCAGCAGCGATCAAGGCTTTGGACGGCACGCAGCCATAGTTGAGACAATCACCGCCCATCTTGCCTTTTTCTACAAGCACGACTCGCGCGCCCATTTGCACGGCACCCGCGGCAAAGGCAAGTCCCCCTGCGCCGCCGCCGAGGACACAAATATCAGTTTTGAGAGTTTTCACGAAAACAATTCCTAAATTAATGAATAAGAGGAGTTAAAGGATAAAGGATAGAGCCTTCAAGAGAGCGTAGCAAAGGCTTTCGCCAAGCGCGTTGTTGCGTCTTCCAGCTGCTCCATCGAGCAAGCATACGAGCAACGCAAGTAAGGCGATGCGCCGAAGGCAGCACCATGCACCATCGCAACGCCCGCTTGCTCCAACGCATAAAGGCAGAGAGATTGATCGTCCTCGATGAGCTTGCTCTGTTTATTCTTGCCTTGCTCTGTCTTGCGACCGATAAGCTCGCCACACGAAGGAAAGACATAGAAAGCACCTTGCGGAACAGCGCAGGAAAGACCGGGGATAGCGTTTAAGGCTTGGGTGATGAAATCGCGACGCTCACGGAAAGCCTTCAGCATAGGGGCAAAGAACGCCATGTCCGAATCGAGCGCAGCAACCGCCGCCCATTGGCAGAAGGTCGTAGCGGAGCTCGCCGATTGCGATTGGATGACATTCATGCCCTTGATAAGTTTCTCTTCGCCCGCTGCGTAGCCGATGCGCCAACCCGTCATGGCAAATGCCTTCGAGACACCATTGACGATGAGCGTGCGCTCCAACAGCTGCGGACAGGCTTGGGCAAAACTGACGAAAGGCACATCGCCATAAACGAGGTGTTCGTAGATCTCGTCGCTGATAACCCCGCAGCGTCCTCCCCGCTTTCCATGGCGGGCGATCACCTCGCCTAACGCCTGCAAGGCTTGTTTGCTATAGACAGCACCCGTGGGGTTCGACGGAGAGTTCAGAACGAGCCACCGCGTGTTATCGCTCAAGGCGTTTTCTAGCGATTCGGGCGTGAGAAGAAAGCCGTCTTCTTCTTTGGTCTCGACGATCACGGGCACACCGCCCGCAAGCGTTGCCATATCGGGATAGCTGACCCAATAGGGGGCGGGAACGATAACCTCGTCGCCAGGGTTAAGACTGGCGACAAGCGCGTTGTAGATCGCCTGCTTCGCACCGCAGGTAACGGCGATGCGACTGGGCGGCAGATCGGTTGCGTTCTCGCGCTTGAGTTTGCGTGCGATCGCCTCGCGCAGTTCAACAATGCCGCCTGCGGGTGCGTAGCGTGTTTTGCCTTCGCGCAGTGCCTTTGTGGCGGCTTCTACGATGAAATCGGGCGTATCGAAATCTGGCTCACCGGCAGAGAGGGAGACGATGTTCTGCCCTTCGCGCTTAAGTTCGCTCGCTCGTGTAGCGGCGGCGATCGTCGCAGAGGGTCGCACGCGCGAGAGGACATGCGAGAGGGAGGGAGAAGACATAAGAGATGCCATTATAGCCTGCCGTGCTAGAATCAAGGAAACATTTTTTGGGGTTTATGTGTTTTGGATGATGGCAACGCAAGATGACTTTCGTCACAAAAGCAGCTTTTTAGGTTGCTTGTCAGCTTGCTCGCCTCCTGCCGCGTGATGAAAGAAGAAGATAGTAGCAACCCGTGCGTCCGCTGGATTTGGATTCGCCATGCGCCTGTCCAAGCACGCGAGGGCGTCTTTACTGGCAGTAGCGATATACCCGCCCACCTTGAAGACGCACAAACAGAGATAAAAATCCTTGCGAAGAATCTTAAAAGCCTGCTACCACAGCATCCTGATCTTTGGATCAGTAGCGAACTGAAACGCGCTCGGCAAACAGCGCAAGCCTTGCGCGAGACGCTTCAAGCTGAACGCGGAGAGAGCAAGCAACCTCTCGCCGAGCAAATTATCAAGGAACAAACCTTCAACGAACAGGACTTCGGCGACTGGGAGGGAGAGCGTTACGACGAAGGTCGCCATCGCGCCTTGTGGGACGCGCCCGCAAGCCATCGTCCGCCAAACGGAGAGAGCTTCGCCGACCTCGCTCGCCGCGTCGCGCGCGCCGTCGAGCGTATCGAGTGCACGCACGCTCGGACAAGCAAAGGCGAAGAGAAGTCGTTCACTATCGTTGTGGTTGCGCATGCGGGAACGATTCGCGCCGCCCTCGCCCAAGCCTTGCGGCTGCCTCTGGCGCGTGCCTTGTCTTTTTCTATCGATCCTTTGTCCTTGACGCGCATTGACCGCTATCTACATTCTAGACAAGATAGAAAAAAAACATATACACTCGAAGACACACTTGAAGTCACACTTGCGCACACGCCCGCCGCCGTGCGGTGCGTCAATCTGCGAGCGAGACAGGAAGGGACAGGAACATCATGACAGAGCATGCTTTTTCCGCATTGTTGTTGGGCGGAGCGAATTCAGGCAAGACCGCCTGCTCGCTTGCTTGGGCGCGCAAGCTTGCGACAAGGCAAGAGAATGATAAAGAGAATGGGCAAGAGAATGAGGCAGAAACGAAGCCGCTCTACTTGGCGACCGCCGCGCTGCCTGCGGACAAGACGAGCAAAAACTACGCGCGTTGGCAGGAGCGTATCGCCAGACATCGTGCCGAGCGCGGTGCAGATTTTGAGACATTAGAGCAGCCCGCTCCCAAGATGCTCGTGGAGAGTTTGGAGGCTGCGCGTGCGCGTGTGATCGTCGTCGATTGCTTGACGCTCTTTTTGTCCGCCCTGCTGTTTTGCGAGGGGATAGAGCGGATGGAGCAACAGGCTCCGTTGTTTGAGCGTCTGACAAAGGAGATAGAAGAGGCTTTGCCTCGCCTTGCGCGTGCGGGCAAGAGTCTGGTGTTCGTTTCCAACGAGGTGGGGTTGGGGGTTGTTCCTTACACAAAGATGGGCGATGTGTTTCGTGGTTATGCGGGTATTTTGCATCAACGTGTGGCGACTTCGGTCTCGACTTTGGCGTTGGTAGTTGCGGGCGTGCCGATGGTTGTTAAGGGTTCTGCTCCGTGAGGGATTCTAGCGAAAAGATCTCGGCTACGGTCGTCACCGGCTTTTTGGGTGCGGGCAAGACTAGCCTTGTTGAGAACATTCTAAAGCAAGCGCAGAGCGAGGCTTCTACCTTGCGCTTTGCGTTGCTTATCAACGAGTTCGGGACGAGCGGCATCGATCGAGAGATATTGGAGGGTTGCGGCATTGCGGGTTGTGCGAGCGGCACGATTATCGAGCTTGCGAACGGCTGTATTTGCTGCACGGTTGCGGACGATTTTCTTCCTGCGATGGAGGGTATTTTACGCCGTGATCCTCTACCTACGCATATTGTGGTGGAGACTTCGGGTTTGGCATTGCCGAAGCCTTTGGTGAAGGCTTTCGCTTGGCCTGCGGTTGAAAATCGAGTCACTGTTGATGGGGTTGTTGCGCTTGCGGATGGGGTTGCTTTGGCGGAGGGGGGGGTTGTTGGCGACCCGCAGGCACTTGCTTTGCAGCGGGAGGCGGACGAGGCTTTGGAGCATGCTAGTCCTATCGAGGAGTTGTTTGAGGAGCAGATTGCTTGTGCTGATCTTGTTGTTTTGAGCAAGTGTGATTTGCTTTCGGCGGAGCAGCGTCGTCGGGCGGAGGAGAGATTGCGTCCGTGGTTGCGCGAGGGTGTGCGTGTTGTGGGGTCTAGTTTGGAGCGACCTGTGCCGAACAGCATTCTTTTGGGGTTGGGGGCTTGTGCCGAGCGCGACCTTGATTCTCGCCCTTCGCATCATGATGGGGGGGAGGATCATGAGCATGACGACTTCTGTACGATCACTTTGAGATTTGGGGAGATTGGGGATAAGCGGCAGTTTCACGAGCGTTTATTGTGTGCGGTGCGTGAGTTTTCGTTGTTGCGCGTGAAGGGTTTTTTAGCGCATGCGGGGTTGCCTATGCGGGAGTGTGTGCAGGGGGTTGGGCTGCGTCTTGCGCGTCGGTTTGATCGGGCGTTTGGTAGGGATGAGGTGCGTGAGAGTGTATTAGTTGTGATTGCGCAGCGGGGAGAGGGGGGAGGAGAGCGTGATGACGATGTATTTCGGGAGGAGTTGCGGAGGGCTTTGGGGGTTGATTGACGCGGTTGGGAGTGTCCCAAAAAACGGGACTCGCGCTTTGACGAGCAAACGAACGTTAATCGGGGGGTTAATCCCCCACGAAAGCGTCACGTAGCCTCTTGTTACCAAAGCGCGTTGTCGTGCGCAGTTTTGCTATCGCGCTTTTGAATAAGCTGCGCTTCGCGCAGCGCGAGTCCCGTTTTTTGGGACACTACCGCTCCCTGTTAATCTTAATCAAAAGCATGCACCGTAGCTATGCGCGCGCAACACCACCTCATCGAGCGCCATCGATAGACATGCTCGCGCCCGTAATATGCCTCGCATGCTCCGAACACAGATAACACACCATCTCCGCAATATCTTCGATCGGCACAAAAGCTAACGAAGGCTGCTTCTCAAACAATAAATTATGCTTCGCCTGCTCCTCCGAAATACTCCCCTTTTCCGCACGCTCGCGCACCTGCATCCGCGCCAATTCCGTATCGGCAAACCCCGGACAGATGGCGTTACAAGTTATATCCTCCTCCGCCGTCTCCAATGCCGCAACCTTCGTCAAACCCGTCAAAGCATGCTTGCTAGCAACATATCCCGCCTTGTGAATGCTGCCAACTAACCCCTGCACCGAAACAATGTTGACAATACGCCCAAATCCCGCGCGACGCATCGCAGGTAAAGCGCGCTTGATCGCGTAGAAAGGCGCAGAAGTATGCACCGCAAGCATGCGCTCCCAAATCTCCGCCGCGAAATCCTCGATCGGCGAAACATGCTGAAAGCCCGCGTTGTTAACTAACACAGCAGGAGAGTGCAACTCATTCTCCGCTACAGAAAAAAGCTTCTCGATCGCTCCCTCCCCCTCGCTCAAGTCAATATCAGCAAAGGCAGTGCGTACGCCAAAGGTCGTCTCAAGATTTTTGCGCTGCTTGGCTATAACCTCCTCCGCACCCGTCGCCTTGTCTTTCTCCGTTAGCAACCCATGCAACATAAGATCGCATCCCCGCGCCGCAAGACGCTCCGCGATGCAAGCACCAATCCCCCTGTCCGAGCCCGTCACTAAAGCAACCTTATCTTTCAGAGAAAAAGTAGATTTTTCGTTCATGGTAGTTTTCTCGAAGTTAATTATCAGTCTTGTTAATAACAGAGTTCAAAGCTATCAATCAACAATCTCAACTAACGCTTGATTAGTTGCAAAGCCCAAATAGCGAAATTTAATATTGTGCTTTTTGGTAACTTCTTGCCAAGCGCGGAACTCTCCATTTCGCCAATTAGGATAGCCGATAAGCTCATCGAACAAGATCAACACACCAGGGCGCAAGTATTTTCCCAGATGCTTTAAAACTATCACAGCAGCCTCGTAAGTGTCGCCATCGATATGGACGAATCGCACCGATTTTTTGTCTAGATGCTTTTTACAATACTCAGGCAATGTGTGATCAAACCAACCCTTCACAAGCGTCACATTACAGCGAACACTAGGGAGTTTGCCTCCAAGATCAAAAGTTCCCTTCCATGCCCCTTCTCCCTTCCAGTCTTCAGCCAACCCTTCAAAGGAATCAAAGCCGATAAACCTCAGTTCTGGCAGATAGTTTGCAAAGTAATTGATGGAAGCTCCGTTGAACACGCCAAACTCCAAGCAAACGCCATCGATGTTTTGTTCCTTGATCTTGCGAGCTGTATATTCCCAAAGAACCCTTCTGTCATGGAACACAAGGACATCGTTTATATGCTTTTCGACAAAATCCGCAGATTCATTAACTGCTCGCTTCCACAAAATCTCGAACAGATTTTTTTTGTGAATAGTCGCAAAGGCAGGATTATACAATTTGTCTTGCTGCAATCTATTTTGCACTCGAATAGCAAGCTTGATGACAATCCTGTCAAAAAGGTACAGCAGTATTCTTTTCACGGTATATCTCATGGGGTTGTTAGCTAAAGGATGTTAACGCAAAGATGTTAACGATAGAGAAGAATACATAGCTCCTTCGGTCCATGCGCTCCCATGTGCAAAGTTTGCTCGATATCGGCAGTGCGCGACGGGCCGCTCACGCAATGGCACGCCCAAAGCCCAGCTTTCACGCGCGCAAATGCTTGCTCCAACGATCCGACAATGTTCTTTTCCTCCAGCAACACGATATGCGTCGTCGGTAAAAAGGTCAAGACCGCCTGCGCGCGAGTCTTGTTCGCAAAAACTAGCGTTCCCGTCTCGGCAATGGCAGAAGTCGCGCGCTGCAACGCATAGGCAGGAAAAGGCGTGGCGACAAAGTCCGCGCCCTCCACGCCCTCGCGTATTTCCGTCGGACAACAGCAACCCTCAAGGTTTTTTAAAATGCCGAGTCGTTCCCAAAAAGCCTTGTCGGCAGCATCGAACAAAAGAGAAGATTTTTTGCCGCGCCGTACTGCGAAGAAGGCTTGCAGGATTTTAGCGATCGATTTTTTGTCCACAACTTTTCTATCCGCTAAAAACTCACACGAAAGAGCCTCCGCGCGCGCGATGAAAGGGGCGGTGAGACCATTCCCCCCAGATTCGACAAACTTGGGAACAACGGGCTTGGTATGTTGCGCTGTCGTCTCCGTCTTTGTCGTTTTGCCCGCCCCTTGCAGTCGCGCGACAATCCTCGCGCGCGATTCTGCGTTTTGTCGCTCGTTTAAAACAGAGGGCATCATCGTCTAGAGGAATCGCCAGAGGAGGCATTTAGAGCAATCGCCGAACGCGCACTACGATTGATAGAAAAGTCGCGCGTCTTCGTCCAGCCACCGAGCCACGGCAGGAAGGTTGTGTATCCCTTGCCTCGCGCTGTGAGTTTCAACAGGCGCAAAGCCGCGCTGAGGAAGATTCGGTAGAGTCTAGGATAGGCAAACAAAAGGCGCACGAGCATACAGCTGAGTTTTGTTTTCCAGCCGCTGATGCTTTTGGGATGCTCGAAGTCTTGGTTGCGGAGTTTGCGCATCAAGGAGGTGAGCGGAATACCGACCGGACACACCTCGACACAGCGTCCGCAGAAAGAAGAGGCGTGCGGTAGCGGCGCCACTCTTTTTTTCAAGCGCGCGTCACTTCCCGCCTCTGCGAGCAAGGGAGAGAGGACTTTCCCCATCGGCCCGCTATAGACCCATCCGTAGGCGTGTCCGCCCACCGCCGTATAGACGGGACAATGGTTAAGGCACGCGCCGCAACGGATGCACCGTAGCATGTCGTGCCACGCTCCGCCGTGCATGGTGCTGCGTCCGTTGTCCAGCAGCACAACATGCATGTCCTTGTGCGCCTCCTTCGTTCCGCCGTAGAGGCTGACATAAGTTCCCAAGCTCTGCCCCGTCGCACTGCGCGCCAGTACGCGCAAGATAGCCGCTGCGTCGCGCTCGTTCGCAACGATGCGCTCGATACCCGCCAGCACGATGTGTCGTTTTGCCATCACGGCGCTCAAGTCTCCGTTGCCCTCGTTCGTCAGCAGCAACGCTGCGCCGCGCTCGGCAACTAGCATGTTGCTGCCCGTGATGCCGACCTCGGCTTGCAGAAACTTCTTGCGAATGATTTGCCGTGCCTCCTCCACCAAGGCTTGGCTCGATCTCAATCTCGATTTTGGGCGAGTGCTAGTAGCATCACCTTTGTTGCCATGATGATGGCGAAACAGCGCGTCGATCTGCGCGCGCGTCTTGTGGATGGCGGGCGCGATGATGTGGCTCGGCGTCTCTTCGGCGAGCTGTATGATGTATTCGCCCAAGTCAGTCTCGATAACCTCTGCGCCCGTGCGTAGCAACGCCTCGTTCAACCCGATCTCTTCGGAAGCCATCGACTTGCCCTTGACGATGTGTTTCTTGCCCGCGCACAAAGCCAACACCGTCTCGCGTGCTTGCTCTGCCGTCTCTGCCCAATGAACTTTTATGCCTTGTGCCTGCGCTCTTTTTTCAAACAACAGTAACAACGCTGCCATGTCATCGACGGCACGCACCCGCACTCGTTGTGCTGCGTCCGTCAAGGCGCGTGCGTTTTCTATGGAGGCGAAGGCTCGGTTGCGCGTTGTAAGAAAGCCTGCCCCCGCCTTGTCGAGGGCTGCGCGTAGCGAGGGATTCCGCAATGCCTCCTCAGCGTTACTATGGAAGCTTTTTGGAAAGCTTTTGGCGGACGACATAGATGTAGGCATGGGGATCAGTCGCCGATCGGCAGAGGCTTTTGCTCCACCAAAAGCTCTGCGATATGAAAAAACGAGAGTGGCATCGCGCGTCGGCGTGCGCGTCCGGCGAGATGCAACAGGCAGCCGAGATCGCAACTAGCGACTATCTTTGCTCCACTTTGTTGCAAGCAAGCGAGCTTGTCGTCCGCCATGCGGGTCGAGATGGCGCTGTTGGCAATCGAGAACTTGCCGCCGAAACCGCAACAGACTTCTCGGTCGGAGGATTCGTGCAAACGAAAACCCCGTTCGAGCAACAGGCTGCGTGCACTAGCGACGCTGTCGTTGCACTCGCGCAAGCACGAACAGCTGTCGTGCCAAGTAAGGGTTGTAGCGAGGGTTGGAGTTGCCGAGGGAGTTGTAGAATTCTTCAGAGAGGTTTTTGCGGATGGCTTTCTTGCGCTAGAACGGCACAAGAATTCTGTGAGCTCCCAGCTTTTTTGGGCGAGGGCAACGGCGCGTCGAGCGTGCTTTGTGCCAGCCAGCAGTTGTGGGTAATGACGCTTTAGCATACCCGCGCAGGAGCCTGAGGGAACGACGACGGCTGCAAAAGGCTCGAACAGGTCAAGTACGCGCAAGGCTTGTTGCGTAGCACCTTTTCTGTCGCCCGCGTTATAGAGGACTTGTCCGCAGCAGGTCTGTTGTTTTGGCAGCGTAGGAGGAATGTTACAAGCGCGTTCGACCAGCGTGCAAGTCGCGCGCACGGTTTGCGGACGCAGCGCATCGGCGAGGCAGGTCGCCAAGACAGCAATGTTGTCGGCGATGTTGCCAGCGATGTTCGAGGAAGTTTTTTCTATCATGCTCTTGTTGCAAATTTGCCTGCAGATTTAGCTACAGCTTTTTTTTGGACTTTATCGCGCTCGAACAGCTCGCCGAGTTCCATAGTCATGGCTTCGGCGAGGTCTTCGGCGTCTCCCAGCGTGACGGCACGGCGATAGTAGCGGGTGACATCGTGTCCGATTCCGATTGCTGAAAGTTCTATCTGCCCTTGCTCTTCGATGCGTTGGATGACCGCCTTCAGGTGGCTCTCCAAGTAGTGCGAGGGATTGACCGAAAGCGTCGAGTCGTCTACGGGCGCGCCGTCTGATATCACCATAAGAATTTTGCGCTGTTCAGGTCGGCGAGCGAGCCGTTGCTCTGCCCATAGCAGGGCTTCGCCGTCGATGTTTTCTTTTAGCACGCCCTCCTTCAGCATGAGGGCGAAGAATCTTTTCGTGCGTCGGTAGGATTCGTCGGCATCCTTGTAGACGATATAGCGTAGGTCGTTGAGCCTGCCGGGCAGTTTAGGCTTTCCCGCGGTAATCCACTTTTGACGCGCTTGTCCTCCCTTCCACTCCTTTGTGGTGAAGCCCGCAACCTCGCACTTGACCCCGCATCGCTCCAGCGTGCGCGCTAGGATGTCGGCGCTCATGGCAGCCAGCATCACCGGTCTGCCGCGCATCGAGCCGGAGTTATCCAACAGCAACAAGACGACCGTATCCTTGAAGTCGCTCTCGCTCTCGCGCTTGAAGCTGAGCGGCGCACTAGGATCGATGACGATGCGCGTCAGGCGCGCTGCGTCCAAAATGCCTTCCTCGCAATCGAACTCCCAACGCATGCGTTGGCGCGCAAAAAGCTTACGCTGCAGGCGATTGGCAAAACGCGCCGCCGAGGCTTGGACGGGACGAAGCCCCTCGTCCAGCGTGCGGCGCAGGTGTTGCGTCTCTTCCTCGTCTTCGGCGAGATCGCGCGCGTGTTCGCAAATGTCGAAGGCGGTCGTAAAGACGCGGTAGCCGAAGTCTTCCCCAGAGGCAAAAGTGTTAAGGCTCGGCTCGTTTGTCTGCTCCGCTGCCTCCTCGCCCGCTTGCGACAAGCCGAACAGTCCCAGCATGTCTTCTGAAAAATCTTCTGGAAAATCTTCATCCGCAGGAGGGGCTTCCTCTTGCTCGCTCTCTTCAGGCGGCGTGCCTTGGGGAGAACTCTCCTCCTTGTTTTCCCCCTCCTCTTCTTCCGTCTGCCTTTGCTCGTCTCCCTCTTGCTCTCCTTCGTTTGTCGCTCGCACCGTCGCCAGTAGCGTTTCGATGCATCCCGTCGCGCGCGCCGCGTAAGCCTGCTGTTGTGCGAAGGGAGCATCCTTCACAAACTCGGCGAGGGGACGCTCCAACCGCCCGCGCCATGTCTCGCTCAGCGCGGTGGCGGCAGGCGTTTGCGGCACAGGCAAGCCCGCCT
Organism: Alphaproteobacteria bacterium; assembly: GCA_965216605.1. Taxonomy (GTDB): domain Bacteria; phylum Pseudomonadota; class Alphaproteobacteria; order JABAAW01; family JABAAW01; genus JABAAW01. The sequence goes on along the minus strand of CBDCGG010000002.1, from coordinate 426,777 downwards.
GCTCGCGCAACAACAGCCGCAGGGCGGCGGCAAAGTGCGCAGGAGAAAAACCACTTTGCGAAAGAGGCTCCTCCGCTAGTTGGCTCTCGCTAGCTTGGAAGAGTTGTTGAAAGCGCGCTCCCATATTGTTTCTTACCCCGTCGCGTCCTAATCCTCCCAAGTGTTCCAGCCGCGAGTCCTCGAAGATGTCTAACAAATTTTTTGCTTGCGTATCTCTCGGTGCGCTTCGGGCAAACAAGGCTGTGTCGTGCAGGGAGGAATCGTGATAGCGCTTTTTGACCGCGCAACAATCCGCAGCACCTCGCCATGATGAAAGATTGGATGAAAGATTGGATGAAAGATCGGATGAAAGATTGGAAGAGAGGGTTTTGTCTTGCTGTTTGTTGTGGCGTTTATCCTCTTTGCTTTTGTCTTGGGGTAGCAATGGCAGAGTGCAAGTGTCGCCCTCGACGAGGGGCTCAGCAGCGCGTGCATACAGCACCTTGATGGGAGGCGCAAAGGCTTCCTGACACAGCGCGCGGAAGGCAGCGGCGGCAGCACGCGCGCGTGAGTGTTCCTCCCCTTGCTCGTCTTGAGTTCTGCCTTGAGCTTTGTTTTTATCTCTGCTTTGAGTTTTATTGAGCGGCATCGGCGACCTTCGCTTCGACTTTCTTTTGAACTTTGGGTTGTTTTTCCTCCATGGGGTCGCGGTCGAAACAACGCTGGTAGTATTCGCGGAAGAGTTCTTTTTCCGCCTCGTCGCACTTGTTGAGAAAGGTCAGGCGAAAGGCTAGATCGATATCCTTGAAAATAAGAAAGTTCTCCGCCCATCCGATAACGGTGCGCGGCGACATCACGGTGGTGACATCGCCCGCTTGAAATCCTCGTCGTGACATATCTGCCATGCGCACCATGCGCTGTATGTGCGTCTGCTCGCATGTTGGTACTTTCGCGCGCACGATCGCTACCTCTTCTTCAAAGGGCAGATAGTTAAGCACCGTCATAATGTGCCATCGGTCGATCTGTCCTTGGTTGATCTGCTGCGTGCCTTGATATAGTCCGGTGGTATCGCCCAGTCCTACGGTGTTGGCGGTGGCGAACAGGCGAAACCATGGGTGAGGTTTCAGAATACGGCTTTGGTCGAGCAAGGTGAGCCTTCCATCTGCTTCTAGCACTCGCTGAATGACGAACATGACATCGGGTCTGCCCGCGTCGTACTCGTCGAAGCATAGGGCGACGGGTCGTTGGATCGCCCACGAGAGAATTCCTTCCTGAAAGGCGGTTGTCTGCTTTCCCTCTTCGAGAACGATGGCATCCTTGCCGATCAAGTCGATACGGCTGATATGGCTGTCCAAGTTAATGCGTACGCAAGGGTAGTTAAGCCTTGAGGCAACCTGTTCGATATGCGTCGACTTCCCCGTGCCATGAAAGCCTTGCAACAACACGCGACGGTTGTAGAGAAAACCCGCGAGAATAGCTAGCGTCGTCTCCTCGTCGAAACGATACGACGGGTCGCGCGGCGGCGTATGCTCCGAGGGCTCCGAGAAACCCTGCACCTGCCAATCTGTCTCGATGCCAAAGAGCTCGCGCGACGAGAAGGTCGCGTTCGGCGTATCAGCAATCTCCTCGGCAATCTCCTCGGCAATTTCTTCGGCATTGGAGTGCGTCATGCTCATGTTTGCCTGCCACTCGAAGATGCGTGCCGACACAAGGTTTGTTGACATAACTCTTGCAGCAGCGCGTAGGCGGCGTTGATGCGTTTAAACTGTTCTTGTTTCTCTGCCTGCTTCTTTTGTTGTTCCTTCTGTTCCTTCTTTTGGGCGAGGTGTTGGTCGGGGTGATGCGCCTTGGCAAGCGCACGATAGCGCACCTTCAGCTGCTGTGCGCAGATGGGCGGCGTGAGCGACATCACACGACAGGCTTCTCGTTGTGCGCCTGTGCGCGGATGCCGCCACTTTGCGGCTGGCACAGAGGGCTCTCGCGCCTCGTGTGTTTTTGCCGTCAAGAAGTCGCGCGTGGAGTTGCGTGTAGAGTTGCGCGTGGAGTTGCGTGTGCGGTCGTGCGGGCTGCGGCGCGCGCTTGCGATGTCGCGGAATCGTCTCATGGAATCGTCCAGAGAATCATGCAGAGAATCGTGTAGAGAATCATGCGGCGAATTTTGCCAAAAAGTGCGCGAAGAATTTTGCGCAGAATTGCGGGAAGGATTTTCTGTTCCCTCTGTCTCCGTTGTGTTTTCTTCGCTCCTCCTGAAGGGCGCGTTGATGGGCCAGGAGGGTCGATCGCCTACGGCGGCGGCTCTCACGGCGCGCTCGACTTCTGCGTCGCTCAGCCCTGCGAACACATTCCACGCGCTGTTTGCCTCGCGCGCGTGCTCCAAGCAGAGCCAAGTTCTGGCTTGCCTCCCTTCTTGCATCTCTTGTTGCGTCTCTTGTTGCTTCTTGTTGCTTTCCTTGCTCGGCGCGTGGTGCGGGAAACGCTCCCTCCTTGCGACAATGCGGCTGCGCACAACGACACTTAAGACTGCTTTTGCGCCTATCGCCAAACAGAAGTTGCGCCGCGCGGGGTGCGCTATGGTCGGAGGAGAGTGCCATCGAACTACTCAAGCAAGAAGCCTTTAAGTGGGTTGCAAGAGAACAGAAAATACCCCGTTTTGCGCAAAAAAAGCAAGCAAGAGCTACCACGCTCATAGATATAGGAGTTTTATCGAAAAATCGGTGGATAATTGTCTCGTAGCAGTCGATTTTCCCGCCCGACGCTCACGCGCCGTCAAGAAAAAGGCTAGGTTATAAGCAGAGTTGCGGCAAAAGCCCAAAAGCTATAGTACGAAAAAAGCGCGAAAAAACAAGCAGAGCTCCCCGAATGAAAGAGAAACCCCGCCACGACGAAAATTGTTTGCGTCCTCCCGTTTCGAACGAGCGGCTGGGCGTTCATCCGCTGGACTTTTTGGAGCGCATGTTCGCCGATAACGGCTGGGAGTTCTCGCGTCCGAATGTCGATTCCTTCAGCACAGTAACGCACGCCGATTGGACAGAATATGCCCTCGCCTTTGAATGGCAACGCCACTCGCAGGTGTTGGCGATTGCCTGCTCTCCCACCATGACGATTCCGGAAACCAAGCGTGCGGGTTTGGCGCGCTTGGTCGAGGAAGTGAACTTGGAACTGTGGTTCGGGCGATTCGAGTTTTTACCGCATCCCTCGCAATTGCAGTTTCGCTACGGCGTGCCGCTGTACATGCTGGACGACCAACTCAACGACGAGGACTCCGCACAAGACAAGGACGAGGGCGGAGCGAGCAATGCGTTCTTTTGCTCTCGTGTCGCGCGCTTGTTGGAAAGCATCTTGGGGCTGTGCGAACGCTACTATCCCGCCTTTCGCTACGCCTTGGCAGAAGAAGAGCCCTCGCACCAAGAACTGCGCCTAGCCCTGAGTGTCGCCGAAGGTCGCGCTTGACTCCTCTGTGCTTCGCAAAACGCGCTCTAGGCAACAAGTACAGGCATAGAGAAGGGATATGACAACAACATCGTTTCAGCATGTTCTCGTCGTGGGGTGCGGACACATGGGCGGCGCGCTCGTTCAGCGTTGGGGCGCGGCTTGCGCCGATGAGGGGAAAGGTCTTCAGCACTCCCTTCCACGCTACTTTAGCGTCGTCGATCGCTCGCCTGCCGTGAAGATGGACGAAGCCTCTCTGTTGCCGCCGCGTTTCGGGTTTTACGAGAGCTTGTCGTCTTTTACGGACAAGATGTCCTCAAAGGATGCGCCGCCTCCTGTCGATGCGCTTTTGTTGGCGGTGCGTCCTCAACAGATTTTGCCTGCCCTTACTTCGTGGCTTGCCTCTTGTGCGGCGTTATGCGCGAAGCAGACGGCGATCCTCTCCTTGGCGGCGGGCTTGCCGCTCGCGCGCATGCGCGACTCTCTTGTTGACGGGCAGACTCTGTTTCGCGTCATGCCGAGCATTCCGGTTGCCATCGGCGAAGGAATCCTGCTGATTTCAGGCGAGCAAGCTAGCGAACAACCCAACAACAACTCCTTTGAGCTCGTGCGGAGTCTTTTTGCGCCGATGGGGCGCAGCGTCTTTTGCTCCGAAGACTTGCTGGAGGCAGGCACAGGACTTTGGGGTAGCGCGCCGGGCTATATCTTCCACATGCTCGAAGCTTTCGAGGCGGCGGCTTGCGCGCTAGGATACGATGGTGAACAAGCGCGTGTGTTAGCCTTCCAGACCTTCAAGGGCGTAGGCTTGTTCGCAGAAAAAGAGAGAGCCGAGCATAACGCCTCGCCGCGAGAACTCACCCAAAGCATCGCGCTGGCAGGCGGGACAACCGAGGCAGGATTGACCGTGCTGGCAGACGAGGAAAATGGACTCGTCGCCTTGATGAAGCAGGCGAGTATCCGCGCCCTTGAGCGCGCGCAAGCGATGGCGCAAGAAATAGACAAAGGGATAGACAAAGAGGCAAACAAACCTTGACCAAAGGACAAAGAAGAGGTAGCATGCAGGCAGGAGTTGTAAAGAAGAGGAGAAAAAAGGCAATAGGGCATGACAAAATCGATCACCTATGTTCAGAAATACTTTGTGCAGATTTTGTTTGCGGCAGTGCTTGGCTATGTCGGATGGATGGGCATCGAGATCAACACGCTCGGCAAGGATGTCGCAACCCTCAAGGCGAATAACGAAATTGTTGATTTTCGCCTGAATGCTGTCGAGAAACGCTTGGATAATGTTGAAGCGCAGTTGACCTCTATTACGGAAATCTTGAGGCGCATCGAGCAACATCTGTTCTTGTCTCAAGGAGGTAAGAATCTTAATAAGAATCTTAAAAAGAGTGGCGAGAAGAGCGGTAACGCAGAGAAGCCTTAAACTTTAAGACACGATGAAGAAAGAAAAAAAACAACGCATCCTTTTCCTGTTCTACGCCGCCGTTTTCGGCTGGATGGGCGGGCATCGCTATTACTTGGGTCCGACTTGGGCAGGCGTTGTCTATACGCTGTTCTTTTGGACAGTTGTTCCTTTTTTTATCTCGTTGATAGAGATCATCTTCTATTCACTCATGGGCGAGCAGGAATTTAACGAAACATACAACTAGCGAAACCTCTCTCTGTCGTCAGGACGAGGTCAAGACAAAGTCAAGACAAGACAAAGTTAGGGGCTTATAGAGTTTAACTGACGGAATTCGTATTGATAAACGGATGCAAAACAAAAACTCGCGTCGCCTTTGGCTCGCTCGTCTTGCGTTTCCGTATTAAGACAAAGGTAGCGTTGCTTGTTTAAGAAAGTCTTGCTCGAAAGCCTCTCTCAAATGAGGCGCGATCGTCTCACGCACGCGCGCGTGATAGCCGTCCAGCCAATCCCTCTCCCACGCCTCCGTCTGCTCTCGGACGATCGGCGCAAGCGCGATCGGCGCAAGCGAAAGCGTGTGAAAGCCTAATATCTTTTTTCCCTCCGAATTTTTTTTGCGTGCATCCACAACCTCCAGCAGATTCTCGATGCGAATGCCGAACTTCCGCGGCTGATAAAAGCCCGGTTCGTTGGAGAGAATCATACCTAGTTGCAGAGGAGGCTGCCCGCCGCCCCGTTGCGCGATACGCACGCTGCCCTCGTGCACGCCAAGACAAAAACCCACGCCGTGTCCCGTCGCGTGAGGATAGTCTAGCCCGCGTTGCCACAACGCGCGTCGCGCTGTCGCATCGAGCGCGCTAGCGTCCGTCCCTTCGGGAAATAAACTTGTCGCCAAGGCGATGTGTCCGCGCAACACCGCCGTGTAAGCTTGGCGAAAATCCTCTGTCCCCTTGCCGCCGCCGTAGATGAGGGTGCGCGTTAGGTCGGTCGTCCCCTCGGCGTATTGTCCGCCCGAATCGATCAGATACGGCTCGCCATGCTTCAGCAACGGCGCGTTGTTGCTCGGTGTCGGATAGTGAATCATCGCTCCGTTTGCACCGCTCGCAGAGATCGTCTTGAAACTATCGTCTAAAAGCTTGCCACTCTTGAAAGGCAAATCTTGGTGCAAATTTTGGCGCAAGTCATGCAACTTGCAAGCTGCTGTATGCTCAGACACCTCTTCTCTGCGCTCTGCAGATCGCGCCAGCCACGCGAAGAAACGCACCCAGACAATTCCGTCCCACAAGTGTGCACGGCGGATGTTGGCGCATTCACGAGGCGTTTTACGCAAACGCAGGGCTTGCGTCGGCTCTTCGATAAAACGCAGAGGAATCTTGCGCCTGCGACAAGCACGCACGAGCGCGCTCGGCGCACTCTCGACATCGAGCAGCAGCGTCCCTCCTTGTTGCGCTTGTTCGTCCAAAGCCGTCGTCAGCGAGGCTTCGGCATGCATCGCTATGTGCGACAGGTTTTCTCCTTTGACAGCAGGACGCGGGCTTGAAAAAAATCGCGCAGGTCGGTTAGAATCTTTTGCAGAAGTCTTGTTACTCTCAAAGTCGAGCATGGCGAATCCCAAGGCGACTGGAAGAAAGGGCAGGTCGCCCGCGCGCAAGCAGAGCGCCCAAGCGACCGCATCGCTTGCCGTCAACAGCAGCGTCTCGCCCAGCGTCTTGCCCAGCGTTTTGTCTTGACGATGCAGCGGATGCTCCTCTAGTTTTTCTTGCACGCGCGCCAAACGTTGTTGCGGCGTCTCGCCCGTCTCGCGTTTTGTGCGCAGCGAGAGCAGGCTCAAGGGCGCGGGGGGATTTTGTTTCCACAAAGATTCGATGCGTTGTGAGGGAATAGGCACAAGGCGGAGCGCGTTCGTTGTGGCAGCGCGCAGCTGTTCTTGTAGCGTCTCCAACAACCGTTGCGAGATCTGCCACGGGTCGTAGCCGATGCGTCCTACCCCGCCGCCAAACATGTCGCAAAGCGTCGAGGCGATTTGTTGTTGCGAAGCTTCGCGCGTCTCAAACAGCGCGCCGTCGCATTCTGCGCGCAGTTGCAAGCGATAGCGTGCATCAGAGGCAACAAGCGATTTTTCGCCCGCGCGAAAATTCAAGATCGCCCAGCCGAAGGATCCCGAAAAGCCGCTGAAGAAACGCAATCGCTCGGCGCGCGGCTGTAAAAACTCGTTGCCGTAGCGATCGCCTCGCAAGAGCAACAAGCCGTCTAATCCCGAAAGGTGTTTGCGCGTTTCTTCCAGCAACGCTGCCCGATCACAAACCGCAAACGCTTGTGCCTCGATCGCACGCCTTGCTTGTGCGACCTCACCCTCGAAAAATTGCCAATTTGTTTGCCAGTTTTTGTGCGCCCTATCCCGAAACAACCTTTGCCACATGCGTCGGTTGTAGGGATTGTCGGGAGCCGCTGCTACTCCTTGCGCCGCTCCTTGTACCCAAGAGTTGTCGAAGCAAGAGGGGTCTAATAAGGATTTATTCGGCAACAGCCTTGTGCCGCGAGGCAGCCGAGGTGCGTTGATCCTTCTCGTCGTTTTGTTGAACCTGGCTGAGCCTTGCTGCGCAGAACTTGAATTCGGGAATTTTTCCGACGGGGTCGAGCTGCGGGTTAGTGAGAAAATTTGCAGGTGCCTCGGCGAAGCAGAAGGGCATGAACAGCATGCCTTCGGAAACCTCGCGGTCGAGGCGGAGTTGCAAGGTGACCTCGCCGCGTCGCGTCTCGACACGCACGCGCTCGCCTGCGGACAGATTTTTTTTACGCGCCTCGCGCGGATGAATATGGACTTGCGCCTCTGGCTCCAGCGCATCCAATGTCTCGGAGCGTCTTGTCATCGCGCCCGTATGCCAGTGTTCGAGCAAGCGTCCCGTCGTGAGAATATACGGATAGTGCGTATCGGGCATTTCTGACGGAGGGAGCAAATCGGTCGGCACCAACCGCAAACGACCGCTCTTGGTAGGAAAGCCGTCGCCGAACAGCGTCTCCTTGCCCTGCTCCCCCTCGCTCGCGCAAGGATAGACGACCGATCCCTCGTGCTGCAGCCTAGTCCACGAGATACCCTTGATCGAGGACATCGTCTTGCGCATCTCCTCGTAGATCTCTTCCACCGCCCCGTAGTTCCACGCGCATCCCAGCTTTTGTGCAAGCTGTTGCAGGATAACCCAGTCTTCGCGCGCCTCGCCCGGCGGAGCCAGCACGCGGCGTGCGATCTGCACTTGCCTGTTTGTGTTCGTGAATGTTCCTTCCTTTTCCGCAAACGCGCTCGCGGGCAGCACGACATCGGCGAAGACGGCGGTCTCGGTAAGGAAAATTTCTTGCACAACTAGATGCTCCAAACGCGCCAAGGCTTCGCGTGCATGGCGCGTATCGGGATCGGACATGGCGGGATTTTCGCCCATAATCGCCATGCCCTTGATCTCGCCTTTGTGCGTGGCGTTGACGATTTCCACCACCGTCAGTCCTTTGTTCGGATTCAGCTCGCACTGCCAAAATTGTTCGAACCACGCGCGCACGGCATCGTCGTCGACGGGTTGATAGTTGGGATAGAACATCGGGATGAGTCCTGCGTCGGATGCACCTTGCACATTGTTCTGTCCGCGCAAGGGATGCAGCCCTGTGCCGATGCGTCCGATCTGCCCTGTGATGGCAGCGAGCGCGATCAGGCATCGAGCGTTATCGGTACCATGGACATGCTGCGAGATTCCCATACCCCAAAAGATCATGGCGCGCTCGGCTTGTGCGTAGGCGCGTGCGACCTCGCGGATGGTCTTGGCATCGATGCCGCAGATATCGCTCATGGCCTCAGGTGCGAAGCCTTGGATACGCTCGGCAAGCTTGTCGAAGTCGCTGGTGTGCGCTTGGATGTACTGGCGATCGGTGAGGTCTTCTTCGATGATCGTGTGCAACATGGCGTTGAGCAGGGCGACATCGCGTCCAGGCGCAAAGGCTAGATGCTTCCAAGCGTAGCGTGTGAGGCTGTGTCCTCGCGGATCCATGACGATGAGTCTCGTGCCTTTTTTGGCAGCCTGTTTGAGAAAGGTCGCCGCGACAGGATGGTTCTCGGTAGGACGCGCGCCGATGACGATAATGCAATCGGCATCCAACGCCTGCGTGAAGGGTGCGGTAACGCCACCTGAGCCCAATCCCTCCAGCAGCGCCGCCACCGACGAGGCGTGGCAGAGCCTTGTGCAGTGATCGACATTGTTCGTGCGAAAGGCGGTGCGAATCATCTTTTGGAACAGGTAGGCTTCTTCGTTCGACCCCTTAGCAGAGCCGAAGCCCGCGATGGCATCGCCGCCGTGTTGATCGGCGATGGCGCGCAAGCCCTTTGCTGCCACCTCCAACGCCTCTTCCCACGAAGCTTCGCGGAAGATCGACGAGGGGTCTTTCGGATCCGCTTGCAAGTCCCAAGCTTTGCCCACCCCCTCCTTGCGAATCAGGGGTTTGGTCAAGCGGTCGGCATGGTGCGTGTAGTCGAAGCCGAAGCGTCCCTTGACGCACAGGCGGTTGCGGTTGGAGGGTCCATCGCGTCCCTCGACGCTGCGGATGCGTCCGTCCTTGACGAAGTAGCGCGTCTGGCAGCCAACTCCGCAATAAGGACAGAGGCTGTCTACAGCCTTGTCGGCAACACCTTTGTAGCGTTGGGTATCAGAAACCTCGGAGGCGGGCATCAGCGCGCCGGTCGGGCAAGCTTGGACGCACTCGCCGCACGCGACGCATGTAGAATCGCCCATCGGGTCGTCGAAGTCGAAGATGATCTTAGAATGCGCACCGCGCCCCGCCATGCCGATCACATCGTTCGACTGAACCTCGCGGCACGCGCGCACGCACAGATTGCAGTGGATGCAGGCATCCAAGTTGACCGCCATCGCCGTATGCGAGCGATCGGTAGAGGGTTTATGCAAACGCGCCTCGAAACGACTTTCTGAAACATCCAGCGCAGAGGCTTGGCGGAAAAAATGCGAGCCAGAATCAGGAGAACTGGCAGGTGAGCGTTGGTCGGCGAGCAGTAACTCGAAGACCATGCGCTGCGACGCTTGGCTACGCGCGTTGTTCGTAGAAACCTTCATGCCTTGCTGCGGCTTGCGGATACACGAGGCGGCAAGCACGCGCTCACCCTCGATCTCGACCATACAAGCGCGGCAGTTACCATCGGTGCGGTAGCCAGGCTCCGTGCGTGTGCAGAGGTGCGGGACAGAAATGCCTTCGCGGCGCGCCACATCGAAGATCGTCTCCGCGCCTATCGCCTGTACCGAACGACCGTTCAGCGTAAAGCCGACAGGCTCGTTCTGCTTGGGGTTGTCTTTTGTTTTGCCTGCTTGCATTTTGCTTGCTTGGTTCGAGTTGCCGCGTCTAGTTGCACCATGAGTATTCTTGCACTAAAATAGGCAGACTGGCAAGTCGGGGTTTATTCCTTGTGTTTATTCCTTGCTTGCGCCCGTGTTGCTAGAGGTTTGCCTTTTCGATGGTTTCCTTGCCTCCCCACCTTCAAGCGCGTCCCGCTTCTCGTAACGAGCCTTCACCTGCGGACAAGGCGGTCGACGATTTGCTTGCGCGCCGCCCTGCGCCGCATGCGGGGGTTGCGACTTATACAAGACGAGATCCGCGTCATGCCGAGTTGGCACTGGTGCGTTTTCATGCGCGCGTTGCGGGCAAGAGTTTGGAGCAGTTGTTGGCGAGCTATACGGGACGAGGTTCTTTGCTCGATTTGCTCGTCTGAAAAGCGGGGCTTGCGAGCGTTCGTTTTTGGCAACGCAAAGATTTGGAGCAAAGCTCGTTGCGCGAGACTTTGCTCCCCCCTCCCTCGTTGTCTTTGGAGTGCATTCTTTGGCTAGGGGTGATTTTTTTGCGAAAAATAAAGTTTTAAGTTGTAAAAGATTTTTTTTGTATTTATAATGAAGAGTTAAAGGATAGCAAAAAGCTACTTTTATCGCGTAAAGGTTGTTTTTGTTTCTCTTAACTGGGATTCCTAGTATAATGTCCAAGCAATACCGCGAGAAACAAGTCGGGAGGGTATGATGGTTTCGCTTGAAGTTTCAGGTTCTTTTCCTACGATAGAGCAGATCGACCGCCACATTTCGCTGCGGTTGCGTCAGCGGCGTCTTTTGCTGGGCGTCACGCAAAGCGTCGTCGCGCGCGCCTTGGGGGTTTCGTTCCAGCAGATCCAAAAGTACGAGACAGGAGCAAACCGCGTCAGCTCTTCGCGTCTCTACGAGCTTTCGCTCATTTTGGACGCGCCGATCACCTACTTCTATCGCAAAGTTCGCGTTTCCAAAAACCCGCATCCGCGTCCGCGCCCCCTCGACGATAGGATAATGCAACGCTCAGAAACTATTTCGTTGATACGACACTACTACATGCTGGATCCTCAAGTGCGTCGCTCGGTTGCCGGCATGTGTCGCAGCTTGGCTCCACAGACAAACGAAAAAGAAACTGACTAAAAAGGCACGAGCGGTAGAGACGAAGTCTGACGCTTGAGCCGAAAAACAGAGACAAAAGACAGAATACTGGTGGTGCTTGTAAGCGGGGCTTGGCCCCTCTCCCTTTCTCCTAAAACCAGGTCCCTCCAGGCACCACCAGTCGTTTTATCGAAACCTTGAAAACTTGAATCTTGAATCCTTGCCTCGCGCCCTCCCAGCCCTTGAGAGGCGGTTGCTTGTGTTGCCTTGCCTCGCGCGCTACCATGCATCAGAGAAAAGAACTTTAGGCAAGCAGACACTTACACAATGCGGGGCTTGAACGAAGACAAGGATGCCTCTTCGAGGCGGATGGCGCAACAGGGTAAGATCAAAAATTTTTTCCAAACCCAAGCTAAAGCTCAAGCTCAAGCTCAAGCCCAGCCCCAACCCTCTGTGCCTGCGCGCTTGTGCGCCGCACTCCTTTCGAAGCGCACGCTGATTGCCGTCGAGGGAGAAGATGCGATCGGCTTTATAGAGGATTTGACGACGAACGCCCTCGCGCGAACAAAAAACGAGGGCAACGAGGGCAACGAGAAGGGAGAGGCAGAAGGCGCGCTTGCGACGGCGTTTTTGACGGCGCAAGGCACGCTCCAGCAGTTTTGTTTGGCAGTGCGCACGCCGCGGGGGGTGTTGCTGGAGTGCGACCGAGCGCGCTTGCATGTTTTCGCCGAGATTTTGTGGAAGGCACGGTTGGGACGTGCGGTTTCCTTTCGTTGGCTGAAGGAGATGCAAGTCGTGGGTTTGTTTCCTGAAGATGCGCAGCAGCAGGGGTTGCCTCAGAAGGCGAGCGATGCTCCGCGCGTTGAAAGATCGAAGGCGATGCTCGTCCTGCAAGACGAGACGAACGATGCGGCGAACGATGCGGCGGGATATCTTTTTACCGATCCTCGTGCGCCAATGGCAGCGATGCGTCTTTGGCACTTGGATGCGTTGGATACAAAGGAGTTGTTGGGAGAAACGGCTCTACCAACCTCTCTGCCAACTTCTTTTTGTTGGGTTGAGGAGGCAGATTACGAGTCTTATCGTCTTGCGCGTGGCGTTATCGAATGTGCGGAGGAGTGGGAGGGTGCTATGGGTGTATCGCAAAAACAAGTGTCGAAACATGCTTTACCTTTTGCTTTTGGTTTGGATGCTTTGGGGGCGATGGATTGGCAGAAGGATTGTTATGTTGGGCAGGAGATCGCGGCGCGTTTGAAGTATCGGGCGCGTGTGGCGAAGAAGCATGCTTTGCCTGTGCGGTTGTCAAGGGATGAGGGTGCGGCGGGGGGGGGTGTTGTGCGTGTGGGTGACGGAGTTTTTGTTGAGAGTGAGGGGAAGGAGAGGCTTTGCGGCGAGGTATTGTATGTTGTTGTTCGGGAGCGAGAGACGATCCTTTTAGTTCTTTTTAATCTTGCTGCTTTGGGGCTTGCGTCTTTACCTGCGGAGCGGAAGGTTAGTGTTGTGTGTGGGGAAGGGGAGCGGTTGGGGGGGGAGCTTTTGTTGCCGAGCTGGCTTGGTGAGCTGTGGGGGAGTGGATAATTTTTACGCACGCGATGTTTTGCATCCGTAAAAATTACCCGCGTCTCCCGTGCCTGTGATAAGTCTCTCATCACTAAAGCCCATCCCTGCCAACTCCAAAAGCAAACCAAGAGGAAACAATGTCTAATCAACGTCTCCAATTGCTCGCCGCCTTGTCGTTAGCCGTCCTAGCACTGCTCTCGTCTTCCGAAGCATCCGCCCAAACAAACCTGCAATCTCTGAAAGTACAAGCACCCTACCGCCTCTCGATCTTCGCCAAAGTGCGCGGCGCACGCTCGCTCGCAGTAGCCAAAGAAATCAAAACCATCTTCGTCTCAACACGCGCCAAAAGCCTCTACGCAATCCAAAACGGAAAAGTTTATGCTCTTTCCGCAAGCCTGCGCGTGCCGAACGGTATAGCGTGGCGCACACCCTACCTGTATGTTGCCGAGCAACACAAGGTCTCGCGCTATCGTTTCGATAAGTTTCAACCCCTCCTGCCCGCAAGCGAAGTTCTGTTCGACGGCTTGCCGAACAAAAAACATCACGGCTGGCGCGTGGCAGCGATCGGCAACGACAATCGTCTGTATCTTGCCATCGGCGCGCCATGCAACATCTGCACGCCGCAAGGATTAGAAGGAACGATTGTGCGCCTGCCGCTGACAGGGGGCACGCCTGAGATCTACGCGCGCGGCGTGCGCAACTCGATCGGTTTGGATTTCCGTCCCACAAGCGGCGTGCTGTTTTTTACCGACAACGGAGCAGACTTCATGGGCAACAACTCGCCGCCCGAAGAGCTGAACCGCGCACCACAAAAAGGAATGTTCTTCGGCTACCCCTTCTTCGGTGGTGGCAACGATCGCACGCAGAAGTTCGCAAACGCTCCTCTACCACAAAAGGCAACCTTTCCCATAGCCACCTTTCCCGCGCACTTTGTCCCCTTGGGCGTGCATTTCTATCGCGGCGAAAAACTCGCACACCTGAAAGGCGACGCCTTCGTTGCGCTGCACGGCTCGTGGAACCTACCCTCGCCTGACGGCTATCGCGTGATGCGACTCCATTTCGACAAAGGCAACCCCGCTCCGTACAAGCAAAGCGTCTTCGTCGACGGATTCTTGCACCTCAAAGGCGGACGCGGCAGACCCGTCGATGTCAAAACACACTGGGACGGCAGCTTGCTAGTTTCCGACGACGCACGAGGACTCGTCTATCAAATCAAATGAGTCTTCTTGGAGGAGTTTTCAGCCACAACCCATGCTATAATGGGGCAGAGAAAAAACACGGAAAAAGCAAAACAAGGATGATACAGCACGCAAGCACGATGGGTTCTACGCGCAAATTTACCAAAATTACCATTATCAAGATTGGCAAGGTGATATTGTGTTTTTGCTGGGCGGCGATGTGCGGAGTAACGCTATTTGCGCTCGATTCGCAAGCGCAGCAAAGAGACAAAGACAAGGTTAGGTCTGTCAAGCGCGACGATGCCTCGATCTGCGTCGAGCTGACGGAGCTTGCGGAACGCACGCGACGTTTTCCGAAAGGTCTTCTGTATGCGATCGCGCGCGTAGAATCGGGCAGAACGCGAGCGGACGGCGGAGGAACAACGCCCTGGCCATGGACGGTCACCGTCGGGGGGGACGGTCGCTACTACGAGAACAAGCAGCAGGCGGTGCGCGTCGTCGAGCAGATGCAACGCGATGGTCGTTCGAACATCGATGTAGGCTGCATGCAGGTGAACCTCTACCACCATGGCGGCGCGTTTCGCACTATCGCCGAGGCACTCGATCCCGTCAACAATGTGGCTTACGCGACCGAGTATCTCGTCGTTCTCTACAAGCGTTACAACAATTGGGAAGAGGCGATTAAGCACTACCACTCCTCCGATCCGACGAAGCACGACCACTACCTCAAGCGCGTCAAACGTGCGTGGGAGAAGGCGCGCGCACCGAGCGGGAGTGCGGGCGCGACGGGTGTTGTTCGAACGCAGAAGAAGGCGGCGAAAGACACCGCCGTCCTCTCGCGCGAGGAAGCCTCTAAGCTGGAGCGCGAGGCTTTGTTGCTTTCGGACGATTTGCGGAAGAAGCTGGGTATCGTCGAAGAACTGCTACCCAAGAATGCAACAGAGCCGCAGAGCGTAGAAGCTCCCCCTAGCAACGCACAGAACCTAAACGCAGGTTTCTTTTTGGACTTGATCGACGAGCCTCTGTAAGGCGGGTCAGAAGAGTTTTTTACGAGGCTTGCGCCCCTCTGTGCGCCCCTCTGTGTGATTTTCTACGCGATTCTCTACGCGGCTTTTTGCGACTTTGCGCTAGTTTTCTTCTTCGCCGCTTTTTTGTTTTTAGAGACAACTTTAGCTTTGGGAACGGCTTGCGAGCGCGTCGCGTAGAGGAACCATGTGGGGTCTTGAGATGCAAGATTCTGACGGAAGGTCCACAAGTCGCATAAGAGTTCTTCTTCGTCGGGGTCGCCTTCGATCAGCTTGTTGTCCTTGTCGAAAAGAAGGTGGCACTGCTTGCTTGTGAAGATGACCGCGATCTGCTCAAAGCGTTCGTCTTGCGTGCGCTCCGAGATGCGTGCCTCGACGATTTCGAGCAAGGAGATTTCCAGCCTTTCTTCCGCCTTTTGTCGCTTTTCGATCTCGCCCTTCATGTGGGCAAACATCTCTTTGTCCAGCAAGGCTTTCAGCCTTTCCTGATCGCCCGTCGAGTAAGATTCTAGGGTCATGGCAAAGGCAGCCTTAGCTCCTTCCAAAAAGGCTTTGTCGTTTATGCTGACAGCAGCACCTCCTGCGTCCTCCCGTTTTTCAAGGTGCACTTTCTTTTCCTCGCGTTGCACGCGTGCTTCCTCATGCAGAGCTTGTTTTTTCTCGACGGATTTGCGGTAGTCGCCGAAGGCATCGCGGCGCGGACGACCGTCGTCCTTGTCGTTCTGCCCCAACACTCCCAAAAAGCGGAAGATGAGAATCACAGCGATAACGCCGAAGATGACAATGTCCAGAGGCATGGGAGTTTAAAGGTAAGGGAGAAAAAATCGCAAAACAACAAGGCTAGCCTAAAAGAGTTCTTGCAACAAAGCAAGGATTTTAACCCAAGAATTTTAACTAAGCCGACTTTTCGCGCATGACAAGGAGACTTTTCTGCGCTAGGATGAGCGCGTTCGGTGCGCGTGCGCGGGGGGCGCGGGGGGCGCGAGGCGCGCGGGGGGCGCGGGGGGCGTTCGATCGTTTTTTGTCAGTCTTTTGTCAGTCAGAGGAATATTGTTATGGCGAAACCTTCTCGCATTGCCGTGCGCCTTGTTAGCGAAGAAGGCACGGGCAGCTTTTATATTGCTAGGAAAAATCCTACGCAAAAGCCCGAAAAAATGGCGGTGCGCAAATACGACGCGCGCTTGCGCAAGCATGTCCTCTTCCGCGAGCAGAAGATGAAATAAGGCGGAGCGCCTAATTCTCCTCTTAAGTCTCCTCTTGCTCAAAATCTTCTAGCGGCAGATAAGGTCTGTCGCTCGGCTCGCCCGCCTCTCTTGGGGTTATTGTTGCTTTCTCTTGCGGCAGGTCGCTCCCGCCTGGTAGCGAGTCGAGGCTCGTCAATCCGAAGTGATCGAGGAAGGCATCGGTCGTTGTCCAAGTCAGAGGTCTGCCCGGGATCTTGCGCCGCGCACCCGGCGCAATCCATTTGTGTTCTAACAATGTCGAGAAGACTCCGCGTGAAACGCTTACGCCGCGCAAACTCTCGATCTCAGGACGCGTGACAGGCTGCTTGTAGGCGATGATCGCAAGCGTCTCCAAGGCTTGGCGCGACAAGCGTCGTTTTTGTTTCTTGTGCGGTGCTAGCGCGTCCGCCAGCGCGGGGTCGGTGCGGAAAGCCCAAGCCTTGCCACGCTGCACCAATTGCACGCCGCGTTGTTCGTAGAACTTCCGCAACTCTTCCAGCAACAACGGCACATCGCGGCTTTTCGGCAGCAAGCCTTTCAGCCGAGCGAGCGGCACAGGCTCAGGGCTTGCAAAAATAAAAGCCTCCAGCGAGCGCAAGCTCTCAAAGCGCATCAGCATCGCGTCGTCGTGTAGAGACTCGGACGCAGGCTTGTTGCGGCTAGCAACGGGTTCGCGATCATCGTCGCGCTCGTCGTTACTTTCATCGCTACTTTCATTTTCGGGAGGGGATGTAGACATACTACGAGACAGGCTGCGAGATATTTGGGGTGGGCGGGAGAGCGGACAAGCGAAGAAGTCTCGTTTCGTAGACGCAACTGCAAAGGGCTTTCGGGAGAAGGCTGATACAGCTCGGCGTAAGAACGCTTGCTAGTATTCTTGACAGCACTTTTGGTAGTGCTTTTTGCAACATTTTTAGTTTTGGCTCTCTGCTCTGTGCTTTGGGCAGGGAGTGGCTCTGCGGTTGTTTGCGCGCTGCTGTTGTTGTTCGAGAGGTCTAAGGCTGCGGAGAAAAATCCTGAGACGACGGATTTCAGAAACAGCTTTGGGTTCTCCTCCAGCTCGGCTTGTCGGTAGACGGCGGCGGGGATCAAGCGCAACAGGTCGCGCCACTGCTCGTCGAGCTGCGCCTTGAGGGAGGAGCGCGCGTCTTGCAGGTCGTAGAGCCTGAGCGAGCGAATGCGCAGGCGTTTTGCCTGTCGGTCGCGGCGGCGTTCGATGGCGACATAGCTTTGCAACAACTCGAAGAGGTTGGCATCCAGCTCCCATTCTACGACGCTGTCAGGCAGCGTTCGGCGCACATCTCCGCAGGCGAAGACTTGCGATCCCAGCCGAGGCAGGGTTCTAAGAAAGCGGGCAGTTTGGCGTGCACTTTCCAGCCACAGCAGATTTTCGCGCAATAGGTCAGCGCTCTTTTCTGCTTGTGCACCTTCGGCTTTGTCGCGCGGTAGCAACAATCGCGCTTTCATGCGCGCCAAGTGCGTTGCCATCACGAGGTATTCGGCTTTGACGGCGAGGTGCAAGCGTTTGGCTTGCGAGATAAAATCGAGGTACTGCTGCGCGAGCGTTGCAATCGAGATGTGTTGCAAATCGACGCGCTTTTGCCGCGCCAAGCCGAGCAGGAGGTCGAGCGGACCTTCGTAGCCGCCTAAGGAAAGAACGAGGTTCTCATTCTCGTTTTCGCTTTCGTGCTCGCTTTTGTCTATGTCGGAGCGGGGAGGAAAATTGGTCATGGTAGGATTTTTTGGCAGAGTTTTTTGGCAGGTGTTTTTTGGTGAGGTGTTCTGCTACACGCGGGCGCTGTTGTGCGACAAGACTTCTGCCAGCAGATTTTCTGCGTTCTCTCTCTCTTTCGGGGAGAAGGTTTTTTTGCGTCGAGCAGCGAAGGTCAAAGCTTTGTTGAGTTTCTGCTCGAGTTTTTTGTCGCTGTTGGCGGACACAAGCGCGGCGGAGGGTTTGGCGGAGGATTCGTCGATTTTTTGGGCGATGGCGTGCATCACCGCCGTCGAGCTGCCGCAGTAGAGGGGGAGATCGCATCCCGCATTCAGAGCCTTGAGCGCAAGCTGCTGTTGGCTGCCTTGCAGAGCTTTCATGCGCAGGTCGTCGGAGATCAGCAGCCCCTCGAAGCCGATCTCGCGGCGCACGACGCTCTCGATCATCTTCTTCGACAGCGTCGCAGGGGCAAGCCCATCGATATCATTGTACAGGATATGAGCGGTCATCATCATCGGCAAGTCTCTTAAAGCAAGAAAGCATGCAAAGTCGCTTTTGGCAAGGTCGCCTCGCATTGCCCCCACAGACGGCAGTGCCTTGTGACTGTCGCAGGTCGCGCGTCCGTGACCAGGCACATGCTTGACGACGGGAAGAATGCCCGCGTCCAACAAGCCCTCGGCTTGCGCGCGCGCCAAACACTGAACTCCCTCGATCGACGAGGAGAAGGCTCGGTCTCCGATGATGGGATCACCATCCTCGCTTGGCAAATCGGCTACAGGCGCGCAATCAACGGTGATCCCCAACTCCGCAAGCTCCTCGCCCATAAGACGCGCGCTCGCTCGGCAGGCTTCGATTGCTGCAGCCTTGCTTTGCGCCTTGCTTTGCGCCTTGTCTTGGTTTTGCCAATAGTCGCCGAAGGCACGCGCCGCAGGAAATCTCCGCCAGTGCGGAGGGCGCAGGCGTTGCACGCGTCCTCCTTCCTGATCGACAAGAATCGCTGTACGCGCACGAGGTGCACGCGCAGAAGCCGCCTCTCGCAGCGCGGCGCACAGGTCGCGCGTTTGCGACGGTTCTTTGATGTTATGCGAAAATAGAATAAACCCCGCAGGCGAGAGATCTTCAAAACAAGCGCGCTCGCGCTTGCTCAATTGCGTGCCACGACAGCCGACAATGAGGGGAAGCATCGCCGAACGCATCGCCGAACGCGCAGCCATTTTCGAGACAATGGTCGGGGTAATCTTCAACGAGCGAGCTTTTTGACAAGACAGCTGCGCGCGCGCGTCTTCAGCTCTCGACACAGCGTCTCTGCCTGCGGCTGTGGCTGTGGTCCCAACAGCAGTCTCCAGACGCGCTTGCCTGAAGCGAGCGTCGCCTCCTTGACGACATAGTTTTGCGTATAGAGCAGCTCAGGTAGCTGGTCGTGCAACTTGCCCCAAGCCTTGTCCGCCGCCGCACGCGATTCTAGCGCTGCGATTTGCACATACCACCTGCCCGATTTTGATGTCGTAGCGGTTGAGGCGGAGGCTGTTTCTTGTTTAACAGCTTGCGTTGTTGGCGTTACGCTTGGGGTTTCTTTGGGGGTTTCTTTTGTGGAAGGTTTTTCAGAGGATTCTGTCAAGACGCTTTCCTTGCTCGTCTCTGCGTTGCCTTCGTTCAAGGTTTCGCTCTTTCCGTTCGTGTCTGAATCTGGCGTTGCGCCGGGCTTGGCGATGATAGAGGTATTCTTCGCTGTGTTTTGTTCTGTCGTGTTTTGTTTTGTTGCGTTTTGTTGCGGAGCGTCTGTTCCGCGCAGCATGCGGAAGACGCCGACATTGCGATTGGGTTCGGGTTTCACCTGCGCTTTGGCAGGGGCTTGTTTCGTTGTTCCTTCGACTTCGATGAGTATGGGCTGTCGCGGTGGGCTGGGCGCGAGCAGCAGGCTGTAGATGACGATACCCGAAAAGGCGACGAGACAAATCAATCCTGCGACGAGGGCAACGAAGCCGAAGCCTGACGATTCTCTTTCGGGCTCGAAGTTTTGGAAGGCGTGTTCTTGTGAGATTCCTTCAGAATTTCTTTGTGTCTCTTCCTGCTCGAAGTAGGGGGGATCTTCGGGGGGCAGGTCGCTGTCGGGGGGGAGGTTCGTCATGGCGTTGCTATGTTGTTGCTAGAGTCAATCTAAGTCATTTCTTGCGGAGCTGCCACGCCGCAGAGGTTGAGTCCTATCTCCAGCGTTTGCTGCGCTCCCTTGACGAGCGCAAGGCGTGCCAAGGTAAGGGGCTGCGTTGTCGGCGTTTTTTCTGCGGGCAGGATTCGTTTGGCGCGATCGATGTTGCCCTCGTTCCACCAAGCGTGCAGGGCGGCGGCGAGGTCGGCGATGGCGAAGGCGAGGCGATGGGGTTCAAGGTTGCGCGCGGCAGATTCTAGCGTGCGCGGAAAAAGCGCAAGGTTGCGTAGCAGTTTTCGCTCGGCACGCGCTTGCAGCAGGGCGGGGTCGGCTTGTTGGAGGGTACCTTCCTCGATACCGTGCTGCTGTTGTGCGATGCGCAGGACAGAGCAACAGCGCGCGTGCGCGTATTGCGCGTAGAAGACGGGATTGTCGTGCGATTGTGCCACGGCGGTTTGCAGGTCGAAGTCGAGGGGCGCGTCGGTCTTGCGGGTGAGCATAATAAATCGCACCGCGTCCTTTCCGACGCGTTCTAAAAGCGATCGCAGATCGAGGAAGGCTCCGCCGCGTTTCGACATTTTGAGGGGCTTTCCGTCTTCCATCAGGCGCACGATTTGACAAGTCACGACCGCAAGCCTTGCCGCCGTATCCTCCCCACCCTTCGTCCCATCATGGCAGGCTTTCAGGGCGGCTTGCAAGCGTAGCGCGTGTCCCGAATGGTCTGCGCCGAAGATATCGACGAGCTCACTCGCACCGCGCTCGAGCTTGTTGAGGTGGTAGGCGAGATCCGTTGCAAAGTAGGTGAGCTTGCCGTCGTGGGTTTGCAGCACGCGATTCTCGCTATCGCCGAAACGTTGCGTCTCCAAAAGAAGATGTTCTTGTGCTGTCTCGCGCTTGTTCGCGCGCGCCGCTTTGGGCGCGGGGAGGGTACCGTATCTTGCGACACCTTGTTTTTGCAGGCGTTGTAGCAGTCGCTCTACTGCGCCCTCGGCGATGAACTTGCTCTCCGAGACGAAGTTGTCGAAGTGCACGCCCAGCGTTTGCAGGTCTTGACGGATTGTTTCCATCATCTGCTCGTGCGCGAAGGTTTGCAGCGGCGTGAGCCAAAAGGTTTCATCGTCGTTTGCTAGCCACTTATCGCCGTCGCGCTGACGCAGCTGTTGCGCGCAGACTTCGAGGTAGCTTCCGGGGTAGAGCCCTTGCGGAGGATCTGTTCCTTCGAGGGTTTTGTCGAAGAGTTGGCGGTATCGCCAGTGTAGCGAGCGTGCGAGCAGCGCCATCTGTTCGCCGCTGTCGTTGATGTAGTATTCGCGGCGGACAAGGTGTCCTTGTCGTTCGAGCAGATTGGCGAGCACATCGCCGACGACCGCTCCGCGCGTGTGTCCGATATGGAGGGGACCTGTGGGATTGGCGGAGACGAACTCGATGTTGATGTTGCGCGCGGGGGGAGTGGTAGAGTGCGGCGCGGGCGCGGGGGAAGTGTCGGGACAGAGCAGGGAGTCGAGCAATTGTTGCAGTGCCTCGTTCGAGAGGGTGATGTTGATGAAGCCCGGTTTGGCGATGACGCTTTTTTCGACATAGGTATTTTTGTCGAGCAGGGGTTGCAGGTGTTCTGCGAGGGCGAGGGGGGGGATGGCGCAGGCTTTGGCGAGGATGAGGGCGGCGTTGGTAGCTAGGTCGCAGGCGGTATTGGGGGGGGGAGTATCGATGGCGACGCGCTCGCATTGTTGGGCGGTGAGGGCGAGGTCGGGCGTTGCGAGAATAGACTCGATGAAGCGGGTGCGCAGGGTACTGACGATGTCCAAGATAGGGAACGGCGAGGGGAGGGGAAGAACTATAAAGAGCGATAGTACTATATTATGCGATTGGGGGCTTGGAGTATTTTTGCTGGCAAGGAGGCTACGCACGCAACCCTTCGGGTTATCGCGCCCCGCTGACGCGGGGTCTTTTGCGGGGGGACTTCGTCTGCTCTAAGCTACGCTCGCTCGCTTTGCTCGCTCCGCCACTCGCCTCTCGCCTCGCTTTTTTACGAGGCGAGCAAGACGGCTCGTGCCCCATGCGCAAAACTCACTTCGCCCAAGACTAATCTTAAGGCTCGCTCGTCTTGCGTTTTGTCGTCAATACGAAAAGCTCGTCCCTTATTCAGCTCGCGTTTTCATCAATAGCCTCACGCACCCGATAAGCGTAGTTGTCCGTCATGCCCGCAATATAGTCCGCAAGCGCGCGCGAGCCGCTACTTTGTTGGTATCGTTCTAAAAAAATCTCGTCCCAATAAGTAAGATTCTTTGGCAAAAATTGAAACAACCAACGAATGGTATGTCGCCCCTTCTCCCCCTCCCTTTTTACTTGTTCGTGCCCATATAACTTTTTTCTTAAAAACTTTGCAAGATATTCATGCTTGTTATGTTGCTCCTCCGATAACAAAACAAAGTCTTCGTCGCTCTCTAGCAAAGCATCGTAGGAAGAAGTATGAGACAATAGATTTTTTGTGTTGTCGATAATATCCTCAACAGCATCACCAATCAAATCAGAAATCAATCTGCGTATGCGACGTTCTCCCTTTAAAGAATTTGTTTTGTCGTATCGTTCTTTCACATGAGGAACGCAAGCGCACACATCTTCAATCTCAATAAGCCGCGCACGCAAACCATCTTCTAAATCGTGATGGTTATAGGCAATCTCGTCAGCAACGCACGCACATTGCGCCTCCAAACTGGCAGGCTTATTAAAGTCAAATTTTGGTGAGATTTTTTCTTTTATCATAGAAACAAAAGACATCAATTTTTCCTTGTCTTTTTTCTCCTTCCTTTCAACAACGCCATGGTGTTTTAACAATCCCTCTAGCGTTGCTGCCGTCAAGTTCAAGCCGTCGAAGCTGTGCCCGATGAATTCTAACTTTGTGACAAGACGCAAGGTTTGCACATTGTGATCAAAACCGCTTGGGTTCTCTCCTCCTCCCTTCATCAACATATCAAGTTCATCCTCTCCCGCATGCCCAAAAGGAGGATGCCCCAAGTCGTGCGCCAGCGCGATCGCCTCCGTCAAGTCCTCGTCGACACCGATAGCACGCGCGAGCGAGCGAGCGATCTGCGCCACCTCCAGCGTATGCGTCAGCCTCGTGCGAAAATGATCTCCCTGCGGCGCAACAAAAACTTGCGTCTTATGCATCAATCGACGGAACGCACGCGAGTAGAGGATACGGTCGCGATCTTGTTGATACGGACTGCGCGAACATCGACTGCCTTTCCCTTCGGCGTGACAGCGACGGACAAAAGGCTCTTTCAAAGGCGTTGCAATCTGCGAACGCAGCACTTCCCTCAAGCCGCTTGCAGGAGCGTAGAGACATCGATTTTTTCTCTGAGCGCGCGCCTGACCTCCATCGCCATCTCGTTGTGGTTGACGAAGACTCCTCCGACGATCTTGTTCCTCTCGTTTATAATGATCTGCCACCACTTGCCCTCCTTGACCGCTCCGCGATTGTAAGTGCGGTCGCTGCGCAAGGGTTTCGTGCGCCCGAAACAAAATAAGTTAAAGTTAGGTATCTTCAAAATGTACGGCGTGTTGTAAATATCCAAATCGATCGCCTTGTCATGCCCCAGCATGTTGTAAGCGGCAATTTTACCCATCTCTAATCCGATGCCCCACAAGCCGCTCGTTGTTCCCCTGCCCCAGCGCGCGCAATCGCCCGCTGCATACACATCTTGACGAGAGGTTTGCATGTTGGCATTCACGGCAATCGCTTCCTCGTCCATGATCATATCTGTGCCGCGCACCAGCTGCGTCTCAGGACGGATGCCGATCGAAAAGACACACAAGTCGGTTTTTCGCGCGTGATTTTTTTTCAGCTTTACGCTCTCGATACCGCGCTCGCTGCCGACAACTTCTGTTACCTCTTCCTCCAGTAAAATATCGATGCCGCTTTGCGTCAAGAAATGACGCAGAATCTCGGCGGAGATGCGATCACCCTGCCGCTCGATCAAATGCGTGTGGCGATGAACAATCGTCGTTTGCAATCCCAACTCTTTCAAGGCGAGCGCGATCTCTACTCCCTGCAAGCCGCCACCGACCATCACCGCCTTCTTGGCGCGTCGCTCTTGCACCCATCGTCGCATCGCCATGGCTTGGTCTGCTCCGCGCATGGTGAAGACGCCAGCCGTTTCTACAAAAGGAGGCACTATCGCACGCGAACCCAGCGCGAGCAGAAGCCGATCGTACTCCAACACCTCTCCCGTCGACAGCACGAGCCTTCGTTCTTCGGTATCCAGCTTCGATACAAAGGTGTTCAGCCAAAGATCGATTTTGTTTTTATTGAACCACCCCTCGTCCAAAAGGGAAAGAGCGCTCAAGCCGCTGCGTCCGTAGATCAGACGACAAAGACCCATACGATTGTAAAAACTGTATGGCTCGGCGGCAATCTGCGCGATCTTGCAATAGGGACTGATTTTACGCATAAACTGAACGGCACTCGATCCCGCAACGCCGTTGCCGATCACGACCACACGCAAGTCCTTGTTAGTGTCTTGCGCCTGCGTCTTCGGCGTGACGATATCAGGATCGATGCGTCCTAAGGAAAAAGATCTTTCTACGCGGGTAGTGCCCGCCTCTCTCGGCAGTTTTTTCGCTTTGGCGTGCGAAAGGTTTGTGCTCACCTCCACCCTGCCGCACACCTTCATCATGCAAGCCATGCGCGCCTTGCCGAGCAATCCGAGACGCAGCAGTGTGTTGCGCTCTTCCTCTCCCAAAGCCTCGATATTATCCTCACCTGCAAGCACGACGATCGGATCGGCACCGCAGATCCCCATGCGACAGCCGCTCTCGATGGGCAGTCCCTTAGCCTCCATCGCCTCCAAAACGGGTCGATCCGGCTTGGCGAGGCACAAGGTGTTCGATTGCTCTTCGAACACCTCGAATCCACTGTCCTCCTGATCTGCTAAGGATTTCTGCAAGCCCGTCAAGCTGCCCACCCCGATGTTTTCCCCCTTCTTCGTCAGCGACAGAAAACGTTTTTCTTGCAACAGCGAACCCGTAAGCCATCCCAGTAGCAGCAACAGCAGAAACAAACGAATCGCTACCAGCTGCTCTGCCGCCCAAGTGCCGACGACAACACTCGCCTCCGCGCCCGCCGCGAAGACGGGCAGAGCCAAGCCCATAATACCGCCAAGGGCATCGCTGTCTTGTGCGAGCTCGGCGCGAAGCCCCGCGAGACTCTGCATGGCGACAAATATCGCAGGCAGAGAAAACCAGTAGAACAGCGTCAAGGCGGCGCACAAGCCGAGCAACGCCACTCGATAGGCGCTGAGCGGAAGGTAGGCGAGTACAAAGAAATAGATTCCTCCCGACAAGGCGATCGCTGTAAACAAGGAGCGCAGGTAGAGTGCAGTGCTTTCTTCGACCAACCCTCGATAGGAAAAAAAACCGAAGACAAGCCCAGGCAACAAGCCCAAGAAGGCGTGTCGATGCCAAGCGTATCGCTGGTTGAGATCCTTCAGATCTTCTATCAAGGCGGGACGCGGGTTGAAGTCGTAGCAGTTCTTGTGGCATCCCACGCACGGCTTGCAATAAGCGTTCGGCACAACAAGAGCAGGTGCTTGTCCGTAGACTTTTTGTATCGGCGCGAGCGGGCAGAAGCTGCCGCACCATCCGCTCTTGCCCTTGAACAGAATCCCTCCCAAGAGGGCGCAAGCTGCGAAGGTGCCCAGCAATGCGAGCAAGGCATGGTTTGAGCTCTGAAACAGCAGCGGTCTCAACACGACGATGGCAACGAAGCTGAGCCCTGCTACGGCGAAGGCCCATTGCACCATAAAACTCGGCAGGCTGGCAGCTAAGGAGAAGCGCAACAAGCGCGGCAGTTGATTGATCATCGCCAAAGGACACAGGTTGCGCCAAAGCCCCGGCATGAACAACAGCACCAACGGCGTTAGGGGAATGGCGATATTCCAAAAAAACTGCGATGCCCAAGCATGCTCCAACCACAACCCCCCCAGCACCACAGCTAGCAAAGCGAAGAAGACAGGGCGAAAAACCCACCAGACAAAGGGAGGCAAGAGGCGTTTCGCTTGCGTGTAGTTGACAAAGGGACGCTGTAGAAGCGGAAGCATCGTCGAATCTCAAGCGCACACGCCTCTCAGCGCGAGGCAATCAGAGAAGCCATGAAGCGATTGCGCATGGAGAGGACCTTGCCAAAATCGAACAAAAGCTGTCTGGCAAGAAAAGGTTCTTCGGCAAACAACCGCTCGAAATCTTGGCGCGTGATGCGCAACACCAGTCCTTTGCTGATCGCTTGAATCGTCGCACTACGCGGGCGGCGTTCGAAAAATGCCATTTCGCCAAAGACCGAGCCCTCAGGAATCACGGCGAGCACGCGCTGTCCGAAGAAGGGTTGCTTGACGACAACTTGAACCTCGCCCTCGGCAAGGATGAAGACGGCATCGTCCTTGTCGCCCACCGTGATTAGCATCTCCTTAGGTTCGAAGCGTTGCGCGGTGGCAAAGTCGAGCAGACGTTTCCAGTCGTCTTGCGTAAGATGCTTCAGAACAGAGTTCGCCTCGTCGTCGAGGCGTTTGGAGGGGCTCGAAGCTTCGGCATCGCTGTGCGCTTTGTTCTTGCTAGCGGCGTTGTAGTCGAAATTCTTCATAGATACAGCGCAACTTCCAGCGCAACTTCACAAGTTCCCACAAGCCCGGTAGACGATACTACGGAATTTCTGCTAGGCTTGCAACGATTGTTTTCAAGAGGAGGGTTTCCTCGAAGTTTTTTCTCTTTTTCTTTTAGCGATGCCCGCAACCCCTCCACACAAGAGTCTCGATAGTTTTTCCTGTTGCTTGCCCTTCGACGACAGCGGCTCGTTTTTCTACAGCTTGCCGCGTCTGGAAGAGCAATACCCCAGTTTGCGGCATCTTCCGTTTTCGTTGCGCGTTCTTTTGGAGAATCTGCTGCGCTTTGAAGATGGCACGAGCGTCCATCGAGACGACATCGCCAGCTTCGAGGCGTGGGAGAAAGATCGGCGTATCGAGCGCGAGATAGCCTATCGCCCTACGCGCGTCTTGTTGCAGGACTTTACAGGCGTGCCTGCGATCGTCGATTTGGCGGCGATGCGCGATGCCATGGCAGAATGGGGCGGCGATGCGCAACGCATCAATCCTCTGATCCCGGTTGACTTGGTGATCGACCATTCGGTCATCGTCGATCACTTTGCCGCGCGCGATGCCTTTCGTCTGAATGTCAAGCGCGAGTACGAGCGCAACCGCGAGCGTTACCAATTCTTACGCTGGGGACAAGGCTCGTTTGCAAACTTTCGCGTCGTGCCGCCTGGCACGGGTATTTGTCATCAGGTGAACTTGGAGTACTTGGCTCAGAGCGTGTGGCAGTCGGAGCAAGACGGCGTGCGGTGGGTCTATCCCGATACAGTGGTGGGTGCTGATAGTCACACAACGATGATCAACGCCTTGGGCGTCTTGGGATGGGGGGTCGGAGGAATCGAGGCGGAAGCGGCCATGCTCGGACAGCCCTTGTCGCTAAATGTGCCAGAGGTCGTTGGCTTCGAAATGACAGGACGCTTGAGCGAAGGCACAACCGCGACCGATCTCGTGTTGCGAGTAGTCGAGATGTTGCGCGAAATGGGGGTCGTAGGAAAGTTCGTCGAGTTCTTCGGAACTGGACTCTCATCGCTCTCGCTTGCCGACCGCGCGACCATCGCCAACATGGCGCCCGAATACGGAGCAACCTGCGGCATCTTTCCTATCGACAACGAGACCTTGCGCTACCTGCGCCAGACAGGACGTAGCGAGGAGGTGGTCGCACGTGTCGAGCGTTATGCAAAGCTGCAAGGCTTTTGGCGCAACGACGAAGCGCCTCCGTTATTTACCGACACGCTGTGTCTGGACTTGGAAAGCGTCGAGCCCGCGCTCGCAGGACCGAAGCGTCCTCAAGATCGTATTGCGCTTTCTCAAGCGTCGCGCTCCTTTAAAAAGAGCTTGGAAGAATTTGCTCCCAAAGCATCGCAGGCGGGAGAAAAAAAATGGGGCGCAGAAGAATGGAACCCAGAAGAATGGGGACATGGTGCGGTTGTGATCGCCGCGATTACCAGCTGTACGAATACCTCGAATCCGAATGTCTTGTTGGCGGCAGGCTTGTTGGCAGAGGCGGCGGTTGCTAAGGGTTTGACTGTACCAAAGTGGGTTAAAACTTCGCTCGCGCCAGGTAGCCAAGTCGTCACCGACTACCTCGCGCGTGCAGGGCTGACAGAGCCACTGGAGACATTGGGCTTTGCGCTCGTCGGCTATGGCTGCACGACCTGCATCGGAAACTCAGGGCCTCTGCTGGAGGAGGTTGCTAAACGTGTGCGGGACGAGGATCTGTATGTGTGTTCGGTCTTGTCGGGCAATCGCAACTTTGAAGGGCGAGTCAATCCACTCGTGCGCGCGAACTACTTATGCTCGCCGCCGTTGGTCGTGGCTTACGCCTTGGCGGGCAGCAAGCGGGTAGACTTGCTGACGCAGCCTTTGGGCAAGGATAAGGAGGGGCAGGATGTGTTCTTGCGCGATATCTGGCCTAGCGACGCCGCCATCGCAGAGAAGCTGAAAATGGCTTTGACACCAGAGATGTTTCGCGAGCGTTATGGCGATGTGTTTCGCGGAGCGGAAAGTTGGAACGCTATGGAGGCGGAGCCCTCGACATTGTATCGATGGCAGGCGCAATCGAGTTATGTCCGCCGTCCCTCCTTCTTCGAGGGCTTGGAGCGCGAACGGGAGACCATACTGGATATACGAGACGCTCGTGTGCTGGCTCTGTTGGGCGATTCTATCACGACCGATCATATTTCGCCGGCGGGCTCGTTCAGCGAGGATTCCGCGGCGGGGGTGTATCTTGCCGAGCAGCAGATTGCGAAGCGTGATTTCAACTCTTACGGAGCGCGGCGGGGCAATCACGAGGTCATGATGCGCGGCACATTTGCCAATGTGCGCATCAAGAACAAGCTCGCGGACGGCAAGGAGGGGGGATGGAGCAAGCACATACCATCAGGCGAGATCATGAGCATCTACGATGTGGCAATGCGTTACGGACGCGAGGGGGTGGAGACGGTAATTATCGCAGGAAAGGCTTACGGAACGGGTTCGTCGCGCGATTGGGCTGCCAAGGGGACGCGCTTGTTGGGTGTGCGGGCGGTGATGGCAGAGAGTTTCGAGCGAATCCACCGCTCCAACCTTGTTGGCATGGGAGTGCTGCCATTAGAGTTCTTGGACGGGGTTTCGGCGGAGACACTGAAAATCGATGGTAGCGAGACATTTGACCTATCGGGGTTGGAGGATTTGACGCCTCGCGGAGAGATGCTGTGTATGCTCAAGCGTCACGGAAAGCAGCAAGCCTTGAGGTTGCGTGTGCGAATCGATACGGCGGATGAACTTGCCTACTATAGACACGGCGGCATTCTGCCTTATGTGTTGCGCGGGCTGGCTAAGGGAGACGACAGTCAGGTGGCGGCGTAAGGCGGTAGAAGAAGGCGAACGAGGGGGGAACGAGGGGCAGTAGCAAGACACAAAAAGAGATCCCCGCGCCTTGGGAGGGAGGGTGGCGCGAGGATCTCTGTTGGTGTCTTGACGAAAGAGCCTGAATGTTAGTTGAGTGGCTACTTCCTCGAAGACGGGGGTAGTTTTGCATTGCTTGCGGGTTGAGTCCAATCACGAGTGCGTGAGATTCGGTCAACTTTTGGTGATTGCTTTGATATAAATTTTAATTGATAGAGGCAGAGGTAAAGGTAAAGCGAGTTATATTTTTGCGTTGAGTACAAAGAAATCCCCGCGCTTAAGGGAGGGAGGGAGCGCGGGGATTCCTTGTATGTCTCTTTTGAAGACGAATTGATTGTTGCGCGTGTAGGTGGGGGAGTCCAATCACGAGTGCGTGAGAATCGGTCAACTTTTGGTGAACGCTTTTGTATCAATTTTTATTGATAGAGGCAGAGGTAAAGGTAAAGCGAGTTATATTTTTGCGTTGAGTACAAAGAAATCCCCGCGCTTAAGGGGAGGGAGGGGGCGCGGGGATTCCTTGTATGTCTCTTTTGAAGACGAGTTGATTGTTGCGCGTGTAGGTGAGGGAGTCCAATCACAAGTGCGTGAGATTCGGTCAACTTTTGGTGAACACTTTTGAATAAGAGGCTACGCCGCAGTGCGTAGCCTCTTATTCAAAAGCGCGTGGGGGATAAATTCTCCTCAAAGAAACGCGCAAGCTGACTCGCGACATGGCAAGCAGTCCCTGTGATGTAAGGCTATTGGCGCGTGACAAAGCCTCGCGCTTCCCGCAATAGCGGTCAACCCTCCGTGTAAGCCCTAAAGGCTTGCTCTAAAGCCGTCCCCCCCCCTCTCGCCGCTCCCTTAGGTGCGTTCTTCACCAAAGCCCTCGGCGTTCCCTCCGCAACAATCCTCCCCCTGTGCAACACGACCGCCCTGTCGCACAAAGCCTCGACCTCGTCCAAAGCATGCGTCGATAGTAAAATACCCTTCCGCTTCGACAAACCCCGCACCATCTGTCGCAAGGCATGCTTTTGGTTCGGATCTAAACCGTCGCTCGGCTCGTCGAGAATCAAAACCTCAGGATCATGCAACAACGCCTGCGCTAATCCTACTCGCCTGCGATACCCCTTCGACAAACGATCGATCGTGCGTTCGAAAACCTCCTCCAACGAAAGAGCCTTCACCACACGAGCAACCGCAACCCCTCGTGCAACCCCGTCCAAGCCGCGCAACGCTGCAACGCTAGCAAGAAACGCACCTGTGCGCATCTCCCCCCACAAAGGCATGCCTTCAGGCAGGTAGCCCAGTTTGCGTCGCGCCTTGAGCGCATCGCTCGCCACATCGTAGCCCGCAAGATGAATCGTTCCCGCATCGACAGGTAAATAGCCGACCGCTAGCCGCATCGCCGTGCTTTTGCCTGCGCCGTTCGCGCCTAATATCCCCACGATCTCGCCGCGCTTAACCGACAAGTTCAGGCCGTCCAGCGCGCGCAACGAGCCAAACGACTTACTTACCCCGCGCATCGTGATGAGAGTATCGCTCGCCATGAAATCAATCTTACAACAGAAGCAGGTGTCGCGTCACGCCCGTTGTCGGCTATTGGTTTTTTTGCCGCTCAGCATCTCTCGCAGATAGGAGGCGGTGCGACTGCGCTCTACCCGCGCCACTTCTTCAGGCGTGCCTGCGGCGACGATCTCTCCGCCGGCGTTGCCACCCTCAGGACCTAGATCGATGACCCAGTCCGCACACTTGATGACATCCAAGTTATGCTCGATGACAACGATGCTGTTGCCCGCATCGACCAACCTCTGCAGGACGCCCAGCAACTTGGAGATATCCTCGAAATGCAAGCCCGTCGTGGGTTCGTCGAGGATATACATCGTGCGCCCCGTCGCTCTTCGAGAAAGCTCGCGCGCCAGTTTGATTCGTTGCGCCTCGCCGCCCGAAAGCGTCGTCGCCTGCTGTCCGATACCGATATAACCCAAGCCGACAGCCTCTAGCGTTGCCAATTTTTCATAGATCGAAGGCACGGCGCGGAAGAAGGCTGCACCTTCCTCGACCGTCATTGCCAAGACATCGGCGATCGTCTTTGCGCGATAGCGCACCTCCAGCGTTTCGCGGTTGTAGCGTGCGCCGCGGCACACCTCGCAATCTACATAGACATCGGGCAGGAAGTGCATTTCTATGCGCACGACTCCGTCGCCTTGGCAGGATTCGCAACGCCCGCTCTTCACATTGAACGAGAAGCGTCCGGGCAAGTAGCCGCGCATTTTCGCTTCGGGCAGGTTTGCATACCAGTCGCGGATTGGCGCGAAGGCTCCTGTGTAGGTGGCGGGGTTCGAGCGCGGCGTGCGACCGATCGGAGACTGATCGATGACGATCACCTTGTCCAAAGCCGACAAGCCCTCGACGCTGTCGAACGCTCCCGCCTGCTCGCGCGCTCCCATCAAGCGTGTAGAGAGCAGCCGTTGCAGCGTCTCGACGACAAGGCTCGACTTGCCCGATCCTGATACGCCGGTAACGCAGGTAAACACCGAGAGGGGAAAGGCGGCATCGACCTTTTTCAAATTATTATGACGCACGCCGCGCAGGGTGAGAAAGCGTCCTTCTTTGACCGAGCGGCGTTTCGGAATGGCTATCGATTTCTTGCCACCAAGGTATTGTCCCGTGAGACTTTTGGCGTTGCGTATGATCTGCGCCAGCGTTCCTACAGCGACGACCTCTCCGCCGTGCTTACCTGCGCCTGGTCCCATATCGATGATGTGATCAGCGGCGGACATGGCTTCGCTGTCGTGCTCGACGACGACTACCGTGTTGCCGAGGTGTTTCAGACGATCGAGCGTGGCAAGCAGCTTGTGGTTGTCGCGTTGGTGCAAGCCGATGGAGGGCTCGTCGAGAATGTAGAGAATGCCCGTCAGACCCGATCCGATTTGCGACGCGAGGCGGATACGCTGTCCCTCGCCGCCAGAGAGCGTGCGCGCCGAGCGTGAGAGCGAGAGGTAACTCAGTCCGACATCGTTGAGAAATTGCAAGCGCGCAGAGATCTCTTGCACGATCGGCGTTGCGATGGTGGCTTGCTTTCCTTTCAAAGTGACGGCGAGCTTTTCTGCCCAGTCCTTGGCTGTAGCGATCGTCATCTCGGAGACTTCGGCGATATGCTTGCCATCGATCTGGACAGCGAGCGCTTGGGGTTTCAGGCGCGCACCGCGACATTCGGGGCAGGCTTGCTCGCTTTGGTAGCGCGAAAGCTCTTCGCGGATGCCGAACGAATCGGTCTCGCGGTAGCGACGCTCTAGGTTGCGCGATAGACCTTCGAAGGCGCGCACAACGCGATACTCTTTCGCGCCGTCGGCGAAGAGGAAGGGAATCTTCTCGCTGAAGCCTTGCAGAATCGCGCTCTGCGTTTGTTCGGGCAGAGCTGAGAAGGGCTGGCTCATCTCGCCGCCGAAATGCAAGAGAATCCCCTCGAAGGTTTGGCGATAGTAGGGAGCGGGTGAGCCGTGGCGACTCCAGGGTGCGATGGCACCTTGGGCAAGCGAGAGTGCGCGGTTGGGAACGATCTTTTCGTCGTCGTAGTAGACGACGACGCCCAACCCTCCGCAGTTGTTGCAGGCACCGAAGGGCGAGTTGAACGAGAATAATCGAGGCTCTAACGCTTCGATCGTAAAGCCTGAAACGGGGCAGGCGAACTTGGAGGAGAAGATGTGTTCTGTGCCTGACGAGGTTTCTTCGACGCAAAGTAATCCGTCCGATTCGTTGAGCGCGGTTTGTATCGAATCGGCGAGTCGTTGTTCTATGCCTGCTTTCACTTCGAGACGATCGACGACGATGGAGATATCGTGTTTTTTGTTTTTGTCGAGACGGGGTAATTCTCCATCTAGTTCCACCATGCGATTGTCTACTTTGACGCGCGCGAAGCCTTTTTTCGCCCATGCTTGAAATTCGTTTTTGTATTCGCCTTTGCGTCCTCGCACGATGGGTGCGAGGAGGTAGATTTTCTTGTCCTCGCCTAGCGCCATGATTCGGTCGGTCATGGTGCTGACGGATTGGCTTTCGATGGGCTTGCCTGTTGTGGGGGAGTGTGGGATTCCTGCTCGTGCGAAGAGGACGCGGAGGTAGTCGGAGATTTCGGTGATTGTGCCGACGGTGGAGCGCGGATTTTTCGAGGTTGTTTTTTGTTCGATCGAGATAGCGGGAGAGAGTCCTTCGATGGCATCGACATCGGGCTTTTGCATCATGCCGAGGAATTGTCGAGCGTAGGCGGAGAGGCTTTCGACATAGCGTCGTTGTCCTTCGGCGTAGAGTGTATCGAAGGCGAGCGAGGATTTGCCGGAGCCTGATACGCCAGTAATGACGGTGAGGTTATTGCGCGGAATATCTAACGAGACATTTTGCAGATTATGGACGCGCGCGCCGCGGATGATGATCGACTTGGGGGAACGATCGAGGGCGGTGGCGGATTTTTTCGGGCGGGAGGAGGGCATGGCGAGAACTTGTTGTACTGCTTTATGGAGACGATTGCTACCTTGTATTGATGGGCGCAAAACATGCGCACGCGAAGCGTGCGCGGGGGTGTGGGGGGATAAATTCCCCCCACGAAGACCCCGCGTCAGCGGAGCGCACGAAGTGCGCTTTATCTACGCGCGGAGCGCGTAGCCTCTTATTCAAAAGCGCGAGGCTTGCCTCGCGCAAGCTGACTCGTAACATGGTACGGCGATTCTGTTTTCCGCTCGCCTAGAGGCAAAAAGAATCACGCGGAGCGCGCCTCTTATTCAAACAAACTAGAAAGGGAGGGTAATAAAAGATTTGCCTTTATCTTTGCGGTTTTAGCCATATAAGCGTTTTTGCTAACAAATATGCTAAGCTACTATTTCTTCCATCATTCTGCTCCTTGGCGAAGCCTGTCGTCTGATGACCTGTAGCAGTTTCAAGGACTTTTTCCAATGCCATTTTTTGCTCTTCGCCCTTCTCTGAGTTCTTGTATAGTGCCTTAAAGGATTTCAAAGTATTAGCCCTTTGATAACAGATAACGGAATTATGGCTATTAATAGCATAATAACGCAGACAGTAAACAAATGAAGTAATAATAGTAATAGATAAAAACAACTTGCCAGATAAAAGAGTCTCTATAGCAACGTAAGCGTAAAAACCAGCTCTTTTAGGCAGAGGAGTTGGATGATAAATAAACCACAGTGCGCCAAACATCGCTAATAATAGCAAAATAAATGCTACACTTAAAAAAACATTGGCATTAAATTTGAATTTTGTTGCTTCAGCCACAAAATTTTCTGCCAGTTTGTTAAAAACATTCTGCAATTTATCAGTTTTTTCTTTCTTATCAATTTTTTTAAGGACTTGGGCTATGATTGTTTTCATAGAAGACAATGCTTCATCAATTTTTTCTTCCAATTTTTTATTGTTAGCCACATGCTGCTCCTTAGCATCTTGTTCTTTCAAGACAAGAGAAAGACTTTTTTGTATAATGGTAAACAGGGAGTCAAATCGCTCCTTAATTGTTGCATGTTCCTGATCACCGAGAGTTTGTACGAATTCTTTTTCCTTGTTTCTATCGATTAAACGTAATTGATTGACAAATACAGTGAATTTTTTTTTAGAAGATTTATATTTTTCACTAATATGCGTGAGCATATCAGATTCAGTTGTTTTAAAAAATCTTATTTGCCAACGCAATTTTTCTGTATCCTCAATTGCACCATCTATGAATCCTTTTTCGATTAAATTCGCAATGCTAGAAAAAAAATCCACTTGATTTTTTGACTGCATGCGGTGAAATGCATTCAATTTAACCGATATTTCTTTTTCGGATACTTTGAAAAAATTGCGATACCAAGTTCTGCGAGGTTTTTCTATGGTTTCTTTCATGGTCATATCTCCTTCTTGGGTCATTGCAGACACGCTCCGCGTAATTTTTTGTACATACGATTCGGTTTTTAGCATAAAAACTATCCTATGTCAACAATTTTTTTGCGCGTTTCTGCGAAACGCGCTTTTGAATAAGAGGCTACGCGCTACGCGCGTAGAAGGCGCTATCGCGCCCCGCTGACGCGGGGTCTTTTGCGGGGGAACTTCGTCCCCCCACACCCCCCATGCGCAAAACTCACTTCGCCTTACGGCTCGCTCGTCTTGCGTATGTTACCTCATCAAAAAAGCCCGTGTCTGCCTCTGCAAAGCGCGCCTCGCCAAATTCTGCTACTCTCTCTCCCATGTCCTCCTCCAAAACAACCGCCCCGTTGTTACTAAAAAATCTCGTCGAGCATCAAAAACGACTCCGCCAAACCTCGCTCGCATCCCTCTACGATAGCAATCCCCTCCGCGCCCAAACCTTCTCCATCCGTCTAGATAATCTCCTCTTCGATTTCTCTCGCAACCTCATTGATACAAAAGCCCTCGATAGCCTCCTCACCCTCGCGCGCGCCTCCAACATAGAAGCAAAACGAGACGCCATGTTTCACGGCGCGCTCGTCAATCAAAGCGAACAACGCGCCGCTCTACACACAGCACTCCGTAGCCAAAGCCAAGAGCCACTCCTCTCAGCATGGGGACAGGACGAACGTCCGACCTTCCTCCTCTCTCGTAAAGCCTGCCAAACCTTCGCCAAAGCATGGCAAGCAGGAGAAATCCACAACGAACAAGGAGAACCCCTCACCGATCTTATCCATGTCGGTATCGGAGGATCAGACCTAGGAACTCGCCTGCTAGTCGAAGCCCTGCAAGCCTCGTCAGCACGACCTCGCAAAACAACAACACAACAACAAGCACGCCTGTTCTTCGTATCAGGCCTCGGCGCGCTCGAAGAGCTATTGAGCCAAACCCGTCCTCGACTGGACCCTAAACGCTGCTTGGTGTTCGTGGTGTCGAAGAGCTTTCGCACCGAAGAGACACTGCTTAATGCACAAGCTCTCATGCGGTGGATGCGTCCCGCGCTGGGAGATGCATTATGGAAACACTTTGTAGCGGTGACGGCTGCTCCTGCGGCGGTGAACGAGGCTCTGCCTTCGCTATCTTTGCCGAGCGAGAGAATCTTTCCTCTGTCTGCAAGCGTCGGAGGACGCTACTCGGTATGGTCGGCGGTCAGTCTTTCCGCAGAGTTGTTATTAGGCACAAAGTTGTTCGAGCAGTTTCTCAAAGGGGCAGAGGTTGCCGATAGGCATTTTCTAGAACAGCCGTTAGAAAAAAATATTCCTGTCGTGATGGGTTTGTTGAGCGTGTGGTATCGCAATTTTTGGAAGTTCTCGAACCATGCGGTTTTTCCGTATGACGAGCGGTTGCGAAGTGTGCCTTCGTTCTTGCAGCAGTTGGCGATGGAGTCGGGCGGGAAGGTTATGCGTGCGGACAGAGGTAATTTTTTGGGTAAGTTTTCTTCTAGGACGGCTTCTTTGTTATGGGGCGGGCATGGGAGTGTAGTTCAGCATAGTGTTTTTCAGTGGTTGCATCAGGGGACGGAGTCTTTTTCGTGTGATTTTTGGCTTGAGGCGCGAGGAGATAAGCGAGGACATGCTCGGCTTGTTGCGAATTGTTTGGCGCAGATGGAGGTATTGATGCGCGGACGGGAGGGGGCAGAAGAGAAAGGGGAAGGAGAGATAGGGGGTGGTCATCCTTGTAGTTTATTGATGTATTCGGATTTTTCTTCGTTTATTTTGGGGATGTTATTGGCGTTGTATGAGCATAGGGTTTTTGTGGAGGGTATTTTATGGGGCACGAATCCGTTTGATCAATGGGGGGTTGAGGGGGGGAAGGTTGTTGCGGGGGAGTTGCTGGGTATTTTGGAGGGAGATAGTGAGGGAGATGATGAGGCGGAGACGGGATCGTTGCGGGATGCGGTGGGCTTTTGGAGGGAGATGCGGGGGCGGAAGGGTTAGATGGCGGGGTAGATAAGAACGCGATTTTTGTATTGACGGGCGCAAAACATGCGCACGCCAGTATCATTGACGCGCACGGCAAGCCGTGCGCTATGGCGTGCGCGGGGGGTGTGGGGGGATAAATTCCCCCCACGAAGACCCCGCGTCAGCGGGGCGCGTAAGCGCCTTCTACACACTTTGCGCGAAACCCGAGAAGGGTTACGCGCAAAGTGTGTAGCCTCTTATTCAAAAGCGCGTTTCGCAGAAACGCGCAATACTGCCTAACAACGCGGTAGAGCGTCTTTAATTTTGCCTAGAAGATGGAGGAGAAAAGAATCGCGCGTAGCGCGCCTCTTATTCAAAAGCGCGAGGCTTGCCTCGCGCAAGGGG
The DNA here is from genome assembly GCA_965216605.1 of Alphaproteobacteria bacterium. Lineage (GTDB taxonomy): Bacteria > Pseudomonadota > Alphaproteobacteria > JABAAW01 > JABAAW01 > JABAAW01. The sequence continues at coordinate 388,935 of CBDCGG010000002.1, read as the reverse complement.
AATTTATCCCCAAGCTGACTCGCAACACGGTAGCAAATTTATTTTGCTCAAGATTGAAGAAAAATGCTAGAAAACTTTCAGACAAAACCGACAACCCAAACAACAGAGGATTTAAAAATGCCTTCTATTTGTCGCTTTGTAACGCAGTTCTAAAAATTTACCTTGGAGTGTTGTATCGATAGCTTTTCGAAGAACTTATCATTATTGTCGGTGTATTTGTATAAACAGCAAAAGTTACAAGGGCATCATCCTATTACAGGTACTATTTCTCCAGCGATAGCAAAAACTTATAAGAAAGCGAACACCTTGTTAATCTTGCTAGAAGAAGATAAATAAGGATATTTCTATATAGAAAAATATCAAAACTTCAGCATCAGCCCTGATTCGATTGCTCATTAGAATAAGTTAATTTTATCGCAACGTTGGACGAAGAGTAAAAACTGCCAAATAAAAAAGGATTGGAGGGAGGAGCGTAAACTTTTTTATCTCAATAAAAATATCGAATGAATTGTACGAACAATCTCTGCTCTTTTTAGAAAAAGAAGCAAAACAAATTTTTGCATTTATTAATCATTTTAAAAAATTTGCACTCAAATAACTTTGCTTGAAAAGCATTTTATAATATTGCGTGTGCGCCATTTAGTATATTTCCATAAACAACGCGAAAGAAATTAAAAAATTGTTGAAGAAAAGGGCAAGAAGAATAATTTTTGCAGATTAAAGGGGTTCGATTTATCCTGTGATGTGTGTGAATTTGATTTGCTTATTAAATTCTTGGTAAACACGGCGATAATTTTATCGAATGCCATCACAACAAACCACTATCAGAAATGATGCCTAACGACAAAACATCTGCTTTCTGATTCTGTCTCTTGTTTGTGCGAACTTGCCAAACATGATTCATAGAAAAAAAGAGTATTTTTTAAACTAAATCGAAGAATTAAAATTAAATTCTTAAGGAACAAGTAAACCCTTCTTTAATATCTTCTTGTCGCTAGGTCGAGGAAAACTCGAAAGTCGCCGTGCCGTGTTGTGAGTCAGTATTGCGCGAGGCAAAGCCTCGCGCTTTTGAATAAGAGGCTACGCGCTACGCGCGTAGATAAAGCGCACCAATATATCATGTACGCACACGGCAAGCCGTGTGCTATGGCGCTCCGCTGACGCGGGGTCTTTTGCGAGGGATTACTCCCTCGCGCTCCCCCATAGCGCGTTGCTTGCAATGCGCGTCCGTGATGTTTGCTACGCACGCGATGTTTCGCGTCCGTCATCATACAAAGCCCGTCTATGTTGCGCGAGCGCGAGTGGATAAATTCCGCCCGCTGACGCGGGGTCTTCGTGGGGGGAATTTATCCCCCCCCGCGCCATAGCGCGTTGCTTGCAACGCGCGTCCATGATGTTGCCAGCGTGCGCATGTTTTGCGTCCGTAAAGACGCACTCGCGCAACCAAGCGCACACGCGCACGCCCTATTGCAAGACCCCCGGCCATCTCCCCCGCGCCTGCGTGATATAACTCTCCCTCCTCGCCTCCCATTGCCTCTTCACTCCCGCACTATAATTCACATACAACTTCCCCCTCACAACACTCCATTGCTCAGGATCCCCCCGCACCGTATACCCCTGCGAAACACCATAAGCACAATATCCCCCAAACTGCGGCGCATACCTAGCAGGACTCTCCAGAAAAATATTCCGATTCTTCGCACTCGCAAATAACCACTCAACTCCCTCCCAACGCGCCATATAAGAAGAACTGCCCCTCACCGCACTCCCTTGTGTGAAATAAGCAACGGCATCATACCCCTCCAAAGCATGCCCCCCCCGCGTGCGGTAAAGATTTTTACCCTCCGCAACAGAAGACAATCCCGAAAATACAAGCCATCCAAACAAAACAACCCCATAAACACAAAGTCGCCTCGCCCGAAATACCCCCCGTAAATAATCGATCGCAAACATCAGAAACCTCCGCATTATTTTAAGAACTCGATGCATCCCCATCCCCCAATCCTCAGATTCCATTGTCGCACGATTATTAGGCAATTGTCAAGTGCTCGGCAGCTAACATGATGCTCTGAACCTCCTCTCGCTCCGAAATATGCGGCGAAGCAACCGCGCCCAAAACACGCCAATTGCCAAAACGCTCCAAAGCGTCACGCGCCCTCAACGCCATCTCTTTCATCAAATCCTTGGAAATATGCTTGTCACGCACATTCTCAAAAACACTCTGCGAATCCTCAATGTCAGGATAAATAAACGCAACTAACCAACAACTCGGTGCCGCGAAATATTGGATAGACTCCAACAATGTCCCGATTCCAGCCATCCTGCTATCAACGACGATCGCCGAAAGCGGCAACGGCAGAAATCCCCGATGCAGATGGCGTATGTCTACATCCTCCAACAAGGTGACACGAGGCTCGTCGATGATTCTAGAAGCTCCCTCCCTCGCAATGCTGATCGCAAACAATCTGCGTACGCCCTCCTCCAACAAGACTCGGGAACAATCTCCCTCCTGCAGCCCTAAATCGACAGCAATGCGCCCCTTAGCAGAGAAACGAAACTTGCTCATAGCATAAAGCAAGTTCGAGCTGGGTTGCGGACGCTGCGGCTCCTCTCCCACAGCTGAGACAAGCCGCAACGGCACGGTTGCCGAGACCATTTCGCCGATGTTCGATATGCAGTGCTTTTTGAAGAAGACTCGCCCTTCCTCAATCAGCTGCTGCGCATGCCATCGATTGCGCGCAAGACGCTGCTTCACTAAGGCATTGATGACGCTCACCGTGCGCGCGTCAACAAATTGTGCCAAGCTCCTGTCCATCTTCCATCTACCTTCCGTGCGGTTGTTGTTGTTGTGATTGCAACGGAAATTCGTGCGCTCCGTAAAAGACACAGCAAGTCTACTAAAGTATACTTTTGTGCCTTTCTCTTTCTCTAACGCACCAACTCGGATATTTTTTTGAACGCACCTCCTTGTGATGTTTGTTGCCAGTCGAACAACAGCATCTCGCTGCGGATAACCTCGATTCCTGCGAAGCGCAGGCTTTCAAGCGCACAACGGCGATCGTCGAGCTTGCGCGATGTAGTCGCATCTTCGACAACGAGAACGCGAAACCCTATTCGCTGCAAGTCGCGTGCTGTCTGCCAAACGCAGACATGCGTCTCGATGCCCGCGACGACAACCGTCGAGCGCGCCGCGTTATTCAGAGTTTCTAAAAGTTCCCCGTCGCAGGCGACCGAGAAGCATCTTTTTTCCCCGCTCTGTGTCCCTTGCGGCAAGTTCTCGCGCAACACGGACGCCGTCTTGCCCAACCCCTGCGGATACTGCTCGGCTACCAGCACCGGCACCTCGAAAAGATGCATCGCCTTCAACAGCCGAACATTGCACGCAAGCATTTCCTCGCCCCCCGCCATCGCAGGCAACAACTTCTCCTGTACATCGACCAACAGGAACTGGCTGTCCTGCGGGTGCAAGCGTTTCAAAGCTGTTTCCATGGCGGTCGAAGCGGTCATGCACAAGCCTCGTTTTTGCGAGCACCTGTTTTTGCGTGCTACGGCATCAGTAGGATGTGAGGCGCGCTCAAAGCGCCGCGGCGCGAAAGCAGCGGTGCGATGTGGCGGACGGATTTTCCTTGCGCGGGCAAGAATCTTCCCCAAAGTCCCCCGTAGAGTCCTGCAAGATTCGTTTGCGCTTGTAGCGAGGTGGCATGCCTGAGCACTTGTCGTAAGCGAAAAGACCACGACTCGCGCGGATAGGGCAGGAATAAAATGCTTTCTTGCGGACGCTGTAGCCGCTCGGCGATCCATGCTTTCGCCTCGGTGAATCCACCGATGGCATCGGCGAGCTCGTTGGCGACGGCCTGCTCTCCCAGCCAGACGCGTCCTCCTGCCAGAGCCTCGACGCGCGAGCTGTCGAGGTCGCGCGCAGAGGCGACCTTGCCCGTGAAGTCAGCGTAGATGGCGTCCAACGCGCCGCCCAGCGCGGTCAGATCGTTTTCGGTGTAGCCGTCGATCAACGAGTGCATCGTGCTTTCGCCGCCGCTTTGCACGACGCTCCAGTCGATGCCCCACCGGCTCCAAAAGTCTCGCGTGGCGACCTTGCCGGCGAACACGCCGATCGACCCCGTTACCGTCATAGGTTGCGCGAAGACGCGCTCGCCTGCCATGGCGATGAAGTATCCTCCCGACGCGGCGATGTCGCCCATCACCACGGCGACGGGTTTCTTCTTACGCAGGCGCAGGATCTCGTGGTAGATCAGGTCGGAGGCGATATAGTCTCCGCCGGGAGAGTCGATGTAAAGCACAACTGCATCGAAACGCTCGTCTTGCGCAAGCCTTCGCAACGAGCGCGTGGCACGGCGTGCCGAGATAGTTTGACCGTCCTCCCACTCTCCTTGCGGACTCTCGCGCGCGATCTGTCCGCGCCAGCTCAACAGCGCCACGCGCGCCATCTTCGAGGGATCTGTCTCCATCATCTCGGCGGGTTCTGGCTCCATCGGTGCCTCCGCAGCATCCTCCTCGACCTCATCCGAGTTGGTAGCGGAATCGTCCAAAGGCTCTTCGCTCGATTCTTTGGAGGGTTCTTCGCTCGATTCTTCCTTCATGACCTTTTTTTTGCGAGTTGCTTTTTTCGCTTTGCGCCTGTGCTCGTCTTCGAGAAACTGCCCCAAGCCATGGTAGGAGGCGTAGGCGACGAGCGGGATGGCGTTCAAAGCAGCGCGCGCCGTTTCTTGCTTGTTGTCCTTCTCGTTTGGCACGACTTTAGTTTTCAGCGTGTTTTGGAAGGCATCCCAAAACTTGTCGGCGTAAGCGATGCGATCGACGAGCCCTCTGAGTTGCGCGTCCGAGGCGCTGAGGTAGGGTGAAGCGAGCGCTCGTGAAACGATCTCGCTATCGAGCCGTCGTGTGCGTTCGACTTCTTTGCTCCATTGTCGTGCCACGCTGTCCGCCATGCCTTGCAGGTTTTCTTCGACCTCTTCGCTGATGCTGCTGTTGAGAAATTGTTGAGGAAAGCCTTTGTAAGCTTCGCGCGCTTCGAATTCGGGAGTGATCTGTAGCTTTTCGAGGGCGTTGCGGAAGTAAGGTACTTCGATTCTCACGCCGCCGAACCCGAGGCTGCCGCTGGGCGCGAGTGAGATCGAGTCGAAGGAGCTGGCGAGGTAGTAGCTTTTCAGTCCTGATCCTGAACCGATGCCTCCCATGTTTGTTGCGTAGATCCAGGCGATCTTGCCTTGCGCACGAAACGCTTCGATGGCTTTCCGCAGGTCTTCGACGCCGGCGACGCCCAGTTGCGCCATGGCGGTGCTGCTCGTGGTGACGGCGATGGCGGAAATGCTATCGTCAAGGGCAGCGTGTTCGAGCGTCTCTAATATGGTGATGCGGCTGAGACTGGCTCGTTTGTTGAGGAAGGGCAGGAACGGCGAGGGGCTTGCCCAGCGGTTGGAAAGCTGAGCGAGGTTCAGTTTCAGGTATCCTTTGTCGCTGAGCGAGAACTTGCGATGTTGTTTGCCACCTGTGTCTTGTGCGCCGAAGTTGAAGCGAAATTGTCCTTGTTGCAAGGCGGTGCGCTCGATCTTGTCGCCTGCGAGCCAGTATCCGACGAGCCCGACGAGGATAAGGCTAAGAATGACCGCACCGATGACGAAGGAGCTCGTGCGGAAGAGAAACCAAGACAGGCGGAAGAAGGCTCGGAAGAGGAGGCGGAATCCTTTACGAAAGAGGCTTGCGACGGAGTTTTTGATCCAAGCGAAGAAGTTTTTCATGTTGCTCTCTGTTGTGGCGTGAGTAAGGAGGAGACGAGTCTAGGAAGAGAACGAGCAAAAAGCAAGAGTTTTCTTGTAAAAGAATCCTTTAGTGATTTTTTGGGATTCTTTGCTTTTGCTCCAACGAAGAGGACGCGGCAGACGGGAATAATTTTTACATGACAACGCAGGGTTGTGCGAACAAAGGAAGGGGAAGGGGTGCGGGGGGCACGAGCGGCGAGAACGCGCTATGCGTTACAGAGCGTCAAAGAATTTTTCTCTCTCGCAGCCTTGCGCGCAGAAATGCCATATCTCTGTCTCCTTTAGTGCTATTACAATTTCCGCATAACAGTTGCAAGTTTTCTATATTGTCGCCTCCTCCCTTTAATTTTGGTACACGATGATCTTTTGTTAAATTTGCAAAATTAAAGTGAATGCCACATCCTCTGCAATGTCCCTCCTGCAATCCGTATAGATAATGCTTGTCGGTCGTCTTGGAACGCTCCCTGCCTTTCTCTGTTCTTTCAGGAATGTCTTCTCGATAGATAACCTTACCCTCGTATAGCAAAGTATCTTTCTCTTCGATTTCCCGTGCTAGCCTTTCGCGCACAAGGTCAAACGCTTTCTTGGAAATATCAATACCTATCCATTGTCTACCCAACCTTTCTGCCGCGACGCAGGTTGTTGCGCAACCACAAAAAGGGTCCAGCACAAGATCATTTTCGTTGCTGGAAACTTTAATAATTTTTTCTAAAAGCTGCAAAGGCTTTTGTGTTGGATATCCCGTCCTTTCTTTTGCCTTCGGATTGATAGCGTGCATTTGCAAAACATCGTGCGGGTTTTTTTTCTCACTCGTCAATCGGTAAGTGCTTTTCTCCCCTTGTTTTTTCGCATACTCCAATCGCCTCAACTGTTCGTCGCTCCTTGAAGTTTTTGCCTCCTCGACATGAAAAATGTAATCGTCCCCCTTGCTGTACCTTAAAATAATGTCATGTTTCCTAGAAAAATCACGCTTCGACATACCGCCCGTATCGTACCACCAAACAAGTTCGTTTCTAAAATTCTCTTCGCCAAAAATACCATCCAGCAAGATCTTCAAATAATGCGACATCGTAGGATCGCAGTGTAAATACAAACTGCCCGTCCTCTTTAAAACGCGATGCAACTCGATCAGGCGTATAGCCATATAACACAAATAATTTTTGTTGCTCTTGCTCCCTATCTCACCAATTCCTACAATATAATTCTTCATCGCAGGATACTCGTCGGCGATCAATCCTAGCCATTCTTTTTTTACATCTTCCTCTCGGAAGTAATCTTGAAAGCTTGCGCCCTCTGCTTGTGTTCCAATCGGGGCTATAAATTTTTTCTTTTTATTAAACGGCGGATCCAGATACATCAAATCGACAGAATCGCTATCGATTCCGCGCAGAATTTCCAAGTTGTCTCTGCAGAAGATTGTTCGATTTTTGAGTGTTGTTTGCACGAAACAAGACCTCCTCTCAGCCGCATTGCGCGCGATGCAGCAGCTTGTGATCTGCCAACACCAAGGCCATCATCGCCTCGACGACAGGCACAGCTCGGATTGCAACACAGGGGTCGTGCCGTCCTTTCGTTTCGATCACGCCTTCTTGCACGCCGCCGTTGCCGTCGTCGCCTACCGTCCGTAGAGGAACGCGCACGGAGCTCGTCGGCTTGACCGCGAGCGAAAGCCTTATGTCCTGCCCTGTCGAGATTCCTCCCAAGATTCCTCCTGCGTTGTTTGCGAGAAATTTCACTGCGCCTATTTCGCCTGTCTCGGTTTTTTCTGTTTTGTTTGGCTGCATTTCATCGGCGTTTTGCTTGCCGTTTTTTGCGACGACGGCGAATCCTTCTCCGATCTCTACGCCTTTGACGGCGTTGATTCCCATCAAGGCTGCAGCTAAATCTGCGTCCAGTTTGGCGTAGAGGGGCGCGCCCCATCCTGCGGGTACGCCGCAGGCTTGCGCTTCGATGCGTCCTCCTAGCGAGGTACCGTCCTTTCGCGTTTGGTCGAGCAGGGCTTGCCATTGCGGCAGAGTTTCTCGGTCGGGACAGAAGAGATTGTCGAGGCTGCAGTGCGTCCAGTCCCATCGCTTGGCATTGACTGCGAGGGCGCCTATTTGCGAGACGGCGGCGCGCACGACGACTGCCTCTCCCAAGATTTTTTTAGCGATTGCTCCTGCGGCGACGCGCATGACGGTTTCGCGTGCGCTGGCGCGTCCTCCTCCTCGCCAGTCGCGTATGCCGTATTTTTGTTGAGTGACATAGTCGGCGTGTCCTGGTCGGTAGAGCGTTGCGATTTCGGCGTAGTCTTTACTTTTTGCGTCGTGGTTGAGGATTTGCAGGGCTATGGGCGTGCCTGTTGTTTTACCTTTGAAGACACCGGAGAGGATTTCGACTTGGTCGAGTTCAGAGCGTTGCGAGGTAAATCGAGAGAGTCCTGATCGTCTTCGGTTGATATCGTGCTGTATTTCTTCTTGCGAGAGGGGAATTTGCGGCGGGACTCCGTCGAGGATGCATCCCATGGAGACGCCGTGACTTTCTCCCCAGCTGGTGAAGCGCAGGACTTTGCCGAAGGTATTGAAGGACATGCGGAGAGGGGGGAGGGGGGCGGTGTAGCGTAAGATTTCTAGGAAAGTGCTTTGTTGGTTTCTATCTCAAAGATAGCCTTTTTGTTATCTCCATGCACCAAAGGCTCAAAGCACCAAGCCTTTCTTAAGGCTTCTACGGCTTTTCTTTCTTTTGCTCCGAATTGTAACATATCCCCTACGGCTTCATCGATTGCCTTACGCGCATCGTCCCGCCAAGCAAGGCACGCAGCTTTCAACTCTCGCTTTAACAAAGAGGCAAAATGTTTGCAAGCGACATTGCGTGCTATCTTTCCTTGTTTACTCGATGAAGCAAAGTCAAGGGTCGGGATCTCGGCAAGTGCTCTAACTTGAATTATGCTTCTTCCCGATTGTTGCTTTCCGCCGTGCGCCCAGTACATCAGTATGCCCAAGGTACTGTTTGCCCACAGGGCAAAGGCTTTTCTAACAGATGCCTCCTTGTGCAAAAGAGATATCCACTTATTCCCTCCAAATATCTCTTCTTCTGTTGTAGCCGCAACAATGGCTTGCGAAGTCCAACGCATGTTTCTTCCAAAAAACAAGGTAGAACGTTTTTCATACATTTTTTTGGCACTATCCTTTTTCATTACAACCCCTTCGTGTGTAGGACGCAAGATCAAAGATTTTTGCTGCTTGCTATCCGCCTTCCACAAAGAAGGATTGATAGGGATAACCCCCTTTTTTGTTTCGTGAAACTCAAAAGCTCCTCTTGGATCTCTTCCTACCAAATGCCCAAGTAAATCGTGGGTTGTTCCCATAGCAAAAAGTTCCCCTATCGAGATAACCGCCAACGGCAATTTTGCTTCGAAGGCTCCGGCAAGGTCGCACAAATACCCTTTCGTCAACCTTTCTGTCGCATGCGCAAGCCCTCTGTTGCTCGTCCCTGCTTCGCTCCATGGTTCACCCGTCCCTGAAGAAACTACGCGTATCCATTGCCCGACTCGCGTTTCTTGTGCGTCTGCGAACGACACAATGCCGTTTTGCCCTTCTCTGTCGTGCAAGTTGTTGATGGCTTTTGCTACTTCGGTAGCCTCAGCCAAGTGTTGCGGGATGTTCTCTAAGTTTATTGTCAGGCGGCACGCGGTTTGCTCGTCTGGTTTCTGTTTTTTTCTGGCAACAAGCAACATCTCCCCCATGCCAGTATCTGCCGAAAGAGAAGCAGTTTTGCCAGGCATGACGACAACTATAATATCTTCATAATGTTCTTCAAGCATCCTGCGAACTTCTTTCCATGATTTTTGAGCAGCAGCAGTCAAAGGCAGAACGCTCGCCATAACTCCACCTGGTTTCAGTTTTCTATGGGCTAACACAAGAAAAGCCGACCCCAAACCTGCCTGCAAATTCGCGGGCGTATTTTTGAGATTTTTTTTTACTCGTTTTTGCGCAGCAAGGCGTTCTTCATCGTCCAAATCTTCTACATCGAAAAGCCTCTGTCCGCCCCGCGTGCGCGAATAAGGCGGATTCATAACAATAAAATCTTGACTTTGATCTAATACCGCAATCGAATCACCTACCCCCTCTACATTTTTCCCTCGACTCCTTTGCACTTTGCTGGCGAATAAATCCATCAAATTATCCTTGTTCACCAACTCTAAAGAACCAGTGTTGTCTCTTCCTACCTGCGCCATAGCGATATTTGTCTTGTCGTAAGGAAGCGCGCTTTCAACGCTAGACAAACTCGCCGCTGTCAAATGAACGGCAATAGGATTGATATCAATTCCTGTAAGAACAAGCGACATGAATTGATTGTGCAAATCGCTACCCTTGCCTCCTTGTCGTTCGTGTAAAGTGCGAATACGTCTGTAGACGGCACGCAACAATGTACCTGTTCCGCAAGCAGGATCAAGGATGCGCAGGGCGCAAAGTTTTTTTTTGTCGCTCCAAAATTTTGCATCGTAGGACGAGGCGGGCAAACATAACCCTGCCAGCAGTTCTGCCGCTTCAGGTTGAGTGTAGAAGGCAGCAGCTGTTTTTCTGTCTTTGGAGAGCTTCGGAAAAACCGAAGCACTGACATCGACCAAAGCACTGATACGGTTTTCACTGATTTTTTCTACAAGGTTTATAATTCTTTCAAAAATCACTTTGAAAGTGGAAGGAAATTCTTCGTCCAAACATTCTTTGGCAGGTTCGAAGATAGAGCGGTAGTTAATTTCCAACACCTTGTCCCACGCCTTTTGCAATTCTTTCTGACAAGTGGGAAAACTTTCTTTCAACACAGTAGCAGGGAGCGGAATATCTTTGTACCTAACATCGCTGGCGATTTTTTCTTGGAAGACAAGAGCGTTTAGCCATACGCAAACCGCAACTGCCAATCCTTGTTCTGCATTTTGTTGTCCTAACCTTTTCTGTATTGCCTCGATGGCGTTAGGAGAAAGCGTATGCAACAAACTTTCGCCTATACTTTTAACTTCGCCAGCCACTTCTTCCGCCAACTCTTCAAGCGTCCCTGCTACCGATGCGCTTTGAACAATAATATCTGCCAAATCCGATACATTTCCTTTAAGCCAACCTTTCTCAGGCCAGCGCACAGGCGGTTGTTCTATATCCGCGCTTTTTTTGTAAAGACAAGCAAATTCAAATTCCTCTCCTCCTTTAAGAGACTCAACAATTTCAGGTTGCTCCTTGTATTTGAAAGCAAGAGGTGCTTTAACAGCGATAGCGTTACAAATTACCTTGTTGCCTCCCTCGAAATTTGAAATCAGTCCTAACCTTCCCGTTGCGTCTTTTTCAGGGTTTGCGGTTTTCTCGGCGAATTCCACTTCAACCGCAACGGGACATAAATCTGGTGCTTCGAGGAAAATATCAATGCGCGGAGATGGTCCCTTCTTCTTTTCCGCCCATCGCACGATACCTGAACATTCACCTGCTACGATTGCCTGCTTGCTGTCTTGCCAAACAGCGCGTTGCGCTTTCAACACTTCCGCCAGTGCGTAGTTGAAACCTGACTCGTATGTTTTGCTGTCGATCATGGAAAAGGAAATGGCATTTAGTTAATTTTTCCTATTGTTTAGTATGTAAATATTTAAATTGTTGATTAAATTTTTCTATTCCTTTGCGACTTCTTCCAACAGCTTTTTCGCCTCTCCTACGCTGTCTAATGGCAGCATGCCGACCGTGTTATAGCCCCCGTCGACATACATCACCTCCCCTGTCACACTTCTCCCTAAATCCGAGAGCAGAAAGACCGCCGCTCCTCCCACATCATCCTGCGCAACATTGCGCCGCAAAGGAGCGTTCATCGCATTCCACTTCAACATCAAACCCATCGCTCCGATTCCCGACGCTGCCAGCGTCTTGATAGGTCCCGCAGAAATCGCATTGACCCGAACGCCCCTAGGTCCAAAATCGGACGCTAAATAACGCACGCTCGCTTCCAACGCAGCCTTCGCAACGCCCATAACATTGTAGTTGGGAATAGCCTTCTCCGCGCCGTAGTAGGTGAGCGTTACAATCGAGGCATCCTCACGCAGCATCTCCTCGGCGCGTGCTAACACCGCTGTCAAGGAATAGCAGGAAATATCCATCGTGTTCAAAAAGTTCTTTCGGGAAGTGCGAAGATACGCCCCTCGCAACTCGTCCTTGTCGGCAAAGGCGATCGCGTGCACAAGGAAATCGAATCCTCCGTCCCATGCTTTTTTTAGCTGCGCAAACAAGCTGTCGATCGACGCTTCGTCGGTGACATCGCAAGGTAGAACCATGTCCGAGCCGACGCGCGTTGCAAGAGGGCGCACGCGCTTTTCCAACACCTCGCCTTGATAGGTGAAGGCTAGTTCTGCTCCGTGTTCGTGAAGTTTCGAGGCGATGCCCCAGGCGATCGAGCGTTCGTTGGCGACTCCCATCACCAAGCCTCGTTTTCCTGCCATTAGGTTGGATACTTTTGTCACGCTTTTGTCTCCGAGTGTAGTGTGCTTTTCTTCTAGCGTAACGCGCGGAATTGCGCAACTCATCTTTGTCGCCTTGGGCTGTTAGAAGAGGATGAGTTTCAGCGCGAGCCAGAGGAAGGGTATAGTTATTGCTCCGAAGAGTGCGCATAGCGCCATGGCGAGTCCTGCGTAGGTTCCTGCGACTTGGTGTTTTTCGGCGAAGAGTTGGGCGGTGGCGATTCCGTGCGAGGATGCTCCGATGGCGATGCCTCCGATAGCGGCGTGTTGGGGAGCGAAGCGTTTTAGCAAGAGTGCTCCGAACACTGCACCGCAGATGCCGGTTGCGATGGCGACGGCGCCACCTAGCGAGAAGTCTGCTCCGATGGCGAGGGCGATTTCTTGTGCGACAGGACCTGTGATAGTTTTCGGCACGAGCGCGCTGACGAATTTTTCTTGGGTGCGATGGAGCAGGAATCCGATGAGGGCGACCGAGGAGCTACTGAAGATGGTCACGCCGACGACGGCGAGAAAGAGCGAGCGAGATTTTCGAATGATGTCGCGGCGTTGGCGATAGATGGGCATAGCGAGCGCGCAGACGCAGACGGGCAGGAGTAGTAGCAGCAGGTTTGACTGTTTTTGGAAGTGTTGCACATTGAAGTTGCCGAGCAGCAGCAGCAGGCAGAGTGCGAGCACTGAGATGAAGACGGGGTTCAGCAGCGCGGGTTTGGCGCAGCGTTTGTAGAGAAGGAAGGCGGTTGTATAGGCTACGATGCAGACTAGGCTTCCTAGTTCGGGCAGGGGGGTTGTCATCGTTTTGCTCGACGCGGGGATTTGCGGGGACGCGGTGATTTACTGATGGGTTTTTGGCGGGTTGTTTGTTTGAGGATGACGATTGTTCCTGCGATTGTTACGAGGGTATGTGGAACGATGACGAGGAAGAGGACGAGCCATGCTTGGAGGAGTATACTGGTATCTTTGACGATTCCTACTCCGATGGGCACGAAGCAGATGGGCATGACGAAGAGGAGTCGGTTAGCGGCAACTTCGATGGCTTGGTCGAGGAAGTGCCATAGGGGGGTTAGGTTGGAGGGGGTTTTGTCATAGGCGAGGGCTTCCAGTTTGGGTTTGAGGGTAAACAGGAGGAGGACGGAGAGCGGCAGTGCGACGGCGATGGGTGGCATGGGGAGGTTCAGGATGGGATCCAGCAGTTTGGCGATGACGACGCAGAGGACGAAGGGGGAGCTACCGATGAGGGTGGAGGTGGTCTCGTGTTTTATTCTGCGGGCGATGCGACGGAGGCTTTGGGATGAGGGAATATTCAAGGTTGTGTGGCTCCTATTGCACGCGGGGAGGGCTATGTTGTGAATTGGATTGCAAGGATGAAGACTAGCATGGGGGGGAAGGCTTGGCAAGGGCTTTTTGCATTGACGGGCGCAAAACATGCGCACGCGAAGCGTGCGCGGGGGTGTGGGGGGTTTCCAACCCCCCGCAAAAAGACCCCGCGTCAGCGGAGCGCACGAAGTGCGCTTTATCTTACGCGCGTAGCGCGTAGCATCTTGTACCAAAGCGCGAGGCAAAGCCTCGCGCAAGCTGACGCGGGGTCTTTTGCGAGGGATTACTCCCTCGCGCTCCCCGTGCGCTACGCGCACGATGTTTTGCGCTCGTCAATATAAAAAGCCCGTTTTTGTTGCGTGAGCGCGACATATCATTCGCAAACCATGCTACCCTCCCGCCATGCCCTCCTCCAGCTATACCCACATCGTCGTCGGCGCAGGCTCCGCCGGTTGCATCCTCGCAAACCGCCTCTCCGCCCTCCCCCAAAACAAAGTCCTGCTCGTCGAAAAAGGTAGCCGAAACGATTCCTCCCCCCTAATCCAAATGCCCGCCGCACTCCCATACCCCATGTCCATGCAAAAATATAACTGGGGATACATAACCCAATCCGAAAAAAATCTAAATAATAGAAAGCTCGCTTGCCCCAGAGGAAAAATTATCGGAGGATCCTCCGCCATCAACGGCATGATCTTCGTCAGAGGAAATCCCCAAGACTTCGATACATGGGAAAAACTCGGCGCAAAAAATTGGAGCAGCGCCCATGTCCTCCCATACTTCCAAAAAATAGAAACCGCCCCTTCCTACACTACCCCCACTTCTCAATTTCGTGGCACAAAAGGAGAACTCCGCATAACCCGCGCAGAACACAAAAATCCTCTCGACAAAGCCTTCATCCTCGCTGCCAAACAAGCGGGATACCCAGCCCTCCCCCACTACAACGCAAATACACAAGAAGGATTCGCCCCCGCTGAGCGAACTATACACAAAGGTAGAAGACAATCCTCCGCACACACCTTCCTCAAACCCATCCTCCATCGAAAAAATCTAACCCTGATGACGCATACACTCGTCCACAGAATCACCATAGAAGGAAAAAAAGCGACAGGAATACTCTTTGAGCATAAAGGCAAACGATACCATGCACTCGCCTCCCAAAATGTTGTGCTGGCAGCAGGCTCGATCAACTCTCCGCATCTACTCATGCTATCAGGAATCGGAAATCCTAGACATCTGAAAAACGCTAATATACCCTGCCTCCATCCCCTACCCGCCGTCGGAGAAAATCTGCAAGACCATCTAGAAATCTACCTGCAATACGAATGCTTGAAACCCGTCTCGCTCTATCCTTACACCTCGCTTTTCGGGAAAGCTCTCGTTGGCGCACAATGGCTTTTTTTCAAAACAGGCATCGGAGCAAGCAACCATTTCGAAACGCTCGGCTTCATCCGCTCGTCTAACCGAGCCTCCTACCCCGATATCCAATTTCACTTCATGCCCATAGCCATCCGTTACGACGGAACTTTAGCGGCGCGTTGTCACGGCTTCCAATTGCATTTGGGATATATGCGCTCGAAATCGCGCGGCTCGGTCAGAGTCGTCTCTCCCGATCCGCGCCATCCGCCTGAAATCCGCTTCAACTACATGACGCACAAAGAAGACTTTCCGCTCATGCGAAAAGCCCTTTCGTTGGGACGAACCATCATCGCTCAACAAGCCATGAGTCATTTCAAAGGACGAGAACTCGCCCCTGGTCAGCAGGCGCAATCTGACGATGCGCTCGATACCTTCTTGCGCGAGCAGGCAGAGAGCGCCTACCATCCGTGCGGCACTTGTCGCATGGGCAGCGTTGGCGATAGCGAGGCGGTCGTCGATCCGTCTTGTCGCGTGATCGGCATCGAGGGCTTGCGCGTTGCCGATTCGTCGATCTTTCCGCAGATAACAAACGGCAACACGAACGCTCCTTCGATGATGGTCGGCGAGAAAGCCGCCGATCTTATTCTCGGCAGGAAACCCTTGACTCCGCGTGCTTGGCGCGCGAGATAGAAGGATGCAACGCAAACTCTACCCGCAAAATTTTATGAACAAGGAGAGAGCATCATGAACGAACAGAACTCGCACCCCAAAAACTATCAACCCAAAAGTTATCAACCTCGCGCTTCGCACTATGTAGATGGAGCCTATTGCGAGGACAAAAATGGGGAGGCGATGTCGGTGCTGTATCCTGCGACGGGCGAGGAGATCGCGCGTGTGCATGAGGCGAGCGATGACATTATCGAGCGTGCCGTTGCGGGAGCAAAGCGCGCTCAGGTTGGGTGGGCGATGACAGCAGCGCCTGAGAGAGGTAGGATTTTGCTGGAGGCGGCGAGGTTGTTGCGCGAACGCAACCGAGAGTTCTCGGTATTGGAGACGATGGATACGGGCAAGCCTTTGCAGGAGACGCTGGTAGCGGATGCGACGACGGCGGCGGATGCTTTCGAGTATTTTGGTGCGTTGGCGTTATCGAAGAGTTTCGAGGGAAGGTATGTTTCTGTCGGAGGTGGTGATTTCGCTTATACGACGCGCGAGCCTTTTGGGGTTTGTTTGGGGTTAGGTGCTTGGAACTATCCGATACAGACGGGTTCGTGGAAGATTGCGCCTGCCTTGGCGTTGGGCAATTCGATTGTCTTCAAGCCCTCGGAGATGACGCCGTTGTCTGCCTTGGCACTCGGAGAGTTATTGACGGAGGCGGGCTTACCTGACGGAGCGATGCAGGTTGTGCAGGGGGCGGGGGGAGTTGGTGCGAGGTTGCTTGCGGACGAGCGGATTCGCAAGGTTTCGCTGACGGGCTCTGTAGAGACGGGGAGGCGTGTTGCTTCTGATGCGGGCGCGGGTTTAAAGAAGGTGACTTTGGAGTTAGGGGGAAAGTCTCCGTTGATTATTTGTGGAGATGCGAATTTGGACGAGGCGGTATCGGGTGCGTTGTTAGCGAATTTTTACTCGACGGGTCAGGTATGTTCTAATGCGACGCGAGTTTTTGTCGAGCGTGGAGTTAGGGAGGAATTTTTGGAAAAATTATGTTGTAGGGTTAGGGGTATAAAAATCGGAGATCCTATGGATGAGTCGACTGCTATGGGGCCTATGATTAGTGCGGAGCAGAGGGATATTGTTTTGGGTTATATTGAGGGGGGTAAAAAAGAGGGAGGGAGGTTAGTTATGGGGGGAGGGATTCCTAAATTAGGGGGTGTATTGGATGGGGGATTTTTTATTGAGCCTGTTGTTTTTGATGGGGTAGGGGATGAGATGGCGATTGCGAGGGAGGAGATTTTTGGACCTGTATTGTGTGTGATGGAGTTTGGGGATGAGGGGGAGGTTATGAGGCGAGCGAATGCGACGGAGTTAGGGTTGAGTGCGGGAGTTTTCACTTGTGATTTGGATAGGGCGCATAGGATTGCGAGGGGTTTTTCGGCGGGGACTTGTTGGATTAATAGTTATAATGTGACTATTGCGGGGGTACCTTTTGGGGGATGTAAGGGTTCGGGGTTAGGGAGCGAGAATAGTTTAGAGAGTTTAGATTCTTACTCGTGGGTTAAGAGTGTGTATGTGGGGGGGAGTAAGATTGACGCGCCGTACTGAGGGTGCTTGCTTGCGTGTGTCTTCCTCTGCTTGCCTGCGCTTTTTAAGGAGCGCGCTCGCACAACAGACTTGCTTTGTATGATGACGAATGCAAAACATCGCGTGCGTAGCACGCGGGGAGCGCGAGGGAGTAATCCCTCGCAAAAGACCCCGCGTCAGCGGAGCGCGCGTAAGCGCGCTTTATCTACGCGCGTAGCGCGTACGCGTTTCGTAGAAACGCGCAAGCTGACTCGCGCTCTGTTCTGATTGCGCGAGAGGTATGGCAGAGGGTTTACTCATAACCTATGCTACGCGAGTCGTTTTTCGTCAACAGACCTTTACTTATATTTTTATAGTCATTAATTAAAGCGTCACTGTTTTTTTGAATGTTTTCGCTTTTCTTCTAACAAAATTTTTGTGTAAGAATAATACATGCCCCAGGCAATAAAAAAACCAATAAACCAAAACCATCCAATGCCAACGTCTAAAAAACAGTAAAAAGGCGCCCCACCTTGTCCGTAACGTCCCCTCCCTATAAAATCATGCGCACCAAACAAAAAATGAGGCTTGACAGCCAAAACAAAAGCTTCCTATCAACATTAAGACCTTTCCAATGACTTTCTCTTTTAGCTTGAGTTTGCCGCTTTTGCATTTCAATGCGCACCGAAAAGCATTTTTTCTAAAATCGCTCATCATTCAGTCTCCTAATCCTACACGGTTCTTTGCTGTTAAGGGTAGCATAACGCTTTTTGCGTCAAGAGGGGGGTTGCGCGTTTCTGCGAAACGCGCTTTTGTTACGCACTTCGCGCTATCAGAAAGCGCTTACGCGCTCGCTGACGCGGGGTCTTTTGCGTTACTCCCTCGCGCTCCCCGCGTGCTACGCACGCGATGTTTTGCGCCCGTTGTTTCATCTACGCCCGTTTTTTCTGCTCGTTATCCCCCTCTACAGCCCGCATCACCCTCTCCGCAATTCCCTCCCCATCTAACCCAATCTCCCGCATCTGCTCATCCTGCGTCCCCGCCCCCACAAAACAATCCCCATACCCCATCGCCAAATATCTAACCCTCTCCAACATACCCCCATCCGACAAAGCCATCATAACCTGACTAGAAAATCCCCCCACAGCACCATCCTCCAAACTAACAACAACATCATGATCCCTCGCTAACTCACATAATAAAATCCTATCTACAGGCTTCGCAAATCTCGCATCCGCTAATGTCACTCGCATCCCACGCCTCCGTAAAATATCAACAGCAACACGAGCCCTAGAAAGACATCCCCCCAAACTCATAATAGCAATCCCGCCACTACCTCGATTGCCCTCATCGACAATTCTACCCCTTCCAATCTCCAAAGGTCTCACCTTTGAAGGCATCACAATACCTACCCCCTCCCCACGAGGATAGCGAAACGCACTAGGAGCATTATCGATAGATAACGCCGTCGCTAACATTAAAGGCAACTCCCCCTCGTCACCCGCCGCCATCACAATAAAATTCGGCAAACAACACAAATAACATAAATCAAACGATCCCGCATGCGTCGCTCCATCCGCTCCCACAACCCCCGCTCGATCCAACGCAAACCTCACCGCCAAACTCTGTATCGCAACATCATGCACAACCTGATCGTAAGCTCTCTGTAAAAAAGTCGAGTAGATCGCAACAACAGGCTTCATCCCCTCGCACGCCATCCCCGCCGCAAAGGTGACGGCGTGCTGCTCGGCAATTCCCACATCAAAGCATCGCTTGGGAAACTCTTTTGCAAACTTATCTAACCCTGTTCCCTGCAACATCGCCGCCGAGACCGCCACGACCGAATTATCCTTCCTCGCCTCCGTAATCAGAGCATTGGCAAAAACAGAAGTATACGAAGGCGCAGACGGAGTAGCCTTGCGCTGCTCGCCAGAGACAATGTCAAACTTTCCAACGCCGTGAAACTTGTCGGCAGCCTTCTCGGCAGGCGCATAACCCTTCCCCTTCCGTGTGATCGTATGTAGCAACACAGGACCCTTTGCATCGCGCAACTGCCGCAACAAAGGCACAAGCACATCAAGTTTATGTCCGTCGATCGGACCGACATACCGAAAGCCCATCTGCTCGAACAGGGTTCCTCCCGTCAGCGTTCCGAAAGCCTTCTCGCTGATTTTTCGGGCTACATCTTCGACAGCGCGCGGCGCGAAAGAAACGGTTCCTTTCAAAAACTTTCTCATCTGTCGCATCGGACGCGACACTAACAGACGCGAGAGATATGCGCTCATCGCTCCGACGGGCGGCGAGATGGACATGTCGTTGTCGTTCAAGATGACGAGCATCGCCGATTTTTGTGCGCCTGCGTTGTTCATCGCCTCGTATGCCATGCCTGCGCTCATCGCGCCATCTCCGATGACGCACACGACTCGCCTGGCAGTTCCTCTCAGATCTCGCGCGACGGCAAAGCCCAAGCCCGCCGAGAGAGAGGTAGAACTATGCGCTGCTCCGAAGGGATCGAAGGGGCTTTCGGCACGGCAGGTGAAGCCGGACAGCCCGTCTTTTTTTCTGAGCGTGCCAAGTTTCGAGCGTCTGCCCGTCAGCAACTTGTGAGGATAGGCTTGGTGTCCGACATCGAAGATCAAGCGATCTTCGGGCGTCTCGAAGACGGCGTGCAGCGCGACCGTGAGTTCGACAACGCCTAGCCCCGCGCCCAAGTGTCCGCCTGTTTGCGACACCACCGACACCAACTCGACGCGCACGGCTTGCGCCACCTCCTGCAGTTCAGGGATGCTCAAGGCGCGCAATCCCTCTGTCGAATTAGCTTCCGATTCCGAATCCAGCTCCAAGCGATCGAGGATTCTTTTAGCCTGCTCTTGTGTCATGTCTTGGGTCATGTCTTGGGTCATGTTTTGGCTCGTGTTTTTTGAGGTATGCGCGTTGGCAAAAAGCGCGCGAAGGCACAGAGCAGCGTCGCGGGCTCAAAGCCTACCTCCGAGTAATCGGCTAGGGCATGCTCGGCGCGACGACACAGAGATACGGCTTCCTCGCGCATCGCTTCTGTTGGTGCCTGTGCGAGCAGCGTTGGCAGTTTTGTAGCTGGAAGGGGTGATGTGTTTTTTTCTTCTCGTCGTTTGCGGTCGTGTGCCTCGTCGCGCAGGTCGTCGATCGCCTGATAGGCGTTGCCGAGATGGCTTGCGTAGGCGCGCAAGGCGCGTTGTAACTTTTCGTCGGCATCCGAGCAGCGCGCTCCCATAGCGCAAGCGGCGCGCAACAAGGCGCCTGTTTTCAAGGCGTGGATCTCGCGGAGGGTGGGGTTGTCGGCGGAGTTTTCAGTTTGTTGCTCGCTTTCCAAGTCCCAGCTCTGTCCGCCTGCCATGCCCTGTGCGCCTGCCGCGCGAGCGAGTTCGAAGCAGAGCGACAAGCGCAAGCGTGCCTCGGAGTTTTTGTCGTTCTGAAAATTATTGTTTAAGGCGAGCACTTCGAAGGCGAGCGTGAGCAAGGCATCGCCAGCTAATATCGCCTGTCCTTCTCCCACCTTGACATGCAGGGTGGGTTTTCCGCGTCGTAGCAGGTCGTTGTCCATTGCGGGCAGATCGTCGTGGATCAGGGAGTAGCTGTGTATCATCTCCAGCGCGGCGGCTGCGTCCTCCACGATGTCTGCTCGTGTGCTTGCGTGCATCGTGATTGTTTTGCCTTTTGTGCTTTCCGCCGAGACCTGCTGTGCCAGCGCGTTGCTTGCGTAAAGCAAGAAGGGACGCACGCGCTTGCCGCCGCCCAGCAGCCCTTCGAGCATTGCGGAATGAAGGGGTTCGCATGCTCCTCCTTTGTCCTTGTCGTCTGCGTAGTTTTCGTTCGCTTTGCTGCGGTCGAGCATGATTTTTTGCAGGTGTTTTTCTACGCGCTGCTTTGCCTCTGCGAGCGCGGTAGCGAGGGGGGAGGGCTGCGAGGGGGGGGAGAGGCGCGCTGTTGTGCGCGCTGTTTGAGCGGAGGCTTGGTTTTCGAGAGTTGTTGCTGTCACGATGTTGCCTCGTGGAGTGTGCTGCTTGGAGGGAGTTTGACTAGACGCTCGACAATTTTTGTCGGGAGAAGGATTGCTCTGCGCCCGCCTTGTCGCCCGCCTTGTCGTTTGTCTTGTCGGCTGCTTTGTCGTTTTTGTCGTTGTTTGCGTTCGCTGTGATTTTTTCGACTTCGCCCTGCGCTTTAGCGAGCAGTTTCTCGCAGTGCTTTCGGAGTGCTTCTCCGCGTTGGTATGCGAAGATGGATTCTTCTAGTTTCGCCGATCCTTGCTCCAATCGTCGCACGATTCCTTCCAGCTCTGAGAGAGCTTCTTCGAACGAGAGGGAGTCGATATCGCGTTGTTTTGCGCGCTCGGCTACGGGGTCTGCTGGCATGCTATGCTGTATTTTGGATTGCGGATGTTTGGGAATGATACAGCATATGGCTAACGAGCGAAAGTCTGCTGCGCAAGAAAGTAGTCAAGAAAGTAGTGTCGCCCGCGAGACAGCTTTTTTGCAACGCTACAGCCGTCACCTGATGCTTGCCGAAATTGGCGAGGAAGGGCAAGCGATTCTTTCGCGTAGCGTTGTGGGAGTGTTCGGCGCGGGAGGATTAGGCTCGGCTGCTCTCTTCTACCTTGCCGCGAGCGGGGTCGGGAGCTTGCGTATTGTGGATTACGATCGCGTTTCGCTCGACAACCTTCAACGCCAGATTCTTTACACGACAGCGGATATCGGTCGTCCGAAGGCGCGGAGTGCTCAGGGTTCGCTTTCGCTGCTGAATCCTGAGATCGAGATTGTTCCCCTTAACACTCGTCTTGTTGCCTCGAACGCCGATGCGCTGCTTGCGCCTTGTACGGTCGCCTTGGATTGCGGCGACAACTTCACGATGCGCGACACGCTGAACAGCGCGTGTTTGCGACAAGGCAAGACACTGGTGAGCGCGGCGGCGGTGGGCTTTACGGGCAGCCTCGTGCGCTTGCGTCCTGAGTTAATCGATGCGGGGGCAGATAAGGGATCAACGCAAGGGCTTTGCTATCGTTGTCTTTATCCCGAAGAGCCTGATTTTTCTAGATTGCCGCGTTGTGACAGCGTAGGCATTTTTGCGCCCGTTGCGGGGGTGATGGGCGTGTTGCAAGCTGCCGAAGCCTTGCGGTTTCTTTTGGGCAAGCCCTCGCGTTTGGAGCGACACCTCTTGTGGTACGAGGGTCTATTAGGGCAATTTCACGAATTTGCTGTGGCGCGCAACCCGCGCTGCCCTACTTGCGCTCGGTAGTTCTCTTTAGAGAGCCACCCCTCTCCCCTCTAGAGGGGAGGGAGGTGGTTGCGAGGCTGGCGGTTTAGATTCCTCCGAATCGTTGTACGAGGTCTCCGATGGTTGCGAGGATTCTGTAGCGTGCCACTTCTTTAGCGACGCGGGCACTGAGCTCGCGTTGCTGAGCTGCGAAGAACTCGTTTTGGATGTTGAGCAGGTCGAGCAGGTTGCGCTGTCCTGCGCTGAACTGGCGGCGATAGGCATTTTTCTCGCGCTCGGTCGCCTTGAGGAACTGCAGGGCTTGGGCGTGGATGCGGCGGCTTTCTGCCACTTCGACCCAGACATTGTTGATTTCCTCTTCGATACGCCTTTCGGCATCCTTGCGCAGGAAGCGCGCGGCGTGCAAGCGTTGTTGTTCGCCGATGGCATCGAAGACGGGGGTCAAGCCTGCCGAGAACTGGTAAGAACCAGCGATACCGACGCTGATGTCTTCGATGTCTCCTGTTGAGCCGCTTTGGTTAAGGGACTTGCGGTAGTTGAGATCGAGCGAAATTTCAGGGATTAAGGCTCCCCATGCGCCTGCGGTGGCACTGACGCTGCTTTGCACTTCTGCGCGCGCGGCGAGCAGGTCGGGGTTTCGTGAGCGCGCACGCACGAGCGAGTCCTCGACACTTTCAGGCAGCCCTTGCAGTTCGGTGATGTCTTCCAGCTCGCCGAAGTCCTGTCCGATGAGCCGCGAGAGCCTAGAGCGTCGCGCCACTTCCAGCTGCCGCGCCTTGCTCAAATCTTCTTCGCCCAAGGAAAGCCTTGTTTGCGCTCGGTTCAGCAGGTAGCGCTGACCGGAGTCGACGCGTGCACGCGCCTTAACGCGGTTGAACAGCCTGCTGATATCCTTCAAGTTCTTTTCGGCGTATTGCCTTTGTAAGTCTGCTGTCTGCACTTCTAGGTAGGCTTGCACGGTTTCCAAGATAAAGTCGTTCGCACGGGAATGCAGACGATGCTTGCCGCTTTTGTAATCGGCAAAACGCTCCCCGACCCTGTAAAAACGACGCGAATACAGAGGCTGCGATACCGTGACATTGACATCCAAGTCGGGTTCATTGGGAGTGTCGCGACCGTCCAATGTGTATTTACGGTGAACATTACCAGCACTGGCGCGTATGCTGACGGAGGGTAGGAGTTCGGATAGAGCGGAGATTCGTCCGATCGCGCCTGCTTTCTGCGTGTATTTTTCTGCTAGAAACTCGCCGTTCTGCTTCAGCATCTTGCGCACGGTCGAATCCAAGTTGAGCGCCTCGCCTTGCGGAGCGTCTTCTGCTGCTTGCTCTTGTTCTTGCGCTTGGGCTGTGTTTGCGGCGAGCCACAAGAGGGCTGCTGCGAGAGGCAGTGCCGCCTTAAGGCATGTCCTTTTTGTTGGGTTTTTCTGCTGGTCTTTTTGCATTCGTGTGTCTCCTTCAAGGAAAAAATTGTTGCAACGAACAATGGGTTGAGCGTGAGCTAAAGCCATCTTCTAGCCACGCTCGTTTCTGAAAGCCCCTATCCACCCTCTGTGGATAGTTTATAGAGTCTCATGCGCCTTATGGCAAGGGTTTTTTCAAAATTTTTTTTATGTATCGATATTTTTTTTCCCCTATGTTGCGAGTGCAGTAAGATGGAGTAAAGGTTGAGGATGGGAGGAAAATCTTTAGAAAACAAGCGTTTATCAAGGTTGTATGCGTCTAGACGCTCGTAGGCGCGAGGATTTCTTCTAGCAGTTGCGGCACATCGTTGCGTCGTGTTGTCCACAGATTTCTTTGTCGTGCCTCTTGGAATCGCGCGGCGATCTCTCGTAACGCGTCAGGATTTACGCGCGCGAGGAAATCGCGCGTCTTGCTGTCTTTCAGGTATGCGTCGAACAATGCCTCGAAATGCCTCTGCTTGACGAGTCCTGTCGTGGCGGCGAAGGCGAAGAGGTAGTCGAGCGTGGCGGCGATCTCGCTTGCTCCTTTGTAGCCGTGCTGGCGCATGGCTTCGATCCACTTCGGATTGGCAGCGCGCGCGCGGACAACCCGTGCCAGTTCTTGCTCCAAGCGCAGGATGCGCGGGGCGAAGGGGCGCGAGTGGTCGTTGTGATAGATGGGCGGAGATTTTCCGTCTTTAGAGAGTGCTTTTGCGCTCACTGCCAAGCCGCCCTCGAACTGGTAGTAGTCGTCGGAATCTAGCAGGTCGTGTTCGCGGTTGTCTTGGTTGTGGACGATGGCGTCCAAGTTTCCCAAGCGTCGCTCTAATGCTTCGCGCTCCAAAATTATTTTTTGCGTGCCACCTTCTCCCGTATAGGCGTAAGCCGAGTGGCGCAAGTAGGTGTGCGCTAGTTCCTTTTCGTCCATCCATTGCCCGCTGTCGATCGGCACATTCAAGCCTGTGCCGTAGCTGCCTGGGGCTGAGCCGAAGATACGGTGGAAGGCGGCATCGCCCCATTTTGCCTGCTCCTTCTTCACGAGGGCTGCGAGAGGATTGTCGCAGGCGGGTTCTTCTAAGTCTGCGATCGCGCGTGTCGCCGCTTCCAGCAGCAGCAGCAGCCGAGGGAAGGCATCGCGGAAGAATCCCGAAATGCGCAAGGTCACATCGACGCGCGGTCGTCCTAATATATCGAGCGGTAAAATCTCGAAGGCATCGACCCTGCCTGAGCCCTGCTGCCACAGGGGTTTTGCGCCCATCAAGGCGAGCATCTGCGCTAAGTCTTCGCCGCCCGTGCGCATGCAAGCTGTTCCCCACGCGCTCAAAGCCATGCGGCGCGGATAGCGTCCGTGCTCTTCGCAGTAGCGCTCGACCAACAAGGCAGCCGAACGCCATCCCAGCTGCCACGCGCTCGGCGTAGGCACAGCGCGCACATCGAGCGAATAGAAGTTCCTGCCCGTCGGCAAAACATCCAAGCGCGCTCGCGACGGCGCACCCGAAGGACCAGGAGCAACCCGCCTACCCGCAAGTCCGCGCAGCAACCCCGCGGTCTCGCGTTCGGCGCAGGCATCGAAGCGAGGAGCAACGACACTGCGTAAGTTCTCCAAAACAGCGCGAGTAGCAACATTCCCTTCGTCAGGCAGCGAGACTTCTCCCTTCACCAACGCCAAGGCGTAAGCCTCCAGCGTTGCCACGACATCGCCGCAACAACGCGGCTTCTTCGTAGCAAAAGCCGCAAGGGTTTTAGGAAGAGTCTCCTTGCCAGAGAACTCCCAAGGAGTCGACCAAGGAGTGGCATAGCCATCAGGATCGAGCGGATCGAAGGCAAAACTACCATCCTTAAGATTGCCATCCTTAAGATTGTGATCTTGGACAAGCGCGCGCAACAGCGACTCCTCGCCCGCTCCCTCGCCGCGCGGCAGGCGCAGCAAGGCTGAGAGCGATTCTGCACGCTTGGCGGGCGATTGTTGTTCGCCGAAGCGATGCAAGCCGCCGCGAATCTGCAACTCTTTCAACTCGCACAGATGTCCGTCTAGCCGCGCGAGCAGCGCGTTGCGTTTGTCCTCGTCCCACTCGTCCAGCTTTGTCCAGTCTTGTTCTTGCTCTTCGCTACTTGAGGGTTTTTCCAGCTCCTCCAGCAAGCCGCTGCGTTTGCCGAGCTCCACGATCTCGCTTGCCAGCAGATTTGCACGACGAGGATGCAGGACGCGCGCCTCGGTATATTCGTCCAACAACCTCTCTAATGCGGCGCTGTCGCCGTAGAGCTCTGCGCGCGCCAAGGGCGGCGAGAGGTGATCGATGATAACGGCAGCCCCTCGCCGCTTCGCCTGCGTCCCCTCGCCAGGATCGCTGACGATAAAGGGATAGAAGTGCGGCACAGTCCCCAGCACTGCCTCGCAGGCGCATTCGCGCGACATCGCCACCGCCTTGCCCGGCAGCCATTCCGCCGTGCCGTGCTTGCCCACATGCAGCAACGCGCTACTCTGCCAGCGATGCTGCAACCACAGGTATTGCGCTAAGTAGGCGTGCGGCGGCGGCAGGTTTGGATCGTGCGCGATCGCATCGGTGTCGCGCTCGTAGCCGCGCGAGGGTTGCAACACCACCGCAATCTTGCCTAGCAGTAGCGTTGGCAGCGCGAAAAATTCTCCGTCCGCACGGAAGAAAGGATCGTCGCGCGCCTCGCCCCATACGCGCTGCGTCGCCTCTTGTAGCGAGGGAGCAAGCCCAAATATTTTCTCTTGAAAAAACCTTTCGTAATCCGCAAGGCAGAGTCGAGCGCGCCTCTCTTGAGAATTCTGCTCTCTTTGGGGCTGTTCGTTGGTCGGTCCCGCCTTGAGGCGTGCGAGCAAGTTTTCAGCCGTCAAGTCTGCGTCCGAGTTTTCTCCTAGATCGTAGCCCTCTTGTTGGAGGTTGCGGAGAATCGTCTGCAGCGCGCGCGGTGTATCTAATCCTACGCCGTTTGCAATTCTGCCGTCACGCGCGGGATAGTTGTGCAGCACGATCGCCAGTCGTTTCGCGCTGTTTTCAAGGCTAGCTAGCCGCAGCCAAGCCGCGGCTTTTTTGGCTACGAAGGTACAACGATCGGGGACTGCTAGCAGCGCGGTTGGAGAAAACTGCGTTTGTGCATCGCGCGTGGCACGCTCTTTGAAGGCGATGGCGCGCGTGAAGATGCGTCCGTCCATTTCGGTTAGCACGACTTGCATGGCGAGATCGCTCGGCGACAAGCCTTGGTTGCTCTCCTCCCACGCCTTGCGCTCAAGCGAGGCGAGGGCTACTTGCAAGGTCGGACAATCACAGTTGGCAAGCGGATCGTTGCCTTCACCAAGCGCAAAGCCAGTCGCGTTGATAAAAAGCCGAGGGTTATGCTCGGCTATCTGCCGATGCAGGAAAGCGAGCGATTGCTCCGACTTCAAACTAGCCACATACAGCGCAACAAGCTCGACACCCTCGTCGGCGCAAGCTGCTATCAGCGCATCGATAGGCTCTGTGTCCTCCGCTTGCACCAGCGCGCGGTAGAAGAGCAGCATCGCTTTGTGTGCAGGGGCTAGAGTTGATTCTTGGGCTGGTTTTTGTGAGTTTTTAGGAACATAGAGTCCTGCTTCGGGCAAAAATTGTATTTTGGATTGTGGTTTGCTTTGCGTTTGGGGTTGCTCGTTTTTGTCGAGTAGACCAGCTGCGATGCGGAGGAAGGTTTTGGCGTTCTCCCTTCCGCCGTGCAACAGGCAGCGGTAGAGGGCGCGTGCTGGCGTCTCGGCTATCGTGGAGCGTCGGTAGAGGGATTCGTCCTCCAGCCCTTCGCCTGCCAAGAATGCCAAAAGAATGTTGTTTTCGCGGCAGATTGCCTCGACTTGCTCGCAGAAGTATGGAAAGTAGCTCTGTCCCCCAAGCAGCCTTGCGATGACGAGTTTCGAGCGCGCAAGCGTCTTTTCGATGTAGAGGTCAACGGAGGCAGGGTGCTGCAAGTCGCGCAAAGGCACGAGCCTCAAACTACGGGCGAATCCTTCTTCGCGCAACTCGGCGTAGGCGTGCGAGAGCATTTTGAGCTCGCTGTCGGCAGCGCTGAAGACGAGAATATCGGCAGGCTCTTGTTGTAGGTCGCGCGCCTTGCCCGCGTCATCGATGCCTATCTGCTGCGTTGCTAAAAAATGCATGGAGGGTGCTTATGCGAGATGCTTACAGGACGCGCCGTCTCAGCTTTTTTCTGTCTGCAATGTTTTTGTCGATTTTTTCACCAATTTTTTCGCTAACCCGTCGATATGCGAGCATCGCAGATTGGCGTGCGCGAGGCTGCGTTGCGTATCGAGCAAGTAGTCGAGGTTGCTACCGCGTGTGCCGTGCGCGCCTTCGATCGCGTGCAGGCGCGTGCGTTCGTCTAGATTGCCTGCGTATTGGTTGCTCGCTCGATTGAGAACGAAGCCCAGACAAGGTGCTAATCGTGTGCCATCGTCGGCTATGACGCACAGCGCGCGCGGCTCGTAGGCATCGGTAAACATCTCGCGTCGCCAGAGTTTTTGTAGCGTCTTGTAAGGCTCGCCTCTATCTTGGCTTGCTCCCTTGCTTGCGCTCGCGTTGTTTTGCAATCGATAGGCGACCCCCCAGCAGCATCCGCCGCCATCGAGTCCTAGCACCAGCCCTGGTCGCTCCATCGTTCCGCGATAGACGCCCGACCACAAGCCGAAGCAACGACGAAACCCTCGCACGCAGGCGATACGACGCTCTGCGTAGTCGAAGTCGGGGCGAAAGATCAGCGAGCCGTAGGCGAACACATACATACTTCCTTGCATGTTCCCTTGCCTGCTTCCCTGCAAGTTTCCTTGCGTCGCCTCGATGCGGGGTTTCCAGTCGCGCGCGTAGCTACGCTCGAGATTTGCCATGATCTGCGCGTCGCTGTAGACGATCTCCTCTGCCGAGAAGCTGGGCAAAGATATTGAGCTGCTTACAGGGCTGCTTATAGAGCGGCGTGTTGGGTGAGGCATCAAAAACGCTTGTTGAAACTTTTGGCAAAACTCTTCTAGGGGATAAATTTCCCTTGGGGATAAATTCCCCTTGGAGATAAATTCCCCTTGGAGATAAATTCACAACTTGTTATGAATCTCTTACTATAGGGGAAGGAAAGAGACTCTATGAATAAATTCTTCATCTTTGCTGTCCTGTTTTTCGGCACACTTTTCGGCGTGTCTTTAACAGACATGGCGCAAGCGCAAAACGCTCCCTCTTCAAATGTGTTATGGGCGAGCGGCTCTAGTTTCAAGGGTATCTGGCCTGTGATGCGCAACGGGATTGTCGATGCGGGGTTCAAGAACAAGCTGCGCGTGCGCTACCAAGCGGGACAAGGGGCGGAGGCGAGCGAGCGTGTGCTCGATCGTTTGAAAAGAGATTCGAACCCTCCGCGAGGACTTTTGCTTGCCGCAGCACCTTATGCCTTGCGTGCGCGCATCGAGCAGACCTTGCAAGCGCGGGCTGCGCGTGGAACGCGGCTGGCGGTCGTGTTGATTGGGGCGGATACGGGCAGTCGCTCGCAACCTCGTTTTGTCAGCGCGATCGTGGGGATAGATGCTTTTGCGACGGGGGTGAAGGCGGGGAAGTATGCGCGCGCTCAGAGCGTGCGACGGGATACGAATCAGGGTTGGAAACTCGGCGATGCCTCGACCTTGTGTTTGCGTACGCGTAGCGACGACCCCGCGCGAGCGCGCTTGTGCCGAGGCGTAGCGGCGGGATTGGGCGAGAGCGTTGCCATGCTGACCATTGCGCACAAGCAGCGTGCGGGGGAGATTGTCCTCAAGCGTTTGCGGAGTTATCTGAAAAAAAATCCTTCCCCTCCTTTGATATGGCTTGACGATGGTGCCTTCACGCAGGAGGTCTTGGAGGTTGTGAAGGATATGTCCGATGCGCCTCTTGTTGTTTTCGGACTTGCGCGCAGTCAAAAGGTTGTCTTGGAGTTGGAAAAAGAGTCGGAGCGGATTGCTTTTATTGTTGACCTGCGTCCTTTCGAGCAGGGGAGGCGTGCGGTTGCTTTGTTGCGTGATTCGCTGCGTGGGGGGGTGGTGAGCAGTGGTGCGCCGCGGGTTGTGACTTTGTCGACGCGCATTTTGCTGCCGGGGGATTTGGGGGAGGTGTTGCCTTTGATCGGGCGCACGCGCTAGTAGAGTGCGGGCAATCTTTACTGATGCAAAAACGGACGCGCGCAAATATCATGGACGCGCACGGCAAGGTTTTACCGATGCAAAAACGGACGCGCGCTTGCACGCGTGGAGGTGTGGGGGTGCTTTGCCTCCCTGCCAAAATCTCGCCGCGAGCGGGCGCGTAAGCACCTTCTACACACGAGCGCACTTGTGCGCGAAGTGAGTAGCCTCTTACCGATGCCCTCCCTTCCGCCCTCACCCAACCTTCACCTTGTCTCCGCCGACGAAGCGGGGCAAAGGGTCGATCGCTACCTAAAACGCATCTTCCCCCTCGTTCCCCATACCCTCATCCACAAATGGCTGAGAAGCGGACAAATACGCCTCAATAGCGCGCGCGTTAAACCCGACATACGCATCCAAGAAAACGACGCAGTTCGCTTACCGCCCGAAGAAATAACAAACTACGTACGTACCTCTGAAGACGTACGTACGCATAAGAAAACACATACCTTCGACAATAAAACGCTTTCGCTGCTCCGCAAGCGTATCCTGCTGGAACAAGACGATTTCTTCCTGCTCGACAAACCCGTAGGGCTCGCCTGCCAAGGTGGCAGAGGTATCACACAAGCACTCGACAAACAATTGCTCGCGCTCGCCGAGACGCACCCCTCGCTCGGCACGCCGCGCCTCGTCCATCGCCTCGATCGCGCAACAAGCGGTCTGCTGCTCGTCGCCAAAAGCCGCCGCGCCGCCGCCTCCCTCGCATCCCTATTTCAACTCGGTAAAGTGCAAAAAACCTACTGCGCCATTCTGACAGGAACGCCGAAAGAAAACACCAGAGAAAAGACAAAGCTAAAGCCCAAAAAGCTAAAGCCAAGCATTCTCACCTACCACACCCCCCTCTCCGACAAACGCAAAGGCGAGCAAGAAGCCATGACCCACCTCTTTCCCCTCGCGCACAACGAGGTGTATGACAATTCGCTCGTCCTGCTGCGCCCCGTCAGCGGACGCAAGCACCAACTGCGCCGCCATCTCGCCGATGCCGGCATACCGATCGTGGGCGAAAAGCTTTACTCAAGGCGGGAAAAAAAAAGAGACGATGAAACAATCGAAGAAACGATTATTGAATCTGCGTCCGCAACTGAGTTCGCCAAGCCCACGGATCGCCTCATGCTACACGCCCTAAGGCTTGTTATCACAGCAGAAGAAGGCAGTGGCTACGCGCTGGATATTCATCTGCCACCGCCGCTAGACTTCCTCGCGGCTTGCTGCTCCTTGCGCCTCGATCAGCAAGGGCTCAAGGATTCTCGTCTGGATCCTTTCGTCTGAACGGCACGGCACTCCTCTTTCGGTAAAAAGGAGCGAGCAGCAGCGCGAGCAAAGGCATGTCGCCCCTGCGCTCGACTCCGATGCCGACAGAAGCAGGCGTGCGTTGCGGATTGGCACTGGAAAAAAGACGATCCCACAGGCTCAACAAATTGCCGTAGTTCGAATCGGTGTCTTGCCTACGCGCCCGATGATGGAACTCGTGCCACTGCGGCGTCACTAACAGATAGCCTAGCCGTCGCTCCCAAAGGCGGGGCAGGCGCAGATTGGCGTGCTGAAACAAGGAGGCGAGTAGCAGCATGATCTCCGCCACCAGCACCGAGGTGAGAGGAATATCCAACGCAATCACAAAGACCGAGCGCACTAACGCCGATAGCACCACTTCTCCAAGATGAAATCGTACGCCCGTCGTGCTGTCGAGTTCGACATCGAGATGATGAATCTCGTGGAAACGCCATAGAAAGGGCATCGCGTGATTCGCACGATGCCACCAATAGATAAAGGCATCGATGAGGATAAGGTCGCAAATAAGAGGCAGCGTGCCAACCTGCCATCCCTCGCCTCGCCAGCCGAGCGAAAAAGATTCGGCAACAAACGCCGTATACAGCACGAGCAAGGGCGAGGCGATGCCGTTCAAGCCGAAAAGGCTGAGATTGCGCGCAGCCCGTTTCAACAAACGCTGATGGCGCGGGCGGCGTATCGGCAATGTATGCTCGCACAGCAGGATGGTCGCAAACCACCCTGCTACGATCCACAGCTTCCAAGCCAACAAAGTCTGTACGGCAGTCTCCATCGTGTAGCGTCGAGCCTTTGTCTTCTTACGCCGATTTTCGCGCTAATTTTTGCGTCAACTTTCGCGCTGTTTTGGGCTTTGTTTTTTTATTTCTGCGCCAAGCTCGCAAGAGGAAAAATGCGACGACGGCAAGCGGCATGGCGGCAGCGTGAAAGACTTGCACGAAGGTTTGCATCGCGCCCACCTCGCGGTTGAGCGCGCGTTGGATCTTGCGCAACGCGCCGCGCGTCTCTATGAGCTGTCGGACGAAGTTCTGCTCTGCCTCGCTTTGTTCGTGCGCCTGAGCTTTCGCCTGATCTTGCGTATGAGTTTGCGCCTGAGATTGCGCTTGTCCTTCTACGCTTTCTTCTATTTTTGGGGTTTGTCGCAGTTCTGCGAGTCGTTGTTCGATCTCTTGCAGTTTTTGATCTAACGCCTGCTGCTCTAACCTCCATCGCCCTTCGGCTTTGAGGCGCAGTCGCTCTAAGTAGACGAGCGGACGATTGCCGACGCCGCGCGAGCGCAATCCCGAAAGTCCCTCGATGCCTACCAGCCACTCGACTGTGTTCAACAGGAAAGCCCCGTTGCCGCTGAAGGGGGTGTAGAGGGTTTCTCCCAAGAAGTTTTGCTGCTCGACCCAAAAGCGGTCGTGTAAAAAATCTGCATCGGCGACGACGACGGCTTTGAAGTCTTGCGTGCTTGCTTGGAGGTGCGCTGCGTCAAACTCCATGCCCTGCGGAGTTTCCTCGAACAGCGACTGGTAGCGACCCTTGACGACGATTCCCAGTGAAAAATTATCTTGGGCGTGTTGTTTTTTTTGTGGCGAGAAAGCCTCGTAAGCCTGCAGCAGTTCGGGCGGCGTTTGGACGAAGAAGTCGCGTGACAAGAGGGCGGACTCGTCGCTGGAGTGCACGAGGGGGGCTATACTGATTCTTTTCGGTATGGGTTTCACCTGCTTTTTTTCGGAGGAGGAGGTGGCTTTTTCGCCAGCACTTTCTTCGATTGCTCCTGCGCTAGCGAGGATGAGCGATGAGATTGTGCGAGTGGGTTTTTGATCAGCGAGCGCCTCTTCGGGCAGTTGCAACCACGCGAGGTGGGGGACGGGTTCGACCTGCTGGGCGGAGCCTGCGTTGACGAGCATGGCGTAGCGTGCGTCGGCGACGATGTCCGAGGAGATTTCAAGCCCCCAGCGTTCGAGCAGAGGGAAGTCGTTCGACGCGAAGGGGATCGGTATGTTCAGACTGGAGCGACGCGATGGCGAGGTGCTTTCGTAGTGTGGATCGAGAAACAGCAGGGCTTTACCGCCTTGCAGCATGTATTGGTCGAGCGCGTACAGCAGCTCAATGTCTTGGATGCGCGGATGGAGGAAGATGACGAGATCGGTTTTTTGCGCGTCGAAGTCTTCGGCGACGAACAGGGTATCGATGTCGAAGTCGGCTTCGAGGGCTTGGAAGGCGCGCCATACGCCTGCTCTACGACTTCCTCCCGCCCCTCCTCCTGCGCCGTATCCTCCTAGGGGTTCGAGCGATGTCACGAGCGCGATGCGGGGTTTGGCAACTCGTTCCAGCTCGACGAGCGTGCGCATCACCTCGTATTCGAACATTTGTTCGCGCTCCAGCAGGAGGAAGGGGATGAGCAGGCTTTCTTCTGGGCGCGTTTGAGATTGCTGCTGTGATTCCTTGCGGGTGATCTTGAGTCCGAAGAAGACTTGCTCGCCGCTTTGGTCGATAGCGAGCGGCGAGAGTCCGCTTTCCAACGCTTCGTCTTCTGATATGTCGAAGGGTTCAGGGCGCGTGAGCGTGAAGGAGAGGTGTCGTTGGCGGTTGTTTTTGTTTTTGCTGTGCCGTGTCATTTCTTTCAGCAGGGCGATGGCTCGGCGTTCGTAGTCGGCGTAGGCGGGGATGTCGCGCACGATCTTCGACGAGGCGTAGAGGGTGAGGTGATAGTCGTTCGAAAGGTTGCCCAAGAATTTTTCTGCGTCGGGCGACAGGGTTGCCAGTTTCTCGGATGTCCAGTCCCACTTACGCTCCCAGAGGGGAGAGAGCGCGGCGTTGAACAGCAGCAGTGCTAGCAGCAGCAGGCAGGCTTGCGTGCCGAGGTGCAGACGCAGGAAGCGGCTCAGGATCTTGTTCGGGGAGTTGTTGAGGAAGCGACGCAAGGCGGATACAGCTTGTGCGATTTTGCGTCTTAGATGTGTTGGGCGAGGAGGCATGATTGGAGGAGGGTAGCATGGGTTTGTGCTTTTGTGTTTGTCTGGCTTGGCTTGCTTGCGCTTTTTTAAGGGACGCGCTTCACAAAGGCAGACACGAGATTTTTTGATTAGGAAATGCAAACATCGCGTGCGTAGCACGCGGGTAGCGCGTCTTTAACTTTGCCTAGAAGATAGCGGAGAAAAGAACGCACCAAATATGATGGACGCGCACGGCAAGCCGTGTGCTATGGCGCGAGGGATAAATCCCCCGCGTCCCCTCAGCTGCTTTGCGGAGCTTTTTTCACCGCCAGTACAGTCAGAAAAAAGGCTGCAACAGATACAGAAAGAAAATAAACAACATCCCCCAACGAGACAACACCTCTTAAAAATCCTTTGTAGTGCGTACTCATACTGAGGGTTTGAATGGCACGCTGTACATTGTCGCTAAAGAGTGTTCCGAGAATTTGCGCTACGGTGTGGCTTCCCAGCAAGGTCAAGACGGCGATGATGGCGACGGTGACGACGAAGGCGGTAGTTTGGTTTCTCGTCGTTGCCGAGACACAGCACCCGATGCTGATCTGCGCACCCGCAAGCATGAGCGCACCAAGGTATCCGGCAGCAATAGCGCCATGGTCGGGGTTGCCCAGCAGGGTTACCGTGATCCAAAGAGGGAAGGTGAGAACGAGGGCGACGAAGAGCAGCGTCCCGCAGGCTTTCGTCTTGGCAAGCACCGCTTGAGGAATCGAGATAGGGAGCGTCAATAGCAGTTCGAGCGTTCCCAGTCGTCGCTCCTCCGCCCATGTACGCATCGTCAGCGCAGGGATGAAGAGCAGGAAAATCCAAGGCAGAGGTACGAACAGCGATTGAAGATCAGACTGGTTGCGGAAAAAAAAGCGTCCGACCGTGAAAGGAAGAATGCCGCAGGCAAGCAAAAAGAAAAGCAGGAAGACAGCAGTCGCAGGATTGTGGAGGTAGTCGGCGCACTCCTTCTTATACAGCGCGAGCGCAGGAGAAAAAGAGGCGCGGAGCTTCGTGAGGGAGGACTTAAGGGGAGACAAAGAGGAGAGCATGGTGGGGGATTGTAGATTTTCTCAAAACAATTCGCAACTCCATTCGCAACTCCATTTGCAAGCCCGCAAGCCCGCAACTCCCTTCGCAAGCCCGCAAGCCAACAGAGCCTTCCTTATATCAAGTCCATATATCAAGTTCTGCGCCCGTAGCTACGCATCAAGCCTGTCACCCTTCCTTGCACTCGCACTCTTCCAGCCTCGTATCTTTGTGCTTCGTAAGCTTCGTTTGCGGCTTCCAACACGATTTCTCCGTTTTCTACCCGTAAAATTTTCAGCGTCGCCTCTTCGTCGTCCACCAAGGCAATGACTAGCTCTCCGTCGCGCGCTTCTTCGCAAGCCTCGACAATCACCGTGTCTCCATCCAAAATTCCTACCTCGACCATCGAGTCTCCCTCGACTTGCAAGGCGTAGTGCGATGCCATTCTCACATTTTCATCCCCCTCTTTATTCTCATTTCCATTCTTGTAGCCTTGTCTTGTGTCGTTGCGCTTGGTGTTGATGGTGCCTAATAACTCGCTTGGATACTCTCGTTCTTCGTCCCAGCCTGAGACTCCCACTGCTTCGATAGGCAGACCGGCAGCGACATTTCCCAAGAAGGGCAGGCGTAGGGTTTCGCCGCGAGCATTCTTTCTAGCCTCTTCTTCGTGCTGCACGACACGGAGGGAGCGAGCTCGGTTTTTCAGGCGCACGACACGACCTCGTTCGCTCAAGCCTTCTAGCAGACGATGCACGCCTGACTTGGAGCGTAGTCCCAAGTGCAGGCGCATCTCTTCGAACGAGGGGGAGATATCTCCTTCGTTCAAACGAGATTCGATAAATTGCAACAGGCAGCTTTGTTGTTCGGTCAACATTTTGGCAAGTCTCTTTGGCAAGTCTTTTTGGCAAGCCTCTTTGGTAAGTTTCTTGGTAAGCCTTTTGGAGAAATCGTCCGCTACACTTTGCCTACCTTTGTTCTATCTTTGTTCTTTTCTTTTGTCAACAATAAGTAAGCCCAAAAAATCTTCGTCTTCCATGCTAATCTTCCCCCTTTCGGCACATCTGTTGCAAAGATGCACACTCAAGCCCCCTCCCTAAAAAACACACACTTTCCCGCCATGCTCCTAAATCCTCTCCCTGCATCGCCTTCTGCCAAGCTCCCCGCAACAAGCTTCGCAACAAGCTTGTCAAGAAGCTTGGCAAGAATTTCGTTTTTACTTTCGTTTTTACTGTCGCTCTTGCTCGCGCCCTCGCTGCTGTCAACCGCACAAACAACCGCCTCCGCCGAACAAGCCACGCTGTCGCCGACCCAAGAAAATTCTCCCGAATTTCCCCTTCTCGCCGCCGTCGAGAAAACGAAAGCCGATTCCAAAGTTAAAAAGAACAATAAGAAACGCCGTAACAAAAAAGGCAAAGCTCCCTCCGCCTCGCAAGCTCCCTCGTTTTCCAAGCCCGTTTTTTCGGCAAACCAGCCCCGCTTGCTCTCTGCCAAGGATGCTGCCACCTACAAACGCATCTTTGAGATTCAGAAAACAGCGCAATGGAAAGAAGCCGACAAGCTCATCGCGACGCTTAAGAACAAGGTGCTGCTGGGACATCTGCTTTTCGAGCGTTATATGCATCCGCGCTCCTACCGCTCGAACGCGTCGGAGTTGCGTCGCTGGATGGCTCGCTACGGCGACCATCCGAAGGCATCGCGCCTCTATCGCCTTGCCTACAAGCGGAGTTCTAAGGGCAAGCGAGGAACGCTCAAGCGTCCTAGCGCGCCCGTGCTGCCCTTTGCCGAGAAAGCAGACTTCGCGCGTCTGAAGGAAAAGGCAGCGAAGGCAAGCAAGCCCTCGCGCTATAACCGTTATGAGCGCAGTACCATTTACCGCCTGCGCCGCTTTGTTCATCGCACGCGAGTGTCCTACGCGCTGCAATACCTGCAAGCGCGCAAGAGTAAGATGCGTCCTCTAGCTTATGCGCGAGGCACTTCGGTAGTCGTTTCGGGTTATATACTCAACGGCTTCGACGAGAAAGCCCTCTCGCTTGCTGAGGAGCAGGCGCATGTCAACGGCAGGCTTGAACCCGACCTGCACTGGTGGGCGGGGCTTGCCGCCTTTCGTCTGAATCGTCTGGAGCGCGCCGCTTGGCATTTTGAACAAGCCACCTCGTTGAATACCGCGCCGAACAGCACGATGGCTTCGCAAGCCGCCTACTGGGGTGCTAGAGTTTATTTACGCATCGGCAAGCCCGACCAGAGTTCTAGGTTGCTGAAGGTTGCGCATGCCAATCCGCACTCGTTCTACGGACAGCTTGCGACCGAAACGCTAGGCTACCAGAGCCAATTCGATTGGACGCGCGTACCGCAGAAGAAAGAAAACTTCAAACGTCTAGTCTCTTTTCCTGCGGGCAAGCGCGCTATTGCTCTGATAGAGTCGGAGCAATACCAGCTTGCCGCTCAGGAGGTGGTGCGCTTTCTGCCTCGCC
The DNA here is from genome assembly GCA_965216605.1 of Alphaproteobacteria bacterium. Lineage (GTDB taxonomy): Bacteria > Pseudomonadota > Alphaproteobacteria > JABAAW01 > JABAAW01 > JABAAW01. The sequence goes on along the minus strand of CBDCGG010000002.1, from coordinate 351,189 downwards.
TTCCCGACCAAACGCGCACCGACTACATGGTCTACGCCTATCGCCGCGGACAAGCCGACCTAGCCTATCGCTTGGGCTTGCTCTCCCTCAGAGAGGAGGGTAAGCGATTCGATGCTGCGCTCTATCCTTTGCCGAAATGGCAACCCAGTCAAGGTTTCAACTTGGAGCCTGCGCTGCTCTACGCCTTTATGCGACAGGAATCGGCGTTCAAGCCTTACGCGCGCTCTCGTGTAGGAGCGACGGGCTTGATGCAACTGATGCCGCGCACTGCTCAATATGTCGCCAACAGAAAGCTATCGAGGCAGTTTCTCAACAGACCAGAGGACAATCTGGCATTGGGACAGAAGTATTTGCAGTTTTTGATGAACGACGCGAACATCGGAAAGAATCTGGTGTTTACAGCGGCATCGTACAACGGAGGACCGGGTAATGTTCTCAAGTGGGTGAGCAAGGGTAAGAACTATCAGCAGGATCCGCTGCTGTTTGTCGAGACGATCCCTTTGCGCGAGACGCGACATTTCGTAAAGAAGATCCTTTCCAACTATTGGATCTATCAGCATCGTTTGGGCAGTCAAACGCCTTCCAGAGAAACCATGGCGGCGGGAAGCTGGCCGCTGTATGACAATCATGTTCCTTACCCGCAGGACTTGACGCACAAGTTCGGCAAGCTGCGATAGGATTCGAGGGGGCGAGAAATGACGGAGAGTGACGGCGAGAGTGGCAGCGAGAGTGATGGCGAGAGTGGCAGCGAGAGTGATAATGGAGTTTCGTTTCGTCCTTTGTCGATCGCCGTACTGACGGTTTCGGATAGTCGGGAGAGGTCTTCGGACAAGTCGGGCGATTTTTTAGAGCGAGCGATAGGGGTAGCGGGGCATCGTCTTGTTGCGCGCGCGATCGTGAAGGACGAACGATCTCAGATCCGCGAGGCATTGGAGAGCTGGCGCGACGATGAGGCGATCGAGGTTGCAATCACGACGGGAGGAACGGGGATTACGGCGCGCGATATAACGCCTGAGGTTGCGCGCCCTCTGTTGGAGAAGGAGTTGGCGGGTTTTGGCGAGTTGTTTCGCCACTTGAGTTTGGCGGAGATCGGTGCATCGTCGATTCAGTCGCGTGCGACAGGAGGCGTTATGGGCAAGGGTGTTACAGGGACGTTGTTGTTTGTTTTGCCGGGCTCAACGGGGGCTTGTCGTTGCGCTTGGACGGGCATTTTGGAGAGTCAGCTGGACATCAGGACGAAGCCGTGCAACTTCGTCGAACTGCTACCGAGGCTGTAAAGCCATCTTTGTGCTTGGTGGCATTTTAGGACGAGCAAAAACAGAATCGTTTTGCTAGGATAAACTTCGATCGCGATTTTTTCTGTAGGAGTGCAATTGTCATGCGTGGAACAAAAATCATGAGAATCGTCGGCAACATCTTTGTCTTGGCGGTTTTCTCTATAGCAATTTTGACGATAGCGACCTTTGTTGCCAAGCCTGCGCAGGCGAAGTTTGGCGTGTTGGGTGGCTACAAGTATATCAACATCCCCGACAACAACATTGACTACGGAGCGCATGTCTTTCAGTTAGACATCATGTCGACGCTCGGAGGGGGCTATCGAGCAGGCGGGAAAAGACCTCGGCACGCGTTAGGCATTGCGATGGTGGCAGGCGGCGGGGGCAGTGCGACGATCGACAGCACAGGTTCTGCCGACAGCGTCTACTTTGCGATACCCTTCGTCTACGAGCATGTCTTTCCTTTTGGGATGGGTATTTCGGCGGGGGTCAGCATTCCTTTCTACATCGCCATCGGTAAGGAGGGAGAGGGAGGAGAAGCGGGAAAATCGGCGTTTCTGACGGGCGTAAGCATCAGCGACATTGGCTTGAATTACCATTTTAAGAACGGATTCACGGTCTATGCCAGAGGAAATGTTGGCTCTGCCAGCGTTGTGCTTGGTAGTGGCGATGACACCTATCTCGCTTGGGGAGTGGGAATCGGCGGCGGATTCTGGTACTAGTGCTTTTGCGTACAAGGCTACACATTTTGCGCTACGCGCTACGCGCGTAGATAAAGCGCGCTTGCGTGCGCGAGGGGATAAATTCCCCCCGCTGACGCGGGGTCTTTTGCGGGGGAACTTCGTCTGCTATAAGCTACGCTCGCTCGCTTTGCTCGCTACGCCACTCGCCACTCGCCACTCGCCTCGCTTTTTTGTGAGGCGAGCAAGACGGCTCGTGCCCCATGCGCAAAACTCTCTTCGCATTAGGCTTGCTCGTCTTGCGTTTCTATTACGAAAATTCTTTCGCAATCTTCTCGCTGTCCGCCTCATACACTTTCCAATCCGTCTCCTTCGCAATGCGGTTGTAAAACTTCCTCGCCCTCGTGTTTTTCTCCCGTGTTAACCATCTCACCAAAGGCCATCCTTGCTCCTTCGCATGCACGAAACTCCTCCGCATCAAGGCTTCGGCAACATTGTTCCCGCGTGCACGCTCGACGACAAACAGATCGTCGACAAACCCAATATCACACCCTCGCAACGGAGAAGGCATGGCTCGTACATGCACAAACCCGTCAAGTTTGATCTCCCCATCACCCCCCTCGCGCTTGGCAACAAAACACCGCAAAGGATGGTTCTTGTCAAACAACCATCCCCATAACCGATCCACTCCTTCCTTAGTTACAGACACTTCGTAAAAGCCCGCATACTGGTGGTACAAAGATAGCCATTCCTCGTAGAATTCTTTCTGTAAGGGTTCATACTCGCGTGTCGTTATCTTTACAGACATCTCGTCAACCTTTTGTTTACTCTGTCTCCGCGGCAATCACTGCCAAAGCGACGCTCGCCAGTCTTGCCGCCGCCGCGTCCGCCCTGCTCGTCAACACCACCGGACACCTTCCCCCTACAACAACCCCCGCCGAACACCCCCCCCCAACCCACACCAACGCCTTGAACAAAACATTGCCCACATCAATATCAGCAACAATCATCCCGTCCGCTAGCCCCGCAACCTCGCTCCCCACAATCCCCTTGATACGCACCGCCTGCTCCGCTAACGCCACATCCAACGACAAAGGACCCTCGATACACGCCTGCCCGTCAAAGGTCTCTCGACCCCATCGCGCCAATGCACCCGCCTCCACGCTGGAAGGCATCGACTCCGTCTCCTTCTCAACCGCCGATAAAATAGCAATCTTCGGGCAAGAAATTCCCACTCCCCGCGCTAGCGAAACAACAGCCCTCAAGCACTCTCGCTTCGTCGTCTCGTCGGGTTTTACATTCACCGCACAATCAGAAAGAAAAAGACCGCCAACTCTAGACGCATCCTCCTCCCCCCCCGCGCTCGGCGGCGTGATGTAGAACACATGCACCATGCGCCGTCCGCTCATGCGAATCCCGCCGTCTCGCGCAAGCAGAGCGCGCATGAACGCATCGGTCTTCATCGAGCCCTTCATGATGATATGCACCTCGCCCGCGTTCGCCATGCTCGCCGCACGCGCACTCGCCTCGTCAGAAGGACAATCTAGCAGAGTTATCTTATTTGCTTCTTCTGCGCGCTCCAGCGCAAGAGCATGCTTTTTGGCGATAGCACGCGCCCTCTCCGCATCGCCTAAGACAAGAACCTCCGCCAATCCTGCCTCGCTGACAGCGAGCGCGCCTTCTAATGCTGTCTCGGATTCGCCGCCCGCCACCGCTATTTGCAATTTGGCTATTCGCACCCTGCTTTACTACCAGACTCTCTCCCTACGCTCAGCGCACGAGCGAGCAAGCTCTGCGGACAGACGGGCGCAAGCTTCGAAAGAAAGCTCATGGCAGCAGCAGAGGGGTTCAGTCTGCGTCAGTCTACATTTGTGTGTTTGTATTTTGCCAGCAGTCGTTGAGGTTTTTTTAGCGCATCGCGTCGGAAGGGATCTCCTAGTTCTTGCGTTGCCATGACCTCGATGATGGTGCATTTGTTGTTGCTTGTGGCTTTTTTCAGGGCGTCTCCGATGTCTTCGGGTTTGTCTACGACGATTCCCTCTGCGCCCATGGCTTGCGCGATCTTGGCAAAAGAGGGATTTTCTAGGTTAGTGCCGATGAATCGATCGGCGTAGAAATCGATCTGATTCTTTTTCTCTGCGCCCCATTGTCCGTTGTTGAAGACGACGGCGGTCACGGGAATGTTCTCGCGCACGCAGGTGAGCGTTTCTTGCAGGCTCATCCCCCAAGCTCCGTCGCCGACATATGCAACGGCAGGGCGTTCGGGACAGGCGACCTTAGCACCGATGGCGGTGGGGAAGGCGTAGCCGCAGTTTCCGAAACTCATGGCAGCGAAGAAACTCTGAGGTTTTTCAAAGCGCAGGTAAGAGTTCGCGACCGAGCAGATATTGCCGATATCGGTTGTGACCATGGCGTTTTTGGGTAGGGCGCGTTCCAGTTCGCGCAAGATGCGTCGTGGCGAGACGGGAGAGCCGTCTTGCTGTCCCCAGGTGTTGAGTTCGGCTTCCCATGCTTTTTTCTGTTTGTCGATCTCGGCTTGGCGTTGGTCTTTGTTGGCTTGGGACTTGAGCGGCGTGTTGGTGGCTTTCAAGCGGTGGAGAATATCTTGGGTTGCGGCTTTGGCATCGGCGCAGATGCCTAGGTCGGTTTTTTTGACGAGTCCGAGCATGCGCGGATTGCGATCGACTTGGATGAGTTTCGCGTTTTTCGGCCAATAGTCGATATCGTGTTGCGGTAGCGTTCCGAAGGGGCCGAGCCTTGTTCCCAGCGCGATGACGAGATCGGCTTGTGCGAGAATTTTCATGGCGGCTTTCGAGCCTTGGTATCCGATCGGACCTGTCCATAGGGGGTGCGAGCAGGGGTAGGAGTCGTTGTGCAAGTAGGTATTGACGACGGGAGCGGATAGGTGTTCGGCGAGTTGGATGACATCGTCTACGCCTTGGCTCATGACGACTCCGCCGCCGGAGAGGATAACGGGAAATTTTGCGTCTGCGATGAGTTTGGTTGCTTCTTCGAGGGCTGCGGGATTTCCGCTTGCGCCTTCGAGGTGCATGGGTTCAGGGATGGCAATATCGAGCGTTCCGTAGAAGAGGTCGCGAGGTATATTATATTGTGTGGGGCCTCGCTCTAGGCGTGCGTAATCGAAGCATCGAGAGAGGAGTTCTGCTACTCGGTCGGGGTTTCCTACATGCGCTTGGAATTTTGTAATTTTTTCGAAGAAGGGGAGTTGTTCGGTTTCCTGAAATCCGCCGAGTCCTTGTGTATTTGAGCCTGTTTCGGGAGTAAAGACGACGATAGGGGAGTGTGCCCAGTATGCGGCGGCTACTCCTGTGACGAAGTTGGTGATGCCTGGGCCATTTTGTGCGATGCAGAGTCCGACTTTATTGGAGGCGCGGGAGAATCCGTCTGCCATGTGGGCTGCGCCTTGTTCGTGTGCGACGGAGATGAAGCGGATTCCTGCGGTATCGAAGAGGTCGAGGGTATCCATGAAGGCGGAGCCGACGATACCGAAGGCGTGCGTCACCCCTTGGTTGACTAGGGTTTCTACGATGGCTTCGGAGGGGGTGATTTTGGGCATGGGTGCCTCCCTTTTGTTGTGAATGGATGAAATAGTCTGTGGCTAGAGTGCGTTATGGGGGGTTGTTAAGCAAGGGATTTTTCGCGTGGGCAGGGGTGGTCTGTTGCGTTCGCGCTTTTGTGTGTGTCTGCCTTTGCTCGCCTGCGCTTTTTAAGAGGCGCGCATCGCAAAGGCAGACACGCGTGGGGGATAAATTCCCTTGCGCCAGGAGGGTTTGGAGGAAAATCCCCTTAGGGAGTAGCCCCTAATAACAAAGTCGCCGACACAGCCACTATCGCCATTAATGTTGCCATCATTGTCGCCATGACAGAAAATCCTATCACCATCAACTGCCGCAAACCCTTCATCTGCTCCTGCATCGCCTGAAACTGCTCCTGCATCGCCTGAAACCGTACATCCACAGCCTGAAACCGTACATCCATCTTCTCTTCCAACCTTCGAATGTCAGCTTTCACCTCACGAATCTCCGCCTTCAGCTCTATCTTCACCGCCTGAGTCTCAGCCTTCGTCGAAACTCCCCGCAGAGCCTCTTGCAAGCCATCGGCATTTGTGTTTGCCTGCTTTTCGTTGAAACTGCCTTCGCGCGTCAATGTCCGAACATATTTACGCGTGTCAAAAACAGGTAAGTCAGTCAGAGCCTCTTTTGTCATCGCCATGATTTTTTTCTCTTAAAGTATTGCGTATCCTTTGCAATGTAAGCAACGCCCACCCGAAAAGCAAGAGAAAAGGCGAAATTCTTCTTGTCGCTAGCAACAAACAAACATGCTCATGATATAGACTCCCCTCTCTCCGCTCTTTTTTCTTCCTCGCCATTTTCTGTGCTACAATCCCCTCCGTCCGCAACAACAAACATCCTTAGGAGATAAACCCATGCTAGAGTCCACAACCCACGCTGCCAACTCCCTGGAACCCCACTGGATGCCGTTTACCGGCAACCGCGACTTCAAACAAAACCCTCGCCTCATCGCCAAAGCGAAAGGCGCAGAGCTCTGGGATCACAAAGGCAGAAGACTGCTCGACGGCTGCTCTGGGCTTTTCTGCTCGCCGGCAGGACACGCTCGCCCAGAAATCGCCGATGCTGTCCATCGCCAGCTGCAAGAAAACTCCTACACCTCCTCCTTCCAAATGGGTCACCCGATCAGCTTCACCCTCGCCGAAAAACTCACCCGCCTCCTGCCTGAGACGATCGACTACGCCTTCTTTACAAACTCAGGCTCCGAATCGATCGATACCGCCATAAAAATCGCCCTCGCATACCACCGCGCCAAAGGCGAAGGACATCGAAACCGCCTCGTCTCGCGCGAACGAGCCTACCATGGTGTCAATATGGGAGGGCTCTCGTTGTCCGGCATGGTGCGCAACCGCGAAACCTTCAGCCTCACCCTGCCCAACATCTCGACAATCCGACACACCCACGACGGCAACGCCCCCTTCGAGCGCGGACAGCCGCAGGAAGGAGCAGACCTCGCGCTCGATCTCGAACGCCTCTGCGCCACCTACGGAGGCAACACCATCGCCGCCGTCTTCATCGAACCCGTCGCAGGCTCGACAGGCGTGCTTGTGCCGCCTAAGGGCTATCTAGAAAAAATACGCGCAATCTGCGACGAACACGGCATCCTGCTCGTCTTCGACGAGGTGATCACAGGCTTCGGCAGGCTGGGGGAAGACTTCGCCACTAACGCCTTCAGCGTCACTCCCGATATCATGACCATGGCGAAAGCCCTCACGAACGGCTGTATTCCCATGGGCGCAGTCGGTGCCAGCAAAGATATCTACAAAACAATCACCGAAGCCGCTCCCGCAAACGCGATCGAATTCGCTCACGGCTACACCTACTCGGCGCATCCCGCCGCCTGCGCTGCCGGGCTGGCAACCCTCGAAATCTACGAGAAAGAAGGGCTCTTCCAACGCGCCACCGAGCTGACTCCCTATTTCCTTGATGCCGTGTGGTCGCTCCAAGGACATCCGTTGGTCAAAGACCTGCGCGGATACGGCTTGCTGGCAGGTATCGAGGTAGAAACGCAGGGCAAAAAAATCGGCGAGCAAGGCTCCGCACTGCAAAAAGCCATGTTTCTCAACGGCATGCATGTCAAGTTTACAGGCGATAACGCCATCCTCTCACCGCAGTTTATCGTCGAAAAAGCACAGATAGACGAGATGATCGATATTTTTCGCAAAACACTCGATAAAGTTGCTTGACACGGGTGCAGAAAACGCATAAAAAAGCATCAGAAAGGTTTCTTGCCCCTGCGCGCATCGCGCAGTGCTTGGAGGGCGCGTGGTGTTTGCCTCGCAAAGCCCTTCGAACGTGGTTGCCTTATTGAGAAGAGAACCTAAAGAAAGATTACGAGATCGTTCGTTGTTTTTCGTTTGAGTTCTCATTGTTCCTTAACTCTTTGGAGGTCATGTGATGAAGCATGTCTTAAAAACGGTTGCTGTCGGCATCTTGGGCGCAAGTTTTGCGCTCAACGCCAGCGCAGCCGATGTCAATCTCGGGTATCAACTCGTCTTCGGCCCGTGGAAGGCGCAGATGAAAAATGTCGAGAAAAACGGATTGGGCGGTAAAAGCGTCAATCTTATCCAGTTCAACTCCGGTGCTGATGTGATCAGCGCGCTCGCCTCCAAGGCGGTCGACATTTCCCTGAACGGATCGTCGCCGACTGCGGCAGGCTACAGCCGTGGCATCCCTCTGCATGTGATCTATGTCTATGACAACATCAACGACGCAGAAGCCCTGGTGGTCAAGAAGAGCATCAAGTCCGCCAAAGACTTGGTCGGGAAAAAGATCGCCGTGCCTTTCGGCTCGACGACTCATTTCCACATGATGTTCGCGCTCGACGCCAAAGGCATCGATCCGAAATCGGTCAATGTCTTGGACATGTCGCCCCCTGATATGGCGGCAGCATGGAAAAGAGGCGACATCGACGGTGGATTCGTATGGGATCCCATCCTCTCGACGCTCAAGAGTAACGGGCATGTCCTGATTACTTCAGGCGACCTGAGCAAAATGGACCCCTCCAAGGCAACCTTCGATGCCATGGTCGCACGCCAAGCCTTCACGAAAGAGCATCCCGACTTCACTTGTAAGTTCGTCAAGCTCGTCTCGGAAGCCGACGCAGACTATCGCGACAATCCCGCGATGTACGCACCAGGCTCCAAGAACGCGAAAGCAATCGCGCGCTCCTTGGGTGCAAGGCAGTCGACAGTCGGCGGCGTGCTTGCGCTCTACGACTATCCCACCATCGACCAGCAGATATCCAAAGCTTGGCTCGGCGGAGGAGTCGCGAAAGCGCTCAAGTCGACGGCTCAGTTCCTCAAGGGTGCTGGCAAAATCGACAAGGTCAAAGGCAGCTACAAAGGAGCTGTCACAACTAAGTTCGTCAAAATGGTCAAAGCAGGCAAGTGCTAATAGCTACTTGTCTTGACTTAATTTGACAAGGTATTGACCCCCGCGCTTGTTTGTGTTACAAACTTGCGTGGGGGACATACCCTGTCTTGATACGAACGCAAAAAAGGGGCGGCAAGAGGAGCGAGAGGGCGAGAGGAGCGAGAGGGCAAGAGGAAGAGGAGCGAGAGGGCAAGAGGAGCGAGAGGGGGATTGGGGGCGAGAAACAAAGGGGGTAGCCCAAAAGTTTTTGGGTATTGTGGAAAGCAAGGAGCCAAAGAAGTGAACTTAGGGAGAAAGGGAGAAGATCATGTCTCTTAAAACAAAAGCGAAAGGGGTTCGTGCGGCGAAGGATGCTTCGGCAACAGTCTTGAACCTTGAAAAGATCGGCGTTGTTTTCCCGGGTAACCTTGGTTCTGGCGATGTTACCGCGCTGAAGAATGTTAACTTGGCAATGCGCGATCGTGAGTTTATCGTCGCGCTCGGCGCGTCGGGTTGCGGCAAGACGACTCTGCTGAATGTTATGGCAGGGTTTATCAAACCTACATCGGGGCGGATTCGTATCAAGGGCAAGGAGATCGATGGACCCAGCAGCGCTCGCGGCGTTGTTTTCGAAGATGTATGGGGACCTGGCAAGGATCGCGGCGTTGTGTTTCAAAAGCACGCCTTGTTGCCGTGGCTGAATGTCCTGCAAAACACGGCGTTCGGACTCAAACTGCAAGGCATGGGGGAGCGGAAGCGTTTGAAGATTGCCAGAGAAAACTTGGATCTTGTCGGGCTGAAGGACTTCGAAAGTCATCCCGTCTTTCAGCTTTCGGGCGGCATGCAACAGCGCGTCGGTTTGGCGCGTGCGCTGACCTCTAACCCTGACATCCTCCTGATGGACGAGCCGCTGGGCGCACTCGATGCTTTCACGCGCGAGACGATGCAAGAGCTGATTTTGGATGTGTGGCACAAGACGCACAAGGCGGTCTTCTTTATCACCCACAGCGTCGAGGAGGCGTTGTTTATGGCAACGCGCCTGATCGTCATGTCGCCGCGCCCTGGGCGCATCACCCACGAGTACGAGCTGACTTTTTGGAAAGAGTTTCTGGAAAAAGGAGACGCGCGCAAGATTAAATCTGGCGCCGCATTTATTAAAATGCGAGAGACAGTACTCTCGATTATCCACGGCGAAGAAGAGCCTGAGCTCTAGAGGAGGACTATCGTGAGTAAAAGAAAAAAACAGACGAAGAATTTCCTGCGCGACTTGCAGATTTGGTGGTTTGCGTTCCTCGGAAAGCAAATCAGAGGCGGGAACAAGAAAGCGGCTGCGATCGATTCCTACGGCGCACCAGGGCGCGGCAAGAGCGGGCTCATCAGCGTCGTGACGGTGAGTGCTATTTTGATCTTGTGGTGGATCTCCACGCAACCCTGGGAGTATCTCGCGAAGCTAGGCTACGAGGAAGGGCTGCTGGTGCCGTCGCTGTTCTTGCCTTCCCCCTACATCGTGTGGCAGAAGTTTCTTTTGATCTCTTGCGCGCCGACCTATTGGCAGGAGCTGCAAAACTTTTTGGGCTGGGCTGTTGCAACGCCGTCCGAATGCGTTGGTTTCAACGATGCGACCTTGTGGCAACACACGCTTGCTAGCCTGAAACGGGTGTTTACAGCATTCGTGCTGGCGGTCATCCTCGGCGTTCCTGTCGGCATTTCGATGGGGATGAGCAGAATTCCGCGCGGCGTGTTCGACCCCCCGATTGAATTCTATCGTCCGATCCCACCGCTCGCCTATCTACCGCTCACCATTATATGGTTTGGAATCGGAGATGTGTCAAAGGTGATCCTCATCTTTCTCGCCTGCTTCGCTCCCTTGGCGCTGAACGCGCGCGCGGGAGTGCGCTCGGTCTCTATCGAGCAGATCCACGCCGCCTATTCGATGGGCGCGAGTTCGACGCAAGTCGTGTGGCATGTCGTCTTAAAGGGCGCGCTGCCTGAAATCTTGACCGGCATGCGCGTTGCCATCGCCTTCGGCTGGACAACGCTGGTCGCAGCCGAGATGGTGGCGGCGAAGGCGGGAATCGGCGTGATGGTCTTGAACGCGGCGCGCTACCTTGCTACCGACATCGTCTTCTTGGGTATTATCGTCATCGGGCTTATCGCATACAGCTTTGATCTCATCATGCGCTGGTTCGAGCGCACCTTCGTTCCTTGGAAGGGCAAGGCATCTTGAGGTCTTTCGCGCCGACAGCGTAACGGAGCGATCCCGCGTTCGTTGCTGCCGAACAAAAGCACAGTCTTTCGGGGTGATGGGGAGGCATTGTTGCGCTCCTTACCGAGCAACTCCGTATCGCTCGTCTATGTCGATCCTCCCTTCAACACGGGCAAGCGGCAGGAACGCAGACAATTGCGCTGCCGCCGTGTCGACAAAGACCAAAACGAGGCAAACCAACGCGAGGCAACGGGGCTACGGGTAGGTGCGCCTGTCTATCGGGGTTTCGGCAGAAGGCACTATACGCGCGAGGAGGTGGCGCGCCTTGCTTACGACGATCGCCATGCCGATTACATAGGCTGGCTTGGCAATGTCATGCAGGAGGTGTGGCGCGTTCTCAAAGCGGAGGGTTCGCTTTTTCTGCATTTAGACTTCCACGAGGCGCACTATGCCAAGGTGATGCTGGATCGCCTTTTCGGGCGCGATTGTTTCCAAAACGAGATCGTATGGACCTACGATTTCGGAGGGCGATCGAAACGCCATTGGCCTCGCAAGCACGACAGCATTTTTTGGTACAGTAAAGATCCTCGTCGTTACTGTTTTCACTACGATGCGATCGACCGCATTCCCTACCTTGCGCCTGGGCTTGTGGGAGAGGAAAAGGCGTTGCGCGGCAAGACGCCGACCGATGTCTGGTGGCAGACGATCGTGCCGACGCAGGGGCGCGAGAAGACGGGTTATCCGACGCAGAAACCCCTTGTGCTGGCAGAGCGTATCGTGCGCGTGCATTCTTCTGCCGACGACTGGGTATTGGATTGTTTCGCTGGCAGCGGCACTTTGGGCGAAGCGGCGGCGAAGCACGGCAGGCGTTTTCTGTTGTGCGACGAGTCCGAGCAGGCGTTTGAGATTATGCGCCGTCGTTTGTCCGACTTCGATGTCGACTTTGCGCACCTCCCTTTGAACCTCTAGGAGGCGAACTTCTAGGGGATCTAGGAACCTCTAGGAGATGAATCTCTGGGAGATGATCTTTTAGAAGACGCGCCTCTAGAAGACGAATCTTTAGGAGATGAGCTTCTAGGAGATGATCTCGTCGAGGGGTTGCGCTGTTCGCGGGGTTGCACTTCCACGACGATCGGCACGCCGCGCCAGTCGAATTTGCGTCGCAACGACGAGGTGAGGTAGCGCAGGTAGACCTTCGGCAACATCGCGTTGGCGTGAATGAGAATACGCGGCGGAGCGGCATCCGTTTGCGTCGCGTAGCGCAAGGCGTTCGTGCGCCCGCGCTGCTGTGGCGGAGGATGTTCGGTTTTCGCCTCTGCCAGCCATGTGTTGATTTGCGAGGTCGGAATGCGTCGCGTGGAGAGATCGTGCAGCGTTTGTGCCGTTGTAAAGACGATCGAGACATCCTTGTCGTAGAGCGCAGACACCATGATCAAGGGCAAGCCTTGCACATCGGGAAAAAGTCTTCGCAACATACCCTCCAGATCGCGCGAGAATATCTTGCGCTCTTCGCTTGAGAGCATGTCCCACTTGTTTGCAACCAGCATGAGGGGCTTGCCCGCCTTGAGCGCGCGCGCGGCGAGCAGGCGTTCTTGTTTTTCGAAGGGTCTTGTCGCCTCGACCACGAGTGCTACCACCGAGGCTTGGCGCAAGGCGCGCAAGGAATCGCGTGTCGATGCCTGCTCGATCGGATGGGCGCTACGCCGCACGCTGCCCTGTTTGCGCAACCCCGCCGTGTCGACGAGGGTGGCGTAACCCTCGCCTTGTTGCCAGCGTATGCGCACCGCGTTGCGAGTCGTGCCGGGCGTGCCGGCGACGATCAAGCGTTCGCTACCCAAAAGGCGATTGGCGAGCGTCGACTTGCCGCTGTTCGGGCGTCCCAAAAGAGCCAGTGAAAAAAGAGGTGACTCTTCTCCTGTTTCTTCTCCTGTTTCCTCTCCTGTTTTTTCTTTCTCAAAGTTTTCGGAGAGGGGGGACTGTGTCGTTTCTTCGAGGGTTTCTTTCAGGGCTTGTTGAATTTTTTCTTGCAACTCGCCTATGCCTTGTCCGTGCAACGCCGAGAGCAGTAGGGGTGCCTCGAAGCCGAGTTGCGTGCAGGGTTCAGGCAGCATCCTCAAGCCTTCGCCTTTGTTGGCGACGATCAAAACTTTTTTGCCGCGCAGGCAGCGTGCCAAGTCGCGCTCGACGGCGGTGAGTTCGGTTTGCGCGTCGAGCACGAAGAGAACGAGTGCTACTTCTTCGATCAGCGCGCGTGTTTTGTGCCACGCAAGGTCTCCCTCGTGCTCGAGCTCTGCGCCGGCGCTATCGATCAGCGTCAGGGCGAGGTCGTCGATAACAAGTACCTCTTCGACCCAGTCCTGCGTCATGCCGGCACGGCTTGTCACGGGTGAGATTTTCTTTTGCAAAAGACGATTGAACAGCGTCGACTTGCCCGTGTTGGGTCTGCCGACGATCAGGACTTTGGCGGCACTCTGTTGCGGCAAAGTCGTTCGCGCGGTTGTTCGCGCGGTTGTTCGCGAGATCATTTCAAAGTCACTCGCAGGGTTACTCGAAAACGTGGATGTTCCCTTTGCTGTCCAAAAAGAAGAAGAGTCCTTGCGCGGCGATGGGTGTTGCGGAGAAGCGCGCGTTAGTTTGCATCTGGCGAACGAGCGTGCCTTTGAGCGCATCGATGGCGACGATCTCTCCGTTCGATGCGGCGAGGATCAGCTGGTCTGCTGCCAGCAGTGGTCCGTTCCACAACACGGGTTTGCGTTTCTTGCTCCCTCGGTGAGCGGTTAGTTGTTGTTCCCAGATGATTTTGCCGTTGTTTGCGTCGAGCGCGGACAGCAAGCTGTTTTGGTCGACGACGAAGAGCGTTGTGCCGTAGAGCGCGAGCGAGCTTGCTGCCGCCAGCGGCACCGACCATCGCAGACTGCCTGAGGCGAGGTCGAGGGCGACCGTCTTGCCCGAAAAGCTGGAGGCATAGACGAGACCGTCCGCAAGGACGGGCGGCGTTGTGATGTCCGCGATGTCGGAGAGCGCATCGTTGCGCCGTTGCGCCGTTGCGAAGGCTTGCCACAGAACGCGCCCGTTGTCCTTGTCTAAGGCGACCAGCGATCCGTCGCCGTAACCCACCACCGCATAACGACCGGCAACGCCGGGCGAGGGGGCAAGCGTCAGTTGAGCGAGGGCATCGCGTGTCGCTTGTTGCTGCCAAAGCATCTCGCCCTCCAGATTGAAGGCGTAAGTACGATAGGTCGGCGTTGTGACGAGCAGCAGTGCCTTGTTGGGATCAGCGACGACGTTTTCTGAGACGAGGGTTGGCGCGCTACGCAGTGGGAAGGGCAGCTGTTGTTGCCATAAAATCTCGCCCGTCTCCCCGTCCAGCGCGGCGAGGATGCCGATACCCGTCGAGACAAAGACATGTCCATTGGCAAACGCCAATCCTCCGCCGAAGCTTTTGCCAATTCCTCGCCCGAAGGTTTTCCGCGAGGCGGGCTTGAGACTGCGTTGCCATACTTTGCGTCCCGTCGTCGTATCGAAGGCGGAGACGTTGTTGTTGGTGTTAAGGGCGAAGAGGCGACCATCAGCAACGATCGGGGTTGCTTGCAGGGGTTGCGCGCGCGTACTACCTTTGCCTGTAGCGATGCGGTAGCGTTTCTGCCATGCGAAGGGTGTTGCAAGTCGAGGGGGGGTATGGAGGGCGGAGAATTGTTCTTGCTCCCATGCCGAAAGAGATTTCGGCGAAGACGCAGACGCAGACGCAGAATCAGGCGCAGGCAAGACGATATTGGACGAAGAGGACTTGATACGCTGTGCGCTCTCAAAGCCTTTAACATCTACGCGCTTGCCTGAAAGACGCTTCTCGGCGCAGGCTGCTGCGACAAGCAGGGCTGCTACGGCGAGCGGGATTGTGACGACAGAGGTTTTTCTTGTCGTTTTTCTTGTCATTTTTATTGTCATGGCGTTTTTGTAGTATCGAGCGCGCGTTCTGCCTCAAGCAGCTGTCTGCGTAGGGTGGGGGCTAGGTTGCTTTTTGCAAGCGCGCGCGTGAGCAGGTCTTGTGCGTCTTCTTGGTTGCCTTGCTCGGTGAGGATTGCTGCTTGCAAGTAGAGCGCGAGTCCTTGCAGGGGGGTGTTTTGGGTTTTATCCTCTAGTGCGGCGAGTTGTTTTTCTGCTGCCTCCAGCCGCCCCTGTTCGATATCGAGCGAGGCGTGCCAAATCTGCGCGTAGTGGCGGTAGAGGGGGGGCAGCGAGTTATCGTCGTCGATGGCTTGCAGGGCTTGTTGTGCTTTTTGCCATTCTCGTTGTTCCGCGAAGGCTTTCGCGCGCGAGAAGAGCCACAGCATACGATAGCCTCCTTGCAGGGTTTTCTGCTCTTGCGGCGAGAGGGCTGTTGAGTTTTTTTGCGAAGAATTTTGCGAAGAATCTTGTGTTGTGTTTTTGCGCAAAAGGTCGAAGAAGGTTTCGGCGGAGCGGGCGTGCTTTTGGCGTTCCTTGTACTGCCAAGTTTGCCAGGCGAGGACGCTTGCTAGTACAAGCAACAATGTCGCCACAATCTTGAGACGATGGCGGTTCCACAGCGTGCGTAGGCGGTCGTAGGTGAGGGCTTCGTCGACCTCGCGGAAGATTTCGCTCATGGGTTACGCATAAGTTGTATTAGGTTGTTCCAAAAACCCCTCCCAAAGTTATTCTTTCGGATTGCCTTTGGGGGTGCTTAAAGATGGCTCGTATTTGTGTTAAGGTATATTAACAATGCGCTGGCTTGGCGCGCGTGTCAAGGCTTGAGCGGTCTGGGAGAGGTATGTCAGAAGAAACTTACGATGTTTTGGGAATAGGGCATGCGCTCGTCGATGCCAGCTTTTCTGTAAGCGACTTGTTTTTGGGCGAGCAGAACTTGCCGAAAGGACAGATGACCCTATGCGACCAAGCGCGCCTTGAAGGATTGCGCGCGGCTCTGCCTGCTGCGTCGGGCGTGGCTGCAGGTGGCTCTTGCAGCAACACGCTCGCGCTGTTGGGATGTTTGGCAAAAGAGTCAGCAAGAAAGCTTACAGGACAAGCGCAGGAAGCTGTCGCAGCGCGCTATGCCTTTGTGGGCAGGGTCGGCAACGATTCGGAGGGGGAAGACTTTCGACGCTCGATGGAGCAGAGCCTTGTTGCTTGCCACTTGGAAGTGCGCCAAAAAAAAGCTGCAGAAAAAGCTGTAGAAAAAGCTGTAGAAAAATCTGTGGCAAAAGCAGTTGAACAAACAGAGTCGACGGGACAATGTCTTGTGTTGATAACGGAGGATGCACAGCGCACCTTTGCAACGCACTTGGGTGCGTCTTCGAATATCGGAGCGGCGCAGTTGGACAGCTCTCTGTTGCGTCAAGCGCGCTACCTGTATTTGGAGGGCTATTTGTTGGGTAGCGAGCAGGGGGGAGAGGTGTTTGAAACGGCTGCCACGGCGTGTCGAGAAGCAGGGAGCGTTCTGTCGCTTTCTTTGTCCGACCCGTCTTGCGTGTCTGGCAACCGAGACTTCCTTCTTCGCTTCGTACGCGAAGAGGTGGACTTGCTGTTTGCTAATGAAGAGGAGGCGCGCACATTGTTTTCGCTTGCGTCTGTCGCGGAAAAAACAACAGAAAAAACAGATAACACAACAGCCGAAAAAACATTCTGGCGCGAAGAGTTGGCAGAGCATTGTTCGAGCTTGGGTTGTCGCGTCTGCCTGACGCTGGGGGGGGAAGGAGCGTTGCTGTTCGACGGCAAAGGCAACACGAGCGTCTCTGCGGCGGTACCCCCCTCGCGCTGTGTCGACACGACGGGGGCGGGGGATGCGTTTGCTGCGGGCATGCTGTTCGGCTTGTCGCGGGGGTGGTCGCAAGAGAGGGCAGGGGTTTTGGCGAACAGCTTGGGTGGTGCGGTCACAAGCGAGGTGGGACCGAGGCTGACGGCAGACTTGTGGCATTTTCTCGACGCTGTAGAAAATTTCGCGGAGGATGAGGGTGAGAATGTTGGCGAGAAGATTTCTCCGTCGTCTCCTTCGCTACTTTCATGACGCGCTTCGACGAGCAGGAGCGACTCGACCGTTTGAGGCTTGCGCGCAGTGCTTATGTAGGTCCTATGACTTTTCGCCATCTGTTGGCGCGCTTTGGCACGGCGAGCGAGGCATTACGCGCCTTGCCGCAACTCGCGCGGCGCGGCGGATTGAAGGCGAAGATACGGCTTTTCTCGGACTCGCAGGCTAGCGAGGAGATTGCGCGTACAGAAAAAATGTCGGGAAAATTAATCTTCTGGGGCGAGGAGGACTATCCGTCAAACCTGTTTGTTCTCACGGACGCGCCGCCTTTGCTCGCGGTTTTGGGACACGCGCACCTTTTGCGCAAGGAGGGAATTTCCATTGTGGGGACGCGCAACGCTTCTGCTAATGGCATGCGCTTTACTGCGCGTTTAGCGGCATTGTGCGGGGAGGCGGGTTATGTTGTTGTTTCGGGTTTGGCGCGTGGAATTGACACGGCTGCCAATCATGCGGCGGTGAAGAGTGGCTCGGTCGCTGTTTTAGCGGGCGGGGTTGATCATATTTATCCGTATGAAAATCGGGAGCTTTATCGAAGCCTTGTCGACAATGGTGCGATTGTCTCCGAGATGGGGTTGGGTTTTGTTCCGACGGCGAGACATTTTCCGCGTCGAAACAGGATTATTGCGGGGTTGACGGCGGGGACTGTGATTGTGGAGGCACCGAGGAAATCGGGTGCGATGATCACGGCTCGTTATGCGTTGGAGCAGGGGAGGGATGTGTTCGCAGTACCTGGCTCGCCGCAGGACGAGCGTTCTGCGGGACCGAATGCTTTGTTGCGGGATGGGGCTTATTTAGTTGAGAAGGCGGATGATGTTTTGGCGGTTTTGAACAAGAGCAAGACGTTGAGGGATGTTTTCAGGCAGCGTGCGTTAGTTTTGGAGGAGGAGGAAAATTTGGTGCAGCGTGATTTCTCCGAGCGGGACATTGACAAGTTGCGCGATGGAATTTTTTCGTTGTTGGGCTTTGACGCGACGCCGATTGATGATTTGATCAGTCATCTTGGGACGGATGCGGCGTGTATTAATGCGGCGTTATTGGAGATGGAGTTAGCGGGGCGGATTGAGCGCGCGGCGGGGAATTGTGTTGTGCGCTGTCGGTAGGGGTGCTTTTGTGTGTGCCTGCCTTTGTTAGCCTGCGCTTCCTTACGCGCGCGCTTCGCAAAGGCAGACATGGGCTTTTTGTATTGACGGATGTAAACATGCGCGCGCGTAGCGCGCGGGGAGCGGGAGGGGAGCGCGCGGGGAGCGCGAGATGCGTAGCCTCTTATTCAAAAGCGCATTGCTTCGCAATGCGCTACAGCCTTGCAATTTAAAAAGCTGCTTTTGCATCGCCCCCGTAAAGATTCGCACGACTTGGCACGCTCCTTGCAACTCCCTCTCTGACAAGGCAGGAAGAAACCCCGATCCCCAGCAGGAGCAATCTATCCATGGACAAGACCGTCAATACACACGCCTCCAACAGCGTTCTCGCCAAGCAATCCCTGCCGCTCCCCCGTACCCTGTTTTCAGAAGGAGGCTCGGTAGTCTTCTCCGAACTCTTGGCAGAATCAACCTTCCGTCCCGAACGCTTCGCCTTCGATCTCGGTAGCAACAAAGCCGCCTCCACGCAACGCATATCCCAAGTGACAAGATCTACCGAAACCTCACAAGATTGTCGCAACTGCCAAGAAGACCTCGAAAAAAATATCCTGCAAAAAGAAACCCTGCAAAAAGATACTCTACGAGGTTTGAACGAACAACGCGCGCAAGATAACGCGCTGCGCGAAGCCCAAGAACGCTCGCAAGGCGCACAACAAGCCCGCGCACAACAAGCAAACTTTGATCAAGCACGGCAAGAACAGCAGTATCGAAGCGAACAGATCGACAGAATCGCAAGCCAACAGCAAAATGCCCTCGATAGGCAACGGGAAGAACGATTGGCAGCCGCGCGCTCGTCGAACGAAAATACACCGCGCGCAACAGCTACAGAAGACAGAAGGGCGCAAGCAAACGACGCAAGACGCGATGACGCAACAGCCTCCGCTCGTGCCGAACGCGCTCAAGCGGCATCGGACAGCAATAGCCGCAACAATAACATCGGCAATCAAGCAGGAAATTCCGACAACGCAGACACGGAAGTAAATTCGCTCGCCCAAGAACACAAGCCCAAAGCAGAAGAAGGCAAAGGCACTCGCTCGGAAGACGCTAAGGATGGCGTCGAGGCGAAAAACAGCCAAGCCGACAGCGCAACAAACGACAAGGCAGCTGCCAAGGAATCTAGCAAGGTGGATTCATTAGAAGCGGGTAAGGAAACAACACAGACACCGCCCGCCATCGCAGAAGACAAGGCAAGCGCACAGAAACTCGCGGCAGAAACTCCGCCCGCCAACGCTGGAGAAGATAAGGCAGCTTTAGGCAAACTGGAAAACGCCCTTGAAAACTCTCTTAAAAACTCTCTTGGAAATTCTCTTGCAGAAAATTCTCTTGCAGGACTCGTCGATGCAGAAGGCATCGATGTCTTTGCGCTGCAAGACAAGCACGCAAAAACAACGCAAATAGCAAGCAAGACAACCGAGACCCTCGTGCAGTTCTCGACGGCGCAAGCAGGAGAGCTTGTCGGCGACGCAGACAATACGCCGCAGACAGGAGCTACCGATGCGACGTCCTCCCGCACAAGCGCAGAGTCAGCAGGAGAAGGTGCGACATCGTCCGCCGCTTCACAAGAAGCCGAGCTCCTTGCAGCACAAGAAGGGCAAGCAGGTAAGGGGCAACATTCGCCCAAGGACGCAGCCGCAAACGCAGCCGCAAACGCAGCCGCAAACACAGCCGCAGACATAGGGAAGTCTACGACGGCATCGGCAACGGCATCTCCCCTCGCCTCCAACACAGCTGCCAGCAGCGCCGACTCTCTCGCCGCCGCCGTTCGTGACAACACCGCGCGACTTCTCGCCCAAGCACAACAGCTTGGCAGCCGCACAGCAGACGCTCGTGTAGCGGAGGCTCGCACAACGGACGCTCGCACAGCCGATACTCGCGGAGAAAAGCAGGCGGGACCCGTTTCGCCAACAGGCGACAAGCCC
The DNA here is from genome assembly GCA_965216605.1 of Alphaproteobacteria bacterium. GTDB lineage: Bacteria > Pseudomonadota > Alphaproteobacteria > JABAAW01 > JABAAW01 > JABAAW01. Next base: position 330,987 of record CBDCGG010000002.1, on the reverse strand, counting down.
CGATTAAGGAACAGCGCATTGGAGCAACACCTAAGACAGGTAGCCGCAGGGCGCGCCGCAACAGCCCAACAGGCAGACGGTAAAACGGCGACGGCGGATGCGCCCTCTCGTGCCGCGCAAGCAAACGCGCAAGCAAACACCCAAGCAAACACATTGGCGCAGGCTTTGAGCACAGCCGCAACGCGCGCAACGCAAGGAACACTTGCCCAAGGAAAAGCAGCAGAGACATCTTCTCTGCCGGAAAATATCGAGGTTCGCCTGACGCAAGAAGTGCGCGCGCATCGTCCGGAAGGATTGCGCTTGAGCGGACAAAACGCTTTCGACAGCCTGCGCCCCGCGAACAACGCCGCGCAGACGATAAGCTACGGCAACGCCGCCAACGGCATCTCTTCATCCAGCTCTACGAATGGTGCAGCAAGCCTTGAGGGAGGAACTTCCTCTGCTTTGGGCGGCTTTGATCCCTCTCAAGCGGGACATTCTGCTTTGTTGGCATCGTCGAGCGCGACTGCAAAACTTGCAGCGCGTTTGGCAGAACGCCAAGAAAGTTTGCGCGAAGGCAGAGAGGCATCGAGCATTACAACAAAAGATAAGCCAAACGGCACGTCTGCATTGTTGCAGTCGTTGGCGTCTCGCCTGACGGGCGGGCGCGCTGATGCGGCGAGCAATACTGGGCAAGACGGGAGTTCTCGCGCGGCGCAGACGCTAGGGCAATCTCTCGGACAAGCATCGGGATCGAACGCACAAGGATCGAACTCGCAAGGATCGAACTCGGATGCTTCGCTCAACAACGGCTTTTCGCAAAGCTTGCCAGGACAATCCGCCTCCAACGCGGCGAGGGGTAGTGCCAGTTCCAGCTTCACGACGGCGAGCTCGTTCGTGCGCGAACAGGTTTTCGTCAACATTCAACGTGCCGTCGAAGGCAAGGTAGAAAGCTTGACCGTCAAGTTGCGCCCTGAACTCTTGGGACGCATCGAGATACGACTCGACGGAGACGCAGCAGGACGCTTGCAAATCGTCGTGCTGGCAGAGCGCAGCGAGACACTCGATCTGCTGCAGCGTGACTCAAGGCAGTTGGAACAAGCCTTGCAAGATGCAGGGATACGCACTCAGGATCAGGGCTTGCAGTTCGGTCTGAAAGGACAGGGCAATGCTCAGACAGAGGGTGAGGCTCAGGGACAGGGCGAAACAGCGTCCTCCGACACGACAGGCAGCGCAGAAACAGACGACGGAGAAGGTAGCGAGATTGGAACAGAAACTCTTTCGTCCGTCGTAGATAGGTTGCAAGTGCGCCAAGACGGACGCTTGAATGTAGAGATCTAGAAACTTTAAAAAAACAAGAGGAACCCGATCATGACCGATATCTCCAGTGGCACTCCCGCCGTTAGCACTTCGAGCTCGCCCGCACAGCAGCAAGCCGTGCGTCAAATCGCCGAGCAACAGCGACAGGTGGCAGAAGAGTCGCGTAGCACTGTTTCGCGGCTCAAGTTTTCTGATGATTTCGACAACTTTCTCACGCTGCTGACAACGCAGCTGACGCACCAAGATCCTCTCTCGCCGTTGGATACGCACGAGTTCACAAACCAGCTGGTGCAGTTCGCTTCCGTCGAACAGCAGATCCATCAAAGCAGCATGCTGGAACAACTGAAAGCCTTGCTGGAAGGACAGCAAAGCTCGAGCGTCGAAGACGGACTAGGATACTTGGGCAAAGAAGTCGCGCGCGAGGGAACAAATCAGTTTCTGCTGAACGACGGTGACGATGCTCGTTTGCAGTATGTCCTGCCCGAAGGTGCACAGAATGTGCAACTGGAGGTTCGCAATGCCAATGGCAACATCGTCTACAGGAACAACGCGGTCGGGTTGGATATCTTGGACGAGGGTAGGCGTTTCCACAAAGGAGCGGACGCCGAATCTTTTTCCTACACGCTGCCGCGTGACACCGCGCGTGCGGTGGTGAAGATCACGGACAGCGAAGGCAGGCTAGTGCATCAGGAGGCGGTGAATGCCGTTTCAGGATCGGGAACATGGAGCTGGGACGGCAGAAGCAATGAGCTCGGAGCGCAACGCGACGCGGACAACAATATCTTGAAAGACGGCGAAGGCAACATCCTATGGCAACAGGCGGCGGAGGGCGACTATCGCTTTACGCTAGAAGGAGCCAAAGTGCAACACGAAGGCGAGCAGAGCCCAGAGAAGCGCGATACCTTCGTGTGGCACGGACGCGGAATCGATGGCGAGCCTGCGAGCGTCGGACGCTACAGCTACCATGTCGCCTTCGATCTGCCTGACGGTAGCCAAGGGACGGTATCGAACTATGTGAGCCCTGCGCAAGTCGTAGGCGTTGTATCGGATGCCGAGAAGGGCGTGCGCTTGCAATTGGATACGGGCGCAGAGATAGAACTTTCTCAAGTCGTCGGGCTTCGTGAGTAAGCAAGACGCAACGCAACACAACACAACACAACCCTAACTTAAACTCAACTTTTTAACAAGAACCCAGCCAAAGGAGCAGTACCATGAGTCTTTACGGAGCTTTGAGATCGGGCGTTTCGTCGTTGTTTGCGAATTCGCAAAGGATGGCGATGATCTCTGACAATATCGCCAATGTTAACACGGTGGGCTACAAGCGCGTTGATGCGCGTTTCTCGTCGTTTGTGACGCAATCGTCGCGTCGTGGACTTTACAACTCTGGCGGGGTTGTCTCGCAAACGGAGCGCGAGAACTCGCAGCAGGGCATTTTAGAGCCCACCTCTTTTTCGACCGACATCGCCATCACAGGCAAGGGATTCTTTGTTGTGACCGACGCTGTCCAGCGCGACCAAGATGGAAAGTACATCAACAGCGGCGATGTTTCCTTCACGCGCGCGGGACAGTTTCGCCGTGATGCCAACGGCAACCTTGTCAACGCAGAGGGGCAGTACCTCTTGAGTTGGGCGCCGGATGCGACCAATGTCGATCGAGAAGCGGAGGCGCGTTTTGTGCAAACAAACGACATCTCTCAGTTTGAGGTTGTCAATATCGAGCAGCAGGCGTTATCGCCGATTCAAACCTCGCGCGTAGACGCAGGCGTGAACTTGGCGGCAGAAGCGGGCATAGGCTCTGGCAACTCCTTTTCGACGGAAGTGCCGCTCGTCGATCCGCAAGGCATCAGCCGCAGTATCACCTTGAGTTTCGTCAAACCCACGGCTACCGATGTAGCGACAGTAGCCATTCCCAACACTTGGATCATGTATGCTTCCCTTGGCAATGCAGAGGGTGATCCGCAACTCTTCCTGCGGGACGATAGTTCCCGCGCCGCCACCCTAACGGCTGCCGACCGACGAGTCGTCTTGGGAGAGATAACATTCGACGCAAACGGAAGATTGGCAGGGATTAGCCATAACATCGCTGTGGGCGATCGTTTTGTCGACGGGGTAGATGTGACAAGTGTAACCGATGCGGCAGGCGTCACAACGCAGGTCGCTGTTGCCGATAGACTTCTGACGACTGCACACACAGATGCAGACAGCGAGGTGGATTTGGCAGCATCGGCTCAAGCAGCAGCTTTGTCGACGGGGCGTTTCTACCTGAATATTGACTATGCACCGGGTAACAATGCCGCTATACCGGCAGTCGCAGATCGCGAGCCACTTTATATCAACTTGGGAACGACCGCCGTTGCAGGTACGGATTCGGGTTCGGACGGCTTCACGCAGTATGGCAGCGGCGGCGATCTTTCGGTCATCAAGTTCGTCGAGCAGAACGGGCGACTGTTCAGCGGAATCGATTCGGTTTCCATCACAAACGGCGGTGTTGTCGAGGGATTTTATTCCAACGGCGAGACGCGCAATCTCTACCAGGTACCTCTGTTCACCTTTGCCAACCCTAATGGCTTGAGGGCTCTTTCGGGTAACCTTTTCGCTCAGACGGCGGATTCGGGACAGGGGGTTGCAAGAATCTCTGGCACGCAGGGTGCGGGAACATTGGTTGGTTCGGCGGTGGAGAATTCCACTACTGACATTGCGGCTGAGTTCTCGAACATGATTATCACTCAGCGTGCTTATTCGGCGGCGACGAGGATGATCACTACGACCGACGAGATGTTGCAGGAGTTGAGCAACGCTATTCGATAATATTCGATAGTCTTCGATAGCATTGATAGAAGACAAACCTACCCCCCTGCCAGCTTGCTTTCTCTCTTTTGCGGGCTGGCACCGAAGTCCCTGCGAGCCTCCTCTCGCGGGGGCTTCTTTTTGTTTTGACAGGCTTTTTATAGTGACGGGTTTTTTATAGTGACGGGTGCAAAACGAACGCGCGCAAGCGCGCGTGGGGGTGGGGGGGGCTTTGCCCCCCGCAAAAAGCGCATCAAATATGTATCGCGCGTCCCAATCCCTGCATCGCTGCCTCGCGCAACGCCTCATTCAATGTCGGATGCGGATGGCAAATCTGCACAATGTCCTCCGCCGTCCCCCGATACGCCAAAATGGCAACTAACTCCTGAATGAGCGTTCCCGCCTCCGCACCCAAAATCTGCGCCCCCAAAAGACGACCGTCCTCCTCCCCCTCGCCAATTAATAATTTCACAAAACCCTCCCCAACACCACTCGTGCGCGCTCGCGCATTGGCACTAAACGGAAACTTGCCCAGTCGATAAGAAATACTCCGCTCCCCCGCCTCTCGCTCGCTCAACCCCACGCTCGCAATTTCAGGATCCGTATAAACAACCCCCGCAATCGTCGCGTAATCTACATGACTCCGCCCCCCCGCCAGCGTCTCAACAACAGCAACCCCCTCCTCCTCCGCCTTGTGCGCCAACATCGCACCCCGCACGCAATCGCCAATCGCAAAAATTCCTTCGCGCGTCGTGCGAAAATTCTCGTCGATCTGCACACACCCCCGCGCATCACAAACAACCCCCGCCTCCTCTAAACCACAATCCCCCGTAGCCGCTCCGCGCCCGACAGCCACTAGCGCATGGCTCGCTTCCAACGTCTGCTCTTTGCCTCCCGCAGGCTTTACCCTGATCGCAAGCCCCTCCTTCGCCGCCGCGACGGAAAGCAAGTCGGTGTTAAGATTGAAGACAAGTCCCTGCGCCTCCAAAGCCTTTTGAAACGCCTTCGAGACATCCTCGTCCAATCCCGCCAAGTGATCCAGCCTGTCGAGAACGACAACCTCACTTCCCAAGCGCGCCCACACCGAGCCCAACTCCAATCCGATAACACCCGCTCCGATAACACAAAGCCGCCGCGGTACAGACGCAAACTCCAACGCGCCCGTCGAGGTTGCAACACGCTTTTCGTCCATCAGCGCGCTCGGCAAAACAGAGGAGGGCAGTAATGTTGGCTTCGAGCCTAATGCCAACAGAATGTTTTTTGCCACAATCTTGCTGATGTTTTTGCCGAGCTTCTTCTTTCCCTCGCTGATATTTATCGCGCCCTCCTTGTCCAAGCGCGCGTGTCCGCTTATGACATCGATGCGGTTTTTTTTCATCAAGAAACCGATACCGCCCGTCAAAGTAGAGACGATCTTCTGCTTGCGCGTCTGCATCGCCTTAAGATCGAGAGTGACCTTGCCCGCCGAGATTCCATGCTCTTGCAAGCCCTCACAGCTCTGCCTATAGATGTGCGAAGAGTGCAACAAGGCCTTGGAGGGAATGCATCCGACATTCAAACAAGTGCCGCCCAAAGCCTCGTGTTTGTTGATCAAAAGGACGCGCATGCCGAGTTGGCTCGCGCGAATGGCAGCGACATAGCCACCAGGTCCCGCGCCGATGACGGCAAGATCGTAAGGAGAATCGGTCATCGTTGCTTCCATCGCTATTTCCATCTGCCGCGCAAAGCCTTGAGACAAGCTTGCTTGAAACGCCGTCTGCGACTAGCATGCACAACAGCATCTTCGTTGAGACTATACAGGTTTTTTCCAAAAGCTGCCCAAAAGTTAACATCGAATTTCCATCGATTTTCTATCGCCTTTCTTCTTAGCAGTCGCGTGTCTTTGTTCTCTTTTCGTCCCTCCTCTTCTCGTGCCTCCTCGAAGCCGTTTCTACGCTTCGCCCAAGACTATCTGTGGTGCTATCGCCTGCGTCTGCTCGTTGCCTCGTGCGGGCTGGTGCTGTTTTCGCTGACTGCCTTTGCGCAAGTGCGCATGCTGGAGCCCATTCTCGATCACGGCTTTGTCGCGGAAAACAGCAGCACGCTGTACTGGCTGATGGGACTGATGTTTTCCTTCTCTGCCTTGCGCGCCCTTGCCTACTATTTGCAAACCTCCCAAAGCGGTTACATCGGCGCTGCCGTGTTTCGTGATTTGCAAAACATCCTCTATCGCCATCTCGTCACGCACGACCTATCCTTTTTGCAGCGCGACGGCACAGGAAGGTATGTCGCCCTTATGACCGCCAACATGCATGTGATCAGAAACAGCTTTGCACGCGTCTTCATCACTCTTTTGCGCGACGGCGTGCTGGCATTGGCATACCTCTTCAACATGTTCTATACGAACTGGAAACTTTCTTTGGTAACCTTGTTCTTCGTCGTGCTGCTGTTCGTGCCGATCCGATGGCTTTCTCGACTCACACGACACGCCGCACAACAGACGCAGAAGAAGATTGGCGATGTTGGGAAATTCGTCGACGAATCCTTCAAGGGTCTGCGTCAAATAAAAGCTTACAACGCCGAAGAATATCGTCTGCGCTTCGCTCGCGGGCAGTTTGAAGAGCTGTTCTCTTGGAACAAGCGCACAAGCTACGCGCAGGCTAAGGCTTTGCCCGTAGTCGAGCTGTTGGTCGGACTCGCCTTCGCTTGCGTCGTCTTGATCGGAGGCTTGCAAATACGCGAAGGTGCAACGACCGTCGGAAGCATCATGTCCTTTGTCGTCGCCTTGCTCTTGATGCTTCAGCCCATACGTGCGCTCGTCAATTTGAATGTCGATGTACAAGAGGGAATCGCCGCCCTGCTCACTTTTTACCGCACCTTGGAGGTCAAGGCATCCGTTCGCAATCGAAAAAAAGCTGGTGTTTTGCGTGTCTCGCGTGCGAAGATCGAATTTCGCAAGGTTTGTTTCACCTACGATGCGGGCGAAGGAGTTTCGAAAAGTTTTGTTGCTCCTCCTGCGCTGCGAGACTTGAGTTTCACGGTGAAGGGCGGCACGAAGGTTGCCATCGTCGGAGCATCGGGCGCGGGAAAGTCTACTTTGGTGAATGCGCTGCTGCGCTTTTACGATATCGACAGCGGTGCGATTCTCATCGACGGGCAGAATATTGCTGATTGCACTTTGCACTCTCTGCGCTCGCATATCGCCTATGTTTCTCAGGAGGTGGGAATGTTCAATGCGAACCTGCGCGAGAACATCGCCTTGGGGGTTGAGCGTATCGACGAGGCTCGTCTGCTACGCGCGGTTGCGGATGCGGAAGCGGAGGACTTTATCGCCCAGCTGCCGAGGGGGTTGGAGACGGAGGTCGGCGAACGCGGCTTTCGTCTATCGGGCGGGCAGCAGCAACGTATCGCGATGGCGCGCGCGCTCTATAAGGACGCTCCCATCGTGTTGCTGGACGAGGCGACGGCGGCGCTCGACAACGAAACCGAGCGACTCTTGCAAATGACCCTCGATCGAGTCATGCACGGGCGCACGGTGCTGACGATCGCCCATCGTCTCACGACCATTCAAAACGCCGACTGCATCTATGTCTTGGAGCGCGGTGTCTGTAGCGAGGTCGGCAGTCATCGCCACCTCTTGCAAAAAGGCGGCAAGTACGCTCAATTGTGGAATCGAATGGCGAGCGGAGAAAAAAAGGAGGCTGCGTCGAGCGATGGTTAAAAAAAATTCGGAAATGTGCGCAAAAGCGTCCAGAAGAGCGTTCTGTTGGAGCGCGCTGTTTTGCCTGTGCCTTTTTCTCTGCGCTTCTCTCCTGCCTCCGCTCGCCTTTGCCGATGCTTCGGCAGGTGAATCTTCTCTGGGTGCCAAACATAATGTTGCCCAGAATGTTGCCCAGCAGGATGAGCCCAACAACGATGCGGACACCCCTGAGCTACAGGATGTCTCGAAGCAGGAGGCTGCTCGGCAGGAGGGTTGGGGGAGGCGTTTTATGGAGTCCGTGCGAAGTTTTTCCTTGTCGAATGTAAAGCGTGCGCTCGTGCGCGCGCTGTGGCTTTGGTATGCGCCTGCCGACACTGTATCAGGCAATTACCTCGCCTTGGGCTATGCGGAAACGGAACGGGCGTTTCCTTATGCTTCCTCGATAGCGGACAGGCTTTCTGCTCGGCTGCCGACGCGAGAGGTGTGGGAGCGCACATTCTTGGCGCACGTGCGCGCAGGAGAAATGGAGAAGGCTCTCTCGATAGCAACGCTTCTGCAAACCCAAAAAGACGGACACGGTTTCTTGGCGCGCTTTCTGCTTGCATCCAAGGCGCTCCAGAAGGGTAAAGTTGCGCACGCGCGTGAGTTCGTAGGCGATCTGTCGGGCTTCGGCGATTTCGCTCGCTACGGCGCGCCGACATACCGCTTTTGGCTCGCCTTCGCACAAGGCGACGCACGCGCCGAGCAGGCGGCGTTGCAGGAAATAGAACGCGAGTCCATGGAGGATTTCGCCAATCTGTTGCGTCTCTACGCTGCCTTCGCGCGCGGAGAGTTTCGCGCAACCCAACAGCTGCTGCGCGAGACGGAGGCTCTGTCGAGCGATCTGTCGTTGCAATGGGTGCAAGCCTTGCATCACGCGGGTAGAGAGCAAGAGCGCGGAAAGCAGACGGCGTTGGCGTTGTTGAAACCCGTGAAGAGCCAACTGCGCGTGCAAGTGCTCTTCTTGGACGAACTGGCGCGGCGAATCGAGGGCGACGAGATCGAGGACTTGACTCCTGAAGCGCGCGGCGACGGCTCGATCGAGCAGGTACGATTCTTCCTCGCCCGATCGCTTGCCGACTTGGCGGCGCGCGAGGGCAACGCGGCGGCGAAACTGCTGTTCGCTCGCTTGGCTGTAGAGACAGATCCTTCGTCATCCTTCGCGCGCCTTGTCTTGAGCGACGCGCTTATCGACTATGGGCAGGACGACGCCGCCTTGGCTACAATCGAACAGATCCCTCCCCGCTCCTTGTTCTACCGCCAGGGTCTCTACTTACGCGCCGAGATTTTACGCAAGCCAAATCGTGCCGAAGAAAACAAACTTAAAGAATCTCAGCTTGAAGAATCTCGGCTTGAGGAATCTCTGGCACTCTTGCAAAATCTGCAGGAGCTGCGTCCCGACGATCTGCTCGCCTGGTGGCAGGCGGGCTCTTTTCTCCGCGTAGCAGAGCAGCCCGAAAAAGCCTTGCCCTATTTCGACAAGGCGATCGAGATGTACACGGCGCGCGCGGATATTCTCCCCGAAGAGGTGCGCGCTTCCGCGTGGCGTCTGTACTACGAGCGCGGAATCGCTTTCGAACGTGCAGGAAAGTGGGACGAGGCAGAGCAAGACTTCCAAACCTCATTGCAGATCTCCCCCGAACAGCCGATGGTCATGAACTACCTCGCTTATACTTGGCTCGACTTGGGCAAGGACGAGCGCTACCAAGAGGCACTCTCGATGTTGCAGCGCGCCGTAGAATTGCGAGACAAAAGCGGTGCCGTGATCGATTCGCTGGGCTGGGCCTACTATCGACTCAAGGCTTACGACGATGCCTTGGAAACTTTGGAGCAAGCCATCGCGCTTGCTCCCGATGACACCACCATCAACGATCACTTAGGCGATGTCTATTGGCGAGTCGGAAGGTTGTTGGAGGCGCGCTATCAGTGGTCGCGCGTGCTAGCCTTCGAGGTAGCAAACGAAAAGCTGCGCGAGCGCGTACAGAAAAAACTGGAAGTCGGATTGCCTCTCGATAGCGAATAGTCGTGCCATTAGCCATGCCCTTAGTCGTGCCTTTGGAGTCTGCGTCGTCTATTTTGTTTGCGCCTGCTAAGGTGAACCTCTCGTTGCGCGTCGGCGGCAGAAACGATTGCGGGTTGCACGAGCTGGAAAGTCACATCGTCTTCTTGGAGCTGCACGATCGATTGGAGGTGCAAGACAGAGAAGACGGCGGAGGACTTGCCGTAGAATTTTACAAGGCAAACTCCAAAACTCATTTCAAGACTCATTTCAAGACTCACGCTGATGAGTCGTTTCTTGTGTGCGAAGATCACTCGCTGGCGCGCGCGGCGCGTGCTCTTGCGGCAGCCGTGGAATCGAAAAGTGTCGAGGGTAGTGTCAAAGGTAGTGTCAAAGACGGCGTTGGATCTTTCGAGTGCGCGTGGAATATTGTCGTTCAAAAGGCTATCCCTGTCGGCGCGGGCTTGGGCGGGGGGTCGAGCGATGCTGCGTCTTTCTTGCGTTATGCGCGTGAAAAAATTAGCTCCCAGAATTTCATGCAGAAATTTAATAAAAATAGCGTGTCTCTTTCCGATGTCGAGTGGCTTTCTGTTGCTCGTGCGGTTGGCTCGGATGTGGCGTTGTTTTTTTTGCGCGCGAAGAGCAATAGTGTTTTCGTATCGGGTTATGGCGAGCGGGTATCAGAGCAAGCTGCGCTGCCTGTCTGCGGTGTAGTTCTGCTTTGTGGTGCGGAGCTTTCCACGGAGGCGGTCTATGAGCGTTATGCTCGCGATCGAGCGGAGGGGAGGGCAGATAGGGTGGTTGAGGGGCAGACTTTTTCAGAGGCTTGTTCGTCAGCATCGAAGTCTTCGAGGTTGACGGCACTGTTGGAGACGGGCGGGAACGACTTGCTTGCAGCGGCTTGTGACTTGGATGGCTCTATCGTCGAGCGGCTGTCGGCGTTGCGTTCTTGCGAGGAAGTTTTTTGCGCTCGGATGACGGGGAGCGGCTCTGCTTGTTTCGGCTTGACGGAGCTGGGTTGTGAGGAGAATGTGGCGGCATGCTTGCGCACGCGCGGCTGGGGAGGGGTGATTGCGACGCGCTTCCTTGCAAGCGACGCAGGAGAGGGTCTCGACAAGGCGGGAAAGGATGTGTAGAGTGGGGGGGTATTGTTGGGGTGTAGCCAAGTGGTAAGGCAACGGGTTTTGGTCTCGTGATCGTGGGTTCGAATCCTACCACCCCAGCAAAAATTATTAGGTCAGATGAAAAAATTCTAAAATTAAGAGTGACGAACTGTATTTTTGTTATGACAAACCGTTTAATAATTATGTTATATGAATAGAGGGCAAAGAAGTTATAAACAGTAAAAAAAATTATTTCTTTAAACTTATTAAAGAAGCTTATAAAATAAATTTAGGTAAGCGTTAATTATTAAGATTATTGAGATTTATGTATTTTTGTTAGCATTTCCGTCAAGGTTCAATATATCGTCAACGGAATAAAAACCGGGTTTTTGTCCGCACGCCCATAAGGCTGCCTTCACAGCTCCTGTTGCAAAAAGCGCTCGCGAAAAAGCCTCGTGTCCCAATGTGATGCGCTCGTCCCTACCGACAAACAAAACGCTATGCTCGCCGATAACACCCCCTCCCCGCAAAACGCCATAACCTACCTCGCCGCGCTTGCGTATCCCTCCCCTGTCGCCTTTTGCCTCCCCGATCTTTTTCTGCCCCCTCCCCCGCTCGACCGCACTCCCCAAACGCAATGCCGTCCCAGAGGGAGCGTCCTTTTTCTCCCGATGGTGCATCTCGAAAATCTCTGCGTCGAACTCCTCCCCAGATAAAAATGTCGCCGCTCGCTCCACCAAGGTTGCCAGCAAGGCAACCCCCAAAGAAAAGTTTGCAGCATAGACAAGCGGACAATCTGCGCTCGCCTCGCGCAACGCCCTCATCTCTTTCTCTGCCAAGCCCGTTGTCCCGCACACGAAAGGACAGCCCACCTTCGCCGCCATTCGCGCGTGTCTTGCCGAAGCCTCAGGAGCGGTGAAATCAACAGCCGCTCCGCCGCACGAGACAACCTCGTCCAACGCAGTTTCCGCATCCTTCGCCACACGAGCCTTGCTCCAGCGCAGCGCAGCTTGCGAGCCATCCGTGCCTTGTGAGAAAACCGCGAGCATCGTCGACACGCGCGGCGCGCGCTCTCCCTCGTCGAGCACCGCTTGTCCCATGCGTCCTCCTGCGCCGAGAACGGCAAGTGTTATTCCTGCAACTGTTTTTGTCATCACAAGGGTTGCGAGGCTGCCTGTTGCTTTTCGTCTCCTCGCCTTTGCAGCGATTCTCGCGCAGGGGCTGAGGGAGCTGAGGGAGCAGAGGAGGGGTTGTGCTTCAGGGATCGTTTGGCGAAGTAGGCTCGCGACGAGGCGACATCATCGGCGATTTGCGCTTGCAAGGCGGCAAGCGATTCGTAGTGCTGTTCAGGACGCTGAAACCGCTCGAAGCCTACGCGCAGCGTCTCGCCGTAGAGCGTCTCGGAGCGGTCGAAGAAATGCAACTCCAACAAAGGCGATAGTCCCGCCCCCAGCGTCGGACGCTTGCCGAAGCTGGCAACGGCATCCCAACACTCCCGCCCGCGGAGGACAGAGACATCGTAGACGCCAAAACGAGGTTGGCAGTAATCGCCGGGGTCGATGTTGGCGGTGGGAAAGCCGAGCCGACTCCCCAGTCCTTTTCCTTTTTGCACGACGCCCTCGATTTCAAAGCTGCGCCCCAAGATAGCGCGCGCCTCGTCGAGTTGTGCCTCGCGTATCGCCGCGCGTGCGCGCGACGAAGCGTAGAGGGTTTTGTCCAAGCTCAAAAGAGGCACAGCGTGCAAGCGGAAGGCGTTGCGCGCCTCGAAGTCGCGTAGCGTTGCCAGCGTGCCTTGTCGCTTGTGTCCGAAGACAAAATTTTCTCCGACGACGATATTGCGCGCTTGCAAGCCTTGCACGAGAAATTTCTCGACGAAGGTGTGGGGTGCGAGCGCGGCGAGGGTTTGCTCGAAGGTGACGACCAACAAGGCATCGACCTTGTGCTCGGCAAGCCAGCGTTGCTTTTGCGCGCTGTGGGAGAGGCGAAAGGGCGGAGCATCGGGCGCGAAGAATTGTCGCGGATGGGGTTCGAAGGTGAGGAAGACCCAAGGGCGAGGCAGGTTCTTGTTTTGCATGGTGCGCAACAGGGCGAGGTGTCCTAGGTGCAGCCCGTCGAAGTTTCCGATGGCTATGCTGGCGCGTCGGCATTGTTGTGCGGCAGGGAAGCTTTCAGAGAGACTTTCGGCGAAGCTTTCAGACAGAGTTTCGTTCGAGACGGTAAAGAGTTGCGTCATGCGGCGAGCAGCACTTTTTTCGTTGCCTCTAAGGTTTCCAGCAACAAGCCCTCGTCTTCGGCTTCCGCCATGACGCGCACGACCTTCTCTGTTCCTGATGCGCGCACGACGAGCCGTCCTTTTTGTTGTGCGATGTGCCGTCTCATTTTGGCGAGGGTTTTTTGTAGCGTTTCGTCGCTGAGTATTTCGCGCGGATTGGGCATGGGTATGCTGATGGATTGTTGCGGCACGAGTTCGAAGAGTTGCGAGAAGGAATCGACGCTGTGTCCGCTCCGCACGACGATGGCGCAAACTTGCAAGGCAGCGACGAGCGCGTCGCCTGTCGTTGCGTAGTCGGAGAGGACGATGTGTCCTGAGGGTTCTCCGCCGATGTTGCATTGTGCTGCGCGCATGCGTTCGACGACATAGCGGTCTCCGACCTCGGTGCGCAGCAGAGAGAGTTTTTTTCCCTCCAGATATCGCTCCAAGCCCAAGTTGGCGAGGATGGTAGAGACGACGCTGCCGCCGCGGATCTCGTCGGCTTCGAGCAGATGCGTTGCGATGGCAGCCAGCAGGTGGTTGCCATCGACGACGCGCCCCTGCTTCGAGACGACGAGCAAGCGATCGGCGTCGCCGTCGACGGCGATGCCGATGTCGGCACCAGATGCCAGAGTGATTTCGGCGATACGGCTCGGCACGGTTGCGCCGCAGTTCTTGTTGATATTCGTTCCATCGGGACTGGTGCCGACCTGCTTGACGATCTTTGCGCCAAGCTCTGTTATAATCGGAGGCATCACGCGATAGGCGGCCCCGTGCGCGCAATCGAGCGCGATCGTCAAGCCCTTCAGATCGAGATTGCGTGGAAAGGAGTTCTTGACGAACTCGATATAGCGCCCTGGAGCGTCTTCGATGCGTTGTGCGCGCCCCAAGCGTTCGGGACGCGCGCGTTTGAGCGTCGTGTCGTGCATGAGTTCTTCGATAAGCTGCTCGCTCTTGTCGTCGAGTTTGAAGCCGTCTTGTGCGAAGAGCTTGATGCCGTTGTCGCAGTAGGGGTTGTGCGATGCCGAGATAACCACGCCCAAATCGGCGCGCATCGAGCGGGTCAGCATGGCGACGGCAGGGGTGGGCATGGGACCGACGAGGGTGACATCGAAGCCCATCGAGACAAAACCCGCCGTCAGCGCGGGTTCGAGCATGTAACCCGAAAGGCGCGTATCCTTGCCGATGACGACCCTATGGCGTCGCGTGCCTTTGCGGAAGAAGACCGCCGCCGCTTCCGCGAGCCGCAACACGAGTTCAGGCGTGATCGGCGCGCTGTTCGCAGTGCCGCGCATGCCGTCGGTACCGAAGTAGCGTCGTTCTGTGCCGTTGTTTTTTGTCATGGCAAAGTTTCTTCTTCGGCAAGCCCCCACAATCCTCCGCGTCGTGTCCATCCTTCGTGCCTGTCGATCAACAGTCGACACCACTCGTGGTCGCAGCGTTGCACGCGCGCGACCACCTCCTTACCGAGTCGTGCGATCTTCACGCTCTTCGTGTCGGGCTCTTTGTAGAGTCCTACTTCAGGCAGCAGTACAATCACGGCGCGGCGGCGTTGCAGTTGGTTCGACAGCATCCAGCCGACATCGCCTTGGAAGTCGCGTACCTTGCGCCAGTCGTCGAAGTGACCGATGATTTCGATAGGCATGCCCAAGCGTCGATAGACCCACAGAGCGGGATACTGACGACCAGGACCTGAGCGCATGTAGGTTTCGTTGAAGCGCAGACTCAGAAAATAGGGGTCGAAGGGCTTGAGTGGCGTTTGTCCCATCGCGCTGTTGCCGCCGTACAGAGCGGCGAGCAGGCACAAGACCATGCCCAAGACCATGCCCATGGTCATAGCCTTGCCTATGGCGATCTGCAAGCTGCGGCGCGCGCGTTGGCTTTGGCGCGAAGGACGGACAGAACAAGCGAGCATAAGGCACAGGGGTGTTTCTTCCTTTACAAAGCCTTCGGAGGATATGCTAGGTTGTAAGCGTTGGCGATGGCAAGCCTCCCCAAGCCTCCCCCAAGCCTCTTGTGGTGTGTATCGTTGGAGCGGGCGAAGGGATTCGAACCCTCGACTTCAACCTTGGCAAGGTTGCGCTCTACCCCTGAGCTACGCCCGCATCTCGAAACACTCTAGACTAACCTTCCCCTACGCGCAAGAGCAGGAATTGGCGCAGGAATTAGCGCAGGAATTAGCGCAGGAATTAGCGTAGGACGAATAGTAAGACGAAGAGTGGCTTTGAAAAAAACCAAGAACAAAAAACAACGAACAACGACAACGCAACAGCAAGACACTTCAAGGAGAAGAAAAGCATGGCAAAAAAAGACGCGGAAAAAGACGCGAAAAACGACAGACGCGCTTTTTCTAGCAAGCAAGCCATGTGGGGTTGGTGTAGCTTCGATTGGGCAAATTCTGCCTTCCCGACGCTGATCGTGACCTTTGTCTTTCCCGCCTTTTTTGCGACAGCGATCGTCGGCGATGCCGTATTAGGGCAGATCTATTGGACGCAAGCGATAGGGTGGTCGGCGTTGCTCGTCGCAGTGGCAGCTCCGCTGTTGGGGCGGCTGGCAGACCGAACGGGAACGATGCGTAGTTTGCTGTTGTTCTTCTCCTGCGCAACGATGCTGCTGTGCGCGCTGTTATGGTTCGCGGTGCCGGGCGAACGCTCGCTGTTGAGCGTGTTGCTCGTCGTGGGCTTGGCGAATGTTACCTTCGAGCTTTCGGCGTTTCTGTACAACGCCTTGATTCCATCGCTGCTGCCCGACAAGCAGCGCGGCGCGTTATCAGGATTGGCTTGGGGGATGGGCTACTTGGGAGGGTTGTCCGCGTTGCTCATCGCCTTGCTGCTTTTTATTCAACCCGAACAGCTTCCCTTCGGCTTGACCCGCGAGGGAGCAGAACATGTGCGTGCCGTGTTTGTGCTGGCGGGATTGTGGTTTTTTATTTTCTCCTTGCCGTTTTTTTGGATCTTGTTCCGCAGGACGGGGTTGGTAAAAGGGCTGGCAAAAGTGGAGCGTCGCAAGGATAAGGACAAGCGCAAGCTGCCTAAGCTCTTGCTTTGGCAAGGTCGGGGTTTGTCGTATACAGGACGATTCCTGCTCGCGCGCATGCTCTACAGCGACGGCGTCACGACGATCTTTGCCGTCGGAGGCATCTTCGCCATCAGCGTGCATGACTTTTCGCTGCAGGGCGTTTTGCTGTTCGGTATCTTGATGAACATCACGGCGGCGCTCGGAGCGATGGTCGGAGGGCTGATCGAAAATCGTGTGGGAGCGATCAGAATCGTCCGCTACTCGGTGATCGCCGTCTTGTTGCTGGGCTTGGGATTGATAGCCTTGCCGAGTAAGTCGCTCTTTTGGCTTTGCGCTCTGACGATGGGGGTCTTCTTCGGACCGCTGCAATCCTCTAGCCGTGTGATTCTTTCCCGCCTCGTGCCGCAAGAAGCCGCAGGACAAGCATTCGGATGGTACGCGCTTTCGGGGAAGGCGACGGCATTCGTGGGACCATTGGCGGTCTCTGCGGCAACAGTCCTCTTTGCCGATAGCAGACTGGGCTTGTTGCCGATCTTGCTGTTCTTGTTGGGCGGCGCGCTGCTTTTGCCGAAGCAGGACAGCGCGGAGGGCAGACCGTGAGCGAGCGGAAAAAAACTTTCTCGTTGATCGGGGCGGCGGGCTATGTCTCCCCGCGTCACATGAAGGCGATCAAGGAGGTGGGCGGAGATCTCTTGGCGGCGATGGATCCGAACGATGCAATAGGGTTTATGGATCGCTACTTTCCCGATGCTCGGTTCTTCAAGGAGTTCGAGCGCTTCGAGAGGTTCATCGATCAGTGCAACCGTCGCGGCGAGCCCGTCAACTATGTGGGGATAGTTTCTCCCGACTACTTGCACGATTCGCACATTCGCTACGCCTTGCGCGCGGGTGCCGATGCGATCTGCGAGAAGCCCTTGGTGCTGAACCCCTCGAACTTGGACGGCTTGCAGGAGTTGGAACGCGAGACAGGGCGGCGTGTTTATGTGGTGTTGCAGCTGCGATTGCATCCCGACATCATAAAGCTGCGCGATGAGCTTGTATCTTCCGACAAGGTTCACGATGTGGAGCTCACCTATATTACGCCGCGCGGTCCGTGGTTTCAGACCTCGTGGAAGGGCGAGGAGAGCAAGTCCGGCGGATTGGCGACGACGATCGGCATTCATTTCTTCGACATGCTGCACTTGCTGTTTGGCAAGGTTTCGCTGAACATCGTGCATGTTCGAGACAAGCAACGCGTCGCGGGTTACATGGAGTTGGAGCGCGCGCGCGTGCGCTGGTATTTGTCGATCGATCGCAACGACTTGCCTGAGGGCAGTGCGGCGGATCAACCGTATAGAAACATTCGTTTGGACAAGCGCGAGATCGAGTTTTCTCACGGCTTCGCCGACTTGCACTCGGAGGTCTATCGCAGTGTGATGGAGGGCAGGGGCTTGGGTATCGAGGAGGCGCGTCCTTCGATCCAAATTGTCAGCGGAATCCGCGAACACGCTCTGCAAGTGAATATGGGCGAGCCGCATCCCTTTGCGCGCAAGTACCTCTAGGCAAGACAGGCTGTTGGACTTTCGTTAGTTAGCTCGTTCGGCGCAACATGGCGGTTTCTTTTATCGACTTGGCGGCGCAGCGTGCGCGCATCGAGGCAGTGCTTGGTGAGGGAATCGAGCGCGTTCTACAGCACGGGCAGTTCATCTTGGGACCTGAGGTTGCGGCGTTGGAGAAGCGACTTTGCAAGGAGCACGAGGTTGCGCACACGATCGCCTGTGCAAACGGCACAGACGCCTTAGCCATTGCCTTGCGAGCGCAGGGAATCGGCGCGGGCGATGCCGTGTTCGTTCCCGCCTTCACCTTTGCCGCTAGTGCCGAGGCGGTGCTGTTATGCGGGGCTGTCCCTTTCTTTGTCGATATCGACGAGAACTTCACGCTCGCTGTGAACTCTTTGAAACGTGCGCTGCTCGATGCGCGCGGGCAAGGACTTGCTGCCAAAGCCGTCATGGCGGTCGAGCTGTACGGGCTACCTTGTGATTACGAGAGTCTGCTCGCCGTGGCGCGGGAAGAGGAGTTGTTCTTTTTGATCGACGCAGCCCAGAGCTTGGGCGCGCGTTACGATGGACGCTCTAGCGTTTCTTTGGGAGATGCGGCTATCACGAGTTTTTTCCCGACCAAGACCTTGGGCTGCTACGGCGATGGCGGTGCTGTTTTTTTGAACGATGCCGAGCGCGCCTGCCTCGTGCGCGAGATTGCAAACCACGGGCAGGAGGCGGGACATCGCTATCGTCACCGCAGGCTTGGGACGAACTCACGCTTGGATACGCTGCAAGCGGCTGTTTTGTTGGCGAAACTGACCGTCTTTGAGAAAGAGCTGTTGCAGCGACAAGGGGTGGCAGAAACTTACGAAAATCTTTTTAAACAGGCGTTGCGACAAAAGAACGAGCAGGGAGGCGCGGCTTTGTTGCGCCTGCCGTGCGTTCCTGCAGGGCGAACTTGCGTGTGGGGACAATACACGCTGCGGAGTGCGCGCCGCGATGCCATTCGAGAAAGTTGTGCGGCGGCGGGGGTTGCGACGCTTGTCCACTACCCTCTTGCGTTATGCGCTCAGGAGGCTTTTCGGCATTGTCCTGTCGTTGGCGGCGGCGTTTCTGCAGCTACGCGCGCGGCGGCGGAGGTTGTCAGCCTGCCGATGCATCCGTATTTGACGCTTGCGCAACAGGAGGAGGTTGTGGCGGCGGTTATAGGAGCGTTCTAGAGGTTGAGAAATTCTGGCAGCCACAAGACGAGTTGCGGAAAGAGCAATAGCAGCGCGATGCGGAGCAAGTCTGCAGAGAGGTAGGGGATGGAGGCGCGAAAGATGCGCTTGAGGGGCACGGTTTGCGCGATACGGTGGATGATGAGGCAGTTCAGTCCTACGGGCGGGGTAATGAGTCCGATCTCGACGAGAATGAGCGCGAGGATACCGAACCACAGCTGGAAGTGTTCGGGCGGCATGCCGAAGTCTAGCCCGCTCAGCACGGGCCAGAGCAGGGGCATCGTCAGGACGACGATCGAGAGGCTGTCGAGAAAGCAGCCGAGCAACACCAACAAAAGCATGGTGAGCAGCAGAAGGCTGTAGGGAGCGAGCGTATTAGAGGAAAGCGTGTGCGCGAGGGCTTGCGGCAATCCTGCAAGCGCGAGGAAGGCACTCAACAGGTCGGCGGCGAGCAGGATGAAGAAAATCATCGCGCTCGCGCGTGCCGTTTCGGAGAGGATAGCGAGCAAGTCTGTGCCGATTCTGTGTTGGGTCTTCTTTCTGTACGCAGTGATGATGAAGTGGCAGAAGACGGCACTACAGCCGAGCGCGGCGGCTTCGCTCGGCGTTGTCCAACCTGCGTAGAGCCCTCCGATAACTAGCGCGATGACAGCGAAGGCGGGCAGGACTTGCAGCAGTGCTTGTCGTTGCTCGGCGCGTGAGGCGCGCGGTGCGGGGGGAGCGTTGTGCGGATTTTTGCGCGCGTAGAGGGCGGCTGTCGTCATATAGAGGGCGGCGGCGAGCATGCCGGGGATGAGGGCTGCAGCGAAGAGTTTGGCGATATTCGCCTCTGTGATGATGGCGAAGATGACCAGCACGATGGAGGGAGGAATCAGAATTCCCAGCGTTCCTCCGATAGCTAGGGTTGCGGCGGCGAATCCTCCTTCGTAATTGTTAACTCGCAGTTCGGGCAGGGCGACGCGTCCCATTGTTGCAGCGGTTGCCAACGACGAGCCGCACATGGCGGCAAAGCCTGCGCAGCCTGCGATGGCGGACATGGCCAGTCCTCCGCGTTTGTGTCCGATGGCGGCGCGCGCGGCGCGAAAGAGGCTTTGGCTCAAGCCTGATCGTGCGGCGCATTGCCCCATCAGAATAAACAGCGGAATCACCGAGAGGTCGTAGGAGGAGAAAAGCCAAAAGCCGGCGGTCTTCCAGTATGAGAGCATGTTGGAAAAAGCGCCTAGCAGGGCAAAACCGAGACTTGCGCTTGCGATCATGGCGACCGCGACCGGCAGGCGTAGGACCAGCAAAAGCAGCAGGGTTGCGAGGACGAGAGCGATCGTCATGCAGCAGATTCGGGCTTGTTGTGGGGTTTGTCTTTTGTGTCTTTGTGGGTGAGTTGGACGAGCAGCACGCATGCGAGCAGGATGAGGGAGAGGAGGATTGCGGGAAAGGGGAGGTATCGCGGCAGTCCTAGTATCGTGGTCACCTCGTGCGCTTGCTGGAGTTGCTGTGCGCCGAGCGTCATGCGCCATAGGAGCAGCAGGGTTATGAGGAGCGTTGCGCTTTGAGCGACTTTTTGGCAGTAAAATTTAAAGCGCGCTGAGGTGTGTTGAGTGAAGATATCGACGCTGGTGTGATCGAGGTGCCATTGGGCGAGTGGCAGGAACATAAAAATTACCATGGCGCAGGCGAGTTCTGTGATTTCAAAATCGCCGAGCAGGGGTTTAGCGAGGAGGGTGCGTCCGATGACGCTGAGGGTTGTCATGGCGGCGATGGCTATGAGCATGGCGGCACCGAGCCATGCCCAGACTTGTGCGGCTTTTCCGACGAGATGCCTCAGGGATTGCAAGGGAGGCTAGAGGGGTGACTTATTAGGAGGCTAGCTACTGCTAAGAGCAGTAGAGGGAGTTTTGGGTTAGCCTTGAGATTAGCCTTGAGCTACCATTAAATTATTCTTGGAGTTATCTTTGGAGTCATCCTTGGCGTGCTTTGAAGCGAGGATTTCGTTTATTGATGACGTAGAGTCTTCCTTTACGGCGGACGACTTGGCAGTGTCGGTCGCGGTTTTTGAGGGTTTTCAGGGAGGAGCTAACTTTCATGGGGGTAGTTTGAGGGGGGAGGTGTTTTTTGTCAAGAACAATTTTGGGGATTTTTTTTGGGGGGACTTGCTTGCGCGATATGAGTTGAGCGTGTTTGCCTCTGCTTGCTTGCGCTTCCTTGCGGGCGCGCTTCGCAGAGGCAAACACGCGCTTTTTTGATTAATTTTAACAGGCAGCGGTAGTGTCCCAAAAAACGGGACTCGCGCATTGACGCGTAAACGAGCGCACGCGAAGCGTGCGCGGGGGGTGTGGGGGGATAAATTCCCCCCACGAAGACCCCGCGTCAGCGGGAGGAATTTATCCCCGCGCGCACGCAAGCACGCTTTTCTGTGCGTGAGAGAAGCGAAACGCGCAGCCTCTTATCCAAAAGCGCGTTTCGCAGAAACGCGCAAGCTGACTCGTAACATGGCACGGCGATTCGAGTTTTCCTCGCCCTAGCTATAAAAAGAATCGCGCGAAGCGCGCCCCTTATTCAAAAGCGCGAGGCTTTGCCTCGCGCAAGCTGACTCTTGATGCGGTAGAGCGTTTTTAATTTTGCCTAGAAGATAGAGGCAACAAGAACTTTTGTGTCGTTTTGTATTTTTTCCTTGCTTTTGGCGAAAAGTGTGCTATGATAAGCTAATAAGCACCAAGGGGGGCGGTGCTGTTTTTGTAACCAGCAAAACATCCCCAGAACCCTGAACTCACTCCAAAAACCTTAACAAAACCCTGAACTTCCCCTAATAACCTTCAACATAAGGATTTACCATGACCAGCAACACTAGGAACGCATCCTTCCAAAGGCGGCAGCCGAACTTTTTACGGAGAACTGAAAATGTCCCAAAACTCAGAGAGCGACAAAGATGTCGCATCGAAACCTGTTGTTCTGATCAACATTAGCATCGATAAACTTATCATCAACAGAGGTATAAAGAATCCGTTTGCTTCGCTTTGGTCTTGGGGCGAATCGTTTTTTGTCATTTTTTTATCGTTTTTTGTCATTTTTTTAAACAAGAGGCGTACTTCGTGCGTTCTTTTTGTCGCTAGGGCGAGAAAAACTCGAATCGCCGCACCATGTTACAAGTCAGCTTGCGCGTTTCTTTGAAACGCGCTTTTGAATAAGAGGCTACGCACTTCGCTTCGCTCGTGCGTAGAAAAGCGCGCTATCGCGCGCTCCGCTGACGCGGGGTCTTTTGCGAGGGATTACTCCCTCGCGCTCCCCGCGTGCTACGCACGCGATGTTTTGCACCCGTCATTATAAAAAGCCCGTGTTCCCCTCGCAGAAACACGCAAGTTGGCATTGTTCTTGCTTCGTAAAGGTAGAGATACTTGGCAGAAGAAAATGTTTCAACAATCATGACCTACGTCGGACGCACTAGCCATTACGCCACAACCTTCGACTCCCTGCGGACAGTCTCGGAGAAAAGCGCACAATATCGCCTCGCCAGCGAACGCCTGTCAAGTGGTCGCAAGTTTTCAACCCTCTCCGCCTATCGCTCAGACCTGCCCGATGTGCTGACCTATCGCCGCGTCGTCGATCGCGCCGAGAAAGATTCTTCCCGAATCTCGAAAGTCCTGACAATCACCCAAACCTACGAACTCACCCTGCGCGCAACAAGCCCAGGCAACATAGGAAGCAACAGCGCAGGAGGCTTGCAGAGCTATATCGAGCCGTTTTCCGAAATCGTGCGCGAAGGACTCCAACCCAGTCTCGACGCAACCGAATGGCGCGAGAAATACAGCGGCGAAGATTTCGACAATCGCCTGCGCGCGATCGAATCTTTGCTGAATACAAAGGTCGGAAATCGCTACATCTTCGCAGGCAGACGCTATCAAGAAGGCGCACCCGTGCGCGATCTCGCAGGCTTGACCGACGCTCCCCTGCCGTCCGCCGCCGCAGACTACGAAACATTTCTGCTCCGCAACCTGCCCGCCACCGCAACGGATAGCACCAACGCCCTATTCGATGCCCTGTCGATCGCGCCCACCTTTCCCATTGCCGACGCAAACGCCAACAGAGTAGCCGACCACGACCGCGACGCCGCAGATATTCCCGCAACCGCCGTGGGAGAACTCGTCGTGCGCGCACGCAGCACTAGCACCCTACAAGTCGAGAAAAACCAACTCATCGAGTACGGTATTTCTAGCAACGCCGAGCCCATCAACCAGCTTTTGCTGGCAGTAAGGCTCGTCAAGCAGGCTTTGGATACCACAACGACAACGCTCGCCGATCGTAGAACGCTGCTGTTAGACGCGCAGGAACTATTCGATTTCGCGCGCGACGGCTTGCGAAGCTTGCGCCAATCGGCATCAGGCACGGTGGCAACCCTGCTGGTCTCGCAAGAACGCCAGCAGGAAATAGAAATCACGACACAAAG
This sequence comes from Alphaproteobacteria bacterium, assembly GCA_965216605.1. Classification (GTDB taxonomy): domain Bacteria; phylum Pseudomonadota; class Alphaproteobacteria; order JABAAW01; family JABAAW01; genus JABAAW01. The sequence goes on along the minus strand of CBDCGG010000002.1, from coordinate 307,635 downwards.
CCTCGTCGATAGGCTGGTCGCCGCCGACACAACAAGGGCAGGTATCGAGTTGTCGGCACTCTCGCAACAATTCTCCGCTACCCTGCAGACGATCGAAACACGAAACAACTTCAGCCTCGCAAGATTGCTGTGAGCAAGGTTGTGTGCTACTATGAGATGTTATAGGTTTTTTCGATGAGTCTGACGATGAGTGTGAATCCTTACGAAGAGGCAGATCGACTTTCTGTCGAAGGCGCGGGTAGCCGCGAGGTCGAATCTTGGGCGTTGCTAGAGCTGGCGAAACGCTTGGATCGCGTGCGCAGAGAGCACGAGCAACAGGAAAATACCTCTGCGCTGTCAGAGATCGTACGCTTGAATTGGCGAGCTTGGACGGTCATTCAATCCTCCTTGCTCGACGAGTCCAACCCTATATCTCCTGAGTTGCGCGGTAATTTGCTGACGCTGTGCGCCTTTATCGACAAGCACAGTACGCAGTTGTTGAGCTCTCCGGATGCATCGAAGGTGCAGATTCTCATCGACATCAACATGCATTTAGGACAAGGATTGCGCGGCGAGCATCTGAACGATGCCGAGCAGAAGGTGATCATGCAAGCATACGCCAAAAAAATCTCTGAAGAGACGAACGAAACGAACGAAACGGCGCAGAACGAGGCAGACGAAAAAAGCGGTGAAGCGTCTGCGCTCTCTGCTACCGAGCCTGTTATCTCGCAACCCGTCGTTGCCGAGTCTGTTGTTGCCCCGCAGCCCGTTGCTGCCAATAAGGATGTAAGGAAGGAAGTTAAAACGGGGATTGCTGTCGATTTCTAACGGGGGCGATCGGGATTGTAACGGAGTGTAGCTCAGCCCGGTAGAGCACTGCCTTCGGGAGGCAGGGGCCGTAGGTTCAAATCCTGCCACTCCGATGGCATCGGGTAGCGGGTAGCGTCGCGTTGGAGAGTTCGGCGGAGAGGGGCAGCGGAGAGGGTCAGCGGAGAGGGGTCGCAGGTTGCGTTTTCGTGCGATCCCCTTTAGTCTTTCGCCCATGCCTGTCATGCCTGACCATTGGATTCGCACGCAAGCTACCGAGCGTGGCATGATTGCTCCTTATACGGATGGTCAGCGTCGAGATTCGGTTATTTCTTACGGACTTTCTTCTTACGGCTATGACGCGCGTGTTGCGGATGAGTTCATGGTGTTTACCAATGTGAACTCGGCGGTTGTTGATCCGAAGGCATTTGACGAGAATGCGTTCGTTCGCAAGAAGGGGGAGACTTGTATGATTCCTCCGAACTCGTTTGCGCTTGCTCGCACGGTGGAGTATTTCCGTATTCCTGAGGATGTTTTAGTTGTTTGTGTTGGCAAATCGACTTATGCGCGTTGTGGGATTATTGTTAATGTCACGCCGTTGGAGCCTGCTTGGGAGGGGCATGTCACTTTAGAATTTTCGAACACGACGCCTTTACCAGCGCGTATTTATGCGAACGAGGGGGCTTGTCAGTTTATTTTTCTGAGGGGGGATGGTCCTTGCGAGACGACTTATGCGGCACGAGCGGGCAAGTATCAGAGGCAGCGGGGAATTACTTTGCCTAAGTTGTAGGGTGGGGGTTTGTGTGTTTTGATTAATTTTAAACAGATAGCGGTAGTGTCCCAAAAAACGAGACTCGCGCTTTGACGCGTAAACGAACGCGCGCTTGCGCGCGTGGGGGTGTGGGGGGGCTTTTGCGAGGGATTACTCCCTCGCGCTCCCCCATAGCGCGTTGCTTGCAATGCGCGTCCGTGATGTTTGTTACGCACGCGATGTTTTGCATCCGTAAAGACTAGCCGCTCTCCCCCACACGCAAAACTCACTTTGCCCAAAACTCATCTTACGGCTCGCTCGTCTTGCGTATGTTACCTAATCAAAAAAGCCTGTGTCTGCCTTTGCGATGCGCGCCTCTTAAAAAGCGCAGGCGAGCAAAGGCAGACACACACAAGCGCACGCGATGTTTTGCATCCGTAAGGACTATCGGTCGAAGTCTATGGCGTGCACCATCTCGATAGCCTCGCGTCTTCGCTCCGCAATTCTCGCAGGAGCAGCAACATCCTGCTTGAAAACACCCCATAGCTGCAATAACTCCGTCGGCGGCACTCCATCCAAAGCAGGATACTCATAGTTTTTTTGCGCCAACAAACTCTGCGCCTCGAAAGAAAGAAGGAAATACATCAATTGCAACGCCTCGGTACGATTCTGAGCCGTCTTAATCAACGCCATGCCCGTCAGATTCATATGCGTCCCATAGTCGTTCTGATTGGGAAAGACAGGGGTCACACCCTTCGTCCAAATCCGTTGAGAAGTGTCCGCCTGCATAATGCCAAAGTAGTAACTATTGCCAATGGCAACATCGCAGATTCCCTCAGCAACAGCACGTATCTGCGCGCGATCGTTGCCCTGCGGCTTGCGTGCCAAATTGTCGCGCAAACCCGAAAGCCACGCATGCGTCTTCTTGCGCCCGTTATGCACCATGATAGCAGCGATAAGATCCAAGTTGTAGTCGTGCGTAGCCGAGCGCGTGCAGATGCGTCCCTTCCATTGCGGCAAGCTCAAGTCCTCGTAGCGTCGTATCTTCTCTTCGCCCAAGCGCGCCTGCGCAACATAAAGGATTCGCGCTCGGCGCGTCAGAGCAAACCAATGTCGCTCCTTGTCGCGCAGATGGCGCGGCAAGCTGTTGCCGACAAAGTTCCTATCCTTCACGGCTGCAGTAATGTTTTTCTTTTTTGCCTGTATCAAGCGCGTCGCGTCGTTCGAAATCAACAGATCGGCAGGAGAGTTTTCTCCCTCCTGCGCGATGCGCTCGATCAAGCCCTCCTTAGCGGAGACGACGCGCACACCAATGCCCGTATTGGCTGTAAACAAATCGAATACAGGCTTAGTCAGAAAACGAGAACGATAACTATAAACATTGACGAAATTTTCCTCCTGCTGAGCCGTCGCCATCGACACAAACGGATCGAGAGAAAAAACGAACGCAAGCACAACAAACCTCGCGCTGACAAAACAACGGGTCAAACAGCGATCCATGGAAAACACCTCTGGGGGTTGGGGTTGGACTGAAGGAAAAAGTGGAGAAAGATAGGTTCTAGAATTCAGAGAACACTAGGGAATGTTGGCGGCGATGTCGATAACCTTTGCCAGCGTTGCGGCCTTGCTCTTCTTTGTTCGGATGCTGGCAACGGCGCGTAGCGCGATACTCTCGTTGGCTCTGCGAGTCGCCTGAAAAGCTATGGCGGCGAGCAGGCGGTCTTGGTGTTCTTGATCGTCCCCGCCTGTGGGCAGTAGTTGCACGAGGGTGAAGGCGCGCGTCAGATCGCCCTGCTCGATGAAGAAGTCGACGGCTGTCTCGACGATCGAAGCGTATTGCGGCTCGTTGTGATAGACCCACAAGCTGCGTAAAAGCGTATCGATCCGCTTGCGCGCGTCGGCGGCGTGTCGATCGCTACGCCGCGCGTTGATATTCAGAAAGCGCACTTCGGCGCGCAAGCGGGCAAAAGTCGACTGATCGGGCGAGAGCACGCGCACGTGGATTCTGTCGAACAAAACTTTGTTTCTGCGTCCGTGTCCGAAATCGAGTTGTACTTCCAACAACCCCTCGACATTGCGCGGCGAGAGGGCACTCAGCCCGGGTTCGGGTAAAAAGTCTGTCGCCTCGATCAATCTCAACAGCAGGTCGGTCAGTATCCGACTGCCTTGTCTTCTTTCGATCTGCGAGGCGGCGTGGATGACGAAGCGCGCGCGCAGGTTTGCGTCGGGGATGAACCGCAGTAAATCGATCGCGCGTTCGACATCGTCGTTTTCGGCAAGCACGAGCGCGATCGCCAAGATTCCTTTTGCGCGTGCGTAAGGCAGTTGGATTGCTTGCAAGACTTCCCATGCTCGTTCCAGATCTCCTGCCAAGGCGTATTCGACAGCGATTCTTGTAAATGCTCTTCGTTTCTCTTCGTCCTCCAGCGTTCCCGCCAAGTCGTTGGCGAGCGACATGAGGGGCTGTCCTGCGTATTCCATCTTGTTTTGAATCATCCTTCTTCCCGTCTCGGCGAGCAGTCCGCTTTGCAGAAAGGCATTTTCGACACGGCGAATGGCTCTGAGCGCGTCGCGAAATGCGTTGCTAGCGAGCATGTGTCTCGCCACGCGCACGAGATCGCCATTGCGCTCCTCGCTGGGCGGCAGCAGCAGGGTGCGACGATAAGCCTCGAACAGCAAGCGGTTCGCCGAGCGCGTCCTGCCCTGTTGCTGCGAATAGTCGGATAGACGCAAGAGGTCTTCCAGACGGCTACGGCGGGTGGCTTGCAACAGCAGGTCGTTGATGAAGGTGTCGTGATCGCCTTGCACTAAGCCAAGCGCGCTCGCCGAGAGGTACGGCAACGCGCCTTCCAAAAAGCGTGTTCGCGGTCGAACTTGCTGCTCTGCCTTCAGGTACTGCGAGACTTGTTGGAAAAAGCCCTGCCTCGCGTAGAGTTCTCCCGCAAGACGAAATCCTTCCTCGCCCTCGTCGCCCAGCCGCCTTTCAGGAATGCTTTGCAAGATGGAAAATGCCGATTCCAAATTGAGCCGTCCGAATCGCTGTCCGTTGGGCGTGGCAAACTGCGCTGCGGCGACCGTCATCAACGCGCGTGCACGCCAAACAGGCTCGTCGATCGAGGAGGCAAAGTCCTGCGCCGCCTGCCAGCCCTGCGTTTGCAGCAGCGCGCGCGTGAGCGACACCTGCGCGATACCGCGCTCGAAGTTTTGCAAGCCCTTCTCCATGAAGGATCTGATCGCTTGCCACCGCTCGACGATGCCGCCTTCGCCAGCCTCCAGCCTGTCGGGAGCAAGCAATAGCTCTTCGGGGGAAAGCCCCCCCACCTCAGGCTCTAGCCGTTGCGCTTCGGCGCTGCGCGCACAAAACCCATTGACTCCAATAACTCCCGACATTGCGAATCCCAACAGAGCGGTAAAAAACCGCGCGCGAATCCACGCAAAGATGGAGTGATTTCTATCGTGCAAGCACGCGTTCAAACAGAGTATCGACATGGCGCGTATAGGGTGTGAGGTCTTCGAGTTGTTTCAAATCGTGCGCGTCGAGCAGCGTGTTGGCTTGCGCGTCGTCTTTCAAAGCCTCGAAGAGAGGGGTTGCGTCCGAAGTTGCCCGCAGGCTCGCGCGTTGCACGATGCCGTAGGCTTTCTTGCGCGAAAGCCCTTTTTGCACGAGCGCGATCAACAACCCTTGCGAGAAGATCGTGCCGTGCGTTGCCTCCATGTTGCGGCGCATGCGCTGCGGGAAGACTTGCAAGCCCTCGATGACAGAGGTCATGCGCTGCAAGGCGAAATCGAGCGTGATGCAACTATCGGGAGCAATCACGCGCTCGACGGAGGAATGAGAAATGTCGCGTTCGTGCCACAGAGCGATGTTTTCCAAGGCGGCTTGCAAAGGCATACGCAGAAGTCGTGCCAATCCTGTGATGTTCTCGCTCAAGATGGGGTTCTGCTTGTGCGGCATGGCGGAAGAACCCGTCTGTCCTTCGCCAAAGGCTTCGCGCAGCTCGGCTACTTCATTGCGTTGTAAGTGGCGTATCTCGGTACTGAGCCGCTCCAAGAAAGATGCCGTGATAGCAAAGGTTGCAAAAAGCATAGCATGGCGATCACGAGGAATAACCTGCGTCGCACAAGGCTCGCAAGCAAGCACCATCCCGCCCCACTCCGCGCCGTGTTTTTCGGTCAGAATTTCTGCCGCGCGTCGCTCGGTCGCAGGGCTTACGAAGGCGTGCTGTCCGACCGTGCCGGAAAACGAGACGCTCGCAATTTCGCGCCGCGCGCGCTCTAAACGCTGCTCTGCCCGCGCGCCTTCGGCATAAAAGCCCAGCAACTTGAGACCGAAGGTCGTAGGCTCCGCCGCCATGCCGTGGCTGCGTCCGAGACAAAGCGTGTGCTTGTGCTCGATGGCTTTCGCGCACAGTGCCTTCAGCAGCGCCGTCAGATCTTGCCCTATAGCATGCGTTGCTTGCAGCAGCTGCATGGCGAAGGCAGAGTCGAGGATGTCGGATGAGGTTGCTCCGAAGTGGAGGAAGCGCGCGGCATCGCTATTTTTCTTCTCCTCCTCTCGTTCGATTCTTTCTTCGATCGCGCGGAGGAAGGCTGTGACATCGTGTCGGGTCTCTTTTTCCAACTCTGCGCTGCGCCGCACGAGCGCCTCGTCGGCAAACGCATGCTTTGCAATCACCGCCGCCGCACTTTGCGGAATGACTCCCTGCTCGCCCTGCGCCTGCGCGAGAGCAACCTCAGCACGGCACCACAGCTCTTGTCGTCGTTGCTCCGACCAAAGGGCGACCATCTCAGGCTTGGCGTATCGTGCGATCATTAATGCTCCGTCGCTGCGACGACTTTGCGCAGGGCTTGCAACGCCTCCAAAGGTTTGCCCTCTCCAAACAGGCTACTGCCTGCGACCAGCATAGCGGCTCCTGCGCGCACGAGTTGCGCCGCGTTGCCAGCAGCTACGCCGCCATCGACACCGATGACGCAAGTTGCGGGTAGCATCTCCCGTGCGGCTGCGACCTTCTCGATCGTTTGCGGCAGGAAGGCTTGTCCGCTGAAGCCAGGATTGACCCCCATGACGAGCAAAAATTGTAAGTCCTGCTTGACCCACCGTAAGCTCTCTAGCGATGTCGCGGGGTTGAGCGCAACCCCTGCGAGCATGCCTTGCTCCCTTATCTGCGCAAGGTGGCGCGGCAAGTGATGCGTCGCCTCGGCGTGGATGGTGACGCGCTCGACCTTGGCTTGCGCGCAAGCCTCGATGTAGCGTTCGGGGTTCTCGACCATGAGATGCGCGTCGAAGGGAATAGCGGTCAAGCCTCGCAGATCTCTCATGACCTGCGTGCCGAAGGTGAGGTTGGGGACAAAGTGTCCGTCCATCAGGTCGAAGTGCAGCAGGTCGGGGCGCGAGGCAGGCGCGGCAGCCTCGAAGTCGGTGACCGTCTCGCCGAGCGTTGCAAAAGAAGCCGACAAGAGCGAGGGAGCGAACGCGACCATCCCTCCACTATGGCGCAAGGCGTGCCGAGAGGCAAGGCGCACGTCGAGTTGTCTGTTCCCAACTCCAACGCGCGCACAAACAAGGAAAAAGGAGACGCGGAAAAAAAGCAAAAAAAAGGTTGACAAAACCTTTTTTAGTGCTATTGTCGCCCTATCTGCCGAGAGAGTATGCCTCTGATGGAATGCTATAAGGCAGTGCCTTAGCCACGAGCGCGAAAGGCAGTTTCCTCAAAATCCTTGAAGGAGGATGATATGAAAAAATCTATTATCGCAGCTGCAGCTCTTGTCGGTGTAGTTACACTTGGGGGGTGTTCTTTTGACTGATACTACTACTCTTCTGGAATCACTTCTTTGGCAAGGCAGGGTTGTGGTTTCAAAAGTATACCAATGTCAAGGGAAAGAGTGGAAACAAGACTCCCATAGTTTACGATTGCTCCAAGGGTAATGTCTGCGTAGAACTTGGTAAATAGTGAGGAAGTTTTCAAGAAGAATTTTGCAAGATTTTTTCTTTTCTTGCGGTGGTTGGAGCGGCTGGCATTAGCGGCGGTTGCACCACGAAAGAAATAGCTACGACTTCATCAGGAGTTGCGCCGTTGGGCGACAACAAATTCGCGGTCTCTCGCAATACACTTTTCGAGCAAACTCAGTGGTTTCAGGGTAGTGGGAGCGTTTTGGGCGTGAATAACGAGAGTCATTTACTTCTGGAAAAACCAACCTCCTATTGTTATCGATTGCTCCAAAAACGAAGCGGAGGAATGTTTTGCTTCCGAGGGTCGATGATGAATGGCGCGAGTCGCCTTTGTTGCTTTTTCTGTTAGCGTTTCGCTTGCTTTGTTAGGGGGGTGTGTTGAGTGGAAGCAGAGCGCAAAATGTTCTGTTCTGCGGGAGAGGTCAGAGCGAAGTATTCTGTGTTCAATGAGGAAACAGGTGTTGTGGTGGCCAAGGGTCTGACACCTGATGCGGCGGTTCTTAATGGTAGTGGCAATTACCGTGTAGAGATAACACACCCCGACACAGGAGAGGTTTACACGGCTCGTATAAAAGCAAAGAAGGATGCTTTTGCTGGGTGGACTTTGAGTCCTAAAAGCGTTGAAGCACCATTTAAATGATGAAATGATTGCCGACGGACAGATTCTGTTGCATCGCTAGCGGAGCGTTCCGTAAGCCTGAGAAGCGTTATCGGAAGTGAGAATGCGACATGAGAGCGTCGTTTTCTACGCAAGTTGCTTTGAGGCAAGGCGCACAAAGAGGGGAGCAAAAGAGGGGAGGATGGGAAAATTTTCGCTTGCATGTTTTTTTATCGTTGAGGCGTTTTTTGTGCTTTTTATCTTGCGCTCTAGTACTGGCTCGGCTATTATGGGCTTCGCGCTGCTTGTATTTGCAATACGAGAGGCGTTTCGGGGGGGAACTATTGAACAAGTCCATCGTTTGTAAGAATTCGATTTTCTGGCTCTGTCGGCGTGTTGCGCACGGAGTTTTGTGAAATCGGAAAGAACGCACAATTTCTGTCAACAGCAGCCCTCTATGAGTTGAGGCGCTGCTTGCGAATTGTCAGCAAAGAGCGAAAGGTAGCAAAGGGCGCTTGGCGAATGCCTTGGCGTCGAGAGGCGATGAAGGACGTGGCAGGCTGCGAAAAGTTTCGGGGAGTTGCCAGCACACTGTGATCCGAAAATATCCGAATGGGAAAACCCTCCCCTTAGTGGGGAATCGGCATGCATTAGCATGTCGAAGCGAACCCGGCGAACTGAAACATCTCATTAGCCGGAGGAAGAGACATCAACCGAGATTCCGTTAGTAGCGGCGAGCGAACGCGGAAGAGGCCAGTAGCTGATTATGCTTGAAGAGGAAGACGTCTGGAACGGCGCGCCATAGAGGGTGATAGCCCCGTACACGAATCTGCATAATTTGTTCTAGAGTAGGGCGGGACACGTGACATCTTGCCTGAATGTGGGGGGACCACCCTCCAAGCCTAAATACTCCTCGACGACCGATAGTGAACAAGTACCGTGAGGGAAAGGTGAAAAGTACCCCAATGCGGGGAGTGAAAGAGTCCCTGAAACCGAGTGCCTACAACCTGCGAGAGCCGCTTCGTGCGGTGATCGCGTACCTTTTGCATAATGGGTCAGCGACTTTGTGTTACGAGCAAGCTTAAGCCGTGAGGCGTAGGCGTAGCGAAAGCGAGTCTTAAAAGGGCGCTTTAGTTCGTAGTATAAGACCCGAAACCGAGTGAGCTAGCCATGGACAGGCTGAAGATGCGGTAACACGCATTGGAGGGCCGAACCGTTAGATGTTGCAAAATCTTCGGATGATCTGTGGCTAGGGGTGAAAGGCCAATCAAACTCGGAAATAGCTGGTTCTCCGCGAAAACTATTTAGGTAGTGCGTCGTGTGATCTCCTGCAGGGGTAGAGCACTGGATGGGCTAGGGGGGCGCGAGCCTTACCAAACCTAACCAAACTCCGAATACTGTAGGATTCAGCACGGCAGACAGACGGCGGGTGCTAAGGTCCGTCGTCAAAAGGGAAACAGCCCTGACCGCCAGCTAAGGTCCCTAAATTACGGCTAAGTGGGAAAGAATGTGGGAAAGCCAAGACAGCCAGGAGGTTGGCTTAGAAGCAGCCATCCTTTAAAGAAAGCGTAATAGCTCACTGGTCTAATCAAGCCTTCCTGCGTCGAAGATGTAACGGGGCTCAAGCCGTATACCGAAGCTGCGGGATGTGACAGAATCTGTGCGTCGTCAAGAGTCTCTCCTTCAAGGAGAGGCTAGAGAAACAAAAAAAAGCAAAGCAAAAATGGGGGCGTAAGAGAAGTTTCAACTGACGACGGACAGATTCTGTTGCATCGGTAGCGGAGCGTTCCGTAAGCCTGTGAAGCGGCATCGTAAGGTGTCGTGGAGGTATCGGAAGTGAGAATGCTGACATGAGTAGCGTCAAGGGGTGTGAGAATCACCCCCGCCGAGAATCCAAGGTTTCCTACGCAAGGCTCGTCCGCGTAGGGTGAGCCGGCCCCTAAGTCGAGGGCGAAAGCCGTAGACGATGGGAATCAGGTTAATATTCCTGAGCCTGCTGGAGGTGACGGATGACCTTTCTTGTCTTCGCTGATCGGATTGCGAAGGCAGGGGAAGTCGTTCCTGGAAAGAACCCCAGCTTTAGACCGTACCCTAAACCGACACTGGTGGATCGGTTGAGCATACCAAGGCGCGTGAGAAAACTGTGTTGAAGGAACTCGGCAAATTACCTCCGTAACTTCGGGAAAAGGAGGCCCCGCCGTGGCGCAAGCCGTGGCGGGGGGCACGAAATCAGGGGTGGCGACTGTTTACTAAAAACACAGGACTCTGCAAAGTCGTAAGACGAAGTATAGGGTCTGACGCCTGCCCGGTGCCGGAAGGTTAAGGGATGGGGTGCAAGCTCCTGAACGAAGCCCCGGTGAACGGCGGCCGTAACTATAACGGTCCTAAGGTAGCGAAATTCCTTGTCGGGTAAGTTCCGACCTGCACGAATGGCGCAACGATCTCCCCACTGTCTCCAACACAGACTCAGCGAAATTGAACTCTCCGTGAAAATGCGGAGTTCCCACGGTTAGACGGAAAGACCCCGTGCACCTTTACTACAACTTCGCAGTGATGCCAGATGCATCACGTGCAGGATAGGTGGGAGCCTGAGAAACCTCGACGCTAGTCGAGGTGGAGGCAACCTTGAGATACCACCCTTGCTGTATTTGTCATCTAACCGACTCCGTGTAGGAGCCGGAACCCTGCGTGGTGGGTAGTTTGACTGGGGCGGTCGCCTCCCAAAGAGTAACGGAGGCGCGCAATGGTAGGCTCAGGCTGGTCGGAAATCAGCCGATGAGCGCAATGGCACAAGCCTGCCTGACTGTAAGGCCGACGGGCCGAACAGAGACGAAAGTCGGTCATAGTGATCCGGTGGTCCCGAGTGGAAGGGCCATCGCTCAACGGATAAAAGGTACGCCGGGGATAACAGGCTGATACCCCCCAAGAGTTCACATCGACGGGGGTGTTTGGCACCTCGATGTCGACTCATCACATCCTGGGGCTGAAGCAGGTCCCAAGGGTATGGCTGTTCGCCATTTAAAGTGGTACGTGAGTTGGGTTTAGAACGTCGTGAGACAGTTCGGTCCCTATCTGCCGTGGGTGTTCGATATCTGAGAGAAGCTGCTCCTAGTACGAGAGGACCGGAGTGGACGTACCTATAGTGTACCGGTTGTCACGCCAGTGGCAGTGCCGGGTAGCCAAGTACGGTCTGGATAACCGCTGAAAGCATCTAAGCGGGAAGCCAACCTCGAAAACAGATATCGCTATCAGAGCCGTGGAAGAACACCACGTCGATAGGCCGGAGGTGGAAGCATGGTAACATGTGGAGCCGACCGGTACTAATCCCTCGATTGACCTTAACGCTCTTTGCATCGACAAAACGCAAGCAGCGCCTCAGCCCATAGATAGTGCTGTGACAGAAATTCAAATTGAAAAGCGTTCTCAAAACAAAAAACGACAAATTTGTCGCAAAAAATTTATACTTTATCTCCGTGCAGTGACGGGGCGGCGATCATAGCGGAGGGCTCAACACCCGATCCCTTTCCGAACTCGAACGTGAAAGCCTCCTGCGCCGATGGTACTGCGTCCTCGTGGCGTGGAAGAGTAGGGCGTTGCCGTCCCTTCTCTGCACGGAAAAAATGACAAGACCAACAGCCAATAAAAACCTGCCGTGGAATCAAAACATCCCACCACCTCTAATTTTTTTAAGAAGGAAAACCTCGGCACTTTTCTTTTAATTCTCCTAACGCTAAAAGCGGTTGTCCTTGTCGCTGTTTTTACCTTGCTGCATCCGGGCTTGCAAACGGACGCGGCAGAGGTTCTCCAATGGTCGCGCGAGTTGCAGTGGAGCGGGAAGAAACATCCTGCCATGCCGGCGTGGATTCTTAAGGTTTTCTTGTTCTTTTTGCCCGACACACTTTCTTCGTATTATCTTGTTGGGCAAATCACGCTACTCGCGACCTATTTTTTTGTTTGGCGGTTGGCTCAAGAGTTTCTCGCGCCCTTGTCTGCTCTGCTTGCGAGCGTGGTTCTTGCCTGCGGGCTCTTCTACAGCTTTTACAGTCTCACCTACGCCAGCAACTCTGTCCTGTTGTTTTTTTGGGCTGCCTTCAACTTTTTTCTGTGGAAAGCTCTCGACGATGGACGCGCTCGATGGTGGATGGTGCTCGCGGTGGTGGCAACGCTCGCGATGCTGACAAAATACGCGGCGGCTCTGTTGCTTCTTGCGGCTGCTACGACATTACTGACGCGTCCTCGTTGGAGGGCATATCTCAAGACCTACAAGCCGTACGCGGCGATGGCACTATTCGGGATTCTTACTCTGCCGCACTGGTGGTGGGTCGCACACAACGACTACGCAACCTTCGCTTACGCAACGGCGCAGATATCGCAAAAATTCACTGCGCCGTTCTTCCCCATGTTGTACTTTCCCTTGCGCTTCACTTACGGGCAGATCGCCAATATGCTTCCCGTTCTTTTGTGCTTCGCTGTATTTCTGCCGTGGCGCGAAAAACCGCAACCCTTTCCTCACCCCCCCTGCCATGAGCAGGCTTGTTCTGCGCGCGACAAAAAAGCTTTTTTGCTGACTATGGGACTGTTGCCCTTTGCCGTCTCGATTGCCTTGTCGATGTTCGGGCAGCGTTACATTCACAGCCTGTGGGGTTTGTTCTATTGGAACTTGACGGGAATTGCGCTCTTTTATTTTTGCAGGAAAGTGATCAGTCAGAACACGATCCGTCGAAGGTTGCCTGTTTTCTTTGCTGTGTGGGGGGGACTTGTCTTGTTGACGACGGCAGGGGTGTTGTCCTTGCCTTTTGTCGTGTCGCCGCGAAAGGCGTGGTTGTTCGACGGTCCCTATCAGGTGACGACGAAGCCTGAGACTTCGACGCGTTCGGCTGTAGACAGCTTGCTTGGTCGTAGCGAGCGGCAAGGTAGAGGGCAAAATATAGAGAAAAATAATGAGGAGGAGTTGTTGCGCACGTTGTTGCGGGTTGGCATGCCTCCTAGTTTGCGTCCTTTTTTTGACGGCAAGTTTTTGGCGAGGAAGGTTGCAGACGGCTGGAGGCGAGAGGGTTATCCGCCCTTGTCGATTGTTGGCGGCAAATGGCTTGCGGGCAATGTTGCGTTTTTTGCGCCTTCGCGCCCGAATGTTGTCACGCTGTTTGACGAGAGGACGGCGTGGGTTGCCGATCGTCGCGAGGAGTGGCGCGAGAAGGGAGGCGTTCTGCTGTGGTTTGCGCGCAGCGCGGACGAGGGGTTGCCGCCTAGGTATCGTCAAGTTTTACGCGACAGACCTTACGCGTTGCAAACGCCTTTAGCTGTGCCGTGGTTGAAAATTTTTGGGGTGGAGGTAAGTCGAGTGCGCGGCATTCCTGCGCCGCTGGTGGGGTGGGTTGTTGTGCCGCCTTTGACTGAGTAGCGTCAGGTGAGCGGTGGAGCTGGTTGCGAGGGGAACGAGGGGCGGAGAAAGGAGGAGGCAGCGTTTGGCGTTTCGTTGAGCAGGCGTTTGGCGTTGCGCGAGCGCATTGTCGCAAGGCGTGCACTACGGGGGAGGGATGCCGAGTTTCTTTTTCGCCATGCGGGCGAGGTATTGGCGGACAAGTGGCTTGATTTGAAAAAGCCTTTGCGGCGTGTTGTTGCGCTCACGCCGCGCGACGGGGCTTTGTTGCAGGCTTTGGCGGACGGAGGAGCTTTGCAGCGCATGGGCGAGCTGACTTTGTGCGAGCCTTCTCGGTGTTTGACGATGTTGCTGGAGCAAAACGTCTCTCGGCTTGAGGAGCAAAAGTTATGCGCGGAGTTGCGTGCGAAGGTACGCATCAAGGCTTCGCTTGCGGAGGAGATGGAGCCGTTCGACGCGGCTCTGTCGTTTTTTTCGCTGCATTGGGAGCAGGACTTGTCGCGTGCCTTGACGGGACTAGCGGCTTTGTTGAGGACGGACGCGCCTTTTTACGCCGTCACTTTTGGCGAGGGGACGCTGAGTGTTTTGGCGCAAACCTTGTTGCAAGCTGAAGCGCGGTTGCGAAGTCGTGTTTGTTTGCGCGTTCCTCCTTTTCCTTCTTTGGAGCGTGTTGGCAACGCCATGCGCGATCTGCCTTTTTTGCGCCAACCCTTTGCCGAGAGCTTTTATGTCGAGGCGGACTACGAGAACCTGTGGGATTTGTTACGCGATGTGCAGACGATGGGCGAATCGGGGGCGATCGCCGAGACGACACCTTTATCGAGAGAGGTGATCGAGCTTGCGGACAGCTTGTATCCTCGTAAAGATGGGCGTCTTTTCGCAGAGTTCCACGCGCTTGTGTTGCACGGATGGACAGCTACGCGCTCGTAGCACTTCGAGCTAGCGTTGCGCGAGTGCTTGTTGCAGTCGTTCTAGGGTTTGTTGTTTTCCTAGCACGGCAAGCACTTCGCTGAGGTCGGGCGAATCCATGCGTCCTGTGCAGACGGCGCGCAGGGGTTTGGCGAGGTCGCCGAAGCCGAGCGAAAGGTTTTGTGCTGACTCGCGCATCGTTTGTGCGAGGGCATCGGCTTGCCAGTCTGCGTCGGGGGTTGCTGCCAAATTTTCACTGAGTTGTGACAAAGCTTGGGGAGGAAGGTTGAGGCGTGCTTCGTCCCAAACTTTTTGCGCCTTGGCATCGGGCAATGGGAGGCGAGGGGGTTGGAAGTAAAACTCGCCGCGTGCGACAAGGTTGCGTAGGGTTGTCGCGCGTTGTCGCAAGCCTTCGAGCCCTTGGAAGAATCGCTTGCGAGATTTCTCATCGGTGTCGGCGGGCAGGAAGGGTTGTAAGCGAGATTGCAACTCGCTGAGCGGCATCGTGCGTAGGTAGTGTGCGTTCAGGTTTTCTAGGCGTGCGTAGGAGATGCGTGCGGGCGCAGCACTCAAGCCTTTGAGGTCGAACAGGTCGATGGCTTGTTGTAGCGAGAAGATTTCCATGTCTTTGTGTCCCCAGCCGAGGCGGAGCAGGAAGTTCACCAATGCTTCGGGTAGGACGCCATCGTTTTGAAAGTCGTTGATGCTGCGCGAGCCTTTGCGTTTAGAGAGGCGGTTTCCTTCTTCGTCCAGCACCATGGGGATGTGTGCGTAGAGGGGTTTGGCTTGTTGGTTGGAGAAAATTTTTGCGCTGACGCAAGCATCGTAGAGGGCTTGTTGGCGGAAGGTATTGGTGAGGTGGTCGTCGCCGCGGATGATGTGGGTGATTTGGGAATCGTAGTCGTCGACGACTACTGAGAGCATGTAGGTGGGGGAGTCGTCGGAGCGGAGCAGGACGAAGTCGTCGATTTGTGTATTTTGGGAGGTGATTTTTCCTTTGACGCTATCGTCGATGGTCAGGGTTCCTTCGAGCGGTACTTTGAGGCGAACGACGGAGGCGGTATCTTTGGGAGCGTCGGTGAGTGATTTATCGCGCCAGGGACTTCTGAAGACATCGCTACGGGAGCGTGCTTCTGTGTGGGCTGCGTTTTTGTTGTTGTGTTTGACGCTGTCGTAGCATCGAAAGGCTTTACCTGCTTTCAGGAGGAGGGAGGCTACTTCTTTGTGGCGGACAAGGTTTTGTGATTGGAGGGTATATTTGCTATCGGGCTTGATACCGAGCCATTGTAAATCGTTGAGGATGCTTTTTGTATTGGTGATGGCGTTGGGGTTATTTTTGTCGGTATCTTCGATACGGATGAGGAAGTGTCCATTGTGTTTTTTAGCGTAGAGGAAGTTGTAGAGGGCGGTGCGTGCGCCACCGAGGTGCAGGCTTCCTGTGGGGCTGGGGGGAAATCGTACGCGGATGGTCATGGGCTGGGGGGATTGTAGCAGAACTAGGGATGTACGATGGACTTTTTGTCTTGATGGGCTTTTTGTTTGACGGATGCAAAACGAACGCGCGCTTGCGCGCGTGGGGGTGTGGGGGGGCTCTGCCCCCCCGCAAAAGACCCCGCGTCAGCGGAGCGCACGCAGTGCGCTTTATCTACGCGCGTAGCGCGTAGCCTCTTATTCAAAAGCGCGAGGCTTTGCCTCGCGCAAGCTGACTTGTAACATGGTACGGCGATTCTGTTTTGTCTCTATCTTCCCGCAAAACTCACTTCGCCTTGCGGCTCGCTCGTCTTGCGTATGTTACCTAATCAACAAAGCCCGTGTCTGCCCAGCCTCACCGCGTCTCCATCACAGCTCTCGCCCAGCGCAACCACTCCCCAATCCCCATCTCCCCCGCGCGTCTAGAACAATCGATGCCAATCCCCTCCCCAATCCCTCCCCAATTCTCCCGCCCCGCCATCCGCAAAATCGTCGACATCCGCTTCCGACGATACGAAAATAATAACCCCGTCATCTCCCCCACAACCCCATACTCCTCGTCCGTAACAATATCGCCTAATTCCTCATCTGCCCCGCGAGCAGAAAAACGCAACACACAAGAAACAACCCTCGGAACAGGAACAAAAACACTCGGCTCAACATCAAAACATCGCTCGACACAACATCGCAACCCCACCATAACCGATAATCTCCCATACGCAGAAGAACTAACATCCGCCACAATACGCTCCGCAACCTCGCGCTGAAACATCAATACCATCGTCCTATACCTCGCTCCATCCTCCAAAATTTTTCGCAAAATCACCGTCCCAACGCTGTAAGGCAAGTTGCCAACAATGATCGTATCTTCTTCAGTAAGCTCCCTATCGATAAGCTCAGCGTAATCCAAAGTCCTCGCATCCGCCTCGATGACCTGCAAGGTTTTTTCCTCGCCCAATCCCTCGCTCGTCCGCCTTAAGAAATTTGCTAGTCGCACATCCGACTCGATAGCAACAACGCGCCGCGCTCCCTCGTGAAACAAGGCGCGCGTCAAAGCCCCTGCACCCGCGCCAATCTCCACAATCGTCGAGGTAGCCAGCCCCCCCCCAACATCACAACACCTAGCAATCCGCCGCGCGCAATTCGTATCCCTCAAAAAGTTCTGCCCGCGACTTTTTTGCAAAGCACTCGTGCGCAACAAACCCGCCTCGCGCAACCGAGCAACAATGTCCTCGTTCTCGTCTAGTTCTCCGTCTAGTCTTAAGCTTAGTTTTGCCAAGTTTTTTGCCTCACGCTGCATGCTTGTGATTGCCAGTTTGCCCCTTTTTATCTCCTCCCTGCTTCTGCCTCTGTTTCGCCATCTGCCACGCCGTCTCCAAGGCGGCGACAAGGCTACCCGCATCGGCGACACCTCGCCCTACAAGGTCGCGCGCCGTGCCATGGTCGGGCGAGCAGCGCACGATAGGTAAGCCCAGCGTGATGTTGACCGCTAGTTGGTTGGACAAAAGCTTCAAAGGAATTAATCCCTGGTCGTGATAGAGCGTCAAGGCGCAATCGAAAGTTTTGCGCATTGGGGGAAGAAAAAGACTGTCCGGCGGATGTGGTCCTGTCGCTACGATTCCTTCCTCGCACAAACGATCGATGGCGGGCTGTAGAATTGTTTGTTCCTCATGCCCGCACAGCCCTCCCTCTCCCGCGTGAGGGTTCAAGCCCGCAATCGCTATACGAGGCTTTTTGATGGCGAAATCCTGCCTCAAGGCTTTGTGAGCAAGCCGCGCCGCCGCGACGATGCCTGCCTCGTCTAACATCGCCACCGCGTCGCGCAGTGCCACATGGCGTGAGATCGGTAGCGTGCGCAGCCCGTGCCAAGCGAGCAGCATGCCGTACTCCTCGATCCCTAGCGAGGCGGCGATATATTCCGTATGTCCCCAAAGGACAGGGTCGCCAGACAATTTTTTTTTATCTGCTGTCGTCGAGTTTCGTTGGAGAGGATTATCGGCAAACACTTTCTTTTCGACAGGAAGCGTGACGATTCCACAAGCCTTGCCCTCAGTGCATAACTTTAGGGCTGCATCGATCGAATCGCGTGCCTCCAGCCCCTCGTCCAACAGGGGTAAGGCGAGCGGAAAGATGGCACTCGTCTCCTCGATAGTCGAGATGTTACTACAAGGCACAGCGAAAGCCTCGAAGTCTTTCTTGCAGCCGCCGAGCGAAAGGAAGCACGGCGATTCTTCTCCGCGCTTGTCTTGATTCGTGCCTTGCTTGTCTTGATGCCGCTGCGCCCAAATCTTCCATGCCTTGGCAAGAATTTCCGCACCGATGCTCTCTCGGCTGCCCGCGGTGACGACCAACGGAGGTTGAGGCATGGTAGTGCCCTCTTTGTCAGGCGTTATCGGGCAGGCAAGGCAGACAAGGCTTCGTCCCCCTGCTTGTCGATGCTGGCTTGCTTGCGCAGGCTTTCAACAAGCCGTAACGAAAGGGCTCGTGCGCGTCTCCGCCGTAGCTCGCTCGTCAGTTCTGCGAACGAATCGCCGCGCTCGACGGCTTTCTGCTTGTCGCACAGGGTTATCAGCACGAGCAAGCCTTGCGTGAAGGGAAAAGGTCCCGCCGTCTCAAGGATCGACATTGCAGACAGGCTCTGCTTTAAATCGGCGTTGAGGTCAGCTTCGGGAATGTCGTCGAAGGTTTGCAAGTCGTAGGCTTGTAAAGACAACGAGGCTTCTTGCGGCGCGTTGCAGAATTCGGGATTGGCGAGAATGTTAGCTTGCCTTGCTCCGAACCCGCTTTGCAAAAAGAAGGTTTGCACAAAGCTGTAGCGCGTGATCGTTTTGTTAGAGCCTTGTCTTGTGATGCGGTAGAGATGCACGCCGTACGGTGAGGTTATCGGCGGAACGATTCCTCTTGCCCCGACCTTACCTCGCTCAAGGGCGTCGAGCACGGCGGGCGGCAAATGACTTCTGTACAGCACCCGCCTTGCCAGCCCTTCGCGCGCATAAGGGGCGGGTAAGACGTTGGCGACGCGCGCGAAAGAGCCTCCTCTTCGCAAAGAGCGATAAAGCGCGTCGGCGACCTTGCGTGTTTTTTCTTCTGCTTCCAAGCGCGGCAGAAATATCTCTTCCAGACGATAGCGCGGCTCGGCAGCACTGACGCGCAAACGAGCGCGCTCGTCGAGCGTGTCTTCGGGGGAGACGGGAGAGTTGAACTCTGCTACGCGCCCGACATAGCCCTCCCAAGTGAGTTCTTGTCGCGCAAACGCTTCCCAAAATAGCTGTTCTGTTTTGCCGTTAAATTTTGTTTTTAAAAGCGACAACCTCTTCTTCACCGCCGCCTCTGTTACGGGGAGGGCGCGCTCTGTGATCAAATGTCGTTGCTGCAATGCCTCTTGTAACAACAGGTCGAGCGCAAGGGCTTGGAGGTCTTTTCTCTCGATACGCAAGCCTGGTAGCAGCTGCTCAAGCCTTTTTCGCCACACGGCGCTACGCTTTGAGACATCGCGTTCGGTGATGATCGCGCCGTCGATACGCGCTACGATCTCCGCCGCCATAGCTTTCGTGCTTCCTAAGCAGGCTTGCAGCCCGAAAAACAATAGGAAAAACACACAGAAAAACGAATTGGGCAACAAAAGAATTCTCACTCGTCGATAGATTCTTGCAAGCAGGCCTTTGCCAGCTCGCTTAAGAGAAAGCTCAGGAGAACTCGAAGCGTAGAGAAGCGTTGAAGCTTTCGTTGTCTTCGCCGTCGCTGTAGATAGTGCGATCATAGGAGAATTTTAGAGTGACACAGCTACCCCCATAGGTCAAGGAAAAGCCTATCGGTACGTTGTGTCCTAAGAAACCGTATCCTGCGGACATATCCAAGTTCCATCGCTGTTTCAGGCGCAGGTTGCCCTTGACGGTGATGTCTTGCTCGTAGAGCGAAGGGGGGTCGTCGGGGTTGCGAAATTCTTTGTAAGCGAGCGACAAGGCAAAAGCCTCTCCCTTCGTTCCTGCTTCTACGCGCTGGCTGATCTGGCGCGTTTGCGGCAGCAGCCAAGTCGAATCGTAAGCAAACAAGAGTCGATTTTTCCAGCTGGCGCGTGCACCTGTCCATAGCCGCCCAGCCAGAGGTTCAAACTTCTGTCGCAAGAGCGTGGGTGCGACGAACAGAGCCACTGAGCTTTCTTGCGTCCCCCTGACCCCGAGTTCTGCCGCGACGAGCAACCTCTGTCCGCTTTCGAGTGCGCTGTCGAAAGCCAAACGATCGCCCAGCCTTGCTCCCGTTTCGTAGAAGGTTGCTTTGTCGCCAAACTTGCCTCTAAATTTCGCGTTAAATTTCGTGTTGTCGTTCTCGTCGAGCGTCGCGTAAAGCTCGAGCAAAGGACGCAAGTACAGGGTGCGTTTGCCCTTTCGGAAGCTTTGGGCAAAAAGTCCTTCGAGGCTCTGCTGAAATTCGGGCAAGGGAACGACGACATCTCCTTCTTGCGTATCGTGGCGGTATGTTGTTGCAAGTTTGAGCGTCGATTGACTGACGAAACTCAAGGGCAGGTTCTGCCGCCAACCAAGCGAGACTGCCGCGCTCAGCGTTTCTTGTTGCAAGGGTTTTTGCGCTTCAATTTTTGTGTCTGCATTTGTACCTATGGCTTGTTGCGCGTCCTGCTCTGCCCTTCTCCACAAGCCCTCGACATTCCACGAGCCGCCGCCTCGTAGCGAACGTGCGAAAACGCCGCCGTTGTTGTAGACAAGCTCCGGTAGCAACCTTGCGTCAGCAAGCGGTTCTGCCAGCAGTTCGTGCTGTTCTGCCAGCGTCAGGCGTGCGTATCCGTTTCTGGAAAAATGTTCGACGCGCGCGTGGTCGATCAGTTTTTCTGGTGCGCTCGTCGAAAAGAGACTCACGCCTTGCCCGTAGTTATGGAGATAGCGTCGATCTCCCAATCCGTGATAGACGCCATCGGCGCGCAATCCCCAAGGCGCTTGCCAGCTCGCCTTGCCGTATGCAAAGAATTGTGCGTCCAAGCCCCTCCCGATAGTTTTGTGCGGCAAGCTCCACGCTGCCGTTATGTCGAACAGGTGTGCTGCTTGTTTTTTTGCATTCTTGCTTTGCTCGGTAGATTTTTTGCGCTCGCCTCTTGCCCTATCTTCTCCTCCGACGCTCCAAGCGGCGCGAGTCTCAAAACGACTGGCGTCCTTGTCGTCTGTCGTGAAGATAGGAACATAGGTCATATCCCAGCTGCGGTGCGGTGCCCAGTAGAGCGGTAAGGCTGTATACCATCCTCGTTGGCTGTTCTGCCCGTAGCGTGGCGACAGCAACCCGGACGCACGCACGCCATCGCGCGGAAAGGACAAATAGGGCGTGTAGAAGACAGGTACGCCGTAGAGGTTCAAGCGCGGATGACGCAGGTGAATGCGCGGCACATCGGCAAACCATCCTTGCGTCTTGCTCTCGAAACGCTCCCAACGCATGCGCGTGGCATCTATTCTCCACAGCGGAGGTAAAGTTCGTTGCGTTTCTGTCGTTGCCTTTTTGCCATCGCCCTTTTCAGCTTGTTTTGCCAACGCATCCGCGCAAATAGGACAACGGGTGTAGCGTACGTCACGAAAGATCCAGTCGTCTTGCTTGTGTCTGCTCGCACCTTGCTTCGTGTCTTTTTTGCGCTTGCTTCGGTGAAAGGTTGCGGCACTGAGTCCGCCGTGCTTTTCTGCTTCGCGCCATCCCAACCCCTCGCCTTTCAGGGGTTGCAGGTTGTCGTCTGTTTCCAAGCGTTGAAAAAAGATTACATCGCCAGCGGCGAGGCGCAATGCACCTTGCGTCCTGCTGTTGCGTCCTTTGCCGAAGGTTCCTCCTTGCGCGCGAACGGTTCCTGTTGTCCAGTCGTAATCTAGTCGGTCTGTTATAATAAGAGTTCGCCCATCGTCGCTGTGTATGCGCAGTCGCACGTCTCCTTGTGCGCGGAAATATCTCGGCGTGCTTTCGTAGAGGATTTCGTCTGCCCACAGGCGATCGTCGCTTTCTTCGTCTTGCTGCTGAGCTTGTGCGGGCTTCGAGCATTTCGTGGCTGTCAGCGCGGCGCAGAGGACGAGCGCGACGAGATGTGTGTTGCGAAGGGTTGGCGCGCGTAGGGTTCGTGGCTGTTGCATGGCAATTTTTTACGAGAACAGGCGTTCGTTGCGCACAAGGAAAGCTGCCGCGCAAGCGAAGGCGATCGGAATGCCGAGAGCGGGAACGCTTACATGCAGGCTGTCGGCATAGACGCGCGACCAGGCAATATGTCGCAGGAACTCGATGCTGCTAGGCAATAGCACGATTAACAATGCCATGCGCGCTCCCGTAGTGCGATGCGGTAGCGTGAGACACAGGGCGTAGGCGAGCACGCCGAAACTAGCGTAGAAGAGCGGCAGGCTCAGTAGGAACAGCGCGCGGTCGACGAAGGGCTTGGCGTTGCGCGCATTCGCTCGTGCGGCGTGGAAGGCTTGCGGCAGCTTCCAGAGCGACAAGGCTTGCGGGTTGGGTTGCAACGCGTGCGCGAGAGCTGCCAAATCGGTGTCGATGGAGAATTGCTTTTTGCGGAAGGAAGTTTTTTCTCCCGTGGCGTCCAAGCGCGCTCCCTTGCGGAGCACCCAGGCGGTGGGTTTGATGTATCCTTTTTGCGCTAAGAAGACGCTTTGCACTTGAAATGTTTTGTCTACTTTGATGACATGCGCGTTTTCCAACGTGCCGTTGTGCGGACGATAACGATCGGCAAACAGCATGATTTTCTCTCCTTGTTGCGCGTCGCGTATGATCTTCAGATTGTGGCGAACGACTATGTTGGTGCTTGTGTCCTGTCGGTATTTCCAGTCCTCAACGAGCGTCATGTGCAGCGTTCCGAAGAGCAATCCAGCAAGGGCTGCGCACCGCCACAGGATGCCTCGGGCTCCGAGCAGTTGGTATTGCAGGAATTCTCTGCGTCGCCATAGCGTCCAAAAACCCAAGAGGAAACCTGCCAAGACGGCGTAAGCCATCGTTTCGGAGGCGTATTCGGGCAGATGGTCGATGCGGTCGCGCAGGATCTCTACGAAGACAGAGCTTGTTCCTCGTCCGACGGCGTCGATGAGTCGGTTCATCGAGAACTCGACGACCCCCAAGACGAAGATACTCAGCGTTAGCACTGCCCACACGCCGCCCAAGTGCAGCACGAGGTGCTTCAAAAGGAATCTTCCCAAAAGGCTCATGCTTGCACATCGGCTTTGCGCTCGGTCAGCGCGTAGGCGCCCGAACAAACCGCAGCGCTGAGAGCGAACACGGCACCCGTCGCCCAGATTCCTCGTTCTGAAAGCGTGATCGCGTAGATATGAGCCGTGCTATAGACCAGCAAAAACGAGAAGGCGGCAAGTCCGCTCCAGCGATTCTCTCCGCGCGCCCTCGTCGGAGCAGCGAGGGCAAAGATCGCCAATACATACACAGTAGAAAGCAACGGATAGGCGAGGCGCAACACAAATTCGCGTCTTGCTCGCTCTCCTTTAACCAGCGTCTTGTTGCCTTGCCTTGCCTTGTCCTGCCTTGCCTTGTCTTGTCTTGCCCTGTATTCTCTCTCGCCATCTTGTATCTCGCTGTATTCTCTCTCGTTGTCTTGCGTTGCGCTGTTGTCGGCATGCGCCTGTTGAGCGAGTGCTATTCGTTTTACGAGCAAGGGGGTTGGAATTTCAAGGCGTGTCCACTCTTTCCAGCGCGTCTGCCAGTTTAGCGGTGAGTTGAGAAGGTTCTCCAAGCCGTAGCGAAACCTTTTGAAGTGGATCGTTTGAGAAACGTTTTTCTCAAAAACTGACACAGTGCCGTTGTGCGCTTCTAGCATCATTCCGTTCTCGCTTCGCAACAGCCGTCCTGATTGCGCTGCCAAGAGGGTGTGGTGTTCTTTCTTTTTGATCGTCAGCACTAGGTTGCGCAGCTCGTCTTGTGAAGGTTTCGATTCTACCCACAGCCTCACCCCGTGGGTCAGATCGACAAAACGTTTCGGCTCTGTCGAGAGGAAGAAGCGATCTGCGTAGAGATTGTCTACGCGAGCGAAATAAACTCTCGCTCCGTAGGGACCGATCCAAAGCGTGAACACCCAACCCATCACCGAGCAAAAAAGAGCGAACAGCAGGAAGGGAATACGCCATCGGCGAATATCGTAGCCGGCAGATACGCTACCTAGCCATGCGCCCTCGCGCTGCCAGTTGCGCATGCATAAGAATGTCGCGATCCCTGAGGCGGGGGGAATAAAAAAACTAACATGCATCGGAAGACCAGCAACGCAGGTTGCGACAACCGCAGAGAGAACCTGGTGGTGTTCCGAGATCAGACTGCTGTAGCGCAGAATCAGCACCGATAAGAACAGCAGCAAGAGGCTCACTAGCGCGAGCAAAAAAACAGCCGTCAGGGAAGAAAAAATATGGCGATCAAGAACGCGCATGCAGCCTGTGAAAACAAAGGGAGACAAGGCGCATGATAGTGCAAAACGGCTCGTGTATAAAGCACCAGAGTTGTCTGTGTGCAATATATTCTGTGAGAGATGGGGAAAAAGTTTGCTAGCATGTTGTCCGTGCTTGTTCGATAAGAGCCGAAGTAGCTCAGGGGTAGAGCAACTGATTCGTAATCAGTAGGCCGGGAGTTCGAATCTCCCCTTCGGCATACTCTTGCGGCATACTCTTGCGGCATACTCTTGCGGCATACTTTGGCGACATATTTTCGAGGGAAGGATGTGGCATTCTCCGGTTTTTGTTGCTTTGGGCAGCAATCTTGGTGATAAGAGGGTTCATTTGTTGGCGGCGCGCGAGGCTTTGGGTGCGAGGGGGGATATTATTGTCGAGCGTTTTTCGTCGTTGTATCGGAGTTGTGCGATGTATGACTCTGACCAGCCTGATTTTCTCAACGCGGTTTGTTGTTGTCGGACGAGTTTATCGCCTGAGGCGTTGCTTGTGCGTTTGAAGGATTTGGAGAGGGGGTTAGGGAGGGTTGTATCGAAGCGTCGTTATGGTCCGCGTGTGATTGATTTGGATTTATTGTATTACGAGCAGCGGATTATTGTTGAGCGGGGATTAGTTGTTCCTCATCCTTGTAGAGCTGAGCGAGCTTTTGTTTTGCTGCCGCTTGAGGAGATTGCGTCGAATTTTTGTGATCCGGCGTTGGGGTGTTCGGTGGGGGAGTTGGTGGTGCGGCTGGGGGGTGCGGGGGGACGGATTGAGAGGGGGGGTGCGCTGGAGTAGTTCAAGAAGCCATGCCTTCGCAAGCCGAAGGCTTGCGAAGGCATGGAAAGCGCTTACGCTTTGTTTATGAATTTTAAGAGGGAGCGGTGTAGACCCAAAAAACGGGACTCGCGCATTGACGCGTAAACGAACGCGCGCTTGCGCGCGTGGGGGTGTGGGGGGGCTTTGCCCCCCCGCAAAAGACCCCGCGTCAGCGGGCGCGTAAGCGCCTTCTACACACTTTGCGCGAAGCGCAAAGTGTGTAGCCTCTTATTCAAAAGCGCACGACTTGTCGTGCGCAAGCTGACCTTTAACACGGCAGGGCGATTCTGTTTTCCGCGTCCCCCGTAAAAAAGCACGCAGTTCTACGCGCGTTTCGCAAATTGACCTTTCGCGCGCCATCGGCTAGGTTAAGGTAGCGACCTCCCCCGAAAAAATCCTGATAAGGGTGCGTAGCTCAGCGGTAGAGCGTTGCCTTCACACGGCAGAAGTCGTTGGTTCAATCCCAACCGTACCCACGCCTCCCCCTCCTTGTCCCCTTACTAATTCCCATGTCGCAAACCCCAGATTCAAAAGACCCCGTCGTCATCGTCGCCGCTCGTCGTACCCCCATCGGTAGCTTCCAAGGTTGCCTCGCACCCGCCTCCGCCCCCTACCTCGCCTCCAGCTGCATCCAAGCCTGCCTAGCAGACATCAACTACAACAACTCCCCAATCGAAAACATCTTCTCCGAAAGCCTCATCGGCTGCGTGCTCTCCGCAGGAATCGGACAAGCCCCCGCGCGTCAAGCTACACGAGCCGCAAAACTACCAGATAGCGTGGGCGCAACGACAATCAACAAAATGTGCGGCTCAGGGTTGAAGACAGTGATGATGGCATGCGATGCACTCCACCACAACGCCCATACCGCCATCCTCGCAGGTGGCATGGAAAGCATGAGCAACGCTCCCTATCTGCTACCCCACGCGCGCGGCGGCTTGCGTATGGGACACGCGCGCCTCGTCGACCACATGCTGTGCGACGGCTTGGAAGACGCATATGGGCAAAACAAAAGTATGGGAATCTTCGCCGAAGAAACCGCGCAAGAGTTGCAGATCTCGCGTAAGCAGATGGACGACTTCGCCATCCGCTCGCTCACCGAAGCGCGCCGTGCTAATGAGGACGGCAGTTTCAAGGAGGAACTCGTTCCCGTAGCGATCTCCTCGCGCAAAAAAGAGACGCTCGTGCTGCAAGACGAACAACCCTTCAAATCGGATATTTCCAAGATTCCGCATCTGAAAGGAGCATTTGTGAAGGACGGCAGCGTTACCGCCGCCAACTCCTCCTCCATCTCCGACGGGGCTGCCATGCTCGTCTTAGCTCGGAGGGCGTTTGCCGAAAAACAAGGCTGGCGCATCCTCGCTGAGATCAAAGCCGCCGCCGCGCACGCACGCGAACCCCAGCGATTCACGCTCGCCCCTATCCAAGCGTTGCAAAAACTCGAACAAGCCTGCGGCTGGAACTTCGAGGATGTAGATCTGTTTGAAATCAACGAAGCCTTCGCCATAGTCACCCTGGCAGCGATGCAAGCCCTGCACCTGCCCGTCGAGCGCGTCAATGTGAATGGCGGTGCTTGCGCGCTCGGACACCCTATCGGCGCATCGGGTGCACGCATTCTCATCACCCTCCTCTCCGCCCTGCGCGCAAGAAACCTGAAACGAGGCATGGCAGCAATCTGTATCGGTGGCGGAGAAGCCCTCGCGCTCGCCATCGAGGTCGGGGAAAATTAAAATTGGAGCAAACGCGCAATATAGACAGCGCGCAATATAGACAGCGCGCAATATAGACACATTGCCTCGCTTGCTCTATCGTTGTGGAGAGTGTTTTCCACACCTTTGTTTTTGACTTTTATTTTTATCCCGCTCAAAAGATTATACTAGGATTGTTGTTTCTATGACCTCTGCCGCGCCTTCTGCCGCTTGGCGTCTTGGCACGCGCCGCTCGCCCCTTTCGCGCGCGCAGGCTGCGCTCGCCCAGAATTTTTTACGCGCCTCCCTTCCTCGCGTCCTTGCTTTGAGAGGAAGCACCGAGATGCCCTCGCTGAGCCTGCAGCACTTCCTTGCAAGCGGCGACCGTGTTCTCGATCGCCCGCTCGCCGAGATAGGTGGCAAGGGGCTCTTTACCAAAGAGCTCGATCGTGCGCTGCTCGACGGCACGATCGATTTGGCAGTGCACTCGGCAAAGGACATGGAATCAACGCTCGCAACGGGAACGGCGATCGCAGCATACCTGCCGCGTGGCGAACGGCGCGATTGTCTCGTGATGCGCAACCCCGACGGAGGTGGGCTTGCCAGCTTGGCGCGCGCCGCCACCCTCGGCACCTCGTCGCCGCGTCGCGAAGCGCTCGTCAAGACGATACGACCCGATCTCAACATTCAAACCTTGCGCGGAAACATCGAGCGAAGACTCCGTAGCCTCGACGAAGGAAAAAACGACGCAATCGTCATGGCTCGTTGCGCCTTGCAAAGACTCGACATCACTGTGCCTTTGTGTATGCTGGACGAAAAAAAATTCCTCCCCGCAGCAGGACAAGGCGCGATCGCCTTGGTCGCGCGTAGCGACGATGCCGAGATGCTCGCGCTCTTGGGCGAAATATCCGATAGAACAAGCCACGCAGAGGTTTCCGCCGAACGCGCATTCCTCCACGCTGTATCAGGCAGCTGCTACACGCCGTTGGGCGCATCCGCCCATTTGCGCGAGGACACGCTCACCCTGACCGCGTTCGTAATCGAAGCAGGGCAGAAAAAGCAAGACACCATCGCAGGCAAGCAGAAGGACGCAGAAACACTAGGACGCGCGCTCGCTCAACGCTTGGCAGCATCGTCCCAAACTCCGCAGCAGACTCCGCCGCACACCTCGCCGCAGCCCCCTCGATCAGAGGAGGCGGTCGAGAGATTCTAACAAGAGATCTAGGTGCATATACTAAGTGCATAACTTAGGCGCCTTGCTGCTCACGCGCTTGCGCGAAGAATCGCACGCGAGTGCCTTGACGCTCCGCCGTCGTGGTTGGTCTGTCTTTCGCGCACCCCTGCTCTCCCTCGAAGCCTTGCCTGCTTATGAGCTTGCCGAAAAGCTGGAAAAAAAACCCACGCTGCTCGTAACCTCGAAAAGTGCCTTGCGTATGCTCGCGCGTACGCGTGACTGCTCGCCCTCGCACAACTCCGCTACGCGCGCCTTGTCGCTACTGGCGGTGGGAGAGGAAAGCGCAGCCTTGGCAAAACGCCTAGGTTTTGCAAGCGTACGCGCCGCGCAAGGAACGCTTGTAAGCTTGATCGAAGAGATCCGCCAACACCACCCCCAAAGCACGCCCGTGCTGCATCTTTGTGGTAGGCATCGGCGAGGAAATCTTGTGGAATCTTTGCGTAAAATGGGCTATTCTGCTGAAAGAATTGTCTTGTACGAGGCGGTCTCGGTACAAAAATTGCCTTCTTCTGCTTACAGACTCTTGAACGCCTCCATTAAATTTTCCTCGAAACCTCCTTCACAACCTCCCCTGTACGCTTCTATGTTCTACTCGCCCCGCACGGCAGATATTTTTGCAAGACTGTACGCGCAAGCCTTCGGCGAACCTGCCATGCGAGCTGTACGCCTGCGCTTCTTCTGCCTTGCGCCTAGCATAGGCGTACGCTTGCGACAAAGCTTCCCGTGCGCCCGCATCGTGTGCGCTACGATGCCTTCGGAGACGAGTTTGCTCCAAGCTCTTGACGAGGCTCTCCCATGACGGACTCCGACATAAACATAAACTTCGACAAACGCTCAGGCGTCGAGGCACTCGTAGCTCGTTTAGGAGGCTTGCGTCCTTGCGCAGCAAAGCTCGGGATTGCCGTCGGCACGGTTCAAGGATGGAAAAAACGAGGCTCGATCCCTCCCGCCCACCAACAGAAAATACGCGCACTGCTGAGCAACTCTCCCTTGAGCAGCACCCCCGCAAGCACCTCCTTCAGCACTCCCATGGAGGAGGCAAGCACTTCGAGCGCACAAGAACAAGCACAAGAAAATATTATGGCGCAAAAGGGAGAAGGAAAAGAACAAGAACAAAAGAAGAAAAAGGATGCGCCCAAAGAAGCCTCCTCCGCGAAGGAGGAGGTCGCCATGGAGGAGGGGATCGTCAGCGCCTTTACCAGCGGCGAAGATTTTGCAAGCGGCGACGAGGAGAATTTGGATATTTCCAGCGAGGTATGGGAACACGCCGCTCTGCCGCGTAGCACGAGCGGTCAGTGGGCGATGCTGCTCTCGCTGATTGCCCTTGTCGGCGTTCTCACGCGCCCTCTTTGGGCGGGACCTATCGATACAAAACTGATGGGCACTTTCGCCGACGGCGGTCACGGCGCAGCATCGTCAGAGTCGCACACGAATGAAGACAAAGACAAAGACGATACCTCGCACGCTGTCTCGAACAAGACGGACGAAGGCTCTACGGGTTCTTCTGCCGCTTCTTCTTCCGCCAATCTTTCTGCCTTGCCGCGCGACTTGCTTGTGCGCCTAGAAGGATTGGAGCGCGACATGGCAGGGGTGAGCGCGCAGCAGGCGGCGCCCGCAGCCGCGGAGCTGCGTCGTCTGAAAAGCGAGAGCGACGCGCTGGCAGCTGCCTTCGACAACCAGTCGGCACGCTTGGATTCGCTCGCCGAGTTGTTGCAGCGGCGCGCCGAGGCTCTGTCGCGGTTGCGTTCAAAAGTCGAACGCCTAGAGCAGAATCGCGCAACCGAACGCCTGTCACGGCGTTTGAACGCTCTGTTCCAGCTGGAGAACATCGCCTATGCAATCGCGCAACGCAGCAGCTTCTCGCTGGAGCCGCTAGAGTCCTCCTTGAATCTCCAAGAACGCGAGCAACTAGAAGACGCCTTGGCACTCTTGCTGCAAGCGAACAATCTCTCCTCTCCACAGCGACTGCTCGCCGATTACCGCCGTTTGCTTCCTGACTTGCTCGTATGGCAGGCTGCGGACAGGGCAGAGAAAGGTGCGGAAGAGCGAGGGCTCAAAGCACGCTTTGCTCAAAAACTGCGCGCGCAGCTGTTCGGAATCTTCTCCTTGCGACGACGCTACGGCACAAGAGATGGAGGCGGAGATGGAGAGGGAGACGAATCCGCGCTGTTCACCATCGAACGCATGCTCGAAGACGGACGATTCCAACAGGCAGAAGAGCGTCTCCAAACCTTCCCATCCCTCTCCGCCTCCAACGAACAGACGCGCGAGCAGCTGGGCGAAGATGTCTCCGCACGACTGCAGGCTTTTCGTGCTGCCCTATCCTCACGCAACGGCGTCTTCGCAGCGTTGCACGAAATTCGCACCCTCCTGAGTAGCAGCGAGACAGGCGACACGATACCTCGCCGACCATCCTCCTGATCTTTGATGTTTTGGACAACCGTCAAACTCGCGTTGCTGACCATCATAGCGGCGTGGATGGCGACCGCACGCGGACAACTCGACATCGCGTGGGGAGAATGGCAGCTCACAGCAAGACCAGGGGCGCTGCTCGTCTTGTTGCTGTTAGCGTTGTTTCTCGTGTTGTGGGGCGGGCGAATCTTGCGAGAACTCTGGCTCTTGCCGCGCCATGTCGGTTTGTGGCGACGCACAAGGAGACGCGATGCCGGCTATCGCGCACTACTACAAGCCTTGAGCGGAGGCAGAGCGGAGATGGGAATGGAAAATACCCAGAGTGCTAACGCAGGAACTAACGCACGTTTGGAAAAAGCTTTGGAAGCACGCAAGCTGTTGGATAAAGACAACCTCTCGACTTTGATCGCCGCTCAGGTCGCCGAATCTTCCTCCAACATCGAGCAGGCGCAGACGCTCTACGAAAACTTGCAACAATATCCCGATACGCGCTTCGTAGCACTGCTATCGCTCGCACGGCTTGCACGCCACAACGGCGACTACGGGCGGGCTCAGATCTATGCGCGCGAGGCGGAGGCGTTGCGTCCATCGTCGTTGCAGCTGTGGGTCGAGCAAATCGAGATCGCTCGACAAGGCGATTCGCCCGAAGCTGCTCTCGCTCTCTTGGATAAAATACGACGGCGCGGCACAACCCTGCCCTCGACATTTCAGCTGCTGGAAGCGGGGTTGCGAATCGACGCCATGCGAAAAGCCTTGGAGGCGGGAGACGAAAAGGATGCCGTGCGACAAGCGCATCTGGCTTTCATCGCATCAAAACAACGCGGCATCGTCGCCTACGCCCAACGACTCGCCGATGGCGGAGCAGCTTTAAGGGCGCAGGGACGAAAACTCGTTCGCACCCATTGGGCAGAGTTCGAAGGGCGCGCTCTCGCCGAAGCCTTTTTCCGTCTGCACAACGCTACCGAACCCATCGAGCGCGCGCGACTGCTAGAGAGCTTATGCACAAAGAAACCTTCGTTGAAATCTCGACTCCTTTTGTGCGAAATGCTGTTGGACGCTAAGGTCTGGGCACGCGCAACACAGATGCTCGATGACTTGGCGTTAGAGATGGAGATGGAAGAAAACGACAGATCCGCTACGGACAGCTCCCTCGCGGACAACGCTGCTACGCAGGCGGAGAGGCTTTCTTACAACGTCCTGCGCGCCCGCTTGGCTAAGGAGGCGCACAACGATTTGGAAGGACAGCAGTATTGGCTCGATCGTCTTGCCGAGCAGGCGCAACAACGATAACAGCAAGAGCAGGCGAGATAGGTTAATCCTTTGCCCTTGTCCTTCAATCGTAGGATGCCTCCGACCCGTAGTTTCTTTCGTCTCCGCTTGCATTGTCGGGCGCATCGTTGGTGGCAAGTCCTCCCTCAGAGAGAGGACGTCTTTGCTCTACTTGCGCCTGCTCCTCGTTAGCCTCCGAGGGTTGGTCACCGCCTTCGCCGCCGCCTTCGTGGCTAGCAGAGCTGGTCGACTCAGAAGAGGCGTAGCCCTCATTTCGTGATTCCGGGTTTTGCGATTCTGGGTTTTGCGATTCTTGTTGCGATTCTTGTTGTGATTCTTGGCGCGCAGGTCCCTCAGGCGAAACAGCCCAGCGACGGCGCGCGCCGCTTGTGCGTGGTGCAAAACGGCGATAGCCGCCATCGCCTTCGTCGGAAGAATCGCCACCTCGTTCTGCGGAGCGATCGGGCGCGCTCCTGTCTCGATCGAGGGTTTGCATGCGCAAGTAATGCTCTGCGTGCTGAAGCAGCCCTTCCGTTAGAATCTTGTCTCCGTTGGCAGCCGAGTCGCGCGCAAGCTGCACATACTTGTCGTGAATTTGGATCGGCTTGCCGCGCACGCGAAAATTCGCAGGACCGTTCGATTCAAAATTGCGTCCTGAAGAGGAGGGACTGCGTCCGCGTTGGGAGTAGCCGCCGCTACGGGGCGGGCGGGAGGAGGGCCTTCGTTGGGTATACATGGATATTTAGGGGCTCGTGCAAAGGGAGGAATTATTAAAACTAGGATAGGCGAGGCGGGAGCATCAAGCAAGGATTTTTTGCCAAGGACTTTTTGTTAGGATTTTTTGTTAGGAGTGCTTTCTGAAAACGGAGACTCTGTCCCTGCCTGCCAGATCTTTGAGCGTTCGGAGGTATCGGAATTGTTTTCGTTGCGCGAGGGGTTTGAGCATGCGCGTTTGGTCGGGGGCGTGTTCGAGCAGCAGAAAGCCTCCGCAGCGCAAAGTTTGTTGCGCGTAGCGAAGGATGTGTCGAAAGGAGCGCATGCCATCGAAGCCGCCGTCCAGCGCGAGCGGTGGATCGAAGCGGGAAACTTCGCGCGAGAGCATGATGCGCTCAAAGCGGCGAATGTAGGGGGGATTGGCGAAGAGCAGGTCGAGTTGGTTTCTTCGATATCTTCTGTTATCTCTTCCGTTATCTCTTCCGTTGCTCTTCCGTTATCTCTTTTGCGTTATTTTTTGCGCGATGTTTTTTATCGCTCCAGTTTTGTCGAAAGAATTGGACGGGAAGTTTTTTTTGTAGGCTTTGTGCGTTAAGGCGGGCGGCGACGAGGGCTTGGGCGGAGATGTCGCAGGCTTGCAGGGCGGGGCGTTGAGGTTTGTCGCAGAGGTTTGCAGCGAGGGCGAGGACGATGCATCCGCTGCCGCAACCCAGTTCTCGGATGGTGCGAACGGGGTGCGGGGAGGCGGTGAGATGAAGGACAGCTTCTAGTAGCGTTTCGCTGTCGGCTCTGGGTATGAGGCAGGCTTTGTTGAGATGGAAGGGCAGGGAGGCGAACTCGCGCTGCTTGGTGATTCGGGCAAGGGGTTCGCGCGCGGCTCGGCGTTCGACTAGATGCGTCAGGCGTTGTGCGAGGCGCGGGGTGATTTCAGAGCAAGCGAGCAGGGGTAGCGGATCGTTTGTTATTGTTCGCCACAGCGCGTTGAGTTCTGCTTGGGGATCTTCTAGGTGGGCATCTTTCAGACGAAGTAGCCAATTTTTATGAAGGTCGCGGAGGTCGCGGAGTTTATGAGGTTCGCGGAGTTTGTTGAGCTCAAGGCGAGGCATTTTTTTTGTTTGCTTGCTTGTTGGGAGAGGGGGAGGTTTTTGGCAGGGGGCTTTGTTCTTGGAGTTGGGTTATGCGCTCGGATTTTCGGGCGGCTTCGAGGGGATTGAGTAGTAGCTCCAACCCGTCGCCTTGCATGATGCGATCGAGTTTATAGAGGGTGAGGGAGATGCGGTGGTCGGTGATTCGGTTTTGCGGAAAGTTATAAGTACGGATTCGCTCTGAGCGATCACCACTACCTATTTGTGAATTGCGTGTTGCGGAGCGTTCGGCATTTTGTGAATCTTGGATATGTTGTTGCACTCGTGCGGTGAGAACTTTGAGTGCTTTTTCGCGGTTTCGGTGTTGAGATTTTTCGTCTTGGCATTGTACGACTTGTCCTGAGGGTATATGGGTTATACGCACGGCGGAGTCGGTTGTATTGACATGCTGTCCTCCTGCGCCTTGTGCGCGGAAGGTTTCTGTTCGGAGGTCTTGTTCTAGGAGGGGGTGTTGTACTTCTGAGGTTTGCGGTAGGATGGCGACGGTTGCGGCGGAGGTATGGATCCTGCCTTGTGTTTCGGTTTCGGGGATTCGTTGGACGCGATGCACGCCTGATTCTACCGAGAGTCTTGTGAAGGCGCGGGGTCCTTCGATGGTAGCGATGGCTTCTTTGATACCGCCTTGTTGGGTTTGTTGTATGGAGATAGCCTCGAACTTGTAGGAATTATTTGCGGAGTATCGTTGGTACATAGATAGGAGGTCGGCTGCGAAGAGGGCGGCTTCCTCGCCGCCTGTACCGGGTCTAATTTCTAGGATGGCGGTATTTATTTCTTCCTCCGATGAGTCGAGCATGAGGGTTTGAATATTGTCTAGGATGGCGGTGCGTTGTTTTTCTAGGGTTATAATTTCTTCTGAGGCGAGGGATTTGAGCGCTTTATCCAAATCTGGTTCTTCGGCGAGGAGGTTTTGGGCGGAGGTTTTTTGTTGGGTTAGATTATTGTAGGAGCGGATTTCGTTACAAAGGGGGGTTAGGGATGCGAGTGTTTTTGCGAGGGTTACGCGCTCGGCATTAGGGATTGTGGGATTGTTTAGGGCGAGTTGGGTTGTTTCCTCTTGACGGAGGGAGGTTGCGAATCGCTCGCGCCAGAACTCGTCTTGTGTACTCATAGTTAATACAATAACTTAATTTAACAAAAAAGCAAATAAATTAATAACCAACCTTTTTCTTACCGACGCGGGAGATGCTTATAGGATGCATGTAGATTCGGCATGGCGGGGGAATTTATTCCCGACTTGGCAGATCATACTGCTTATCGTCGTGCCTATACGCATGTTTTAATCCGCCAAGTGTCATGACTTGGATGCATGCATCACACGAACGCCCACCATGCCGATAGAATTGTTTTTCCATCAGGGGGTTATAGATTTTCTTCTTGAATGAAATCTTTTAGTTCTTTGTTTAATTGATCAATAAAATTAAGTCTGCAAACGCTCAACATAATGCTTTGATCTCTTTTTTTAATATTATACAATGTAAAGTCATCATTTTTCCTTATCGCTACTTATAGATCTAACAATAAGAAAATTTGAATTTTCTTCTATTTTTTCTGTAATCATTTTGAGCGTAATGATATTTGACATTTTAAGAAGAACAAGAACAATATTTTTATTATTTTTAAGAATTTTAAAATGTAATTTGTTTCTAAAATTTTCAATCATAAACTCTTTTGCTTACAGAGGAATTTTATTTGCAAATATCGGAACAATAGAATCAGAAAGACAAATTTTTATATTTTTATCTCTGAATTAAAATTACTCGACAATGAAGATAAATTAAGCAAACGTTCCAATCCTGCTGCCCAGCCCACGCCCGTCAAAGGGGGGTTGTCAGCGCGTCCGCTAATTTGTTCGCACAAGCCATTGTACCGCCCCCCCGCTAACAGCGTTGCTTGTTCGCGTGTCGATCCTTTTTCAACAAATTCGTAACAAGGTTGCTGTAATAATCCAATCCGCGCACAAGCTAGAATCGATTCATAAGGTATGTTTAAATGTTCTGTTAACCAGCTTTTTATTGTTTTAATATTTTCTTTTGATGTTTCGTTTAATTCAAAGTCTGGTGCGTTTTCAATCGCCTCTTGGTCTTGGGTCTTTAGAATCAAAAATGCGCAAGGCGTTGACCTCGTTGAAGCGTTCAACACTCTCTAGCAAAGAGCATCGTTCTATATTCTTGAAAGTGTTGCGTAAGCAATATGTTGTATTGCGCTCTTTCCTCAATTGTTCCAAGCCAATTGAATTTAAGTATCCTTGTTTTGCTAATCCTAATTCTTTCAAAAAATGCCAAGCGCATTTCAATACCTCTAAGTCGACTGTTATGAAATCGTAGTGAGTAGTCAAAAACTCCACGCCGCACTGGTGAAATTGGCGAAATCGTCCTTTCTGCGGACGCTCCCTACGAAACATCGCCCCTTCGTAAAACCATCGCTGCGGTAGCGTCTGCGTCAATCCGTTCTCGATCAACATCCGCATCACCCCCGCCGTCCCCTCAGGACGCAAACATAACTCCTCGCTATTGTCATTCTTGTCTTTTTTATCCTCAAAGGCATACATCTCCTTCATCACAACATCGCTCCCTAAACCCAACGACCTCCGATACAAACTTGCCCTCTCTAATATAGGAATCTCTATGCGCTCGAATCCGTACAGCCTCGCAACATCCTCCGCAATCCGCGCAATCCTGCGCATCCCCGCCGCGCGCTCAGGCAGAAAATCCTGCATCCCGCGTACCCGCCGAATAGGATCGATCCTCTGCTTCTTTTCGCTCATCGTCGTTTAAAGATACCCCCCGAACACACTCCCCCTCTCTAAAGCAGATATTCCCTAATCAACTGCCCGACAAACCACAAGCCCAGCAGAGCAATCACCGGCGAGAAATCAACCCCCGCAACCGACGGAATAATACGCCTTATCGGACGCAAGAGTGGCTCGGTCAATCGATACAAAATCTCCAAAAGCGAGCGCACCACAGGCGAGTAAGCGTTGATAACGCCAAACGCCAACATCCAACTCATGATCGCAACCGCAATCAGACACCAGCCGTACAAACGCAACAGCAACAACACTAACTCGATCAAAGAACGCATAACACGCTAATCCTAAACTTAATCTGCGCCAATCCGCAAGCAAAAAAAAGAGGACGCGAGCAATGAAAGCCCGCGTCCTCAATTTTGTTAAAGGGAACTAGTGAATGAAGCCGATCGAGAAACTCGGGCTGGCGTAGAACTTCGCCTCAGGCTCGACCTTCACGTTAGTCACAGTCACTTCTCCGGGATCGACGACACCGAGTCCGGTCTTGAAAGTGAAGTTCAAGCCGTTCTTCGTGTAGTAGCTGATGCCAACAACACCGCCTCCCCCGATGCCTCCATCGGTCGATTCACCTACGAGGCTCCCTTGCGAAACATACAGCTCGCCGCCGACGATGAAGCCCAGCCCCGGCACACCTTGCGGCAACACATACTCATACGCCGCCGAGAGAAGGAAGGCATTGCCAACACCCTTGGCTTTTGTAAGATCGCTGATGCCGGCTTGTGTAAGACCTCCCTCGATGCCCGCTAGCGCTCCTGCGATTGCTCCTTGTTGTTGCGCAGCAGGCAACTGAGCAAATCCCGCCAGTCCTCCCAAAGCTTGAGCGGCTGTTCCGATGATGAAATTATTGAAGCTCACCCCGCCCCATTTTGCTTTTGTGAGGTCGGTCTCGCCCTCTCCTGAAGCACCCGCCAAGCCGATGCGTAGCACCGAGCCTTCAGGACGATGCTCGTCCTTGCCCTGAAAGCCGAACAGAAGCTCTCCGCCCATGCCATGCAACTGAAAGCCCACCGAGCTATAACCCGCATTAAAGCCAAACTGCAGCCCCTTCGCAGGAGACGCAAACAAGCCCGTCAAACCCATCGCCAGCGTGGCGAGGGCAACAATAATTCCTTTTCTCATCAGAAGAAACTCCTTGTGTGATGTTGATGTTGTTGTTTGTAAAAAACGATTGTTCCCCCATTTGTATCCCCCATTTTCCCCCTGCATCCCCCTATGCCCTCTCTAGCCCCCAACTTCAGCTCCCCCAAGCTCAGCCCCCCAACTTCAGCCCCCCAACTTCAGCCCTACAGCACGACAAGAGGGCTTTCTAGCACCTCTGTTTCCCCTCGTCAAGGCTTGGTGTAAAAAAATCTTCGTCAAATCTTGAGTAAATTTTGGCTCAAGTTTAAAGAAAGCCGCTCGGTATGCTCTGCCCAGGTAAATCGGCAGGCAAATCGGCAGGCAAATCGGCAGGCAAATTGATTCCCCCCCCTCCGAAGTCGCCGAACAACACCGCCAGCATCACCATCACAAAAACGACAACATTCATCACGCACACTCCCTTCACAATCGCCGACCAAAACGGCTGCTTCTTGCTGTTCTTGTGCGCCGATCGCCACAAGCCCACCAACTGCCACACAGAAATCCCCACCGACAACACGCCGAACACCATCACGCCCGCTGGCGAAGGCGCAAGGCGACGCAATACAATGCCCGCTCCCAAGTTTACGAAAAAACAGTTGATCCAAAAAGACTCGACAAGCGATAAATCTCCGCGCCAATGATCGATAACCCACGCGCGCAACGAAACGCACAAGCGTCGCCACAAGTTCTTGTCAGAAGAAATATCCGCCATCGTCGTTAAAATAATCCGCGCGCAAAAAGCAAAAAGGCTCAAGAACGCAGCAGGCAATTTTGACTAGATCCACGCATCGGGCATGGACTCCTTACGCCGCTTTATGAAGTCGAGCAGGTTTTCATCAAGCGCCTCGTCGATAGGCGGTGCTTCGTACTCGTTCAACATCTTCTCGACCTTTTCTGCAGCGCGCGCCACCATGTCTTTTTCTCCCTCAGCTTTCCATCGCTCGAAGGACTCGTTGTCGACAAAAGGCGAGTTGTGGAAGGCAGTCTCGAAGTTGGCTTGCGTGTGCGCGCAGCCCAAGTAGTGTCCGCCCGGTCCGACCTCCTGCAGCGCATCGAAAGCCAGTTGGTTCTCGTCCGTTTCAGGCGGCGTCGCCAACCTGACAAAAGCCATAGCCTGATCTGCGTCCAATACAAATTTCTCGTAGTCCATCACTAAGCCTCCCTCCAGCCATCCCGCCGTATGCATGACAACATTGTTGCCCGCAAACAGATTCGTTTGCATAGAGATCGCCGATTCGTAAGCTGCCTGCGCGTCCATGATCTTAGAGCCACACAAAGCTCCGCTAGAGCGCAACGGAAAGCCCAACCTGCGCGCGAGCTGCCCACAGCCGAGTTGCACCATGCTGGATTCGGCAGTTCCAAAACAAGGCGCGCCTGAAAGCATCGAAAGCGAAGTTGCAAATGTTCCCATGATGTGTGGTGCTCCCTTGCGGTAGAGCTGTACAAGGGCTGCGCCTAGCAGGCTCTCGGCGTAGATTTGCGAAAGCGTGCCTGCCACAGTGACGGGGCCCATTGCTCCCGACAAGATGAAGGGAGAGACGATGCAAGGCTGGTTAGCCCGCGCATAGACCTTCAGCGCGCCCGTCATCGTGTTGTCGAAGACGAGCGGCGAGTTGACATTGATGATCGCGCTGATGACGGCGTTGTTGTCTGTGAACTCCTCGCCGAAGATGATTTTGGCAAAATCGACGGAATCTTGCGCTCGTTCAGGCGCGGTCACCGAGCCGAGAAAGCCCTTGTCCGAGTAGCGCGCGTGGCTGTATAGCATCTCCAAGTGTCGCTTGTTGACGGGAAGATCGGTCGGCTCGCACAGCGTGCCGCCGTTGTGGTGCAGCGCGGGCGACAAGTAGGTCAACTTGGAAAAATTACGGAAGTCCTCGATCGTCCCATAGCGTCGTCCCTCCTTCAGCGAGCGCACAAACGGAGGTCCATAAGTAGGCAAAAACACCGTCGCATCCCCGCCGATCTGTACCGAGCGTTTCGGATTGCGCGCATGTAGCGTGAATTGAGAAGGAACGCTCTTGACGATATCCAACAGCGTGGATTCGTCGCAACGCACGCGCTCGCCCTCCACCTTTGCTCCCGCTTGCCTCCACAGGGCGAGCGATTCCTCATCCTCACGAAACTCCAAGCCGATGTCCTTCAGAATCTTCGCGCCGTTTTGGCAAATACGATCGAGCTGCTCCTCGCTGAAGTAGTTGTAGACAGGCATGCCGCGCTTGATATACGCCGCCGCCGTATCGCGACGATCAACCGCCGCTTGCGCACGGAGCGCGCGACGACCCTCGCGACCGCCGCCACGACGACGTTCCGAAGAAATATCCGTAGAAATATTTGCTGTTTCTTGCGCCATCACAACAACCTCCCTGCTATGTCATTTTGTTATGTCGTTCTTGCGTGGTATTCTTATCTTTTTTTGCCTCTATCGCAATTTATTTTTTCACACAAAAAAATCTTGTGAAAAACCTTGTGAAAAATTTTGCGAAAAACCTTGCTTTAAGAAAGAAAAATACCATATTGTAGACAGTATCTAATTCAACGCTCACTTTATTTTTCCTCGTCTCTTCCTTGTTTAGTATGTCATCCCTCTCGCGTGTGCTGTCGGCAAATGTGCCTGCGGTTGCGATTTTCTCTCTGCTCCTGCTTTCGTGCGGCGTTGTCGCAACGGCGGACGCGCGCTCTAGCCCGAACTCCTTCGCCGACCTCGCCGAAAAGCTCTCGCCGTCCGTCGTCAATATTCAGGCGCGCCACCCCGTCAGCGAAAGCAAGCGGCGTAGCGGTTTGAAGTTCGAGTTTCGCGCTCCGCCAGGGTCGCAACTGGAAGAACTCTTTCGACAATTCCGCGAGCAACAAGGACAAAAAGAAAAAGGTGGCTCGCAACAACGAAGACGCACTCGTTCGCAAGGGTCGGGCTTCGTGATCGATGCCAAAGGGCTGATCGTCACCAACAACCATGTGATCGACAAGGCAGAGAGCATCGTCGTCGTACTACAAGACGGAACAAAACTGGCGGCAGAAGTGGTCGGTAAAGATGTGCAAACCGATCTGGCGCTGTTGCGCGTAAAGCACAACAAAAGTCTGCCCGCCGTGTCGTGGGGCGATTCGGACAGGACGCGCGTCGGAGATTGGGTCATGGCGATCGGCAACCCGCTGGGATTCGGTGGCAGCGTGACCGCAGGAATCGTCTCCGCACGCGGACGCGATATTCGCGCAGGTCCCTACGACGACTTTATTCAGACAGACGCGCCGATCAATCGCGGCAACTCAGGAGGTCCCCTGTTTGACCTCTCCGGGCGCGTGATCGGCATCAACACAGCGATCGTCTCGCCCAGCGGAGGATCGATCGGAATCGGCTTCGCAATTCCATCGCTTGTCGCGCGCACAATCGTAGAGCAACTAGGTCAGTACGGAGAAGCGCAACGCGCATGGATGGGAATCGCCTTCCAGCCCGTCACAGAAGATATCGCAGCAGGCTTGGGATGGAAGGGCTCTAGAAAGCCAGCGGGAGTAATCGTTTCAGGTATTGCTCCCAAAAGTCCCGCAGCGCGCGCAGGCTTGCAAAACGGAGATGTGATCGTTTCTTACAATCGCAAAAAGGTGACGCGCAACGATCGCCTGCCGTGGATGGTAGCCCAAACGCCGATCGGCAAGACAGTGCCCGTCGAGGTTTTGCGCGCAGGCAAGCGACTTGTCTTGTCGCTGAAAGTGGCGCGACAGAGCGAGCAGCGGCTTGCCAGTACGCGCGGAGGAAGTAAAGGGGGGGGAGGAAAGACAGAAGATTCTCGCAACGGCATTGTTACGGATAAGCAGGTGAAGGCGGCATCCTTGTCTTTGATCGAGGTCGATGTCATAGAATTGACCGCGGCGGTGCGCTCGCACAACAAGGTTCCGCGCTCGCTTGAGGGGCTCGTCATTGTGAAGGCGGGCATCGAGGCTGCCGAGAAGGGTTTGCAGCGCGGGAATGTCATTCGAGAGATCAATGGTGTAAAGGTTGCATCCGTCGAGGCGGCAGGACGAATCTTGACGAAGGCGAAGAAGGCGGGGCGTAAAGTTGTGTTGTTGAGGGTTTCCGACTTGCAAGGCAAGCGCGACCGATACATTGGTATCCCTTTTAAAACTAAAACTTGAGGTGTTGTGATGGCGCGTGTGTCGATAGAAGACAGTGTTGATTTAATAGCGAATCGTTTTCGCTTGGTGATGTGCGGCGCACAGCGCGGGCGCGAGTTGGCGAGCGGGGTCGAGCCCACGGTCGAGCGTGATCGTGTGATAAAGCATGAGAAAAACGCCGTGATTGCCTTGCGCGAGATCATGCAGGGCAATTTGGATATCGAGGCTTTGGAAGATTCGATCGTGAGAAACCATCGGCGATTCTCTCCGATCGAGGCGGCAGCCGAAGAGGGCGAGGAGGGGGGAGTAGGGGTGAGTGAGAGCCTTGCTGCTGAAGGTGTAGTTTCTTTCGAGGGACATGCTACAGAGGTTCTGCCTGAAATCCATGCAGAGGCTATCTTCGGAGCGGAGGCGGAGGAAGCGACAGCGACTACCGACGAGGCTACCAACGAGGCTGGCGGCGAGGCTGTTTCTGCGAGCGATGCCGATGGTGGCTCCGATGGTGGAGATGTTGAGGTTGCGGACAAGGAGAGCAGCTGAGGTTATTTCTGCGGGTGTTCTTGCAGTTGTTCTTGCGGTTGTTGGGGAGGGCTTTTAATGCGTCCTCTTCGTTTGGGGGTTAACATCGATCATGTTGCGACTTTACGCAACGCGCGCTTTGGCGATCATCCTGACATTGTTGAGGCGGCGGGGGTTGCGTGCGCGCATGGAGCGGACAGTATCACGGTTCATCTGCGCGAGGATCGACGACATATTCGAGATGGCGATGTCGAGGCGTTGCTAGCGGCGGGGGTGCGGCTCAACTTGGAGATGGCGGCGTGCGAGGAGATGGTGGCGATTGCCGAGCTTCTTCGTCCTGCTGCCGTGTGTTTCGTGCCGGAGCGGCGCGAGGAGCAGACAACGGAGGGGGGATTAGATGTTGTCGGCGGCAGCAAGCAAGGAAGTAGCAATAAGGAGTTGCGCTCTTTTGTTGAGAGGATGAGTGCGGTAGGGAGTGAGGTTTCGTTGTTTGTCGAGCCTGATGGAGATCAGATC
Source organism: Alphaproteobacteria bacterium (assembly GCA_965216605.1). Lineage (GTDB taxonomy): Bacteria > Pseudomonadota > Alphaproteobacteria > JABAAW01 > JABAAW01 > JABAAW01. The sequence continues at coordinate 265,041 of CBDCGG010000002.1, read as the reverse complement.
AAAGCGGCGCGGCAGACGGGGGCGAAGGCAGTTGAGTTGCATACGGGCAGTTATGCGTTGCGTCCAGACGACGCGGGGCAGGTGGCGAGGTTGCGCGAGGCGGCAGGGATTGCGGAGGGGGTGGGGTTGGTGTGCCATGCGGGGCATGGTTTGGATTTTGACAATGTTGCGGTGGTGGCGCGAATCGAGCAGATCGAGGAGTTGAACATCGGTTATTTTCTTGTGTGTCAGGCGTTGTTCGATTCGTTGGGCGGGGTTGTGGCAAAGATGAAGGGGTTGATGCGCGAGGCAAGAGGGGGAAGAGGGGAAAGAATTAAAGAAGGAGTTGTGTTGTGATTTTGGGGATTGGCACGGATTTGTGTGAGCATGCTCGTATTGCTAGGTTAGTTGAGCGTTATGGCGATCGTTTTTTATCGCGTGTTTTTGCGGAGGGCGAGGTTGCGGAGGCGCGTCGTCGGGGCATGGGGCGTGGTATGGGAGGTGGTATGGGGGTTCGAGGGGTAAGTTATTTAGCGAGTTGTTTTGCTGCGAAGGAGTGTATTGGGAAGGCATTAGGGACGGGGGTGAGGCGGCTGGGTGTTGGGGTTGGCAATGCGGCGGTTTATTGGCGTGATATTGAGAGCGTTCGTTTTGCGAGCGGGAAGCCCTGTGTGCGATTGAGCGGGGGTGCGCGGAGGATTATTTTGGCTCGTGCGGGTGGATTGGGTTGTGTGGCTTGTTTGGAGATGAGTACGAGTGATGAGGGTGGGTTGACGCATGTGATTATTGTTGTGCATGGGGTTGCGGAGATGGGGGAGGGCATGACCGCGGTGTGATGGAGTTGATTTGCGGGTTGTTTAGTGTAAGATTCTGGGAGTAGGGGGGAACGGGACTGCCCCCCACACCCCCCCGTGCGCTACGCGCACGATGTTTACGCGTCAAAACGCAAGTTCCGTTTTGTGAGCGCGTGCTCCCTAAAAAGCACAAGCACACCCTACACGGCACGCTCCTCAATGGTCGCCCCCGGAAAAGTCTCCCGCAACTTCTCCTCATATCCCCCCCCCTTCTTTTCTTCTTTTTTCTCTTCTTTCGCCTCTTTCGCCTCCGTCTCTCCCCCCTTCGCTTCTTCCTCCCCCCGCGCCAATCTCGCTAAAACCTCCTGCGGCAAAGGCATGCCCGCCGCTCCCACCAATCGCACAACAACCATATCCAACGCCGAACGAGGATGCGGCGCCAATCGCAACTCCTCATAACCCCGTAAAGCAATCTGCCACAACCTCGACAACGACGCCAAAGATAACCCCTCAGCTAATTTCCCCCCACGCTCCCGATCGCTAGGCTCTAATATCAAGGCATCATTCCTGTCTTGCGTCGCCTTGTTGCTCTCCCCAACCTTCATCCTCGACAAACGATGCAATCGCTCCATCATCTCGCGCAACAATCGCTCCGCCTGAGCACCCTTCAACATCAAAGTATCCAAATGCTCCAACGCCACCGACAATTTTCCATCCACAATCGCCTCCAACAAATCGTACAAAGCATGCCCGTCGGAAAGAAACAGCATTTCTCGAACCCGCTCTAACACAATGCTCTTTCCCTCGCTCTCTACCATCGCGCAATCCAACAACGATAACCCATCACGCACCGATCCCTCCGCCGCACGCGCGATCGCCACCGCCGCCTCTCGCTCGATCTGCCATCCCTCCTGCTCGCTGACAAAAGTATAGTGCTTTGCCAAAGTCTCGCTGTCCAATCGCTTCAACTCTAGCCGCAAACAACGAGACAACACAGTCAGAGGAACCTTCTCAACCTCCGTCGTCGCAAACAGAAAGCGCAAGTGCGGCGGAGGCTCCTCCAAAGTCTTCAGTAGCGCGTTGAACGCCGCGCGCGATAGCATGTGAACCTCGTCAATAATATAAACACGACACGCCATCATCACAGGGCGATATCCCGCCCCATCGACAATCTCACGCACCCCATCGACCCCCGTGTGCGAGGCAGCGTCGATCTCGACCACATCGATCACCTCCCCCCTCGCCATCGCCTCGCAAGCGGAACATGTCCCGCAAGGATCAACCCCATCCTTCCTGCCGCCGCAATTCACCGCGCGCGCTATCAAACGCGCCATCGTCGTCTTGCCCGTGCCGCGCGGTCCTGACAGCAGAATCGCGTGATGCAACCGATCGCTACGCAAAGCATTCTCGACAATTCTGCGTGCCTGCTCTTGCCCGATCAAATCCTCGAATCGCCTCGGACGATAGGCGCGCGCAAGCACAAGTCGCTCCCCCTTCGCAGGCAAGATTTTCGGCGCGTCTTCTTTAGGCAGAGGGGTGGGCGGATCGATTTTCTGTGTCGTCTCGCCCGTGCTATCGCTGGTGTCGTTCGTGATATCGCCCATGGTATCTTGCGGTGTCTTGCTTCAAGGATTTTCTTAAGAGTTTGCCTTACTGCAGGGGAATTTATCCCTGAGTAGGGACGGGCGCGACCCGAAGCACTCTGTTACGGCTGCGCTCTTTCGAACCTGACCGGGTTGGCAGAACGCTTCGCCCGCACCCGTTCCCCGCAAACACCATAGAGCATCTCCGCACGCACGGGGCGTTTCTTTTGCTATAGTTTTGAAAATCTCGCAATACTCACAAAGCACAGAGAAAAAAGGCAATGGTGGCAAACGCCGCAACAGCCGCCTACTTGGCGATCGGAAACGAACTCTTGGTCGGACGGACGCAAGAAAAGAATTTGCAAGTCTTGACGAAGTTTCTGAATCCGCGCGGTATTCGAATCGTCGAAGTGCGTATGATCTCGGACCAGACGCGCGAGATTCGTAGCGCGGCAAGAGCCCTCGCGCGCCGTGCCGATATGCTGTTTACCTCAGGCGGCATCGGTCCTACGCACGACGACATCACAACGGCAGCCATAGCCGCCGAGTTCGGATGTCCGCTGGAAATCTCGGAAAAGCACTTCGAGGAGATGAACGCCTACTTCAAACAGCGCGGCGAATCGATGACCGCACCGCGCTTGAAAATGGTGCGTCTGCCGCGCGGCGCAGAGCCTATTGCCAATCCTCTTTCGATCGCGCCGGGCTTTCGTATCCAAAATGTCTATGTCTTGGCGGGCGTGCCGCAGGTCTTCGATGCCATGCTGCAAACGCTCGCCTGCAAGATCGTAGGCGGAAATGCTAGCCTCAGCGAAACCCTGCGTACAGACCTCTTCGAGAGCCAGTTCGCCGAAGCCCTGCAAGGCGTGCAAGAACGCAATCCCGAAAGCGAGATCGGAAGCTATCCGCGCTTGAAAGGCGAACTGCCCAGCGGAGCGACCATGCTGACGACGACATGGAAAAATGCTATCGTCGTCTCGGATACCGATCCACTCAGACTCAGCGCGGTTGTAAAAGAGCTGCGTGCTATGCTAAAAAGCTTGAAACCTTAATAAGGATTCTTGTTTAAGAATTCTTTTGCTAGCTTTACGCATCGAATCTGTAATTTCTCTCTTACCGTAAGGACTTTTTTCTATGACCTCCTCCCCCTTATTGACGCGAGCCTTGTCTCGCCTGACCTTGTCGCTGGGCGCGGCGGTTATGTTGCTATTGTTGCCTCTGTCGTTGGCGCACGCCGACCACGGTGCGTTTCACAAGACAGAAGACAAAGCGCGAGGGCAAACGGTGTGGTTCGCAGCATGGGCAGGCTCGGAGAAAATCAACGCCTACCTGCGCTGGACTGCCGAGCAGGTGCAAGCGCGTTATGGCATCACGCTCAAGCATTTCAAGTTGGACAACACCGCCGATGCCGTCAAGCGCGTGCTGGCAGAAAAGAGCGCGGGCAAAAACACCGGTGGAGGCATCGATCTGATTTGGATCAACGGCGAGAACTTCCGCACAATGAAAGAGCAGAAGCTGTTGTTCGGTCCCTTTGCGACACGTCTTCCGAACTGGAAATATGTCGATACTAAGAACAAACCCGCGACCACGATGGACTTCACGATCCCGACCGAGGGTTACGAATCGCCATGGGGAATGGCGCAACTGGTGCTGATCAGGGATACGGCGCGGGTGGCAAACGCACCGCGTTCGCTCAAGCAGTTGGCTGCCTATGCGAAGAAGAATCAAGGTCGACTCACCTATCCTGCACCGCCCGATTTCGTGGGCGTGACATTTCTGAAACAAGCCCTATACGATTTGGGCGCGGACAGAGCAGTGCTCGCGCAGCCTGCCACGGCTGCAAACTTCGAGCAGACGACAAAACCTCTGTGGGATTTCTTGGACGCGCTGCATCCATCGCTGTGGCAGGGCGGGCGTAGCTTTCCGAAGAACTGGCCGCATCAAAATCGTCTGCTGTCGGACGGCGAGATCTATTTCTCGCTCACCTTCAACCCCGGCGATGTCGCCTCCTCGATTAAAGGCGGCACGCTGCCTGACACCTCGCGCGGCTTTGTCTTTAAGAAAGGTACGATCGGCAACGCTCACTTTGTCGCCATCCCCTACAACGCACGAGCTAAGGAGGGAGCGCAGGTGGTCGCAAACTTTCTGCTTTCTGCCGAGGCGCAAGCGCGCAAGGCGGACTTGAGCCTGTGGGGCGATCCGAGTGTCTTGGCGGTTTCCAAGCTGCCGAAAGCCGAGCGCGAGATTTTCAAACAAATCGAAGCGAAGGCGGCTTTGGGCGCGATGAGCGCAAAAGAGCTGGGACGCAGCTTGCCTGAGCCTCATCCGAGCTGGAGCGATCTTCTCAAAAAAGCATGGCAAAAACGCTATGGCGGCTGAGGGGGGAGAGAGCTAAGTGGCTGGAGGGCTGCGTAGCAACTCTCACAAGGAAGTAGTCGCGTGAGGGAGGGGCGGGGAAAGGGGAAGAGGGAGTGAATGATGCGTTTTGCTCCTCCCGTAACCCTGTTGCTGTTCTTGGCACCCGTCTTGTGCGGGTTGCTTGCTGTCGTGTTGCCCGCCTTCGGCTACTTTCCCGCGCTGGGCTTGCGCGCCTTTTCGCTCGCGCCGTTTGTAGCCTTCTTCGAGGTTCCGCACCTGCTCGCCTCTGTTCTGCTCACGCTGCGCTGCGGCTTTTTGGCGACGCTGGTCTCGTGTCTTGTTGTTTTTGCGCTGTTCGCCTCGTTTGGCGAGGGTGTCGTGATGCGTTTTTTGCGTCGCAGCCTTGCTCCATTGCTATCTGTTCCGCACGCCGCGGTAGCCTTGGGGGTGGGATTTCTTTTCGCGCCTAGCGGCTGGTTTCTGCGTCTGCTCTCGCCGTGGCTGACGGGCTTCGACGAGCCGCCCTTGTGGCTGACAAACCCCGATCCGTACGGCATCCTGTATGTCGTAGCCCTCGTCGTGAAGGAAGTGCCGTTTCTCTTTCTGATGACGCTCTCTGCCGAGAACGCCGACAACGCGCCGCGCACTCTCGAAGTCGCGCAGGGCTTGGGCTACGCACGCCGAGCAGCCTTTTGTCACAGCATCTTACCGATGCTCTATCGCCGCGTGCGCTTGTCCGTCTATGCGGTCTTGGCGTTTTCGCTGACAAACTTGGAGGTCGCCCTCACGCTTGCTCCCTCGCGCCCGGGGCTGTTTGCCGAGCGGTTGTTGGCTTTGGCGAACGCTCCCGATTTGTTGGAGCAACCCATAGCCGCCGCCGCCGCCTTGTTTCAGGTGATCATGGTGGTGGTTGCGATCATCGTGTGGCGGGGCGGAGAGAAACTGGTCGAGACAGCTTGGCGCGCAAGGTTGCAAGGACGCAAGATTAAGGTGAGTAAGATTCAAGTGTGGAAGACAAGGCTCATAAGCCGTTTCTACGACTTGCTTGCCGGGAGTAGTGGATTGCTCGTTTGGCTGCTTGGCCTGTTGGCGATCACCTTGCTACCTCTGTGGTCTTTTGCGGAAACGAAAGCATGGCGTTTTCCTGCCGCCTTGCCTGACGCATGGACGCTAGATTTGTGGCGCGACAAGTTCGAGCGTCTTGCCGAGCCCCTGTGGCTTTCGCTCTCCCTTGCCATCGCCGCGGCAGGCTTCGCGCTGCTGCTGTGCGTGCTGTGCCTAGAGCAGGAGTCGCGGCGTAAAACGCGCCTTGAGAAAAAAATACAAAACGAGCCGCGCGACCAAGTTCGCGTTGGGGGCAAAGTTCGCGTTGGCAATAGCGTTCAAAATAGAGCGATGGTCGCCCTCTACTTGCCGTTGCTGTTGCCGCACACCTCGTTTTTGTTTGGGATTCAGATATTGTTGTTTTCTCTTTCTGTGCGGGCGAGTTGGCTAATCCTTGTTTGGTCGCACATGCTGTTCGTGTTGCCTTATGTGTTCCTCTCGTTGAGCGGATCGATGCGGGGTTTGGACAGGCGATTCGCGCTCACCGCCGAGAGTTTGGGTTGCTCGCCCACTCGCCGCCTTGTGCGCGTGACGCTGCCGTTGTTGTTGAAGCCTCTGCTGACCGCGTTCGCCTTGGGCGTTGCCGTTTCGATCGCGCTGTACGCGCCGACGGTCTTGATCGGCGCGGGACGCTATGCAACCCTGACGAGCGAGGCGGTCGCTCTTTCTTCGGGGGGCGATCGGAGAATCGTCGGTGCGTTTGCTCTGCTGCAAGCAGCTGTGCCTTTTTTCTTCTTCGGGGCGGCTCTGCTTGTGCCGCTGCTCGTTTGGCGCAAGCGCGTATCCATGAAGGGACTCTACGGATAGGGTGAGGAGAGGGTGAAAATGAAAGTGAAAACAAAAATGACGAGCGAGCAAACGATAGAGCGCGAGGGGGGATTGCGCTTAGAGGGCGTATCGCTGTTTTTGGAAGAGCAGTGCTTTGTGCGCGGGCTCGACTTGCGGGTTGGGCGCGGCGAGATCGTCGTTTGCATGGGGGCGAGCGGTTCGGGAAAATCGTCTTTGCTTTCGTATTTGTGCGGCGGGCTCTCGCCTGCCTTTCGGGCGCGCGGGCGCGTCTTTTTGGACGGAGAGGAGATCACCGAGACGCCCATCCATCTGCGTCGTGTCGGCTTGTTGTTTCAGGAGGACTTGCTTTTTCCTCACATGTCGGTGGGCGAGAACTTGGCGTTTGCAGCGCGGGCGGTGGAAGTTTCTCGCGGGCAAATTCGCGCTCGTGTTGAAGAGGCGTTGGAGCAGGCGGGTTTGTCGGGGTTTGCAACGCGCGATCCGCATAGTCTTTCGGGCGGTCAGAAGGCTCGTGTTTCGTTGATGCGCTGCCTGTTGGCGCGTCCGCGTGCGTTGTTGTTGGACGAGCCTTTTTCCAAATTGGATTTACCTTTGCGTCGTAGTTTTCGTCGGTTTGTTTTTGCGCAGATTGCGTCGTTATGCGTGCCGACGCTTCTTGTGACCCACGATCCTGCTGATGCGCGCGCGGCGGGCGGCAGACTTTTGACGATGGAGAGTTTGGCGCGCGTTCGAGTGAAAAAATCTTCTTGAGGTTGTGGATGCAAGCAATTGATACTCAAGCCATTGATATTGTTGAATAAATTCTGTTGGCACAAGTCTTGCGATATAGAGAATAAGACAAAGGCGAAGTCCTACATGGGCTTTGAGGGGTTCAAGAGAAGAACAGGGGGGAAGAGCAGAGGTAGTGAGTATGTCAGAAGATACGGGTTTATCTTCGGGGTCTGTGCATAGCGCAGATTTCGAGGGAGCGTTGCAGGATTTGGAAGTGTTGGCACACGAGGGATTTCCTCCGATTGATGTTGATATGTCTTCCCAAGACGAAGATGTGAATGGCGCGTCTGTGGCACCGAGCTTGGCGTGTTTAGTTGAGCGGTTGGCGGAGTTGGGCAGGGGGCAGAGTTTGCATCGAAGGTGATGCTTATAGGACAGCGAGGCATAGAAGAAGAAGCTATGTTTTGTTGATGAAGTTCGCGCGTGTGGATCCTTCTTCTCTCTTGCCCTTTCCATGCGTGCGACAGTTGGCCGGCTCCCCCGATAAAAACATAATAACGGGGGAGCCGGTCTTTTTTTTCGAGCTTTGTTTGACAAAAAACAGAACGCAAAACTCACTTCGTCCAAGACTAATCTTAAGGCTCGCTCGTCTTGCGTTTTTCCTTCATTATAAAAAGCCTGTCTGTTGCGCGAAGGCAACAGACAGACAAAAAACGCAAGCCAAGAAGAAGCAGACACGCCTTTTTGTTCCTAAAAATCTTGTAAAAACCCCCTACCGCGCAGGCACGATCTTCTTCTCCCGCAGCGTAATGCGTCTTCCTACCCCCCCCACAAGTTTCTCATCGTGCGTCGCAACTAACACAGCCCTATCCTTAGACATATCCATCATCAACGCAAAAACAGAAAGACGCAACTTCGCATCCAAATTTCCCGTAGGCTCGTCCGCCAATAACAATACAGGATCGTTGACAAGAGCCCTAGCAATCGCAACACGCTGCCTCTCCCCCCCCGAAAGCTGATTCGGACGATGGTGCAAACGATCGCGCAATTCAACGCGATACAATATCTCCTTCGCACTCGCTTCCGCCGCCTCAACACTCGCGCCGAGAATCCTCGCCGCCAAAGCAACATTGTCCAACGCCGAGAACTCATCCAGCAAGTGATGAAACTGATAGACAAACCCAACATGACGCGCGCGTAAGTTGCTCGCTCGTTCCTGAAACCCCTTCCTGCGCGGATCAGGACTCTCGCCCGCAAGCGTGACCGTCCCCGCGCTAGGCTTGGCAAGCAACGCCGCTATATGCAGCACCGTCGATTTTCCACTGCCCGACGGTGCGCTGAGCGCAACCTTCTCGCCCGCTTGTAAGGTCAGAGAAGCCTCGTGCAAAACTTGCAGACCCACCTCGGCATCCGTGTCGAAACTCTGCGAAACCTTGTCGAGTACAAGCACAGCAGAAGGGTTAGATGAATCCTTGCGCGACACAGACGAAGCCTTAAACGAAGAAACCTGAGACTTTGAACTCACGAGCTGCGGAGAATGTCGATCGGCGACAGCGTAGCAGCTCGTCTAGCCGGGTAGAGCGCGCTCGCAAAACTGACGGCGACAGCAAGCGAAATAATCACCGCGACTTGGGTAGGCTCGATGCGCGAAGGGAGCGAAGGCAAGGAATAGACATCGAAGGGGAAGAGCTTGACGCCGAAAAGACGCTCGATAAGCCTCTCGATAGAGTCGATGTTTCTCGCAAAAGTCAGCCCCAACAGCGCACCGCAGAAAGTGCCCGTGATGCCAATCGAGCAACCAATCGCAAGGAAAATGCGCAAAACACCGTTCGGACTCATGCCCAGCGAGCGCAACACGGCGATCCCCTGTCGCTTGTCTTGCACCAACATGACCTGCCCTGAGACGATGTTGAAGGCGGCGATCAGCACGATGAGCGTCAGAATGAGAAACATGACATTACGCTCGACGATGAGTGCCTCGTGCAAGCTGGAGTGTTGCTCCTGCCAAGTGCGCACGACCAACCTTTCGGGCAGCAGTTCTTGCAAGCGTCCCTGCACGGCGGCGGCTTGTTCGGGACGCTCCAGCCTGAGCTCGATCGCATCTACGCTCTCTCCGTAGCCGAGAAGGTTTTGCGCACGCGCAAGCGGCAGCAGCACAAAGCCGTTGTCGTATTCGTAAATTTCAGTTTTGAAGATACCCACTAGCGGCAGCGTCGCCTCGTTCGGCAGGCTGCCGAAGGCGGTAGGCACGCCTTGCGGTACAAGGATGACAAGGTTGTCTGCCAACTCAAGTCCCAGTCGCAACGCCAGCTGTTCGCCGATCAGCGCACCCCCCTCTTCGGCAAAGGCGGCGCGCTCCGCAGCAGTGAGCGAGCCGAACAAGCGCGGCTTGTGCGGCAAGCTACTAGCAGCAAGCCCACGCAACAACACGCCCGTCGAATAGCCGCGCACGCTCAACAAAGCCTGCCCCTCTACCAGCGAGGTGGCAGAGCGCACTTGTTTGTCTTCCCGCGCCCGCGCGCTCCATTGCTCAGGATCGTCTATCTTGTCGCCAGGGGCTGTGATCGAGGCTTCGGCGGTAAAGCCCAGCATGCGCTCGAACAGCTCTTCGCGGAAACCGTTCATCACCGAGGTGACGACGATCAAGGTCGCAACACCCAGCGCAATCCCCACCAAGGCAAAGACGCTCGTCAGCGTGATGACACCCTCGTTGCGCGGCGCACGCAGATAACGCCACGCGACAAAGCGCTCAGTCGAAGACGGAATCATGACACCTAGTTTGTTTTAGGCTTTCTCGTATCTTTACGAGTGCCTCGTCCAGCGGTAGGATTTGTTTTTTGTTGCCATCGCGTCGTTTCAGCTCGACGCTGTTTTGGGCATTCTTGCCGCCGACGACGATCTGCCACGGCAACCCGATCAAGTCCATGTCCTTGAGTTTCACGCCCGCGCGTGCGTCAAGGCGGTCGTCGTAGAGCGTCTCGATACCCTCAAGGCAAAGTTTTTTGTAGAGTTTTTCTGCCTCATCTTGATCTTTCTCGTCCAACGCAAGCGAGACCAAGCCTACCGCGAATGGGGCGATCGAATCGTGCCACACGATGCCGTTCGCATCGTGCGAGGCTTCGATGGCGGCGGCGACCAGCCGCGAAATGCCCACCCCGTACGAGCCCATGGCAACAGGAATGTTTGTGCCTTGTTGGGTTGCCACCTTAGCCTCCAGCGGACGCGAGTATTTGTCGGCGAAGAAGAAGACATGTCCCACCTCGATGCCGCGGGTTTCAACCCTGCGCGCGGCGGGAACATCCTTGGCGAATCGCTCGGCATCGTGTTCCTCGTCGGTCGCGGCGTAGCAGGAGGTGGCGCGAGCAAACATCTCTTTGTGCGTCTTGGCATCATTGCCTGAAGCGTCCTGCCATCTTTGTTCCAAAAGGGTTTGGTCGCAATAGACGGCACTCTCGCCCGTCTCTGCCAAGACGACGAACTCGTGGCTGTTGTCGCCGCCGATCGGACCTGTCTCGGCGCGCATCGGCACGGCTGTCATCCCCATGCGTTCGAAGAGGCGCAGGTACGAGACCGCCATCGCCCGATACGAAGCCATCCCCTGCTCCTCGTCCGCATCGAAGGAATAGGCGTCCTTCATGTAAAACTCGCGCGCGCGCATCACCCCAAAGCGAGGACGAATCTCGTCGCGGAACTTCCACTGGATATGATACAGACGGCACGGTAGATCCTTGTAGCTTTTAACCGTCTCGGCGAAGAGTTGCGTGATCGCCTCTTCGTTCGTCGGCCCGTACAGCAGGGGAGCATCGTGGCGATCGGTGATGCGCAGCATCTCTTTGCCGTAGTCGTCGTAGCGTCCCGACTTCTTCCACAGCTCTGCCGATTGAATCGTCGGCATAAGGCACTCGTGCGCGCCGATACGGTCTTGCTCCAAGCGCACGAGCGATTCGATCTTCTTCATGACGCGAAAGCCCAGCGGCAACCAGTTGTACAGCCCCGCGCTCGCTTGGCGAATCATTCCCGCGCGCAGCATCAAGCGGTGCGAAACTATCGAGGCTTCCGCAGGCTCTTCGCGCAGCGTCGGCAGAAAGTATTGCGAGCGGCGGACACCGATCTTCATGGCGGGAGAACTCGTGTTGCTATTGTCGGTCGCCTAGGTTGTAGCTCTCACCCTAGCACAAGCTTCGAGGATCAGACAAACAGCTCTCAAAAAACGGATGCACGGCGGTCGTCCTTTGCTATACTTCGCAAGCAATGGAACGGACAAAAAAACGATGCCGATGAACAAGAAAACGATGCGCGGGATGTTGTTGTCGCTGTTGCTTGCAAGCGGTGCGCTTGCCCCTGCATCTTCAGCGGCGAAGCAGTTGCACTTTGACAAGGAGGAGAAGGACCAAAAGATCGTCTTTAGCTACATCTATCAAGACAGCGTAAAGCGCAGCGAGGAGATAGACTTTGCCTTGCCGCGCAAAACGATCGAAGAATCGCAAGCCTTGTTGCTAGACAACGCCGCGCTCGATCGTGCGGCTAGCGACTTCATCCTGCTCGCAGGGCAGGAGACGGCAGCAAAATACCTCGTTGCCTTGCAAGCGGGATTCGATGCGGGAATAGCCTCTCTGCAAACATCGATCGCAACCTTCAACGGCAGGCTCGGCTCAAGGGTTGTTTCCATGACGCTCAAAGAGCCCTCGACGCTGGATTTGAAACTGCAACTGGCAGGAGAGAATCTGTTGGATATCCGAATCTCGTCGCTGCTGCCCGGAATGAGCTTTGCTCGCAACACGGACGACATATTGAAAAAGTTCTACGCCGACCTAGAGACGATCGTCGCTCAAGCAAACGCCACCTTGCCCGAAGGCTTGCGGTTCAGAGTGGTCAGGGAAGCGGGCGGCATCAAGTTTCCTTTGAAAAACGAGAAGCGCACCTACGACACAGGCACACGCGCGCGTGCCTCCCAAACTATCAGCGAGACGAACGCGCGTTTGCGCTCGCGTCTCGCGCGTCACAAAAGCGACATGGTGGAAGTGAAAAAGTTTAACGAGGGTAGCCAGGAGCGCGCTCGTGCCTTGCTCGCACAGACTTCTGAACGCCTATCCTTGGCGCGCAAGGAAGTCATCGCCGACATGAAGATCAAAAAATCCCAGTTCTACGCCCTGCACTATCTTCTCCCGTCGAAGAAGCAAGCGGATCGAACGCTGATCGATTACGCACGCATCGCAATCCAAGCGCAGGAGCGTCTGCGTCCTGTCGCGCGCGCCTTTCGCGCGACCTTCAAGGGCAAAAGCGAGCGCGAGCGGGTTGCCGAGGTTTTGCACTTCTTTCAGAACATTCCTTATAACGATCTGACGCAAGGCAAGGTGCGTGGCTTCATCGGCTTTTCGCCGCCGTTGGAGATGCTTGCCCAAAACAAGGGCGACTGCGATTCTAAATCGACTGCCATGATGGGACTCCTTGGTCTGCTGGCGGAAGACCGCTCCGTTGCGATCTTTCTTGTTCCCAAACACGCCTTCTTGGGTGTCGAGATGCAGCCGCTTGAGGGAGAGGCATCCTACACCCATCAGGGAAAAACCTATGTCTTGATGGAACCCACAGGACCGCGCGTCCGTCCGCTAGGATCGTTGTTGCAATCCTCCTTCGAGCATTTGCAAGCAGGGCGAATCGACGACATCATAACCCTACCCTCGCGCTAGAACTTTGGTGGCAGAACAGCCAAGCCCACGCGGCGACAACTCGCAGACGCAAACTTCGCAGCCACAATCCTCGCAGCCACAAACTCCGCCGACGCAACCCGCATCGGATTTGACGCTGATCGATGCCTACGGCTATGTCTTTCGCGCCTTCTTCGCCCTGCCGCCGATGGCGCGCGCGGACGGTACGCCCGTAGGCGCGCTCTACGGATTTACGCGCATGCTCGCGCAGCTGTTGCGGGAGCGTCCGCAGCAACGTTTCCTCGTCGTCTTCGATGCCAAGGGCAAGAGCTTTCGCAACACGCTCTACCCCGCCTACAAGGCGAACCGCAGCGAGACACCGCCTGAACTCAAGGCGCAATTTCCCCTCGTGCGCGCGGCAGCCGAAGCCTTCTCCATGCCTAATGTAGAGCAGCAAGGCTTCGAGGCGGACGACCTCATCGCCCTCTACGCTCGCTTGGCGCGCGACAAGGGCTGGCGCGTCGAGGTGTGCTCTTCCGACAAAGACATGATGCAGCTCGTCGAAGACGGACAGCTGTTCTTGCGCGACCCCGTCAAGGGAGTCGTCATCGACGAGGCTTCCGTACAGCAACGATTCGGCGTGCCGCCGAACAAAGTACGCGATGTAATGGCACTCGCAGGCGACAGCAGCGACAATGTGCCGGGCGTGCCGGGCATCGGGGTCAAAACCGCAGCCGAGCTCATCCAGCGCTTCGGAGACCTGGAGTCCTTATTGGCAAGGACAGCAGAGATCACTCAGCCTAAACGGCGCGAGGCGTTGCAACAACACGCAGAGCAAGCGCGCCTAAGTTATAACTTGGTATCCCTTGCCGACGACGCGCCCTGTCCGCTCTCCTTGGAGACACTAGAAGCTCCGCGTCCCGAACGCGAGAAGCTGCGCGCCTTCTTCCAACAACAGGAGTTTCGCTCATTAGTACGCGACTTGGATTCGCACCAAGCGCAATATAAGCAGGGCTTGAACAGCCTGCTCCACGCACAGCAGGGTGAGCAGGGCGAGCAGGGCGAGCAGGGTGAGCAGGGCAAGGAGGGCGAGGCACAAAGCCCTCCCCACAGTATCGAGACCTTGCGCGATAAAAAAGCCTTAGAAGATTTTTGCAACAAAGCACGAGAGCAAGGTTGCCTAGCGATCGATGTCGAGACGACGGGGTTGAATATCATCGCGGCAGAACTAGTCGGCGTTGCAATGTGCATAGAATATTCTGCGGACTATTCTGCGGACTCTTCTGTAAGCAAGCGCGCTGCCTATCTGCCGTTGGCGCATCGCGATGCTGACGGAAATTTATTAGAGCAGCAGATCGCGCTCGACGAAGCTTTGGCTGTCTTGAAGCCTCTGTTGGAAGATCGCGCGACGCTCAAGGTCGGACATAATTTGAAATTCGACGCAGCGATCTTGCAAAAATACGCACTAGAAATAACACCTTGCGACGATACGCTGCTGATGTCGGCGGTGCTTGACGGCGGTAAGCATGGACACGGCTTGGACCTGCTCGTAGATAAGCATGCGCAGCATCGCTTGACGCGCTACAAGGAGATCGTCGGCACAGGGCGCAAGGCGGTCTGCTTCGATCGCGTTTCGATCGAGGCGGCGAGCGCTTACGCCGCAGAGGACGCTTGGGCTACGCTACGCTTGCACGAAATTTTTTCTCCGCGTCTGCTGCACGAGGGCGGTAAGCAGGTCTACGAGACTTTGGAGCGTCCTCTGATTCCGGTGATCGTCGCTATGGAACGCTGCGGAGTGCTGATCGATGTGGATGTCTTGCAAGCTTTGAGCGCGCGCTTTGAAAAGCAGACAAGCGCGTTAGAAAAACAGATCGTCGCCTTGGCAGGAGGAGATTTTTTGCTCTCGTCGCCGAAGCAGTTGGGAGAAGTGCTGTTCGAGCGTCTCAAGCTGAAGGGAGCTAAGAAGACACCGAGCGGGCAGTATGCGACCGACAGCCGTGTTTTGGAGGGTTTGGCAGAGCAGGGACACGAGATCGCAGAACAGGTCTTGCAATGGCGGCATATCTCGAAGTTGCGCTCGACCTATACCGAGGCACTACCGCGCGAGGTGCAAGTGGCGACGGGACGCATCCACACCTCATTTTCTTTGAGCGGCGCGCAGACGGGACGGCTCGCTTCCTCCGAGCCGAACTTGCAAAACATTCCCGTGCGCAACGAGGAAGGGCGCGGCATCCGCAGTGCATTCATCGCAGAGAAGGGATTCGCTTTAGTGTCGTTGGATTATTCGCAGATAGAACTGCGCCTCGTCGCCGCCATCGCCTCCGTCGAGGGTATGTTGGAAAGCTTCGCAGAAGGACGCGATATCCATCAGGCAACCGCAGAGGAAATGTTTGGCGCAAAAGGAAAAAAAGTTTCTCAAGAAATATCTAAGGAGCAGCGTCGGGCTGCCAAGGCGGTGAACTTCGGATTGCTTTATGGCATCTCGCGCTTTGGCTTGTCGAAGCAGTTGGGTATAGGCGAGGCGGAGGCGCAGGATTTGATTGCCCTCTACTTTGCTCGTTACCCTCAGCTCAGAGACTATCGTGCGAAAACCGTCGAGCTTTGTCGTAAGCGGGGTTATGTCGAAACATTGTTTGGCAGGAAGATTCACCTACCTTTGATTGCTGATCGCAAGCAGAACATGCGTTTGCATGCTGAGCGGCAGGCGATCAACGCGCCGATACAGGGAACGGCGGCGGACATTGTCAAGCAGGCGATGATTCGCATTCACCGCGCTTTGGGGCAGAAGACGCATGCTTTGTATGGCACGCGCATGCTTTTGCAGGTTCATGACGAGATTGTTTTGGAGGCACCGCGGGGGACAGCGGAGGCGAGTGCGCGGGCTGTTCAGGAGATTATGCAACGCGCCGCTGAGCCGCAACAGATGTTGTCGGTTGTTTTGGAGGTGGACTATCGGATTGGGGAGAACTGGGCGGCTTGATTGCTTTGATCGCTTTGATCGCTTTTTAACTTTGTAACAGATAGCGGCAGTGTCCAAAAAAACGGGACTCGCGTTTTGACGAGTAAACGAACGCGCGCTACGCACGCGATGTTTTGCATTCGTCAATCAAAGGGCTTAAGTTTTTTCTTCCTGATCTTCCGCCAGAGGTGTTTCCCAAGAAGGTGTCGTAGAGGGTGTCGTAGAAGATGCCGTAGAAGATGTTTCGCTCGATTCGACAGCCTCATTTTGAGATGGAGGCGCAGGTTGAGAGAAGAAATTCTCTGCCCCAACGATCTCGCTCGTCTCCTCCTTTGCTTCCTCGAAAGGCGAGTATGGCGTCTCCGCTACCTCATCAAGCTTCTCGCTCTGCTCTTTCAACTTGGCGATCTTCTCTTGCAACGATGCCTGCCCCTGCTCCGCCGCGTCAGCCAACGAAACCATGCCATCATCGCCGCCGTCGCTTCCCATCGTTTCCATCGTCGTTTCTGTTTCTGTCGTTCCTATTTCTGCAGAGAAATCTGTCTGCTCGTCTTCTTGCGTTTCGTCTTCTTGCTGAGAGGGGAGGGGTGTCGCAAAAGGATCGCTCTCCCTCGGCGTGTCCTCCAAGCTAGAGGTGGCTGAGAAATCTGCGGCGGAAGGAGCGGCGAAAGGATCGCTCGTCAAAGACGAGGAAGCAGCAGTCATAGGATCGTCGAGACTCTCGTCGAGTTGCGCCGTCTGTTCTTTCAGTTTGGCGATCTTCTTCTCTAACGAATCTTCCTCATCCGTCAACGCAGCTACAGCAGGCATCTCTGGAGGCTGTACCGAAGAGAAGAGGGCGGATGCAGTACCCATGGCAAGATTCGCCTCGGACATCTTTTCGGGCATTCCTGCCAAATTTTCGTCCTCTCCCTCCTCGCGCTTCTCCTCGTCCTCTTGCGCTACCTCTAACGCTGTTTCGCTTGCCACAGCGTCCTCGGCAATTGTCGCCGAGCCCGCAGCGGTTGCGGCAAGTCCCTCCGCAGGTTGAACGCTTGCATCCTGAACGCTTGCAGGTTCCTGAACGCTTGCGGCCTGAACGCTTGCCGCCTGAACGCTTGCATCCTGAACACTTGCATCCTGAACACTTGCGTCCGAATCGAGAGGTTTTTGCAATCGCGCAACAATAATGCTTTCTAGCGCCTCGAAGTCGGCAGCGATTGTCTCGTACTCCTCCGCCCTCGTCTCGAGCTCGGCAAGCCTCAAGGGCATGTGCGGTCTTGCCCCGATCGCGCGCTCCACCGTCTCAGGAAACTTCGCCGCAGAAGCAGTGGCAAGGGCGATGGTGCACATATCGTGCGCCTTTTTCTTTTTCGCCTGCTTTTCCTTCTCGAAGCTCGCATCCTTTGCCGCCTTGAGCGCAATGGCAGAATGGGGGTCAAGGGGTTCTCCGACGCTGTCGTAGGCTTGGCTCATTGCTTCGAGAATTTGCTCGTCGTCGAAACGTTGCGTGCGGAAAAAGCGAAAGATCTCCGAACGCAACGCGCCTTTCGGCACGCGGAGCGTCCCGCTTTCTTCCGCTTGTTCGCGCACCTTGCTCCATTGGCGCGCGCTGTCGCCAAGGCTGCGGAAGAGCAATCGCTCGACGTTGTTCGGCGTCATGATGTCGATGCTGGGCGCAAGGCTGGGGACGACCTCGCCGCTTGCAGCAGAGCCTTGTTGAAAAAGGTTATGCAGGAAGTCGTTGTGACTGACCGCGAGCGTAAGACCCTCGATGTTCGCACCCAGCTTTTTGGCAACATAGCCGGCGTAAGCGTTGCCGAAGTTGCCGCTGGCGAGCGCAAAGCGCACCGACTTGGCGCGTCGCGGAATCTGTTGGGCTGCGTAGAGGTAGATAGCGCTTTGCACGGCAATGCGAATCCAATTGAAAGAGTTGACCGCCGAGACCTGTCCGCGCGCGTTGATCGCCTCCGATTGCGCCGCCGCCTTGACCAGACGGAGGCAATCGTCGTAGCTGCCCTCGACGGCGATGTTGCAGATGTTCGGGGATTGGACGCTTGTCATTTGCTTGCGCTGCAACGCAGAGATACGATCCTTCGGATGCAGCATGAACAATCGCACGCCGCGAACGGGTTTCATCGCCTCGATGGCGGCAGAGCCCGTGTCGCCCGATGTTGCGCCGATCATAATCAGCAGCCGTTTCCTCTCGGACGCAAGGGCTTCCAGAAGCTGTCCGTAGAATTGCAACGGAATATCCTTGAACGAGAGCGTCGGTCCGTGAAAAAGTTCGAGCAGCCAAAGATTATGCTCCACCTCGCGCAGAGGCACGACAGCGCGGCTGTGAAAAGGTTCAAAGGCCTTGCGAGCAATCGCCGTAAAATCAAGATGCGTCAAACTGCGCCGTCCGGCGAAAACGCCCACAACCGCTCCCACGACCTCAGGGAAGGTGGGGCCGCTCGCTAAGAAACTTCGTAGCCGTCGGTGGTGCGGCCAACTCGTAGGCTCGTACAGACCGCCGTCCGCAGCAAGACCGCTACTGAGAATATCCGCGAAGGTTTTTTTCTCGCCCCCGCGCGTGGATTTGTAGTGCATGTAGTTCATGCTGCAAACTCGCTCGTGTTGTTGTGTTTGTCGTGGATCATGTCGGGGATAAATCCCCCCATCAGGTATCATGCTTATATTATTTCTTCGCACCATTCTACTCTTTTCTAGGGTGCGATGCAACCTGCCAAAATCACTTATTCCAAAATAACTTATTCCAAAATCATTTATTCCAAAATCACTTATTCCAAAATCATTTATTCATAGCGCGTCGCAACATTAGTAGATCGTGCCACGCCGCCGCCTTCTTTACGGGCGTGCGCAGCAGGTAGGAGGGATGAAAGGAGGGCAATGCCACAACAGGCGTTGCCCCCAGCGTGATCGGAAATAATTGTCCGCGTAGCTTCGTGATCCCCCTTCGCTCAGAGAGAACATTTTGCATCGCAACATTGCCCAGCAACAAAAGCCAACGCGGTTTCACAAGCGCCATGTGACGCAGAAAGAAGGGGTAGCAGACGGCGATCTCGTCCAAGCTCGGCTGACGATTGCCCGGTGGGCGCCAATAGACCAAATTGGTAACGCGGTATTGCTCGCGGCTAGCGATGCCGATCGCATGGAGCATGCGCGAAAGCAGTTGTCCGCTCTCGCCTACGAAGGGTTTTCCCTGTTCGTCTTCCTCGCGCCCCGGCGCTTCGCCGACGACGACTAGCTCGGCGTTGGGATTGCCCTCGGCGAAGACCGTGTTGCGCGCGCCCTCTTTCAACGAACAGAGAGCGAAGGCTCGCACCGCAAGCTCGAGCTCTTCGAGCGTCCGACACCCCTCGGCAACCTTGCGTGCCTCCACCACAGCCTCGGCAGGAGCGAGAATCGGTGATGGCGATAGCGATGGCGACCTCCGTTGCTCTGCTGCGGGAAAAACATTTGACACACCTTGCGACACAACACAACGCCCTCAGACCTCGTCGCGCGCTTTGTTGCGAGTTTTTTCGCAGAGGAGCTTTCGGTCGAGGAAGTTTGCCCAGAGAGCGAATCCAGCAGGTTGCGAACAAGGCTGTCCGCTTGTTGCCATCCTTGTCTCTCTTCTCGTGCCTGTGCGCTATCGCGGGCAAGCCAGCTGTCGCATCCCGCCTCTAGCTGCCATTCTAGGCAGGCAAGCAGGACGGCTCGTTCAGTTGTCGTCGTTAGGGGGGTGGGCAAAAGGCTTCTCGGCTACAGATTCTTGGGATTTTTGGCAAACCACGCGCCGATACGGCGCAAGGCTTCGTCGATCTGCTCATCCGAGGCGGCGCAGGAAAGACGAATGTGATGCTCTCCCGTTTGCCCGAACCCGATGCCCGCAACGACGGCAACGTCGATCTCGTCTAGCCATCGTTTCTGCACAACGCTGCCCGTAAGCCCTCTGCCCGCAAGCGAAGGATAGACATAGAAAGCACCGCGCGGCGGCACGCACACAACGCCATCGATAGCATTCATCGCCTCCGTAATCTTGCGCGCTCGTTCAGCAAAACTCTTGCGCATGCGTACGACAGGCTCCTTCGAGCCCTCCAACGCCGCGATGCCCGCATCTTGCAAAGGCGTCGCAGGGCACGAGTAACTATTGACCGCAAGCGAAAACACCTTCGGCACAAACGACCGCGGCCACACAGACCATCCCAATCGCCAGCCCGTCATGGCGAAACTCTTCGACCAACCATGCACAAGAATCGTGCGCTCCCTCAAACTCTCGCAGTGCAACGCAGAGGCGTGAGGCTCAGCATCGTCAAACAGGAAGTCGCTGTAGATCTCGTCCGATAGCAATGTGAGGCGAGGAAAATCTTGCAACAGCTCCTCGATCTCCTGCCAATGCTGCGCGCGCATCACGCTGCCCGTCGGATTGTGCGGCGAGTTGGTAATCAACAACCGACTGCGCTCGTTCAGCAAGGGACGGAGGTCGCTCGCGCGCATGGCGAAATCGTTCGAAGCCTTCAGAGGAACAGGAACACCCCTCGCACCGCTCGCCCGCGCCATCGAGGCGTAGATCGGAAACGAGGGGTCGGGGTAGAGAACCTCCGCTCCATCGCCGCCGCAGATCAGCAACGCCCAACAGATCGCCATCTTGCCGCCGGGGGTGATGACAACGCGCTCGGCTTCTACCTCCACGCCGAAGTGCGTCTTTACATAAGCGGCGACGCTCGCCCGCAGCTCAGGAATCCCCAGCGGAGGCGTGTAGCCATGCTTGCCCTGGCGGATAGCCTCGATGGCAGCATCGCAAATATGCGCGGGAGTCGGAGCATCGGGCTGTCCCACACCGAGGTTGATGATAGGGCGACCTTGGCGTTGCAACGCGACCGCTTGCGCCAAAACCTCAAGCGCGCTTTCGTTTTCAAGAAGATCTAAGAGCATGGCTTCACCGCTACAAAAAAAGGAGACTCCGCGAGTCTTGTTTTTTTGTTACTTGCTCTTTTTTTGCAAGAAGCGCAACAAGTCTTCTTCGGTCAAGCCTGCGGTTTTCAAGTTGTTTTTGACGATCCTTCCTGTGATTCTATGCTCCCTAGGGTGAGGCACAGGGAGGGAACGCGGCATGCCAAGTTTTGACAGTATCGCGTGACTGCCTTTTGTTCTTGTTTGTTTGAAGCCGTGCTGTTCAAAGAACCTAATGAGGTCGCGCGAATGAACAGTGCCTGACTTACTATATGCCTTGCTGCCGTCTGTTGACGAAGAGGTTTTTCGCTGCTTAGGCGGCAACGACCGAGCCTAGAAAGCTTTGCGTTGTCAATCCTTGCATCGTCTTGTATTGGGAGGTAGATTCTTCAGAAGGCTTGTGCATTTCTCGAAAGCCGCAATCTTCCAAAACAGCATCGAGCGTCGAACGCTCGGCACAATCTTCCAAGAAAAGCGTGACGGCTTCCTGAATGTTTTTGTGCGCTTCCTGCTCAAAGTCGCCGCAGCTGACGATATCCAACGCAGGGCATTCTCCGATAATGTCTTTATCGTCTTTGTAGACCCTCATTTTCAGATCGAAGACAACTAAAGGAGTCGCTTGCTTTTTGCTTCTTTTTCCTTTCGGAGGAGACATCACGACGACAAACTGCTCGCCCTTCTTCCAAATCTCAACCGAATCCAAACTTACGCCGAGGGGCAACGAGGAGGGAAAACTTTTGATTTTCATGGTGAAATCCCAAACGAGAAGTGCATAAAAGCCACAAACACAAGGCTCGTGCGCATGGTGGTCGATTTTAAGCTTAAAAGCAAGGGAAAATTTAAGCTTAAAAACAAGAGAACAGCCAAAGAAAAATAGAAGGAAAAATAGAACTGCCTTTTTACGCGCAAGGCTAAAGATTTTTATGCGCTTGTCAAAGATTTTTCTGCCCTTTGCCTATCTTACCAGACTCTGGCATATATTTTGCATCCCTCTCTGCAGATACTTCCTTTTGCTTCGATGGGTCTTTCATGTTTTTTCTTCTGCGCTTCTTCTTCGGTTGGATCTTCCGCCTCGCACTGATCGCGCTCGTTTGCGTCGTCTTGGTGCAGAAAGCCTTCGGCACATCGCGCATCAAAGACATCACCGATTTCGAGGGCGTGCGCGACAACCTGCTCGTCGGATACGGCATCGCCGCCGGACTCAACGGCACGGGCGACACCTTGCAAGACTCCGTCTTTACACGCGAGAGCCTGCTCGGCATGCTCGAAAGACTGGGCGTTAACGCACGCGATACCAATCTGCGCACCGACAATGTCGCCGCCGTCATGGTAACGGCAACTATTTCTCCCTTCGCAAGACAAGGCTCGCGCGTTGATGTGACCGTATCTGCCTTGGGCGATGCAACCTCGTTGCAAGGAGGAACCCTGCTCGTAACTCCCCTCATCGGCGCAGACGGAGAGGTATATGCCGTCGCTCAAGGAAGGGTCGGCATCGGAGCGGTCAGCCGACAGGACGCACTCAGACAAGGTCGCAACCAGCGCGGCGTTTCTACCAGTGGGCGCATCGCCGATGGAGGTATCATCGAGCGGGAGGTCGCCTTCGACCTGAACGCACGCCAAAACTTGAAACTGGCGTTGCGACAACCCGATTTCACAACCGCCAGCAGAATCGCCGCCGCCATCAACGGTTTCGTCGGCGACGAGATCGCACGTGCCATCGATCCAGGAACGGTAGATTTGTTCATTCTATCGCAGGAACGCGGCGGCGCGGTTTCGCTGATCGCCGATATCGAACAATTGCGCGTCAACACCGACCAACCCGCCAAGGTCGTTATCGACGAGCATTCGGGCGTCATCGTCATGGGCGCGGATGTCGCCATCGAAGAGGTTGCCATCGCGCACGGAAATCTGACCATACGCGTCAGCGCAGAAGCAGAGGAAAACCCCTTAGGTGCCGCGGACGCAGGCGCAATCATTCAACAAACCGCAGACGGAAACACCGTCGCTCTCTTGCCGCGCAGCGTTCCCTTGCGAAAACTCGTCGAGGGACTCAACCGACTAGGAACAACACCGCGCGACCTCATCGAAATCTTGCAAACAATCAAAGCCGCAGGCGCGTTGAAAGCAGACCTAGTCGTGCTGTAGCGAGATAAAAAAATGGATATCGCAACTCGCCCCGATCTGCTCCCTTTGCTCACGCCCCAAAAGTCGCCTGCGCTCGATTTGCCTAAGGCGAGCAGCAACAAGGAGCAAGCCAGAATCGCCGCAGAAAAGTTCGAGGCTTTCTTCTTGCGCACCGTCCTAGAAGATATGATCCCCGCTCCCAAAGAAAACGCCTTCGGCGGCGGCGGTAATGCCGAAAAAATTTGGACATCCCAACTCCACGAGCAATACGCAGAAATCTTGGCGAAACGCGGCGGCATCGGCATCGCCGACCTCGTCTATCAGCAGCTCCTGACGCTGCAAGAAGCAACAGCAACGCCGCAAGCAAGACCGAGCCAACAACTTCCCACCCCTGAGGAGCAATCACGATGAGCGACCCCAACCCAGAACAACAAGCGGAACAAGAGGTTTTTCCTCCAGTTGCCAAGCAATCTGGCGAGCAGTCTGGCGATCCATCGAGGAATCGCTCGTTTTGTCGTCCGATTCTTCCACGAAGATTGCTTCTACGAAAATTGCCTCGTTGAGTCTGTTTGGCGAGCTGGCTCCTTTGGCGCGCGTTGTATCGCAGGCGACCATCGTTGTGGACGAGGAGACGAGGCTTGTTGCCAGTCGTTCTCCCTTGAGCGCGTTGCGCGCAATCGCGCAGCAGAAGGAGGCATTGCTGACGCAACACGATCTTCAGGTGTTGCGTCTACAAGGGTTGCATACAAAAACTGCCAGGGACAACTTGTCGGGTTTTGTCTCAAAGTTAGATCAGGCAGCACGCGCGCGGTTGCGGGCGTTGTACGCTAAGTTCGAGGAGGCGTTGCGCCAAAACGGATTGCGCTTGAAGGCGGCGGTCGCATCGTCAGAAATGTTGTTGGCTGCACTATCAGAGGCGGCGCAAGCCGAAAGCAATAAGGGACCCCAGCTATACACCCCGCAGGGACGCTTGAGCGAGACAGGATCGGTATCCTTTTCGCGCTCGGTAGATAAAGAGAGCGAGGTCTAGCAGCAGATACAATGGCGTTGTTTGCAACCCTGCGGAGCGCGGCTCTATCCAGCCTCACCTTGAGCGATGCCGTGCGCTTGAGCTCGCAGAATATCGCGAACGCCGAAAATCCGAACTATCATCGACACGAGATTGATTTCTCAACGACAGATTTAAATCTGGTGCGCATCGCGCGCGTGCGCCGCGTCACATCAGAGGGATTAGAGCGACGCTACACCCAACAGATTTCCGAGGCTTCCTATCGCTCCACCCTGCAGCGTTATACCACTGAACTAAAGAGCGCGGCGGGATTGGGCGGTGTAGCTTCAGGATCGGGCGACTTGGAATCTCCCGCGTTAGATCTCGCGCTGCGCAGGTTCGAGAGCGCGTTGCGCGACTTGCAAGCATCGCCCGAAAGCGGCAGCGCATACAACGAGTTCGTCGCAAGCGGTCGAGATTTCGCCTTGCAGATCAACTCCTCAGCGGAGGATTTGCAACGCCTGCGCTTTCGCCTAGACGAGCAGATCGAGCAGCAGACCGCCGAGGTCAACAGGTTGGTCGGGCAGTTGCGCGAGGCGAACGGGCGCGTGGCACGCTCGCGCAACACAGGGCAAGGCGCGGGCGCGTTGAACCAGCGCGACGAGATTTTACGCCAGCTCGCTGAGCGAATCTCGGTGCAAGTGTTGGAGGACGACAAGGGCGTGAAAAATGTGTACTTGCAAAATGGTAGGGCTTTGTTGTTAGGCGGCATCACCAACGAG
Source organism: Alphaproteobacteria bacterium (assembly GCA_965216605.1). Lineage (GTDB taxonomy): Bacteria > Pseudomonadota > Alphaproteobacteria > JABAAW01 > JABAAW01 > JABAAW01. Next base: position 240,308 of record CBDCGG010000002.1, on the reverse strand, counting down.
TTGCGTTACGACCGAGCCAACAAGGAGTTTACATTGAATGTTGATACCGATGTCGTCGCCGACGACGCGGTGAACAGATTGGGGCCAGGCAGCTTGACGGCTCTGTTTGACTTGGTGCGCGAGAGCGCGACAAGTCGGCTCAGCACCGATGAGGATGTCGCATTGATCGCAAAATACGAAGACCAGTTGGAGAGTTTGGCGCGTGTTTTCGTCGCGGGTAGCACTGCGCCGACAGATGCGGACGCTCAGACGAACTCGTTGAACGATGCCTTTCACTTGGCGCGTGTCGAGCAGCTAAGAAACGAGGGCGCGGCACAGCCCCCCCTAGTTCTTCAAGCAGCGTTGGACGGCTTGGCGCGGCGTGATTTGTTTATTGCGAACGGAGTTTCGGCAAGAAATTTGTTTCGTTTTACCATCGAGTTTTCTCCCGATGTGATTAACGGCGTTGCCGACAGCGTTACGATAGGCACAGACACTTTTAACTTGGAACTTCGGGAAGCGTTGGTATCGGCGGAGCCTACGCGCAACATTTTGTCGGCGTTGCAGTTAGATCAGCGTAGCTTTCCTCCTGCCTTACAGGCTCCGAATATTGAGGCTGCATTGACGACAGCGGGCGTGCTTAATCCTGATGTAGTTTTGCCCTTGCCCCCTTCTTTGCAGCAGGAAAATCAGAGCTATTACGGATTGGTGCAGGGTATATCTATCAGGTTGAACGATGTCGCGGTTGCTTATGACGATCGGGCGTTGCAGCAGGTGGGGACGAAGGACGAGTTGCAGATTTTGCTTTCTAACTTTGTCGGCGTGAATCTGGACGAAGAGTTTCTTAAGATCAGTCAGTTGCAACAGACATTTTCTGCTAATGCACGGGTGATACGATCGGTGCAGGAGATGTTGGACGAACTGCTGGCGAGCGTGTAATATCAATCAACACACCCTCCGCCCGCTCGTCCTCTTCGGTCCTACCGCTAGCGGTAAATCTTATCTCGCGCTTGCGCTCGCAGAAAAACTCGCCTCTAAAAATATAACTACCCACATCGTCAACTGCGACGCATTACAACTATATACACACCTCCCCATACTAACAGCACAACCCACAACCCAAGACAAAGCTAAAACACCCCATCACCTATATTCCATCATCAAACCAACCCAACGATTCTCCGCGGGACTCTACGCAGAAAAAGCAGCTAACCTCCTGCAATCTCTCCATACACAAAACTCCGCTCCCGCTTCTTCCATATCCTCCGCCGTCATCCTGTGCGGAGGATCAGGGCTGTATCTGAAAGCACTGCTAGAAGGCTTGACCGCACTCCCCCAATCCTCGCGCTCGGCTATAGAAAAAGTTCGCCAATGGCAGAAAGAAGAGCGCAACCTCTACGCACTCCTACAACAACGCGACCCCGCAACCGCCGCAATCCTCGTGCCACAAGACAAGCATCGTATCGTGCGCGCGCTCGAATTCTTTGAAACCTGCGGCTCGTCCCTCCAGCATGCTCGAAAAGGTGTCAAGCAACCCTCGCCCCTATTAAATTTCTTTGTGATGTCGCTCGTTCCTAGCAGGCAAACCCTGTACGCGGCGATCGACGCGCGTTTCGAGCGTATGCTGAAACAAGGTGCTATCGAAGAAGTTCGCGCGCTCCTACAAAAAACTTCCCTGCCCGCCGATAGTCCCCTGCGCGGCGCGTTGGGCTTCAAAGAGATCGAAGCTTATGGCGCAGGAGAAATGTCATACCAAGCGATGGTGGAACGAGGACAGCAGCGCACGAGAAATTACGCCAAAAGGCAACTGACATGGATGCGACACCAACTGCCCGTAGAACAACCTTGCGAACAACCTTGCGAACAACAAGGGCAGATCACCTTATCGGTGGCAGAGGATTGCGTTGCTGTTTGCGCCCGTGTTTTCCAATTCTGGAGCAAAGCCTCTTGCACTAGCCTGCCGTTCGTGTAGAATAAGAATCGAAGAAATAACGCCGAAAACTTTTGTACACGCTTTTTTTTTATGTCTCCGCCCTCCTCGCTTAATGGTGCCGAAGTGGTGGTGAAAGCCCTCCTTGATCAGGGTGTCGAGATCATCTTCGGCTACCCCGGCGGCGCGGTGCTTCCCATCTACGACGCGATCTTCCAGCAAAATCAATTGCGACACATTCTCGTGCGCCACGAACAAGGAGCAGCCCACGCCGCCGAGGGCTACGCGCGTGCAAGCGGTAAGGTGGGTGTTCTGCTCGTCACCTCTGGTCCGGGCGCGACCAACGCGGTGACAGGGCTCACGGACGCGCTGCTCGATTCGGTGCCTATCGTCTGCATCACAGGACAAGTGCCGCAACACCTCATCGGAACAGATGCCTTCCAAGAATGCGACACAACAGGCATCACGCGCGCTTGCACCAAACACAACTACTTGGTGCGCCGTCCCGAAGTTCTCGCGCGCACGCTCCACGAAGCCTTCTCGATCGCACGCAGCGGCAGACCGGGTCCTGTCGTCGTCGATCTGCCGAAAGATGTGCAATTCGCGCGCGCTCCCTATGTCGCGCCCGACAACATCCGCCACCGTACCTATCGTCCGCCCTCTGCCCCCGACGCAGCTAAAATCGCGCTTGCCGCAGAGGCTCTGCTGGTCGCCAAAAAGCCCATCATCTACGCAGGTGGCGGCGTTATCAACTCGGGCGACAAGGCAAGCCGACTGCTCAAAACTCTCGTCGATACAACAAACTTTCCCATAACGCTGACCCTTATGGGGCTGGGAGGCGTGCCTGCTTCCTCAAAACAGTATCTGGGGATGCTCGGCATGCACGGAACCTTCGAGGCAAACCTCGCCATGCATCACTGCGATGTAATGCTGTGCGTCGGCGCACGATTCGACGATCGCGTCACAGGAAGGCTAGATGCATTCGCACCGAACGCACAAAAAATCCATATTGATATCGATCCATCCTCGATCAACAAGATCGTGCCCGTCGATATCGCCATCTGCGCCGATGCAGGGCTCGCGCTAAAGGCACTCTTGCAGGCATTATCGCGGGCACTCTCGCAGGACAAAAAAAACACTTGGCAGAAAATGCCAGAGGGTCAAAAACAGACGCAACAACAAGCGCAACAAAAAAATTTGGCACGATGGTGGCAGCAGATCGACGGGTGGCGTAAGCGAGACTCGCTCAGCTTTCGTAGCGATACCAAACAAATCCAACCCCAAGAGGCGATCTGCCGCCTAGCGAAAGCAACCCGCAACCGCCCCGTGCGCATCACAACCGAAGTCGGACAACATCAAATGTGGGCAGCGCAACATTTTCCGTTCGAAAAACCTCGGCGCTGGATGACATCAGGAGGCTTGGGAACAATGGGCTACGGCTTGCCTGCCGCTATCGGTGTGCAGCTCGCCTACCCCAGCGAGCTCGTCATCGATATCGCCGGCGAGGCATCGATCCTCATGAATATACAGGAGCTCTCGACAGCCGTACAGCAACGCTTGCCGGTGAAGGTCTTCATTCTCAACAACCAATACATGGGCATGGTGCGGCAGTGGCAGGAGTTGCTGCACGGCAAACGCTACGCGGAAAGTTACACGGCATCCTTGCCCGATTTCGTCAAGCTCGCCGAAGCGTACGGCGTGAAAGGCTTGCGTGCGACAAAGCCCTCGGAACTCGACGGGGTGATCGCGCAGATGCTTGCTCACCCCGGTCCTGTGCTCGCGGACATCTGCGTCGATCAGCAGGCAAATTGCTATCCGATGATTCCATCAGGCGCTGCCCACCACGAAATGCTGCTGGGCGACAAGACGCAAGCGGAGGTTTCGGACGACGGCAAAATGCTCGTCTGACTTCGAACTGAGCGAGAGGACAAATGACTTCCGAAACGGCATCTCGTCGCCACGCCATCGCCGCCGTCGTCGACAACGAATCGGGCGTGCTGTCGAAGGTGATCGGACTTTTCTCAGGACGAGGCTACAATATCGAGAGCCTCACCGTTTGCTCGATTAACGAAGCCGACACGATCTCGCGCATCACGATCGTCACATCAGGCGACGCCATGACCATCGAACAGATCAAGGCGCAATTGGCACGACTGGTGCCTGTGCATGGCGTCGAAGATCTCTCGAAGCAAGGCGAGCATATCGAAAAAGAAATGGCACTCGTGAAAATAGTCGCCAAGGGCGTGCAAAGACGAGAGGCGTTGCGTGTGGCAAACATTTTCGGCGCAAAGGTCTCGGACACGACGCTCTCCTCCTTCGTCTTCAATCTCAGCGGCTCTTCCCAAAAGCTCGATGCCTTCATCACCCTGATGCGCTCGCTCGGCGACATAGAAATCGCACGCTCAGGCGTTGTTGCGCTCAACCGCGGCGAGGAAGTCTTTTCCCAACACCGCTAAAAACTATCCCTTCCCCACCCCTTAACTTTTCTTAACAGGAGTTCTCATGCGCGTATTTTACGACAAGGACGCAGACCTCAATCTGCTCAAAGACAAAAACCTCGCCGTCATCGGATACGGAAGCCAAGGACACGCGCACGCGCAAAACTTGCGCGACAGCAATGTCGGAGCGGTCAAGATCGGCTTGCGGGAGGACTCGCCCTCGCGCGCCAAAGCCGAGGCAGCAAACTTCCAAGTCTTGTCTCCCGCCGAGGCGTGCCAGTGGGCGGATGTGGTCGTGCTGCTTGCTCCCGACGAAAAACAGCCTCAGATTTTCCAAGAATCTCTCAAGGCGCATTTGGGCGGCAAAGCCTTGGTGTTCGCGCACGGGCTTTGCATACACTTCAAACTCATCGAACCCGAACCCGATACCGATGTCTTCATGGCAGCACCCAAAGGACCAGGACACACGGTGCGCGATCAGTATGTTCGCGGCTTCGGCGTGCCGACTTTGATCGCTGTCGCTCAAGACGCGTCAGGGCAGGCGCGCACGCTGGCACTCGCTTACGCTGCCGCGCTGGGAGGAGGCAAGGCGGGCATCATCGAGACGAGCTTCCGCGAAGAATGCGAAACCGATTTGTTCGGCGAGCAGGCAGTTTTATGCGGCGGCTTGACCGAGTTGATCCGCGCAGGATTCGATACCTTGGTCGAGGCGGGATACTCGCCTGAGATGGCTTATTTCGAATGTTTGCACGAGGTGAAGCTGATCGTCGATTTGATGTACGAGGGCGGCATCGGCAACATGTTCTATTCGATCTCCAACACCGCGGAATACGGTGCTTATACAGCAGGAACGCGGCTCGTCACAGACGAGACGCGCGCGGAAATGAAGCGAGTCCTTGCCGACATACAATCATGAGATTTATGGTGATGGAACACAACACGATTTCCTGTCGGAAGAGCATCCGCGGGGTTTTGTCGACTTGATCTATATCGCAATATCCTGTACGAGGACATGGTCGCCGACGAGTCGAACGGCGGTCGCAACACGGCATTGAAGGAAGCAAAAGATGGATGGCAGAAAACGCGCGTCCGCAATCGGAGTATAACGATCCATCGCACTTCTTGGCGATGCGCAAAAAACATGCAAGCCATGCCATCGAAAGAGGTGGGAGAAAAACTGCGCACCATGATGCCGTGGATTGCCAAGAAGGCTTTGGTAGATAAAAAGAAAAACTAACCTTCTTTTTCAACATGAGATTTATGGAAGTTTGGTGATGGAACGCAACACGCTCTACTATGGCGACTGCCTCGAATGGATGCAGGAGTGGATTAAGACTTCGCGTGGCTCTGTCGACCTTGTGTATTTGGATCCTCCCTTCAACTCGAAGACGCACTACAATATCCTCTACAGCAGCGACGAGAACGGCACGCCGGCGCAGCTGCGCGCCTTCTCGGACACTTGGCGGTGGAACGAGACGGCAGCACGGCGTGTAGAACGCATCACGCGAGCTGTCGCCGACCCTTGCCACAAGGTTATCTCCAAACTTTACGAATTGTTGGGGACTTGCGGCATGGTCGCCTACCTTTCTTATATGGCAGAACGCTTGGCGGTCATGCATGTCTTATTGAAAGAGACGGGTTCGCTGTATCTACATTGCGATCCGACAGCGTCGCATTATTTGAAAATTATTATGGATTCCTTGTTCGGCGCACAAAATTTTAGAAACGAAATCGTATGGCGTATAGGATGGGTATCGGGTTATAAAACTCAAAAAAGAGGTTGGATAAGAAATCACGATACAATTCTGTACTATGTGAAGTCCGCAGCCGCAGCAGAGCGTTTTAACAAAGAATACCTTCCCTACTCCGAAGATTACGAAAGGCGCAACGGAAAAAATTCTCAAAGTAAATACGTTGATGAAGAAATTGGCAAGGGTGTGGGCAAAGGTATTCCCATCGAGGATACTTGGAATTGCCAGCCCGCAGATAAGCTGAACTCAATTATGATCACGAGCTTCTCGAAAGAAAAACTGGGTTATGACACACAAAAACCCTTGGCGTTATTAAAGCGCATCATCAAAGCCAGCTCTGCGGAAGGAGAACTGGTGCTGGATCCTTTTTGCGGTTGCGGAACGACGATCGAAGCAGCGCAAAGCTTACAGCGTCAATGGATAGGCATCGACATATCAGCCTTTGCCATCGATCTTATTCGCAAACGCCGTTTGAAAGATGCTACGATCCCTGCTCAAGGTATTCCCGCCGATCTCAAATCCGCGCGTAAACTGGCAAAAGAAAAACCTTTCGACTTTGAAACTTGGGCAGTTTCTCGCTTGCCCGGCATTGCTCCGAACGAGGTTCAAGTCGGCGACGGCGGGATCGATGGCAGAGGGCAGTACATAGACCACAAGGGTGAAAAACAGCTGGTGTTGGTGCAAGCCAAAGGGGGTAAATTTCAGATCTCGCACTTCCGAGAGTTCTTGCATGTCGCGGAACGAGAACACGCCGCACTGGCGGTTTTTATAACTTTGGATCCCGTGTCTTCTCCCTCCGCGATCGCAGAAGCAGCAAACAAAGGAGAGAAAACTCTAGGAGCAAATAGCTATCCGCGCATGCAACTTTGGACTATCGCGCAATATTTTGAGGGGATAAAGCCCAACTTACCCGCGATGCTCGATCCCTTCACGGGGAAGGCTATGCATCCCGATATGTTCGTCGACTAGTAGTTCAAGAAAATTTACTCTAGGAAAACTTCAGAACAGCGTCGCAAGTTTTTAGGAAGGCTCTCGTATGTTTTTCATCGGCGATGTCTTTTCTGTAGAAGCCGTCCTTCCAGTCGATCGTTTGTAGCGTCTTGTAGGCGAGGTCGCGTGCCTTTTCGAACGAGCTGCCTCTGGCGTTGACCGAAAAAACACGCCCGCCGTGCGCCTGAAAGCACGGCTTGTCTTGTTTCTCTTCTTGTTTGTTTTGCAGCACTGTTCCTGCGTGAAATAGCGAGAGGTCGGGGGTTGCCTCGATAGTATCCAGCCTCTCTATAACCGATCCTTTTTGTGGCTTTGTCGGGTATCCCTTAGCCGCGGCGACGACGCTGACCGAATGGACGAGTTCGGTGAAGTTGAAGGTTCTTTTTGTCTTTTGACTCTCGTAGTGTTGCGCTTCCTGCTGCGAGAGCTCTCCCTTAGCGGCGGCGAGGAAGGCTTCGACAAGGTCGCCCTCCAACAAGGGTAGCAGGGTTTGTGCTTCCGGATCTCCTAGCCGTGCGTTCGCCTCTAGCACTTGGACACCCGATTTTGTCGCCATAAGCCCTAGGAAGAGAATGCCTCGATAAGGCTCGGCTTGCTTGGCGAGCTGCCTCAACAAGGGCTGGACGATGCTGTCGCGCACAGCGTGTTCTTCCAGACTGCCGTGTTCTCCCATCGGCGGAGCAAGCGCGAAGGCTCCCATGCCGCCTGTGTTCTCGCCTTTGTCGCCGTCGAGCGCGCGTTTGTAATCTCGCGCTACGCCGAAGAAACGTGCGTTCTCCTCGTTGCCGTCGCACAGCGTGAAGTAGGAGAGTTCCTGTCCCTCCAGATATTCTTCGAACAACAGCGTCGTGCCAGCCTTGCCGAAGCGTTTCTCGACCATGGCATGCTCTAAGGCTTTTTCGGCTTGAAGACGCGTCGTGGCGACGACCACTCCCTTACCTTGCGCCAGTCCGTCGGCTTTGACGACGACAGGAAATTGCTTCCAGCGCGCGAGCATAATTTGCGCTTCCTTGTGCGAATCGGTGATCTGCGCTTGCGGGGTAGCAATGTTTGCTGCTGCAAAGAGATCTTTCGCCCATGCCTTCGAGGTTTCGATGCGCGCTGCCTTCGCACCGGGGGCGAGGGTGGGAATGTCGTTTTGGCGCAGAAGGTCGGCTATGCCATCGGCGATCGGTTGCTCAGGACCGATCACGACAAGACCGATGGCGTGGCGTTTGCAAAAAGCTAGCACGCGCTCCCCGTCTAGATTTGCGGGAGAATTCTCTTCTTGCGTGGCTTCTTGCTCAAAGGGGATGGAAGGGCAGAGCGCTCCTGTTGCTTCGGCGATAGCTTGGCTGCCGGGCAGCGCGAACAGCTTGCCGCACGACGAGGCGTGCGCCATGGCATCGCACAGGGCGTGTTCTCTGCCACCGCCGCCGAGAACAAGGCAGTTCACGAGGCTGCGCTCGCCTTTGGCAGCCTTGGCGGCGAAGGGGGATAAAAAGTTCATGCGCTCGTTTCAGTTTGCTTTTCTTGACGCAGAGGCTAGCATAAGGCTCTGGCTTGGCGGAGTCGTTTTTCCAAGGAGCGGACATGGCAGGCGTGAGGTCGGAAAAGGGGGCGAAAAAAAGCGCAACAGAGGAAGTGGCTGTGGACGGAGAAAACAATTTGCCAGAAATTTCTCCCGAAGATCCTCAAGAAGGTTCTCAAGAAGAGAATGAGGCGTTTTGGGAGGAGGGCGAAATCGCGCTCGTGGGCGGCGGCGTGATCGGAGCAGGCTGGGCAGCACGATTCGTCTTGAACGGACGCGATGTCGTGCTGTACGATCCCTCCGACGATGCGGCGCAACGTTGTCAGCGCATCATCGAGCAAGCCGAGCGGGCATTCGCGCAACTGACGACGGCACCCTTGCCGCCTCGCGGTCGCTTTCGACAAGCCGAGCATATCGAAGAAGCCCTCGGCAACGCCGTGTGGGTGCAAGAGAGCGTTCCCGAACGCGAAGATCTGAAGCAGCGGGTCTTGGGTCAGCTTGCCATGCTCTTGCCTGATGAAACGCCGATTGCTTCTTCGACCTCCGGACTTTTGCCGTCTAGTTTGCAAGCGCGCCTGCGTTGCCCCGAGCGGTTCTTTGTAGCCCACCCCTTTCACCCCGTGTACCTGCTGCCGTTGGTCGAGTTGGTCGGCGGCGAGCACACCTCGAAGGTGCTGCTGCGGCGCGCGAAGAAATTTTACGAGAGCTTCGGCATGAAGGGCTTGATCGTCAGGAAAGAGATCGATGCCTTCATCGCCGATCGCCTTTTGGAATCCGTGTGGCGCGAGGCTCTGTGGCTGGTCAAGGACGGCGTGGCAACGACAGAGGAGATCGACGATGCAATTCGCTACGGATTCGGATTGCGCTGGGCGCAGATGGGAATCTTTGAAACATATCGTGTCGCAGGCGGAGACGGAGGCTTTCGGCATTTCTTGGCGCAGTTCGCTCCTTCCTTGCTGCTGCCGTGGAGCAGGCTGGTCGATGTGCCGCAGTGGAGCGACGACTTGCAGAAGGTGATCGTAGACCAATCGGACGCGCAGGCGCGCGGGCGTTCCACCATTGAGCTCGAACGAATCCGCGACGGTAATCTGGCGGGAATCATAAACGCCCTGAAAGGAGAAAATTGGGGAGCAGGTGCATTGCTCGCCGAATACGAGCGAAGGCTTGCAGAGAAAGCTCTCGCGCGGGAAACAACGGCGGGTGAGGCGAAAAAGCAAACGCAAACAAATGAAGAGCATAAAAAAGAAACGCATAAAAAAGCAAAACAAGAAGAGAATTTCTTGCAGCAAGGCGAGGTGTGTCTCTTGCGCGAACGCGTCTCGGAGCTGTGGCTTGACGAAAACGGACATATGACCGAGAGCCGTTATCTGCAAGTGTTCAGTCAGGCGACGAATCTGTTATTGGCTTTTGTCGGTTTCGACGATGCTTGTCTCGCGCGTGGGTTTGGCTTTTACACCCTAGAGACGAACCTGCGCCACTTGCACGAAGCGAAGCGGGGAGAGGGGCTTGTAGTTGCAACGCGCGTCGTGGACTGTAGAGAAAAAAAGCTGCATCTAGTCCATCGCATGTTTTCCGCATCAAGCAAGCACGCCGTCATCGCAACGGCAGAGCATGTCTTGTTGCATGTCGCGCGCGCTCAGTCGCGCAGTGTGGCGATGGAGCAGGCGGTGTTCAAGGGTTGTAAGCGTCTCTGCAAGCAGCAGCAGTCTGAAGCGCCGCTCGATTTCTTGCGCCTGAGCTTGCAACGCAAAAAGCCGTGACGCAAAAAACAAAGGCAAAGGGCAAAGGCAGAGGCAGAGGCAGAGAGAGCGTTCGGGTTTGCGGGGTCTTCTTTACCGGATGTGATCGTTGCCAACCTCAATCCTTACTTCACGGGTGTCACCGCGACTTTGGAGAACTTGTATCCTCTGCAAGCGCGCGAGGGGTCTGATATTTCTTTTGGCATCCATGGCTACGACCTCTCGTTTGCGACGAGGAAGGTCAGTTTTGCGGAGCTCGTTTGGCTTGCTCGGAGGGCTCCTGCGGACAAACTCTTTCGGATTTATCATGCTCGGCGTGCGGTTGATTTGCGTCGAGGGCTCTTTTTGCGCGATTTCTGCGCTGCCAAGATCAAGGTGATTTTTACTTCGGTGAAGCAGTCGCGCCACTCCTTTCCTTTGCGCCGAATGATCTCGCGGTGCGATGGCGTGATCGCCTTGACAGAACAAGCCGCGCGTTTGCGTCCGCATGTCAAGGCGGTGATTCCGCATGGGGTCGATACGCGCCGTTTTGCTCCTATAGTCGAGGCGGGCGGAGAGTCCGATGCTCGACGCAACGATTGGGGGGGAAGGCGGGCTATCGGGCAGGTGGGAAACATTCGACGCAGCAAGGGGAGCGATGTTTTCGTGCGCGCGCTCTGTCGAGTCTTGCCGTCTTTTCCTGATGTTGTGGGTGTAGTTGCGGGGCGTTGGCTTGCGAAGGACGCGCCTTTGCGCTGGCGATTGCAGCGTATGACGCGGGAGGCGGGCATTGCGGAGCGTGTGTTGTGGCTGGGTCATATCTCGTATGATGCGATGCCTTCTTTCTTGCGTTCGTTGGACTTGTATGTTTCTGCCTCTTTGGAGGAGGGGTTTAGCATGGCGGCGTTGGAGGCTTTGTCGTGCGGAACGCCGTTGTTATTGTCGCGTTGCGGCGGGGCGGAGCGGGTTGTTGTGGAGGGCGAGACGGGTTATCTGGTGCCTTGTGGTGATGAGGGGGCTTTGGCGGAGGGGTTGCGTTGTTTTCTTTCAAAGAAAGATGGGAAGGCTTGTATGACGGCGGCTTGTCGGGCTCGTGCGGAGGAGCTTTTCACTATTGAGCGTGAGGCGGAGGCGATTGTGGCTGTTTATCGAGAGTTGTGGGGAGAGGTGAGTTGAGCGGGGCTGCAGAGGTGGACATGGGCTTTTATGATGCCGTGCGCTATGCGCACAACAGACGGGCTTTATTGGATTGCAAAACGCAAGACGAGCGAGCCGTAAGGCGAAGTGAGTTTTGCGCATGGGGGGTGTGGGGGGACGAAGTTCCCCCGCAAAAGACCCCGCGTCAGCGGAGTGCCATAGCACACGGCTTGCCGTGTGCGTCCATGATATATTGGTGCGCCTTCTACGCACGAAGTGCGTAGCCTCTTATTCAAAAGCGCACGCCGAAGGCGTGCGCAACAGCCTAGCAAAATTAAAAGCTGTTTTTGTGCGCATGATTTTTTAGTTCACTTTGATACCTTGCTCGCGCTTGATTGCACGGCATGTGGTGATTTCACTAGCATGATTTTTTCTCCAATCTGTGTAGAGATAAAAAAAATCGGCATGATAGTTATTCATGTGACACTCAACGCATAATATTTTTAAATTATACGAGCTATTATCTGACTTATCAAGATTTAAGTGATGCATATGAAGGCATTGTCTATGCCCACTTGCTCCCAAGAAAACTTTGCAATCTTCACACCTGTAGTGTTTTTTTTCTTTTAATTTTTTAGCGATATCAGCGTTGTCATCTGAATAATAGCTAGTTGCCTTTATGTCGGAAGTTTTTGTTGGCACTTTTTTGAAACGCACCAAATTTCCAATCTCTTCAAAAAATTCTTTAATATTAAAATTTTTAACGCGTTCTGCTCTTTCAGCTTTTGGCAAAGTTCTTTCGTAACCATGGTAATTTGATTCATCCAAGCAATATCTGCATACATTTAATTTTGTAGTGTAGGTTCCAACATCGATTCCATGCTCATCGTTTGTTTCTATTGGAAACTCACCACTATCCTCTCTCGTCATTACGTATCTATTGCTAAATCGACTGATCTCATCCATTTTTCTTATAGTTTGGCACCAATAAATATGAAATCTATTTGCTTCGTCAGGGTTTTCTTTTATAATAGTAATATTTTTTTTCTTGTAAGTGTTGTCTCTTATGTACACTAATATAAGATTGTTTTTATGCACTAAAAACCCATCTACATTTTCCACATTATCTTTAAAATCGCTTTCATCAATTTCAATTCCTTGCGCCAAGTCTGCTAAAACTTTTTTTTCTTCTTTCGTTATCGCTTCATTTGCGAAAGAATCAACATTCGTTTTATTAAATTTTTTATCGTTAGGCTGCAACCCAAGTCGCTCTCTTGCTTCTTGAAATGGACGCCAAAGATCATCGTCGAATTTCATTTTATTTTGTTTTGTAAAATTTTTGTATCTTTAGTAAGACCGAGAAGTTTTTCTGGAGTTTTCAGACGAATCTTAAACTCAACGCGCCTTGAAGCGTCCTCGTTGATTTTATTTGTTTCTTTATCCAAAACTGGGCGGCTTGAAGAAAGCCCGTTGGCTGTCATATACTCTATTAGCCAATCTTCGTGCTTTCGTGCCACTTCCAAGCCAAACAGAAATTCCAAAACACTCCTCGTACGGTTTTGTGATAGCTCCATGTTACCAAAGTAGGCGATGAAAAGATCGTTATTGTTTTTCCATACCTTGTCTGTATGCCCTTCGATTCTGACTTCTTCTATATCCTCTTGGTATTTGTTCAGGACACCCAAATAGCTAGGAAAAAAATCAGCCAAAATTTCCTTAAACTCTGGTTTTAAATTTGCTTTGTTGAAAGCAAACAAGGTATCAGGGTCGTTAAAACGAACGACCAAGCCATTTTCGCAGATAGAGATTTTTTCACGCCAAGTTACCTCTTGAAAAGCTTGTTGTAAATCTTGGCAGATAGAAGAAGTCAGATTTTTTTGTTCTTGTCCAATGCCTTTAATATAGGCGATGGCAATAAACAAAAATACAATCATCAAACCAGCCATGAGGTCAGAGATAGACATCCAACTTTCTTCTTCACTTCCTTGCGCTGTAAAAATTTCTGTGCTCATGGTCGTAGGCTCTCTTTACTTGTTAAATATTTATCTAAGTCTATTTGTTTTTTCATTCTGGAAGCGTTCCTTCATAATAGTTAAAGTTTGTTGACTGAAATTTACAACCTCTTGGGCATTTTGTGTTATGCTACGAACATGATTTTCAAACTGCTCGGCTAATGGAGATATATTTCTTGACAAGGATTTCATGCAATCGTTCATTGCTTTTTCTATTTCCTGTTCCATATCTTTGTTAAATTTTTCAAAAGATTCTTGCATTCTATCTGGAAATACCGCGTAGGTATTGCTTATAGTTGTTGCCATGTCTTGCTGCTTGTCAAAAACTTCTCTCATACCCTTGACGCTTTCTTCTACATTGCTTCGCACACCTTCGGTCAGGTCTTTCAAGTTCTTTTCGATATCAGGCATGGCGTTAGTGGCTTTGTCTTTTAATTCTGCAAAAGCTTCAAGTTTTTGTTGCAAGTCTTCAGATTGAACTTGCAGAGCAGTGATGATGTCTTGCATGCTTTTCAGATGGTTGGGGATTTTTGCCGTCTGTTCGGCGATACCCTCCATCGCCGTGTCAGATTTCTCCAGACTCTCTTTGGTGCTTTCGTAGGTTTTGACTAGGTTTTCCACTTGTGTTTTGTAGTTTTCCTGCCACTCAAGAAGCTTGCCAACAGCGATGTTGAGCTGTTTAAAATTATCCCCAAATTGCTCGTTGATTTTGGCATTAAAATCTTTCATTACCTCCTCAAGAGCAGCAATTAAAGTTTTTGTGTTATCTTCTGCCATCTTTTCGGCGAAAGTTTTAAATTCTTTTATCAAATCGTCAAACTTATCCGTTGTTGTTGTTCGCAACTTGGAAAGATGGCTGATAACGCTTGTGTCTTTTTCCCCGCCCAACGCATCAGCTAATGCCTCCAATCCGTTTTTCAATCCTTCTCCTATACTTTGCAATTCTCCAAGAATATCGTTTGCCGTTGCGCCGCTTGTCGTTGTTGTTTTAGTGCTCTGAATTACTTTAAAAGCAATGGAAAAACCTATGCCCAAGACGCTTGAGAAAAAAGCCGTGTTCATCCCGTCTAGCAGCTCCGTAATGCTGTCGTCGATATTGTCTATGTCGAAGCCGTAGAGTCCCTTTGTGATGCCAACGAAGGTAAAAAATATGCCTGTCGTTGTTAGCAATCCTGCGCCGTTTCCTGAAACTTTACGCAGAAAAGTATTTGCGTTCGGTTTCATTCCCCACAAAGAGGCACAAAACAAACTGACAATTGTAATTGCTGCTATTTTGTTTAAAGGAGGGGATAGAAAAAATCCCAATATCTCGATCATGTTTTTGTCATTTTTGTGTCGGTCGTAGAGTCGAGCCAAGCGCACAAGACCCCCATATCAGCGCCAAAGTCCATCCGCGCACGATACCTATCTTACAAGCACAAAGTCAAGAGAAAAACTCGAATCGCCGTACCATGCTACGAGTCAGATTGCGCGAGGCAAAGCCACGCGCTTTTGAATAAGAGGCCACGCTCTCGCGCTTCGCGCGAGTGCGTAGAAGGCGCTTACGCGCCCCGCTGACGCGGGGTCTTCGTGGGGGGAATTTATCCCCCCACACCCCCGCGCACGCTTCGCGCACGCAATGTTTTGCGCCCATGAAAATTATCCGCGCTACCCGCAAACGCATCCGAGCCATCTCACCACCGCTTTTTAATCTTCAGCCTCTCGCGTACCTCCGCCGGCTCCAATACACGCACCCCCATCGCCTCCATGATCGTCTTAGCCCTCGCAACAAGCTGCGCGTTAGAAGCTAACACCCCCTTCTTCAAGTAAAGATTGTCCTCTAACCCAACCCTCACATGACAATTCGCCAACAACGCCGCCGAAACATAAGGCAACGACATACGCCCAATAGCAAAGCCCGAACAAACCCACTCCTCAGGGACATTCGTCTTAAGCGCAACAAGCGTGCTCAAATCCGCAGGCGCGCCATACGGAATGCCCATGCAAAGCTGCGCCAATACAGGCTGCTCCAACAATCCCTCCGCCTCCAGCTGTTTAGCAAGAACAAGATGTCCCGTATCGAAAATCTCAACCTCAGGTCGTGTGCCAGCTTTTTTAATCAGAGCAGCCATCGCCCTGAGCTGCGAAAGCGTGTTCGTCATCACATAGTCGCTCTCGGCAAAGTTCATCGTGCCGCAGTCAAGCGTGCATATTTCAGGCTTCAACTCCAAGATATGCTCAACACGCTCCTGCGCGCTCGCCATGTCCGTCCTTGCAGAAAGAGGCAGAGGAGCATCAGGAGGTCCCACATAAAGATCTCCCCCCATGCCAGTCGTCAAGTTCAACACCGCATCCGTATCGCTATCCCTTAGATGCTCCACAAGCTCGCGGTAGAGCGCGATATCCCGCGAAGCAACTCCCGTATCAGGGTCGCGGACATGGCAGTGGACAATCGCAGCACCCGCCTCACGAGCCTCCACGCAGGCATCCGCAATCTCTCGTGGTGAGCGCGGCACAAGGTCGCTCTTCTCCGCAGTCGCGCCAGAGCCCGTCACAGCGCAAGTGATAAAAGCCTCGAAGTTCATAAGTCTGCCCTCCTCACACTTCTCCTGAAAATTGCGTCAACGATTGACACGAGCGCAACTATAGGCTATCCGTCACCTTTTGGCAATGGCTTTATGAGGAGGATCCTAATATGTCCGAAGTATCGCACTCTGTGTCCAATCCGAAAATTGACCCGTCACGGCGCGCGAGTAGCCTACGTCCCGACGGCTCTCCCGACGACAACGACCGTATCGAGATCGGTCCTACAACGCTTGCCTTCGCCGAATGGAAGCAGGCAGGGCTGCCAGCACCAGACCTACAGGCGATGCGAGAGTATCGTCTTGCTCGTGTGCGTAGCGAACTCAAGGCGCGCGACTTGGCGGCGTGCCTGCTGACCGATCCTCTCAACATTCGCTACGCCTTGGATTCTCCAAGCATGCAGGTGTGGATCATGCACAACATGGGACGTGCCGCCTTCATTCCCCTCGAAGGAGATGTGATCTTGTTCGACTTTCCGAAGTGTGAATTCTTGTCGACGCACTTGCCGTTGATCTCGGAGGTGCGTCCTCTGGCGGGATTCTACTTCTTCGTCAGCGGAGAGCATTACGACGCAAAGGCGAAAATGTTCGCAGCACAAATAGACGAGCTGTTGAGAGCTTGCGGAGGCAAAAACAGACGCTTGGGCGTAGACAAAATGGAGATCTGCGGTGTCAAAGCATTAGAGAACTTGGGAATCGATATCCATCACGGACAGACGGTCATGGAGCTGGCGCGCTTGGTCAAAGACGAGAACGAAATCAAAGCCATGCGTTGCGGTATGGAAGCGTGCGAGAACAGCATAAAAATAATGCGCGCAGCGATGCATCCCGGAGCTTCGGAAAACGATCTGTGGGCAGTCTTGCAAGCCGAGAACATCCGTCGCGGCGGAGAGTGGATCGAGACGCGCACCATGGCATCGGGACCTCGAACGAACCCATGGTTTCATGAATGCGGACCGCGTCTGATCGAGGAAGGAGATATTCTCGCCTTTGACACCGACATGGTCGGACCTTACGGTTATTGCATCGACATTTCGCGCTCGTGGATATTCGGCGAGCGCAAGCCCACGCCTGAGCAGCGCAACATCTATCGCATCGCCTACGATCACATTCAGGAGAACATGAACCTGCTGAAGCCCGGTATTTCGTTCCGCGACCTGACCTATAAGGGCAACCATCTGCCTGAGATCTATCGAACGCAGCAGTATGCGGTGAAGTATCACGGGATCGGCTTGTGCGACGAATATCCGGCGGTGCTTTATCCTGAAGACATTCCCGACGACGCATACTTTGCCGATGGTGTTTTGCAAGAGGGCATGACGCTCACGGTAGAAGCCTATGTCGGCGCAGAGGGCGGCAGGGAAGGAGTCAAACTGGAGGAGCAGGTCTTGATTACAAAGAACGGCTTTGAGCTCTTCGGTAAGTGTCCGTTTGAAAAAGAGCTCTTGGTATAGGTAGCAGAAGAAGGTACCACTGACCTTCGTTTTTCATACCTTAACCCTTCCGAAAAGGTGCAATGCGGAGATAAATTCTCCTCACGAAGACCCCGCGTGCTACGCACGCGATGTTTTGCATCCGTTTCTAGCGCAACATTTTTTCTACCTTGTCGGCGACAGCCTCTGCAGTGAAGCCAAATTTCTTCATAAGAAGATCGCCCGGAGCAGACGCGCCGAAACGATCGATCGCAATGATATGGCGCGAGCTGGTCGCGTAGCGCTCCCACCCGAAAGAAGACGCCGCCTCGATGGCAATCCGCGTGTTTTTCCCTAAAACTTGCTCGCGGTAGTCTTCGCTCTGTTGCTCGAACAACTCCCAGCTCGGCAGCGAGACGACCGCCGTCTCAACTCCCTTCTCTCGCAAAAGCACCGCCGCGCAGATGGCGAGGTGAACCTCAGAGCCGCTGGCGATCAAGCGCACGGCATTCTCCGCAGCAGGGCGCACGATGTAGCCTCCCTTATGCGAGAGGTTCTCCTCCTCGCCAACGCAGCCCTCGCTGTTACGCACAGCAGGAAGGCTTTGCCGCGTCAGCACAAGAGCAGAAGGAGCGTCGAGCGCAAGCGCCGCCTGCCAGCATTCCAAAACCTCGACGCTGTCGCACGGGCGGAAGAGAAAAAGATTCGGAATCGCTCTGAGAGCAGCGAGATGTTCGATAGGCTGATGGGTCGGCCCGTCTTCCCCCAGCGCGATCGAGTCGTGCGTGAGGATGAGAACTATCGGCACGCTCATCAGAGCGGCAAGACGGATGGCAGGGCGGGCGTAGTCCGAGAAGACAAGAAAAGTGCCGCCATAGACAAGAAAATTGCTATGCAACGCGATGCCGTTCATCACCGCCGTCATGGCTTGCTCTCGTATGCCGTAGTGGATGTAGCTGCCGTTGTAGTTGTTGCGATCGAAGACAGAAAGACTCTCAGCCTTGGTACCGTTCGAGCCGGAAAGATCCGCCGAGCCACCGAGAATCTGTTCGGGCAAACTTGAAGCCAATGCCTCGATCACCTTCAGGCTCGATTGTCTGGAAGCGAGCGCAGGGTTATCTTTTAACCATTGTCGTTTGAGTAGTTTGAGCGGCGCAAAAACTTCCTGCGCTGCTCGGCTTTGAACATCGGGGCTGCGTTGCGCGCGCTCTAGAAATTGTCCTTGTCGCTCCGACGAGAGTTGCTCGAAGCGTCGTTGCCATCCCTCGCGTTCGCTCTCGGCGTGGCGTGCGAGTTTCCTCCATGTTGCCAGCATCTCTTGCGGCACAACGAAGGGTTCGGCGTCCCAACGGAGGTTTCTCCGCAAAGCGGCAATTTCTTCTTCGCCCAAGGGTGCGCCGTGCGCTTCGGCGCTGTCCGTTTTTTTGTCCGCGCCGTAGCCGATGTGCGTTCGACAGCAGACTAAAGTGGGTTTGTCCGCGCCTTGTGCCTCTGCTAGGGCGGCACGAATTTGTGTCTCGTCGTGCCCGTCGATAGCCAGCGTCTTCCAACCGCAGGCTTGGAAGCGCAGTTGTTGGTCGGTCTTGTCGCTGAGGCTTCGTTTGCCGTCGATGGTGATGTTGTTGTCGTCGAAGAGGATGCAGAGCTTGTGCAAGTTCAGATGTCCGGCAAGCGCGATCGCTTCGTGCGAAATGCCTTCCATGAGGCAGCCGTCTCCTGCGATGACCCAAGTGCGATGGTTTGCTAGCTCGTCTCCGAACTGAGCGTTGCGTTTTCGCTCGGCGATGGCGAAGCCGACCGCGTTGGCGATGCCTTGTCCTAGCGGTCCTGTTGTCGTTTCGATTGCGGGTAGCGCGCGGTATTCGGGATGTCCCGCAGCAGGAGAGTTCCACTGACGGAAGGTCTTCAGGGTTTCGATCGAGACATCTCGATCGCCGCACAGGTAGAGCAGCGCGTACAGCAGCATCGAGCCGTGTCCTGCAGAGAGAACGAATCGATCTCTGTCGTGCCACTCAGGGTGCTGGGGGTCGAAGCGCAAAACCTCTCGAAACAGGATGCCCGCGCAGTCCGCCATGCCCATCGGCATGCCGGGGTGCCCTGAACGAGCTTTCTGCACGGCATCGGCGGCGAGAACGCGCACCGCATCCGAGAGCTGGCGCGGCGAGAAGGAGCAGGGAGAAGGGGGGGGCAAGGCGGTAAAAAGAAAAAAAGAGGAGCAAGAAGAGACATTGTGTCGAGTCGTTTCGTTGTGGCAGAGTGTAGCGGAATAGGTCAAACTTGTCTGCAGAATTTCTGCTAGAAAAAAAAATCTTGGTATAGAGAGCGTAAAAAGATGCAAGTGGCTTTGTTGTCCGTGTCGCTGAAGGAAAGAGTTCGCTCGTGGCTTTCGCGTCCGTTCTCGTATGAGGCGGATCGACCTGTTGTTTGGGCGACGATGGGGTTGTTCGTCGTTTTGTGGTGTGCGCATATGTGGCTGGCTGAGGATGCAATGTTGACCTTTCGCCAAGTTCTTAACTTTGCAGAAGGATACGGGATGGTATGGAATGTAGGGGAGCGCGTTCAAGCCTTCACGCATCCTGTGTGGTTTTTGCTTTTGTCGGTTGCGCATGTTTTGTCTGGAGGGTTGCTGAATTCAAATCTTTTAAAATTTTCTTCCTCTTTGCTCAGCCTATGTCTGTCCTTGGCAGCGTGTTTAATTTTCTTAAAGAGTTTGCGCGGACTTAATTTTAATATTGTTACGCTTTTGTTGCTAGCATTGTTTAGCTCGCAGGCTTTTATCGATTATACAAGCTCTGGGCTTGAAAATTCTTTGAGCTATTTTCTTGTTGCCTTAATTGCGTATCGTTTCTTTTCTGATCGTTATGATGGATTCTTTTTTCTTCTTTGCGCGTTATTGTTTCTGAATCGCATGGATTATGCCTTGTTGTTGTTGCCTTTGTGTTTGTATGCTTGGCGTTCGTGTGGTTATAAAATTTCTGTTGTTTTTCCTGCAGTGAGTTTATGCTTGTTATGGTTGATTTTTTCGACTTGGTATTTTGGGCATCCTTTGCCCAATACTTTTTTGGCAAAACTGAGCAACGATGCATCGTTTGCGACAATCTTAAACGCAGGACTACGCTATCACAAATTTACCTTTTTTCTGGATCCTGTCACTTTCTTTGTTATATTTTTAGCTATAGGAATGATGTTCGCCAATTTGTTTTTTCACCGCAATACCAAATTTTTTGGGGCTGGATTAGGTTTGCTGTTTTACAATTTGTATATTGTTAAGATTGGAGGAGATTATATGTTGGGACGCTTTTTTGCCGTACCGTTCTTTTTTGCCTTATGCGTTGTATGCTTTTGGTTGAAAGAAAAAAAATTCTTGATGAATCTTTCTTTGCGTTCTCTTCGATATAAAATTTTTGTTTCTGTAATATTTTTTCTTGTTGCTTTGTCCAGTTTTGTTTCTATATCACAGAGAATAAAATTTTCTTTATGGGCTTCATTGTTAACCGAATTTGTTTCACCCCAAGAAAGAGTGAAGCCATATCTTGGAGTCGATCATCGTCGCTTTTTTGGTTTAACATTTCAATTTTCATCCCGTTACAATTATCAATCTTTTTCAGGACTGCATCCCCAAAAAATTGTCTCTCATTGCTGTCCGCCAGCTTTAGGAATACACTCCCTAGGAGAAATTTATATTCTAGATACTTATGCCTTGACAAGCCCTTACTTGTCTCGTCTTTCAGGACATTGGAGGAGGGCAGGACATGTGATCCGTATTATTCCTACAGACCTAGAAGCATTTCTCATGCGAAGTAGTCAGACGCTTGACGATAACGATTTGACAATTTTCTTTTCGGACATTCGTGATATAACGCGTGGAGATTTGTTTTCATGGAATCGTACGAAGAAAATCGCTAAAATTCATTTCTACAACTACAAGGTTGACCTTTCTTCAACACGCAACAGAAACCAACCAAGGTTCTCTCGACTTTACCCATCCCTTCAACAAAAGGCATCCTTTCTCGAACTTCCTTCTGTTGATATAAAAGCATGGAACAACGAGCCGCGAAAAAGATGGCATGGTTACAATATCACACAATCTATTTCTATAGCACTGAAAAGAGAGAAAATTAACAAAATATCCTTTCCTGCTGAGGATATAACAGAATATACATGGTCTTTGTACGATGGGCAGAAAAAAATCTACGAGGACGCTTACAAAACAGACAAAAAATACTCTATTCATACCTCCACCCTGCCGAAAGTGATACAAGCAGACAGGTTGGAATTTGTTGTCAAAAAAGGAGGTGCCCACAGACGCATCGCGCGTCCCATCATAGAATAGTATTTTAGCGTAATATTTTAGCGTAGTGTTTGAACTTCGGAGGGTGCGTCGAGTGCGATGTGGTAAAGGCGGTAAAAAGAAAAAAAGAGGAGCAAGGAAATAGTTGTAAAGAAATAGTTGTGTTGTGTCGTTTCTTTGTGGCAGAGTGTAGACGAGCAGGTCAAGATTGTCTGCGAAATTTCTGCGGGATTGTCCGATGTTTTTATTCTCAACTGGTAGGGGCGGCAGGAGTGCTTTCTTTCTGCGCGTTGCGATCGTCGTAAGCGTTTTGGCAACAAACGCCGCGTTGCCCTTTTTACCCTTTCCATCATTTTCATCATTTTCATCTTTGGCTCGCGCTCAGTCGCTACCCTTGAGCGACAACGCGCGTTTGGATTTTCTTCGTATCGGCACAGGTCCTGCGGAGAGGACGCTCTATCGTTTGGGCAGCGCTCTGACAGGCTCTCTGAGCGCGCCGCCGGGCATCAAACCCCCTTGTCGCAAGGGTACCCCTTGCGGCGTGCCAGGTCTTTTGCTCGTCGCGCAAAGCCGTTCGGGAGCTTTCGAAAGCTTGGAGGACATGGCGCGCGGACGTTTGGAATCGGCGTTGGTGTCGGCGGATGTGTTGGACGAGGTCAAGGCTTTCGGATCAGAGACCTACTCCTTCGACATGCGAGACGTGAGGCTGCTCGCACGTTTGACCTCCATCCAGTTGCACGTCGTGGTGTTGGATTCCAGCGAGGTTGAGTCGTTTGAAGACCTTGTCGGTCGGACGGTTGCTATAGGCTTATCGGGCTCGGCGTCTTCGTTGCACTTGCGAAGGGCTTTGACGAACGAGGGCGTGCAGATGGAGAAGCTCGTCGTCGTCAGATTGGCACTGCAAGACGCGCTTGCCGCCTTGGAGAAGGGGAAGGTAGATGCGATCGTCGTGTCCGGTCAAGCTCCTATGCCAGCGTTGCGCGTCTTCGCGCAAACAAGGGCTTTTCGTTTGTTGGACATCAATGCCGACAGAGATCTGTCGCAGCGTTTTGCCCAAGCCCATCTCGGCATTGCTCGTCCGACGGTGCTGGCCGCAGCGACCTATCCAGGACAGAAGAAAGTGTGGCATACGCTCTCCTTCGATGTCTTGTGGGTTGTCTCGCGCTCCGTTTCGGAGGAGGTCGTCTATCGCTTGACGCGCGCGCTGTGGCACGGATCGACGCAACATATCATGCAGACGCTCGTCCCTGAGCTGAAGACCGATCGTCCCTATCGCTATCGATCGGCGTTGCTGCCTCTACATTCGGGCGCGGCGCGTTGGTATGAGGAGCAGGGCTTGCTTGCATTGTGAGTCTTGTCGTAGAGTGTAGCTTTGGATGCATGGAGAGGTGTCATGGCACTTTGTCTGATGGTTTTGAACGGAGCTAATTTGAACCTCTTGGGTTCACGCGAGCCTGACATCTACGGCGAGCGCACCCTTGCCGACATCGAGGCTCTTTGTCGCGCCCGCGCAGAAGAGAAAGCCTCGGACAGCGAGGAGTGGACGATAGACTTTCGCCAAGACAACGCAGAGGGCGTTTTGATCGATTCCGTACAAGAGGCGGCTCGCTCCTGCGCAGGCTTGATCGTCAATCCGGGCGGCTACGCACATACTTCCGTCGGTTTGCGCGATGCGCTGCTGAGCTGCTACGCTCATAAGATCGAAGTTCATCTCTCCAACCTGTACAAGCGCGAAGACTTTCGACAACGATCCCTGAGCGCCGCCGCGGTCGATGGCGTGATCACAGGCTTGGGCGCACAGGGATATGTCTTGGCGATCGATGCTATCGTTGCAATGCATCGTTTGAAAAACTTGTGCACAAAAACTTTGCCGCCCAAACAATCTCATCCATCCCAAAAATAAACCAATGAAACAAGAGTAATTAAGGAGTCCCTTTTAATGGCTAAATTTTCTTTAGATAGTTCATACATAGAAACGCTGGCAAAGCTTTTGCGCGAATACGATTTGCGCGAAATCTCGCTCGGCAACGAGGCTTCTCGTGTGACCTTGAAGCGCGGTGAGAAGGTCGTGTATGGAACCTCCTCTGCGCCCGTTGCGCCCGTTGCAGCGGTTGCCGCTTCCGCAGTACCTCGCGACGGTGGCGTGGCGGCGAAAGCAGATGAGGCACAAGCGGTTGCCGACGAGGGCGTTGTCGTCACGGCACCGATCGTAGGCACCGTGTATTTGGCATCGTCTCCGACGGCGGCACCCTTCGTCAAGGTGGGCAGCAAGGTGAAGGAGGGACAGACGCTGCTGATCGTCGAGGCGATGAAGATCATGAATCAAATCCCTTCTCCTTGCAGCGGGACAGTCGTCAAGTTGCTGATCGAGAACGCGCAGCCCGTCGAGTATGGTGACGCTTTAATCTTGATCGAGCCGTCCTAGTCGATGCGGAAGGTTTGGCGTTGTATCGCCTTGTTATATGGCGTTGTTTAAAAAAATTCTGATCGCCAATCGCGGCGAGATCGCGTTGCGCATTCAGCGCACCTGTTTCGAGTTGGGTATTGCTACGGTCGCGGTGCATTCCAGCGCGGATACAGAAGCGATGGCGGTGCATTTCGCCGACGAGTCGGTGTGTATTGGTCCTGCGCCGAGCAACGAGAGCTATTTGAACATGCGCGCGTTGATTTCTGCGGCGAAGATTACGGGTGCGGATGCCATTCATCCTGGCTATGGTTTTCTTGCGGAGAACGCCGATTTCGCCGAGATGGTCGAGGCGCACGGGCTTTGTTTCATCGGACCTCGGCGTGAGCATATCGAGACGATGGGCGACAAAATTTCGGCGAAGGCGAAGGTGTTGGAGTTGGGATTGCCGACGGTTCCTGGCTCTGACGGGGCGGTGAGGGATGTCGCTACGGCAAGGCGAGTAGCCGACAATATCGGCTATCCCGTCTTGATAAAAGCGGCGAGCGGCGGCGGAGGACGCGGCATGAAGGTCGTGCTGTCCAGCGCCGTCATGGAGGAGAACTTTGCCTTGTGCAGGCAGGAGTCTCTGGCGGCTTTCGGCAACGACGAGGTCTATATCGAAAAGTATTTGCCCGCTCCTCGGCATATCGAGGTGCAGGTTTGCGGCGATGGCGAGGGGGCAGCGCAGCATTTTTGGGAACGCGATTGTTCGTTGCAGCGGCGCCATCAAAAGGTTTTGGAGGAGGCGCCATCGCCTGCCTTGAGCGAGGCGATCAGAAAAAAAATCTGCGAGCAGGCGCGCGATTGCACGGCAAAGTTGCATTATCGCGGTGCGGGGACATTCGAGTTTCTCTATCAGGACGGCGAGTTTTACTTCATCGAAATGAACACGCGCATACAGGTCGAACATCCTGTTTCGGAGAGTCTGTGCGGCGTAGATTTGATCGCCGAGCAGATCCGTATCGCAACAGGCGAAAAGCGCGATTGGAGCAAGTCGCCTCCCTTGAACGGGCATGCGATGGAGTTGCGCATCAATGCCGAGCACGCAGAGACATTTGCTCCATCGCCGGGGAGAATCGAGAACTATCATGCGCCGGGCGGCTTGGGCTTGCGGGTCGATTCGGCGTTGTATCGAGGTTATGTTGTCCCTCCGTATTACGACAGTATGATCGCAAAGTTGATCGTGCATGCTCCCGACCGCAGCTTGTGTTTGGCGCGTGCCATGCGCGCGGTGCAAGAGTATGCGATCGAGGGTGTCGAGACAAACTTAGCGTTGCATAGAAGAATCTTGCAGGCGAAGGATTTTCGCGCAGGCGATTACACGATACACTGGTTGGAAAAGGTCTTGCTGGGACGTTGACAATTCGCGGATGCAGTCAACAATCTGGACAATCTTGACAACCTCAACAACTGCAACAAGCTCAACAACTAAAGCGTTGCAGGGAAGCACGAGGTGCTGCTGACCCCGTCAAAGTTATGCGCTGCTTATCGAGCGGGAATCTTTCCGATGGCTCGCGCTCGTGAAGAACAGGAGATCTTGTGGATGGATCCTGAAGAGCGGTGTGTGTTTCCTTTGGATAACTTTTCTCTTTCCCGTAGGGATCGCCGATCAGTGCGCAACGCGGGTTTTACGCTGGGCTCGGACAGAGATTTTCGTGGGGTGGTGGGGGCTTGTGCAGCGCGCGAGGAGACTTGGATCAATCGTGAGATTGAGGTTGTGTATGGCAACTTGCATGATATGGGGATGGCGCATTCCGTCGAGGTGTATACTGGCGAGGGGGGGGAGTTAGTTGGAGGGTTGTATGGGGTTGCTTTGGGCGGTGCGTTTTTTGGAGAGAGTATGTTTTCGCGTGTTTCGCATGCGAGCAAGGCAGCCTTACAATTTTTGGTAGAGTGTTTGCGTGAGGGAGGTTATATTTTGTTGGATGTGCAGTTTTCGACAGCGCATTTGGCAAGATTGGGGGCGGTTGATATTTCGCGGGAGGAGTATCATCGGTTTTTGGCGGAGGCGTTAAAAAAAGAAGGTCGTTGGAAGACTAATATAACGGGCGTTGATGACGAGAGTTAAGGGCTTGTGTATTTTGCTTGACGGCAAAACGCAAGACAGCTCGTGCCCCATGCGCAAAACTCACTTCGCCCAAAACTAATATTAAGGCTCGCTCGTCTTGCGTATGTTACCTAATGCAACAGACAAAACCAGACACGCTCAACTCACAACGCGCAAGTGCGCCTTCTACTCAAGGACAAGGTGAGTTATAAATCTCATGGATAGCATCAATCTCTTGTAAAATATCTTCAGACAATCGTATCTCCTCGCTCGCAATATTAACCCTCAATTGCTCCATCGTCGTCGCTCCCATAATGTTAGAAGTCAAAAACTCCCTCTCGTTAACAAAAGACATCGCCATGCTCACCGGATCCAATCCACTCTCCTTCGCAAGCTTCATATAAGCCCTCAAAGCAAGCTCCGCCTGCGGCTTCTGATACCTCGTCGTGTGCTGCGGATAAAGCGTGCTTCTCGCGCCCGCAGGCTTCGCGCCATCTAAATACTTTCCGCTCAATACTCCCCCCGCCAAAGGCGAGTAAGCGAACAATCCGATTTTTTCTCGTACGCTCACCTCCGCTGAGCCAACCTCGAAAGTGCGGTTGAGCAAGGAGTAAGGGTTCTGAATAGCCACCAGCTCCTTCCGCATACCGAGCCTCTCGGCAATGCTTGCCGCCTGCATCGTCCCCCATGGCGATTCGTTGGAGATGCCAACGCTGCGAATTTTTCCCGCATCCAACAAGTCCTTCATCGCCGCCAACGATTCCTCCAGCGGCACAGCGTCTCGGTCGGCTTGGGGGTCGCTTTGGAATCCTCTTCTTCCGAAAAAGTTGCTCGTTCGCTCAGGCCAGTGCAAGTAGTAGAGATCGATCACCTCGCAGCGAAGGCGTTTCAAACTCTCGTCGCAAGCCTGCAGGATGTTGGGCTTGTCGAGGCGCACGCGCTGCTGCTCGATGTTTTTTCTGATGTCGAAGGAGCAAGGTCCTGCGGCTTTGCTCGCGATGACAAGCCTGTCTCGAAAGCTTTTGTCCTTGCTTGTTAGCCAGTCTCCGATGATGGTCTCGGTGATGGTCATCTTGGGCGAGGGGACGGGAAAAGGATAAATCTCGGCGGTGTCGATGTGCGTTATACCTTTTTCGGTCGCGTAATCGAGTTGCTCGCAGGCTTCACGCGGCGAGTTCTGTTCTCCCCAAGTCATCGTGCCGAGCGCGATCACGCTCACCTTGAGACGACCATCACCGAGAGGACGTTCGCGCATTGTCAGCAGGGTAGGTTGGGTTTCAGGAAGGCGGCGAGATTTTGTGCGATCAGCAGGACGCCTTGTTCGTTCGGATGAATGCCGTCTCGTTGGTTGAGCGTGGGGATCGTCGCCACCCCTTCGAGCAGGAAGGGGTAGAGCGGCACATCGAAACGTCGAGCGAGCGTGGGAAAGATATTGTCGAAGGCTTCCGTGTAGTCTCTGCCCAAGTTGCGCGGCGCTTTCATGCCGACGAGGATGGGCTGGATGCGGTTTTTTATCAGCGAGGACAGGATGGTGGCGAGGGCTCGTTGGGAGGCTTGCGGATCAAACCCTCGTAGCGCGTCGTTGGCTCCCAAGGCGACGATAACGATTTTGGGTTGTTGACGCAGAATCGGCATGAGGCGTGACGCACCGCCGAGAATCGTATCGCCAGAGATACCTTTGTTATCGATGGCGAGGTTGCAATTTTGTTTTTTCAACTCTCGTTGCAGCACCGAGGGCAAGGCTTTGCCGCTCGAAAGCCCGTAGCCCGCCGTGAGCGAATCTCCCAGCATGACGATGGAGGGAGCCTCTTGCGTTTGCGCGACGGAGGGTTTGAAGACAAGCAACATTGCTACGAGCGCGAAAAGAAAGCGTGACACCATAGGAAGTCTTTTAACACACGCGCCAGACGAGGGGCAAGGATGTTCTTTAAGCGTTATGGAGATTCTTGTCTGCTTAATGCCTTGTCGAGGTGTTTTTGTCGGTATACTCTTTGTTGTATGGATTCTGCTTTTGCGATTGACGCGCGCGCGCTTTGCTACTCTGCCTCGGTGCGCGGGGCGGGCGCAAAGCTGAGCAATGTCGATATTTTGCATGGGGTAGATCTGCACTTGCGCGCGGGAGAGCAAGTCGCGCTAACGGGTGTGTCAGGGGCGGGAAAGACCTCGTTGCTGATGCTGCTCGCAGGCTTGGAGCGCGCCGACAAGGGCATCTTGCAAGTGTTCGGAACGGACATCTTGCAGCTCTCGGAAGCGCAACGCACCGCCTTTCGCCGCGACAACTTCGGCATCGTCTTTCAAGGATTCTATCTGCTCGACAATTTGACCGCCTTGGAGAATGTGTCGCTCGCGCTCGAATTTGCTGCCGTGCTAAACGCGCGCCCGCGCGCGCGCGACGCGCTGGCAGAAGTCGGACTTGCGCATCGTCTCGATCACTATCCATGGCAGCTGTCCGGCGGAGAACAACAAAGGGTCGCGCTCGCGCGGGCTTGCGCCTTGCGTCCGAAAATCTTGCTCGCCGATGAGCCAACAGGAAATCTAGACAAGGGCACAGGAGAAAAAGTCGCCGATACCATGTTCTCGCTCGCAAGCGCGATCGGAGCAAGCCTCTTGCTCGTGACGCACAATCCCATCTTGGCAGCGCGTTGCTCAAGACGCTTGGAGATGTCCGACGGCAGAATCATACCCGCACCCCAGCAGGGAGCATCCAAGAAGCTGCGCGCAAAGAAAAACTAATAAATCTGTTGCGCTCTGACACGACACTATGACTTTTCGGACTTTTCGGACTTTTCGCCAAACCTTGCGTCTGCTGTTGCTCCACACGCGCGCCGAGTTGCGCGGGGGCATCAAGGGCTTTCGGCTTTTTCTGCTGTGTCTTGTCTTGGGCGTGGGAGCGTTTGCGACGATCCTCTCGACGGTGGAGATTCTATCGCGCTCCCTAGAAAAGAACGCAGCCCTGATATTAGGCGGCGATGTCGAGTTGCGACAAGTCCATATCGGCTTGGACAAATCATCGCTCGAAATCTTCCAACAACAGACTAAGGCTCTCTCGCATATCAGCATATTGCGCACGATGGCGCGCGGCGTCAGCGGCACCGTGCTGGTCGAAGCGAAGGCGGTCGACGACAAGCATCCTCTCCTCGGAGGTTTGTTCCTACAAGGCGGCAAAGAAGTGTCTCCACAAGAACTGGCAGCCCTGCTCGAACAGCGCAACGGCTACTGGGGAGCGATCGTCGCTCCCGCCTTCATCGCAAAGGGCGAGGCGGCGATAGGAACAAAATTCTTGTTGAGCGAAAAAACATTCGAGGTGCGTGCCGTCATCGAGCAAGAAAGCGATTTGCTCTCCTCATCCTTTCCATTGGGAGCGCGAGTCTTGCTCTCGCAGAAGGGCTTGGACGCTACGGGCTTGCGCGTGCCAGGTAGCCTGATCTACGAGCATTATCGAATGCTGTTGCGCGAAGGAGAGTCGATCGCAGACTTTCGCACGCGCGTGCGCACAATGTTTCCCGACGCCGCATGGACTTTGGAGGACAAACGCAACGCAGCACCTCGTGTGCGCCAAATTATCGATCGACTCTCCCTGTTTATGAGCCTGGCGGCACTGGCGGGAATGTTTGCAGGCGGCGCGGGAATAGCTAACGGACTGACTTCCATCTTGCACGCGCGGCGCAAGGATATAGCTTTGTGGAAGACCTTGGGAGCATCCAAGAGATACATACGTCTCTTGCTGGGGTTGCAGACAGCGGCGATGGGGTTGCTGGGCATCGCTATCGGTTGCAGCATCGGCGTTGTCGCAAGCCTCGCCTTGGCTCCGTGGGTGGGAGATCGCTTCTCCTTACCGATCGATGTGTTCTTTCCGCGCTTGTCTCTGGTGCGCTCGACGGGTGTGGGCTTTTGCGTGCTCGTCCTGTTTGCGCTGTTGCCGTTTATGGAAATCGACAGGGTGGCAGCCTCATCCTTGTTGCGCAGAGGCAGAGGCGGTAACTACGGCGGCAAAGGCGGCGAGCGGGGTTGGGGGTGGAGTTGGGAAATGTTCGGCTCGCGCGGGGAGTTGTTGCGGTTGTTGCTCGTAGGTTTTCCCGTGTTCCTGTTGTTGTGTTTTTTGATGGTGCTAGACTCGAGCTCGCCCCTGTTCACGCTTGCGATCTTGCTGAGCTTTTGCTTGTCCCTATGGATCTTTCCGCTGGCGAGCAGAGGCGTTTTGTTTCTAACGCGCTTGGCGACAAGCTGGGCGAGACGGCGCGCGAAAGTGCGTCTGCCTTTGTTGGATTACGCCTTGCAGCAGACAAGGTCGAGCGCGTTGTTGTCGATCGTCTTGCCGTTGGGCTTGGGGCTGTCGCTGTTCGTAGCCTTGGCAGAGATAGAGTTGAGCCTGACGAAGGATGCCGAAACGGGTTTGTCCGAGGACGCGCCCCGTCAGTTCTTCATCGATTTGCAGCCATGGCAGCTGGAGGATTTTCGAGATAAGATGGAGGGAATTGCCAAGAAGGTTCGCATAGAGGAGGCACCGATGTTGCGCGGTAGAATCTTGGGGTTCAACGATATCGACGCAGACGCGCTTGCAGTGCCTGCCGAATACCAGTGGGTTCTGGAGGGGGATCGAGGCATTAGTTTCTCATCGCTTGCCCCCGTCAACGCACTGTTGCAGGAGGGAGAGTGGTGGGATGAAGATTACAAGGGAGAGCTGTTGGTGTCGATGGACGGCGATGTCGCGCGCGCGTTTGGATTAGGAATAGGCGATAGGGTGAGAGTCGGCGTTTTGGGTGAGGTGCTGGATGCAAAAATTGCAAACTTGCGTGATATCGATTGGGAGACTTGGCAGATAAATTTTATGATGGTTTTCTCTCCGCATCCTTTGTTCGAGGCATTGCCATTTACGGTGCTGGCGGCTGCATTTGCGACCGACGGGTTGGAGGGAGAGGTTGATGCGGTTGTTGCGCGTGATTTCCCTAATGTGACGACTTTGCGTATTGGGGATTTCGTTCGTTTGATCAAGGCTTTGTTGGAGGGCATGACGCATGCCGTTCGCGCGGTGAGCGGATTGACTTTGGCGGTCGGAGCGGTTGTTTTATCCAGTGCCATCGTCGTCGAGCAGCGAAGGAGGGTATATGAGGCGGTTGTGATGAAAACTTTGGGTATTTCGAGAAGAAAAATTTTGTTGTCGTTTTTTGTCGAGTATATGTTAGTTGGCGGCAGTGTTGCGTTGTTGTCGGTCGGGTTGGGGGGGATTTTGGGTTGGGCGATCTTGCGTTTTGCAATGAATGCTAACAATGTTGTATTTTCGTTATGGATTTCGTTGGGAATTGTTGCGGGTGTTTTGTTATTGAGCGTTGTGTGTAGCTTTGTATCGGGGTTGATGGTCTTATCGCGCTCGAGCTGGTCGGTGTTGAGAAATCCGTAAACCCTACCCCGCCAAGTCGTTCCACCCCCTCCAAACTCGCGTTCCCGTCGTCGCCAAACATAACCCCGTAAATACAATCCCCAAAAGCCAAAACCACTGCGGCAACAAACACGCCAACATAAAAAAGATGACCGTCTCCGTCGCCTCAGTCACTCCGCCAATATAGAAAAATGCCTTCGCAACAGGATGCAAAACCTTACCATCCCCATCCCTTGTATTAGTTCTCTCCTTCTTAACTCCTCCTCCCTTCTCGGCAATCGCATAAGCCAAAAAGGAGCTGCCCGTGCCAATAAAAGAAAACAACACAAAAGCCGCAACTACAGCATTAGCTCGCGGATCGGCGATCGCAAAGGCTAAGGGAACAGACGCATAAAAAAGGAAATCAAACACAATATCCAAAAATCCTCCGCGTCGAGAAATCTCCTGCTCTAGACGCGCGCGCGCACCATCTAACCCATCAGCAAGTCGATTCAAAACAATAAAAGCTAACCCCTCGTTGTATTTTCCCAAGGCGATAAGAAAGCTCGCAAAAAGTCCGCATCCGAATCCCGCAAAAGTTATATGATCGGCAGATATACCCATACCCTTCAACCTCTTGGCGAAAACCTCAAGAGTAGGGGCAGCTATTTTTTGTATATGCGTATCAAGCATAGTCTTCTTCTCCTGTTGTTATAGCAGGCTATTTGCCCTTCTTGCTGAGCGCAACAATGCTCTCGCCTGCTTTGAGCCTTTGTCCGATCGCCGCTATCGGCGTGAAGTCCTGCGCATCGAAGGTTATTTGTACGGTACCTCCAAAGCGCAGAAATCCGAACGCGCTGGCGCTCTCGATGTCGTCGCTGCTTGCGGGCAGTTCCAGCGTGATGCTGCGTCCGAGTGCGCTGGCTCGAATATTGAGCGCGTATTCTTCTCCATTGGCAGCCTTGAGGGCGAGGTCTGTGAAGCTGGCGTTATCGCGCGCTTTGCGAAAATCGAATCCTGCCGATGGCGCGTCGTTGTCGGTGCGTCTGAGCACCTTGCCCGTCAGAGGAAATCTGAGCACGGAGGCATCCAAGACGGTCGCCGCGATCGTGACGACGAAGGGCTCTTGCGCTTTGCTACTCCCTTTGGCTTTGGCTTCCGAGACGATCACAGTGCCTGAGATGGGGGAGAGCAGGGCTTGTTCGATCTGCGGCACGACGGCGTGAGGCTTGCGGAAGGCGAAGAAAAGGTAGAGCGTCGCCGCTACTCCTGGCCACCACAACAGGGGTTCGATCAATCCAAGCACGAGCGTCGCCACGGCGGTCGTGAGAACAAAGGGGTATCCTTCGCGGTGTAACGCCATGAATAGGCGGTCTTTGATATCGAGTTCGTGCATGGGGTCAAAGCCTCTTGTCGGTTGCTGGAAGATTACTCTATAGTAGTTTCAAAATAAAGCGATTTTTTTGTTTTTGTTTGTGATGAGTGGAATCGTCTTCGGAATGGTTTTGGCGGCTGCTTGCTTGCATGCCTTGTGGAACGCCATGGTGAAGGGCGGAGAGGACTTGTTGGCGACGATGACCTTGTTGTGTCTTGTTGCCTCGTTGGTGTCGAGCGTGGCGTTGCTGTTCTTTTTGCCTTTCCCGCGTATTGAGAGTTGGGGATTTTTGGCGTGGTCTTTGTGCGCTCACTTGGGTTACAAGCTCTGCCTTGTTGCGGGATATCGACGCGGAGCGTTTGGGCAGGTTTATCCGATGGCTCGTGGGGGGGCTGCGTTAGTTGTTTTGTTTTTGTCGTTCCTTTTTATCGAGGCAGTGGCTTTGGAGTCGCGCGAGGTTGTTGCGGTTGTTGTGATTGGCTTATCGATCATGTCCTTGGCGTTTGTGGGGGTGGGGGGGAAGGAGACTCGCACAGGAGTCTTTGCTATTGAGGGTCGTGCTGTTTTCTATGCAATGGCTACGGCTTTGTTTATCGGCTGTTATTCGTTATTGGATGGGTTGGGGGGGCGAGTATCGGGGAATGCTTTATCGTATGTTGCGTTGTTGATGGCGTTGGATGCTGTGCCGATTTTTTTCATTTTGCTCGTTCAGCGGGGCTGGAGAAGTTTGGGGATGATTATTCGGCGAGATGGGTTGCGGGGTGCGGGCGGCGGGATTTTTTCTTTGGTAGCGTATGGGATTGTAGTTTATGCGATGTCGGTGTCTTCGATTGCGTTGGTGGTGGCTCTACGCGAGACGAGCATTGTGATTGCTGCCTTTTTGGGGTGGTTATTGTTGGGGGAGCGGGGGGGGAGATGGCGCATTGTGCCGGCGGCGTGCATTGTGGGGGCGGTGGGCTTGTTGCGCTTGTGAGGATGCTCGTGCAACAGACACGGGCTTTTTGCATCCGTAAAGATTAACCGCTCTTCCCCACACGCAAAACTCACTTCGCAGCCCTCTCCCCCAACAACTGCTGCAACTCGCCCGCCTCAAACATCTCACGCATAATGTCACATCCCCCCACAAACTCCCCCCCAACATAAAGCTGCGGTACCGTAGGCCAATCGCTGAAAACCTTTAACGCCTCCCTCTTCTCCCCATCCTCCAACACATCAACCGCATGGAAAGCAACCTCGCAAAGCTGCAAAATCCTTACCGCCATCGCCGAAAAACCACAGCGCGGCTCGTCAGGAATCCCCTTCATAAACAAAACAACATTGCTCGTTGCAATGTCAGCACTAATCGATTCCGTCAAAGAAGATTCAGAACTGGAAACTTCCACCATCTCTAACGCCTCCCCAAGTTACACATGTTGGCACACATGTTGGTCACACATATCGCTACGCATCAGCAAGCCGAGCCAGCCCCCCACGCCACTCGTCCGCCAATTTCCCCAAAGACATAACCTCCCCGCTCGGCATTGTCAAGTGTCTTGCTTTCTCTAACTCCAACTTCGTTTTCCCCAACCCCAACTCCAACTCCAACCTTCCTAGCGACAGCAACGAAACACCCCTCCGCCGAGCCTCCTCGGTCAATGCCTCCGCTTGAGCCTCCGTCAGGCAAAGCAGGTAACGAGCCTGCCGCTCGCCAAACCAAAATATCGTCTCCGCAACAATATCGCCCCGCGGCAAGAGTGTACTTAAGTGTACGCCACATCTCGCCTGCATCGCCAACAGAGCAATTTTCACCAACAACCCTCCGCAAGACAAGTCGCGCGCGCAACGACACAATCCCTCCGCGATAGCCTCGCGCAGAAACGCAGCGTTCTCTTTCTCTTGGGCAAATTCTATGGCAGGCGGCTCACCGCGCCGCTCGTTCGCTACCTCCTGCATATAGAGCGATGCGCCCAAGCTCGCCTTAGAAGTTGCGGGCTCGCCTAAAAGAAACAGCAGTCGCTCGTCTTCGCACGGCAGCGCGCGCGCGAAAGGAGGCAACTCCTCGTTTGTTGCTCCCTCGTTTGTTGCTCCCTCGTTTGTTTTTCCCTCGTTTGTCGCGCTCTTGTCCGCCTCGATGATGCCGACAGCACCGATGACGGGCGTAGGGGGAATCGAGCGTCCGTCGGTCTCGTTGTAGAAAGAAACATTGCCAGAGACGACAGGTAAGTCGAAAGCACAACACGCCTCTGTCAGCCCTGCCACGGTGTCGCTCGCCTCTTCCATCACAAGAGGATTTTCAGGATTGCCAAAGTTGAGGTTGTCGGTGATAGCAAGCGGCGTCGCACCCGTAGCCGCCAAGTTGCGCACCGCCTCGCAGACAGCCTGCATCGCGCCGCGCTTGGCGTTGTTTCGGCAATAACGCGGAGTGGCATCGCAGGTGAGTGCCAAAATCTCGCGCGTCTGCTCTAGCCGCAACAGGGCAGCCTCGCCGCCTGGTCCTTCTAGCGTCTGCCCTCCGATGAGCTGATCATACTGCTGCGTCACCCACTCCTTACACAGCAAGCGAGGCGAGAGCAGCAGCGTGCGCAACGCCTCCAAAATCGGTGGGGGCTCTGCGGGGATACGCACGGGCGGCAAGGCAGCGCGCGCTGCCTGCTCGTGGTGCTGTGGAGGAGCCGCGCCCAAAAGACGCACGGGCAGGCTAGCTTGCGTTTCTCCGTGCCACCTCAAGACGAGCAGAGGCTCTTCCGAGATAGCTCCAAGTTCGCCAATGACGCAACAATCTAGACGGTGCTTGGTGAAAATCGCTTCGAGCATCGGGAGGTGGCTACGCTCGACTACGGCGAGCATGCGCTCTTGGCTCTCCGAGAGCATGAGCTCACACGGCGAGAGGTGGGGTTGGCGGGTGGGAACCTTTTCCAAATCGAGCGTCAAGGCGATGTTGCCCTTGTCCGCCATCTCCGACGAGGAGGAGAGCAACCCCGCCGCTCCCATGTCTTGCAGGGCTTGCAATAGGTTTTGCTCGGCGGCTTCGAGGCAGGCTTCCAGAAGTCGCTTTTGCGCGAAGGGATCGCCCACTTGGACTTGCATCTTCGTTGCTTGCGTTTTTGTTTCTTGTGTTTTTATTTCTTGCTCGCTAAGTTGCGCGAATCCTTGAGAAGCCATAGTTGCGCCGTTGATTCCGTCTCTGCCTGTTGTCGCGCCGAGATAGACGACTAGGTTGCCTTCGCCTTTAGCGCGCGCCGAGCAGAGCTGGTCTGCTTGTGCGATGCCTACGGTCATGGCGTTGACGAGAATGTTATCGTTGTAATCTTGGTCGAAGTCGCACTCTCCGCCGAGCGTAGGGATGCCCGTGCAGTTTCCATAAAAAGCGATACCCTCCACGACCCCTTTCAGCAGAGTTTTCGTCTGGGGATTACGAGCGTCTCCGAATCTAAGTGCGTTCAGGTTGGCGATGGGTCTTGCTCCCATGGCGAGAATGTCGCGCATGATTCCTCCCA
The DNA here is from genome assembly GCA_965216605.1 of Alphaproteobacteria bacterium. GTDB lineage: Bacteria > Pseudomonadota > Alphaproteobacteria > JABAAW01 > JABAAW01 > JABAAW01. Next base: position 203,879 of record CBDCGG010000002.1, on the reverse strand, counting down.
CTCCCGTCGCCGCTCCATCAAAGGGGGCGATCATGCTGGGGTGGTTGTGGCTCTCCATTTTGAATACGAGCGCGTGCGTTCTGCCTGCCTCGTCGTTGCCGATGCGTACCGCACCTGCGTTCTCGCCTTCTTGGACAAGCGTGCGGCTGCTAGTTTTCGGCAGCTGTGCCAAAAGATGGCGCGACGATTTGTACGAGCAATGCTCCGACCACATCGTGCTGACGAGCTCCGCTTCCAGCGCGTTGGGTTCTCGCCGTAAGTGTTCTAGGAGGTGGCTTTGTTCTGCTTGCGAGAGAGTCATGCGGGTTGCGCGAGGGGTTGTTGTAGCGCGCGGGGTTGTTGTTGTAGTTCCGCGTCCGCCTTTTCGAGGAGGCATCGAAGGAGGAGCAATCCGTCTTGCGATGCGTGGAAGGGTTGGATGGCGTTTTCGGGGTGCGGCATGAGGGCGAAGATGCGTCGTGTGCTGTCGCAGATACCGGCGATGTCGTTTGCCGAGCCGTTGGGGTTCTTGTTGTAGCGGAGGAAAATTTGTTTGTTTTTCTCTAGGGTTTCGAGGACATCTTTCGGAGCGTGGTATTTGCCTTCGCTGTGTGCGATGGGGATGCGGAGTGTTTTTTGCTCGGTGGGTGTGTGGGGATTTTGGAACTGGAGGGTTTGCCATGCGCAGATGAATCGTCCCGATGTGTTTTTTGTGAGTGTTCCGGGGAGGAGGTTGGCTTCGGTGAGGATTTGAAATCCGTTGCAGATTCCTATAATCAGTGTTCCTTTTGCTGCTTGTTGTTTGAGGGCAGGGATGATGGGTTCGCAAGCGGCGAGCGCGCCTGCTCTGAGGTAATCTCCCCAGGCGAAACCGCCGGGCAGGAGGATAGCTTTTGTTTCGGGGGGGAGGCTTGTTGCGGAGCTATCGATGAGGGTTGGGGGATGGGGGGTGAGCTTGCGGAGCGCGGCGAGGAGGTCTTGTTCGCGGTTGGAGCCGGGGAAGCGTAGGACGCTGCAGGGGATGGGCGGGAGCATGGGGAGAGTGTAGCAGAGCTTGACGGGCTTGTTGGGGAGCAACATCGCGTGTTGGCAAACTTCATGGACGTGCGCGGGCAATTTTTACGGATGCAAAACATGCGCACGCCGAAGGCGTGCGCAAGCTGATTCGCAACGCGGTAGAGCGTTTTTAATTTTGCCTAGAAGATAGAGATAAAACAGAATCGCCAATCTCTGCTACACTTACGCCATGCCCGTTCTCCTCCCCTCCCCCGACAATCCCTCCCTCACCCGTTCCCTCATCGCGACCGACCACAACAATAAGCCCGTCCCCCTATCCGTCGTCGAAGAAAAACCCCTCTCTATCTACCTCAATAGCCGCGAAGTCATAACGCAAATGACCATCGGCGACTATCCCGAATATCTCGCAATAGGATTTCTCAAGAATCAAAACCTACTCCCCATCGACAATCCCATCACAAAAATTGAATATCACCCGATCTCCAAACCGTCGTCGTAAGAACAAAAAATCCAACAACAAATCTCGAACAAAAATTACAACGACAAATTCAAACTTCAGGATGCGCCCAAGGAAGCATGTTCCAAGAAACACTATCGAAAATCGACAGCGTTAACCTAACCCACAACATAACCCCCCTCACAACCTCTACCCTCTACCATATCCAACACCACATCAATCGCCTTCCAAGCCTCTACCTAAAGGCAGGAGCTATCCACGGCTGCGCACTCTTCTCGGACAAAAATCTGCTCGCCTATATCGAAGATGTCGGCAGACACAACGCCGTAGATAAAATAGCAGGATATATGCATACAAAAAATATAGAAGGCTCCGATAAAATTTTCTACACAACAGGACGCCTCACCTCCGAGATGGTGATCAAATGCGCGTTTATGGGCATACCTATCCTATTGTCTCGCTCAGGCTTTACCGCTTGGGGTATCGACCTCGCTAGACAAACAGGACTGACCCTCGTAGGAAGATTGAGAGGAAACCGATTCGTCATCCTCGCAGGACAACAGCGAGTCGTCTTCGACGGAGGAAAAGCCATACCAGAAGACGAACGCCATCACCGCAAAGCCTCCCCAAAAATATAGAAGCATCAAAGGGTAGCGATACTTCTTCGCCAACGCTCGATCGATTTTTCACTCCAGCGTAACAAGGTAGGCTCTAACAACAACGCGAGCATCAACAAGGCAAAGGGACGAAACATCAAAAGCCAACAGGAAATACTAAGCCAATCATGGAGGGCTGTTGCCTGCTTCCATACTAACGGCTGCGATATCGCCGCAACCGCACCGATGCCGAGGCAAACAAGCGTCGCACGAAACAAAGCTAGAAAATGAGGGTTCTGAAGACGCGCTCGCAAATCGCTACGCACAGACTTGCCCCCACAACAAAAGGCACAGAGCATAAGAAAAGGGAGCTGATAGACAAAGCTGTCGAACACAACCATAAGGTGGCTTTTACACGCAATTTGCAAGTGCGAAGGTAAAGCGCGGAAGGAGTAGGCATAGTCGCAAGCAAGCGCGTTGCCATACTCATCGAAGCTGGACGCGCGAAACAGAAAGCGATGTTTGGCAAAGGTGAGAAAGTCTCTGCCTATTGCCTCTACTTGCAAGCCATGGATAGCAAAGGCTACGGCAAAACCTGCGAGCATCGCAAACCCGCAAACGCCGAACCATAGAGAGAACCGCCGTAAAGACCAGCCCTCGCGCACCGCATACCAAAATATAGGAATCGTCGCCGCGACCATGGTCGGAGGTAGCATGTCGTATCCCAAGCCGAAGAGAATCTTGACGATGACAGCAAAACCCGCAAGCGCAGCAACAACGCCGAGCGCAACCCCTGTAGAGATGCGTTTGCGCCAATGACTTTGCAAGGCGAAGGCGACCAGCAAGAAAGGTAAGAAATGAAAGAAGGGTTTGTATAAAGGACTGCGCCCCATCGTGTAGAGCAAGGTAGGCATCAAAGGCAGTAGCATCATTCCCAAGCCTGTGAACAGCCCTGAGAACAGACCAGTCTCGCGCACGATCCATAGACACAGCAACCACAGCGCAAGCGCCGTCGAGAGAGAAGAGACAGTACGTAGTGTCCACACGCCGATGTAAAGACGATCCTTGTGACCAGCGGCGAGCAGCTGCGAAGCGCGCCAAAAAGGATAAAGCAAAAGCGTACCTAAACCGGGTTGCGAGATGTAGACAGGACGAGCCTCAAAGTCGACCTTCATCCCTTGCTCTCCCCTCGCTTGCCAGCTCAATGCTTGCAAAGCTTGGTAGTCTTCTCTTGTCCGATAGCATTTCTTTAAATTTTTACCTATCCCATCGGCGATGAAGCCGCCACGCGCCCAAAGCCCCTCGTGCTCCTTCCACAGCATCGTTCGGATAATGCGCGCTTCGTCGCATGTCGATTCTTTATGATACCAAGCCGCAAAGGGCAAGACAGAAAAAATGCCGATCAGACTCGTCAGAAAAAAGCCCACAAAAAGTAACAAGAGAACACTGCGGCGAAAATCAAACATCAGACGCGAAACGAGGCATCAACACGCTGTTGCCACAACCTAACAACACGCGCACGACCTCGCAAAAAAGCAGGCTCCAATAACAACGCGAGCATCAACAAGGCAAAGGGACGAAACATCAACAACCAAGCGCACACCTGAAGCCAAATATGTATTGCTGTCGCCTGCTTCCATATCAACGTCTGACTGATCGCTGCCACCGCGCCGATGCCGACGCAAACCAGCGTCGCACGAAACAAAGCTAGAAAATGAGGATCCTTCAGACGCGCTCGTAAATCGACGCGAACAAAACGAAACAAGAAAAACGACAAACACAACACAAGAAAAGGAAATTGATAGCGAAAGCCATCTAAGACAACAGTCATGTGGCTTTTGCACGAAACCAGCAGTTTCCAAGGCGCTTCGAGGAGAAAGTTCTTGTCGTCGCAACGGAGCATGCTTCCTATTTTATCAATGCCGATCGAACGATACAGAAAACGTTTCTTGGCATAGGTAAGAAAATCTTTGTCTATTGCCTCTACTTGCAAGCCATGGATGACAATGGCGATAACACATCCTGCAAGAATCGCCAACGAGCAACAACAGAACCACAAAGAAAACTGCCGCAAAGACCAACCCTCGCGTATCGCATACCAAAATAGAGGAACCGTTGCTGTCACCATAACTGTTGGTAGCAGGTCGTATCCCCAACCCAATAAAATTTTAGCGGCAACACCGAAGCAGGCAAGCCCCGCAACAATGCGGAGCGCGAACATCGAAGAGACGCGCCTGCGCCAGCGACTTTGTAGAGCAAAGGCGACCAGCAAGAAAGGAACGAAATGAAAAAAGGGCTTGTGCATCGGATTGTTACCCATCGAGTAGAGCAAGAGCGTCATGATAGGCAACAGCATCATTCCTAAACCTGTGAAAAGCCCTGAGAACAAACTCGTCTCGCGCACGATCCATAGACACAATAGCCATAGCGCAAGTGCCGTCGTTAAGGCACTGAAAACACGCATAGACCATAAGCCAAAATAGATACGGTCGGGGCTCTGCGCAAAAATGACTTGCGACAAACGCCAAGAAGGATACAGCCAAAAACCGTTCCAGCCAGGAAACGAAATGTAAGGAGTCTTATCCTTAAAGGTCGTTGACATCCGTGCCCACCCCAACGCTTGCAGACGACGATATTCTTCTTTTGTTTTATGGCAGCTTCTGCGGCTGCTCGGAACAGGAGTGCCCTTCGGGAGGAAGGAAGTCATAGGTAGAGGATGCGCAAAAAAACCTCCGAGAGCCCAAAGTCCATCCTGATCCTTCAAAAGCATCGTGTGAACAGAACGATCTTCGCCACAAACTATCCTAAATTGGTAGAAAGTCTTTCCGCCGCTCCATTCTTGATAAGAAAAACGATACCCAGCATAGCCAAAAAGGCTTGTAAGAAAAAAGCCTGCAAAAAGCAACAAGAGAACGCTGCGGCGAAAATCAAACATCAAACGCGAAACGAGGCATCAACACGCTGTTGCCACAGCGCAACGATACGCGAACTTCCTCGTAAAAAAGCAGGCTCCAATAACAACGAGAGCGCCAACAAGGCAAAGGGACGAAACATCAAAAGCCAACAAAAGATACCCAGCCAATAGTGTATGTCCGTTGCCTGCTTCCATACCAAGGGTTGAGATATCGCCGCCACCGCGCCGATACCGAGGCAAACAAGCGTCGCCCGCCACAAAGCTAGAAAACGAGGATTCTTAAGACGCGCTCGCAAATCGACGCGGACAGAGCGAAGCGAAAAACACAACGAACACAACACAAGAAAGGGCAGTTGCCCGCGGAAAGTGTCGAAAACAACAGAAACATGGCTTGTGCACGAATCTTCCCCACTAGACGCAACGATCTCGTCGTCGCAACGAAGCACCTTGCCTCCCCAATCGAAGCCGTGCGAACGATACAGAAAGGTACGTTTGGCGTAGGCAAGAAAGTCTCTGCCTATTGCCTCTACTTGCAAGCCATGGATAGCAAAGGCTACGGCAAAACCTGCGAGCATCGCAAACCCGCAAACGCCGAACCATAGAGAAAACCGTCGTAAAGACCAGCCCTCGCGCACCCCATACCAAAACAGAGGAATCGTCGCCGCCACCATGGTCGGAGGTAGCATGTCGTATCCCAAGCCGAAAAGAATCTTGGCGATGACAGCAAAACCCGCAAGCGTAGCAACAACGCCGAGCGCAACCCCTGTAGAGATGCGTTTGCGCCAATGGCTTTGCATGGCGAAGGCGACCAGCAAGAAAGGCAAAAAATGAAAGAAGGGTTTGTACATAGGGCTGTTGCCCATCGTGTAGAGCAAGGTCGACATTTGAGGCAAGACGATCATTCCTAACCCTGTGAGCAGCCCTGAGAACAAGCTAGTCTCGCGCACGATCCACAGACACAATAGCCACAGCGCGAACGCCGTCGAGAGAGCAGAGACCGCACGCAAAATCCATACGCCAATGTAAAGGCGATCCTTGTTATCGGCGGCAAGCAACTGCGAGGCGCGCCAAAAAGGATACAACAAAAGAGGTCCCCAACCGGGTTGCGAGATGTAGACAGAACGCCTCTCAAAGTCGGCACGCATCCCTTGCTCTCCCTTCGCTTGCCAGCTCAATGCTTGCAGAGCTTGGTAATCTTCCCTTGTCCGATAGCATCCCTGTGGCGTTGTATCATAGGTGTCGGCGATGAAGCCGCCGCGCGCCCAAAGCCCCTCGTGCTCCTTCCACAGCATCGTTCGGATAATGCGCGATTCGTCGCAAGGAAGCCTGACGCCACAATCATCGCAGTACCAGTAGCCAATGTGGTCGAAGAGACTCGCTAAAAACAAAACGACAAAAAGAAAAAACAAAACAACGCGACGAGAAAAAAGCATCAGACGCGAAACGAGGCATCAACGCGTTGTTGCCACAGCCTAACCGCGCGCGTACTTCCACGCAAGAAGGTAGGCTCTAACAACAGCGCGAGTGCCAACAAGGCAAAGGGACGAAACATCAAAAGCCAACAAAAGATACTCAGCCAATAGTGTTCGTCCGTCGCCTGTTTCCATACCAAGGGTTGAGATATCGCCGCCACCGCGCCGATACCGAGGCAAACAAGCGTCGCTCGCCACAAAGCTAGAAAACTAGGATTCTTGAGATGCGCCTTTAAATCGGCACGCACAAGTACGGGTAAAAAACAAAAGGCAAAGAACAAAAGAAAAGGGATTTGCTGGAAAAAGCTTTCTAACACAACAGTAAGGCGGTTCTTGCAAGCAATCTGCTCACCTATGGTCAATGGCAATTTTTCGCAACTAAGCGTGTTGCTCCTTGGATCGAAGCCATACGAACGAATCAGAAAGCGATGTTCGATGTGGGCAAAAAAATCTCTGCCTATCGCCTCTGTTTGCAAGCCATGGATGACAAAGGCTACGGCAAAGCCTGCAATAATCGCAAACCCGCAAACGCCGAACCATAGAAAAAACTGCCGCCAAGACCAGCCCTCGCGCACCGCATACCAAAACACAGGAATCGTTGCCGCGATCATAACCGTAAGTAGCATGTCGTATCCCAAGCCGAAAAGAATCTTGGCGATGACAGAGAAGAACGCAAGCGCAGCAACAACGCCGAGCGCAACTATCGTAGAACTGCGTTTGCGCCAGCGACTTTGCAGCGCGAAAGCAACGAGCAAGAAAGGCAAAAAGTGAAAGAAGGGTTTGTACAAAAGGCTATTGCCCATCGTGTGGAGCAAGAGCGGCATTTGAGGCAGTAGCGTCATTCCCAAGCCAACAAAAAGCCCTGAGAACACACTCGTCTCGCGCATAACCCAAAGGCATAGTAGCCACAGCGCAAGCGCCGTAGAGAGAGAGGTGATAGCGTGCATAGTCACCACGCCGATGTAAAGACGATCCTTGTGATCGGCGGCAAGCAACTGCGAGGCACGCCAAAAAGGATAGAGCAAAAGAGGGCCCCAGTTGGGCTGCGAAATGTAGATACGACGATTTCCAAAGTCGGCTCTCATTTCGTTCCAGCTCAATGCTTGCAGTGCTTGGTAGTCTTCTCTTGTACGATAGCATCCCTCTGGCGTTGGATCCCAAGAATCGATGAAGCCGCCTCGAATCCAAAGTCCTTCGTGTTCCTTCCACAGCATCGCACGAACAACGCGCGAGTCATCGCAAAAAAGAGATTCTCTGCCACCCGTGTAGAAAAGGCTCGCTACTAAAAGACAGACAAAAAGAAAAAACAAAACAATACTACGAGAAAAAAGCATCACAAAAAATAACAAAACAACATCGCACGCGCAAGAAAATTTGTGCTATCCCTCTTCCTTGTGGAAAACCAAAAGAATACACAGACAACGCTCGTCGTCCTCGCAGGCGGAAAGGCATCGCGCATGCAAAACTTGACACAGTGCCAAAGCAGAAAAACAAACGCACAGACCAGCGACCAAACTATTGACAAAGCACTGCTCCGTATCGAAGGAAAAACTCTCGTCGAAAGAACGCTCGAAAGAATGCAAGACAAAGGCAAACCCTTCGTCGCGCGCGCGATCAATTCCAACGCAGCCCCCGCAACCCTCCGCGACATCGTCCGAGCATTCCAACTAGAAATTTTCTCCGACAGCCCGCACCACAAACACTTAGGCCCCCTCGGCGGCATCCTCGCCGCCATGCGCTGGAGCGAGACAAAAAACGCAGCATGGCTGCTCACCGTGCCGTGCGATTGTCCCTTTCTGCCGAAGGATCTGTGGCAACAATTGCAACAACGACAAGAAAAAACGGGCGCGGACATCGTCTGTAGCGAATCTCAGGGAAGAAGGCATCCCGTCGTCGCACTATGGAGCATCGCCAAAAATAACAAATTGCGTGGCAGCCTAGAGGAGGCACTCGAAAAAGGCATGCGCAAAATCGACCGATGGACAGAGCAACACCACACCGAAAGCCAAGTGTGGGAAGAAACGCCAGACCCCTTCTTCAACATCAACTACCCCGAAGACCTCGAACAAGCCGAGGCACTCGCGCGCGCTACAAAGAGGGATTGACAAGAGAAACACGGCGTGCTAATACTTCCTGCGATTGCCAACCCCTCAAAAGGAGAGAGACTATGTGCGTAGAAGGATGCATGACCCAAGTGCGCGAACGCTTAGAACGCGAGCACGCAATAAAAACACCAGAGACAACGCCAGAGAATCGGGTTACTTCTTCGGCGGAAGAGACGCGACGCGGCTTTTTGAAGCAAGCGTTGTCTGGCTCGCTTGCGGCTGTCGGAGCGGCGGCGGGTGTCGCAACCCTTAGCTCCAAGGCGCAAGCTATGGAAGACGACAAGGCACGCAAAAAACGCATGCTGCGCCGCGGCGTGCGTAAGGTCATCGACCTGACCCATACCTTCTCGCCCGCCTTCCCTACATTCGGAGGCTTCGAAGGCATCTCTGTCAAGAAGGTCGCCGACTACGACAAGGTCAAGTTCAATGTTCACAAGTACGAGATATTCGAACACGCGGGAACGCACATGGACGCACCCTTGCATGTCACGAAAGACGGGACAAGCTCTGCCGATATTTCCGCACAAGAGCTGGTCGTGCCGCTGATCAAGGTAGACATACGCGCGAAAGCCGAGCAGAACCCCGACGCTCAGCTGACCGTAGATGACCTCAAGGCTTGGGAGAAAAAACACGGCAAAATTCCTCCGCGATGCTGCGTTGCCATGGACTCGGGGTGGGGACGCCATGTCAAAGGCAAGAAGTTCCGCAACGCCGACGACAAGGGCGCGATGCATTTCCCAGGTTTCCACGCAGAGACCGCAGATTTTCTGATCAACGAGCGCGGAGTCAACGGAATCGCTGTCGATACGCTTTCGCTCGATCACGGCACTTCGCCCGATTTCGCCATGCACTACGCATGGCTACCGCAAGGCAAGTGGGGCATCGAGTGTATCGCAAACTTGGAGCAGATCCCCACCAAGGGTGCGGTGATCGTTGCCGCCGTACAAAAGATCGAGGGCGGAACAGGAGGACTCTCGCGCGTCATCGCCTTGATGTAGCCTCGGCTGCTGCAGGAGGAGATACGCAGAAGATAATAAGGAGATATTTTGGCGAGCGAGCGTATTGTCATATCGTTGCAGTCGGTAACGAAAGCCTTGATGGGGGGGCGCGTCATCTTGGAAGATGTGACGCTAGGATTCTTGGCGGGCGCGAAGATAGGTATTCTCGGCGTCAACGGAGCGGGAAAATCTACCCTGCTAAGCATACTCGCAGGCGAGGACAAGGAATTTACGGGCGAGCGAAAACTGGAGGGAGGAATCTCCAGCAGCATATCGATAGGATACTTGCCGCAGGAGCCCGTGCTCGACGAGAACAAAAATGTCGAGCAGGTCATATTAGAGGGCTTGGCGCATAAAAAAAAGTTGCTCGACGCCTTCGATGCCATAACGGCTCGCTTGGGAGAGCAGGACATCGATGAAGATACTATGACGCAGCTGTTAGAGCAGCAGGCGGACTTGCAAGAAAAAATCGACGCAGAGGATGCGTGGGATCTGTCGCGCGAGATCGCCATTGCCTCGGAGGCGTTGCGCTGTCCTGAGGGAGGAACTTCCGTAAAGGTGCTGTCCGGCGGAGAGAAGCGACGGGTCGCCTTGTGCCGACTGCTGCTTGCTAAACCGCAGATCTTGTTGCTCGACGAGCCGACAAACCATCTCGATGCCGAGACCGTAGCCTGGTTAGAGCGGCATCTACGCGAGAGCGATAGTGCCGTTGTTCTCGTGACGCACGATCGTTATTTCTTGGACAATGTAACGGGGTGGATATTGGAGTTGGATCGCGGACGTGCCTTGCCGCATCAGGGCAACTACAGCAGTTGGTTGGCAGCGCGCGCGAGGCGATTGGCGGAGGAGGAGCGTGAGGACAAGGGATTGTTGCGCGCTATCGAGGAGGAGCGTGCGTGGATGGGCAAGTCTCGTGTTGCGCGCAGGGAGCGAGCGAAGGCTCGGATCAAGAGCTACGAGGAGCGATTGCAAGCAGCCCAGAGCGTTCGTCATGATGTTCAGCGCATTGTGATTCCGCCGGGCGCGCGATTGGGCTCTAAGACGGTTGTTGCAGATGGCGTTTCGAAATCGTTTGGCGAGCGTCTTTTGTTTGAGGATTTGTCGTTTTCCTTACCGCAGGGGGGAATCGTGGGGGTGATTGGCGCGAATGGCGCGGGCAAGACGACTTTGTTTCGTATGATTATGGGCGAGGAGCAGGCGGATCGGGGTGCGCTTGTTTTGGGCGAGAGCGTTGACTTGGGTTATGTCGATCAGTCGCGCGAGAGCTTAGTGGGAGAGCAGACCGTTTGGCAGGAGGTATCGGGTGGCGAGGATATGATTTCTTTGGGGGGGAAGGAGGTTGCGTCTCGCGCTTATGTTGCGTCGTTTAACTTTCGGGGGAGCGATCAGCAGAAGCGTGTTTGTGATTTATCGGGCGGGGAGCGCAATCGGTTGCATTTGGCTAAGTTGTTGCGGGGGGGTGGTAATGTTTTACTTTTGGACGAGCCTACGAACGACTTGGATTTGGAGACCTTGCGGAGTTTGGAGTTAGCATTAGAGATTTTTCCGGGCTGTGCGGTTATTGCCAGTCATGATCGGTGGTTTTTGGATAGGTTAGCGACGCACATCTTGGCATTTGAGGGGGAGGGCAGGGTTGTGTGGTTTGAGGGTGATTTCGGCTCTTATATCGAGGACAAGAGGCGGAGGCTGGGGGAGGACGCTCTGACACCGAAGCGCATGCAGTATAAGAAGATCGCTAGAGGTTAAGAAAATCAATAATGTAGAGACATTTGTTTTTCTTTTTGCGGACAAACATGTTCAAGCATTTGAATATAATTCTCTAGTTTTTTTAATTCTTTGGCAACAAGATGAAGATCGATTTTGTTAAGTATACTAGCGGTAATGGGTCTTTTCCCTTCGCTAAAGATCATGGAGGTTAAGAGTTCCGTTGCGGGTTCTGACGAAAGCAAGCTGTGGATAAAACTTGCCTCTTTGTAAGAGTCGAATGACAAAAAGTATACAGTGTCGTCGAAAACAATTGGTTTTCCCATGTGGCAACCAACAATTTTGAAAACCGGTGTTTTGCCAAAACCAGAAATAGCGATTTTCCATTTCTTGAAAGTGTAATCTCCGATTCCAAACATAGAATAACGAGGTTTTCCTTTATAAATAATACTGGATCGCTTTGTCAGTTCTTTGTCGTGTTTTTGTAAATACCCCCATGCTTTTGGCGCAATCGTAGACATAATATTTGTGTTGTCCCCTATTGCTTTTTGCGTTATAAGAATAAACTTGCGAGGAGATAAAGTAGAGTCTTGTTTTACATCCGAACTTTTCAGCAAGGGATATATGTAATTAGCTTCAAGGTCATAGATTTTATTGTAACCGTTGGCATAAGAATTTTTAATTTTTTTTAGTTCGAACACCTTTGAACAATCGTGTTTTATGCCTGATCGCCAAACATAACTATTTTTTTTTGCCACGAGATGCTTCCAGCGATTGTAACAATCAAAATTATTAATCCATATGTCGTTGCGAATACCAATGGTCGAAGTTTTTTTGTTTGAAAAAAGATTTGAATAAACATAGCAATCAGTTTTTCTTTTAGAAGGGGTGAGAACAAACAAGCAAGCGTCGACAGAAGCATTAAAGTACTTCTTGGCATCGATAGCATAGATATGACCTTCTAAATTGAAATCTTTTTGTCCGTACGCATATTTGAAAACCTTTCTGGCAACAGATTTTTTGCAGAGAACAGCAATCATAGATTTTTTGTTCTTTATCCAATCAATATACTGAAGTAACATCCACTCGGAAATATCAAAATTCCCCTTTCCTGTGATTGCGTCGATACCTCGTGTGTTTTGAAAGTTATTTTTCTTAGGAAAATTTTTCCCGTTGATTTTCCCCAAGTCACTGATAGTTACCCATGGAGGGTTGCCTAGAATTAGAGTCGTGTCTTCCTTGTTGGATAAAACATTATTCCAATCAATATCAAAAAAATCACCATGCTCTATTTTTATATTTTGAGAAGGAAAAATGGCAATAGTTTTTTTTGCTTCCTTAATATAATTTTTGTCAATATCAAATCCTATAATTTTAGAGGATTTGTAGTAACTTGCGCAAGCTTTAATAAACGCTCCTCTGCCGCAAGTGGGTTCGACGATAAGATGAGGATAAAACTCGTGTTTTTCGGCAACAATTTTGACAACAGAATCGGCAAGTTCTGATGGAGTTTGAAAGTCTCCGAATTGCCAGCGATGATGTGTTTTCGCCATAATTATTTTATTCGTTCAATACCGTTAATATTACCAGCTTGCTGTATTACACGGCTGTACTGCAGTCTCCACTGCAACGCATTGGATATTGTTAAATATCCTTGCTTAGGAGGATCGTTGATTATTCTTTTTGCTAGTTCTTCTGCCTTAATATCGTCTGCAGGCAGATTGCGCTCGTAGAAAAAAGCAACAATATCATCAATGTTTCCATGGCGTTTTAAAATATCCGAGATACCTTTGGTCATTTGAAAATCAGCAGTTTGGTTTTTGTGCAGAAAAACCGTATGCCTAATATTAAGATTACTAGTTTTCTTTTCTTCTTGATCGGTTTTTTCGTATACAAAAATTAAAAGATGATAGCCTAATCCGTAAATTTTCTGTTCAGGAAATTTGTAGGGACAAGAAGATTGAGGTTGTTGCTGGCTTGTAATCTTCATATCAACGTTTAATTTGGGAAAGTCGATACCTGATGCTGAACTGCCAGATTGAAAATTGTATTTCCGCCCAAGATGTTCTGTCAATTTCTTCTCAAAATACGTTCCTACCGCCTTCCCGTCTGTCACGCCATACAATGAAGATTCGTAATGCAACGCTTCTTGCTCGGTAAATTTTTTTGCCTCCTTTTTAAGCGTAGATATGTCCAATGACGCTTTCACAGCAAGATTGTCGGTCAATGAAGCCCACGTTTGAAATCCCATCGCGCCGCGCCCGTTGTTCCCTCCCCCACAACATGCGATTCCGCAACGACAACAAAACCTCCGTCTCTTACAACATCAAAGCCTCCCTTTCCCGCAGGTAGCGAAAATGCCATCTCCCCCCCATCCTCGCCGTTCCACTGCCCCAAAGAAATCACCGAGCGAACAATGTTCGCATCGCGCAACTTCTTCCCGCGATTCTCGCCACGCTCAACCTGCGTCTCCGCTCCCGCCTGATACACAACAACCATCACATCAAACTTCGCCCCCTTCGTGCCTCCTTTCTTGACTCCCTCGCCGCGCTCCAAACGCACCTTGAAATCTCGACCCCCATTCCCCCCCGTACGCTTCAAAGAAAGCCGAGGCGAAAGCATCGCAACTTTCCTCCGCACAGAACGCAAACTTTTTCCCACCGCTCGCTTGTCCGAGCCAACATAATGCGTGTCGCCGATCACAATCGCCTGCGGCGTGTAAATCTGACCCTCCCCCAGCCTGCGAGCATAACGACGCTGTCTGCGCTCCGCCAAAGGCAACCCGAACGGATCGCGCCAGCCGATGTAATCCCAATAGGGAACATGCCACGACAAAACCGCCAAATCCTTCTCCTCCGCCAAATCCGAGAAATATCGATCCGCTGGAGGACACGACGAACAGCCCTGCGAGGTGAACAACTCGACCAATACCAAAGGCTCCTCCGCAAGAACAGCGCGTACGCCCAAAGCTCCGCTCATGAATCCGCCCAAAGATCCACCTAAGAATCCGCCCAAGCCTACACCCAACAAGGCAACGAAAAGCCCGCGATGTATCGTTTTTATCATCATCCTATACCTCCTAACTAAACCCTTTTGTGTCGAACCGACGATGATTTCCAAAAGGGTCGATACAAACAATCCTCTTTGTCTGTATCACATTATTTTAGCGTTTGCAACCACGCGATGAGATCGGCTCTGTCTTGCGCCTTTTTGATTCCGACAAAGTTCATTTTAGTTCCCGCCACGGCTTCCTTAGGCTTTTGGAGAAACGCCGAGAGTTTTTCGTTCGACCATTTTCCTCCAAAACCCTTCAAGGCTTTGGAGTAAGCAAAGCCCGAGACAGCGGCGACCGATTTGCCCGCGACAGCCCACAAGTTAGGACCGATACGGTTCGCGCCGCCCGGCGTGAAGGTGTGACACGCCGCGCATTTCTTGGAGATGGCTTTGCCGTGCGTCACATCGGCTCGCGCGAGCAGGTCTTCTAGCGGAACGACAGGCTCGGCTGCAGAGGCTTCGGCGGAGGACGCTTCGTCGGTGCTTGGCTCGACAGAGACGAGCGACAAGGCGACGGATTCTTGCTCGGCATGCTCTTCGCCGAACAGCAGTTCGGAAGCGAAGGCAGAAAGCGTACCGATCAGTAGCGCACCCAGCACTGCACCTAAAATTTTGTTCCATAGTAGGGGGTCGCGGTTCATCGTTGTTTTTTCTACCTCTTAGACGATCTCTTGAAGATGGTACAGAATCCTCCCGCATCGTACGCAGGTTTGTGCGTTGCAACGCGGAGGCAGACAGAGTATAGAAGGAGTCATGAAAAAAAGCAACAGGGGCTAAAGAGTGAGAATTGGTGCGTGTCTCGAATTTTGATCGTTGTGCCGGCTCGTCTTTCGTCGCGTCGATTGCCTCGCAAGGTTTTGCTGCCTGTTGCGGGCAAGCCGCTGCTGATATGGTCTTGCGAGAGTGCCGAGCGCGGCAGGCGGCTGCTGTGCGAGAGGGGGGAGGAGGCGACTTTGCTAGTCGCATGCGCCGAGCAGGAGATCGTCGATTGTGCCGAGCAGCATGGATTCTCGGCGGTGTTGACCGACGCGGACTTGCCTTCGGGATCAGATCGTGTTTGGCAGGCGGTTCAAAGATTCGATCCGCGCGCTGAGGCGGAGATCGTCGTGAATTGTCAGGCGGACTTGCCTATCGTCGAGCCGCGTGTCTTCCAAGACGCGGTGGAGGCTTTGCGCGCGAGCGGTGCGGACATCGCGACGCCGATCGTTGCGATCGGGCGCGAGCAGGCGGAGCGTTCCTCTGTCGTCAAGGCGATCGTGGCGGGATTGCAGGGCGAGGGAGAACAACAGGGCGAGCGTTCTTCGGGTTCTTCTTATAGGGTGTTGGCGTTTACGCGTGCTTGTGCGCCGTGGAGCGAGGGAGCAAAGGAGGGAATAAGCGATGCTTGTTATTGGCATCACATTGGTCTTTATGTTTATCGTAGGGAGGCGTTGTCGCGTTTTGTGTCGCTTGCGCCCTCTGGCTTGGAGCGGCGCGAGGGTTTGGAGCAGATGCGTGCGATGGAGGCGGGGATGAAAATTGTGGCGTTCGTCTGTTCCTCTGCGCCCAGCGAGATCAACTTGGAGGAAGAGCGCGCGGCGTTCGAGCAGCGAGTGTTGGCGGGCGAAGTTGTTGGTGTCAGAGATGAATTGGAGGAAGAGTAGGTCATGGCGAAGGATACACTCAGAGTTGCTTATCAGGGTGTTGAGGGTGCGTTTTCGCATATGGCTTGTGGATTATTTTGCGCTGGGCATGCGCCTTTGGCGTGTCGCACTTTTGACGAGGCGTTGCGCGCGGTTGAGGAGGGGGGTGCGGATGTTGCGTTGATTCCTATTGAGAACACTTTGGGCGGTCGAGTTGCCGAGATTCATCAGTTGTTATCGGAGACGGCTTTGTTCATTACGGGCGAGGGATTTATGCCGATCGAGCATCATTTATTGGGTGTCGAGGGAGTTAAGTTGGAGGAGGTGCGTTGTATTTTGAGTCATCCGCAGGCTTTGTTGCAGTGTCGTCGGTTGTTGGGGAGTTTGGGGGTTGAGACGGAGGCGAGGTTAGATACGGCGGGCTCGGCGCGAGAGGTTGCGGAACGGAGGGGGGAGGGGGGAGTTGCGGCGTTAGCGTCTCGGTTAGCGGCGGAGATTTATGGGTTGCGTATTTTACGGGAGCGTGTTGAGGACAAGATTGGTAACACGACGCGGTTTATCACGATGTCGCGCGAGGAGGCTGCTGTTGGGAGAGATGGGGATGTTGCTTGCTTGACGAGTTTATTATTTCGCACGCGGAGTGTGCCGGCGGCGTTGTATAAGGCATTGGGGGGATTTGCTACTAATGGGGTTAATCTTATTCGGTTAGAGAGTTATGTGAGTTATGATTCTGCGGTTGCGGAGTTTTATGTAGAGGTAGAGGGATCTAAGCATGATTCTTCGGTACGGCGTGCTTTGGAGGAGTTGCAGATGTTTTCGGAGCGGGTGAGATTGTTGGGTAGTTATGCGATGGCGGAGCGCGGGAGGTAATATCATTGCCGTGCGCTATGGCGAAGGCAGACACGGGCTTTTTATATTGACGGATGCAAAACATCGCTTACGCGCTCGCTGACGCGGGGTCTTTTGCGAGGGATTACTCCCTCGCGCTCCCGCGCACGCGCTTTTGAATAAGAGGCTACGCATCTCGCGCTACGCGCGAAATGCGTAGAAAGCGCTTACGCGCTCGCTGACGCGGGGTCTTTTGCGAGGGATTACTCCCTCGCGCTCCCGCGCACGCTTCGCGTGCGCATGTTTTGCGCCCGTCATCATACAAAGCCCGTCTGTTTTTGTGTAGTGCGCTCACAAGCAAGCAAGTAAGCGCAAGCAATCTACCCCCACAAGCTCTCCAAGTCATACCGCGCCCTCGCCTCCCGCGAAAAAACATGCACCACAACACGCAAAACATCCACAACAACCCAATCATCACTCTCCTCCCCCTCAACAAGAAACGACCACCCCCCACCCCTAACACTCCGCATAACCCCCTCGCTCAAAGCTCCCAAATGACGCCTCGACCCCCCCGTCACAATCACCATGCACTCCGCAAAATCCGCCTTCCCCGCCAAAGGTAAAATAACAATATCCTCACCCTTCCGATCCTCTAAAGCACCCACAACTAACTTCAATAAAATACCCCCATCTCCAACAACATCCCCCGCAATATCCCCCGCATCCAAGTCCCCTTGAGAATCCCCCTCCGTCACAATCTCCTCCATCATATTTCCCTCCCCCCGCGCAGCGCGCTCGACGAGGTATCCACAAAAGGCATGGAAACAAAACCCCATCGAACACCCCTCCCCCTTTGAACATATCTGCTCCCTCGTAATCTTCCGCGCCTTCCCCCGCTCGCCAAGCGCAACAAAGAAAACCCCCGCCTCGCGCAAGGCAAAGTCCGCGCCGCCAACCCCAACCTCGCCGTCACATCTGTGCCGCGCCGCGAAAATATCGCTAGCGATACCATCCGCGCCACCACACGCCACGATCGCCAACGAGCCAATCGCTTAAACCCATCCGAGCCTAAAAGAAACACAAGGTCATACTCGCGCAAGGATCGCCGCACCGACCACAACACCTCGTCTGAATAAGCCATGCCAAATTCCTCCTCCAGATCAGAGATAACATTTCCCCCGCGTAATCCCCCGCTCCCCCTCCCCACTTTGCCATGGCTTATGTCGGCAATCCTCCGCGCCGAAGCCCATCGCTGCCGAAAAGGCGACACAGCCCCCCTGTCCTTCAAAGGAGGACAGCGCGACACTAGCCACAATACTCTCCCTAACATAAGCCTCCGTTGCGCCGCCATAGCCAAGCTCGCATGCCCGCGATGCGCGGGGTCGAACGCTCCGCCGAAAATGCCCAGCCGCAACGACGCGCGGAACAAAACACCGCGACCCAAACGACGCGCCTCCCCCAGTCGTCCGCGAACAGCACACACAGGAAAAGGATGCGAACGAAGCCTCGTCAAAAAGATGCCTCCCCCGAAGTTATCTTTTTTAAAGATACCCCCTTATAGCCCAAAAAGCTCATCGTGTTTCTTGCCTGCTCATCCCGCAAGCCCTATAGTGTGTCAAACATCGCTCGCTTCGACAAAGCCGTCGCACACGAGAGAGACAGCATAGCACATCGAAGGAACACAATGACCCAATCTGAGATACAATCCGATACCAAATCCCAAGATCGAAATGGCTCGGCAAACCAAGATTTAAAAGGCAAAGATTTAAAAGGCGAAGATTTTAAAGTCCGCGACCTCTCGCTTGCCGAATGGGGACGGCGCGAGATCACCCTCGCCGAAAGCGAAATGCCCGGGCTCATGGCTCTGCGCGAAGAATACGCCGCCGAGCGTCCGCTGGAAGGCGCACGCATCGCAGGCTGCCTGCATATGACCGTGCAAACCGCCGTCCTGATCGAAACGCTCACCGCCTTGGGAGCGAGCGTGCGTTGGTCTTCGTGCAACATCTTCTCGACGCAAGACCACGCCGCCGCCGCGATCGCTGCAACAGGCGTTCCCGTCTTCGCATGGAAGGGCGAGAGCGAGCAGGAGTATTGGGAATGCGTCGATCGCACGACCGCCTCGCCCGACGCAGCATGGCGCGCTAATATGCTGCTCGACGACGGCGGAGACCTCACCGAAGTCTTGCACGAAAAGCACAAGGCGCACTTGCCAGAGGTGCGTGGTATCTCCGAAGAAACAACCACAGGCGTGCTGAGGCTCTACGAACGCGAGAAAAATGGCACGCTCGGCGCGCCCTGCTTCAATGTCAACGATTCGGTGACAAAGTCTAAGTTCGACAACATCTACGGATGCCGAGAAAGCCTCGTCGACGGCATACGACGCGCTACCGATCTCATGATGGCAGGAAAAAAAGCGCTCGTGTGCGGATACGGCGATGTAGGAAAAGGATCGGCAGCAGGGTTGCGACACGCAGGCTGTCAAGTCTCCATCGCCGAGATCGATCCCATCTGCGCCTTGCAAGCCGCCATGGAGGGATTTCCCGTCGTCAATCTCAGCAAGGCGATACAACACATGGATATCGTCGTCACGGCAACAGGAAATTGCGATGTCTTGAAACTCGAAGACATGCGAAAAGCGCGCGACGGAGCAGTGTTTTGCAACATCGGACACTTCGATAACGAGATCCAAGTCGAAGCACTGAAAAATCATCGCTGGCAGAACATCAAACCCCAAGTAGACCAAGTCATCTTTCCCGACGGAAAGAAGATCATCTTGCTCGCAGAGGGAAGGCTGGTCAACTTGGGCTGCGGTATGGGACATCCCAGCTTCGTCATGAGCGCATCCTTCACAAATCAGGTGTTGGCGCAGATAGAGCTGTGGCGCAATCATGCTAATTACGAAAAAAGGGTGTACGTCTTGCCTAAAATACTGGACGAAAAGGTCGCACGCTTGCATTTGGACAAACTCGGCGTAGAACTAACTCCCTTGCGCGAAGAGCAGGCGCGCTATATCGGCGTCAGCGTAGACGGCCCCTACAAAACCGAGCGCTATCGTTATTAAAAAGGCTGTAAAATTTTTGTAATTTCTGTATTCTACTTCAGCACAAGTAGTGCATACGCCATTCAACCACCAATCAGGAAAAAAAACATGCCTCTTTCATCAGCCGTGAGACACCTTAAGCGTTTCCCACAACTTATTACCTTGCTTGTTGCGCCCATACTATTGGTGGGATGCGCGTTGCCCCAGCTGATCTCGATCAAAGCGGGTGAGGTTGATCAGGTCAATTTACAATGCAACAATAGCAAAAATCCTGAAATTCAGGATATAAAGGAACAATTGTTTTGGGTGATGGTTACAGATGGTGAAGAAACGATCAGGGCGAAGTATCGTGTTTTGAAGAAAGGGAAGCAGGGTGGCGTGATTGCTCGGGGTCTGACACCGGACACGGTTTCGCTGGTGCCGGGCAAGTATGTTGTAGAGGTGACTCACCCCGAATCGGGAGCTATCCATTCTACGGATCTTCGAAGGATCTTCGCTGTGCTAAGACCCAGTCGTGTGTGGGTTGGTTTTTCCGCCGATCAGCAACCCGTCTACAAGGACGTTTTGCATGACCAATACACCTACAAAAGGGGAGGGAAAGTGGTGCTTTCCGAGAGCTTCGTAAAAAAATGCAACCCGTAAGAATGAATTTTTACGGAATGTCGCTGCTAGGAACGGAGACAGCCGTTCCGTCGCCACCTTCGTAGGTGATGGAGTAACCCACCCCGCCAGGCAGTTGGTAGTAACCTTGCACAACGACGCGCTGGCTGTCGCCTCCCGTCGAGATCGCCGTCAGCACGAGGTCTTCGCCGTCGCTGCTTTTGGCGAGCGTCAGATTTTCGACATCAAAGAAGGCGATGCTGTTCTGACCGTCGGTGTCGATGATGGTGTCTCTGCCGTCGCCTGCGTAGAAGAGGTATCGGTCGTTGCCCTCGCCGCCAAACAACCCGTCGTTGCCCTTGTTGCCGCGTAGCACATCGTTGCCTGTACCGCCGTAAAGTCCATCGATGCCGCCGCCGCCGTCGAGCCGATCGTTCCCTTCGTCGCCCTCCAAGCGGTCGCTACCCGCCTCTCCGTACAGCTTGTCGTTGCCGCCTGACCCGATCAGGCGATCGTTGCCCGCGTTGCCGAAGAAGGTGTCTCCCTTGTCGTCACCCTGAAGGATGTCGCTACCAGAGGTGCCCTCGCCAAGCGCGCTCAGCATACGATCTGCATCGTTTTTCAACGGAATCTCTTTGAGCTCCGTCTCCTTTACCGTTGTCGCAATGTCTATCTCTACGCTGGCAGGCGGCAGCTTTTCGACCTTCGCTTGCTTCACGGGTTCAGGAGCGGGTTCTTCGCCTGATATTTCTTCGTTGATGATGCCGCTTTCTTGCAGCTCTTTGAGCTGTTCTACGCTGTCGTCGAGCAGGTCGTAGGTTTGCAACACTTCTACAACAGAATCCATTTCGATCTCGAACTCCTGTTGTCCTTGCTCGTCTTGAGAGAGAACGAGCGTCTCGAAGGCATCGCCCTCCTTGACGGGAGCAGCGATTTCTGCGCTCTCGCCCGCCTTGTCTTCCACCTTGACCTTCCCTTCGAGGACGGTGACAGCGAGCTGTCCTTTTTCCTCGTCGATTTTGCCGAGAATCTTCGTGCCGCGAATGCCGATCGTGCCGTAGGGCGTATTCAAGCGCACCGAGGAGGGATTCTCCGCTGCCACGAAACCGCTCACATACGAGAAGGCGCCGGCGATCACAGAGAGAATCTGAAGACCTTGCGACGAAACTTCGTCGTAGGCGTACTCGCTGATGGTGAAGCTAGCGTCTGCGCCGAGGCGGAACTCCATCTTGTCGGTGAACTCTATGAAAACCTTCGAGTCCTTGCTTGTACTAACGATATCGTCGAGAAAAATCGGAGCCTCGTCTGTGAGCAACACAACCTCACCGTCGCGCATGGCTGTAGCCTCCCCTTTGAGCGCGCGCACATACCCGATCGGCGCGTCCTCATCCCCACCCGAAAAAAGATCGCCTAGAAAGCCGAGCGCGTAGCGGGGAGAAAAAGAATCTCCTGTTTGCATGAATGCAGCAACGAAGTCGGGCGAAAGAAAGCCTCCCGATGCCGTCGCAAGAATGGGTGAAGCAGAGGAGAAGTAACCTTCTACGATAAATTTTCCCTCCGCCGTCGCAACAACTAGATCATCTCCGTCGCGTGTGAAGGCAAGCTGCGCGAGGGAGAAACCCCGCGGCAAGGCAACAATTTCATTTGTCGTGGGACGCAAAGTTGCGGACATGATCTCTCCATGTTTGTTTATAGTTTATAGAGCAAACCTCCATAAACCACTTGTCGCCAATTTTGAGAACAAAGTCAAGGCGATACTCGATAAAAAATTTGGCAGGGTTTCAACCCTCTTCCCCCCGCCTCTTCGGCGGCAAAAAAGCTATCTTAAAATAATCCCTGCGTGAGTCCCTGCTTGTCGATATGAATCGAATTCGCCGCGGGCTTGCTCGGCAAGCCGGGCATCGTCATGACCTCTCCGCAAATCGCAACAACAAACTCCGCCCCCGCGCATAACCTCACCTCGCGGATAGGCACAACATGATTCTCAGGAGCGCCGCGCAACCCAGGATCCGTCGAAAAACTATACTGCGTCTTCGCCATACACACAGGAAACTTCCCATAACCCGCAGACTGCCAATGCGATAACTTGTCGCGAACAGCCTTGTCTGCAATCGCCTCGCTGCCTCGATAAATTTCCGAGACAATACACTGAATCTTCTCCCATAACCCCAAGCCATCCTCATACAATGGCTTGAACTTAGCACTACCCCCATCGACAAGACCAACAACCCGCCGCGCCAAATCTAATGTCCCCTTGCTACCATCCGCCCAATGCGTGCACAAAGAAAACTCATCCCCGCGACGAGAGCAAAACGACTCAACCGCAGAAATCTCCGAATCCTTGTCCGTCGGAAAACGATTCAACGCTACAACCGACGGAACTCCAAACTTCGCAACATTCGATAAATGACGATCCAAATTCGCCAAGCCGCGCTCCAACGCCGCAACATCCTCCTTACCCAAATCTCCCCGCTCAACGCCTCCGTGATACTTCAACGCACGAACCGACGCCACAACAACAACCGCACTCGGCGATAAGCCTGCCTTGCGACACTTGATATCAAAAAATTTCTCCGCTCCCAAATCTGCGCCAAAGCCAGCCTCCGTCACAACATAGTCGGCACAGCCCAAAGCTCCCCGCGTCGCCAAAACACTGTTACAACCATGCGCAATGTTTGCAAATGGCCCCCCATGCACAAAAACAGGAGTCCCCTCCAAAGTCTGTACTAAATTCGGCTGCAATGCCTGACGCAACAAGACCGACATCGATCCCTCCGCCTGCAAATCCTTCGCCGTCACCATCTGCTTCTCCCTATTTTCGCCTACAACAATGTTACCCAAGCGCCGCGTCAAATCCTCCAGCCCTGAAGCCAGACAAAAAATCGCCATCACCTCGCTCGCAACCGTGATGTCAAATCCTCCCTCGCGCGGGAAGCCGTTCGCAACCCCTCCCAACGACAAAACTAACTTCCGCAACGCTCGGTCGTTCATATCCATAACCCTGCGCCACGAAACCCTGCGCAAATCTATACCTTTCTCGTTACCCCAGTAGATGTGATTGTCCAACAACGCAGAGAGCATATTGTGCGCCGTGCCGATCGCATGGAAGTCGCCTGTGAAATGCAAGTTGAGATCCTCCATCGGCACAACCTGAGCATAACCCCCTCCCGCAGCTCCCCCCTTCACGCCGAAACAAGGTCCTAACGAAGGCTCGCGCAAACACACCGCAACCCGCTTTCCCAAGGCGTTCAATCCGTCGCCTAAGCCGACGCTCGTGGTCGTCTTACCCTCGCCCGCGGGCGTAGGAGAAACCGCCGTCACCAAAATCAGCTTGCCGCGCTGCTCCAACGACGAGAGGTAGTCGTTCGATACCTTTGCTTTCGTCTTCCCGAAAAGTTCGAGCGAATCATCAGGCAGCTCCAGCTTACGAGCAATCTCGGCGATGGGTTGCGGACGCGCCTGACGCGCAATATCGATATCGGTGAGGGTCATCGTTTTCTCCTAAGAAGGGGTGGGCTGTAAGGGGGGGGAGGAGTTGTTGGGAGTTGTCGAGGATTGTTAAGACTGCTCGCTGCGCGTGGATAAGGCGAGCAGATCCCATAAATACGGCGCGAGACTGATGCGCACTTGCAGATCGAAGCTGTCGATTGTCGCGCGATTGATGAGAACGGGTGCTTTCCCGTACAGGCTTTGAGCGCAATCGCCTTGCTTGAAGACGCTCTCGTGAAAATCGAGCGGACAATTTTTTTGCAAAACTTTTTGCGCGCGCGCTCCTTCGACGCGCACGACGACGTAGTAGTCGGAGACATCGACGATGGCGGCGAAAGTTTTCTGCAATTGTTTTTCTAGCGCGGCAACGCGCTCCAGCGGCGGCGGCGCGCTCTCAAGCGAGCGGAACAAGAGTTCGTCGGGTCCCAGCCATAGCAGGGTTCCGTCTTTTGTAGCGAGGGTTTTGTTGTTGGACGGCAGCTTGCAGGAGAAAAATTTGGCAAGTGCTACGAGGGCGTTCTTGTCTTGAGCCCTTACGATGATTTTTTGGAGATGCTCTCTAGCCACGACGCTGACGAGATTGGAGCGCGACCCCTCGCCTCGCGGTAGAAAGTATTGAGCTTGTCCTTGAACTTGCATAGCGAGATCGACAGCAGGAGAGGCAACGGAGGAAGAAGATGAGGGCATAGCGTCGTTGTGTGAGGATCAGGCGCGCATGCGCTCGCCTTTGGGATCGAAGAAGACGGACGAGCGCACCTTAACCCGCACGCAGCCCTTGGCTGTTATGGCGAAGACGGTGCTGCCTTTGCGTTTGTTTCCGTCCTTGAGCATCGCCATCGCGATCGAGCGTCCAAGGTTCGGCGAGTAGTAGCTGGAGGTAATGTGTCCGAGCGCGCGAACACCTTTCGAGACTTTGTCGTCTTCGATGAGATGGCTGCCTTCGGGAAGGGTGAGGCTGGGATCCTCGGTGTAGAGCCCGACGAGTTGTTTCCTCCCCTGCCGTGCCAGATCGGCGCAGGCGAGCGAGCGTTTTCCGAAGAAGTCCTCCTTGGTAAGATCGACCATCCACGCGAGGTTCGCATCGAAAGGAGTGACAGTGCCGTCGGTATCTTGTCCTGGAATGATAAAGCCTTTTTCCCCGCGCAGCAGGTGTGCGGCTTCCGTTCCGTACTTGACGAGGGAGTGCTGTAGCCCCTGTTGCCCTAAAAGTTTCCACAAGGACTCTCCGTATCGCGCAGGCACATTGACCTCGAAGGCGGATTCGCCGCTGAAGCTGACGCGAAAGATGCGCGCAGGGATATTGGCAACCCGCATAGTGCGGAAGGTCATGAAGCGGAGAGCGTCGGCGGAGAGATCTCCGTCGCACAGGGGTTGCAAGAGCGCACGCGCTTGCGGTCCGCCCAGTACGCACACCGCCCATTGTTCTGTGATGGAGGTCGCATAGACCTTTCGCTGCGGCCATTCGGTCTGCAGCCACTCTTCGATCCACGCGAGCACGCGCGCAGCACCGCCCGTTGTGGTGGTCATGTAGAAGTGATCTTTCGCGATGCGGGCTGTGACACCATCGTCGAAGATCATGCCCTGCTCGTTCAGCATGACGCCGTAGCGACAAGAGCCAACTTTGAGTTTGTCCCAGCGGTTGGTGTAGAGCATGTTGAGCAGCCATACGGCATCGGGTCCTCGAATATCGATTTTCCCCAAAGTCGAGCCGTCGAACAACCCCACGCTTTGGCGAACTTGGTAAGCTTCGCGCTGGCAAGCCTGCTCGCAGTTTTCTCTGCCTTCGGGGTAGAACCAAGGTTTTTTCCAGTCGCCCACATCTTCAAAAAAGGCACCATCGGCGATATGGGCTGCCTGCATCGAGGTTGCGCGGATGGGATGGAAGAGGTTGCGTCGATGCGGACCAACGAAGGCGGCAAAACTTTGCGGGCTGTAGGGTGGGCGGTAAGTCGTCGTGCCGATGTCTTCGATCGGCGTCTCCAGCGCATCGGCGATGACGGCGATGGCGTTCGTGTTCGCTATCCTACCTTGGTCGGTCGCCATGCCGGTCGTCGTGTAGCGTTTGACATGCTCGACCGAGCGGTATCCTTCCAAAATGGCGAGGCGAATGTCGGCTTCCGTCACATCGTTTTGCAGATCGAGAAAGGCGAATTTTCCTTGCGGTCTTCCCGCTTTTTTAAGCGCGAGCGACGGCGGAAGGGCTTCGCTAGCAGCACCTTTCATCTCGTGCGGCTCGATCGTTGTGCCGCTCTTTGGGAGTGTTTTGGCTGTTTTGGAAAGAGATTTGAGCGCTTGGACAGCCGCTTTTTGCCCCTGATATAAAGCTTTAGCGAAGGTGTCAGCTCCGTTGACGCTACCCGCAATAGAATTACTTTGCGAGGTGTTTTGCGAATTACTTTGCGCAGGAGCGGCGGGCAGGTTGCAGTGTAGTTGCGGATCGAATTGCAACTTGCCGCCCGACTGGCTGAAGAGGTGGAGGCGCGGCACAAATCCCGCCGAGCAGCCCAGCAGCGTGCAAGCAACCCTACGCTGGGTGGCGGGGTCTAGCACACCCCTTGCATCGCGCAAGGCGAGCGTGACCGCATCGAGTTGTTTTGTTCCGTGCGCCTCGACAACAGCTGTAGCCGTGTGGACGGGAATGCCTTGCTTGCGCGCGAGTTCGACGATCTCCGACTTGGGATTTTGCCGCCAGTCCGCGACCACGACCTCTGCCCCGACTTCTTTGAGGGCGAGGGCGGCTCGGTAGGCGGAGTCGTTATTGGTGGCGATCACGGCATCGAAACCCGGCAGGACAGCGTAGCGTCTAACGCTGGTGCGAATCGTATCGGCAAGCTTGATGCCAGGCAGATCGTTATGCGTGAAAACCATGTGCCGCTCGCTCGCGCCCGTCGCCAGCAGAACATGGCGCGCACGGATACGCCATAGGCGTTCGCGCGGCAGGTCAGGGTTGTCGCGTGCATCAGGGAGATGCTGGACAGCGGTGAGAAAGTTTCCGTCGAAGTAGCCGCTGACGCAGGTGTTCGATAGGATGGTGAGATTTTTTCTCTGTTGTAGCAGGGCAACCCTCTCTTTGAGCGCGCGGTGGGCGGGTTTGCCGTCGATGGTAATATCGGGGTCTGCGGCGAGGAGCGCACCGCCGAGCTCCGTATCTTGCTCGACGAGGGTGATGCGCAAGGAGGAAGTACGGCTGAGAATCTCGGCGGCTTCCAACCCCGCGATGCCGCTGCCGACTACCAGCACATCGGGAAAATCGTGCGTCCATTCGCAAAAATCGCTATCGCTACTTTCGGGTTTGGGAGGTTTCCCCAAGCCCGCCGCGCGGCGGATGAAGTATTCGTAGAAGCGCCACGCGCCTGAGGGTGACATGAAGGTTTTGTAGTAAAAGCCCGCGACCAAAATGGACGAGAACTTCGAGGCAAGCGCACCGAGATCGAAGGACAGGGAAGGAAAGCGGTTTTGGCTACGGAAACTCAAGATATTAGTTGATTCTTGAGTTGATCCTTGAGTTGATCCTTGACGCTCGCCAGAATTTTTTGTTTGTCTCAGAAAAAT
This sequence comes from Alphaproteobacteria bacterium, assembly GCA_965216605.1. GTDB lineage: Bacteria > Pseudomonadota > Alphaproteobacteria > JABAAW01 > JABAAW01 > JABAAW01. Next base: position 176,452 of record CBDCGG010000002.1, on the reverse strand, counting down.
TTGCGTAGCGCGCAGGTTAGGCTCGCCGAGCCTTCCGTCCTTATCGATGCGTTGTACGAGTGCGTTAGGTTCATCTTCGCCGAGCGCGAGCTGTCCTCGCGGACGGTGGTATTTGAAACTTCTGCCAAGCAGCCTCACGCCGCAGGCGAGCAAGGCGGAGGCAAGGGTTTCTCCCTCAAAGCCTTCGTAAGCCTTGCCATCGAACAGGAAAGACACGCGACGCTCGCGCTTGATACGCGAGGGCGTACGCAGGCGTTGCTCTTCGATGCGAAAGGGTTGGGAGACAGGCATGTTTTTTCAATCTTTTAAATTATTTAGGTGTTCGGAGAGTTTTCTTGTCGGCAGCACCGAAGCCTTGCGTCGAGCGCGGCATGGGGATCGAGGCGCTACTCTGCGCCTGACGATAGCCCTTCGGCACGCTAGGCAGGGGGTCGCTGGGTTTGGCTGTTCCTAAAAAAGTGTCGTTCACATTGTCGCGCAGGGCGACGAACCATCGCCTGCATCCGAAGGCGTGCTGCCAACGCTCCCATGTCAAGCCCTTAGCGTTTTCCTTGAAGAAGAGATATTCGCCCCACCCCTCGTCGTCGAGCGCATTCCCACCCCGGCTAGGACGCGGCATACAAGCCTCGCCATGACACGAGAACTCGACTTGCTCGCGCTCGCCGCACCAGGGGCATTTGACTTGCAACATTTAGTGAGCTACTCCTGCCGCCGAACCCTCGTCGATGACAGCACCGCTGTAGAATCGATCGATAGAAAAAGGCGCGGCGATAGGATGCATACGGTTGTTGGCAATGGAGGCAGCGAAGACATGCCCTGAGCCTGCAGTGGCTTTGAAGCCGCCTGTGCCCCATCCTCCGTTGAAGAAGAGCCCTTCGACGGGTGTCTTGGAAAGAATAGGCGAGCGGTCGGGCGTGATATCGACGATCCCCGCCCATTGGCGCAGCATGCGCAAGCGTGCGATGAAGGGAAAGAGTTCGACGAGCGGAGCGAGAATCTCGTCCATCGTTGCAAAGCTGCCGCGCTGCGAATACGAGGTGTATTGGTCTGCGCCCGCGCCGACGACGAGCTCGCCCTTGTCCGACTGGCTGAGATAGACATGCACTCCGTTCGACATGACGACATGGTTCAAGATGGGTTTGATCGGCTCGGAGACGAGGGCTTGCAAAGGCACGGAGACAAGCGGCAGACGAAAGCCCGCCATCGCCGCCAGCACCGAGCTGTGTCCCGCAACCACAACCCCGACGCGCCCCGTCTTGACCGTTCCATGCGAGGTTTCCAACGCTTCGATGCGCCCCTTCTTGACAACCATACCCCTCACCTCGCAGTTTTGCACGATATCTACCCCCAGCGCGTCCGCGCCGCGCGCATAGCCCCAAGCGACGGCATCGTGGCGCGCGTTGCCTGCGTCGCGTTGGTAGGCAGCCCCCATAACGGGAAAGCGTCCGTCGAGGTTGATATCAGGCAGCATGTGTTGGACGCGCTCCGCCGAGATCATCTCGATATCGACACCATTCAAACGACAAGCTTGCTCGCGACGCGCCTGTTCTTGCAAGTCGTGCACCGAGTGAGCCAGCTGCAAGAGTCCTCGTGCGCTGAACATGACATTGAAGTTGAGCTTTTGGCTGAGCGTCTCGAAGAGCTCGAGCCCGTGTTGATAGATGGCGGCGCTCTCGTCTTGCAAGTAGCCCGAGCGCACGATGGTGGTGTTGCGCCCCGTGTTGCCGCCGCCCAGCCATCCTTTCTCCAAGACGGCGACGCGCGTAGCTCCGAACTCTTGCGCGAGATAGTAGGCGGTTGCTAGCCCGTGTCCTCCGCCTCCGACGATCACGATGTCGTATTCGGAACGCAGCGTCGGGCTGTGCCATGCGCGCGACCAATTCTCGTGCCCCTTACGCGCGTGGCGCAACAACGACCACAGCGAATAACGCGAAGAATAACGCGCCATCTTCTTGCCCTTAAAAGATTTTGGAGAGATTGCGTTGAAGAACGAGAGAAAAGTCGTCGTCAGGAGAAGCTTTCGACTTCTTCCAACGCGACCGCATTTCCCTCGGCGGTAGCATCGCTCGAATCGACCGCCGTCTCTTCGTTTTCTCTTTCGTTTTCGTTTTCGCTCGACGCGAGCGCGCCTTCTGCCACATCTTCCTCGCTCGTGCTGCGTTCTTCGGTCGCAAAAGAGCGCGACATGAGTTTCTGACTATAAGCAGCACCGCACTTCGGACAGGCGATCGCCTTCTCGTTGAAATCGTAAAATTTCGCGCCGCAACTGCCGCTGTTGCAGACGCGCTTGATACCCCAGTGTGCTTTTGCCATAAGTAACCCTAATCTAAACCTTGTTGATAAACCTTGTTGTTGCAAACTATGCTGTTGGCGAACCTTGCGTTTGTCGCTGATGTGTCAAGATGCTTTTATCTCTACGAACAGCCTCCCCTTCTCTTTGCCTGAATCGTCTCTTCGTGTCAAGCAAGCTTTCATTTAAGCTTTCGCTTTTTTGTCTCCGCTCGTGTCAAGCCTGATCGCCTCGCCCAGCCGCGCGCTGTCGGGCGAGGTGCGCGTCAGCGGCGACAAGTCCATCTCGCACCGAGCGTTGATCCTCTCCGCCCTGTGCTTCGGCAAAACAGAAATATCAGGATTGCTGGAAAGTGAGGATGTCTTGGCAACGCTCGGCATCTTACGCAAACTCGGCGTGCCGATCGAAAGAGCAGGGACAAAAACAGAACCTCTGTGGCACGTCTTCGGCGCAGGCGTAGGCGCGCTCAGCGAGCCTAAAGAGGTCTTATACTGCGGCAACTCCGGCACGAGCGCACGCCTGCTGTGCGGCTTGCTCGCCGCCGCCCCCTTCCCCTGCATCCTCGACGGCGACCAAAGCCTGCGCGCGCGTCCGATGGATCGCGTGCTGGCTCCCCTCGCAAGCGCAGGGGTGAGGGCGCATATGCACAAGGGACGCACCCTGCCCCTGACACTGACGGGGTTGCGGCGTCCGCTGCCCTTGCATTACCGCTTGCAAAGCGCGAGCGCGCAGGTGAAAAGCGCGTTACTGCTCTTTGCCCTGTGCGCGCACGGACGAAGTGAGATTGTCGAACCCTTTTTGTCGCGCGACCACACAGAACGCTTGTTGATCGCTTGCGGCGCACCGCTGCGTGTAGAAACCTTGCTTGTAGAGACTTTGGAGGAGCGAGAACGAGGAGAACAGCAGGGGCGGCGGCTAGTATTAGAAGGGGGGGGCGCTTTGAGCGCGCCGCAAAAAATTCCTGTGCCGAGCGACGCGAGCTCGGCTGCCTTTCTTATATTAGCGGCAACCTTGTGCGAAAGCTCGGACATAACGCTGAGGGGGGTGGGGGTCAACCCAACGCGCATAGGATTCATCGAGACGCTACGCGAGATGGGCGCAGATATCTCCTTTGTAACGCAATCTCCCGACACTGATCACGACAAGAAGGATGACAGCAAAAGCGAACCTACTGCCGATCTTCGCGTGCGCGCAGCCTCCTTGCGCGGGGTAGAGGTTCCCGCCGCACGCGCTGCTAGCATGATCGACGAGTATCCCGCCTTGGCGATGGCGGCGGCTTGCGCAAAGGGCAAGACGATCATGCAGGGATTGGCAGAGTTGCGCGTCAAAGAGAGCGACCGCTTGACGGCGGTCAGCGCGGGTTTAGTGCGCTGTGGCGTGCGTTGCGAGCAGGAAGCAGACAGGCTCATCGTGTATGGAAACACGCTCGACAATAGCTCCGCCCATAGCAACCCCGTTTCGATCGAATCCTACGGCGACCATCGTATCGCGATGAGCTTTCTGACGCTCGGTTTGGCGCGACGGAACGGCTCGATCGCCGTCGACAACACCGAATCGATTGCGACCAGCTTTCCCGATTTTCAACGATGCATGGCGAGTATCGGTGCCACCCTCGCACCCACAACGCCTCTCGCAACTCCTGCTACCATCCCTGCCTCATGACCATGACGAAAAAGCATCGTCCTTTCGTGATTGCCGTCGACGGACCTGCAGCGGCAGGGAAAGGGACGCTGACGCGCGGGCTTGCCAGCGAACTGGGCTACGAACGCTTGGATTCGGGGAAACTCTATCGCTCGGTTGCGCTACATGTGGCGGACAAGTGGAATCTCGTTGAGCATGAACATGAATATGGACATCGCGGCGATCGCGCAGATGACACGCACGCATCTTCCCCTCACACGCGCCTACCTTGCAGATTTAGAAACAGACCATCGCTTGAACGAGGATAGGATCGCCCTGCTTGCCTCTCAACTCGCGCCGCACAGCGCGCTACGCGAGGTGTTGCGCGAACAACAGCGCGCCTACATCGCCTCCGTTGCGACAGGAATCGTCTTGGACGGACGCGACATGGGAACGGTGGTATTTCCCGATGCACCCTGTAAAATTTTCTTGACCGCCTCGTTGGAAGAGCGCGCCAAACGCCGCACGCAACAATTGCTTGACGATGGCGAGAGAGTGAGCTACAATGTGCAGTTGAACACCGTGCTTGAGGCGATGCGCGTGCGCGATGAGCGCGATGCATCGCGCTTGGAAGCACCCTTGAAAGCGGCAGAGGACGCGATGATCATAGACAGCTCAAGGCTTTCGCTTGAGCAAGTCTTGGCGCAAGCCCTTCATCATGTCGAGGCTTGTCGGATGCGTTTCGTGTCCTGATCTCTCCCTGATTCCTCTCTTCCTTCTTTACCCACTCCCCCCTTCCCCCCTATGCCCTATCTTTTTGTTTCTGCGATTCCCGCCACCGCACGGTTGCGCGATGTCGTTCTCTTCCTTTTGCCCGTAAGCTTGTCCGCGTGGAAATCGTCCGCGCAGGGGTTGTCCGCGTGACCGCCGCCGCCTCCCCTTCGCCAAGCGCAGAAGACAGCTCGGACGACAACGCTACGAAGCCCCTTCCTGCAAGCAAGCAAAAGAAAGCTCAAGAAAAAACTGAAGCAAAAGCTGAAGCAAAAGCTCAAAAGAAAACTCAAAAGATGACGCAAAAAAAAGCTGAAGAAAAAGCTGAAGCGAAACTTTCCGACACCCCTTCTACAAACGAAGCCTCTACGGGAGGCGAAAGTTTCGAGGCTCTGTTCGAAGAATCGTTCGGCTCGGAAAAGAACATCGTAGGCTCCGTGCTGGCAGGCACGGTCGTCGCCCTCGAAGGTGACTATGCCGTCATCGATGTCGGACTGAAGACAGAAGGGCGCGTGCCGATCAAAGAATTCATCTCCGTCAAAGGACAGGTGGCACCGAAGCCCGGCGATGTCGTCGAAGTGTTCATCGAACGCCTAGAAGACCGCAACGGCAAAATACAGATATCGCGCGAAAAAGTACAACGCGAAGAAGCATGGCAACGACTGGAAGAACAATTCCAAAACGAAACGCAAGTCAAAGGCACGATCAAAGATGCCGTGAAAGGCGGATTCACCGTCGATTTGGACGGCGCCGAAGCCTTTCTGCCAGGCTCGTTGGTCGATATCCGCCCGCTGCGCGACCATAGCGAGCTGCTACAAAAAGAAATAGAGTTCCAAATCCTGAAAATGGATCGAGCGCGCAACAACATCGTCGTCTCTAGGAGGGCGATCCTAGAAAAGGAGAGGGCGGGACAACGCGAAAAGCTGATCGAGACGATCCAAGAAGGACGCGTGATGGAAGGAATCGTGAAAAATGTCACCGACTACGGTGCCTTCATCGATTTGGGAGGAATCGACGGATTGCTCCATGTGACAGACATGTCGTGGAAGCGTATCAACCATCCGCGCGATGTCGTCGAGGTGGGAGAAAGTCTGACAGTGCAGATCATTCGCTACAACGCAGAGACGCAGCGCGTCTCATTAGGCATCAAGCAGATGGAAAAAAATCCGTGGGACGAGGTCGGCGAAAAATTTCCTGCAGAGGCAAAAGCCAAAGGAAGGGTGACGAGAGTCACCGATTACGGTGCATTCGTAGAGTTGGAACCCGGTATCGAAGGGCTTGTCCATGTCTCCGAGATGAGCTGGATGCGCAAAAATGTGCATCCAAGCAAGATGGTCTCCGTCTCCGAAGAGGTGGAGGTGCAAGTCTTGGGCTTGGATTTAGAAAAAAAACGCATCTCATTAGGAATGAAATCCTGCCAACCAAACCCTTGGACAACCTTTGCAGAACAGCACAAGGTGGGCGACGAAATCGAGGGGACGGTGAAAAATACCGCAGAGTTCGGCTTGTTCCTAACCCTGCCGATGGAGGCGGACGGGATGGTACACATAACCGATTTGGTCTGGAGTGGCAGTCCGGACGAAGCCTTGAAAAAATACAAGCGTGGCGACAAGGTAAAGGTCAAAATTCTTGAAATCAATGTGAAGAAGGAGCGCGTCTCATTAGGGATCAAGCAGCTAGACCCCGATCCTTTCGCCGAGAGCGTCGCATCCTTGAAGGAGGGAGAGGTCGTCACTTGCTCCGTCGTAAAGGTGCAGGAGGGTGGAATCCTTGTCGAGGTGGCAGGCGCAGCGGGAGAAAAAATCGAAGCATTTATACGCCGAGGCGATCTGGCGCGCAACCGCGCCGAGCAACGCCCCGACCGCTACGCAGCAGGAGAAAAGGTCGACGCGCAGGTTATGGATATCGACAATAAGCAGCGCAAACTAACGCTTTCCGTCAAGGCGCGCGAGGTGGCAGAGGTCAAGGAGGTCACATCGACTTACGGCAGCGCCGATTCGGGAGCAGTGTTGGGAGACATATTAGGCAAGGCTCTCGAAGAGAAGGAGGCGCGCGATGGTGGTAAGAAGGCTAAAAAAACCGCATCCAAAGAAAAGCCCAAGAAGAGTAAAAAAGAAAAGGTAGAAACTAAAACTACCCCAAAAGAAAAAGTAGAGAAAGTAGAAGAAGAAACGACGCAAGAAGCCGCACAAGAAGAGGAGCAAAAAGACGCGATGGAAAGCGCGTCGGTAACAGACGAGGAGCTAGAGAACGCTAAAGAAGCGGCAGGCGAAGACAAAGTAGAGAACGAGGCAGATGCCTCGGCGGAGGAAGAAGAAAAAAATTAGACGCTTTGGCGGCTATCGGCGCAAAACTTACTTTTTCACGGCGCGGAAGGAGGTGGTGACACACCTTCGTGTCTTTAAGTCTTTGAGTCTTTTTTGGGGAGGTGTGTTAGGGGGGTCGTGGTGGGTCGTGCTAGATTTGAACTAGCGACCTCTGCCATGTCAAGGCAGCGCTCTAACCAACTGAGCTAACGACCCTTAGGAAACCATTCTCGCAAATAATATCCCAAACCGATCATGACGGCAGATGTTAAAGAATCCACCGCTCTCTGTGGTGCTTTAAAAGAACATCCTCCCCAAGAACAAACGAATTCCCCAACATAAAAAAGGACAACAACAGAAAGAAAGCCCAACCACACATTCGTTATGAAGCGGCTACCGTGTACGCGATGCCAACGTGTGTCTTTCCGTTTGTCTTCTCTCTCTTGAAACTTTCGAGAAAATTCTGCTTCTTTCTGATTTTGCTTTTCTTTAGAGTTGGACATGCTGCAGATCAAGCAACCGCTTCTCCTAATTCTTCAAGAAGCTCTTTATAGTAACCCTTGATAAGGTCGTTACTGATAATTTGTGACCGCTCGTCGTTACGCGCAATATCCCACGGCGTTCCTCCTTCGTGCGTTAGGTAGACCAACTGAAAACTGTCACGCCCTTTGTATCTGTTCCAAACCTTGTCTGCCACTCTCTTAAATTGCGGACATTGTTTTTCATCGACAGGTTTTCCCTCCAATTTGTCGATGAGTTGGTCTTTGTAACCTTTGAATGTATGATAAACGCTGGCAACAACAGGACCGTAATTCCAAGCTTCAACAAGGTCGTAGAACGCTGGTTGGTCCAGCTTCGCCAAGTGCCAGCCGTGCAAGATGTAGAGTATTTTCTGCAACTTCAGATGGCTGATTTTGTTGTCCTTCTCGTTCAAGGAGCGTTGCAGAATCGAGTTTGCAACCTGCAACGCTGAGTTTGGCGTCTCGAAGCTCATGGTCTCGTTCTCCTTTGTTTGCGACTACGATGCGCACGAAAAACCGTTTCCGCGCACTCCCCTCACTCTAGCCCATACACGAGCGGCTGGCAAGGGGAAGACAAGGGCGGGAAAAAGGCGCGAGCCGGAATCGAACCGGCCTCAAGGGATTTGCAGTCCCGTGCGTAACCACTCCGCCATCGCGCCATAGACCGTCCCCCTTCTTGTCTTGGTACAACAGGCTTTCTGTTCGGTCAAGCCTCTTCGTCGGTTTCGTGCTGCAGGTGCCAGCTGAGCAGGAAGGTGTCGCCTTTGTGCCTGTGGTCGATGCTTCCCGAAACTAGCAGCTGCTTCGTCGGAACAAGCTTTCCTTCGCCGCCATAAAGGCTTTCCGCCACGCTCAGCGAGGCGGCTCCTTCCAAGCGGAAGCGGAAACCAGGGCGATTTTCGGGTTTCAGGACAGCTTCCCGACCGTTGCGCAACAGGAAGACGCTCACTTTCGGGTGCAGGTGGAAACGCAACGCGAAGGGCAATCCTTTTGCCAACGCCGAGTGGCGGAGTTGGAACAAGCGTTGTACGCGGCGCGCGCGGGCGAGGTGTATCCTCTCCCAGCCCCACAGACGCGTGCCAACCGAAGAGAGATGCCACTCGCGAGAGACGATGATACCGAACAAGCTCTTGTAGCCGTCGTGCGAGAGGCGAAGGCGCGTTTGTCCTTCTTGCGTCGATCTTACGACGCTGACACGCGCACGCCGCGTATCGAAGGGGTGGAGCGAGCAAACATTACGCTCGGCTATCGTGAGCATCGAGTGCGCCGCGCTCGAACGGGCAGCGCGCAAAGAAAGAGGGCTGGGAAGATGGCTGCTCGCAGCCGCCAACGCGCAGGAAACGATGAGGCGATCTTTTCCGTAAGAAAACTCGAACGCGCTCGTGCTGGCGTAGGCAGGCTCTGCTCCATTGTGGCGCGCGTGCGAAGGACGCGCGCAGGAGGAGTCCACAAGCACAAGAGCGCGCTCAGCGACCATACGCTCCAACCCCGCAGCAGCCGCAGACAGCGGCGTGCGTGCGCGCACTTGAACACCCGCCAGCAAGCGCGCGACCGCAGAAGCAGAGCCCTCGCCGCTGCCGTTGAAGGTGGCGAGCGCACCATCGCCGCAGCGCAGCATCATGAGCGCAGGCACCATGCGATCGAGCGCTCCCAACAACCCCTCGGCGGGAAGAAGTTGGAGAAGTTCATAAAGCCGTCTGACCTGCAACAACGACTCCATGATGACTTGTTGCTCGATGGCTTTCCGTCCGTACCAAAAGCCCTCGCCGCGCGGCACCTGCTCTTCCAGACAACGGCACAGCCTACGCTCGCAAGCTTGGCGACGCGCGCGGGTGTCGCGAAAGCACAAGGCTGCCGTCGTGCATACGAGCAGACCACTCAGACGCTCGACGGCGAAGCGCGGCTGCAGCCTTGTCGCGCGGCACAGATGGCGATAGTGCGCATAGAGCGCGCGATGAAGCGAGAGACGTTGTTCCTCTGAAAGCGCGGGCGCGTACCAGTCGTAGTGTTGTAACCATTGCGTCAGGCGCGTGGCGAGCGTGGCGGCTCGCCAAGCCTCCCACGACCAGCGACGATGCGTGAGCAGCCAATCGGCGATGCGCTCAGCTGCGAACCTAACGGCTTGAAGCTTTGCATCGGTATCGGCAACGGTGGTGGCGTAGGCGCGTATATCGTCCAGCCACACGAAGCCGTGGCAAGCCTCAAGCCAGCGGGCGGAGGAGGTCGTGGGATGCCAAAAGGGATAGGGATGAACAATGCGCATGCCTCCCCAATCGCAGACGCCTTGCAAAATCTCTTTTCCTTTCTGCCTATCGCCGCGCCGCGGGGGAGTGGGCAGCAGGGCGGGCGCAATCGAGCGACGCTCCCACGGGTAGAAGGGCAACAGGAAGAACAACGAGACGCACGCTGTAGAAAAAGCCGACGGAGCGCGCGACAAACCTACAAGCAGCGTTCCTGCTGTACGTCTGAACACGGCGGACAGCGAGCGAGAGCAGAGGCGCAAGGAGAGAGGTAAGGAAAGACGCAAGAGCACAAAACGCAAGAACAAGACTACCGCGCGCTTGAGGAGCAATACCACGCGAGCAAGAAGAGCAAGCAGCGTCAAGGCTGTTTGGGCAGCTGTTATGGCGAGAGGTTTCATTTTAGCGAGCATCACGACATATCTCATCAGGACAGGTCAGAAGAGCCAAGAAGAGCAAGTTGCGAGCAGCAACAATAGCAAGATTCCTCCTCCTGTTCGCCAACACTCTTTGCGGAAGAAAGCCATGCACTCTTGGGGTTTGCGGAGGTTGCATCGTGATAAGTCGGCGTAGCACCAGCGCGCGAGCAGGAGGAGGTAGGCAAACCAAAAGCAAGCAACCCAAATGTTGATGTTATACTCGCTCCTTGAAACTAGAGATAGAAACACGTTGAGAAGAAAGAAGGCGTAGAAGACTTTCAGCCACAGCTTGGGATTTTGTTTTTTCTCCAGCCATAAGGTGAGCGAGCTCATCTTGGTGCGGCGGTCGTCTTGGATATCCTGCCAAGCGTAGATACTGTCGTAGAACATTGTCCAGACGATAGAGCCTGACCACAGCAACCAGGTTGCGCTGTTGAGGTTGCCCGCAAGGGCGGCGTATGCGCAGAGAATGCCCCAGCTGAAGGCAACACCTAGCACGACTTGCGGAGCGGCGACGAACCTCTTCGCGAGGGGGTAGAAGGCGGCAACGGGCTGGATGGCGCAGACGAGCAGCAGTAGCAGGACGGGGTAGGCGGCAAGCGAGAGCAAGCCGAGCAAACACGCTCCGCACACAAGCAGGGCTAACAAGACGAACAGCAAGGCTTGACGCTTGGAGAGCTCGCCACTCGGCAGCGGACGCGTGCGCGTGCGCGCGGTTTGTTTGTCTATAGTGCAATCGCATAGGTCGTTCCACGCGCAGCCCGCAGCCCGCGCGGCTAAGGCGGCGATAGCAAAGAGAAGAAAAAACAAGGGCAGTAGGAAGAACTTCGACTCTTGCCCTAAAATAACAACTTGGGCAACTTCGGGGGAGACATCAGGTAAAGCTAGCGCAAGCCCCCACCAACACGGCACGAGCAAGTAGAAGGCACCGCTGAGGGAGTGGAAGCGTCCGAGTTTCAGGTAGGCAGAAAAGCGCATAGAAAACAGATTGGAAAGTCGCACGGACATGTGCGACTTACCTCGTTGCCTGCTAGAATAAGAGTCGTTATTGCTGGAAGAGTTGTTGTTCAAGGAGACCTCGATTGCCATGACCGCAAAAATACAAGAATTGCCTGCTCGTAGCACGCAGGCTAACACAGCACGCTTTTACCAGCAGGGCTTTTTGCAACGCGACGCTGTTATATCGCTATCCGCCGAGACGACGCACCATGCGCGCAACGTCTTGCGACTGCACGAGGGAGAGCAGATGCGCCTGTTCAACAAAGAGCACGGCGAGTGGCTGGTCGAAATTGTCAGCTGGGAGACAAAGGAAAAGACAAAAAGTGAACAAAAAGCAAAACAAAGAGCAAAACAAAGAGAGGAACAAGACAAGGCGAACCAAGAAAATGTGAGGCAAGAAAAATCATGGCAAGGAAAATCATGGCAGGACAAGGAAAACAAGGTGCGCTGTTTGCATTGCCTGCGCCCAGCGCACGAGGGCGAGGCAGAGCAGAGTGGACCGACGCTGTATTTTGCGCCGATTCGCGCGCATCGCCTCGTGTGGCTTCTGTCGGGCGCGGTCGAGTTGGGCGTCTCGAAGCTTGTGCCTTTTCGCAGCTCCTATACGAACGCGTATTTCTCGCACGCGCGCGCCCAAAAGACGATTCAAGCTGCCGTCGAGCAGAGCGAACGTCTTACCTATCCTCTCCTTGAGGAAGAGCAACCCCTGTCCGCAGCTTTAGTAAAGCGTGAGCCGCAGCTGTTGTTTTGCGCCGAGCACGGCGAGACAACAAGCTTGCAAGAGGCACTCGACGAGCATGCTGCTACAAACAACATGACAAACAACATGACAAACAACATGGCGATGCTCGTAGGACCTGAGGGAGGATTCTCCGAAGCAGAGCATGCAATGTTACGGCGATGTCGCTCGGTCGTACCTGTCTCGCTAGGCAAGCGTGTGCTACGCTGCGAGACGGCAGCCTTGGCGGTATTAGCTTGCTGGCAGACAAGACAAGCTGGCACAAAACAAGCTGGCGCAAAACAAGCTAGTAGCCTTGAACAAACAAAAGCGTGAGAACAAAGAGAAATACCATGAGCGATAAACCCATCGAGATGATCGCCAATCGCGCCGCCTTGAGGACATGGTTTCAAGACGGCGAGACCAGCGATTGTCGCATCGGCGCAGAGCACGAGAAGGTATTGTTTCACACCGAGGACTTGCGCCCGCCGCAATACGAGGTGATACGCGAGCTCCTAGAAGACTTGCAGCGCGCGAGCGGAGGCGTGTTGCAACGCGAGAAAAATTGTCCGATCGGCTTGAACTTGCCAGAGACGCAGAATGCCATCTCGATCGAGCCCGCCGGACAATTCGAGTTTGCCGGCGCGCCGTTGCGCTCGATTCATGATATTTGTACAGAGCTGAAAGCGCACCTTTCCGTCTTGCGTCCTCTGTTGCAAGCGCGAGGTTTAGGAATGTGTGCGATCGGCGCACGTCCGCGCGAGAGCGACTCCGAGCTGCCGTGGATGCCGAAGGAGCGATACGCGATCATGCGAACATACATGGCGCAACAGGGCAAGATGGGCGTTGCGATGATGGGACGCACGGCGACGGTACAGGCGAATGTCGATTACACCGACGAGGCTGACATGGTGTGTAAGATGCGCATTGCGACCGCGTTGCAACCCGTGGTCACGGCGTTGTTTGCCCATTCCCCTTATAGCGAGGGGAAGGCGAACGGCATCCTTTCGAATCGCGCGCACTATTGGCTGGATAGCGATGCGCAGCGTTGCGGCATGCCGTTGTTTGTCTTCGACCAAGCCTTCGGCTACGAGGGGTGGCGAGACTATGCCTTACCGATACCTCTGTATTGTCTGGTGCGTGATGAGCGTTATATCGACACCAGCGACTTTTCTTTTGCCGATTACTTGGACAACGCACGCGGCGAGAGCTTACGAGAACAGCACGGCAGCGCGCGTATAGAGGATTGGGCGAGCCACATGCGGATGATCTTTCCCGATGTGCGTTTGAAGCGTGTCATCGAGATGCGCGGAGCAGATAGCGGCGATTCGGCGATGTTGTGCGCCTTGCCTGCATTGTGGGCGGGATTGTTGTACGACGAGCAGGCTCAGGCGCAGGCTTTGCTGTTGGCGGAGGAGTTGGCGCAACCCCATCCGTCGGGAGTTGGATTGTGCGATCAGGAGGCGGAGGATTCGCTCTCGAATGCTAGCAAGAAGGTACCGCGCTTAGGCTTGGCGACGCCTTGCCGAGGGCGCGATGTCGGGGCGATTGCTCGTGACATGGTGGACTTGGCGCGCGAGGGTTTGGCGCGAAGGTGTCGGACGCAGGGGGGGGAGGACGAACGTCCTTTCCTTGAGCCCTTGGAAAGCATTATCGAGGAAGCTCGCACTCCTGCGGAGCGGTTGCTCGCGCTTTTTCCGCAGCCTAAAAACTTGGACGATTGGAAGGCACTCTACGATCACTGCTCTTATTGACAAGCGCATTGCGAAGCAATGCGCCAACAGCCTTGCTCACAGGAACTGCTTGCCATGCTACTAGTCAGCTTGCGCGTTTCTGCGAGGGGAATTTATCCCCCCACGCGCTTTTTAAATAAGAGGCTACGCGCTACGCGCGTAGAAAGCGCACCAACATATCATGGACGCACACGGCAAGCCGTGTGCTATGGCGCTCCGCTGACGCGGGGTCTTCGTGGGGGAACTTCGTCTGCTCTAAGCTACGCTCGCTCGCTTTGCTTGCTCCGCCACTCGCCTCTCGCCTCGTTTTTTTGCGAGGCGAGCAAGACGGCTCTTGCCCCATGCGCAAAACTCACTTCGCCCAAAAATAGCTTTAAGGCGCGTTCGTCTTGCGTTTCCATCAATACTTATTGCGTTTCTATCACATGACGACGAGCAGCGAGAAATCTCGCACGCCCCTCAAACGCATCAACCATACGCAAAGCCGCCTGCTCAAATAAACCCTCGAAAAGAACCTTGAAAGGTAAATTGCGCAACTCGAAATCAACAACAAAATCTACAACGCTACTTTCACTACTCTCCCCATTCTCGCTATTCTCCGCAGAAGTGATGCACCAACGACTGCTAAAGTGCGAAAAAAGATTGCTACGCGCCCTCATAGAAACAATGCCCGTAGCAGCATCAAATCGAACAAGACTCGTAAAAGAACTATGGACAAGCTGCGTTCCAACCATCAACACACCATCCAAACTGTTATGCGTCCTGTTCGCAACACGAGCATCACGACACCAAGGTAGAAATTGAGGATAAGTCTCAATATCCAAAACAAGATCGAAAAGAGTCTGCGCAGGATGAGGCAATGTGCGGAGCTTGTGAAAACGAGGCATAACTAAAATATACCTAACTAAGCAGCTTTCTTTCCCTTGAGCTTCCAAACATAACTAATCACCTCGGCGACCGCCTGATAATGCTCCGACAAAACCTCTTCCCCCATATCGCACGCCGCATACAAAGTTCGCGCCAAAGGAGGATTCACAACTAACGGAATGCCCGCCTCGCGCGCAAGACGCATAATCTCTTCTGCTAAATAATCTACCCCCTTAGCAACAACGCGCGGTGCCTCCATCGAAGTATCATCATAAGCGATCGCAACCGCATAGTGCGTCGGGTTCGTAATAACAACATCCGCGCTAGGAACAGCTTGAGCAATGCGCTGACGAGCGCGCTCGGTACGAATACGCCGTATTCGCGCCTTGATCTGAGGATCGCCCTCGATCTGCTTGAACTCGTCCAAAACCTCCTGTCGCGTCATACGCAAACGCTTGCGATGACGCGCGCGCTGAAACAACAAGTCCAACACCGCTATCACAAACAACACCATCAAGATCGCCACCATCATGCCAATCAGCAACTCCTGCGTCTTCGGTAAAACGAAATCCGCGCTACGCATCATGAAATCTTCGATGTTCGGCAACTGCGCCACCAAAAAGGCAGCACCCACTCCCCCCACCAATATAAGTTTTATCAGTCCCTTCAAAAACTCGACCAAACTCTCCATAGAAAACAGACGCTTGAACCCCGCCAAAGGAGAAATCTTATTCAACTTCGGTTGCATCCGCTTCGGCGCAATCAAAGGACCTATCTGCACCAATGGCGAAAACAGAGCGATGAACACAATAGCAAGCGCAGGCCAAACAAACGCTACCCCCAACTCGCGCACGAGATCCGCCAATAAGTCGCCTACCTCCTGCTCGGCAATCGCTAGTTCGCCCGCCTTCTCCATAATGCTCGCGAGCGGCGCGCTGATCCCGCGAGCTACAAATCTACCCAACAAGGCAATCGCCAAGGTCGCTACCAATAACAAAAGCCAATGGTTGACCTCACGCGATAGAGGCACTTGCCCCTCGCTCCTCGCGTCGCGCAACCGCTTCGGCGTAGGTTCTTCCGTTTTTTGTGCATCATCCGCATCCGCCATAAGAAATCCAAACCTCCGTTGTTAACTCTTCCAGAAACCCGTTTGCCTCAAGAGGCAAGGAAGGGCGTCATCGCCTCTTGAAAATGCCCTAAGAACAAACGCAACATCACCGTAAGACTGAGCGCCAAAAGCAAAAACCCCAACAAAAGCTGCAAAGGCAGAGCGATAAAAAATACCTGCATCTGCGGCATCAAGCGCGCTAACACTCCCATCAAGGCGTAAAACAACACTGAGACAATAAAGAAAGGAGCGGCAATCTGAAACCCTAAATTAAAGCTCTTACTGAAAATATCAAGCACCAGCTGCGAAAAATCTCCAGCAGGAAACGACCACACCCCAGGCGCAAAAAGACGATAACTGTCCGCAAGCGCCAAAAAAACGATGTGATGCAAATCGGTGACAAAAAGTGCCGTCGTGGCAAACAGGCTCAAGAACACGGCAGGCAAGACGCTCTGCTGCGCTTGCAGAGGATTGAAAAGCGAGGCGTTCGACATGCCCACCAACAGAGCAAAAAAAACGCCCGTATAGAGAAACGCCGACGAGGCGAAGCGCGCAACCGTGCCGATGAGAACTCCTATTAAAGCCTCGTTGATCAGCAGCAGAAAGAGCCTGTCGAACGCCTGCGGTTGAGCAGGCAGAGATTCTCCTACAACGGGCAGCAGAATCAGCGTGAGAAAAAATGCCAACAACAAGCGGATGCGCGGCAAGACAAAGCTCTGCCCGATGTTGGGAAACAGCGTGATCATAATTGAAATGCGCACGAACAGAAGAGTAAAACGCCATGCTTCTTGGGGGAGCAACTCTGCAAGCATGAGCCTCGCCTTACCCTTCGCGGGTTATCCCAGCGCGATGATGCGGTCGGCGATCGACTGCATGAAGTCGAACAGGCTCCGCATCATGAAGGGTAGAAAAAGCAGCAGCGCGAGAAAGACCGCGACGATCTTCGGAACGAAGGTAAGGGTGACCTCCTGTATTTGGGTGAGCGCCTGAAAAAGGGCGATCAGCAATCCGACAATAAGGCTAACTAACAGAACGGGCAGGCTCACCTCTAACAGCAGGAAGATGCTTTCGCGCGCGAAAATCAGTAAATCTTCTTCCGTCACGGCAAGGAATCCTCAGGCTCTGCGGCGGAGGGCAACAGCTGCGTCGTCTGTTCTTCTTCGGTCGGTCTTTGCGGAATGAAAAGAATTTGTCCTGGGCGGATGAGATCGGGATTTTCGATTTGCGCCTTGTTCGCTTCATACAAAAAGGTATGGAGCGTGCCTGTACCGAAGATCCGACGCGCGATATGCCAAAGGCTCGCGCCCGAGCGCACGACAAAGTATTCGTCTTCGCCCTCGCGCACGAGGGGCGTCCAATCGATGGGAAGGGCCTTGCGCTGTACGACCTTCTTGTTACTGACGAGGTCGATACGCAGCACCTGCCCAGACAGACTCGTCTGCGAAGGGGCGAGGCGCGCCGAGATTTGCCAATCCACAGGCACAGCGCCTTTGCCACGATAGCCCTTGCGCGCAACGAGCTTGTTGTTGCGATAGACAAGCATTTCGACTTG
Organism: Alphaproteobacteria bacterium; assembly: GCA_965216605.1. Classification (GTDB taxonomy): domain Bacteria; phylum Pseudomonadota; class Alphaproteobacteria; order JABAAW01; family JABAAW01; genus JABAAW01. Next base: position 159,308 of record CBDCGG010000002.1, on the reverse strand, counting down.
CTCGCCCCTAAGGCGTCCCGCAAGCGAGAGGTGTCCGTTCTCGCCGTAATCTAGCGTATCGACGATGAAGTCGGCGCCCGTCGCCGTCTTGTCGCCTGAAAAGCGTCGCGAGAGGATGCGAGAGCCAACTCCGCTTTCGTTCGGCAGCACGACCATCAAGGGCTGTTGCACCTCTGTCGAAAAACTGGCTTCGGGGATGACCACCCATAGCGTTTCGATGCCATAAACAACTTCTTGCACAACTTCTTTCTTTGCCCCTTGCTTGTCGATTTGTGCTTCTAGGCTGAGCGTGTACTGCCCTGTATCGAAGGGTTTTTGCGAGAGGAAAAGCCACTCGCCCCTGTCGTCGGTCACCATGGCTCCCAGCACTTCTCCGTTCATCATCAGCAGCAGCTTTGAGAGAGGCGGCGCGTAGCCGCCCAGAATGATTTGTCCTTCCTCATTAACGCGCGCCAAGTTGAAACCCAGCTCTTGCGCCACCGCAGGTCTTTGTTGCAACCCAGCACGCTCGACAGAGGTCGTCATATTCTGCTGCCAAACTAACAGCGTCTCGTTATCGTCAACATTGGCGGTCTTGGTACGCGCGAGGTATTGCATCAGCGCGATAGCACACAACAGCAGCGTCAATCCAGAGGCGATGCCAACAAGGTAGCTGCGTTGGGCGCGCAGGGAGGCACGCGAAAAAGACGGCAAGCGGGCAAAAAAAGAGGCGACAAATCTTTTGCGTTGATTCCTTTTGCGCACAAAAGAACGAGGCTGAGAACGAGACGGAGAGCGAGCCATAGTAGTAGAGTGTAGCATAAAAAACGCGCAGAAAAAACACACAGAAAACAAGAGAGCGAGCCTGACGCTGAGACGCTCGTGTGCTTGCGCTTGACCTTTGCTACTCGCCGTGCCACAAGAAAAGAGATTGTTATCTTCTCTTTCCCCCCTCCTGCGAGTTTTGTTTCTATGCCCCTCCCTTCCTTCTCCATAGCCTTTGATGCCGAGCCTACTATTGACACGCTGGCAAAAAAACACAGCTTGCTCTTCCTCTCGGTTCGAGAAAAACCCCAAGCGCAAGAACAAGCCCTCGACAATCTGCTCGGCAAGTCCATCGCCAGAGCCAGACAGCAAGCAAAAAAATTCAAAGCACGACAAGGACAACTGCTCGATGTGTCGGGCTTTCCCGCGCAAGGCAAGCTGGGCAGGGTCGTGTTGCTGGGAACGGAGCAATCGTCTCACGAAACATCTCACGAATCTTGCGAGGAGAACGCTGCCACCTCTCAAAAAAACCAACGCCCGCGCATGTTATTGCGCACGCTGTTTTCTCAAGGGGCGACGCTGCTCGCACGCGCACGCGCTATCGGCGCGGAGGATGCGTTATGGATTTACGACGGCAGAGAGCGCAACCTCTTTCTGCAAACGCCCGAGGCGGCAAGCGAGGGAGCATTGGGGGCGATGCTTGCCTCCTATCGTTTCGACAGCTACCTTTCGGACGACGACGAAGAGGCGGAAAATCGCAAGATGCATCTGAAAAAATTGACGCTGTCTCTATCAGGCGCGCAATTCCCCATGCCTGCATGCGAGCGAGCATGGGCGCGATGCCAAGCGGAGGCGCGAGGGGTCTGCCTTGCGCGCGACTTGGTCAACGAGCCTCCGAACGCTCTGAACCCACAAACCTTTACCGAGCGTTTGTTGGCTCTGCCCAAGGTTGTTAGTAAGGAATTGCGTATCGAGGTGTTGGACGAGAAGCGCTTAGAAAAAATAGGCTTTCGCGCCTTGCTAGCGGTTGCGCGTGCCTCCGAGCATGCAGCGCGCGTTGTCGTGATGAGTTACAACCCTCCCAAAAAGGACAAGCGTGCGCCGTTGGTGTTGGTGGGCAAGGGAGTGACATTCGATTCGGGGGGATTGTCGTTGAAGCCGGCGGGATCGATGGAGGACATGAAGATGGATATGGGCGGCGCAGCGGCGGTCGTCGGTGCGATGACGACGATTGCTTTACAGCAGCCTCGTAGGGCTTGCGTTGGCATTGTCGGATTGGTCGAGAATATGCCCGGTGGAAACGCTCAGCGCCCGGGCGATATTGTGCGGACGCTTTCCGGCAAGACCGTCGAGGTGTTGAACACGGATGCGGAAGGGCGATTAGTGCTTGCTGACTTGCTGTGGTATGCGCAGCAGCGATGGCAACCTCGTGCGATGGTGAACTTGGCTACTCTGACGGGGGCGATGATTGTTGCTCTGGGAGAGGAGTACGCGGGTTTCTTTGCCAACGACGATGCGCTTGCTAAAGAGTTGGAGGGCTGTGCAAAGGCTGTGGGCGAGAAGATATGGCGATTGCCTTTGGATGCGGCGTACGATGCAATGTTGCGCTCTCCTGTTGCGGACATGAAGAACATCGGCGGCGGGGGAGCGGGTTCGATTACGGCGGCGCAGTTTTTGCAGCGGTTTGTACGAGGAGATTCGAAGGAGGAGGGAATTGTCAAAACTCGTTGGGCTCACATTGACATTGCGGGGGTGACTTGGGCGACGAAGGCGAGGTTGGGGCGTCCGAGGGGAGGTTCGGGCTTTGGAGTGAGATTGCTGGCTGACTTAGCCGAGGTGCTTGCCAATGAGGGCGAGAAGGAGACGGGGAGTTAGGATAGGATAGTATTGAGATGGCGGAGTTTCGTTTCTATTGTGTTTCTCGTGGGAGGACTTCGCGTGTCTTGCGGGTGATGTTGGAGAAGACATTAGAGCGCGGGGAGCGTTCTGTGGTGCGACTATCGTCTGTGCGCAGGGAGGAGGAGTTAGATATATTTTTATGGATGGATCCTGCGGAGGGATTTTTGCCTCATGGTAGAGCGGGGAAGTTAAAGGGCAGCGAGGAGGACTTTACGGCGGAGCAGCCTATTTTGCTAACAACGACAAAAACGGAGGGGATTGAGAATGGAGCGCGGGTTTTGTTTCACTGGCAGGAGGGGAGCGAGGGGGGTATAGATATTGGGGGTGATGGGGAGCGGTTTGACTTATGTTGTTTTTTGCATGAGGAGGGAGATGGGGATGCGGGGGTTATTGCGGAGGGATTGTGGGGTAGATTGAGTTCTATGGGGGGGAATGAGAATAAGAATAAAATTGGATTTTGGTATCAGGAGGGGGGTGGATGGCGACGGAGGGGGGAGGAGCAGGTAGAGGAGAAGGTAGAGGATAAGGTAGAGGAGCAGATAGAGGAGAAACAACAAGCGGAGGAGGAAGTTGCTGATGGGGCGGAGATTAGTGTTAATGAGCCTAGTCAGGAATCGTGTTGTAGTTACTTAAGAGTCAGCTTGCGCGAGGCAAGCCTCGCGCTTTTGAATAAGAGGCGCACTTCGTGCGTTCTTCTTGTCGCTAGGGCGAGGAAAACAGAATCGCCCTACCGCGTTAGGAGTAAGTATTGCGCGAGGCAAAGCCTCGCGCTTTTGAACAAGAGGCTACGCGCTTTGCGCGTAGAAAAGCGCGCTTACGCGCGCTCCGCTGACGCGGGGTCTTCGTGGGGGGAATTTATCCCCCCACACCCCCCGCGCACGCTTCGCGTGCGCATGTTTTGCGTTCCCTAATTAAATAAAGCCAGTGTCTGTCTCTGTGAGCGCGTGCTCGTTAAAAAACACAAGCGCGAACAGAGACAGACACGCACTCAAAAAATACAAACACAACAAACAAAGCCAGACACACACAAGCGCGAACGCGTCAGACATAACTCCCCCTAATTATCCCGCGCCCTATCCCCCCGCCGTCTTCTCCGCTCCTCCCGATCCCTCCGCTCCTTAGGCGCATCAACACCATCCCCCCCAACAACAGCCCCCTCAGCCCTCCCAACAATTTCCTCAATCTCCTCATCACTCGGAATACCCCCTCCCCCATAATCCCCCAATCGCTCCCCCATAACCCGCACATGACCAGCACCACTCCCACAGCACGAGCCAACAACATCCGCACCTAACCTCCTCGCCAATACCGCATAATCCCCCATCATCCCCTCATCACCACTATACTGAAATCCCCCATCACGCCATTGCGGAACTCCACAATTTCCCTTCACAATAACTAACATACCCCCTCCGTTATCTTCTGCCGTATCACCTCTCTTGCTACGCAAATAACCCGTCAACCTCCCCAACGATAACAAAGTGTCACTCGCCGCTAATCCGCAATTCAACCCCATACCCCAAGGAGCAACTAATGGAGCAGCTAATGGAGTATCTACATCGCCTCCCCCTAAACAAAAATCCACAAACCCCTCAGGAGAAACCCCCATCATCGTACTCCCCGCCGTGTCAAACGATACCGTCACACTATAAGGCAACCCCGTTCGTGCCGCCGCCCGCATAGCGCAACCCATCTCCCCCAAATCCGACTGCGTCTCAATCCATAACATATCCGCTCCCCCATTAGCTAAAGCGCAAGCCTGCTCGTAATACATCGCCTCCATCTCAAGCTCGGACATCTTCCCCAACGGAGCAAGCATCTCTCCCGTAGGCCCCATCGAACCCGCAACAAAAACAGCGCGCTCCCCACTCTGCTCAATCACCCTGTCAATCGCCCTCTTAACACAAGCTACCGCCGCCATATTCAATTCCTCCAACTCGCCCTCCGCCCCATGCATCGCCAGTCGAGCGCGATTGCCCCCAAACGAATTAGTCAACACAATGTCACTCCCCGCCTCAATATAAGAAGCGTGAATCGCAACAACATCCTCCGCCCTATCCCTGTTCCATCGCTCAGGCAAAGCTCCCTCCGCAAGTCCCGCCGCCATCAATCGAGTTCCCATCGCTCCGTCAGCAAGAAGATACCCTCGCTTAGCCAAGCGTCTCCGCAACTCTGTAACTGTGTCTGTAACTATGTCCGCAACCATGCTCACACACTAATACATCGCATACCCCCCTGTCCATTGACAAATACAGCCCCGCATGGCATAAGTCCCGCATGGACTTGTTCGGCATCGTCGTCATTTTCGCGCTCGGACTCTTCGTCGGAGCAGCGCTAGGATGGCTGCTCCACCACGCCCGTAGCCGCGCGCTCGACGAGAAATCTACCGCTCGCATCATGCGGCACACCGAACACACCGAAAAACAACTCGCCGAAACAAGCCGAGAGCGCATCGATGCCATGCTGCAACCCTTCCGCATACAAATAGAAACCCTCTCGCGCGATGTAAGAGAGTCTTCACGCTCGCAGACCGACCTGAAAGGACAGCTCCAACAGATGAGCACAACTCAACAACAAGTCTCTCAACAAGCGGAGAACTTGACGCGCGCGCTCAAAGGCGAACCCCAAACAAGAGGAAAATGGGGCGAGATGCTACTCGGCAAGGTGTTGGAAAGCTCCGGGCTGCGCGAAGGAGAAGGTTACCAATTACAAGCCAACTACACAGACAGAGAAAGTGGAGAACGCTACCGTCCCGATGCCGTCGTCTCCCTACCCGGCGAGCATGTCGTCTTCATCGATGCCAAAACCTCTTTGGTCGATTACGAGCGATACGCAAGTAGCGAACAAGATGAAGAAAAACAAGAGGCATTACAAGGTTTCTTGCAAAGCATGAAGCTGCGCGTCAAAGAGTTAGGCGATAAAAATTACGCAAAGTTAGGGGAGGCAAAGAACCTGGATTTTGTCTTGATGTTTGTACCTATCGAGTCGGCATTTTCGTTAGCGCTCGAACAGGATAAATTTTTGGTCGACTACGCCTTGGAGAGAAAAATTGTGATGGTATCTCCTTCGACCTTGCTGTTGGCGTTGCGCACCATCTACCACGCTTGGCGCACCGAGCGACAGAACAAACACGCGGAGGACATCGCAAGAGAGGGCGGCTTGCTGTACGACAAGGTCGTGTCCTTTGTCGAGGATATGGAAAAACACGGGCAGCAGTTAGGTACTGCGCAAACAAGTTATGACTCAGCGATGAAAAAACTGTCAAGCGGCAGAGGAAATATATTAGATAAAACAAACAAGCTCAAAGAGTTAGGTGTCAAAAGCACAAAAACTTTAAAACACAAAGCTTCCGACCAAGAATGATTACGAAAAATGATTATGAAGAGTGATTATATCGAATCACGCCATTTGTATCTTTTTCCTTGTTTCTCACTAAGACTAACCAACAAAGCTTCCATGGTACGGTCGCTTTTAATTTTATTGCAACTACTACAGAGTAGCTGTAAATTTTCTATATGGTCTGTACCGCCGTCTTTCTTAGGGATAATATGATCGATTTCCATAATTTTTTTAAGAAAATGCTCACCACATCCCACGCAGTCTCCGCTCTGGCTACCGTAAAGCGTGTCTTTGTGAGAACGATACGGCGGCAGTTTACCCAAATCTGTACGCTTCGGTATATCTGTGCGATGAATGACAATACCTTGACTCAGGTTCAGTGCTTCTTTGTCGTAATCGTTTTCTCCAAGCGTCAGCATGTGATGTAGACGCATTTTGACCAAATCAACCGCTTTACGAGATATATCAATACCTATCCATTGTCTTCTTAGTTTTTCAGCAACAACAAGTGTGGTTGCACACCCACAAAAAGGATCAAACACAACATCACCTTTATGGCTGGAAGCCTTGACGATGCGCTCCAACAAAATAAGAGGTTTTTGTGTTGGGTATCCTGTGCGCTCTTTCGAAGAAGGGGCGATAGGCTGGATTTGCCACCAATCGTCAGGATGCTTCCCTTTCGGATGCAAGGTTTGTTCTCCAAAGTCACCGCTTTTTCTGACATTGCCGATGTAGTGCTTGAAACGTTCTTTGGTAGCCTCTGCGTAGTCATCGCGCACATCGTCTACATTGAAAGTGTAATCGTTCGTTTTTGTATAACGCAAAATAATGTCATGCCTTCTGCCAAAATCATTTCTAGGATACCCTGCCCCTCGGTAGCACCAGACAATTTCGTTTCTAAAATTTTTCTTATTGAAAATAGCATCCATCATTAATTTTAAACTATGGCTCATGGTCGGATCACAGTGAAGGTAAACAGAACCCGTGTTTTTTAAAACACGATGCATCTCCAACATACGCACTGCCATGTAAATCAAGTACGACATATAACTTTTACCACCTACCTTGCCTACCGCAACAATGACCGTGTATAAGTCGGCGTTGCGTTTTTCCAGCTCGTCCACCCAAGCTACATCGACATCTTGTAGAGTCCAAGTATCTTTAAACTCTGTTCCGGCAGCAAGACTACCTATAGGAGCGGCGTAATTGTGATTACTGTTGAAAGGAGGATCTAAGTAAATTAAATCAACAGAACGATTATTCATGCCACGCATGATAGGTAGATTGTCGCCCGTAAATAAAGTTTTGCTCTTAACCATATTTCTTGCCTCATTCTCCTACTTGGGCGGAATCAACACGATCTTACCTATAAAGTCTTTCTTCAAAAACGCGCGCTGCGCATCGTGAATCTGCTCCAACGGAAACTGCTTCGCTACAACAGGCTTGATCTGCCCCTTCTCGACATAATCCATCAGCCTAGGAAAAATATCGCTACTCTGATAGGTGCAACCCAAAAAAGTTAAATCCTTCAAATACAACTGACGCAAATCTAACGCGACGATCGGTCCTGCGATCGCTCCCGATATCGCATAGCGCCCTCCGCGTCGCAGAACCCACACTATATCCGACCAACTTCCCCCTGTTGTCACATCGCCTCCCACAAGATCTATGACAACATCAACCGACTCCTCCTCCATACTTTCGCGCAAAGAGATGTGCCGTTCGATAATTTTTGCTGCTCCGTTTTGCCGAACGATCTCTCCCTTGCCCTTACCGACAAGAGCTGTCACCTCTGCTCCGCGCAAAGCGGCGAGTTGCACCGCCGCCAACCCCACGCCGCCCGACGCGCCGGTGACGAGAACCTTCTCGTCACGGATCACACCTGAGCGTTGCACCAATCCCTCAGCAGTTGAATAGGCACAGGGAATCGCCGCGAGTTCCGCGTCCGAAAGCTTGGACGAGGGCGAATAGGTTTCCTCGGTTTTGACGCGCACGTACTGCGCATAGCAACCGTCCATCTCAGAGCCAAGGCAGCGACACAGCCACCCTCCTGCGTCTTGCATCGCGCATAGAACGACGCGCTTGCCGATACGATCCTCCGAGCCACCCTCTCCCACGGCTGCCACAACGCCGCAGCCGTCCGCGCCTTGGATGAACGGGAAGGACAAGACAGAGCCAGACCACGAGCGATTCTCTCCGCTGTTGCCAAAGATTTGTTCGTCGGCTTGAGCATCGTCGGCTTGAACGCCGTCGGCTTGAACGCCGTCGGCTTGGACGTCGAGTCGGGGATTTCTCGGAGACAAATCCTTTTTCTGCGCCTTCTGAGGTTGCGATGGAAACGGAGGAGTCGTACCAGCCGCTGCGTGTGTTGATGTCGGTATTGTTGATGGCGGCAGCCGAGAGCTTGACGAGCACTTCGCCTACGCGAGGTTCAGGGACGGGCAGATCGGTTCGGTATTCGAGCTTGTCGAGCCCTCCGTGTCCTGTGAGCAACACGCCTGCCATAGTTTTCGGGATCAAAGAGGGCATGAGCAGGCAGAGGACAAAAAAAAACGAGAGGGGGTTGCGGGGGTAGGATTTGAACCTACGACCTTCAGGTTATGAGCCTGACGAGCTACCAAACTGCTCCACCCCGCGAGGAGAACTCTAGCGCGCTCGACGGAGGCTGTCAAGGAGAAGCGATAAGAAAAAGCGAGGATAAAAGTGAGGAGCAGAATTTTTTCTTGACGAGACTCCGTCGTTACTGCTAGATGGGGGCAGTCTTTTCCTACAGACATTTTGCTGTCCAATGGGGACACAAGAAAAGAAGGATGGAGAGTAGAATGTCCGAGGTATCGCTCGACCAATTTTACACGCAACCCAAGGTTGCACGCGAGTGTTGGAGTGCCTTGCGGAGTATCTTGCGGAAGGGACAAATAGGCAAGATATTGAGCGAGGAGCGGGGGCAGTCGCCGTTTTTTCTTGAGCCGAGCGCGGGCGATGGCGTGTTTTACGATCTGCTACCTGAGGGACGCAGGCTAGGCTTGGACATCGCGCCGAGGCATCCAGCGATAGAGGCAAGGGATTTTCTTGAGGGAGTGTATACACATTACCTTCTACGAGAGAGAGTACTGTTGTTATCGGCAATCCTCCGTTTGGCAAGCGTGGCAAGTTGGCATTACAATTTTTCCAACGGGCTTTTGAGATGGCGGACACGGTAGCTTTTATCGTTCCTGTCATTTTTCGGAAATACTTTATCCACAAGCAGATGCCTGAGGGGGTCAAGTGGATTTACGGCGAGGCTTTGCCTGCGGATTCTTTTCGTACAATGGAGAAATCTATCTATTCTGTTCGCACGGAGTTTCAGGTATGGACGAGGTTATCTACACAAAAAAAGAATTTGCGTCTGTGGACTCCTCCTGCTATTTCTCACCCTGACTTTGAGATGCACCAATATAACAATACGCGAGAGGCGGAGAAGGTTTTTAAAGAAGATTTTGATTTCGCGGTACCGTGTCAGGGGTATCAGGATTACTCTCGTAGAGAGAGACGAGCGGAAGATTGCGAACGACACAAACAATGGATGTTGTTTAAAGCAAATAGCAAGGAGTTTAAGTACAATCTTTTGAAGATGGATTACAGAGCGTTAGCGATGAAGCACACAACCAGCATTCCTGGATTTCGCAAGGGTGACGTTGTGAAAGAGTACTGTGAAAAATATGACTAATTCTCTATCAACATTGTTTTCTCATATGAAACAACATCCTGACTACTATCTCAAATCATCCAAGGGTGGAGAATTTGAAAATAGAATTGCTGAGGGGCTGAATAAGCATGGCTATTCTCGCGTTTTGCGTGAAGATATAGATAAAGATTTTTTGATGATTAAAGAAAAATGTAAAAGAGTTGATAGCGTTGACATTATTAAAAACATCGATTCAAATCATAAAAATCATTTTATTGCACAACCTTGCGGTTCCCAAGTTACCCAGATTTTTGGGTTTTTGACGAAGAAGTCATTCTATTGAAGTAAAGTTTAGCGGCAACCAAACAAGACCTGATTGAATAGCGGACTCCCAAGACCTAATGGAATTTATATCTTTGGAAGCTATGGAATGAGGCAAATAACTTTTTTTAGAGGCATTGATGTTGTCGAAATAGAGGAGGTTAAAAAATTACGTTCCTTCTTTGATACCCTGAAAGAAATGCAAGAAGATTTTAACTATCGAGATCTAAAAAATCAAAAATACGGCTTCGTAGTTTATAGCGAGCAGCCTGAGCAAAATAAAAATTTAATAAGAACGCTATCACCAATTATTTCACCAATCCTGAAAGAAAAAAATTAGAACAAAATGCTATAGACTATGTTTCACAATAAAAATCCATGGTTTATGTATTTTAATTAAGGGAAACACAAAACAGCAACCAAAAATAACCGTTGTTTTTATCCCTCCCGCCCTTTGCAATCCTCGCGGGTACAAGGGCTACGCACTGCTTCGCTCGTGCGTAGAAGGCGCGTAACCCTTTCGGGTTTACCGCCCTCGCGTCGCACACCCCATGTGTGCAACCTCCTTTTTGTTAATAAAAAGTCCGTTTGCGTTTCTATAATCTCTGAAAATCCTATCATAAAAAACACTACTCTCAGCAGTTGCGCTGCCTCTTGCGCCATCGCCGCGGCTTGGTAAAACAACCCCGCCATATCCCCATCTTCGCCGTGCGAGCCTCCGCCTGCCGCACCCCATACCTCCCCCTCGAATAGCGAGCGTCCTCAACAGCTAACCCGTCCCCAACTAATGCTTCGCCAATATCCTTCGTCCCCACAAAGCAACGACCCACAAGGCGACCATAACTCTTGCCCTTCACAACACAACTAACCTCATCTGCTCCCGCAACGATCGAGCGCAACCTCGTTCGCGCTTCCTTCCCACATCGCCAAATCTCCCCATTCTTCTCAAAGCAATCCTGTCGCAACTCTGGCGAGTCAACTCCCCACAGCCTCACATTGCTAACAATACCCTCCATGCGAAAAGTGTCCCCGTCTACGATGCGCTCCACCTTCCCGAAAATCTCCTTGGGCAGAACCTCCGAACGACTCCCCCCCGAACACTCCGCCCCTCCACTCGCCCGATGACGATGATAAGCCCCCGTTTGGCGATCGTGATGCCCGCCGCAACGATCCAAACCCCCTCCGTGCGCGACCGCCTCATCCGCAAACAGCGATTCCGTCCCCGCCCATCCCAAGCAGAGCCAAAGCCCAAACAACACACTCGTCTTGATACGAAAAAATGCCATCTTTTTTAATAGGTATTTTTAAAAGAAAAAACAACTTAAAAGTGTTTTTAAAAATAAAAAAACACCTGTCTCTCTTTAGGTGAACGATGCGAGAACGCACAGGAAGAGGATGACGAAAAAAAAGCGATATCGTCAGGGGAAACGCGGTGTCTAGCTTCTTGCTTCGAGCGGAGGAACGAGCTAGGCTAGAAAGCATCTCTGCTGTAGCCTTCACGCCTTTTGTTTTCTTCTTTGTGTTTTCTTCTTTGTGCGCGACCATGCTTTTTTTTGGCTCTGCTTTTCTGCCTGCGTTGCGCCGTCTGCGGAAGGTTTTAGGGAGAGGCGCGCTCAACTTTCTGCTGCCGCCTTTGTGTCCGCGCTGCTCGATGCCCGTTGCGGACGAGCCGGCATTCTGTCATGCGTGCTTTTCCAAGCTGCGTTTTACGAAGAAACCTTTTTGCTACGCTTGCTCCTTTCCGTTCGAGGGCTATGTAAAGCACGAGAGTTTGTGTTTCGCTTGTCAGGCGCGCCCGCCTGCCTTCGACCGCGCGTTTGCTCCGTTGCTGTATGACGATGCTTCGAGCGGGCCTATTCTCGCGCTGAAGCATGCGGATCAGACGCAGCATGTTCCGTTGTTTGCGAGGCTGATGATGTCGCGCGCGCCTAGGGTTTTTCGGAAATCTGACCTTGTTGTGCCTGTGCCGATTCATCCGAGGAGGCTACGACGGCGTTTGTACAATCAGGCTGCGTTGCTCGCGCGGCTTGTGGGGAGGCATTGGGAATTGCCGATTGCGTGCGATGTGTTGGAGCGGAGTCGTTATACGCCTCCGTTGGGGGATTTGCCGCCGCGGCGGAGGCTGCTTATTTTGCGACGCATTTTTTCTTGCAGGCAAGGCTACAGGGTTCGGGGGAAGTCGGTGTTGTTGATCGACGATGTCATGACGAGCGGCTTGACGGCGGAGTTTTGCGCGAGGTGTTTGAAGCGCGCGGGGGCTAAGGAGGTGAGCGTGTTGACGGTAGCGAGAGTTCCTTTGGCGCGTCCGAAGTTCTCGCGTGTTATCTAGGATTTATCTAGGATTAGGATATTGACGATGTCTTCTATGTTTCGGATGTCTCCGATTGTAGTTTTAGTTCGTCCTCAGATGGGGGAGAACATAGGGATGAGCGCGCGGGCGATGGGGAACTGCGGATTGAGCGAGTTGCGGATTGTTTCTCCTAGGGATGGGTGGCCTTCGGAGAGTGCGATAGCTGCGGCGCGGGGGGCTGCTGGCATTGTGGAGGGAGCGCGTGTATTTGGGAGTGTGGGGGAGGCGGTTGCTGATTGCGTGAGGGTGATGGCGACGAGTGCGAGGGTGCGTGATCGGAATGTTTGTGTTTATTCTCCTGAGGGTGCTGTTGTGTCGATGCGGAAAACTATGATGGGGGAGGCGGAAGGTAGCGAGGGGGTTAGCGAGGGGGGAGTAGGAAAAGATAGGTGTTGTGTATTATTTGGACCTGAGAACAATGGGTTAGAGAATGAGGATATGTCTTATGCGGATGGGATTATACGGGCGGATTTAGAGGAGGGATATTGCTCGATGAATTTGGCGATGGCGGTATTTATGTTTTGTTGGGAGTGGAGGAGGGGTATGAGTGCGGGGGTTATGGGGGGAGATAAAAAAATGGAGATGAAGAAAGATGTAGTAGAAAAAGATGGAGGGGAGTTATTGGGGAGGCGTGGGGATGGGCGTGGGGATGGACGTGGTGATGGAATTGCTAGGCGTGGGGATATTGTTAGGTTTCTGCGGAGGTTAGAGGGTGAGTTGGGGGGGCGTGGATTTTATCGGGGTGGGCGAGGGGGAGAGGAGGTAAGGTTGAATTTGCGTGCTATGGGGATGCGGGCTATGATTAGTGAGCAGGAGTTGCGAACGCTGGAGGGGGTCTTGAGCGCGTTGCTACGCTCGCGTAAGGATGGATAGGTTTTGTGTATTGATGGAACTTGTGTTTTGACGAATAAACATCGTGCGCGTAGAAGACGAGTTTTGTTAGATTGACGGATGCAAAACATCGTGCGCGTAGCACGCGGGGGGGGAATTTATCCCCTCGCGCTCGTACAACACAGACAGATTTTATTGAATTGACGGATGCAAAACATCGTGCGCGTAGCGCACGGGGAGCGCGAGGGAGTAATCCCTCGCAAAAGACCCCGCGTCAGCGGAGCGCACGCAGTGCGCTTTCTACGCGCGTAGCGCGTAGCCTCTTATTCAAAAGCGCGTTTCGCAGAAACGCGCAAGCTGACTCTTAACACGGCACAGCGTCTTTAATTTTGCCTAGAAGACAAAGATAAAAAAAAATCGCACGAAGTACGCTTCTTATTCAAAAGCGCGAGGCTTGCCTCGCGCAAGCTGACTCTTAACATGGTACGGCGATGAGTTTTTTGCGTATCTGTTGCGCTACATTATTGACGCGCACGGCAAGCCGTGCGCTATGCGCTCGTGCTTTTTAATGGCACGCTCTCGCGCAACAGATACGTATTTATTTCACTCTTCGTCACTATCCTCAAATCCCCAGAAATCATTCCATTTATTCTTCCAGAGCTCTCTATTGTCATTGCTACCATAATAAAACGCATTTATAAGTTTCATACATTTATCAAAGTCACCACTTTCTTTTGCAAGCTTGTCAGCCATTGCCCAATCTATAGAGGATCTTTCCTTGGCAGGATATTTAATGTAGCTCCGATCCTCTTCTGGATTATCGCATTCTCCACCGAGAAGAATAAAGCCTATACCATGATGGTCAGATAACATACGAAGCTCATCATCAACGCCGTCAATTTTTTCAGCAACCAGGTATCCGAAATTAGCCCAAGAGGAATTGGCTACAGCTTGAAAAAAGCACTCGCGCAAATTGCTGCGACTGATGATTACTTTAACTTCAAACGACCAAAATCTTATTTGCAAACCCAATTCTCTTTTCACGAAACTTTTTATATTTTTATTCCAATTGGAATTTATATCTTCTATGCCAACGATGTCTGGATACCGCCAATAGTTTTTTCCTTTTTCATTGTGATAAGGACTTCTGCTTTCTTCAATGCGTTTGCTACCTATGCCATGTCGAAAAATTAAATAATTTTGCAGCAAGGGATACAATTCTTTCTCTCTGGAATTTAATTTTTTTATTTCATCGGGGGAAATTTTTGGAGCTTTTTTAGATTCTTTTTCCGCGTATTGATATTTCAAATAGCCTTTTTCACCTTGCGCTTTTTCAATTCTTCTAATATTTCCGTTTTTTGTATTAACATATAGAGCAATATAAATGCTACGTTTAAATCGATTGAAATCATCTGTAGGAATCTTTTGCTTATTTTTTTCTGCATTCTGAAAACCTTGACGCATCGAAAGAGGCATGACATCTCCGCGAAGATCGCCTTTCCAAAAAGCCTTCTCCATTTCTTTAATGACCGTAGGGACGGTAAAACTTTCTTCAGGTTTGTCCCTCAAAAATTCTAGTATCGTTTGGGTAAGATTTCTAGCCATAATCGCATCCTATCGTTAGGGTTGTTGTTGTTGTTCGTAAAGACAGAATGGTAGCAAAGCGATTCTGCCTCGTCAAGCATTTTTTTTTGTGTTTTTTTCGCTTTGTTCACCTTATCTGAATAGGTCTCGGCTCTTTTCTTTTTTTACCCTTTCGTCTCGTTCGCAGACTCCACAAACACCACAAAGCAATCGCCGTAAAACTCATCCCCCCGCCCACCAAAGTAGCCCCCGGTGGTACCTCCCCCACAACTCCCCACACAATAATCGGCGCCAAAAACGGCTCCAGCAACAAAATCAACGCAACCTCCGCCGCAGGAATATATCTCGCGCTCACCGCTAAAAATGCCATCCCAAACGGCTGTATAGCCAAAGTCATCAACAACGGAAATACCTCCCCGCTAGGAGGATACCCAAACTCAATCGCCTTGTTAAAACTGAATACAAGAATAAAACTAGCCCCAATAGCTACCGCCAAAATCGCGTTCTCCGAGCGTATCTTCTGTCCACACAAAAAGAACGCCGAAATCGCCATCGCCGAAACAAAACCCATCGCATCGCCAAACCACTTCCCGCTGCCTATCCCCGCCCTCGCAAAAATTACCAACCCAACAAAACAAACGGCAATCGCTGCCCAAGTAGCCCTCCGCAACCTCTGCCTCCACAAAAGCCATCCCCCCATCGCCGCCAATAACGGAGATATCGATACCAATAACAAAGTGTTCGCTACATAGGTGTTCGAAATCGAAATCAAAAAGCTGCAAGTCTCGATAGCATAAATCAAGCCCATCCCCCACAATAACTTCGATCTAGAAAATCTAGCCCCCAAAACAACAATCGCAAAAATTCCCAACCCCAACGCCTGCGGTAAAGCACGCCAAAACATCAATGCCTCCACCGGAAACGACGGCATCAGACGTATCAATAACGAAGTAGGAACAAGCAATAAAACACCCGAAACAGCAAACAAAATACCCCTCTGCTTGTCACTCATGCCATGTCGTCTTATAGTCGTCGTCATCCTGAAAACTCCACCAAACACTCGCTTATAAAAAAACGCTCTGCTCCTTGTCTCACAAGCCTAGGCAAGGGTCAAGAGAAAGCTGGGTCAAGAGAAAGCTGGGTCAAGAGAAAGCTGGGTCAAGAGAAAGCTGGGTCAGAAAGCAATAGAGGGGTTGACGCTGCTCTGCCATCTGCTCTATAAGATAGAGCATGCAAGGCTCATCCACCCGCCTCGATCTGTTCACCCAGCCGCTCCGCCAGCTCATGGAGAAAGAATCCTCTGGCGGTATCGTGTTGTTCTCCTCTGGCGTTCTGGGAGTTCTTATAGCCAACTCGGTCTATGCGGAAGCCTATAAACACTTTCTGCACCTGCCCGTGAATCTGAGCATCGGTGCAGTAGGCTTGAATAAAACGCTACAGCACTTCATCAACGACGGGCTCATGGCGATCTTCTTCTTTATGGTCGGCTTGGAAATCAAACGAGAGCTGCTGGTAGGAGAACTCTCGCGCCGCGATCAAGCGATTCTGCCCCTCTTCGCCGCCGCCCTCGGCATGGCAGTGCCCGCGCTCATCTATGTCGCCTTCGTCGCCGCAGAAGGAGGCAGCAGCGAACTCTACAAAGGGTGGGCAATTCCCTCCGCAACCGATATCGCGTTCGCCATCGGTATCATCGCGCTGGTAGGTAGAGGCGTGCCGATCGGCTTGAAAGTGCTGCTGGTCGCAATCGCCATCATCGACGACCTCGGCGCGATCCTAGTGATCGCCATCTTCTACACGCCGCAAATCTCGCTGCTGCCGTTGCTGTTGGGAATCATCATCTTCTTCGCTATGTTCTCGCTAAACCGAAGCGGTGTCGCATCGATGATGCCCTACGTCCTTCTAGGCATCATCCTGTGGGTGTGCGTTCTCAACTCCGCGGTGCACGCAACGATCGCAGGCGTGCTCGCCGCCTTCTGCATTCCGTTGCGGCTCAAGAACGCGCACGGCGCCTCGCCCCTGATTCAAATGGAACACACGCTCGCGCCTTGGGTCAACTTCGCTATCCTGCCGCTGTTCGGCTTCGTCAACTCTGGCGTCTCCTTCGCCGAGATAGGATCTCTCTCGGCAGTGCTACTCCATCCGATCACGCTGGGAATCTCGTGCGGGCTGTTCTTCGGAAAACAAATCGGTATCACAGGCACGATTTGGGTGCTCGTGAAACTGGGCTGGGGACGCATGCCGCAAGGGTGCAACTGGAAACACATCTACGCCATGTCGCTGATGTGCGGGATAGGCTTTACGATCAGTTTGTTCATCGGCGCGCTATCTTATGCGCACAGTCCTCTTATCGCACAAGCGCGGATCGGCGTTTTTATAGGCTCTCTCGCCTCTGCGCTGTTCGGCTTTCTGCTGATGAGGCACCTTGCAAAACAGGGGTTGGAAAGCATTCCTTTGAAAGCGACCTCCTTAGCAAAACCCAACGCAAAACCCAACGCAAAATCCAACGCAAAACTTAAGGCGAAACGCTAGAGACAAAGCATGGCAGGCACGGAAACGGATGCCGTGATCGCAGGAGGCGGTGTTGTCGGATTGACAACAGCCCTTGCGCTCGCCAAGGAAGGCTTGACTGTAACCCTCGTTGAGGCGCGGGCAGAGCAAGTTGCGGAGCAGGGTAAGGAAAACGCTCCGACAAACATCCGCGCCAATATACGAGCCAATATACGAGCCAATATACGAGCTTGGGCACTTGCCCAATCCAGCTGGGACTTTCTCTACAATTTGGGATTAGGGAAAGAGCTGCGCGCTGTCTCCTCGCCGATATGGGACATGCGCATAGTAGAGGCGCATCCTCTGCGCGGAGTAGACAGCAGAAAGTTGCATGTCAGCCACCGCGATGCTGTCGCTTTTCTCAACACAGATGCTGCGGGGCAAGCATCGTGTCAGCAAGGCTCTCGTCCTTTGGGCTGCATTGTTGAGGAGCATGCTCTGCTGGGTCTTCTTTGGGGTGCGGTAGGGCGCAGCCGCGCCATCCGTTGCGAGAGGGGACTTCGCGTCGTCGACTTCGTGTCGAGCGCGCGCGGCATCGAGGTTATGGCTCGCTCGGCAGCGGAGGGGGGTCAGCAGGAGGGGGGTGCGAGCGATGCTTCCTCTGGCTCTGGCTCTGGCTCTGGCTCTGGCTCTGGCTCTGGCTCTGGCTCTGGCTCTGGCTCTGGCTCTGGCTCTGGCTCTGGCTCTGGCTCAATCGCCAGTTCTTCGTTCGAGCGTTGTTTTCGTGCGCGTGTGTTGTTGGCTTGCGATGGCAGACACTCTGTCGTTCGAGAGGGTGCGGGTATTTCCTGTCGCACGCGCGATTACGCTCAACGAGCGTTGGTGTGCGCGTTGGGTCATGAGCGTGAGCATGGTGGGGTTGCGGTCGAGTGGTTTATGCCGAGCGGCACTTTTGCTAGTTTGCCTCTGCGGGGTTGTCGCAGTGGGATTGTTTGGTGTGACGAACCTGCTACGATCGAGCGTTTGGTATCGATGGATGCGTCGGCTTTCATGCGCCATGTTTCGGTTCGCTTTGGCAGCTGGCTAGGGCGTTTGTCTTTGTGTGGTGTGCGGCAGAGCTATCCTGTTTCTCTGTCTTGTGCGCGTCGTTATATATCGTCTCGCGTTGCGCTTTTGGGGGATGCGGCGCATGGGATTCATCCTTTGGCAGGGCAGGGGTTGAACTTGGGCTTGCGCGATGTTGCTGTTCTGACGGAAGAGTTGAGGGAGGGTTTGTCTTTGGGCGAGGATTTGGGCGGCGAAGGATTGTTGTCGCGCTACGAGCGTCGCCGTCGGGGAGATGTACGACGGTTAGTGATGATGACGGATGGTTTGCAGCGACTTTTTGGCAACGACAACGCTCTTGTGCGTGCAGCGAGGTTGGGGGGTATGGGGTTGTTGGACAGCATTCCCAGCGTCAAGAGGCGCATGGCGATGGCAGCGGCGGGAGTATAGAGAGAAGCAGTTTATCTTATCACTTTAAGAGAAAATTAAATGATTCCGATATTTATAAATATCGGAATTTTCTATTCTATTGGCAGTCTGCGGGTTATGGAAAGTTTCCTGTGTGTATGGCGAAGACGCAGTATAGTTTTTCGACGGATACTGGGAGGTGAGGTTATGCGCGGGGGCGGAGTTTGTTGTTGCGATTTACGGACAAGGGCTATTTTAATAGATTGTTTTAATAGATTATTTTAATCTAGCTTTTTAGTTAGGTTTTTTGCCGCCGTGGATGGCGGGCTCAAGGCATATTTTTTTTCTGAGTTGCGTGAACGCGCCGTCAGGGGCGAGTAGGTCGGGGTTGAGGTTGAGCATATCGACGAGGACAGCTTTGTCGATGGCGTGGCGGGTGCTGTCCTCAGAGGCTTTGTAGAGGGGGAGTAGGGGTTGGCTTTTTAGCTTGTGGAAGGCTGTATCGGCGGCTTTGAGATTGACGCGCTTGTCGGTTATATCCAGCGTTGGAAAGGAGGGAATTTGCGAGATAGTGGTTCTCCCTCTGCCTCCTGTTGCAGGTTGGCTTTGTAGAGGTGGCAGAGCAAGCCGAGCGTTGAGTTGCACCATAGGGCGAAGGCATGCTCGTGTTGGGGGGAGGGAAAGTCGTAGAGCGAAGGCCAAGCAGTACCTCCCAGAGATTTTTTTTCTGTAACCGCAACAATTAAAGGCTGTGAATTAAATCGGCAATCTAAATTGTAGTGAATTCTTGATGCTTTGCGCCAGCAAGCGGTATGCAGAATCTACAAACCCTTGACGCACGCGTCCTTCCGAATCAGGGGCAACAATCATGCGTTGTTCTTTTTTTGCATCATGATTCCACAGGGCGGGGTAGTTAGGTATTTTATCGGTAATGGGTTCGATGTCAAAAGGACCGAGAGGCGTGCCGTCTCTTTTTTCGCCGTTGAGTTCTCTGTGAACATTCCCTCGTGTAGCAATTTTTTCGATCGTTGTTATAGGAATTTCTACGCTTTCTTCTTGGCTTTGGCGGGGTAGCCAAAGTCGTTGCTTGTTATGCAGTATCCAAGCGACCTGAAGAATTTCTGGTGAACGGAGGGAAAGGGCAGGGCAAGAGCCGTCATGAGAAACTGGTACATCGATAATTTGTCCCAAGCTTGTATCCCCCGCTTTCAGCAATGCCCCGCCGATGGGGGCATCTTCTAGGCGTGGAATTTTATTCTTCTTTTTGTGTATTTTAATAAGTTTTGCAATTTCAGAGGCTTTGGTAGAATTTCCTGGACGCTCGTTGAGAGCAACAGAAATGATACGATTGGATGAAGGGGGGGTATCAGTTTTGCGTGCAAGTAACAAGCATTCTGCCATACTTGTATCTGCGGAGAATGCGCGGTCTTCTGTTTTTGATTGTGCTATGGTGACAACGATGATATCTTCGTAATGTTGCGCTATCAAACTTCGTGCACCTTGCCAGCTTGACCCTACAACAAAGGAAAGCGGCAAAACCATGGCGAGCTGTCCGTTTTTGTGTAGCTTCATATCGGCGATTTGGAAAAAATAGCTCCCCAAGCCTGCGTAACCGTTTGCTACTTTCGGGCGTTCGTTACTGGGATAATTATTTTTGTTGTTGTTATTTTTTATACTTTTTAATAAATATTTTGTTCTTTCGGCGAGACGGCGTTGCTGTTTTATATCCATACCGAAGGCGGCGAAGGCAGGGTTGACAATGTCGGCATGTTTGCCCTCGTGGTTGGTCGCGCGTGTGTAGGGCGGGTTCATAATAACCAAATCAAAGCATTCGTTGGGCGCAAGATTCTCAACGCTCAAGTCTTTTTCTTTTCCTTTGCCGCGCATTTGGTAGGTGGCAGGAGGCAACAAAAGGTTGCCGAACGGATCTAACAATTCCAGAGAGCCTGTTGTGATATGGTCGTCTTTGTTAGCTCCGAAGGCGAGCGTATAGATTTTTGTGTCCTTGAAGGAAACTTTGTAATAAAAACTTGCCAAGGTTGTAGCTGTCAGATGTACCCCCGAAGGCATAATATCCAACCCCGTGATCACATGTTCCATCATGGCATTATGGATATTAGACATGCTGCCTCCGTGCAACTCGTGCAATTGCGCTATGCGTTGATACGCCATGCCTAGCAACGTGCCGGTGCCACAAGAAAAATCGGCAATTTTTAATGCCTTGATCGCTTCTGCCTCCTCCCATCCCTTGCCTGCCAAAAAGGTTTCTTCCGAAATCGCCAAGTTGGCAAGCAACACGGCGGCATCGGGGCGCGTGTAGAAGGTAGCAAGAAACTTGCGATCAGAAATTAACCTTTGAAAAACGATACCGAACAAGCCCGGCATTTTTTCAGACCCGCGCGATATAATTTTATTGGCTGCGTTGAATAAAATTTTCAAAGTTTTGTTAACCGTTGAAAGAGACAACATCCCTAAAATATTAATAGCGATAATAAAAATAGGATAGTAGTTAATTTTTAAGATTTTGTACCATTCATCAAGTAATTCCTTTTGAAGAATTTCGTTATCATTTTCTGGTCTGAAAATATTATCAATATTTCTTATAGCATGCTCCTTGGAAAGACCATCGTGGAAAACTAAAGCATTTAAAAAAATTGCCCCTATCATACGATAAATTTGTTGATAGGGATTGTGAATATTTTTATCGTCCTTCCGTTGCAAAAGCTCTTTTGCCATGACTTCTCTTTTAACACTGGTGTCGCCAAAATCTCTATTCATAACTCCGTCAAACTCGTGGATAGCATATTGTATAATGTCTGCAGCCTCGTTAATCACATCGGGAGGAATCGTATAGCCCTGCGCCAACACAGCCAAATCTTTTAGAGAACCCGTAAGCCATCCCTCTTGAGGAAAACGATCAACATATCCCTCCCCCTTGCGTTTTTTTTCCGTCTGCTCAAAATCCAACGGACGCGCCGCTTCATTCCTCGTCGTATAAACAGCGTATTGAAAATCTTCAACCTTT
The DNA here is from genome assembly GCA_965216605.1 of Alphaproteobacteria bacterium. Taxonomy (GTDB): domain Bacteria; phylum Pseudomonadota; class Alphaproteobacteria; order JABAAW01; family JABAAW01; genus JABAAW01. The sequence continues at coordinate 137,612 of CBDCGG010000002.1, read as the reverse complement.
AAAAGTTCTTTTCTTAAAGTTGCGCCAGCGTGTTTTTTCAAGGCTTCAGGAACTTTGACCGCGATTGCCGTATCGATCGTTCCTGCCATCACCTCCAGCTTTTCTCCCAACCTACCAAACGCTTCTTCCTCAACAGTCCGCGCGGGTAAAAACTCGGTTTCGATCGCAATGACCGTCCCCCCAAAACCCTGAATGAGAACATCGACCCTTCTTCCAGCTCCGCTTTTTAACTGCCTCGTCTGTTCCGCTAAAACACGCCAGTCGCTCTTCATCCCCCGCAGAAGTTCGCCGAGTGCAGTATTTACTTCATTTTCTGTTGTTGCCATCGATTCAACTCTACTATACCGCTACGCCCTCGCGCGTACTTCGGAGACCTCAGGAATATAGTGGCGCAACAAATTCTCAACCCCCATCTTCAAGGTCATCGTCGCACTCGGACAGCCCGCACAAGCCCCCCGCAAGGTCAAGTACACAATTCCCTTCTCAAACCCATGAAAAACAATATCTCCCCCATCCTGCGCTACCGCTGGACGCACGCGCTCGTCCAACAATGCCTTGATCCTCGCTACAACAGGAGCATCCTCCTCCGAAATATCTGCCTCCGCATCTCCATCCCCCGCACTGCGCGTCTTAACGCCCTCCCTCACAAAAGGACGACCGCTCATACAATGCTCCATAATCAACCCCAAAATCGGAGGGCGCAACACATCCCAATCCGCCTCCGCCAACTTGGCTACCGAAACAAAATCAGCCCCAAAAAAAACGCTCGCCACCCCCTCAATCCCAAACAAGGCATACGCCAAGTCGGAGATATTCTCCGCCTCTGTACGAGTGCAAAACTCCGCGGTGCCAGCATTTCCCCCCTCGCTTGCAGGCAACACCGCAACGCCAGGCAGAAACTTCACAACCGCAGGATTAGGCGTCAACTCCGTCTGAATAAACACAAGACCAACCCTCTCTAAAGAAAACAAATCCCCACAGCAAACCCTCTAGCAAAAAGCAGGATTTGTCAATCCTTGGTTGTCAATCCTTGGTTGTCAATCCTTTGGTTGTCAATTTTGTCGAGTCCGCTTCGCCTCACACCAAAGCCTCCACCACCTCCTGCGACAGCCGCTGCGGCACGACGACAAACGGAAAACGAGACAGCGAGGTAAAGTTTCCCAAGCCTCTCTTGCTTGAGGCTAAGGCAACAAAGCTGCTGTCGCTCAAGACGACCTTTACAATATGGTGATCTCCGCCTGCCAAAAGTTTGTCGATCTCCTCGATCGTGTCCCCCTCCAACATTGAAAAGGAAGGCAAGGAACACCCCCACTCATGAACCTTTGCGGACACCTCTTGTACATACTTCTCGGCAAAGGCTCGGCTGCGTTGCCCCATCGCGCGTCTCACGAACAAAAGAGGATTCACATCGACTCGAGGGCGCACATGCACCAACAACAAGCGACAACCCCTCTGCGACGCATAACGACACGCATACAACAAAGCGCGCGTTAAAGGCTGCGGAAAATCAACCACAACTAAAACGACAGGATGCACAATCGGCTCGCCGCCAGACGATGGTTTGCTCCGCTTCGACACAAAATTTTCCTCGAAACACAAGAAACTATACAAAAAACTACTATAAGAGTAGGCTGGCATAAAGTCAAAGCCGCACAAAAGAATCTCCCACATCTCATATTCTCCCGCAGCTCCGAAAATTTCTAAAAAGTTCTCGAAAATCTCTTATGTCTTCCTCGCCGAAATCCTTGCTGCGTCTTCTGCTGAAGCCCTTGTCGAAGTTTTGGAGCAGATGCGCTCAAAGCAACTCCATCGAGCCAAAGTTCTGCGCCGTGCTTGTTTTGAGCCTGTGCATTCTCGCTGGCGCCACCCCGTTCGCGCAGGCTCAAACGCTGCGCAAAGCCTTGGAGGCATCCTGGAAGAATAACATCGCCTTCGGGCTGGAAAAACGCAAAGTTCAAGAAACCTTCGAGGTCGCTCGACGCGCCGCGATCGATCTTGGTCCGAGGTTCAACTTGCAAGGCAGCTACGGCTTGCAGGCACGGCGGCAAATCGAAGGAGACGATGACTCCTCGGTTCCCAAAATCTTCGAACCCACGCAAGCGTGGAGCACGAGCGTTTCGGTAGAACAATCTATTTTGCAAAGCGGACAGAACTATGCAACCCATGCGATTGCGTCCTACAACCGCAAGATCGCCCTGCTGCGTCTGCGCGAGTTCGAAGCGCAACTGATTCTCGACGGGCTGCAACGCTATCTCGGCGTTGTGGAAAGTTCTGCCGCCTTGCGCGTCAGAGAAAAGAGCGAGAGCCAACTCAACGAACAATGGCAGTCGGTACGCCGCGAAGCCGCCTTGGGGGGAGCGTCGCGGCGCGATGTTGCGCTCGCCACGGCGTCGCTTGCCGAAGCGCGTGCGTTGACGATTGATGCAGGCAATGCTCACAATGCGTCTCGCCGCGCGTTTCGTGATCATTTCGGTATCGATGTCGAAGGTGAGCTGGAGACGCCCCAAAACCTGCCCGCCCCTCCTCAAGGCATCGAGGCAGCGCAAGCTCTGATGCTCGAGCGTAACTTCCGTTTGGCAACAGCGCGTCTAGAATGGAATAAACAAAAGAAAGTTGCGCGCTCGACGCGTGGGCTCGTCTTTCTGCCGCGCGTGGCACTGCAGGCGAACTACGCCATCGCAGAGCAGAATAGCAGCACGATCGATTCGTTTGCAACGCAGCTGACCTTCTCCTATCCCCTTCGCCCGGCGTATTTTATGAGTGGATATCGCTCGGTGCTGAACGGCTTGCGCCTTGCTCGCGAGGGGGCAAGGTTGGCAGAGCAAAACGCACGCCGCGAGTTGATCGATGCTTGGGAAGCATTGTCGGCGGCGCAGGGCAGCGAGCAGGCACGCCAAGAGACGCTGCAAGCGCGCACCATTGTTTTGAATAGCGCGCAACGAGAAACAGGGCTGGGAACGGGCGATCTAGACGACTTGCTGGAGGCTGAGCGAAACTTTGCCGAAGCCGAGCGTGCAACGATCGCTGCTAACAGGAAGACTCTCATCGCTCATGTGCAACTTCTCAAGGTTATGGGCACGCTTTCGCCCTCGCTGCTGCAGCTGGAGGTGCCGAGCTTGGATGCTCCCTACTTCCGTCGATGGGGATTTGCTGTCGAGCCATGAGCGACGACACCGACCGTCTCTTGCGCATCAAGTCTCTGATTAACAGGGACATGCAAAGCGTGCGCGGCAGGACGCAGCCCGTGCAACCCGCGCCGCCGCACGACAGCGCGTTCCAACAGCGCAAGCAGCAGCTCGAGGCGCAGGACGTTGCCATTCGAGAAAAAACGCAACAGCAGCGACAGCAGAGGCAGTTGCACCATCGACAGCGGCTTATTTCCGAGGCGACGCAAAGAGCCGCCTTGAAAGAGCAGAAGCAGAAACAGGAAGCCATGCGCGTACAAAAAGAGCATGCTTCAAGACAAAAAATTCAACAGCAGCTGCGCACCACAATTCCTTCGCCGCACGAGGCGAGGGGAGAGGGTAAAAAAAACTTTGCGAAAAACACTCCAAAGAATCCTTACAGAGAGAAAAAATCTGAGAGCAATGTGTTGGAACTCACAACGCTGGTGAGACAAGGCCCCTCGTCGGAACAGCGTGCGGCTCTCTCGCGTACGGATGCAAGGCTGTACAGCCCTTTTGCCCACACGAGACAAGTCCGTGCATTCTCGCAACGAAGCTCTCGGCGAAGCGTCGTTCAAAGCTTGGGCGCGAGTTTGCTTGCCTTTCTGCTCGATCCATTCCTGCTGCTGTGGCGCACCCTTCTATGGCCCTATCGCATGGTGCGCTCCATCCCCCAGTCAAGCTATCGCTATAGCCCCAGCCCCCAGCGCTCGCCCGCGCGCTCGCCCGCACGACAAGGTTCAAGACGCGGACTGGCAGACACGACGGTCAAAGCGTTGCGGGCTGGGTGGCACTTCGCAAGCGCGCCGTTGCACTTGCTTGCTCACGCTGTCATCGACCCCTTGGGCATGTTCACACGACAGCCGCACAACTACCCGCGCCTGCCCCTATCTATTTATGCGCGTATCTTCGTACAGCAGCTACAACGAAACTTCCTCATACTCTTGCGAGGCGCGAGGCATCTTGTTCAGACGCTTGGACGCTTCGTAGCATCTCCCTTCTTGTTGCTGGTGAGCATCGTCTTACTGCCGTGGCGCTCCTTGCGCTATGGCAGGGCGCACGATGTGGCAGACATGCTATCAGACAGCGGCGCAGGATTTTGGCGTAGGGCGCGCATTCGCTCCATCGGCTTCAGGCAGCTGTTGCAATCGAGAATGCTTGTTATCTTCCGAGCGCGCCGTGCACAATCGATCAGGACGGCAGGCGAAACGAAGCTGCTCGTCGGAGGAATCGCTATAAGGGAGGTCGCGCGCATGCGTCGCTACTTGCCTTCCTTGTGGCGTGCGCTCAAGCGGAGCGGACGCAGATTCCTGATTGCTTTGACGACTTCCCTCGTTGCTCTTGCGCGTCGAACAGAAGAGGCGCGCAAGCCTATCTTGGAAAGGCAAGCAGCGGCGGCGCGCGCCGTCACCAGTGCTCGTGCACCCTCTATCGGCAAGAGCGATACGATGGACGACACGAGGGGCAACACGATGGGCGACACGATGGGCAACACGATGGGCGACACGATGGGCGATAGGCGCGAGGAGGACTTGCCAAAAACAGATTTGCCTAAAGAGGACTTGCCGAAAGAGGACTTGCCGAAAGCGGAGCTAGCAAAAGCGAGTATGCAAGCGGAGCAGGTTCCCTCAGTTGCGACGGACAAGAAGGGTCTTTTTGCTTCCGGCGAGCATTCGCTGCTGGAAGATTTCTTCGCCAGCGAGGATGAGGCAGGGCAAGAGGAAAACTTAGCGCAAAGTTTTGAAGTAGCCTCGACGCAGGACAAGGAGGCGGATTATCTCGACATGGATAAAATTCGCTCAGAGATGGAGGGGCAGGGCAGTCCCCCAAAAGAGCATAAGAGCGAGCATGATGACACAGACCTTGTTGTTAATGTTAGCTCGGAGCGCGCGGCAGCAAGCGAGGAAGCGAAGCTCTTTGAAGAGGTCGAAGGGTTGGACGAGGAAGCGCGTGCGAAGCTACTGCAACGTCTCACCAGTCGGGTTGAGGGAGAAAAACTACGCTAGCTCTAAAGCTAGCGGAAACCCGATGGACACACGCTACGATTTTTCTGCCGATGCGGAACGCAGGCTCTACGACGACTGGGAGGCGCGTGGTGCTTTCCGTTGTGCGGGACTCGAAGATGGCAAGGAGTCCTCTAAGAAGTCCTCTAATGAGTCCTCTCCGAAGGCAAAGACCTACACCCTCATGATGCCGCCGCCGAATGTGACCGGACGTTTGCATATCGGACACGCGCTCGACAACACCCTGCAAGACATCCTCGTGCGCTTGCGTCGTCAGCAGGGCTACGATTGCCTATGGTTGCCCGGCACAGACCATGCGGGTATTGCAACGCAGCTTTTGGTGAGTAGGCATTTGGCAGAGCAAGGGATTGCGGTCGAGCGTCTTTCACGCGAAGAATTTCTGGCTCACACATGGCGTTGGAAGGAGCAGTACGGCAACATCATCTTGCAACAGCTGCGACGCTTGGGTGCCTCCTGCGACTGGGAGAAGGGGCGTTTTACGATGGACGAGGGACTCTCGCACGCCGTGCGGAGGGCTTTTATCGAACTGCACGAGCAGGGCTTGATCTACCGCGACGAGCGGCTGGTCAATTGGGATCCGCAGTTGCAGACAGCGATCTCCGACTTGGAAGTGCGCCAGCAGGAGGAGCAGGGAAAACTGTGCCTAATCGACTATCCTCTGCTGCAAGACAAAAAGGCGAGCAAGGGGGAGAACAAGGGAGAGACATCGAGGGCGAGCATCACGATTGCGACCATGCGTCCTGAAACGCTGTTCGGTGATTTTGCCGTCGCCGTCCATCCTGAAGACGAACGCTACCGCGCGCTCGTGGGTAAGCGCTGCCTCGTGCCATTGGCAGAGAGGGAGGTTGCGATCATCGCCGACAAGCGCGTCGAGCGCGAGCAAGGCACAGGCGCGTTGAAGATCACGCCTGCGCACGATTTTCTCGACTTCGAGATCGGCAAGCAGCACGGCTTGCCGTTGCTTTCGATCTTCGACGCTCAAGCGCAGCTCAACGACGCGGTGCCTGTTGCCTATCGAGGCTTGTCGCGCGAGCAGGCGCGGGAGCGTGTTCTCGTCGAGCTGGAGCAGCGGGGTTTGTTGCGCGAGGTCAAGGAGGCTACGCACTCCGTGCCGCACGGCGAGCGTAGCGGCGTCGCCTTGGAGCCGAGGCTAACGAAGCAGTGGTTTATGAACATGGAAGATCTGGCAAGGCGCGCGCTCGAAGCCGTCGAGAAAAAAGAGACGACGCTCATCCCTCAAACTTGGGTCAACACTTGGCGGCAGTGGTTGGAAAACATTCAGCCCTGGTGCCTCTCAAGGCAGCTGTGGTGGGGGCATCGCATTCCAATATGGTATGCGCCTGACGGAGAGCAAATCGCCGCTTGGGACGAGAAGCAGGCTTTGGAGAAAGCTCAAGAAAAATTCGGAAAAAAAGTCGCCTTGAGACAAGAAGAGGATGTGTTGGATACATGGTTTTCTTCCGCCTTGTGGCCCTTCTCGACTTTGGGATGGGGCAACAAGGAGGAAGGCGCGCCTGACGATGATCCGATGTTTCGGCGTTATTTTCCAACTCAGCTGTTGGTGACGGGGTTTGATATTTTATTCTTTTGGGTTGCGCGCATGATGATGATGAGCTTGTGCTTTATGGATAAAGTGCCGTTTAAAATTGTCTATCTCCATGCTTTAATACGCGATGCGAGGGGTCGCAAGATGTCGAAGTCGTTAGGTAATGTTGTCGATCCGATCGCCTTGATGGATCGTTACGGATGCGATGCTTTGCGTTTTACGCTTGCCTCGCAGGCGGTGCCGGGGCGCGATCTGCGTTTGGCGGAAAAAAGAATCGAGGGCAATCGTAATTTTATAACGAAGTTATGGAATGCGGCAAGATTCTTAGAGATGCAGAATTGTCGCTACGACAAAGACTTTAAAACGGATAAGGTTGAAGGAGCGGTGCATCGATGGATCTTGACGGAGTTGCGCAAAGTGGCAGCGGGGGTAGAAGAAGATTTACGCGACGAGGTATGTTTGTTTCACGAGGCGACCTCGAAATTGTATCATTTTTTGTGGGGGGTGTTTTGCGACGAGTATCTTGAGATGATTAAACCTGCTTTGGCGAGCGAGGGTAGCGAGCGGGAGGAGGCTCGTGTTGTGAGCGCGTGGGTTTTTTACGGCATTGTGCGTATGTTGCATCCCTTTGTGCCGTTTGTCACAGAAAAAATTTTCCAAGAGTCTAAAATTTTTGAATCTCGTCAAGGGAAGGAAGAATTGTTGATGACATCTAACGCGTTGCGAGCGCATGATATAACTTTTACGGATTGGGATGCCGATGTGGAGGAGGTGAAATGGATATTGGGATTGATCGACAAGATTCGTTCAACACGCTCGGACTTGGGCTTGTCGCCGCAGACGATCGTGCCTTGGCTTGGAGATATGTTAGATAAAGAAAGGAAGGCGTTAGAAAAGTGGGGGGCTGTGTTGCGTGCGATGGCGGGTATCGAGTGGCAGCGTGCGGAGGAGGGCAAGGAGCTTCGAAAGGGAATTGGGTTTGTGTATCAAGGAATTATTGAGCCTAAATTGTTCTTGCCTGAGGGAATAGATTTAAATGCGATTAAGTTAAGAATCGAGAAGCAGATTATAAATTGGGATAAAACAGAAAAAAATTCTTCGGCAAAGCTAAAGGACAAAAAATTTAATGAGAACGCTCCTTTAGAAATACTGCAAGCAGAAAAAATAAAACTTAGCGATGCGCAGAATCAAATTGACGAGTTGTCAAGAATACAGAAAGATCTTAAAAATATTCAAGAAGCGCAATAAGGTAGGTGACAAAAGGCTGCGCGCTGCACTGCGTTCAAGTATCTCAATAGCCGAAAAACAGCAGCGTGTAGGAGATCACCAAAGCCGGCACCGCGCTATACAAGGTAGCGACAACCGCTGCTCCTGGTGCCAGCGCCAAGGCAGGAAACAAGGCATCGCCGTCGTTGCTAATTGCATTTCCCATCAACGCCGAGAAAGGCAGCAATCCGCCAATGTAGGTGGCAGCAACAAGAATCTGCGGACCACAGCCCGGGATAAAACCCACGACGATCGCAATCAAGGGCAGAAAAATATAAGCAGCGCCAAAAAGGCTCGCCAAGTCTAGCGCGAAAACATGAACCGTCATATCGAACAGCAAAAACGCAGCGACAACCCAAGCCGTCACAAAGTTCGTGTCGTCAATCACCGAGCGCCAAGTCACGCTCTGCGTCTCTCTCTCCCGCGTCTCTTTTCCGGTCGGCCCCGAAAACAGCACCCACGACATAACACATACGATCGTAAAGACCGCGAAAACAACGTCGACAGACAGTCCCCAAACCTGCCAAGAAAGAACATCAATCTGAAACGCATACAACACCGCTCCAACAATTCCAGGTAGCAACAACACAAACCATAACCCGTCAACCCAGCCGCGCCACTTGCTGCCCGACAACAACATCCGACAGCTGTATTCGCTCGCCTCCGTGATGGATTTGTCTTTTCCCGACGGCATTGTTTTTCCGTTTGTTTTCTTGCGCATGAAATTTTCGCCATGCAGAACATTGACCAACATGCCCGACCCCCAGCCGACGGTAAAAGTGCTGGCAATCAACAATAATGCTGTTTTTGGCTCTTTTGCCAAAATCAAAAACGCTGCGTCTCCCATCGTCGCCGTCAAGACAGCGATCAAGGCTCCGAAGCTCAACCTCCCCTTGACATACTGCGTCACGACAACGAGTGCTCCGCCACAGCCTGGCAAGGCTCCCAAGAAAGCCGCCATCGGCAACTCCCACCGCTTGTTCTCTCCCATGAACCTCGCCGCGTCGAAACCCGATATTTTCTCGACCGCCAACAGCAAGATCAAAGTTGCTGCGACGAACGCCGTCACGCTCAAATAAGTGTCTGCTAACGACATGAGCGCAACCGCCCCCGCCTTGCTGTCCGACAAGACGTAGACGAGCAAGGCGATCGCCAAACTTCCGACAATCGCCATGCGCCGCCAAGCCATCCACAATTCCTTGTCTGCTCTTTTGCTATCCTTGCTTGGGCTATTCTTGCTTGTTTTGACAAACGAAGCTGTCATCCTTATTTCCAGCGTTTTCGTTGCACTCGTATTGAGCCAGAGTTTAGAATCATTACAATCTGGACGCAAGGGGAAAGACAAACCTTTCGTCTTTATTGTAAGGCGTGTCGCCTGCGCCTTTCGACCGAGGATCCGATTCGCATGGCTTCGCGGTATTTGGTGACGGTGCGGCGTGCGATTTCGACTCCTTCCTCCTTGAGTTTGTCTACGATCTTGTCGTCGGACAGGGTTGCTTTTGGCTCTTCTTCATCGATGAGCTGGCGGATTCGATGACGCACCGCCTTTGCCGACAGCGACGTGCGCATGATCGAATTAGGGATCGCCTTGGTGAAGAAATAACGCAGTTCGAACATGCCGCGCGGTGTTTGCATGTATTTTCCGTTGACGACACGCGATACGGTACTTTCGTGCATGCTGATTGCATCGGCGATGTCGCGCAAGACGAGTGGTGCTAGTCGTGCGATTCCGTATCGGAAGAATCCGCGTTGTCGCTTGACGATCTCGGCGGCGACTTTGAGGATTGTCTGCGCGCGCTGATCGAGCGCCTTGACGATCCAGTTTGCGCTCTGCCAGTGTTCTTTGAGGAACTCTTGCGCTTGTGCGTCGCCGCGCAGACTGACATCGGATGCGACCTCGGCGTGATAGTCGCGGCTCAAGAGGACGCGCGGTAAGGTTTCGTTGTTCAGCTCGACGCGCCAAATGTCTCCTCCGCCCTCTTCTTCCTCCTCCTGCTTCACCTCTCGCATGAGCAGGTCGGGAACCACCGTTTGGACGGGACGATGGTCGAAGGCGGCAGCAGGGCGAGGGTTGAGCGAGCGTATCGTTGCGAGCGCCTCTTCAAACTCTTGCGAGCCCAGCGCGCAGCGTTTGCGCAAGGTTTCCTTGACGCCGTTTGCAAGCAAGTCCAAGTTGGCGAGCAGTGCTTCCAGCGGCTCGGTGAGCGCGTCGCTGTCTTGCAGTTGCAGGCGCAGGCAGTCTTTGAGGTCGTATGCGAAAAGCCCTGGCGGGTCGAATTGTCGCAGCTTCGTCAAAACTTCTTCCACCTGCTCGACAGGGCATCCGAGTTGGCTCGCCGCCTCGCTCGCCTTGAGACGCAAGAAGCCGTTTTCATCCAAGGAATCGATAAAGAAGGCTCCGATCGCCTGCTCCTCGGCGTCCGTCATGTCCAGCCCCAGCTGTCGATGCAAGTGGTGCGAAAGGCTTCGAGTCGTTTCGTCTTCCAGATCGCTCGGCAGCAGATCGTGCGTTGAAGGGGCGGCGGCTCGAGAGACATCGGAGAAAGGAGCATCGCCATCGAACACGTTTTCGTACGAAACATCCAGCGATTCCTGATCCGCTTGCGTCGATTCTAAGGCATCGAAGGCATCGCGCTCCTCGCCCTCAGAGGTATTGCCCTCATCCGCCTCGCGTGTTTCGGGCAGAGGATTTGCCAGAGAATCAGGTTGAGAATCAGACAGAGAATCAGGTGGAGAATCGTTCAGGGCTTCGGTGGGTTCGTTCGCGCTCAAAGCGTTTTCGCCCGCATCGGCAACCTCTTCCTCCTTTTCTAGGAACGGATTGCTCTCGATCTGTTCTTCAAGCCATGTTTCGATGTCGAGCGCGTTCATCTGCAACAGCTTGATCGCCTGTTGCAACTGCGGCGTCATCACCAACGACTGCGACGCTCTCAGTTCCAGCTTGGGTGCTATCGCCATCGTTTTCTTCCCGCCGTAAAGATTTTCATTGTTCTCACGCTTTTTCCTCGTTCTTCTCCCTCGGCATCAGATGCGAAACCGCTCACCGAGGTAGTATTGCCGAACAAGGGGGTTCTTGGCAACGCGTTTCGGCGAGCCGCTCGCCATCACCGAGCCTTGATACATGACGCAGGTCTTGTCGACGAAACGCAAGAGCTCGTAGATGTTGTGGTCGCTGATCAAGATGCCGATGCCGCGTCGTTTCAGCTTTTTGATCATGCGCTCGATGTCGGCGATGGCGATCGGATCGACGCCCGCAAGGGGTTCGTCCAAAAGCATGAAACGCGGGTTGCAGCAGAGCGCGCGTGCAATCTCTAAGCGTTGCTGCTCCCCGCCTGAGAGCATGCGCGCTTGGCGCGTCCGCACATCGGTGAGCGAAAAGTCTTCTAGCAAGCTGCGACGGCGCGCGTCGCGCTGTGGCTTGGGACAATGGAGTTGCAAGATGGCCTCCAGATTGTCTTGCGCGCTGAGCCCTTGAAACAGCGAGGGTTCTTGCGGCAGATAGGTGATGCGCAACCGTGTGCGCTCGGCGCTACCTGCAGCGGTGATATCCTTGCCGTCCAACAGGATCGAGCCTTTGTCGGATCGCGCCAACCCTGCCAAGATGTAGAAGAAGGTTGTCTTGCCTGCGCCGTTCGGACCGATCAGCCCCACGCTTTCGCCCGTTGCCACGCTCAAGGACAGATCGCGCAAGACATTCAACTCGCCGTAAGACTTCCCTACCTCGCGCGCCTCCAGCAATCCTGCGGGTAAAGCATCGCGGGGTGTTGCTACAGAAGAGGAAGGCATAACGAAATTCTTACCGCCGAAAATAGTCGCGCGGCATAAGCTCTCGTTCGCTTGCCGAGGATTCCAGAGTGTAGCGTTTCTCGGTCAAATTGTAGCGCAGGCAAGATCCAGTCAGTACGCCTTCGCCGCTTTGAACCTCGACCTTGCCACACAGCAACCCGCTGTTATTGGAGAGGTTGTGATTGCCGCGATGCCCTATAAGCTGCGTGCCATCGGCAAGGACGATACGCACATTTCCGTATTTCCCATCCTTTTTGCCACCGAGGTAGTACACTTTCTCAGTATGTACCATGACACGCTTGGCTTGTAAAGTCCACAGCGTTTCTGCGTCGAGTCCCATTTCCGAGACGACGACCGATCCCATCAGCACGATACGACTGATGGCATCGCTGCCGAAGACAAGACACTCGATTTTCGGCTTCTCAGGACAAGGGAGCAACTTCGCCAGTTGCGCCATGCCGTGGTAGCGTTTCGAGAGAGCTTGAAAGGAAAAGGTGATATCGCGCTTGAAGATGAGAACGCGGCGGATATTTTTGTAGGGCGATTCTTTTTTGGAAAAATTTTTGTCTAATAAATTGATGCCTTGAAATTCTCCCTGTGCGTTGATCTGCAATCCTGGTGCTTGGAACAAGATGTCTCGAAACAGTATCATTTCGCCGTCGTCTGCGACGATGCCGCCGCCGAGCGAAGAGAGTCTGTTTGACCCCTCTCGCACGAGAACAGGACGGTCGGTTGTCAGACGATAGCCTTGCGTTTTTTTTTCGTAAGAGAGTCTTTTTGTCGTCAAGGTCATATCATTGATGTGTACTTTCGCTCTTCCTCGACACTGCAAGTGCCTTGTCGGTATTGCCAGCTCATCTTGTTCCGATTGCGGACGGCGCGAGGACAGCGTCTCGTAGAGTCGATCGCAGCGGATCTCCCAAAGATGCGCTGCTCCGTGTGAAGAAGGCTGAACAGCAAGCTCTTGCGCTGCTGGAGAGGGGGTGTCGAAAAAGGCATGAGGATTTGTTTGCATTACTAGCGCGGGAGTGTTGAAAAAGACACGGCTGCGCGTTTGTGCCATCTGCCATCCCTCGACATAGCGTGTGGGGTCAGACGCCAAGCGCGCGAGCTGCTGTTGTTCGCTGTCTTTGCTCCAAAAAAAGATTGTCAAAGGGATCAAAACTACCCCCCCCAACAAGCCGAGATCGACCGCCAGTCGCGACGCTACGCGCGAACCCTGCCCGTGCTGCGCTCGCGTGTAGCGGCTCTGCCACGACGAATTTTTTCTCCAAGCCTGCAAACGCAACAACAAGTGCGACAACAGCTTTCTCGCTGCCGCTTGTACCGTCAAGGCGACAGCATGGCGACGAGGCTTCACGCCTGTCCCGCTCGCAGGCAGTCTTGCAAGTGCAAAAGCCCGACGACCCGTCGTTCGTCGTCTACGACCACTAATGCTGTAATGTTGCGTGTGTTCATCGTATCGAGGCTTTCGGCGATCGATGCGTGTTCAAAGATAGTCTGGGGGCTCGGTGTCATGACCTTTTCTACGGGAGTATCGAACGATGGCTTTTCGTCTTGCATGAGCCAGCGTCGCAAGTCGCCGTCGGTAACGATGCCGCCGAGCGTGCCGTCTTCGTTGCAGACGATTGCCGACCCCAGACGCTTGCTGTTCGATTGCAAAAGTGCCTCGCGTATGCGGGCACCTCGTGCAATTATCGGCAAGGCGTCGCCTTTGTGCATCAGCTCCCCCACGCAAAGCAAAGCCCGCCCCAGCTTGCCGCCGGGGTGGAAGCGATGAAAATGTTGCGCCGTGAAGTGCCGACGAGACAGCAACGCTACCGCCAAGGTATCGCCATAGACCAACGACAGCGTCGTCGAACTTGTCGGTGCCAAGCCCAACGGACAAGCTTCCGCAACACGCGGCAGCACGAGAACATGATCCGCATCGCGCGCCAGCGAGCTATCAGCTTGCGAGGTGAGCGCGATGAGAAGAATTTTGTGCCGACGCGTGTAGGCGATCAAGTTGCCCAACTCTTCTGTCTCGCCTGAGCTGGAGAGAGCCAAAACGGCATCGTTGCGCATGATCATTCCCAAGTCGCCGTGGCTTGCCTCTGCGGGGTGCACGAAGTAGGCGGGCGTGCCTGTCGAGGAAAAGGTTGCCGCGAGCTTGCGTGCGATATGTCCGCTCTTGCCCATGCCTGTTACGATCAGCCGCCCCTGCAGCCTTGCCAGTTCGTCTAGCACGTGCGAAAAAACTTGTCCCTGCGCCTTGTCGGCATCGAACAGAGGTAAGAGTTGCGCTAATGCTCTTCCTTGCGTTGCTACGGCTTGGCGTGCGCAGTCGAGATCTGCCTCGATTGTCGCGTCTGTACTGTTTTGGTCGTCTGCCTTTTTGTCCACTTCGAGGCAGATGGAAGCCTGCGGACTGAAGATTGGGGAAAAATTAGCGTACTCGCGCCCAAACGCGACGCTTGTACAAGAGTGCCACGACAAAAAACGCGGCGAGAAAGATCATAACGCGCAATCCCATACGCTTGCGCGTCTCCAGCGAGGGATCGCTGGCCCAAGTCAAAAACTGCGCGACATCGTGCGCCATGCGCTCTACGCTTGCCTGCTCGCCGTCGCTGTAGGCGATCAGATCCTCGAACAGCGGCGGTGGCATGGCGATCGCGTGTCCTTTGAAAGCCTTGTTGTAGTACAAGCCTTGTGCCAGTTCGAAGTTGGAGGGGGGTTCGGCGTAGCCCGTCAGCAATGCGTAGATGAAGTCCGCTCCTCCGACACCGTCTTTTTGCGCGACTATCAGGCTCAAGTCGGGCGGTAGCGCGCCGTTGTTGGCATAGCGTGCCGCCGCGTCGTTGGCAAAGGGCGAGACGAAGGGGTCGGAGGGCAAGGCGGCACGAGAGTAATTTTCTCCCTCGTCGTTGGGTCCATCTTCTACCTCCAAACGAGCGGCGAGGGCTGCAACCTGCGCGCGCGCGTAGCCCAGCGCTTCCAAATCGCGGTAGTGCAGAAATTGCAAGCCGTGGCACGACGCGCACACTTGGTCATAGACCTCGTAGCCGCGACGCAGGGAGGCTTGGTCGTAGTGTCCGAAGATGCCTTGGAAAGACCAAGAGCCTTTCTCGACGATGGGGCTAGAAGCATCGGAGGCAAAGGCGCGAGAAGGCGCGAGACCCCACGCACCCAGCGTCAAGAAACACAGTGTCGAGAAACAAAGCAACGATGTCCGCAACGATGTTTTGAGCGATGGTTTGCGTTTCATAAAAGCCTCGTGCTTAAAAAATTTTTCGCTTAAAAAGCTTTTGCTTGTCAGCGCGCGCGCGGACGGTTTGCCGTCTTCAGCACGGGTTCGCTGATGCTTGCGGGTAGCGGTCGCGGTCGTTCGACGATGCTCACGAAGGGCGTGATGACGAGGAAGAATCCGAAGTAGTATATCGTCGCCAGCTGCGCCCACAGCACGTAAGGCGCTTCGGCGGGCTTGCTGCCGAGCCATCCCAAGAAGAGTGCATCGACGACGAAGAGCCACAGGAACCATCGATACAGGGGTCGATAGCGGCACGAGCGTACTTTCGAGCGATCCAAAAACGGCAGAAAGAACAGAATCGCCACGCTACTCAGCAACGCGATCACGCCCAAGAGTTTGTTCGGGACAGCGCGCAGGATGGCGTAATAGGGCAGGAAGTACCATTCGGGAACGATGTGTTCGGGCGTAGAAAGAGGGTTCGCGGGAATGGCGTTGTCGGGATGGTTTAGAAAGTTCGGCGCGTAGAAGACGATGGCGGCATAGCCCAGCGCGAAGGCGAGCAACGCTAATGAGTCTTTGCTTGTGATGTAGGGATGGAAGGGGAGCGTGTCGCGTGCGGATTTCACCTCGATTCCGTCGGGGTTGTTCGAGCCCGGTACGTGCAAGGCGGCGACATGCAGGACGACTACGCCTATGATCACGAATGGCAAGAGGAAGTGCAACACGAAGAAGCGGTTGAGCGTGGGGTTGTCTACGGAGAATCCTCCCCAGAGGAACTGAACGACATCTTCGCCGACAAGGGGGATTGCGCTGAACAGGTTGGTGATGACTGTCGCCGCCCAGTAGCTCATCTGTCCCCAGGGCAACACATAGCCTGTGAAGGCGGTTGCCATCATGAGCAGGAAGATGAGAACGCCGAAGATCCACAAGAGTTCGCGAGGCTTTTTGTACGAGCCGTAGTACATCCCTCGGTACAGATGGATATAGACGGCGAGAAAGAACATCGACGCGCCGTTCATATGGATGATGCGCAGCAGCCATCCGTAGTTCACATCGCGCATGATGCGCTGTACAGACGAGAAGGCTGTATCGACATGCGCCGTGTATTGCATGGCGAGCACCAAGCCTGTAGCGATCATCAGCAGCAGGATGAGGGTTGCGATTGCTCCGAAGCTCCAAAAGTAGTTCACATTGCGCGGAGTTGGGTATTCGATGTATTCCCGACGCAGCATGGAGAACAGCGGCAGACGTTCGTCGAACCAGTTGACGACGGGGTTGCGGAAGGGCTGGCGATGCTGTGATGTGGGTTTGGACATAATCGATACTTTGGGTGTGTTGGGTTAGCCGATACGGAGTGTTGTTTCGTCTAGGAACTCGTAGGGCGGCACGACGAGATTTTGCGGCGCGGGTCCTTTTCGTATGCGTCCTGATCCGTCGTAGTAGGAGCCGTGGCAGGGGCAGAACCATCCTCCGTAGGCACCGCGTTGCGAGACATCTTTTTGTCCGAGCGGCACGCATCCCAAGTGTGTACAGATACCGACGACGACTATGTAGGAGGGTTTTTTCACGCGATCGGCGTCGCTCTGGGGATCTCGCAGGGTTTTCCAGTCGGTTGTTGAGGCTTGTTGAATTTCTTCTTCGCTACGATAGCGGATGAAGACGGGTTTGCCGCGCCACTTGACAGTGATGCTTTGTCCGACTTCCATCGGCGAGAGATCGACTTCGATCGAGGCGAGCGCAAGGACATCTTTCGCGGGGTTGAGGCTATCGAGTAGCGGCCATGCGAGGGCGGCTGCGCCTACGCCGCCGGTCGCGGCGGCGAGAAGACCGAGAAAATCTCGGCGTTCGGCGGGGGGGAGGGCTTTGGAGGAGGCGCTCATGGGGGAGGGGTCGTACTTGTTTGGGTTGTTGTTACTCTATCGAGTTTATAGAGGAGTGCGGTGAAGAGTGCAAGAAAAAATTATCGTAGCGGAAATTGGTAACAAAAGACTACGCGCTTTTTGTATTGACGGGCGCAAAAAATGCGCACGCTAGCAACATCATGTACGCGCGTTGCAAGCAACGCGCTATGGCGTGCGCGGGGGGTGTGGGGGGACTTCGTCTGCTCTAAGCTACGCTCGCTCCGCCACTCGCCTCTCGCCTCTCGCCTCGCTTTTTTACGAGGCGAGCAAGAAGGCTCGTGCCCCATGCGCAAAACTCACTTCGCCCAAAAATAACTTTAAGGTTCGCTCGTTTTGCGTATGTTACCTAATCAAAAAGGGGAATTTATCACCCGCGCGCCCGCAAGGAAGCGCAAGCAAGCAGAGGCAGAAACACCAACTCATATCGCGTAAGCCCGCGTTTGCCATCCCCCCCCCGCAACGCCTATAGTTCCCCCATCTCCCCTCCACCACGGAACTCCCCATGCCCGCTACTCCTTCTTCCACTCCCCCCGCCTCCTCCAAGCCAACGGCTAATCCAACATCTTGGCAACACCCCGGCTTCTCACGGCGAAAAACACGCCCCACCGCCAAAGGCAGACAAACCTCCCCCCAAGCCCTCGAAGAATTGCAGACAATGCTCGGCAACAAAAATCTCGAACGTACCCTCCTCATAGAATACCTCCACATCATCCAAGACCACAAAGGCTTCCTCTCAACAAACCTGCTCGCAGCACTCGCCGAAAAACTGAACTGCGCGCTCGTCGAAGTCTTCGAAGTCGCCTCCTTCTACGCACACTTCAATATCGTCAAAGACGACAAAGACGACACAGAACCCACCTCCCCGCCGCTCACCCTCAGAATCTGCGACAGTATCTCCTGCACCATAGCAGGAGCAGAACAACTGCTGGCAGAACTCGAACAACACAAGAAGACCCTCCCCCCCAACCTGCGCATCGTGCGCGCTCCCTGCATGGGACGATGCGACAAAGCTCCCATCGCCATGCTCGGTAAAAAAGCCATCAACATAAACAAGCAGACAACAGGCATCGAAACACTTCGAACCCTGCTCGCCTCCCCATCCCCCGACACAAAAGCCGAGATGCCACAAGCACCGCTCGGCAACTTCGCCCACGCACGCAAAGAAGGACGATACGATACGCTCCGCCGATGCCTGCAAGGCGAATGGACAAGAGAACAAATCCTCGAAATCATCTCGCAGGCAGGATTGTGCGGACTCGGCGGCGCAGGATTTCCCGCCGCTCGAAAATGGCAGACCGTCATAGCCTGTCCGAAACCCCGCCTCATGGCGGTCAATGCCGACGAAGGCGAACCCGGCACCTTTAAAGACCACCTCTACCTGTCGGAAGACCCTCACCGAATTCTCGAAGGCATGCTGATCGCCGCTTGGGTCGTGGAAGCCGAAAAAATATGGTTCTATCTGCGCGACGAGTATCCCGATATCTACGCCTTGCTACAACGCGAGCTGCCTCTGTTGACGGCGGAGGGCTTCTCGTTCGCTCCAGAGATCTTTCTGCGCCGCGGCGCGGGTGCATACATCTGTGGCGAAGAATCGGCGATGCTCGAATCGATCGAAGGCAAACGAGGCTTGCCGAGACACAAACCTCCCTTTCCCGCACAAGTCGGCTTGTTCGCCAGACCGACCCTCATCCACAATGTCGAGACGCTCTATTGGATCCCCCAAATTATCGAACACGGAGCAGAATGGTACGCAGAGCAAGGAGCAGACAAGGGCAAACATAAGGGCAAACACAATGGCAAACACAATGGCAAGCATAAGGGTTGGAGGAGTTATTCGGTATCGGGTCGAGTTAAAGAGCCGGGCGTA
This sequence comes from Alphaproteobacteria bacterium, assembly GCA_965216605.1. Taxonomy (GTDB): domain Bacteria; phylum Pseudomonadota; class Alphaproteobacteria; order JABAAW01; family JABAAW01; genus JABAAW01. The sequence goes on along the minus strand of CBDCGG010000002.1, from coordinate 118,832 downwards.
AAACGTGCGCCTGCCGGCATCACGCTACGCGACTTGTTAGAAAAACACTGCGGCGGCATGCAGGAGGGACATCGTCTGTTGGGATACTTGCCCGGCGGTGCTTCGGGAGGAATGTTAAACGCCGAGCAAATCGATCTGCCGTTAGATTTCGGAACGCTCACAGCAGAGGGATGTTTTGTCGGCTCGTATGCGGTTGTTGTCTTCTCAGAGCACGACGACCCCGCGACATTGGTGCGCAACCTCATGCGCTTTTTCGAGGAGGAATCATGCGGACAATGCACGCCTTGTCGAGTGGGAACAGAAAAGGCTGTCGCCTTGTTGGCAGCAAAACACTGGGATCGAACTTTGTTGGAAGAGTTATGTGCGACGATGGCGGACGCGTCGATTTGCGGCTTGGGACAGGCGGCGGGCAATCCTGTGCTCTGCTTGCTCAAAAACTTTCCCGCGCACATACCGCAAAAAGCTTGAGATGAAATGGAGGCAAGACGATGGATAAGAGTCTGACAGTCAAACAGGCGAGCATTTGGGCAAGCGAGCACTTGGGGAGAGTTGTCACAGCTTCTAATATCTCGTATCTCATCAATTACGGACGAATTAAAAAAATTGAGAAAAACAACAAAATTTTTGTTGCTATCGGTGAGTTGGAGTCTTACTACGCTCGGCTTCAAATGCAAAGGGAGCAGCAGTGGGCTCAAGGACGAAATGATGAGGTTTGTTGGAAGTTGTCTTTCCAAGAATACAAAGAAGCCGAGACGACAAAACATGTCCATCGTCTTCATCCGTACAAAGGAAAATTCATTCCTCAGCTGGTCGAGTATTTTTTAGACGACCACACGGATGAATTCAAAACAGAAAGTGTTTTCAAAGAAGGTGATATTGTTCTGGATCCTTTTTGCGGCAGTGGCACGACGTTGGTTCAAGCAGCTGAGTTGGGACTTCATGCGGTTGGTATCGACATATCGTTTTTTAACAGCATGATCGGTAACCTCAAAATCATGGAATTTGATTTTGACGACCTTTTACGGCATATAGCACTGACAACAAAAAAGCTGGAAGAAAACAAGGTGAGCAAACAAGTCCGTGTTTTCGATCAAGAGCTGTCAGAACAGCTGTCGGCATTTAACAACACATTTTTTTTAAAAAATTCTGTCAAGCAAAAAATTCATGCAGGGGATATGGATGACGGGTCGTACGGGATCGCTAGCGAAAGAAAGTTTTTGTCAAAGTACAACAATCTTTGCGCGCATCATACGATTAAAATTAAAAACGATTCCGAGAAACGTTTTATTGACAAGTGGTTTCTCTATCATGTGAAACAGGAAATTTTATTGATAAAAAAACATATCGATGCCATAGAAAAAAGTTCAACAAGACGCTTGTTGCAACTTGTTCTCAGCCGTACGATGCGCTCTTGTCGCGCGACGAGGCATGCGGATTTGGCAACGCTGAGAGGTACTGTCTATGCTCCGTATTATTGTCGCAAGCATGGCAAAATATGCAAACCGTTGTTTTCTGTGTTGGGCTGGTGGAAACGCTACACACAAGACACTCTTGAGCGATTGAAGATTTATGCGTCGCTTCGCCAATCTTCTTTTCAGTGTTGCTTGATAGGGGATGCGAGAGAGCTGGACATTGATACGGCTCTTGCTAATGCTCACTCTGCATTGCATAAAAAGTTTTTGGATAAAAAATTTCGTGGTATATTTTCTTCTCCTCCTTATGTGGGGTTAATCGACTATCACGAACAGCATGCTTACGCTTACGATGTTTTTAATTTTCCACGACAAGACGATAAAGAAATTGGCGCGCTGTGTCAGGGGCAGGGGTGGCAAGCGCGAAAAGATTATGCGCAAGCGATAGCGAAAACTTTGCTTCATACACAGAATTTTATGACAGACGATTGTGATATTTTTCTTGTTGCGAACGACAAGTACAAACTGTATCCTACTATAGCAGAAAGGGCTGGATTGAGGATTCACAAAACTTACATTCGCCCTGTTCTGAATCGCTCTGAGGGAGACAAAGGAGCTTATTCTGAAACCATCTTTCACATGAGGAGGGCTTTGTAGTGTCTTTGTCTATCGAGCAAAAAAATAACATAGAACATGCTGTCGCGAAGGCGATTCGTTTTAAATTAAAACATTATTCTCCTGAAACGGACGAAATGCCGTTTCATTATCGGTTGATTGGCAAAGACAGGATATATCTGTATCGGTTTATTCATTCTTTGAGCACCACCTTTGGAACTTCTGTTTTTGAGCCTATTGCTAAAATTATTGCCGAGTCGAACTATATCGTTACTTTAAAAAAAGACATGGGTTCTGAAATGTCGGAAAACTCTGCAAGAGAGATCAATAAAATTATGAGCGACATTACAACAACAACACTCGTACCTAATCACGAACAAGAATTCAATCGTCTTAAAAATGTTTGCCAGATTGGTGACAAACATACAATTAAAAATCGAAAAGCCGATGTATATTTAATATCTAGCGATAAAAAACATTTTGCCATCGATATTAAAACCGCCAAACCAAATATAGACGGATTTGAAAAATACAAACGTAATTCGTTGCAATGGATTGCAAGTGCACTTTACAAAAATCCTACGATCGATCTTTGTCCTGTGATCGCTATTCCCTACAATCCTTATGCTCCTGCCCCTTACAAACGCTGGACTTTGCAAGGTGTTTTTGATTTTAACAAACAGCTGCTGGTTGGAGAAGAATTTTGGAATTTTTTGGCAGGAGGCGATGATGTCTACGAAGAATTGCTCGATTGCTTTGAGAGAGTAGGGAAGGATATTAGGGAAGATCTAGACAAATATTTTTCTCGCTTTGTTTAAACAAAGCTTTCAAGCCCCCTTGCTTTACCGAGCGCGTTAATCTATCATCTCGCCAGCGACAACCCATAAGGAGACTTCCGTTATGTCCTCGCCTGTGCGAAAAAAACAAGGCTCTTTTGTGCCCGCCCTCGCTGTCTATTTTGAGCGTCGCGTCCTCTCGATGCTCTTCTTTGGCTTTTCGAGCGGTCTTCCCTTGCTGCTCGTTTTTTCGACTCTCTCGGCATGGCTTTCGGAGAGCGGAGTCAGCAAGACTGCCATCGGCTTTGCGAGTCTCATCGGCGCTGCCTACTCGTTGAAGTTTCTGTGGTCGCCCCTTGTCGACAAGCTTCCGTTGCCTTTCCTCAGCAAACGGCTCGGACAACGCCGTGCGTGGTTGTTGCTCTCGCAGATCGCGATCATCGTGAGCCTGTTTGCGCTCTCGCAAGCCGACCCCGCGCTCTCGTTGAGAAATGTTGTCCTGCTGGCTGCCGTCGTCGCCTTCTCGTCTGCCACGCAAGACATCGCCGTCGATGCCTACCGAGCAGAGATATTGGAAACATCACGGCTGGGTGCAGGAGCTGCCAACATCGTGCTGGGTTACAGAACGGGCATGCTTTCGGCTTCGACGGGAGTCCTCGTTATCGCCGACCTTGTCGATTGGCAATGGGCATACGCTGCGATGGCACTGCTGGGCTTGGTGGGCGTAGTTACAACGCTCGTCAATCCCGAACCCAAGTCCGCCGCTCGGAAAAGCACGAGAGCTACGACGCTTTCGGCAGCACTAGGACAATGGCTCTACGATGCGGTGCTCTCGCCTTTTATCGAATTCTTCAAGCGATGCAAGATTGTGCCTGCCGTTCTCATTCTTTTGTTTGTGATGCTCTACAAGTACAGCGACGCGTTGTTGGGCATTATGGCGAAGCCCTTCTACTTAGAGATTGGCTTCAGCAAGACGCAAATAGGTATCGTATCAGGAGGCTGGGGGTTGGGCTTCACGCTGTTCGGCGCGGTGTTGGGAGGTGTTCTCGTGAGACGTTTTTCTCTTGCTACCAGTCTTTTTGTGGGGGCTTTTTTGCAGGCTGCCTCGAACATCGCTTTCATCGCGTTGGCGCAAGCGGGAGCGAACGAGGTTCTTTTTATCATGGTCATCGCTATCGACAACATTTCGGGCGGGTTAGGCACGACGGCTTTTGTCGCCTTTCTTGCCTTTTTGTGCAACCGAGGCTACTCGGCGACGCAGTATGCGCTTTTCTCGTCGTTGTTCGGCTTCGGCAGGACGTTGTTTGCGGCGGGCGGAGGGTGGCTGGCTGACCAAGTTGATTGGACAACCTTCTTTCTTCTCACGGTGCTGGCGGGCGTGCCGGGGTTGCTGTTGTTGCTGGTGCTGGTGTGCGGCGACATGTTTCCGAAAGAGCAAGAGCAAAAAAGCAAGGGCTGAGGAGAAAGCACGCTACTTTCTTTTTGCCCTGTTTTTTTTTTGCCCTGTTTTTTTTTTTTTGCCTTTTTTTTCTTTTTTTTGCCTTATTTTTCTTTTTTTTTTGCCCTGTTTTTCTTTTTTTTTGCCTTATTTTTCTTGTTTTTTGCCTTGTTCTGACAAGTTTGCAAATTTTTTTAGTTGTTTTTATAAAAAATCACACTTTTAGGGGTTGACAAGCCGTTGTTGAGTGTTAGAGTTGCCCTTCAGAGAGTTACTCTTTGTCTAATCATCCTAACATACAGAGGAAAACACCATGGCGAATATCACTGGCAATGCGGGCAATGACCGCATCTACGGCACCCCGAGCAATGACCGCATCAGCGGCGGTGACGGCGATGACTACATCAACGGCGACGCGGGCGACGACTCCATCAGCGGCGGCGCGGGCAACGACAGACTCTTGGGCTCCTTGGGCGACGACTACATCGAAGGCGGCGCGGGCGACGACTCCATTTATGGATCGGATGGCGACGACTACATCGACGGCGGCGTGGGCAACGACACCATTCTTGGATCGGATGGCGAGGACAACATTTTGGGCAACGATGGCGGCGATACCATTATTGGCGGCGATGGCAGTGACCACCTTTATGGCGGCGCGGGCAACGACCTCCTTTATGGCGGCGCGGGCGACGACCACATCTCCGGCGGTGCTGACCATGACCACCTCCTCGGCGCCGCGGGCAGTGACATCCTCGACGGCGGGTCTGGCAACGACATCCTTGACGGTGGCGATGGGTCAGACTTTGTTAGCTACGCCAGCTCTCCTACTGATAAAGGGGTCAGGGTTGATCTTAATCTTACAGAAGCGCAACAAGACTTCGACGGAACGTATGGCTTCGCCAACAACAACGACGCCGTGAACGACATTCTCACCAACATCGAAAACATTATTGGCACGTCTAGCCGCGACTGGTTGACGGGCGATGGTGGGAACAATCATCTTTTGGGATTCGATGGCGACGACCGCCTTGAGGGCGGGGATGGCGATGACCGCCTTGATGGTGGCGCGGGCGGGGACCAGCTCTACGGCGGCAGTGGCGATGACCGCCTTGATGGCGGGGACGGCAACGACCGCCTTGAGGGCGGGTCTGGCAACGACAACCTTGATGGCGGCAATGACAACGACGACTTGCGCGGCAGAGAAGGCAACGACAAGCTCTACGGCGGGTCTGGCGACGACAACATCTACGGCGGGGTTGGCAACGACCGCCTTGAGGGCGGGTCTGGCAACGATTACCTCGGCGGCGGCGAGGGCAACGACGTCCTCGTAGGCGGGTATGGCAACGATACGCTCAACGGCGGTGCGGGCGATGACGACCTCTATGGCCGCGAGGGCAACGATCGCTTTGATGGCGGCGCTGGCAATGACTTCATCAACGGCGATGAGGGCGATGATACCCTCTTCGGCGGGTCTGGCGACGACTACCTCTCCGGCGGGTATGGCGACGACCGCCTTGACGGTGGCAATGGCGACGACATTCTTGTTGGCAGCCGTGGCGTAGACCGTCTTTATGGCGGCGCGGGCAACGATAATCTCGGCGGCGGCGATGGCGCAGACATCCTTGATGGTGCCGAAGGGGTAGATGTTGCTAACTACCGTTTTTCTTCTCAAGGGGTTAGGGTTGATCTTACCCTTGCAGGAGCGCAAATCGACTTCGACGGAACGCATGGCTTTACCGCCAACAACAACGAAGCCGTGGGCGACCGCCTCACCAATATCGAAGGCATTTTCGGCTCGACTCGCAACGACTGGTTGACGGGCGATGGCGGGAACAACATGATTTTGGGAAACAATGGCGACGACCTCCTTGAGGGCGGGTCTGGCGATGATCACCTTGAGGGTGGCGAGGGCGTAGACCGCCTTGAGGGCGGCGAGGGCGACGACGAGCTCCATGGCGACGCAGGCGACGACCTCCTTGAGGGCGGCGAAGGCGACGACGAGCTCCATGGCGACGCAGGCGACGACCACCTTGATGGCGGCGAGGGCGTAGACCTCCTTGATGGCGGCGAAGGCGATGACGAGCTCCATGGCGGCGCAGGCAATGATCGCATTGAGGGGAAGCGGGGCAACGATAATCTCTACGGCGACGAGGGCGCAGACATCCTTGATGGTGGCGAAGGGACAGACACTGCTCGCCACGACAACTCTGCTAAAGGGGTCAGGGTTGATCTTTCTCTTACAGGAGCGCAACAAGACTTCGACGGAACGCATGGGTTTACCGCCAACAAAAACGAAGCCGTGGATGACCGTATCAGCAACATCGAAAACATCAGAGGCTCGGACTTCAACGACTGGCTGACGGGCGATGGCGGGAACAACGCGCTTACTGGAGGCGCTGGCGATGACCGCCTTGAGGGCGGCGGGGGCAACGACCTCCTTGATGGCGGCGAGGGCAATGACGAGCTCCATGGCGGCAATGGCGACGACACCCTTGATGGTGGAGTGGGCGACGACCTCCTTGATGGCGGCGTGGGATCAGACCTCCTTTATGGCGGCGTGGGCGACGATACCCTCGACGGCGGTGAGGGCTCAGACCTCCTTTATGGCGGGGTTGGCAACGACAGCCTTGCTGGCGGCGTGGACGCAGACATCCTTTATGGCGGGGTTGGCAACGACAGCCTTGCTGGCGGCGTGGACGCAGACATCCTTTATGGCGGGGTTGGCAACGACAGCCTTGCTGGCGGCGTGGGCGCAGACCTCCTTGACGGCGGCGCAGGCAACGACCGCCTTGACGGCGGTGCGGGCGATGATACCCTCTACGGCGGTGAGGGCGGGGATACCCTCTACGGCGGCGAGGGCGACGATACCCTCGACGGCGGTGAGGGCGGGGACACCCTCTACGGCGGCGCGGGCAACGATACCCTCGACGGCGGTGAGGGCGGGGACACCCTCTACGGCGACGCGGGCAACGATACCCTCGACGGCGGTGAGGGCGGGGACACCCTCCTCGGCGGCGCGGGCAACGATAACCTCGACGGCGGTGAGGGTGGGGACACCCTCCTCGGCGGCGCGGGCAACGATAACCTCGACGGCGGTGAGGGTGGGGACACCCTCCTCGGCGGCGCGGGCGATGATACCCTCGACGGCGGGAATAGCGGGGACACCCTCTACGGCGGCGCAGGCGACGATAACCTCGACGGCGAAAATGGCGGGGACACCCTCTACGGCGGCGTGGGCGACGATACCCTCGACGGCGGTGATGGCGATGACCGCCTTGATGGCGGGGATGGCGATGACCGCCTTGATGGCGGTGAGGGCTTGGACTACCTCTGGGGAGGCAGGAACAACGACCGCCTCTACGGCGGCGAAGGCACAGACTACCTCTACGGCGGCGAGGGCAACGACCACCTCCACGGCGGCGCAGGCAACGACCACCTTTATGGCGGGGTGGGTGCGGACATCCTTGACGGTGGCGATGGCAACGACGACCTTGAGGGCGGGGTGGGTGCGGACATCCTTGACGGTGGCGAGGGGACAGACACTGCTCGCTACGACAACTCTGCTAAAGGGGTCAGGGTTGATCTTACACTTACAGGCGCGCAACGAAACTTCGACGGAACGCATGGCTTTCGTGCGCCCTTTAAGTGGTCGTCGCTCAAGGACAGCACTAACGACGCTGTGGGCGATATCCTCACCGACATCGAACACCTCTACGGGTCAGACCACGACGACTGGCTGACAGGCGATGGTGGAAACAACGCGCTTACTGGAGGAGCGGGCAACGACCGCCTTGAGGGCGGGGCTGGCAACGACCGCCTCTACGGTTCTAAAGGTGCCGACACACTCATCGGCGGCGATGGTTTTGACCAGCTCTACGGCGAGGAGGGCGACGATAACCTCTACGGCGGTGCGGGCAACGACACCCTCTACGGCGGTTTTGCCAACGACCATCTCTACGGCGGTGCGGGCAATGACCGCCTCTACGGAGACAACTTATTTGGAGGTGGGCATGGCGGCAACGACATTCTTTATGGCGGCGCGGGTTACGACCTCATCTACGGCGGTGCGGGCAACGACCGTCTCGATGGCGGTACGGGCAATGACTTCCTCTACGGCGAATCTGGCTACGACATCCTCGTAGGTGGGGATGGCAACGACCGTCTCTACGGCGGTAGTGGCAACGACCGACTCGTCGGCGGCGAGGGCGCAGACATCCTTGAGGGTGGAGAAGGGCGAGACACTGCTTTCTACAGTTACTCTAGTACAGGGGTTAGGGTTGATCTTACCCTTATAGGAGCGCAAGTAGACTTCGACGGAACGCATGGCTTTGCCGCCAACAACAACGAAGCTGTTGGCGACAGACTAACCAACATCGAAGTCCTCTTTGGGTCAACCCGCAACGACTGGCTGACGGGCGATGATGGGAACAACAGGATTTGGGGCGACAATGGTGACGACCGCCTTGAGGGGGGGCTGGGCAACGACACCCTTGAGGGCGCGTATGGCACCGACAGTCTCTACGGCGGCGCGGGCGACGACCTCCTAGAGGGCGGCGCGGGCGCAGACCTCCTAGAGGGTGGCGCGGGCGATGACCGCCTCTACGGCGACTACTTACAAGTGGGTAGGCCTGGCGGCAACGACATTATTGATGGCGGCGCAGGTAACGACGCCCTCTACGGACGTGTAGGCGACGACTTCCTCTACGGCGGCGCAGGCAGCGACATCCTTGAGGGTGACGATGGCGACGACCACCTCTACGGAGGCGTTGGCGACGACCGTCTCTACGGCGGCGCGGACGACGACGTTATTGATGGCGGCGATGGCGCAGACATCCTTGAGGGTGGCACGGGCTGGGACTACCTCTACGGCGGCGAGGGCGACGACAAACTCTACGGCGGAGATGGCGAGGACTACCTCTACGGCGGCGAGGGCGCAGACATCCTTGACGGTGGAGAGGGGGAAGACACTGCTTTCTACAGTTACTCTAGTACAGGGGTCAGGGTTGATCTTTCTCTTACAGGAGAACAACAAGGCTTCGACGGAACGCATGGCTTTACCGCCAACAACAACGAGGCTATAGGCGACATCCTCACCAACATTGAGAATCTCTACGGGTCAGACCACGACGATTGGCTGACGGGCGATGGTGGGGATAACATTCTTACGGGAGGGCGTGGCGTCGACCGCCTTGAGGGCGGTGCTGGTGACGACGGCCTCTATGGCGGCATAGGCGCAGATATCCTTGACGGTGGCGAAGGGATAGACACTGCTTTCTATGGTTACTCTGGTACAGGGGTCAGGGTTGATCTTTCTCTTACAGGAGAACAACAAGGCTTCGACGGAACGCATGGCTTTGCCGCCAACAACAACGAAGCTGTTGGCGACATTCTCACCGACATCGAACGTCTCTACGGGTCCAACCACGAAGACTGGCTGACGGGCGATGTTGAAGACAACCGTCTTTTGGGATACGAAGGCAACGACCGCCTTGAGGGCGGGATAGGCAACGATATCCTTGCTGGCGGCGAGGGAATTGATCGCCTTGAGGGCGGCGGGGACAACGACTACCTCTTCGGCGGGTATGGCGACGACCACCTTGATGGCGGCTCGCACAGCGACATCCTCGTAGGCGGGTATGGTAACGATATGCTCGTCGGCGGCGCGGGCGCAGATACTTATGTGTTCCGCGTAGGCAGGGGCTCAGACATCATCGTTGACGCACCAGGAGATACCCTGACCTTGCGCTTCGATGGTGCTTACGAAGCCGCAGATTTCACCGCCTCCTCAGCAAACTTTGTTAGGGTAGGAGACGACCTTGAAATCACCATCGACAAGGATAGTGAGGACGGCATCGCCGACAGCATAGCGATCCTCGATGCTTTCGATGCCAATCCCTATACAGGAACAGGCTCTGCCGCCTTTACGATCAACATCGAATACGGCAGCGGCGATGGCAACTTTGCGGAAGTGTTGGATTCATTCTGGCACAGCCTAGCCTGAGCTCTATCCTGCTCTAACCCTGCGTCACAGCCACGAGGAGGAGGCAAGGGCTGACGAGAAAGTAAGGCTACTTGCTTTCTCGTCTTGCTCTGACCCGCTTTCGAGGTTTTAGGGTTGTTTCTCGGGGGGGGGGGGGGGGGACTCTCTTCTTTATCACTCCAACACACAGAGGAAAATACCATGGCGACTATCTACGGCAACGATCAAAACAATCTTCTTATAGGCACTGCGGGCAGGGACTACCTCTACGGCAGGGGTGGCAACGATACGCTCATCGGCGGCGCGGGAGACGACCACCTTAATGGCAACGCGGGCTACGACCACCTCCTTGGCGGCGAAGGCAACGACATCCTTGAGGGTGGTGTAGGCGACGACCATCTCTACGGAGGGTCTGGCGACGACATCCTTCAGGGTGGTGATGGCAACGACCGCCTTGAGGGGGAGCAGGGCAACGATCAATACGCTTTTAGCAACGTTTTCGGACACGATGTGATCACGGATGCGGCGGGAAACGATTTGCTCATTTTTTTAGGTGTTAGCTATAATAATTGGGATGGGTTTTCGGTTACGCGTACCAGCGAGGGGGTACGGATCGAACACGAGGAGTTTTTTGGTAGCAGTGTTTTGATTGACGAGGCTTCTTACGCGAACGGGCGCTATATGCTTAGCACTTTAAATGGAGAAGGGTCTGATATATACACTCTTTATGTAGGGGAGAGCGAGGAAGATAGGCTAGTCGGTAGCAACGGAAACGACCGGCTGTACGGGCAAGGAGGCGATGACATCCTTGAGGGCGGCAGGGGCTACGACCGCCTCTACGGCGAGGATGGCAACGACCGCCTCTACGGCGGCGGGGGCTACGACCACCTCGACGGTGGGTATGGCAACGACAGCCTCTACGGTGGGTATGGCAACGACCGTCTCTACGGGCAGGAGGGCGACGACCGCATCGAAGGCGACGGGGGCAACGACCGCCTCTACGGCAATGATGGCAACGACCGCCTTTACGGCGGCGTGGGTTACGACCGTCTCTACGGCGGCGCGGGCGACGACCACCTTGAGGGCGGGCAGGGGTATGATGTTCTCTACGGCGGGGATGGCGCAGACACCCTTGACGGTGGCGCGTGGACAGACTCTGCTCGCTATTCTTTATCTGGCAAAGGGGTTAGGGTTAACCTGTTGTTGCAAGGAGAACAACAAGACTTCGATGGAATGTATGGCTTTACCGCCAACAACAACGAAGCTGTGGGTGACATCCTCATCAACATCGAAGGAATCTGGGGCTCCAACCACGACGACTGGCTGACGGGCGATGGCGGGAACAACATTCTTGTTGGATACGATGGCGACGACCGCCTTGAGGGGGAGATGGGCAAAGACAACCTCTACGGCGAAGATGGCGACGACCGCCTTGATGGTGGCGATGGCGATGACACCCTCGAAGGTGGAGATGGTGTCGACTTCATAATCGGCGGCGCGGGCAACGACCTCCTTGATGGTGGTGCGGGCAGAGACCTTCTCATCGGCGGTACAGGTGTAGACGCTCTTTTTGGCGACACGGGCAACGACCAGATCTACGGCGAGAGTGGCAACGACCTCCTTGAGGGCGGCGCAGGCAAGGACTATCTTGGCGGCGGCGAGGGCGCAGATACTTATGTGTTCCGCACAGGCGACGGCTCAGACACCATCGTAGACACACCAGGAGATGTCATGACCTTGCGATTCGAGGGTGCTTACGAAGAAGCAGATTTCTCTGCTTCTTCTGCAAACTTTGCCAGGGTAGGAGATAATCTTGAAATCACCATCGACAAGGATAGTGAGGACGGCATCGCCGACACCATAGCGATCCTTGATGCTTTCGATGCCAATCCCGACACAGGAACAGGCTCTACTGCCTTTACGATCAATATCGAATACGGCAGCGATGGCAACTTTGCGGAAGTGTCGGACTCCTTCTGGCACAACCTAGCATGAGCTCTATCCTGCTCTAACCCTGCGTCACAGCCAAGAGGAGGAGGCAAGGGCTGAGGAGAAAGCAACGCTACTTTCTTTCTCGCCTTGCTATGACGCGCTTGCAGGTTTTTTGGTGTTTTTTAGGGGAGCGCACTTTTATGGGTGGAATCGTTGCTGTTGAGTGCTAGGGTTGTGTTTGTGGAGACTTACTCTCCTTTTCATCATCCCAACGCACAGAGGAAAATACCATGGCGACTTCTCGGAGAAATCGAAGCATTCTCGAAACAATCATCTTACAGGCACTGCAGGCAACGACTCCATCTACGGCAGGGCTGGCGACGACACCCTTGAGGGGGGGCTGGGCGACGACGGCTTACAGGGCGGCGCGGGCGACGACATCCTTGAGGGGGGGCTGGGCAACGATAGCCTCTATGGACAGAGTGGCAACGACCGCCTCTACGGCGGCGCGGGCGATGACATTCTTGAGAGCGGGCATGGCGATGACACCCTTGAGGGCGGCGCGGGCGACGACATTCTTGATGGCGGTGCGGGCGCACTTCAGTCCTTGATGGCGGTGCGGGCGCAGATACCCTTGATGGTGCTAAGGGATTAGACATTGCTTACTACACTTCCCTCTGCAATTATACAGGGAAGATAAAATAGGGTTGAGATTCCGCGTGTCCTTGTTCAGCAAGTTTTTAAAGGGGTGCAAAAAACAAGACTTCGACGGAACGCATGGCTTTAACAAGAACTACAACGACGCTGTTGGCGATATCCTCACCGACATCGAACACATCGTAGGCTCGGACTCCAACGATTGGCTGACGGGCGATGGAGAGAACAATACCCTCTACGGCAGTGACGGCGACGACCGCCTTGAGGGCGGCGAAGGCAACGACATCCTTGAGGGTAACGAGGGCAGGGACTACCTAGACGGTGGCGCGGGCGTAGATATTCTTGAGGGTAACGAAAACTCACGGGGATAACCATCTTTGCATACTTTCTCATAGTCAGGTGCTTATAGTTATCCTTGTCAATATTTTTCTCTTCCAACATTATTTCGATGCTTATTTTCTTTTCATATTTTGCAGGCGAAGAAATATTTAGCTAAATTGTGGAGAGGGGGCAGACACAGCTCGCTACGATTTCGCTGGCAAAGGAGTCAGAGTGAGCCTGTTGTTGCAAGGAGAAGAACAACAAGTTTTCGACGGAACGCATGGCTTTGCTGCTAATAACAACGAAGCCCAAAACGAAGCTATGGGCGACATCCTCACCAACATCGAAGGCATCGTAGGCTCTGACTCCTAACGATTGGCTGACGGGCGATGGTGGGGACAACTACCTCAACGGCAGGCTTGGCGACGACCTCCTTGAGGGTGGCGCTTTCGACGACGGTTTCTTACCTTCTAGGGCGTTCCTCTTTCAGGGCGTGGCGCGGGCGACGACGGCTTGCAACATCCTTGACGGGGGGGATGGGCTAGATACTGCTTTCTACGGCTACTCTAGTACAGGGGTGAGGGTGAGCCTGTTGTTGCAAGGAGAAGAACAACAAGACTTCGACGGAACGCATGGCTTTACTGCTAACAACAACGAAGCCGCTGGGCGACCCCTCACCGACATCGAAGACATTTTCTCGGCTCGACTCGCCAACGACTGGTTGACGGGCGATGGCGGGAACAATTATCTTTTCGGAGACGAAGGCGACGACCGCCTTGAAGGCGGGTATGGCAACGACCTTCTCTCCGGTGGGGATGGCAGCGATACCCTTGATGGCGGCGCGCTGGGACTGGCTCTTCGGCGGGTATGGCGACGACATCCTTGAGGGCGGTGCGTTCAGCGACCTCCTAGGAGGCGGGTATGGCAACGATTACCTTGACGGCGGCACAGGCGCGGACACCTATGGGTTCCTCGTAGGCGACGGCTCAGACACCATCGTAGACACACCAGGAGACGTCATGACCTTGCGATTCGAGGGTGCTTACGAAGCAGCAGATTTCTCTGCTTCTTCTGCAAACTTTGTCAGGTCTAGGAGATAACCTTGAAATCACCATCGACAAGGATAGTGAGGATGACATCGCCGACACCATAGCGATCCTCGATGCTTTCGATGCCAATCCCGACACAGGAACAGGCTCTGCTGCCTTTACGATCAATATCGAATACGGTAGCGATGGCAACTTTGCGGAAGTGTCGGGCTCCTTCTGGCACAACCTAGCATGAGCTCTATCCTGCTCTAACCCTGCTCGAAGCCAATTAGTTTTCGAGCCACGAGGGTTTTTGCAAGCGTGGCAGAGCTCTTTCTGGCGGAGCGGAGGGTTGCAAGCGTCGATAGACGCTGCCTCCTTGCTCGAAGAGCTTTTTGGGCGTTTGCGGAGTAAGCTGGCGCGGAGCACTAGAAGGTCCGAGCATCGAGGGTTGCGGCGCGTATAGCGGCGAGGAAGTAGAGCTTTCCTTGATGCGCGCGTTCGACTCGATAGCAAGGCGCGCGGCGATAGCGCGCTCAAGTGCCTGACGGCGATGCGCAGGTAAGCCGAAGATAAGCCTCGTGTTATCTCCCTCCAGCGGGGTTGCCAGCAAGCCAGGGGTTTGGCGCAGGCGTGCCTCGATGCGATCGGCGTTGAGCGAAACTTGTTCCAACGTCTTTACCTTGTGCGCTTCGGGCGCTTGCAGATAGCCGTTGGCAAAGGCTAGCCGCAGACTCCATAGCAGACTCTCGGCGTAGGACTCGCTTGCTCGCACGGCGCTCAACAGGTGGTGGCTGTAGATTTGCAAGAAATCTAGTCCGCGAGGATCGTCCTCGCTGGAGGGCTTGCTATGCAAGAGCGCGCGTTCTTGGCGTTGAAATCTCCACAAGGCATCGGCAAAGTTTTGCAACGCGCCATCGTAGGATAGCAGGGCGAGCCGTGCGCTCAACATGCGCGTCACAGCCAAGAGAAGGCGGCGGCTTTGGCGATAGGTTTGCGCCTCGATAGTGTTGCGGCGGTAGCGTAGGTCGATCAGTCCCCAAGCGGCGGCGTAGCTGAGTTTGAGCAAAAGGCGTTCTTCGGCAAGATTGTTGAAGGCGCGCACCTCGCGCGGCGGCACAGCGAAGAGTCCTAGATAGGGCATCGTCTCCAAGGCTTCAGAAAGCGAGGCGATGCGCGGCAGGAGGCGGTCGCTGCGTTTTGCGCCTAGCCGTAGCTGAGGGATCGAGGCAGCTATGACGCGGTCGGTGAGGGCGGGCGTGTAGGTGATCGACAGCAGCTCGGGCGGAGGTAGCAGCGTGCCGCCTTGCAAGCGTCGATAGACCTTAGCGCGCGGTAGGTATGCTCCTGCGCCGCGTGTGAAGGCGGCGGTGCGTGCCGAGAGTTGCACGCTGCTTTGGAAGAGCTGACGCTCTAGCGTTGTCAGGTTGCGACGTTCTTTGTCGCTCACGCCGCTGCGTTTCAGCGCGTTGCGCAGGCTGCGTCTAGTTGCCTCGATGGCGGGGGTGAAACGTTGCGTGTTTAGCTGCGCCCAAAAGCCAGAGACCGATTCTAGCAGCAGTTGTTCGGCGGCGACTTTCGTGGCGGTGCTTTTTTTCTCGTTGATGCGCGAGTAGGCTTGCGCCAAGTCTAGGGCGAGCCATGCGTTCTCGCGGCGGTTTTGCTGTTGGTTGTCTTGGCTGAGGATGGCTCCTCCTACGGCGGCTCCGCTGAAATTGCCCCATCGTTGGGCTTCTTGAGCTAGTGTTTCGTAGGGCAGTTTGCCCAGCTTGCCTTTGTGCAGGTTTTTAACGAGACTTTTGCGTCGTTTGCGCTCTCCTGTAGCGAGGATCACGGCTGCCTGATCGTAGAGGGTGCGCGGTCGTGCGCTGCTTTGTTGGCTGGCTTGTTGGCTGGTGGGTTCAGCGCGTGCAAGGCTGGCGTTGAGACGGCGCGCCTCCTCGCCGAGCGAGAGGTTGTTTCCGCTCTGGCAACCTCCGAGGACGAGCAGCAGTGCTATGCTGCAGAGGGGGACAATTCTCGTTGATTTTTTAAGCATACATCGTTACTCTATGCGTGATTCTTGCAATTGTCGTGCCTAATCGCACGGGTTAGAGGTTCTTATTAGGAGGAATCGTTATCATCATGCGTCTATCTTTTTCTCAATCTTTCGTCCAATCTTGCGTCCAATCTTGCGCTCCTGCGGTTATTTTGCGGCGCGTTGTTTTGTCGATGGCGGGGGTTGGGCTTTTGGCTCTTTCTGCCAAGGTGCAGGTACCTTTTTATCCTGTGCCGATGACTTTGCAGACGATGGCGTTGATGTTTATCGGATGTTTTTTCTCGCGGTCGGTTGCTTGGGCTTCGTTGGGCTCTTATGTGTTGTTGGGCGTTTTGGGATTGCCGCTCTTTGCCAAGGGGGGGGGGATGGTGTATTTGTTAGGGCCGACGGGGGGATATATTCTTGGATTTTTGCCTGCGATGGCGTTGTTTTTGTTAGCGCGAGGGAAGAGTGTGCGTAGTTTGTTGGTGTTATTTGGGGGTATTGTTGTGATTTATGTGTGTGGTTTGGCGTGGCTGGGGGGTAGCATTGGTTGGGAGAAGCCTTTGTTGGCGTTGGGATTGATTCCTTTTGTGGGGGGAGATATTGCTAAGGCGTTTGTTGTTTGGGGGATGTTGCGGTTGGATGGGGGATGGGCGGGGGGCAAGACGCGCACTTGGTAAGGAGATTGACGGGCGTTTGAATAAGAGGCTACGCATCTCGCGCTACGCGCGTAGCGCGTAGAAGGCGCTTACGCGCCCGCTTACTGCGGGCTTTTTGCGAGGGATTACTCCCTCGCGCTCCCCGTGACGCGGGGTCTTCGTGGGGGGAATTTATCCCCCACACCCCCCCGCGTGCTACGCACGCGATGTTTTGCATCCGTAAAGATTACAAAATCTCGTTCCTTTTCTACTCTCCTACTGCAAACCCCTCGTCCTTAAGGCGAAAATCCCCCTCCGCCACCTTCCTCCGCCACTCCGCCGTCTTCCCAATTCCTCCCAAAGGATACAAATGAATGCCACCCAAACGCTCCCTTAGCGTGTCGTCCTCCAGCCAAGCCCGCGCCAACCCCACAAGCAAATCGTCAGGCGCGCGCGTCATCACCATCTGCCTTATATCCCTCGCCCGATTCAACAAAAGACGCATCGAATTGCCAATCCCACACTGCCGCGCATGCATAATCAAAGTCTTCAAAGTGGCAAGCCCCGGCAACCCCACCACAACCCTTAGTCGATTGCCACCCCCTTCCTCGTCCTGAATCTCCTCCAGCCATCGCAAAACAGGCTGCATCTCAAAGCAAAACTGGGTTACGAAATAACCCTCAAGACTGCTGCTTTTTAAGTATTGATTCTTTTCGGCAATCGCCCGCGCACAAGCATCAGGCGCGATGTCTGGCGATCCCTCAGGGTGAGCTGCCAAGCCGACTTTTTTTATGCCGTGTTTTTCTAGTAAGCCCAAACGCAAGATAGCCATGGATTCGCTGAATTGACCGAGCGGTTTTTCTACCGCTCCGCCGATTAGCAACACCTCCTCGACGTCTGCTTCTTGTCGCCAAGCCTTGAGCGCATCCTCAAGCTGCGCCTCACTCTCAAGCGAGCGCGCCGCGATGTGCGGCACTGGACGAAAGCCCTCGCGCGCCAATCGTACGGCGGTTTTTGTCGTCTCGCCCAAATCCGACCCCGGTAGAAAGGTGATGAAAATACGCACCCCCTCCTCCTGCAAAAGATCGCGGAAGCTCTCGACTTTCGTAGCCCCGCGAGGAGTTACCTCAAGGCTCGATTCGCTCGCAAGCGTAGCTATCCGCGCTGTGAGATCTTCGGTCATGGGTTGGTCTCAAGGCGTAAGCGTTTGCGCCGCGCGCTACTACGCTCGCCGCGCCGCGCCGTAGGCTCTTGCGCGACAAAGGCAGGCAAGGTCGTAGCTACCTTGCGCAACTCGCTGTACGGATCGCAGGCGTGAGGAAACGCCATCGCCTCGACAAAGTACTGCTGGAAGTCGGGTTCGGTAGCTGTCTCTATCTTGACGATGTCGCGCACCCGCTCCTCCAACAACCTTCTGTGGTTGCGGTTGACGAGCGCGATGCGCGCGCCCGTCGAAGCGGCGTTTCCCAAGGGCACAACCTTGTCAGGTGCACAATCTGGCACCAAGCCCAAGATCAAGGCATACAGCGGATCGATATGACTGCCAAATGCGCCTGCCAGCAAAATGCGCGACACCTTCGGCACGCCCGCGTGCGCCATCAACAGCCTCGCGCCCGCATGGAGCGCGCCTTTAGCCAACTGCACGGCACGGATGTCGTTCTGGGTGATGGTGATTTTTCTGCCCTCCTCCTCGTGCAGCAGATAGACGAAGCTGCGTCCCTCGCGCTGCAGACGCGGCGTGCGGGAAGCCATTTCCTCGCGGAACAATCCGTCTACGCCCAGCAGCCCTGTGCGAAACAACTCGCCGATTCCCTCGATGATGCCAGAGCCGCAAATGCCGCTAACCGCGCTCGGCTCTGCGGCACGATCTGCTTTTTTGTTTTTTGGTGCGTCGGCGTTTTTGTTGAATTCCTGCTCGTTCGACCATGCCATACGATCGACCACCTTGAATCGCGGCTCGAAGGTTTTGTCGTCGATACGGATTCGCTCGATCGCGCCCGCCGCCGCCCTCTGCCCGTGTTCGATCTGTGCGCCCTCGAAGGCGGGTCCCGTGGGGCTTGAGGCGGCAAATACGCGCTTGCCTACCGCCAGCAGAATTTCGGCGTTCGTGCCGATGTCGATTGCCAGCACGGGCTCTTCTGCGTCCCACAGGTACTCGGAGAGCGCGACCGCCGCTGCGTCCGCACCTACATGTCCTGCGATGCAAGGCGGCGAGTATAGGCGCGCGCACGAGGCGAGCGAGGTGAATCCACACTCGCGTGCGGGTGCGCTGATCGCAGCGGCACTGGCGAGCGCGAAGGGTGCGCCGCCTAAGGGTACGGGATCGATTCCCCAAAAGATGTGATGCATGATGGGGTTGCCGACGAGGACAACCTCCAAGATTTTATCAGGGTCAACCTCGCAGGAAGCGGCGACCTCTTTAAAGATCGTGTTCAAGGCTTCGCGCACGCACTCTGTCATCTCTGCGTCGCCGCCCTCGTTGAGCATGGCGTAGGAGACGCGGCTCATGAGGTCTTCTCCGAATCGGATCTGCGGGTTCATGCGTCCCTGAGCGGCGATGACGGTCGCACTTTGCAAATCGACTAGTTGCGCCGACATCGTCGTCGATCCGATATCTACCGCCAACCCGTATAGCATCGTCTCGACGCCGGGATAGACTTTGAGCAGCGTGTCGTTGTCGCGCACGGCACAGGTGACCTTGTAGTCGCCCTTTTTCAACGCTGTTTGAATAGAGCCATAGACGGAGAGATCGATCGCGCCTACTTGCACATTCCAACTGCGTCGCAAGGCATCGAGCAGCCGCTCGCAGTCGCCTGAGGGGCTGTCGAGTTTGGGAGGCTCTACCTCGACATAGTGCAGGCGTAGAATCGGATCGATGGCGATCGGACGCGCATCGGGTCGCTTGCGTATAACCTGCCTGCGCAACTGACTCTCAGGCGGAACATCGACGACCATGTTGCCTTGCAGCACGGCGTTACATCCCAAGCGTCGTCCTTTTTGCAAGCCGCGACGTTTCGCATAGCGCGTCTCGACCTCTGACAACTCGGAGAGTGCCCGCGCGTCGCTCTCGATGCCGAACTTCGGAAAGTGTCCGAAAGTGGGCTGCACCTGACATCGTCCGCAGATACCACGCCCGCCGCACACCGAATCCAAATCGACGCCGATCTTGCGCGCCGCCGCCAAGAGGGTTGTGCCGCGTGGAACCGAGCCACGCAGTCCCGAAGGTGTGAAGACGACGAAAACTTCTTCTGCCTCTGTAGCAGCTTCCTTTGGCGTTTCTGTTTTTGCCTCTGTCATCGTGTTCTCCATTTTCCTCTGTTTTCCTCCGTTTTTCTCGCGAAGTTTTTTTTTAGGTTGCTCTCTCTCTGCGCCTGCGTCTTGCGCCGCGTGCGTCGGCTCCCGTTTCGTCGCTACCGTTCGGTTCGCGAAAACGTTTTATCCAGCGCGTGCATCCCACATCCTTGCCCGCGATCACATCGCTTGCTTTGATGGCGACGATCTCCTCATCGTGCAGAGGATTCATGATAGCCGAGCTCATACCCGCGCCCGATGCCATCGCCAAGAAGGCTGCGTTCAGCGCGTGGCGGTTAGGCAATCCGAAACTAACATTGGACGCACCGCAGCAGGTGTTCACCTTCAGCTCAAAGCGCAAGCGTGAAATAAGGCGCAAAGCTCCTGCGCCCGCTTGCGACAGCGCACCGATCGGCATCACGAGAGGATCGACGACGATTCGCTCGTGTCCGATTCCGTAATCGGCTGCGCGCTCGACGATTTTTTTAGCGACCTCGAATCGCACATCGGGGTCTTCGGAAATGCCTGTTTCGTCGTTGGAGATGGCGATCACGGCGCAGTCGTATTTTTTGACGAGTGGCAAGACGACTTCCAACCGCTCTTCCTCGCCCGTCACCGAGTTGAGTAGCGCGCGTCCTTTGTAGACCTTCAGTCCTGCTTCTAGGGCTGCGACGATCGACGAATCGATCGACAGCGGCAAGTCGCAGAACGATTGGATCAGCTGGATTGCTTTTGCCAAGATCGCCGGCTCGTCGGCGAGCGGAATGCCAGCATTGACATCCAGCATGTGCGCGCCCGCCGCCATCTGCGCACGCGCGTCGCGCTCGACGGTTTCGAAGTTGTCGTTGCGCATTTCTTCTGCCAGCTTCTTGCGACCGGTCGGGTTGATACGCTCTCCGATGATCGTAAACGGAGCGTCCAAGGCGATCGCATGTTCTTTCGTCGCAGAGGCGACAAGGGTGCGAGTTGTCATAAAAAGTTATCCTTCGGGTGAGGGTGAAAAGGGGGAGGTTGTTTTATGGTTGTTTGGAATCTGGGTGGGCGTTTTGCTCCCAGCCGCCTTTGGCGACAAGGTTTTTTAGCCGTTCGTCGTCGTAAGTTTCCTCCAGTTCTTGCGCGCGTGCCTCGGAGACTTGCTCCAAGTTTTCATCGCAAGGTTCGGGGGTGCTCTTGCGCCACTCTTGCAAGTAGCTGTCTGCCTCGCGTGCGTCGCCGTGCATGGCGGCTTTGTCGATCGCTTCGGCGAATCGCGGTGCGAGCACGCGCTTAACCTGTTCGCGGCGCGAACGACGCGCGATCACTTGTGCGGGAATATCGCGCCACAGCACGACGAGTAATTCTGCCATAAAAAGCCTACAAAAGGGAGTTATCGAGGGGGTAGGGGGGAGAGGGGGGAGAAGAGCGTTCGAGCTTCGCGCTTTGTAGTGTTTTGCGATTGATTCCTCAAGGCGCGTCTTCTATGCTGTTGCACGCGATTGATTAACAGGTTCGTGCCTTGCGGGTCAAGTCTTTTTTTTGTGCTGCTTGCTGTCTCTACGATGCTGTCTTCTGACACCTTATGTTGTGCCGTGTTTTTTATCAGGCAAGCCGTGCTCCGATGACGAGCCTGTTGGGTGATTCGTTCAAACGCGGCACGCGGCGCGTTTGGAGATTGAGAAAGTTACCGCAAAAAGCGTTCCAAGAGAAGAAGCTGCAAGAGAAGAAGCGGCAAGAGAATCAGAAAGAGTCGTCGAAAGAATCACCGAAAGAATCACTGAAGACATCGCTACCTTTCGAGGGTTTCTCCGATCTGTGCGCCGAGACGGAGGAGCAGACGAAGGCGATTTCTCAGCTTTTGCTTGAGGAGACATTGGGTTTGGCAGCACCTCTGCCCGATGTTGTGCGTCATATTGTTTCTGCGGGAGGCAAACGTCTTCGATCGCGCTTGCTGATCGCCTCGGTGAAGCTCTTGGGTTGTCAGGGCGAGGAGAAGATTCTCAACGAGGCGAAGAATAAGGAAACAATTTTATTGGGCGGTGCGATCGAGGCGATTCACTGCGCTAGTCTTTTGCATGACGATGTTGTGGATGGATCGAAGATGCGGCGGGGTTTGCCTACGGCGCATCGATTGTGGGGTGCGCAGGCTTCTGTGTTGGTGGGGGATTTTCTGTTTGCGCGTGCTTTTGATCTGATGTGTAGGCAGAGCGAGATTGGTATTCTGACTTTGTTATCGCAAACGGCGTTGCGTTTGACGCAGGGAGAAGTGCGCCAGCTTTACAGCGCGCGTGCTCTTTCGATGACATTAGACGAGAGTTTGGAGATTATCAGGGACAAGACGGGTGCGCTTTTCAGCGCGGCGACGTTGAGTGCGGCTTTGTTGGCGCGCGCGCCTGCGAGGGAGCGGGATGCTCTTGCGTTGTTCGGCGAGCAGTTTGGTATTGGCTATCAGCTTGCGGATGACATGTTGGATTATCTTGGCGAGAGCAGGACTTTAGGCAAGCGACGGGGTGATGATTTACGGGATGGCAAGGTCACCTATCCGTTAGTTTTGTGTTTATCGCGTGTGGATAGGAGGCAGCGACGGCGTATTGAGGGGTTGCTTGCGCGTAGTGATTGTGGGAGCGATGAGATTGACGAGGTAGTGGGTTTTATGCGTGAGAGGGATTGTTTTGAGGATTGTGCGGCGGTTGCGGAGGGGGCATTGGTGAGGGGGGCGGAGGCATTGGAGGGCATTGGGGATGGGCGGGTGCGTGGTATTTTGCAGCGTGTTTGTTTGTCTAGCTTGAAGCGTCTGTATTAGGGTGTGTAGATTAGTTTTCAGTCTTGTCGTCAATAGCGGCAGTGTCCCAAAAAACTGGACTCGCATATTGACGCGTAGGCGAACGCGCGCTCGCGCGCGTGGGGGCGCGGGGGGATAAATTCCCCCCGCATTAAACTGCGGGCGAGCGAAGCGAAGCCAGCAGCCTCTTATTCAAAAGCGCACTGCGCACGCTACGCACGCGTCGTTTACGCGCCAATACGCGCGTCCCGTTTTTTGTGACACTACCGCTATCTGTCTCATAGAAAAGCTTGACCTCGCGCAACAATCTATGGAAAAGTAACAGCATGGGTCCTTCCCAACTCCAACTCGTGAATCCTAACAAAGCAGCGTTGCAAAGCCCTGCCCCCAAGGTCGTCTCGAAGAAAGGCAAGTCGCTCCCCTTCAAGCATCTTCTAGGGATCGAAGGCATGGAAGCACAAGATATCGAGATGATCCTCGAACGTGCCGAGAAGTATCGGCGTAGTGGCAAACATCTGAAACGCTGCAGCGAATCGCTGAAAGGCGTGAATGTCATCAACCTCTTCATGGAGAACTCAACACGCACGCGCGTCTCGTTCGAGTTGGCAGCAAAAAGGCTGGGCGCAGAAGTAACGAGCATCTCGGTAGCGCATTCCTCGATTCGCAAAGGCGAGACGCTGATCGATACAGCCCAAACCCTGCGCGCCATGGCTGCCGATTTGTTGGTGGTGCGCCATCCGCATTCAGGCGCAGTCCAACTGCTCGCCGAAAAGCTGGATTGCCATGTGATCAACGCCGGCGACGGCTTTCACGAACATCCGACGCAAGCCCTATTAGATGCCGCAACGATTCGCCATCGTAAAGGCGGCTTGAAAGGCTTGAGAGTCGCCATTTGCGGCGATGTTCGACATTCCCGCGTCGCACGCTCTAACATTCTGCTGTTGCAGAAGATGGAGGCGAGCGTGCGTATCGTCGCTCCGCCGACGCTTCTGCCCGACGAGCCGTCGCTGTACGGTGTCGAGGTTTTTACCGACATGCGCGAAGGACTTGTCCGATTGCGATATCGTCATGATGCTGCGCTTGCAGACCGAACGCATGCAAGGCATTTTTGTCCCCTCGATCCGCGAGTATTTTCACTTCTACGGCTTGACGCACGAAAAGCTGACCTGCGCGCGTCCCGATGCCTTAGTGATGCATCCTGGGCCGATGAACCGAGGGGTCGAGATCGATTCGATCCTGGCAGACGACCTAGGGCGCAACCTCATCCACGACCAAGTCGAGACAGGAGTCGCCGTGCGCATGAGCTGCTTGGAGCTGATAAGCGCATGAAAATAGCACGCCGCTCAAGACGAACTCCGCTATGAAACAAACGCTGATCGAAAACGCACGCCTGATCGATCCTATAGTAGAGAAAGACTCGCATGGCGCGCTGCTGATCGAAGACGGCAAGATCAAAGCGCGTGGCGATATTCCATTAGACAAGGTTGCGGATAACGCGCTCTGTATCGACGCGCAAGGCTTGGTGCTTGCGCCAGGACTGGTGGATATGCGCGTTCAACTGCGCGAACCCGGCGAAGAGCATAAAGAAACGATCGCCTCTGCGGGCGCGGCGGCGGCGGCAGGAGGGGTGACCTCGATGGTTTGCCTGCCCTCGACGCAGCCCGTCATCGACGATGTGTCGGTCGTCGAGTTCGTCGCACGGCGCGGTAGAGAGCAGAAGGGTTGCAAGATCTACTGCTACGCCGCCGCCACACGAGGCATGAAGGGAGAACAAATATCAGAGATGGGACTTTTGCAAGCAAGTGGCGCGCTCGGCTTTACGGACAGCGAACGTGTTATACAAAACGCTCGCGTAATGACGCGCGTTCTCACCTATGCGCGTGGGTTGGACGCGCTGGTTATTCAGCATGCGGAAGATCGTGAGCTCGCCGAAGAGGGCGACATGAACCAAGGCGCGCTAGCGGATAGGCTGGGGCTGGTAGGCATTCCTGCTACGGCGGAAGTCACCATCGTCGAGCGAGATCTACGCTTGTTGGAAGGCACAGGCGGACGCTGCCATTTTGCGCATCTCACCACGGAGGCAGCGCTCAATGCGGTCAGGCGTGCCAAGAAGAAGGGACTGCTAGTCTCGTGCGATACGGCACCTCATTACTTCTGTCTCGACGAGAGCGCGCTGGAGGGATACAGGACTTTCGCCAAGGTCACGCCTCCCTTGCGCAGCGATGCGGATAGGAGGGCGGTTGTCGAAGCGTTGCTAGATGACACCATCGATTGCATCGCGAGCGATCACTCGCCGCAGGATCAGGATTCAAAACGCCTGCCGTTGCCTTTGGCAGCTTGTGGCATGATCGGATTGGAGACGACGCTCGCGCTATGTCTGACGCATTTGAAAGAGCTTTCGCTGGCGCAGATCTTCCGCAAGCTTGCTACCAATCCTGCCAAGTTGCTAGGAATCAGCGGAGGGACGCTGGAGATTGGCGAGCCTGCCGATTTGTTGCTCTGCGATCCAGACAAAAAATGGGTGATACGCGAGGAGCAGATGCGCAGTAAGTCTAAGAACACGGCATTTCATGAGGTGGAGGTGAAGGGAGTGGTCATGAAAACTTGGGTAGACGGCAGGATTGTTTTCGATAGAGGAGATTCGAAAAACAAAAAACTTGAGAATGAGCGCGAGAAGGCTCGCGAGAAAGAGAAGGGGGCGTTGGTGAAGTGATGATGCAAGGTTTTGTGGGGGGGGGGATGTTTTTCGGGGTTGTTTTTCTCGGAGGGTATTTGTGTGGGTTATTTCCTTCAGGGCCTTGGGTTGCGCGCAGCAGTTTAGGGGGGAGGCATCTTAGGGATGTGGGTTCGGGGAGTACGGGTGCGACGAATGTTTTACGCTATGCGGGTTGGGGGAGGGCATTTGCGGTGGTGGCGTTGGATGTTATGAAGGGGATGGTGGCGATTTTGTTGGCTCGCTATGCGATCGTTTTGGGGGGAGATTTATTTGCGTTGCGTTTTGGGGATGTTGAGTTTCTTGGGTGGGGGGAGTCTTTTGCAGCGGTGGGTTGTTTGTTGGGGCATTGTTTCCCTGTGTGGAGCAGGGGATTTAGGGGGGGGAAGGGAGTTGCGAGTTTGATGGGAATTATTTCGTTGTTATCGCCGGGGATGTTTTTTGTGTCAGTTTTTTTGTGGGTGGGAATTTTGGGGATGTGGGGTTTTTCTAGTTTGGCGTCGTTGGGGGTTTGTTTGTTTTTGTTGTTGGGGGGAATTTTTGGAGGCGTTGGGGGCGTTGGGGGAGCTGTGGGTTGGGGAATTGTGGGGATTGTGGGAATTGTTGTGGGGCGACATTGGGAAAATGTGGGGAGATTGTGGCGTGGGGAGGAGGGGCGCGTTTGGGGGGGGGTGTGGGGACGATGGCGTAGATAAGGTGCGTATCTGCATCTGTTCGCGCTTGTGCTTTTGTGCGTCAAACAGGGCTACCCATATAGACAGGCAACAGCGCATCCTCGCCCCGCGCATACATCCCATCGTCTTTCAAAATCAATCGCCTCGAAAAAGCCCACGCATCCACCTCACCCCCTACAACAAATGCCTCGCTAGGAAAACTCCCTAACACCTCCGCACAAGCACGCCCCACTCCCCCCCCGCATAAACCCAATTTTCCACCCCCCATCTCCAACAACTCGAAAACCCACATCCGCAACGCATCAGCCCCCAAAATACGAGCCTCCCCCAAAGCATCCCCCCCCCGAAACGCCTGCCCATACCAAATACCCCGAAAACTCTCAACCAACGATAAAACATACCCCCCATCATCCTCCCCGCACACTCCCGCCGCTAACAACCCCGCCTGAAAGCTCGTCACCGAATATATCCCCAATCCTCCGCATGCTAACCTCAACCCCCGCGCGACCGAAAGACTGGCGCGCAACCCCGTGTAACTGCCCGGCCCTCTCACAAAACAAATGCTTTCCAACAATTTGTAAGAGAATTCCTTCTCAATCTCTCTTTTTGCAATTTCTTTTGCTAACAGAAAAGGCAAATCTTCAGCCAAAGCCTCGTCGCAAGATTCATGGTCGCGGGAAGACCACCTTACGCGTGCCTCCTCCCCTTCCCACAAACAAAAGGAAATTCCTCCCGAACAAGCGTCGAAGGCTAAAGTGTATCTCCCAACATTTGTCTTTGTAAGTTCTGTTTTCATCGCTAATTTAAAATTTATTTTCCTCTCCCCTTGACTCACAGGCTATGCTTACCCATATAGAATGGGAAGGGAGACATTCGTCTTTCTATCCTCTGCGCAAAGGCATTGCGCGCCAACTCTACAACAGAATAGGAGGAAGACGGCATGAAGCTCCGTCCGTTACACGATCGCGTTTTGGTGCGTCGCCTTGAAGAGGAAGAAAAAACCTCAGGCGGTGTTATCATCCCCGATACGGCTAAAGAAAAACCCATGGAAGGCGAAATCATCGCTGTAGGCTCCGGAGCACGCTCCGAAGACGGCAAGATAACCCCGCTCGATGTGAAGAAAGGGGACAAGATTCTCTTCGGCAAATGGTCTGGTACCGAGGTCAAACTCGACGGCGAAGAGCTGTTGATTATGAAAGAAACCGATATCATGGGAATTCTCGAATAAAGGGGACTTTATCCCCCAATTGAGATTACTCGCGGCTACTCGCACAACAAACAACTTTCCAGCAACCCCTAAATTAGGAGATTAAAGCCATGTCGGCTAAAGATGTGAAGTTTGGTCTTGACGCACGAGGTGAAATCCTCAAAGGCGTCGACATCCTTGCCAACGCTGTCAAGGTGACGCTCGGTCCGAAAGGACGGAATGTCGTCATAGAAAAATCCTTCGGCGCACCAAGGATCACCAAGGACGGCGTCACCGTCGCCAAAGAAATAGAACTGCACGGTAAGTTCGAAAATATGGGGGCGCAACTCGTACGCGAAGTCGCCTCGAAAACAAACGATGTCGCCGGCGACGGCACAACGACCGCAACCGTGCTTGCTCAAGCCATCGTGCGCGAAGGCGTGAAAGCGGTGACCGCAGGCATGAACCCCATGGATATTCGACGCGGAATCGATCTGGCGGTCGCTGCTGCTGTCAAAGACATCGAAAGCGGCTCGAAAAAAATCACCACGAACGAAGAGGTGACACAAGTCGGTACCATCTCGGCGAACGGGGAAGCCTCCATAGGCAAAAAGATCGCCGATGCAATGGAGAAAGTCGGCAACGAAGGTGTCATCACCGTCGAAGAAGCCAAGGGCTTGGAGACCGAAGTCGACATCGTCGAGGGTATGCAGTTCGACAGAGGATACCTCTCGCCTTACTTCGTGACCAACGCCGAGAAAATGATCGTCGAGATGGAAAATCCCTTCATCTTACTCTGCGAGAAAAAACTCTCCTCGCTGCAGCCCATGCTGCCGTTGCTGGAAAAAGTTGTGCAGTCATCACGAGCACTTCTGATCATCGCCGAAGATGTCGAGGGCGAAGCGTTGGCAACGCTCGTCGTCAACAAGCTGCGCGGCGGACTGAAGGTCGCTGCCGTCAAGGCGCCGGGCTTTGGCGATCGCAGGAAGGCGATGCTTGAAGATATCGCCATTCTCACTGGCGGACAGATGATCTCCGAAGACTTGGGCATCAAGCTCGAAAGCATCGATGTTTCCATGCTCGGCTCTGCCAAGAAGATTCGTATCGACAAGGAAGACACGACCGTCATCGATGGAGCAGGCGAAAGCAAAGAAATCGAAGGACGCTGCACGCAGATCCGCGCGCAGATCGAAGAAACTAGCTCGGACTACGACCGTGAGAAATTGCAAGAACGCCTTGCGAAACTCGCGGGCGGGGTTGCTGTCATTCGCGTCGGGGGGGCGACAGAGGTCGAGGTGAAAGAGCGCAGAGACCGTGTCGAAGATGCAATGAACGCAACGAAAGCTGCTGTCGAAGAAGGGATCGTCGCAGGCGGAGGAGCATCCTTGCTCCATGCTGTCGTTGTCCTTGAAAACCTCAAGAGTGCGAACGACGACCAACGCGCGGGAGTCGATATCGTAAAGCGCGCGCTCACCTCGCCTGCTTGGCAGATCGCTGAGAACGCGGGCGAAGAGGGAGCGGTCATCGTCGGCAAGATGCTCGAACAGAAGGAGCGGAACTGGGGCTTTGACGCTCAGAATGGTGTCTATGGAGATCTCGTCAAGGCGGGCATCATCGATCCCACTAAGGTTGTGCGTACGGCGTTGCAGGACGCTGCTTCTGTGGCGGGCTTGGTCATCACGACCGAGGCAGCTGTCGCGGACAGGCCTGAGCCTAAAACTCCGATGCCTATGCCGCCGGATGGTGGCATGGGGGGGGGGATGGGATTCTAGATTCCTGACCCTTTGAATAAGCGGGCGGCGACGGGAAATCTGTCGCTGCCCGTTTTTTTGCGCACTGCGTAGAGAGAGGCAGACACGGGCTTTTTCGATTGATTTTAACAGGTAGCGGTGCAGACCCAAAAAACGAGCCTTGCGCATTGACGCATACACGACGCGTGCCTAGCACGCGGGGGGCGCGGGGGGCGCGGGGGGATAAATTACCCCCGCAAAAAGCACGCAGTGCTATGCGCGCACAGCGCGCACTCTGCGCGTGAGCGTAGCGAAACGCGCAGCGAATTATTCAAAAGCGCGAGGCTTTGCCTCGCGCAAGCTGACTTTTAACGCGGCGCGGGAGTTTTGTGTTCGCTCAACATATAGACAAAAAGAACCGCGCGAAGCGCATCCTATTTTTATCCCTCTGCCCCCTCCTCCGCCAGCCTGTCCAAGCAGAGGCTCATAGCAATAGCACCTGCATACATACAAAAATGCCAAGCAACCCAAATCTCTAGCTCAAACAAACCCGTCGCCCAATAAACACTATGCACAAACATCAAGGACAAAGCAGAAAGAGACCCCGTGCGATACCATCCCCTGCAAGCTTTGACAAAAAGCAGCGCGAGCAACGATACAAACAAAACGAAGCCGACGATTCCCAAACCGCTCAACACTTGCAAGAAACGACTGTGCGGATGCGATGAAGCAAAAGTGAGATCGTTGTCGATTCCTCGTCCCAACCAAGGGTGGGCTTGCCACACCAGAAGGGTTTCGTGCCATACCATCTGGCGCGCATCGTCAACTAACCACGAAGGAAGGTAGAGGATGTTACAGCTGTCGCATAAGAGGCTTTGGGCTCCGTAGACGACGGGGTTGTGGTAAAGGTACAGAAGTAAGAAGGCGACGAAAAGTACGATGCCCACTTTGAGCAAAGGCAACGCATGCCTCCCGTATAGACGGAAGCGGTGATTGAGCCAACAAGCGAAGAGGAGCGTGAGCAAGGTTACGCTCACAGTGACGCCGAGGATACGGCGTTCGGTGATCACGCCAACGGACAGCAACAGCAAGACTGCACCACCGACACAACAACGCCACAGAATTGTCGAAGCGATGTTGCTAGGGGAGGCTTGCAAAAAACTCACCCCATTACCTTTGCCTTTGCCTCTGTTTCCGAAGGCAGCAATCAGCAATGGAAAGAAGATGACAACCATTCCCACTTGGCTGTAAAGCCAGTAGACATAGGCATACTTCGAGTAAGGAGCAGAAATTTTAGGGCTCAGCTGTTCGGCAACGACCATGCATGTCCACAACAACATCGCCGCCAACAGACAGAGCGCGACGAGGCGGAAGGTACGCCGCAAAGTCTCTAAGGGCAGGGTGAGCAAGGCTGCACAGCCGAACAGGGCGAAACCTCGCATGACGATTTTCAACCAGTTGAGCCACAAAAACACTCCCAAAGCCTCGTCGCTACGCGCGCTGGCGAGCAGGGTTGTGAGCGTTGCGGAGAGCAGTAGCGACAAGGCGAGTTTCCCTTCCCAGCGCGTAAAAAACTTTTTTAGGCTCGCAAGAACGCTCGAACGCAACGAGGGAGCAGTCCAAGCGCAGGCGAGCATCAAGGCGAAGAAGGTAAGTTGTATGATCCCCGAATAGATGACGCGCGTAGACACCGCCAAAACGAACAGCCATACAAAGGATGACGAGGCGGAAAAACTACGCTCGGAGCGAAGTGCAGACATCAATCGGCAGAAGCCGTCGCAGAAGAAGGAGTCGTTGTAGAGGCAGGAGTCGCGTGTGTCTTTTGGGTCGCTTGTGTTTTTTGGAAGTTGCGACAATCCTTCAGAAAGCGTGCGAAGAGGTGGCGCGCATCGTGCGGACCGGGTGAGGCTTCGGGGTGGTACTGAACCGCAAAGATCGGACGCTTTTTAGCTTGAAAGCCCTCCAGCGTGCCGTCAAACAGCGAGACATGCGTTGCCTCTACATCGTCGGGAAGCGATTCTGCGGGAATAGAAAAACCGTGGTTTTGCGAGGTGATCTCTACCTGTCCGTTGGCGAGAACTTGCACGGGGTGGTTCGCGCCATGGTGTCCGAACGACATCTTCTCGCTACGCGCGCCCAGCGCGTGCGCCAACAGCTGGAAGCCAAGGCAGATGCCAAACATCGGAATCTTCGACGATAACAACGGCTCCAGCATGCTCTGAGCGTAGCGTGCACTCGCGGCGGGGTCGCCAGGGCCGTTCGATAGGAAAATGCCGTCTGGACGCAAGTCGGCAATCGTCGCGCTCGAAGTCGTCGCAGGCACGACCGTGATGCGCGCGCCACCACTCTCCAGACAGCGCAGAATGTTGCGCTTCATGCCGAAGTCGAGCGCAACGACATGCACGCGAGCTTGCGAAGGTTTTTTCGAGGCGACGGGTTGAGAATCTCTGCGAAAAGGGTTTTGGCTAAGAGAGGCTTTGCGAAGAGATTCTTCAGGGAGGGGATCTTGCCAATCGTGCGGCGCTTGACAAGAGACTCCCTGAGCCAGCTCCGCCCCCCTCAAGCCTGGCCACGCGCGCACTTTTTTGAGACAATTCTTCAGCGAAAAACGTTTCTCCTCGAAGACGATCGCCGCACGCTGCGCTCCGCCGTCGCGCAACAGACGCACCAAAGAGCGAGTATCCACATCGCACAGCGCAACGAGCCCGCGTTCGCGCAGCCACGAGCAGAAATTTTTCTCGCTGCGCCAGTTGGAGGGTTCGCTCGGACGCTGCGCCAACACACAGCCGCGCGCATACACGCCCGCAGATTCTTCGTCCTCATTATTCACCCCCACATTGCCGATGTGCGGAAAGCTGAACACCACGATCTGCTCGGCATAGGAGGGATCGCTCAAGATCTCCTGATAGCCGCTCATCGAGGTGTTGAAACAAAGCTCGCCTAAAGCAAAGCCACGCGCGCCAACACCCGTGCCGTGCCAAACGCTGCCGTCTTCCAAAACTAAAGACGCCGTCTCGCTTCCAGACGAGGTGAAAACTCTACGACGCATCGTAGGCAAAAAAGTAAAACAACAAGGGCAAGGACAAGGACAAGGACAGATTTTCCTCCAAAGAGGCTACACTATAACAAAGACCGACAGACTTATTGTGAGTATTCTGCAAGGGATTGCGACTCGACTCTGCAAGCGAATCGGCAGACAATCTTCTTACGAGGACACGAGATGGCGCAAAATTTAAGAGAACAATTCACCGAAGCTTTGAAGGTCGCCTTGCGTAACCACGAGGCGCATGCAGTGGCGACCTTGCGCCTGATTCTCGCCGCGCTCACCGACCGCGACATCGCCTTGCGCGGGCAAGGCAAGGGAGAAGACAGCCTTGGCGATACTGAGATTCTCACCCTCCTGCAAACGATGATAAAACAACGCTTCGAGAGCATCAAAGCTTACGAGGACGCAGGACGCCCCGCCCACGTACAGCAAGAAGAACTAGAAATCGAGGTGATACGACGCTTCCTGCCTAAGCCCATGACCGAGCCGCAAATCGAACAAGCAATCGAGGATATTATTAAAGAAAAAAACCTGTCGGGGCTCAAAGGCATGAGCTGCGTCATGAGCGAGTTGCGGAAGCGACACCCCGGCGCCGTCGATTTCGCCTTCGCAGGCAAGTGCGCCAAAGAACGACTGACACAGCAGTCATGAACCCGCAATGAACTCCGACGGGCAGACCGAGGATATACGCCGCCGCGTTAGCCTGAGGGCTCTCGTCTCGAACCTCGTCGCCCTACAGCGTCGCGGAGAAAGGTATGTCGGGCTCTGCCCCTTTCACAACGAGAAAACGCCCTCCTTCCATGTCGTCGAAAACAAAGGCTTCTA
This sequence comes from Alphaproteobacteria bacterium, assembly GCA_965216605.1. Lineage (GTDB taxonomy): Bacteria > Pseudomonadota > Alphaproteobacteria > JABAAW01 > JABAAW01 > JABAAW01. The sequence goes on along the minus strand of CBDCGG010000002.1, from coordinate 85,789 downwards.
TCACTGCTTCGGCTGCGGCGCGAAAGGCGATGTCTTCACATGGTTGCAACAGACACAAGGGCTCACCTTTCCTCAAGCGCTCGAACGCCTCGCCCAACAGGCTGGCGTGGTGCTTAAGCGCAAACCCTCCTCGCCTAAGGCGCAGCAGAAACGCGAACAGAACGAGCGAATCCGCGAGACGCTTGCGCTCGCTGAAGCCTTCTACGGCAAAGCCTTGTTTGCGTCTTCGGGTGAAAAAGCACGCGACTACCTGAAACAACGCGGACTCGATAGAGCGTGCGCCGAGCGATTCGCGCTCGGATGGGCGGACAGCAACACAAAACCCTTCTTCGAGGCGATGAGGACGCACAATCGATCCGAGAAAGACCTTCTCGAAGCGGGGCTTGTCGTCGCAAAACAGAGCGTAGAAAGACAGAGCGTTCCGAAGCGAGAACTGCGCGCACGCTTTCGCTCGCGCATCTTGTTTCCTATTAACGACGCACAAGCACGCATCATCGCCTTCGGGGGTAGATTCCTCGATACTTATCCAAAAGACACGCGAACAACCCAAGAAAAATCCCAAGAAAAATCTTATGGCAAAGCAGACTTCACCCCGCCCAAATATCTGAACTCGCCTGAAACAGCCGTCTTTTCCAAAGGGCAAAATCTCTACAACTTCGCGCGCGTGCGAAACTATCCTCGCGCTGCAAACCTTGAAACAAGCCCTATAGTCCTCGTCGAGGGCTACACCGATGTTCTCGCGCTCGACAAGGCGGGTTTTGCGACAAGCCTTGCCAGCCTCGGCACAGCTCTATCGGAACAACAACTCCTGCTCTTGTGGCAATGCAACGATACGCCCGTCCTCTGCTTCGACGGAGACAAGGCGGGCGCGCTCGCTGCCAAACGCGCTGTCCTGCGCGCGCTGCCTCTGCTGGACGAGACGCGCAACCTCAAGCTCTTCTTCCTGCCCGAAGGACATGACCCCGACAGCTTCGTTACCAGCTTCGGCATCGAAAAATGGCGTGAGGCACTCCGCCACACCGAAACCGTCAGCGCCTTCCTGTGGCGCGACGAAAAAAGCGCGCTCCCCTCCCTGCAAACGCCAGAGCAGCTCGCAACCTTGGAACATACGCTCATCGAGCATGCCAACGCCGTCAAAGCCCCGCTGCTCTCCAAGCACTATCGCGCCTTTTTCAAAGATTCTCTGTTCGCAGAACGCCGCAGGCAAAACGAGCAACTCAAACTTCAGGCTGCGCAAGAAACCATTCCCTACTCCAACGACGAGCAGCAGACGCAACGCCACTTGCAGGAGTGCCTGCTGGCAACCTTGGCAAGCCGTCCGCAGCTGTGGGATGAATACGAAGATCGATTCGCCCGAACAGCCTTGCCCCACGACTTGGACGCCGCAAGGCAAGCTATGCTGCTCGCTTACCAAGAAGCAGCCGAAGACGCAAACCTGACGCAAATCCTATGGCAGAGCGCGGGTGAAGTCTTGCAAAACATCGCGCGAGACCCCGCCTTCTTCGCGCAAAATCCTTACTTGCAAGCGCAAGCCTCCATCGAACATGTCCGAGAAAATGTCGAACAAATCTTCCTCGCCCTCGACTATCACGCCATGCGCGCAGATCTAAAACAAACAGGAACGCCTGAGCAAAAAAAATACACCCGTAGCGAAGCCAGCCTGATCTTCCACGAAAAAATGCAAGCCAACCATTGACCTCCTCAACCTTGTTCTTGACATCTTCCTTGACTTGCGCATCTCCTTCGGTATAGATTTTGCTCTCCATCCTTTATGCGTACATCGCAAGCCGAAAGTCGGTCTCGAAACATCGAGGCTTGTCGGAGGCTTGTGTTGCGTGTGTTGTAAGCTTGTCACAACATCCGTCCCGTAACACCTTTACCACCCCTCTCCTCCATCACTCTACCCCCCGCCCTCCCTTACTATGAAGACTGACACAACCTCAGAAAAAAAATCCTTTTTCGGAAAGATGAAAGGATTGCTCGGAGCTTTGAAAGGCGGCGGCGGGGAGGATAAACGCTCCGCCATCGCGCGAGAACAACGGATGCGGCGTATGCGCGATTTGGTCGCAAAAATCGTCCGACGCGTCGGGCAAAACGCCGAGAACTCCATCGATCTGCAAACGATCGAAACGCTCTTGCCCGAAGATCTGCGGGCGAGCGAAGACCTAGACGAGCTGCTCGAACGGCTCGCGCGCCGCGGTATCTCGCCTTTGAACAACCCACGCAGCACACAGGCAGAAGAAGGAGAATCCTCTAAGGAATCTTCCAAAGAATCCTCCTCATCTCAGCAAGAAACGCCAGACGACGACGAGGCGTGGGAAGAAGAAGGCGCGGAAGAAAAAGAAGTTGTCGCCAAAAAAAGCGAACCCACCACAGGCGTCGAGGCAAGCTATACCGACGATCCCGTGCGTATCTACTTGCGCGAAATGGGCGGTGTCGAGCTGCTCTCGCGCGAGGGAGAGGTAGCCATCGCCAAACGCATCGAGGCAGGAAATCGCACCGTCATTCGCGCCTTGTGCGCCTGTCCCTTGGCGTTGCACTCGCTCTTGCTGTGGCACGACGAGCTCGAACAGGGGCAGTGTGTCTTGCGTGAAATCATCGATTTGGAAAAAACTTGGAACGAGACGCACAACAAAAAACCCCTCTCGAAAACAACGAGCGAAGCCGCCGAGGTAGCAAGAAGCAAGGCACGCGGCGACGACGACGACGCAAAAGAGGCGGGGCGCGAAGACGAACTCGCTCCGCCTGTCAGCGTGATGGAGCAGTCGCTCAAGGTTGCGACCGTCGATAAGTTTCTGGCGATCGGCAGGCATTACGCGCAGTTCGAAAAACTGCAACGCAAGCGGTTGCGCTACTTGCAACGCGGCAGTACTATTCCTGCGTCTCTGAACAGCGCTTACCAAGAGATGATCGCCGAGATCGTCGTCGCCATGACGGCGATCAACTTGCACGCCTTGAAGCGCGAGGAGATCATCGACAAACTGCGCTTTCATCATCAAAAAATCTCGCAATGGGAGATGCAGATCGCAGGCTTGGCACGCCGCTCGCGCATTCCCATCGCCGAGTTCCGAAAAGCCTATCAGGGCAGAGAACTCGAGGAGGGATGGCTGGAGGCGCAGAAGAAAAAAAGCAAGGAGTGGCAAAGCTTTGTTCAAACGCACGGCAAAAAGGTAGAGGCGTTACGCGCGCAGATGCGCGACTTGGCGGAAGAAACCATGATGCCGACGGCGGAGCTCAGCATGCTCAACAACGACATCCGCAAAGCCGAGCGGATCGCGGGCGAAGCGAAGCAGGAGATGATCGAAGCCAACTTGCGGCTAGTGATCTCTATTGCGAAGAAGTACATGAACCGAGGCTTGCAGTTTCTCGATTTAATTCAGGAGGGAAACATCGGCTTGATGAAGGCTGTCGACAAGTTCGAGTATCGTCGGGGGTATAAATTTTCCACTTACGCGACATGGTGGATTCGCCAGGCGATCACGCGCTCGATTGCTGATCAGGCGCGCACGATTCGCATTCCTGTGCATATGATCGAGACGATCAACAAGTTGTTGCGCACGTCGCGCCAGATGCTTCACGAGATCGGGCGCGAGCCCACTCCTGAAGAGTTGGCGGAGAAGTTGCACATGCCTCTTGAGCGTGTTCGCAAGGTAATGAAAATTGCTAAAGAGCCGATTTCTTTGGAGACACCGGTAGGCGACGAGGAGGACAGTTCGATCGGCGATTTTATCGAGGATGTGAATGCTTTGCTACCGACGGACGCTGCGATTCAGAGCAACTTACGAGCGACGACGACGAAGATTCTGTCTTCTCTGACACCGCGCGAGGAGCGAGTTTTACGGATGCGTTTTGGGATTGGCAACAACAGCGACCATACGTTGGAGGAGGTCGGGCAGCAGTTTGCGGTCACGCGCGAGCGGATTCGTCAGATCGAGGCTAAGGCATTACGCAAATTGAAGCATCCGACGCGCTCTAGAAAGCTGAAGAGTTTTTTGGATCAGTGAATTTTGTTTTGGGCCTGTAGCTCAAGTGGTTAGAGCAAACCGCTCATAACGGTTCGGTTCTGGGTTCGAGTCCTAGCAGGCCCATTTTCAAACGCTAACATCGGAGAACAATCATGGCACGGATATTGGGAATAAAAATCGAAAACTATAAAGCCTTAAAGAACATAACCTTGGGTGGTATTAAATGGAATGATGATCATCTTACTCCTTTGACGGTTGTTATCGGTAAAAATGGCGTTGGGAAAAGCTCGATTTTCGATGCCTTTGGCTTTCTGGCGGATTGTATGACGACGGATATTGAAGCAGCATGCAACGCAAGAAATCGTGGAGGGTTTGATAAATTAATATCATCTGGTGTTGATAGTAATATTTCTTTTGTGATTTATTATAGGGAAGGTGAGAAACAACGCCCTATTACCTACGAAGTGTCTATCGGGAAAGATAAAAAATCAAAAGATGAAAGACCTATTGCTATCAGCGAACGCTTGCGCCAAGGAAAAGATCAGGAAGTTGGGCAGCCTCGTTTGTTTCTAAATTTAAAGAAAGGTAAAGGTTATGTATGGGTTGGCAATGAAAGCGTAGAGGGAGATGAGGGAGATGAGGGATCTAAAAGGGAAGCAATCTTAAGCCCCCATAGTCTTGGTATTGTCACTCTTGCAGAGCATGTTGGCGACAACCCACGCATTGAGCGTTTTAAAAATTTTATCAAAAAGTGGTATTTGAGTTACTTCACTCCCGATTCTGCAAGAGAAATAACGCAGTATGGTGTAGACAAACATCTTAATGTGAAAGGTGACAATATGGCAAATGTCGTTCGTTACTTGGAAAAGAATCACAGAAAAGTTTTTCGACAAATTCTTGACGAAATATCAGAAAAAATTCCAGGAATAGGAAAAATTACACCGCATGTAGAAAGTGTCACAAATAATGTTTTTTTGTTTTTTGAAAACAAAGGATTGGCAAAACCCTTTACACAACAGCAAATGTCCGATGGAACATTGAAAATATTTTGTTATATGTTGTTGCTGCGCTCTCCTGATCAAATTCCTTTTATTTGTATCGAAGAGCCTGAGAATTTCCTTCATCATGAACTTTTGCCGTTCATAGTTGAAGAATTTCATAAATATACTAATAAAAAAGATAGAACATCACAAGTTTTTGTGACCACCCACCAGCCTTATCTCGTAGATGCATTAGAGCCTAAAGAGCTGTGGGTGTTGGAAAAACAAAAAGACGGTTTTGCAAAAATAACAAGGGCAGATAAGTACGGTTTCGTTAAGAATATGGAAGAAGAAGGGTTGCCGCTCGGCAGCTTGTGGTACAGTGGGTATTTAGAAGGAGATTAGAATATGCGCTTGGAAATTCTTGTCGAAGGGAGCATTGATAAGGCAGTTCTTAAGATCTTATTAAAAAAGATTATCGGAGACGCTGACGGTCACTCTTGCAATATTTATCAGCACAGGGGGATTGGAAAATTACCCAACCGTGTTCTTGGGGAAGATAATAAAAAAGGCAATGAAAACAAACAAAGAGCAATCAAACAAACCTTGCTCGGCAGTTTACCTTTAAAAATCGAAGGTTATAAAAAAGAAAAAAACAACAATCTTATCGTTATTGTGTTGGTCGATCTTGACGAAAAAAATTGTTTGGAATTTAAAAAACAGCTGCTCGAAACATCAGATTTATGTCAATCATCTCTCAAAGTTCTTTTTCGTATTGCCATCGAAGAATTGGAAGCATGGTTTTTAGGAGATAGGATTGCTATAAAGAAAGCCTATCCTAACGTCAAAGAAAAGGTGTTGGATTCTTATAAACAAGATGAGATATGCGGAACTTGGGAAAAACTTGCCGATGCTGTTTATGAAGGAGGGGTTCAAAAATTATACTCACGATATGGAAAACATTCTATAAAAGTACTTGGAAAAAAGGCAGAATGGGCTAGTAAAATTTGTCCTTACATGGACGTTGAAAATAACGAATCGCCAAGTTTCTGCGTCTTTCGTGACGGCATACGCAATATGATCGAAAAGCACGGAAAACCTTCTCTCCCTCGTCCCCGCGCATAACAAACGGAGGGTGGGGGATTCGAACCCCCGCTACCCTGTAGAGGTAGACGGATTAGCAATCCGCTGCATTACCACTCTGCCAACCCTCCGTACATCCCCCTGCAAAAACGACTCCCCTGCAAAACGCCTCCCTCGCAAGCCGCCTCCCATAAAAGCACCCCCTCGCCCTCCCTGTCAAGAGCCTCCCCCGTTCACAAATCCATCGCAACAGGCTAGCATGCAAACACCATGCTGTCTCGTCTTTCCCTCTCCCTCCAAGACCTGCCTTTTTTGCAGCAAGCAACCCTCTCTCCACAAAGCCGCATCCTCGCTCGGATAGACCTCAACGTCCCCCTCAACCCAGACGGCTCCCCCGCAAGCTTCGCACGAATCGACGCCATCCTGCCTCTATTAGAGCAAACAAAAAACCACACCCTCCTGCTCTGCTCACACTTCGGAAGACCGCAAAAACAAAACCAAGAGAAAAACTCAGACACGGCAAAACTCTCCCTTCGCCCCCTCATCCCCTTTCTAGAACAACGATGGAAACGCAAAGTCATCTTTCTCGGAGACTGCCAAAACCCACAAGCCCTCACTCCCGAAATCCTCGCCTCCCTGAACACCCATAACGATGGCACAAACTCAAATGATACAAACTCAAATAATACAAACCCGATAGGATTGTTCGAAAACCTACGCTTCCACCCAGGCGAAGAACAAAACGATTCCGCCTTCGCCGCCTCCCTCAGCGCGCACGCCGAGATCTACGTCAACGATGCCTTCTCCGTCTGCCACCGCGCGCACGCCTCCACCAACGCCATCACAAACCTGCTGCCCTCCTACGCGGGTCCCTCGTTGACATTGGAACTCGAAACCCTTATGCCCCTCCTCGCACACCAAGAATCATATACAGCGTCACAAAAAAGCATCGCTCCCAGTATCGCTCTTTTGGGAGGCGGAAAAGTTTCGACGAAGATCGACCTCCTGCAATCGCTCATGCATCGTTGCTCGGCGGTCTGCCTCGGTGGTGCGATGGCAAACTGCTTTCTCGCCGCGCGCGGAATCCTGCCCTCTACCGCCTTCGCAGAAAAAGAATTGCACACAGCGCGCCTGCTCGAAAAACAGTTTCAAGAGCGCGAAGAATCCTGCCTGCTCTTGCTACCCGTCGATGGCGCTCGCACTCCTGATGCAGACAAAACGGGAGACAAGGCAGGAAGTATTTCTCCGCGCATCGAAGTGCTGCTCGACAGCAGCCTTGAGGAGAACCTTGAAGGTGGGACGGCATCGATCGGCGATATCGGCAGCGAGAGCTGTCGTGCCATCGAGAGATTGCTCGACAAGGCAGCGCGTGGCACGCGCGTCGTTGTCAATGGACCTGTCGGTATCGTCGAGCGTCCTCCTTGCGATGTAGCGACGTTGCGTCTGTTGCGCTTCTTGGCAGCAAAGACCGAACGCGGGCTGTTGCGCACGATCGCAGGCGGCGGCGACACCATCGCCGCCTTGGAGCGCGCAGGCGTGGCGAGCAAGTTCACGCATCTCTCGTTGGGAGGCGGTGCGTTTCTCGAACTCCTGAGCTTCGGAGACCTGCCCGCGCTACAAGCCTTGCGGAAAAACAAACTTCGAGCTCTGTCGTGAACTCCGCGCAGTCAAAAGACGAAGAGAAGGGGTGGCTTGCCTGCATGCGCTCGGCATTTGCTGAGGGGGAGGCATGCGCCTTGCGACACTTTCGCAACCAAGAGCGAAAAGGAGATCTAGTGGTGCATGCCAAAGAGGACTGCTCGCCGGCAACGCTCGCCGATCGAGAGACGGAGCAGGCGATCTTGCGCGTCGTGCGCTCCTTCTATCCTGAGGCTTCGTTCTTGGGCGAAGAGACAGGCGAGAGTTTGTCCTCTGCTGACAGAGGCTTGTGGATCGTCGATCCGATCGATGGCACACGAGGCTTCCTCGTAGGATGGCCTCTGTTCGGAATTTTGCTCGCACGCCTCGATGCGGCTGGAAGTCCTCGAATCGGAGCGGTGAGCATGCCCGCGTTGGGTTGTAGGCGTTTTTTCGCTACCTCCTCAGGAGGATGTTGGGAAGAAGACGCGCTCGCTGAAAAACAGCAGCAGATGGAAACCTCCGCATGCCAGCGCCTAGACGAGGCGCGCTTGTTCATAGGCGAGGCAGAAAAAACTCTGCTCTACGACGCGGTGCGAACCTTGGCAACGCGCGTGCACACTTGTCGCTACGCACACGATTGCTACATGTATGTGCGCTTGGCGGCAGGTGGAGTCGATGTGGTTGTCGAGGCAGGGTTGCAAGCCTACGACTTCATGCCGTTGCTCTTGTTGATCGAGCAGGCGGGTGGGGTTGTCAGCGACTGGCAGGGCAAACCTCTGACGCGGCATTCGAAGGGCGAGGTGGTCGCCTCGGCGAATGCGCGCTTGCATCGTGAAGTTCTTGCGAGTATAGAATCTTCCTTGCAATGAGTAGCTCTTCTCTTCCCGTTCTGCCTGAAATGCCGTCGTTTTCGATGCGCGGCAAGCGTGCGTTAGTGACGGGTGCATCGCGAGGCTTGGGGTTAGCTGCGGCGACGGCGTTAGCGCAGGCGGGTGCGGAGGTATGTTGCGTTGCGCGCAACGGGGAAGATTTAGAGCGGGTTGCGCGTGCGTTTGCCCAGCGGGGTTGGAAGGTAGAGGTAGAGGTTTTGGATGTGTTGGAGCGCAAGCGTGTTGATAGTTTTTTGGGCTCAAAGTCTTCGTTTGATGTGTTGGTGAACAACGCGGGGACGAATACTCCGCAGCCGTTTTTGGAGGTAGAGGAGGAGGTTTATGACGGGATTATGGATTTGAATTTGCGCGCTGTGTTTTTTCTGTCGCAGGGGGTTGCGCGGGGAATGCGCGAGCGGGGAGGGGGTTCGATCATTCATATTTCGTCGCAGATGGGGCGTGTTGGCGGAGAGGATCGCACGGCTTATTGCGCTGCCAAGCATGGGGTTGAGGGGTTGACGAAGGCGATGGCGTTAGATTTGGCAAGGTATGGGATTCGGGTTAATACGATTGCGCCGACTTTTGTGGAAACGGTTTTGACGCGCTCGATGTTAGGGAGTGAGGAGAAACGAGCGTCGGTTTTGGCGCGCATTCCTTTGGGTCGTTTGGGGGAGGTAGAGGATATTATGGGGGCGGTCGTGTTTTTGGCGAGCGCGGCTTCTGCGTTAGTGACGGGAGAATCGATTGCGGTAGACGGGGGGTGGACAGCGGTATAGGATCGTTGAAAATTTTATGAGGCCTTTTTTATGAGGTTTTGCAAGACCTCATATTAGCGCGCGAGGGCGTAGGGGAGAGATAAGTTTTCAGTCGCAATAATCGGGGAGGATGGCTTTGACGGCTGCATCGATTTTTAACATCGTTTTTGAAGCGCGGAGTGCGTTGCGGATTTGCTCGCGTGATTTTGTTGTTTGTTGTTCAGAGATGGATTCGTCGGCGGCTTCTTGCTCGGCTTTTTTGCCAAGGGCGGCGAGGGTATTGTGATATTCGTTGTTGCTATCAAAGCGTTTGATAGGAATTTTTTGAAAATGAAAGGTTGTAAAGTCTCTATCCGTGTGGCAACAATCCAGAAAGGCGTTTTTCAATATATCGCTATTAAGAATGGTAGTCAGATAATAGGCTTCGTCAAGATTTTTTGTTTCAACACGATACAATTGATGAGAGATAACTATATTATCACCATTAACTACTGCAGCAACCATATGAGATCCACTCTTATTATAGATCACTTTATATCTTGATGAATCAATTTGACTTGACAAATTTCCTACAAAATCAATTCTTTCTTCCAATGTTTCAGGAGAGTTTGGCTTTCTATTGTTTTTCCAAATACTGCTAACTTTCCCCCAATACATTGGCAGGTGAAAAGTTTTTTTATGTGGATTTATTTTTGAATAAATGCTCGGAGGTGCAATAAGGCGGTCAATATCTATTATTCTGAAAGGCAACAATCCATCTCCCCACAAGGCAACAAGCAAGGTGTTTTCCTCTAATTCCCCTTCTTGTTGTCCCATTGATTTCCAAGGCTCGTGTACGCTTTTATAAGTTTTTATATACACTATCCCCCTTTGAGATTTTTTTATATGGTTTTTATTAACACGCACAAGACTTATCGGAGTCAATGAAGCTCCTTGACGTATAACATTTTTTTTCTGATGATCCAACCAAAATTCACTAGGCTCGTTTCTATAAATTTTAATTTCGGAAAAACTAGGGTTATTCCAATTCCCGTGCATACGAATAGGATTGGCTAACGCAGAAGATTCTCCGCTTCGTCCGAATATAACACAAGCTGTGCTTTGGGGAAAAGGACGAGGATTTGTTTCGATTTTCCATGGAGAAGTTTGGCTTAAATCTGCTCCTCCCCATGTCACATCACGAAAGTTTTTCCACGCCTCGGATTTCAAAGCTGACCCAGGTAGAACAAAACCAAAACAGCCTATTTTTTTGCGCTCGTATCCTACTAAATACAATTGAATGACACGTACTGTGAAAAGAGCAGCAAGGTCGTTTTGCGGTGCGTATTTTCCACCATGCCAAACATTGACTTCTTGAGAAAGGCTTTTTAGCTTTTCTTGACGATCATCTTTCCAATGTTTATGAGTAATCCAAGGAGGATTTCCTATTAAACGACCTATTTTTTTTTCTGAAAGACGGTACGGCTGAGCAAGATTATTAATAAACCATTCCCATATTCCGTTTCTACCTTCGTTTCTTAATTTTTGCAAAGTTTGCGCAATTTTTCGCAAATAAATTGCCTCTTCTTCTAAAATTTTTTGTCCTTTTAGTATTAAATCAATTTGATTTTCCTGTGCTTTAGAGCCAGCAATAAAATTAACTATTAAATCAAATCCTTCTCGTTCTAATGTTTCTTTGGGAAAAATAACTACATCGTGTGTTTTTGGAATTTCTAACCATAACCCTTCTTTATCATATAAATGCGTTCCTTGCTTAATATTCATTTGCAATGCGTCGCCCAAATAAATTTGCAACGGATGAGTAGGTCTTGCAGGCAATATACCCAATAATGTAGCGCGAGCAAGTTCAACGGCTACAGGATGAATATCAAAGCCGTAAATAAGCTTGGCAATAGCGTTGCTGATTTCCAAGTCATTTTTTTTTAGATTTTTAGCAAAAAACAAAAAACGTTTGGCAGCCGAAAATAAAAACGTACCGGAACCACAAGCAGGATCTAACACTCCCAGTCCTGCCAAGTCTTCGTTGGCAAAAGCTGCTTTCAAGGCTTGTTTGCAATAATCTTCGTCCAAAACCTTTTCCGTCACCATCTCAGCCAACCAATCGGGTGTGTAGTATTCGCCAAAATCATGCCGTTCTTTCTTAGGAATAAACTCATGATAGAGATGTTTCAAAATATCTTCATTTGCCTTACCCCAATCATAATGAATCACTGCTTGATAGATAGCAGAACAAATCTTTTTTCCCTCCTCTCGTAAATCCTGCTCTTCTCCTTCCCAATCGAGCCAAGTGGAAAAACCTCCTCCTATCGTGATACGCGCAAGGATATCTGTCGGTGCATCTTGCGCCAGCTCGGCAGCAATAAGACGAGCTGCCGCTGTCAGCAAAGTATGATTAACAAAAAGCGTACGCCCTTCCTCCCCTTCGTGTTTTTTCATATGCGCACCATTAAGCTGTTCTTGCCATAAATCAAATTTAACTTGATAAGATTTATATTTTTGTGCTTTATTGGAAAACTCTGCCACCTGACGCTGCACAGGTGTGAAAATATCTATAATAGCCTTTCCTGTAGGCGCAGGACGAGGCTTCAGATCACTTTCCAATGTATTGATTAAATTCCTGATGTCATTCGTAATAAGATTATCTGGATGCGCTTTTATATTAAAAATTTTAGTTTCTTTAGTTTCTCCCTGCCACACATAACGAATCCACCGCTCGCCGTTCGTAGCCCAACCAACACTCTCTGCTCTGAAAATATCCAATCTTCTCTTAATCTGCGTGCCTGCATCGTTTGGCTTGTCAGTGCCTAAATCCTTCGCATCCTTCTTAACCTCAAAGGCAACCCCGCGAGCAATAATATCCGTCTCCCTGAAAGAACCTTCCCTATCCGTATATCCCCCCTCAACCTCAACATCCGTCTCCCTCACATAAGAAAAAGCACGCAAAAATTCGGCAATCGCTCCTTTCGGATTATCCTCATGGCTTGAAGCCTTAACCCACTTCAAAACTTCGTAAAGTTTGTCGGTTAACTCTTGCGTTTGTCCTACAATCTGCATGGCACTACTCCAATCATGAGCTCTCACCCAATACAACGAGCAGATCGCCCGTGTCAACAGCGTCGTTCTCGCTCACGACAATCTCTGCAATGATAGCATCTACCTCCGCCTTCACAACCGTCTCGATCTTCATCGCCTCCAAAGTCAACAAATCATCACCTGCCGAAACCTTTGCTCCCGCTTTCACCAGCACCTTTCCCACAACCCCGCGCATCGGAGAACCGATATGTAACGCATTGCCCAGCTCCGCCCTCCTGTGCGATTCCAAGCTCGCCTGCGAGCGATCCTCGATCGTGATCACTCGCGTTTGACCGTTCAACTCGAAAAAGACATTCACCCGACCGCTTTCGTCCGCCCGTCCTAACGCCTGACAGCTGATCTCTAAAGTCTTGCCGCGCTCTATCTCTACCGAAAGCATCGAGCCCGCTTCTAACCCGTAAAAGAAGGTCGAGGTAGGAAGACACTCGACAGGGCCATACTGCTCGTTCGCACGCATGAACTCCAAAAAGACCTGCGGATACATGAGATAACTTGCAAGCTGGCAGTCCGTCAAACGCCTGCTCGCCAATACCGAGCCAAACATCGAGTTTAAGGCTTGCTCTGCTTCGCTACGCTTTTCCTCCAAGTCGTAAGCCGCGAGTTTTGCGCTTGCACGCTCGCCTACCTTGAGCGCAAAAGATGATTTTATAGATGACTTTAGAGATGACTTTGTAGCACTCGTCTCCTCCTGCAAGACGCGCTTTCTGACCGCTTCAGGGAATCCTCCCTGTGGCCACCCCAAGCCTCCCTGCAGCATGTCGTGCAGCGAATCGGGAAAGACAAACCCCGACCCCTCGGCGAAAGCCTCTTCGATACGGAATCCTCGCGCGACCGCCATCAAGGCGACATCGCCCACAACCTTCGACGATGGCGTCACCTTTACAATGTCTCCTAGTAAGCGATTTGTCGCTGCGTAAGCTTGGGCGATATCAAGCCACTTGTCCGCCAATCCTAAAGCGAAGGCTTGCTCTTTCAGGTTCGAGAGCTGTCCGCCTGGCATCTCGTGTTCGAAAACCTCTGAGGCACTCGAACGCTGCTCGCTTTCGAAGGCGCGATAGCCCGCCCGCACCTGCTCCCAATAGAGCGAGATCTGCCTGACCGCCGCCAAGTCGAGCGAGCTCGAACGCCTTTGCCCCTCCTGCTTGTCGTCGCCCAGTGCTGCCAACAGAGATCCCAAGCAAGGTTGCGAAGTACTGCCAGACAAGGCATCGGTTGCGGCATCGAAGGCATCGACTCCCGCCTCGACCGCTGCCAGCACCACCGCCGAGCCTAACCCCGAAGTGTCGTGCGTGTGAAGATGCACAGGTATAGAAAGCGTGTCCTTCAACGCACCGATCAACACCCGCGCGCTCTCAGGACGCAACAACCCCGCCATGTCCTTCACCGCAACGATGTGGACACCTGTGCGCTCCAGCTCGCGTGCTAGGGCGATGTAGTAGTCGAGCGTGTAACGGCGCGAGCGATCGAACAGATCGCCGCTGTAGCAGATTGCTCCTTCGACCAGTTTTCCTGTCTCGCCGGCGGCATCGATGGCGAGGCGCATGTTCTCGACCCAGTTCAGGCAGTCGAAGACGCGAAACAGATCGATGCCTTCTCTTGCCGCTTGGCGGATAAAAAAGCGTACTGCGTTATCGGGATAGTTCGTGTAGCCGACCGCGTTCGCACCACGCAGCAGCATTTGCAGCAGAATGTTTGGCACGCGCTCGCGTAGCGCGCGGAGGCGTTGCCAGGGGTCTTCGTAGAGAAAGCGCATGGCGACATCGAAGGTAGCTCCTCCCCAGCATTCCAACGAGAGCAGCTGCGGCAGGTGATGAGCATAACTTTCAGCGATACCCAGCAGATCGTAGCTGCGCATGCGCGTTGCCAGCAGCGACTGGTGTGCGTCGCGCATCGTTGTATCGGTGATGAGCGGCTCGTCTTGTTTCAGCATCCATTGTGCGAAGGCTGATGCGCCCAGCGTATCGAGTCGTTGTTTGCAACCTTCCTTAGGCGGGGTTGTGGGTACAGAGGGTTTGGCGGGAGAGGGCATTAATATATCAGGACGCGCCCGCCCCTTTAAACCTGCGTAGCCGTTGACCGTTGTATCTGCCAAGTAGGTGAGAAGTTTTGTACCTCTGTCCTTGCGACGAATTTTCAGAAACAGCTCGGGTGTTTCATCGATAAACCTTGTTGTGTAATCGAAGTTGCAGAATTTCGGATGGCGCACGACATTTTCCAAGAAGGGCAGATTGGTAGCTAGTCCGCGAATGCGAAACTCGCGCAAGGCGCGTCCCATGCGTTGTCCTGCTTCTTCGGCGTTGGGTGCCCAGGCGGTAATTTTTTCTAGCAGGGGATCGTAGTTGGGCGAGATCACCGCGCCGGCGTAGGCGCTGCCGCCATCGAGACGGATGCCGAAGCCCGTAGCCGAGCGGTAGGCGGTGATCCGACCGTAGTCTGGCACGAAGTTGTTGCGGGGATCTTCGGTTGTGATGCGGCATTGCAGGGCGTGTCCGTTGCAGCGAATCGCGTCTTGCGGCGGCAGTGCTTCTGCGATGCTTGCTCCACGGGCGAGCGCGAGTTGCGCCTTGACGATATCGATACCTGTGATCGCCTCTGTGATTGTATGCTCTACTTGGATGCGGGGATTGACCTCGATGAAGTAGAGTTGTTTTTGTTCGGTATCGAATAGGAACTCGACGGTACCTGCGCCGCGATAGTTTGTCTCGCGCGCGAGGTTGAGCGCGTAGCCCATGACTTCGCGGCGTTGCTGTTCGTTCAGGTAGGGGGCGGGGGCGCGTTCGACGATCTTTTGGTTGCGGCGTTGGATCGAGCAATCTCTTTCGAAAAGATGGACTGCGCCTCCTTGTCCGTCGCCGAGAATCTGTACTTCCAAATGGCGTGCTTGGGCGACGAAGCGTTCTAGGTAGAGTTCGTCGCGTCCGAAGGCGGCTTTGGCTTCGCGGCGGGCTTGGTCTAGCGAGGAGAGCAAGTCGCGCTGGGCAGTGACGGTGCGCATGCCTCTGCCGCCGCCGCCCCACGAGGCTTTGATCATCACAGGATAGCCTAGATCGATGGCTTGCTGTTGGAGTTGTTCGGGCGAGGCGGAGGGTTCGATCTCAGGGCTAGCGGGCAGGACGGGGATGTGCAGGCGTTCGGCTATTGTGCGGGCGGAGACTTTATCGCCGAGCGCGCGCATGGTATCGGCGGAGGGACCGACGAAGGTGATGCTGGCTTCTTCGCAGGCTTGGGCGAAGTCGGGATTTTCCGAGAGCAAGCCGTAACCGGGGTGGATGGCATCGACTTCGGCTTGTTGGGCGATGGCGATCGTTTCATCGATCGAGAGGTAGGCATCGATGGGTTTCTTACCTTTTCCTACTAGGTAGGCTTCGTCGGCTTTGAAGCGATGGAGGGCGGTGCGGTCTTCTTCCGAGTAGAGCGCGACTGTGCGCAGGCTGAGTTCGCTGGCGGCGCGAAAGATTCGAATTGCTATTTCCGAGCGGTTAGCGGCGAGAAGCTTTTTCATCGGGCGAGGAGGAGGGAGGGGTGGAGGCAGCGAGCGCGTTCTGGAAGTATAGTGGCATGATAGAGAAACGGCTAGGGGGGAGCTCATCGTGGAGGTAGGTGCGAATAGGAGACGCGCGCGAATAATTTTTACGGATGCAAAACATCGCGTGCGTAGCACGCGTCGTTTACTCGTCAATACGCGAGTTCCGTTTTTTGGGACACTACCGCCAAAGGAAGCGCATGCAAGCAGAGGCAAACACACACAAACACAAGCGCACCCCCACCATGCGCTCCCGCTACTGCGCCGTTTGGTTATTCCGTCTTATCGCCTCAAGCAAATCCTTCGACAAAGGCACAGCCTGCCGCGTCTCCTCCGCAATGCGTCGCCGAATGTCAGGGTCGCGCTCGTCAAGGCGTAAGAGCCTCAAAAATGCCGCATCCCTATGTCCCTTCCTAATGCCCGCCGTCGTAGGCGTAATCTCGCTCAAACGCACCGCCCCCCCGCCAAGCGACGCCGCAGGACGAGATAAACTTCCCTCCCCGCCATCCAAATTGTAGCGCGGCGGTAAAGCCAAAGGGCGCAAGCGAGGCATGGAAAGAGCCTCTCGGCTTTGCGCATCCAAGACAACCAATCCCGTATCATTCTTGCCACACCCCCCCAGCGACAAAAGCAAGGCGCAACAAAAACAACAAACACAAGAACGCGCGCAAGAAGAGAAAAACAGAGCGACAAGATTCGATATAGAGAACATAGTTGTTATTTTTTTCCGTAGATGTTGAGTAGCTCGCTCATAAGCCACAGGATAGCACCACAAGTGATGGCGACATCGGCGATATTGAATTTGTACCAGTGGTAGTTGTAGGCGTGCGCGTCGATGAAGTCTAGCACGCCCTTGTAGACGATGCGGTCGTAGAGATTGCCTAGCGCGCCTCCGACGATAAAGCTCGCGGCAAGGGCGGAGAGGACATGGCGTTGCTTTTGCAAAGCGAAATGGACGAAGAGCAGAGTAATCAATGACGAGAGCAACAGCAACGGAACTTGGCTGTAGCTGCCGAGCGTGCGCATGAAGCCGAAGGCAACGCCGTGGTTCATCGACAGCGAAAGCGAGAGACCGAACGCACCCGCGCTCCAATCGAACAGAGGCTCGGCAAGCGTCGAGGCTTGTGCCTTCAAGGTTGCCGTCAGCATCCACGACTTGCTACTACGGTCGAGCGCAAAGGCTATGGCGATAGGTAGCAGCATGAGCCAACGGCGCGTGGCGAGATAGCAGGCAGTCTTGCAAGCAAGCGAGCGCACAAAGCAGAAGAGTCGGCAAAAGAGTCGAGAGGCGAGGCTTTTAATCATGATGCGCTTGATACTACCACATTGCAGCAGCGTGCGCAGAGGGTAGGATGATTTTTATGCTCGCCTACTTCGGGGGTGTATTCCCAGCAGCGCGCGCATTTTTGCCAGTCGGTGATCTTCTCGATTAGAGGTAAGTCTAATGTGTCATCAAAGCGTGCATCGGAGACGACAAAAATTTCTGCAAGCGCGGCTTCTCGCACTGACCCTGTTTTGGAGATACCGATATTTGAGAGTTGTCTATGCATATGGGTAGGGAAAAAAACTCGTGCTTCCAAAGAAGAACCGATGTGTTTGTCTTTGCGCATGCGATCAATATCGCTGTTGATTTTCGTATGCCAACCGCCTGTGTTTAAGAATTCATCCCAATGTTCGTTAAGGGCGTTGTTGTTCCAATTTTGCGGAATTTTTTTAAAGTCCTTTAGATGAATAGAATCCGACCAAAGTTTTTCGTCTTGTTTTTCACCTCGCTTGTCGCGCAAAGATTGAAAAGCTTGCTCCGCCGTAAAACAAAGAATAGGCGCTAAGCGTGTCGTTAAAAATTCAAACAATACCTCCATCACCGAAAGGCATGCAGTTCGTTTTTTGCTGTCTTTCGCATCGCAGTAGAGGCAGTCTTTGCGTATGTTGAAAAAAAAGTTAGAAAGAATTTTATTACAAAAATTATGTAGGTTGTTGATATAAGATGTGAAGTTATAATTTTCGATGCACTTTTCTAACTTTTCTTCCAAGCGTGCGAGCATGGCAAGCACGCCGCGTTCTAGATAAGGTAGGTTAGAAATATCCTCGTCGAGCGGAGGAGCGGGGGTTGTCTCCAAGTTACCTAGCAGAAAGCGCAAGGTGTTACGAAAACGTCGATAGCTGTCGACGACCGATGTTAAAATATCATCGCCAATACGCAGATCGTGAGTATAGTTAGAAGAAGCAACCCACAGACGCAAAATATCTGGTCCGTGTTTTTCCAGCACCTTCTGCGGTGCGGTGATGTTTCCTAATGACTTCGACATTTTTCGCCCCTCGCTGTCTAGCACGAAGCCGTGCGTCAATACCTCCTTGTAAGGTGCCTTGCCCTTCGTGCCGCAGGCTTGCAATAACGAAGAGTGAAACCATCCGCGATGCTGATCTGATCCCTCCAAGTATAGGTGGGCTTGCTCTACCCCCAAGCGTGGCTCTAGAACAAAGGCGTGCGTCGAGCCAGAGTCAAACCACACCTCGACAATATCTTGGCATTGCTCGTAATCCTCCGCCTTGTAAGGCGCGGGGAGAAAATCTTGTGCGTCGCGCTCGTACCAGCTGTCCCCTCCTTCTTTGGCAAAAATCTCGCTCACGCGATCGATCACCTTTTGCTCTCGCAGTGGCTCGCTCGTTTTTTTGTCGATGAAGATCGGCAGGGGTACCCCCCACCAACGCTGGCGCGACACGCACCAGTCGGGACGCGAGGAGATCATGTCGCGCAGCCGTGCTTTGCCCTGTTCGGGAAAAAATCGCACCTCCTCAATTTCTGCCAGCGCAATCTCGCGTAAACTTTTGTCCGTTTCGTTTTTCTTCCAATCCAAGCGGATGAACCACTGGCTGGTCGTGCGGAAGATTAGGGGCGTTTTGGATCGCCACGAGTGCGGATAGTCGTGCGTCACACGCTCTTTTCGCAATAACAAGCCTGTTGCCTCCAGTGCTTCGATAACACGTCGGTTCGCGTCCCCCTCCTTGCCCTTCTCGTCGATGACGCGCGCGCCTTGAAAAATTGTTTGCCATCCCGCGATCTTGTCGGTGTAAAAGCCCTCCTCGTTTACGGTGTCGTGGCAAGGCAAGCCGTGTTTTTGTCCCAGTTTGAAATCCTCCTCGCCGTGCGAAGGAGCGGTATGGACAAAGCCCGTGCCTTGCTCGCGCGTCACATACTCGGCAGGCAGCAGCGGTACTTCGTAGCTGTAACCATCTCCAAGCTCCTTGTGGCTTGCGAAGGGATGGCGTGCGATACAGCTCGCTAATGCCTTGCCTGCGATCGTCTTGCTTTTTTCTTGCCATGCCTCCTTGTTGTCGCGCTTGAGACAAGTCTCTTCGATGAGAAACAGCCGTTGCGTTTTTTCGTCTTGGGCGAGGCAGTAGGAGAAATCTTCGTTGTAGGCGATCGCGCGATTGGCGGGGATCGTCCATGGTGTCGTCGTCCAAATGAGAATGGCGGTGTCAAGCGGTAGGTCGAGCTGTTTGCAGGATTCTTCTGCTAAAGGAAAGGCGACATGGATCGCCTGCGAGGTGTGCGTATGATACTCGACCTCGGCATCGGCGAGCGCCGTCTTCTCTGCGACCGACCACAGCACCGGTCGCGCGCTTTGGTGCAAGTTGCCGCTCACCAGAAATTTTCCTACCTCTTGAGCGATGCGCGCCTCGCTTGCGTAGTCCATCGTCAAGTAAGGTTTTTCCCAATCGCCCAACACGCCGAGTTCTTGAAACTCTGCCTTTTGCTTTTCGATCCATCCTTCGGCAAAAACGCGACAGGCTCGGCGAAAGTCTGCTACCGAAGATTGCTCCTTCTGCTTGCCCTGGGCGCGTAGTTCTTCTTCCACCTTCCATTCGATCGGCAAGCCGTGGCAGTCCCAGCCTGGGATGTAGTGCGCGTCTCGCCCGCCCATTTGACGCGAGCGATTGATGATATCCTTCAAAATTTTATTCAGCGCGTGTCCCATATGCAAGTGTCCGTTTGCATAGGGGGGTCCGTCGTGGAGAACAAACAACTCGCGCGGCTCTCCTGTCTCTGTCGTGCGCATCGTCGCGTTTTTGCGCAGCTGCTGCCACAGGTTCAAGTTTTGCCACGCGCGCAAAAACTCCTTGCTGCGCTCTGCCATGGCGGCGCGTAAGGGGAAGTCTGTTTTCGGCAAAAGGACGGAGTAAGGGCTTTCGTTACTCACAAGAGAGCGTTTGCCAAAGGAGCGTTTTCAAGGTGTTTTTCCTAAAAATATGTTTCAAAACTCGAAGCGATTTGAAGCCCGACCATAGCGCGCGAGAAATCGCTTGACAAGCTCTGCTTTGAGGTCGTACAGGCAATACGCGAGGCAACTTTTTTCTTGCTTTGTCCTTGGATCTCCTTATAGGTTTTTCTTTTAGGTTTTACGCAACATTTAGATATGCCAGCCAGCCCCTCCGCTATGGATTCTAGCGTCGCTACTCTAGCGAACACGCGCCTTGTCTCGGCGTTGCAACGCTTTTTGCGCGCGCTTGCGGTTGTGCGTCTGCCGGAGGTTTATAGGAACTCTTGGACGCTTCTTTTCGGCTTTCTGATGCTGATGATGGGCAACGGTATTCAGGGCAGTTTGATCGCGATTCGCTCAGGACAGGAAAACTTTTCGGATATCACCAGCGGTTTTGTGATCGCGGGCTACTACTTGGGCATGCTGTTTGCCGGGCTTTTGACGCAAAGATTTGTCGAGCGTACGGGGCATGTGCGCGTTTTCGGCGCGCTTGCGTCGATCGCCTCGGCGGCGATTTTGTTGTTCTTCGTTTGGGTCGAGCCATTAGCGTGGTTTTTCCTGCGCGTCTTCGTGGGCTTTTGTTATACGGGTTTGTATATCGTGGCAGAGAGCTGGCTGAACGAGAGCGTCTCGAACGCCTTTCGCGGACGGCTTCTTGCGACTTATATGATTGTGCATTTTGTGGGCTTTGCCTGCGGTCAGCTATTGTTGAATGTCGCGCCTCCGACGGAGGCGACCTTATTCATTTTGGTGTCTGTGCTGTTGTCGAGCGCGATCGTGCCGATGATGATGAGCGTGCGTCCTTCTCCGAAGATTCCTGCTCCGATTCGCTTCGGCGTGCGCGCGTTGTATCGTGTCTCTCCGTTCGGCGCGGTGGCGATTCCGATGATCTCAGGCACGCACACCTCCTTCTTCGCGATGGGAGGCTACTTCGGCTACAAGGCGGGTATGTCGATCGCCGAGATCTCGGTGATGATGTCCTCGCTCATCATCGGCGGTGCCGTGCTGCAGGGGCCGATAGGCTACATATCCGACAAGGTCGATCGGCGCTCGGTCATTATGTATTCGAGCGCAATCGTAGGCATCGCTGCCGTCTTCACCTTTCTGTTGTTTAGCAGCGAGACGCCTCGGCTCACGATCATTCTGTTCGCAGCAGGTGGTGCGCTCTCGCTACCGAGCTACGGCAACTGCGTCGCCCATATCAACGATCTCGCTCCGCCAGGACAATCGGTCGCTATCAGCGGGCGCGTCTATCTGCTTTCTGCGCTGGGTTGTATGTGCTCGCCGCTGCTCACCGCAACCTGCATCGCAACGCTAGGAGCGAAAGGTTTCTTCGTCTTTATCGCTTGCGCGCACGCCGCTATCGCCAGCTTCACCCTCTACCGCCTGCATATTCGCGGCGCGCAGAGCCACGAAGGACTCGGTCTGATGCCGCTTGCTTCGCGCGTGGGCGGTGCTGTGTCGCCGCAAGCCTCCTATTCGCGTCTCATCCAACTCAGACGCACGAAGCTCGACAAGCAGCGAGACGATAAAAAAGATGCTGAAATACAAAGCAAAAAGAAGGGCAAAAAGAAGAGCGACAAAACAACAACCGACAAGACAATAATCAACAAGACTCGCGCTCGCTAGCGGGGTTCTTCTTTTTATGTCTCGAGGGTATTTCTTCGTGCGAAACTTTTGGCACCTGTTGCGTCTGGAGGGCATTTTTGCGCTCTATCGTCGCTTGGTGCTGTGGTCGTTTTCTGTTGCGGGCGCACGCTACGCCACGCCGTGGATTATGTTTTTCTCCTACATCGAGGCGATCTTTTTTCCTGTTCCCCCCGATGCCTTCTTGCTCGCGCGCGGCGTTGCGCGGCGCAAAGGCTTGTTGCGTCTCGCGCTGCTTGTTGCTGTCTGCTCTGTGTTGGGCGGGGCTACCAGCTACGCGATTGGCGCGTGGTTGTTTGATAGCGTCGGCGAAAGTTTGATCGCCTTGCTGGGCTTGGAGCAAGCCTTCGAGCGCGTCTCGAACGCCTTCTCAGGCAGTGTCGCCTTTTGGACGGTGATCCTGTTTGGCTTTACCATCCTGCCCTTCAAGGCGATCGCGCTCGCCAGTGGCGGAGCGAGCGTGCCGTTGCCCGTCTTTCTTGCGGCGGCTTTTCTCGCGCGCGCCGCACGCATGCTGGGTGTCGCACTGCTCGTGTTATTGTTCGGAGAAGCCTTGAAAGAGTGGTTGCAAAGCCGCCAAGCCTTCACGCTCTCCCTGCTCGTATCGCTGCTGGGCTTGTTGCTGCTCGTGCTCTACGCCTCAGGTGTCTTTTCGGGCATCCTTTAGCCCATTTTTCAGCCCATTTTTCAGCTCATTTTTTAGCCCATCTTTTAGCTAAGGTGTCGAGGCATGGGCTTGCTCACAATATCGCTTCGTTCAATGTCTCTTCGTCTTCCTCTTCGTCTTCCTCTTCGTCCAATTCCTCTTGCCCAACGTCTTGTGCTGTGCGCCTGCTTGGCGTTCCTGCTGTTGAGCGCAGCCTATGTCTTGCAATATCTGCTCGGCTATCAACCTTGCCACTTGTGCCTGAAGCAACGCATTGTATGGTGGGCGTTGCTCGTCTGCGCTGCTGCGCCCTCGTGCCTGCCTCTCCTAAAGCGCAGGAAGATTGTCTTGACGAAACCCGTTTTGGCAAGTCCCATTCTGCTCGCGAGTTTGTGCGCGGCTCTGCTCGCGTTGGCGGGAGGCACGCTGGCGGTCTTTCACGCAGGCGGGGAGCGAGGCTGGTGGAGTCTGACGCTTTTGTGCGAAGGATTCGCCTTCGATCCCGCCATGACAACAGAAGAGTTGCGCACTCTGTTGCTGACACAAGCACCTGTATCTTGCGACGAGCCTGCGCTGCGAGTGTTCGGTCTTTCTTTGTCGGAGTATAATGCTCTTTTTTCTTTTTTTGTGCTAGGCTGGCTTGCGGAGGGGTTGCGGCGCGAGCTTGCGTTGAACTCAACGAAAAGCAGGTCGAAGTTAAACCTAGAGCGTGACGCTTAAGAACATGACCCATGAGAACATGATGAGGGAGCGAGAGGATGTCGAGCGAGCGTGAGGTTTTGTTTTCCGTTCCTCCTTCGGACTTGGAGGACGGGACAGTTTTTTTACCTGGCGATCTGCCGCCGTCGTTGCGTCTTTCGCGTATGTTGCGCGTCGATCAGGCGGGCGAGCATGGTGCTGTGCGTATCTACTTTGGGCAGAGTGCCCTTTTGCACAAAGGGGAGGTGGGGGAGCTGATCGCGCATATGGCGGAGCAGGAAGAAGTTCATTACAACACTTTCAACGAGCTGTTGAACAGGCACGCAGTGCGTCCTTCGTTGCTTGCGCCCTTTTGGCATCGTTTCGGCTACGCCTTGGGTTATGGCAGCGCGCGGCTGGGGGTGAAAAGTGCGATGGCTTGCACGGTTGCAGTCGAAGAGGTGATCGACGCTCATTATGCGCATCAGCTTCAGTGGCTGCGTCGCTTTCGCGAGCAGGAGGAGCTGCTGGATACAATCGAGCGGTTTCAAGCCGAAGAAGCCGAACATCGAGATTTGGGACTCGCGCACGATGCCGAAGGTGCACCTGCCTATCCGCTCTTTCAGCGTGCCATCAAGGGCATGGCGCGTTTGGCGATCCGTATCGCCGAGCGCGTTTAGAAAAATTCACGAACAAACGATTTACAAACCACAGGAGGTTTCTATGTCTGCTTTCCTATTGAATCCCGCGTTTGCCCAACGCGGCTCTGCGCGCTCTATCGCCTCGCGGTGGCTTAAAGTTGCTTGCGTCGTTTTCTTGGTGATTTTTTTGAGCGCGTCTTTCACAAGCTCGACTGCTTGGGCTGACGCGAAGAAAGCGAGCAAAGGCGATGGCAAGGCTCTGTACAAGAGCGCGGTTGCAAAGGTTAAACAAGCGCGCTACGCCTCGGCGATCGAAGACTTGAAGAAGGCGTTGAAGCAGAATGGCAAGAACGCCGATTTTTGGAGTCTCTACGGCTTTGCCGCGCGCAAGGCTGGCTCGTATGAGCTTGCGGAGAAAGCCTACGCTCGCGCTTTGCAGATCAACCCCGATCACCTGGGTGCGCTCGAATACAGTGGGGAGCTTTATATCGAGACGAAGCGTATCGAGGAGGCGCGCAAAAGTTTGAAGCGTCTTACCTTGCTGTGTCCGCAGGGCTGTCGAGAGCGTACGCTCTTGGAGCAGGCTCTTGCAGGGGAAGCCAACGACGGCACGCACAAGTGGTGACAGGGTGATGGAAAACTTTCTCGACTTTGAAGAACCCATAATGGCGTTGGAGAGCAAGCTCGAAGAGCTGCGACACTTGGACGATGGTGAGGGGGTCAATATCATCGAAGAGATTTCTAGGGTGCAGAGCAAGATCGACCGCCAGCTGAAAAGCATCTACGCCAAGCTCACGCCTTGGCAGAAGGTGCAGGTTGCGCGTCATCCACAGCGTCCTCATTTTTTGGACTATATGTCCTCGATCGCAGACGACTTTCTGCCGCTGAGCGGCGACCGCGCCTTTGGCGACGATCAAGCGATCTTGGGAGGGATCGGCTCGCTCAAAGGTCGCAGTTGCATGTTCATCGGCACGGAGAAGGGCAAGACGGTCAACACGCGCTTGAAACACAACTTCGGCATGGCGCGCCCTGAGGGTTATCGCAAGGCGGTGCGTCTGATGCGGATGGCAGAGCGATTTTCTCTGCCCGTCATCACGCTGATCGATACGCCCGGCGCCTATCCTGGTGTCGGTGCCGAGGAGCGCGGGCAGGCGGAAGCCATCGCGCGTGCCGTCAGTACGGGGTTGGAGATCAGTACCCCCTTCATCACCGTCATCATCGGCGAAGGGGGGTCGGGGGGGGCGATCGCGTTGGCAAGCGCCGATCGCGTGTTGATGCTCAGCCACTCGGTCTATTCGCTCATCAGTCCTGAGGGTTGCGCAACGATTCTGTTTCGCGATGCTTCTCGCGCTGTCCAAGCTGCCGAGGCTTTGCGTCTGACCGCGCAGGATCTGATCGGCTTGAAGATCGTCGATCGCGTCATCGAAGAACCCTTGGGCGGAGCGCATCGAAAGCCCGATGCCATGGCATCGAGCCTCAAACGCACGCTAGTCGAGGAGCTGGAGCAACTCGATGGTAGCGAGGGACACGACCTTGTGGCACGGCGACACGAAAAATATCTTCATATCGGCTCGGCGGCACAATTGTGATGCATTCTCCGTGACACGCTTCATCACAGAGCAAGAGCGCGTCGAGGATCATCTGGCTGTCGAGCGGCTATACGATCTGAGTTTCGGCGGCAAGGCGCGCTGGCAGCGTCCCGTCTACGATCTGCGGCGAGATTGCTCGCCCATCGCCGCGCTATGCCATGTCGTCAGGCAGAAAGCTAAGGAAGGGGAGGAAGCGGCGGAGGCGGCGGGGCGCATCGTAGCAGCTTTGCGCTTTTGGGAGGTACTAATCAAAGCGAGTTCCAGCGAAACAAAGCCTGCAGCGCGCACTTCGCGATCGAGCGAGCAAGCAGAAAAAAAGGCTTTGTTGTTCGGACCGCTCGCCGTTTATGCCGATGTGCAGGGCAAGGGTTTGGGAAAGGCTTTGGTAGAGCGCAACATTGCAGAGGCGAAAAGGCTGGGATACGGAGGCATTCTTATATCGGGGGTTGCTGCTTACTATCGTCCGTTCGGCTTCCGAACGCTATGCGTCGAGGGGTTGCGCATGCCCAAGCCCTCGCCTGGGCATGTGCTGATGGGTTTGGAGTTGAAGCCTCACTTCTTGCTCAGTGCCAAGGGAGAAGTTTTGCCCGAAAGACGCAACATCATTCGCCGTTGATACCTCAAAGCTGACAAGTTAACAAAGCGGCAAGATGCAGTGGAAGGACGAGGGCTTGTTGCTCGCGGTTACGCGGCATGGCGAGGGTTCGGCGCGTCTCACCGTCTTGACGCAGGAGCATGGATTGTGGAACGGCTTGGCGCGTGCGAGCAGCAGGAAGGGGGTTGCGTTTCCTCCTGTTGGCAGCCGTTTGCAGGTTCAGTGGTCGGCACGTTTGGAGAGCCATCTAGGACGCTTTGTTTGCGAAACGCTGCTGACGACATCAGGCACGCTGTTTGACGCTCCGACGGCTTTGTTTGCTTTGCAGTCGCTCTGTGCTTTGTGTCAGCGAGCTTTGCCTGAGCGAGATCCGTGTCGTGATTTCTACGAGTGCACGCTTGCTCTCAGTCAAACGATCGACGGCAGTCGGCGATGGCTTGCCGACTATCTACGCTGGGAGAATCGTTTGCTGGCGGAGTGTGGCTTTGGCTTGGATATTTCGTGTTGTTGTGCGACGGGCAGCGAGCGGGGATTGGCGTGGCTTTCGCCGCGCACGGGACGTGCGATCAGTCGGGAGGGGATTGAGTCTCCTTTAGTTGCGCCGTATCGCGGGCGCCTGCTTGCTTTGCCGCCGGCTTTGCTTGGGGAGAGTGGCGAGCAGAGTATGGGGTGTGGGCAGTGGTTTGAGGGATTGCGTGTGTTGGGATTCTTTTTGGGCAAGTGCCTTGAGCCGTTGCCTACGGCGAGGGTGCAGCTGATGGAGATGGCGCGACCGTGTGGGGGGTAGCGGTTAACCTTTACGGATGCAAAACATCGCGTGCGTAGCACGAGGGGGGGCGCGGGGGGGCGCGGGGGGATAAATTCCCCCCGCAAAAGACCCGCGTCAGCGGAGCGCGTAGCCTCTTATTCCCACGGAGCGCGCCTCAGCGATGCATCCATGCCGCGATCTGCCGCAAGACTGCGCTCACCAAGAAACAAACGCCCCCCGTCACCGCCATGCCCTTCCATGCCGGCATCAACAAAACAGGAACAAAAACAATCTCCCACATCTTCGGCGTCAAATAACGCTGCACAATCGCCTGCGTCAAGTTAAGACCCGTCGGCAAATGCGAAAACCATAACTCGCCCAACGGTAGCGTCAAATCACTCTCCGCAAGATACAGAAGACCCCCCAAACCAAAGACCGACAACGCAAGGATAACTAACGCCAATGCCAGCAAATCCAAAACAATACGAACGATAAACATAACCCCTCCTATATTCTAAAAAGTTATACACACGACAAAATTTGCCGACGTTGCACGAAAACACAACCCCCTGAACGCAAGCCCATGATAGAGTGATCACTCGCTTCTTACAAGCTCTGAATTTTGCAATCAGGAAATAGAAATTGTGTCTGTTGCTTCCCCGACTTCTGCTCCCCGCTCTGAGCGCGCGAACAGCCTTCCCAACCCCGAAGGCAGATTTGGCGACTTCGGCGGACGCTACATGCCTGAGACTCTCATGCCGCTCGTCCTTGATCTGGAGACAGCATGGCGCGAGGCAAGCGCAGACGCAGGCTACCTTGAGGCTCTCGATCATTTCTCGCGCCACTATATCGGCAGACCAAGCCCTCTGTACTTTGCCGAGCGAATGACCGAGCATCTGGGAGGTGCGAAAATTTATTTCAAACGCGACGAACTCAACCACACCGGCGCGCACAAGATCAACAACTGCCTAGGGCAAATTCTGCTGGCGAAACGCATGGGCAAGCGGCGCATTATCGCCGAGACAGGAGCAGGACAGCACGGCGTTGCTACCGCCTCGGTGTGCGCCCGCTTCGGCTTGCCGTGCGTCGTCTATATGGGAGCGAAGGATATCGAGCGTCAATCGCCGAATGTCTATCGCATGCGTCTTTTGGGCTGCGAGGTTGTGCCTTGCACCAGCGGCTCTGCCAGCCTCAAGGATGCCATGAACGAAGCGTTGCGAGACTGGGTGAGCAATGTCGAGGACAGCTATTATCTGATCGGTTCGGTCGCCGGCCCGCATCCCTACCCCGAAATGGTGCGCGACCTGCAAGCCGTTATCGGACGCGAGACGCGTGCGCAACTCATGGAGGCAGAAGGAAGGTTGCCCGATTTGTTGGTCGCCAGCGTCGGCGGCGGCTCCAACGCCTTGGGACTCTTCCATCCCTTTTTGGACGAGAGCAAGGTGAGCATGCTCGGTGTCGAGGCGGCGGGAAAAGGCACCCAGACAAATCAGCACGCCGCGACCCTGACGCAAGGCGCAAAGGGAATCCTGCACGGCAGCATGAGCTATGTATTGCAAGACGCGCACGGGCAGATCCAAGAGGCGCATTCCATCTCGGCAGGGCTAGACTATCCGGGCGTGGGGCCTGAACACGCCTTTCTTAAAGACAGCGGGCGCGTCGAGTATGTCGCGGTAACGGACAGACAAGCGTTGGACGCATTCGATCTCTGCGCAAAACTCGAAGGAATCATTCCCGCACTCGAACCCTCGCACGCGCTCGCCGCCGTCATCGAGCGCGCCCCCACTAAGCCCAAAGACGCGCTGATCGTCCTCAACCTATGCGGACGCGGCGACAAGGATATCTTCACCGTCGCACGCGCGCGTGGGGAGTCGATCGTCGAGCAAGAAGAAACTCTTCAAGAGAAAATCTTCAAGAGAAAACTCTTCAAGAGAAAATTCTTAAAGCATGAAACAACCCGTGGAGTCTCCAAGCACGACGCGCCTAGAGCGTTGTTTTCAAGACTTGCGCGCACAAAGCCGTTGCGCCTTCAGCGTCTTTCTGACGGCAGGCGATCCGTCGCTAGCCTGCTCGCAGCAGCTATTAGAAAGTTTGGAAGGGGTCGATCTGCTTGAGATCGGCATGCCCTTCTCCGACCCCGTAGCCGACGGCGAGACCATACAAAAATCTTCTGCTCGTGCCTTGGCGCAAGGAACGACGCTCCAAGATGTTTTGCGCATCGCACGAGCGCTCAGAGAGAAAAAACCCGATCTGCCGATCGTCTTGATGGGATACGCTAATCCCGTCTATCGATTCTCGCTTCCCGTCTTCGCCGAGCAGGCGAGCGCGAGCGGCATCGACGGCGTGATCCTCGTCGATCTGCCGCCCGAAGAAGACGCAGAATGCAGGGCATTGCTGACAAAAAAAGATATCGCGCTCGTGCGCTTGGTAACCCCTACTTCCGACGACAAGAGGCTCAAGACGATTTGTGCCGAGGCTCAAGGTTTTCTCTATGTCGTCTCGGTGGCAGGCACAACGGGAAAAAAGCAAGCAGACGAGAAACAGCTCAAAGAGCTCGCGCAACGCCTGCGACGACACACAAAACTGCCCTTGCTCGCAGGCTTCGGCGTTCGAGACAAAGAGCAAGTGGCAAGGGTCGCACGACACTTCGACGGAGTCGTCGTAGGATCTGCATTCGTCGCAGAGGTGGCGCAAAGTACCTCTTGTGATGAAGCGGTACGGCGCGTACAAAAAAAACTGCAAGAATTGCAACAAGGATTGAAAACTGCTTGACCTAAATTATTGACCCAAGATTATTGACCAAGATGATTGACCAAGATTATTGACTTGGCGAGCATCGATGCGCTATAGTGTCAAAGGGGAATTTGTCCCCAAGGGGAATTTGTCCCTGAAATTTGCCAAGAACATAAAGGAGGCGCAGGGTTGCCTTTCCATGTCGTGGTTAAAAGATATCGTGCGCCCGCGCATCAAGGCGATCGTGGGGGAAAGCTCCGAGGAAGAGGCTCGCGCGCGCAAGCTCTGGAGCAAGTGCAACGGTTGTAGCGAGACGCTCTACAGCCGCGATCTAGAGAATTGGTCTTATGTCTGTCCGCATTGCGGTCACCATGTGCGTATGCCGCTCACGGCGCGTCTGAAAAGTCTTTTTGACGAGGGACGCTATCAACGCCTCGCCTACGCTTCGCCGCCTGAAGATCCGTTGCGCTTTCGCGACTCGCAACGCTACACCGAAAGGCTGAAAGAGCAGCGCGCACGCACGGGCGAAGAAGACGCTGTCATCGCCGCCGAGGGACGCATTCAAGGTATGCCCGTTGCCTTTGTCGGCTTGAACTTCGACTTCATGGGCGGCTCGATGGGTATCGCCGTCGGTAGCGGGTTCATCGCCGCTGTTGATCGCGCCATCGAAAAAACTATGCCTCTCATCTGCCTCACCGCCAGCGGAGGAGCGCGTATGCAAGAAGGTCCTTTCTCGCTGATGCAGCTGCCGCGCACGCTCTCTGCGTTGCAGCGGTTTCGCTTATCGAAGCAGCCCTATATCGTCATTCTCACCGATCCGACTATGGGCGGGGTTACCGCAAGTTTCGGCATGCTGGGCGACATTCAGATAGCCGAGAAGGGGGCGCGCATCGGGTTTGCGGGTCCTCGCGTGATCGAACAGACGGTTAGGGAGAAACTGCCTGAGGGCTTTCAGCGGGCAGAGTGTTTGCGCGAGAATGGCACCGTCGATATAGTTGTCGAAAGACGGATGCTACGCCGCACGCTCGCTCAGCTGTTGCGCTTGATCTGCGCCAAAAATGGGCAGGCGCGTCTCGACCGACTTGACGGACTTTCGGACGGGCTTTCGGATAGGCTCTCCGATAGACTTCCGGACAAGCTTGCGGAGAAGAGGCGCAAACTTACCGAACGAGTTCCTGTACCTCTGCCTGACGATCAGCTCAAAGCTGCTGCCGACTGACGAGCCCGTCTTCCTTGACCTCTGTTTCGGAACGCTTGCTGGAGCGTTTGCGCAACCTTCATCCGCGCAAGATCGATCTCTCTTTGGAGCGTTGTGCACGCCTCTTGCGTGCGCTCGATACGCCGCAAGCGCGCTTGTCGCCTGTCATTCATATTGCGGGAACGAACGGCAAGGGTTCGACCCTCGCTTGTATCGAGGCGAGTTTGCTGGCGGCGGGGTTGTCGGCTCAAGCTTATATTTCGCCGCACCTCTGTCATTTTTCTGAGCGGATGCGTTTCAACGCGCGCTCGATTGGGGACGCGACGCTCGCGGCTTGTTTGGAGCGTGCTGAGCGTGCCAACGCCGAGCAGAGCATTACCTTTTTCGAGATCACCACCGCCGCAGCATTTCTAGCCTTTGCTGAGGAGGCGGCGGATTTCCTTGTCTTGGAGACGGGCTTGGGCGGAAGGTTGGATGCAACGAACTTGGTAGAGACAACGCGCGCGGCTGTTATCACGCCTGTCGATTTCGACCACGCTCAATTCTTGGGGAGTGATATTCGAGCGATCACGCGAGAAAAAATTGCCATTGCAAAACCCGACAGCTTGCTTGTTTCGGCAGCCCAGCATTGCAACGATCTGGTGTTGGAGCGTGCGCGCGACTTGGATATTCCTTGTTTGTTGCAAAACCGCGACTTTTCTATCGGAAGCGAGGAGAGCAAGGAAGCTGAGAGTCTCTCCTTGCGTTTTCATAGCTGTGCGCCTTTGTTGGCGGGGGAGGAGTTTTTATTTCCTCCTCCTAGTGCGTTGGGGGGGCATCAGCGAGACAATGCTGCGCTTGCGGCTGTTGTTTTGCTTGCGTTGCATGAGCGGGGGGAGGTTGCGTGTTCGCGCGAGGTATTGGTGCGGGGGTTGTCGCGGGGGATTGCCAGTTTTTCTCAGCCTGCGCGTTTGCAGCGTATTTCGCCGAGGGGGTTTGGTGAGGAATGGGAGGTGCGTCTTGACGGAGCGCACAATCCGCATGCGGCTCGTGCGGTTGCTCGTGCTTTGCGGGAGCATTGGGGTGGGGGGGCTTATTGTATGATTCTTGCGATGATGCGGGGCAAGGATTTGCTTTCGTTTATCGAGCCTTTTGTGGGAAAAATTGCGCGGGGGTTTGCTTGTGGGGGTATGGAAAATGAGACGGGTTCTTTTTTGACGGCGGAGGAGTTAGTTGCGCGGGCGGGGGAGGGGGGGATGGTTCTTACGGCTGCTTTGGATTGCGGGGCGGCTTGCAGGGCATTGGCGGAGGATCGGAGTTTGCCGAGAAGATTGCTTGTTACGGGGTCGTTGTACTTTGCGGGGGAGTGGCTGGCGGGGGAGGGACTTCTGGGGGAGTGACTGGCGGGTGGCGGTAGTGTCCCAAAAAACGGAACTTGTATATTGACGAGTAAACGAACGCGCGCTTGCGCGCGTGGGGGCGTGGGGGGGCTTTGCCCCCCGCAAAAAGCGCGCCGCGAGCGGGCGCGTAAGTGCCTTCTACGCACTTTGCGCAAAGCGCAAAGTGCGTAGCCTCTTATTTAAAAGCGCGTTTCAAAGAAACGCGCAAGCCGACCAGCAACGCGGTAGAGCGTGTCTGTTCCGCTTGTACTTTTGTGCGCGTTTGTTTTGCATCCGTAAAAATTACTCGCGCCCGTAGAGCAACTCCCCCCACGCGCACAAGCGCACGCCTTGCGTTTTCCTCCTCCAAAATGCATAATCCCCCCTCCTCTATATGATTGCCTCCTCTCTGACTACCAGCGACTCGCTCGCGCTCCGCCGCAAACGCCTGCTCTATCGCGCAACCCATCGCGGTATGCGCGAACTCGATACAACCTACGGCGCATGGGTCTCAGCACTCCTCGCCAATGAATCCGCCAATGAATCCTCCGATAACTCCCTAGACGAAGCACGCCTGACCGCGCTGGAAACCCTGCTGGAAAATACCGAGCCAGACCTGCTCGATTTGCTATGGGACAAAATTCCCCCCAAAAACAAGCAGGAAAAAGAACTGCTGCAAGCCCTGAAAAAGTTTTTGCAAACAAGAAATGCCTGATACACCCGACCTGCTCTCCTCGCTGATCGACCGCCTGCCCCCCCTCGCCGCAGGAGAACAACTGCCCCTGTGCGGCGTTCCCTTCGGTATGACCGCCGCCGTCCTGAGCGCCCTCTACGAACGCTACGGCTCTCCTAGCTCGCCGCTGCTCTTCGTCGCTGCCGACGAGCGCGCGCTCAACGAAACAGCAGAAGCCCTCTCCTTCTTCGCACCGCAATATGAACATCTCTGCTATCCGCCCTGGGACTGCCAGCCCTACGATCGCGTCTCCCCCTCGCGCGAACATGTCGCAACCCGCCTCGCCTGCCTCGATCGCCTGTCACAATTGGACGATTCCAATACCCCCCCCTCTCCATCTTCTGCCCCCGCGTTCGTCCTTACAACGCTCGCCGCTGTCCTGCAGCGCGTCGTTCCGAAAGAGTTCATCGTAGCCAATCCCTCGCTCGTCGTGCGCGACGGACAAGCCTTCGATCGCCACACCTTCATCGCCGCCGCCATCCGCAACGGCTACACGCGCGAAGAAGTCGTGCATCGAGCCGGCGACTTTGCCTTGCGAGGTAGCCTCGTAGATGTTTTTCCTCCCGACGAAGCGCATCCGCTCAGGATCGATCTGGACGGCGACAAGGTCGCCTCCGTCAAACGCTTCGACGCAATAACCCAACGCAGTAGCGAGGCAGTCGGGCAAGTGCGACTCTTGCAGGCTTGCGAAGCCCCGCTCTCGTCGGAAGGCTGGAAGGCGTTTTGCGCCCGCTATCGCCAACGCTTCGGCGTGGAATTCGCAACGCGCGATCCCCTCTTTGCCGCCGCCGAAGCCGAGCAACCCACAAGCGGCTTCGAACATCTTCTGCCCCTATTCTTCGATGGCATGCACACGCTCAAAGATCACCTGCCCAAAGATACCCTGCTCGTGCTGGGACAGGAGACGCGCGAGGCTTGCAAGCTGCGACTGGAAACGATCGCCGACCACGCGCAAGCGCGCCTGACCTTGCGCGAAGAAGCAGAAAAAGCCCGTAAAAAAGAAACAGAAAGATTCGAGACAGAAGAAGAAGGCAACTTTCGCGCTGTCCTGCCGCCGAATACGCTCTATTTGACCGAGCAAGAATGGCAGCAGTTTGCCAACACAACCTTTCGCGCGACCGTGCGCCTGCATCGTGCGCCCGCGCTCGCGCCTACACCTGCCGCGTCGGTCGAGGGGTTGTTGCCGTCGCTCGATTGCGGCGGTCGTCCTTGTCCCGACTTTGCCCTCGCGCTCAGCCAAGAGCGCCTCTACGAGGATCTACGCACCCGCGTGCTGCGCAAACGTCATGTGTTTGCCGCGCATCCCGAATCGGCACTGGCGCGTCTGGCAACGCGGCTGCGCGATAACGCCGTTCCCATAGAGCCTGTCCGCGACTATGCCGAACTCACACGAGCGAGCGAGGGCGTGCCAGGCGGGGTTGCCTTGTCGTTGCGGCAGGGTTTTGATTCGCCCTCCTTCTGCTTTGTCAGCGAATCGGAGCTGTTCGGCGAACGCTACGGCGCGCACGTACGGAGGCGTACGCGTCCGCTCGAAGTATTGCTGGCAGAGGCGCGTACGCTTGCTGCGGGCGATCTAGTCGTCCATGACGAACACGGCATCGGAAAGTTCGAAGGGCTGCTATGTATCGAAATAGACGGCGCACCGCACGATTGCGTCACGATCGCCTACGGCGGGGACGAGCGGCTCTATCTGCCCGTCGAGGGCTTGGAGTCGCTCTCGCGTTTCGGCGACGAGGGCGAGGGCTCTCCGAAACTCGACCGACTCGGCGGCACGCTGTTCGCTGTTCGGAAAGCGCGTGCCAAACGTCGCATTAAAGACTTGGCAGAAAAACTCATCGCCACCATGGCAGAGCGACAACTAAAACGCGCGCCCGTCTATCAACCCCGCGAGGGCTTGTGGCAGGATTTCCAAATGGGCTTTCCCTATATGGAAACCGAAGACCAACAATCCGCCATCCGCGATGTCATCGAAGACCTAGCATCAGGGCGCGTCATGGATCGTATGGTGTGCGGCGATGCGGGCTTCGGCAAGACCGAAGTCGCCCTGCGCGCAGCCTTCGTCGTCGCTGCCGAAGGCGCGCAAGTTTTGATGCTCGCTCCCACAACCCTGCTCGCCGAGCAGCACGCGCGTTTGTTCCAGCAGCGTTTTGCACGCCTGCCTGCTTCGGCAAATATCTCGATCGGTATCCTATCGCGTTTGCGTAGCGCGAAGGAGCGAGTCGAGACAAAGAAAAAAGCCGAGCGCGGAGAACTGGGAGTGTTGATCGGAACGCACGCCGCGCTCGCCAAGGGTATCGCACTGCCAAAACTGGGACTGCTCGTCATCGACGAGGAGCAGTCCTTCGGCGTCGAGCAGAAAGAGCGTTGGAAAAAAAGTTGCGCGCATATCCTCTCGCTGAGTGCCACGCCGATTCCGCGCTCGCTGAACATGGCTCTGTCGGGCTTGCGCGATTTGTCGCCGTTGCTTTCTGCGCCTTACGATCGCTTGAATGTGCGGAGTTTCGTGCTGGATTTCGACGCGGTCTCTTTGAGCGAAGCCTTGCGCCGCGAGCGGTTGCGCGAGGGGCAGGCTTTTTGTGTCGTGCCGCGCATCGCCGATCTGAAACGCACGGAGGCTTTGCTGCGGCGACTTGCGCCTGAGGCAAGGCTTGTTGTTGCGCATGGCAGGTTGCCTCCTGCTGAATTGGAGCAGCGCATGCGTGCCTTCTTGGGCGGGGAGTGCGATCTTTTGCTTGCGACCAACATCGTCGAGGCGGGTTTGGATATTCCTCGTGCCAACACCATGATTATTTTGGATGCGCATCGATTCGGCTTGGCGCAGCTCTATCAGTTGCGCGGGCGGGTCGGGCGC
Source organism: Alphaproteobacteria bacterium (assembly GCA_965216605.1). Taxonomy (GTDB): domain Bacteria; phylum Pseudomonadota; class Alphaproteobacteria; order JABAAW01; family JABAAW01; genus JABAAW01. Next base: position 50,219 of record CBDCGG010000002.1, on the reverse strand, counting down.
GCCAAGTTGCGTGGCTATTGTTATTTCTGCATTCCTGAATATGCGCGAAAGCAGAAGAGTGCCATGCAGCGTCTGAACCTTATGGAGACGCTTGACAGCGCGGGTGCGGGATTGCGTGTTTCTATGCAGGATCTTGACATGCGGGGGGCGGGAAATTTACTTGGCGAGGAGCAATCGGGAAAGATCCGCGAGGTCGGGGTCGAGCTCTATCGAAAGCTTTTGAGCCAAGCCATACGAGAGAAAAAGAGTGGCAATGCTACGGAGGATCAGCAGGAGGATATTCCGACGAACACTCGTATAGCCTTGGGGATTCCTGTTCTTATTCCTGCGTCTTATGTGGCGGAGGAGGGATTGCGCATGGCATTGTATCGCAGGCTTGCCTTGTTGGAGGACGAGGCGGCGCGGCGTGATTTCAGGGAGGAGTTGCAAGATCGATTCGGCGCGGTGCCTGAGGAGTTAGATAACTTGCTCGCCTTGTTTCGCATTAAAGAGCAGGCGGCGCGTGCAAACATCGAATCGTTGGAGGCGGGGGAGGCGGGAATCACCGTACGTTTTAAGGACAATGTTTTTGCCAAGCCGCAAAAACTGCTTGCTTTGATAGAGCGACAGCAGAAGAAGCTGACTTTGGGCAAGGATCAGAGCCTTTCGTGGCGGGTGCGGCTGGGGGGGAGCGCGACATTGCGCACTAAGGCGGCTGAGACTTTTGCGCGCACTCTTGCGGGTATTGCTCTTGCAGGTATTGCTCAGGAGGGGGGATAGAAGGGGGAGGGGCAATAGGGGTGCGGGAGTGACGGGACTTGAACCCGCGGCCTCCGGCGTGACAGGCCGGCGCTCTAACCAACTGAGCTACACCCCCGAAAAACCACTTTCCGATGCTAGTGCTTGTTGGGAGTAAAGGCAAACGGAATTATGAGCAATTTAGGTAACATACGCAAGACGAGCGAGCCTTAAAATTATTTTTGGGCGAAGTGAGTTTTGCGCATGGGGCACGAGCCGTCTTGCTCGCCTCGTAAAAAGCGAGGCGAGAGGCGAGTGGCGGAGCGAGCAAAGCGAGCGAGCGTAGCTTAGAGCAGACGAAGTTCCCCCGCAAAAAGCACGCAGTGCTACGCGCGCAAGCGCGCTTTGGTAACAAGAGGCTAGTGCCGCGTCGAAGACGCCGTCGCCGCCTGCATATCCAACAGCGTCAACAAAGTTCGACTGCGCGCCAAAGCATTCGGCTGCTCCAATAACGCCTGCTTCTCGCTCGGCGTAAAAGGACAAAGAACGCAGAGAAGATTAACAACTTCCTCATCACCACAAGCCAGCAACGCCGCCATGTCAAAGTCCTCAGGTAATACCGAAGCCTGCTCCAAGACACGCTGCAGACGCTCGCGCGGTAAAGAAACATCCACAGCAGGAGCCTCCTCGTCCAAGGCAAACTCCTCGCTACTCACCGTAAAACGCCGATAGCCGCCCTCCGCCATCGCCTGCTCGCGCAAGCGTCGGAATCGCCGCACCCCCTTGAGAACGATAAAACGCCGCCTGTCTTCCAACTCCTCGAATCGCACGATTCGCCCGACGCATCCGATATGGTAGAGCTCGCTCTCCTCCTCCTCCATTTTTTCTTTCTCCTCCTCCCCTTCTTTGGGGTTCGGTTGAATCATGCCGATAAGCCTGTTGCCGCTGAGCGCATCCTCAACAAGGGCGACATAACGCGGCTCGAACGCTACCAACGGCAGTCGAGCTTGCGGCAACAACAACGCTCCCGATACAGGAAAAAGAGGCAGCGTCGCAGGGAAAACGCTCACGGCGCAATCGATGTGCGATCAGGAGGTGGGCGGCTGCGTCTCCTGCAAGCAGGGGCGTTGCGAGAAGACCTGCTGCCACGCCGCAAGCTTGGGATGCAACGCGCGCCAGTCGTATGCGGGGTAGCGCAGAGGGATGTACTCGAGCGCGATGGCGAGCGTCAGCGTTCCCAACGAGAAGCCGTGTTCTTGGAAGGGCTGTCGTTCGAACCACGCGCAAGTGGCTTGGACGCACGCTTCCTGTCGGACGATCCACGCAGGCGAGCGTTCTCCCTCAGCACGCAAGGTCTCCTGAAAACGCAACACGCAGGCATCCAAGATGCCGTCGGCTGCCGCCTGCCACAAGTGCGCCTGTTGCGCACGCGGTTGTTCTTCAGGCAACAGGACGCCTTGTTTATCTGCGCCTGCTAGGGTTTGCAAGTAAGCGCAGATGACGGGCGAATCGAACAGGACGCTACCGTCCTCTAATATCAGCGCAGGAATCCTGCCTAAGGGGTTGATCGCGCGATAGTCGGCATCCGCCCCTGCGCGAATATCTTTTGCAGCGCGCTCGACGCGATCGGCGAGTCCCAGCTCAATAAGCGAAGCCGTCGCTTTGCGCACGAACGGAGAGGTCGGGGAATAGGCGAGTTTCATCATGGGGAGTTCCTGTAAGTTTGTTGTTAAGAAGATGGATGCGTTGTAAGACTTTTTGTGTCGTACCAGCCTTGCTCGTTTAGCGCGTCGATGAGGGGTTGTTCTCCCCATTGCTCGCACTGCGGCGTTGTAGAAAGGCGAGCGAGCATGGGGTGCGCTCCTTGTGCGAAGATGTGTCCTGCGAAGGGAAGGTCGTTGGCTTGATCGAGTGTGCCGAGCATGACGCTCCATGCCTCTTCTTTGGATTCGTCTTTTTGTTGCTTGCGGCGGTAGAAGAGGCTTGAGCCGCAGCGCGAGCAAAATCCGCGCTCTGCCCCCTTAGAAGAGTCATACCAGACGAGCGTCGCTTGCGTTTGAAAGGTGAGGTGTTTCGTCTTGACCTTGCTGGAGACGACAAATGTACCGCTCGTCTTGCGACATTGCTCGCAGTGGCAGGCGATGAGCGGGCGCATGATTGTCTCGTGTGGCGTGTTTGCCTCGATGGTGAAACGCACGCCGCCGCACAAGCAGCCGCCTGTTCGCTCGCAACTAGCCTCGTTTGTTTCAGATTCGTTTGCTTTGTCAGTCATTCATCAATCCTTCTTCAAGCAGTCGTTTTGTCAAGTATGGCATATCTCTGCTACCTTTTGTGCGATTGCACCAGCTGCATAGTAGCTGAAGATTGCTGTCGGAATCGATACCTTGCTGAGACTTGGGAATTATATGGTCTACCTCCAGTTTCTGAATAGGTCGAGAATCTTTGCAACCTGCGCATCGACCGTTTTGTTCATGGTAGAGAATATGGCGTATATTCTTCGATCGTTTTTCAACGGGCGGAGGAATATCTTTTCGATGGTGAATGCCAAGTCCAAAGAGTCCTAACTCGTTTTCCAATCGTTTAATAATAAGATCAGCCGCAAGAGGCGATATGTCAATTCCGATCCATTGTCTTTTGAGCTCTTCGGCAGCCAGACAAGTTGTTGCGCAGCCACAAAAAGGATCCAAAACTGTATCACCTTCAAGGCTTGAGGCTTTGATGACACGACGCAATATCTCCAAAGGTTTTTGTGTAGGATAACCTGTGCGCTCCTTGGCGGAGGTAGCCAGCATGCCAATATGCCACCAGTCCTTGGCGTTCACTAGGGTGTATTTTCCCAATCCGTCTTTGTCGTCGTAGAGCGTGATATTTTTGTTACCCGTGTTGTAGTCAAGTCCCATATAGGATTTTTCTTTTTGAGCGTTGAAAGTATAGTGTTTTGTCTTCGTATAGAAAAAAATAACGTCATGCTTTTTGGCAAACCATCTTTTAGAAGCTCCTCCGCTTTTGTAGACCCAGGATATCTCGTTGATAAAGCTACCTGCTCCGAAAACAGCGTCTAGTGTCAACTTCAAGCTGTGACTCATGGTCGGGTCGCAATGAAGATAAATCGACCCCGTCGACTTTAACAAGCGATGCATCTCCATGATTCTTACAGACATATAGACAAGGTAAGCTTTGTTGCTTTTGCCCTGAAGCAATCCTGCGGTTTCGATAAGGTTATGGAGGGCAGGATAAGATTCGCCAATCAAGCCTTGCCAAGTTTTGTCGATATCGTTCCAAGTCCAGCTGTCTTTGAAAGCCGCTCCCGCCGCTTGGCTGCCGATAGGGGCTGCGTAGTTGTGGTTAGAGTTGAATGGAGGGTCGAAATAGATCAAGTCTACGGATTCACTCTCCATACCACGCATAATATCGAGATTGTCACCGGTAAAGATGGTGCGGTTTTCTAACACAAAAACCGAGACACTAGAATCGATCCTTACGCTTGCGCAGTTCTGCAAAAGCCTCTACCCCTGCGGGTTGAGTAATGTTGTTTGCGCGAAGAAAGGTTTCGTCGTTGGCGAGCAGGAAGGGATTGGCGCACAGCTCAGACTTCAGGCGAGTCGGCAAGCCTGCTGCGGGATTATCTGGCGCAGCTGCGCGCGTAGATTCTAACGCGGCGATGACGCGCTCGCCCTCCTCGCTGATACCTTTCAACGAGCGCAGAAAGCGCAAGTTGCCTGCTGTGTAATCGTGTCCGCAGCAGACAAGTGTTTCGGGGGGGAGCTCGCGTAGTTTTGTCAGGGACTGCCACATCTCTTCGGCAGTGCCGTCGAACAAGCGTCCGCATCCTAGTGCGAAGAGAATATCGCCGCAAAATAACGCTTCCAGCTGGGGAAAATACAGCGAGACATGCTGCAGCGCATGACCGGGCGTATCGATCACTTGCATCGAGAAGTTACCGACCTCTTCTGTTGTTCCTCCTTTCAGGGTTTTGTGGAGGGGTTGTATGGCATCGGGCGGCGCCCAAATTTCTGCGCCGGTTTTTTCGCTCAGCTCCGCTGCGCCTGCGATATGGTCGAAGTGGTAGTGGGTGATTAGAATATGTGTGAGCTTCGTGCCTTGTTGCGTCAGATGTTTTTCTATGGGTGTGCATTCGCCGGGGTCGATGACGAAGGCTTTTTTTGGTGCGTGTTCGAAGACCCAGACGAAGTTGTCGGTGAGGCAGGGGATGGGGAGGGGGGAGGCTGTATCCATGATGCTTTTAATAACACGCTTGAGGGGGGTGGAGTGAGAATTTTTGTGAAACGGATGCAAAAACTAACACGCGCTTTTGAATAAGAGGCTACGCATCTCGCGCTACGCGCGAAATGCGTAGAAGGCGCCAACATATCATGGACGCACACGGCAAGCCGTGTGCGTCCCATAAAACAGCGTGCCGTTAAAAAGCACAATCCCCAAGCCAAACCCCCAAGCCAAACCCCCAAGCCAAACCCTCAAGCTTGCTCCCTCGCAATTTCCCTCGCCCGCTCCACAACCCCCTCAAACATAGCCGCCGACAAAATTCCCCGCGAAGTGTTCCTACGCGAACAATGATACGAATCAACGATAGTCCTCCCCCCCACCCGATACTCGCCACCATGCCGAAAAGGAAAAGCGCAGTAAGGTCTCAACCCAAAAAAATCCAACAAAGCCCGATGCGCAACACCCCCCAACGCAAGAAAAACCCGCGCTCGTAATCCCCGCAACTCCGCATGAAAAAAAGGACGACAAGCAACAATCTCCTCAGCCAAAGGCCTGTTATCAGGAGGAACACAACGCAACACATTGACAATCCGACAGCCAACAAGAGCCAACCCATCATCCGCCTCGCGTAAGTAATCCCCTCGCGCAAGGTCGAGCTTCAGCAAGGTGGCATAGAGCAAGTCGCCCGCCGCATCGCCCGTAAAAGGTCTGCCCGTTCGGTTTGCTCCCCCCAATCCCGGCGCTAAACCGATAACAGCAAGCGCAGCGCGCTTAGCCCCAAAAGAAGGAACAGGCGCGTTATGCCAGCAAGGATTGCGACGGCGGTTGGCAAGCCGAAAGGCTTTCAGACGCGGACAGAAATCGCAATCGCGCGAAGGCTCTTCCAACGCACAGCTCCAAAAGAAAAATTGCTTCGAAAAATTACTTCGAAAAATCGCTTGCGCTGCTAAGGGTGATAGTGTCCGCTGCGTCCTACGCCGCCCTGCTCGTGAGGTCCGCGCGTGATCTCATCGCGCAACTCTTCCAAGTCGTAGTACTCGTCTACCTGTCGCCGTAGCCCGTCGGATACCATCGGCGGCGAGGTTTTCAGCGTGCTGATCAGACTGACGCGCACTCCCTGCTGTTGGACAACCTGAACAAGCCGACGGAAATCGCCATCGCCCGAAAGCAAGACGATATGATCGACCGAAGGAGCAATCCGCATCATGTCGATGGCAAGTTCCATGTCCATGTTCCCTTTCAGTTTGCGCCTCCCGTTCGCATCGGTGTATTCCTTAGCAGGCTTCGTGACGACGCTGTAGCCGTTGTAATCAAGCCAATCGACTAAGGGACGCAACGGCGAGAATTTCTCATCCGTGTTCTCCTCGAAGATGGCGGTGTAGTAGTAGGCGCGGATCAATCGACCGCGAGCGCGGAAGAAGGTGAGCAACTTGCCGTAGTCGATCTCGAAACCCAGCGTGCGCACAGAGGCGTAGAGGTTCGCGCCATCGATGAATACAGCAAGGCGTTCCGATTCGATAAAACTGTCGCGGGAAGCAGACGAAGATGAAGGACTCATGATTTTCTCCGTTAGTGATTTTTGTCTATGGATACAGAAATGATTTGTGCTACTCTAGTATAAGATTCGTCGTTTGTGTGTTTTATCATCCACTCCTCGCTCCCCCGATACAAGCCTCACCCGCTCCTTCCCCCGCTCCTCCCCCCTTCCCTTGATCTAACGATGGCAATACAGAAATCCTCTACTCCCACCTCTACGACCTCTGTCGTCAAGACGACTCCGTTGATGCCTAAGGCAACGGCGGTGTGGCTGATCGACAACACGGCGCTCACCTTCGCCCAAATCGCCGAGTTTTGTGCCTTGCATCCATTAGAGGTGCAGTCGATTGCCGACGGAGAAACCGTCGCAGGTATCACAGGTGTCGATCCGATGCGCAATCGGCAGATCACGCAGGAAGAGCTCGATCGATGCATCGCAGATCCCAGCGCGCGACTGCAACTATTAGAGACCGCCTTGCCCGTGCCACCGAAGCAAACGCGAGGACCGCGTTATACGCCGCTCGTCAAGCGCGTCGCTAAGCCCGACGCTATCTTGTGGTGTCTGAAAAGCTATCCCGATCTGCTCGATGCGCAGATCATCAAGCTCATCGGCACAACGAAGACGATGATTAACACCATCCGTAAGCGGTCGCATTGGAACATGCGCAACTTGCAACCTCGCAACCCTGCCGATGTGGGACTCTGCACCTACAGCCAGTTGCAACAAGCCGTAGAGAAGGCAGAGCAAGCCAAAAATCGCGCTCGACTACAGGAGGCGCGTAAAGAAAAAGCCAAGGCGGCTAAAAATCTCGCGGCAGACAAACTTACTGCCGACAAGATTGCTGCCGACAAGCTTGCTGACGAAAGTATTACTGACGAAAGTCTTACTGACGAAAGCCTTGCTGGCAAAAGTCTTGCTGACAAAACCTTTGCTACTGAAAGTCTTGTTGGCGAAGACCTCGCTGCTGAAAGTCTTGCCAGCAAAGCCTAGTTTTTCAACAGCGGACGACGAGCGAGTGTCTGTTGCGGAGCGCGTAGAAAAAGGAGCTGCTGGGGATAGGTTTTGCTCTGCTAGCAATCCTGAGATTAGGGCTTGGGCTTTCGATCTAGACAACACGCTTTACCATCACGAGTGCAATCTTTTCGAGCAGATTGATCGGCGCATGGGGGGTTTTATTGCTGACAAGTTGGATTTACCCGCTGACGAGGCGAGGAGGTTGCAGAAGGGGTTGCTTCAGGATTACGCCACCACGCTGGAGGGATTGACTAGTCGTTATGGCATTGATGCGCGTGAGTTTCTTTCGTTTGTCCATGACATTGATTATTCTTGCATTCCTGCCAATCCTCGATTAGCGAGTGTGCTTGCGTCTTTACCTGGGCGGAAGATTGTTTTCACGAATGCGACGACTTGTCATGCTGAGCGTGTTTTAGAGAGGTTGCGGGTACCTCGTGAGTGTTTCGATCATTTCTTAGATATTGCGGCGATGGATTTTCAGCCTAAGCCTCATCGGGCTTGTTATGAGGCGTTATTGGTGCATTGTCGGGTTGAGGATCCGCGCGAGGTTGTGATGTTTGATGATTTATCGTCTAATTTACGCACGGCGCATGAGTTAGGGATAGCGACTGTTTTGATTGACACGCCGTTGCGGTTTGGGCGATTTGCGGGGGACGAGCGATATATTGATGGGGTGGCAGAGAGTGTCGAGGGCTTTCTGGAGGAATTGCTTTAGGGCTTTTCTGGGCTTTGTCTGGGGCTTTTCTGGGGCTTGATGGAACTTGCGGCTTGTCGCGAAATTGGGAGTGTGGGGGGATAAATTCCCCCCACGAAGACCCCGCGTCAGCGGGGGGAATTTATCCCCTCGCGCACGCAAGCGCGCTTTGACTGCGCGTGAGCGAAGCGAGACGCGCAGCCTCTTATTCCAAACTACACCACGCCGTAAGACAACAATAACTGCCGCGTCTCAAACAATGGCAACCCCACAACCCCACTATGCGACCCATTCAATCCCCGCACAAAACCCTCCGCCATCCCCTGCATACGATAACCCCCCGCACTGCCACGCCATTCCCCCAAATCAACATAATCTGCAATCTCTCGCTCCGTCAATCGCTTGAAAATAACGCGCGTCAAACGTACCCGCTCATGACACAATCGGTCGTTACAAACAACTACTCCCGTCCATACCTGATGACTCCTCCCGCTCAACTTCTGTAAAAACTCTCGCGCCTGATCTTCATCGCACGGCTTCCCTAAAATACGCCTCGCACAAACAACCGCCGTATCCGCCGCAAGTAAGCATAACCCCTCCGAAAGAAACAAGCCCCGCTCAGCAATCTGCCGTTTTGCCTGCTCCGCCTTCTCTCTCGCCATCCGCGCGACGAACAAACGCGGCGTCTCCTTTCGCAACGGCCGCTCGTCGAGGGTAACCGAAATAAGCTTGCTAGGACGCACGCCTAATCGCTCAAGCAACGCCAAACGCTGAGGCGAAGCAGAAGCCAGCACGAGCGATGTTTTCTCTCCTCGTGCGCGTCTAGGTGAGAGAATTATTTTGTCCGCCCCCTTAGTCACAGCCGCAAGTAAAGCATGGCGATCAGCGTGAACAAACGGCGCGCGCTCGTATGGTCGGTCTCGATCTTGCCCGCTAATTGCTCGACCAATAAAATCGCGCCCTCGTCGTGCAAGCCGCGCCGTGCTGCGTCGATCGTCTCGATAGCAGAAGGAGAAAGCTTTTTTACCGCATCGAAATAACTCTCGCAAATCTGAAAATAGTCGCGCACGATCTTGCGAAAAGGCGCAAGCAAAAGGTAGATGCGCCCCTGTTCTCTCTCTTTCTCATCGGCGATCTCGAAGACAAGACGACGATCCTCGACGCGCAAGCGCAGCCGAAAAGGTCCCGACCACGCTACCTCCCTCCCATCGATACAACCGCACGGACGGAACATGTTCTGCGCGATCAAATCGTGAATCGCAATCGCACGCTCGCGCTCGACAGCAACACTGCGCTGCCCAATCGTCTGCTCGTCCAGCGCAATCGCAACGATGCGATCCCTAACAGAAGTAGGCGCAACAGAAGTAGCAGAAGGCACTCCCGCAGATGTATCGGCAGATGTATCAGGAGGAGTATCAGGAGGTGTCATGTTTTTTCTCGGCGTTCTCGTATTTCGAGCGATCGTGCGTGCGCCTCCAATCCCTCTGCGCGAGCCAGCGAGACAGCATAGGGCGCAAGCTCAAAGAACGCGCTCTGTGAAGGCTCGACGATAGTCGTGCGTCGTGTGAAGGTCTCGACGCTCAAACCTGAAGCGAATCGCGCCGCGCCGCCCGTCGGCAACACATGGTTTGTTCCCGCAACATAGTCCCCCAAAGCCGTCGGCGCGTAAGCCCCGATAAAGACGCAACCTACGCCCTCCAGCCTATGCGCAATCTCGCGCGCGTTTTTGGCGATCACTTGCGCGTGCTCAGGTGCAAGACGCTTGACGATGGCAGGCGCATCCTGTGCCAAATCTCGCACCAACACACACAAGCCGTTGTTCTCCCAGCTCGCTTGTGTACCTTGTCGTTTGATTTCCTCACAGGTAGCCTTTGCGATGCGCTCGTCATCGCAGACCAGCATGGGACAAGCGAGTGCGTCGTGTTCGGCTTGTGCGAGCAGGTCGGCAGCGATCCACGCAGGCTCTGCGCTGCTGTCGGCGATGATCAACACTTCGGAAGGACCCGCGAGCGTGTCGATGCCGACGCGCCCGAACAGCTGGCGTTTGGCTTCGGTGACCCAAGCGTTGCCTGGGCCTACGATCAGATCTACAGGAGGGACGCTCTCGCAACCCAGCGCGAGCGCGGCAATAGCTTGCGCTCCGCCAAGGCTGTAGACCTCGTCGATGTCGAGCAGACGCAGTGCCGCCGCAAGTAAGGGCGAAAGGGTACGGCGCGTCGCAGGGGTCGCCACCACCAGACGACGCACGCCCGCGAGACGCGCGGGAATCCCCGTCATCAACAAGGTGCTCGGATAGGGATGGCGACCGCCAGGCACATATAGTGCCACCGCTTCGATCGCGCTCACTCGCGCCTGCAGCCGCATTCCTGACGGCTCGCGCATATCGTAGGAGGTATCAGGCTGTCGCTTGTGAAAATCCTGTATTCTAGAATGCGCCATACGCAAGGCTTGCTCCTCTTCCACAGCGACACGCCTTGCCGCATCGGCAATCACTCCTGTGTCCAGACGCAAGGGATCGGCATCGCTCAGCCCGTCCCATCGTTGGGCAAAGTCGCGCACTGCCTTCTCGCCATCGCGCTCCACCCGCGCGATAATCTCGGCGGTCTGCTCGATACAAGACTTCGCGCCAGCCCCTTCCGTCGCGCCCCCTCCACGATGTCTTGCTGCCCTGATTGCCTCCAGCCTCGCCGAAAAATCGGCATCGCGGTTGGAAAGAAACTCCACCATCCTCGTCAATCCCTAGTCGTCAATTGTGGGTTACGAACTTGGCTTGTCCAGATCATTTTGTTGCAAGGCTTTTTCGAATCGTTCGATCCATGCCTCGATTGCCTTGCCGCGCATTTTCATCGCCATGCGTCCGACGACCAGCAGGCAGCTGCTGTGGCACAGGGTTTCGATCACTTCCAGTCCGTTGTCTGCCAGCGTCTTGCCGCTATCGACCAAATCGACGATATGGCTCGCTAGCCCGAGCGTGGGCGCGAGCTCGATCGAGCCGTGTAGCTTGATGCATTCGGCTTGCATGCCTTTCTTGGCAAAATAGGCTTTCGTCGTGTTCGGATACTTTGTCGCAACGCGGATGTGCGATCGTTTTTGCAACTGCTGCGCCTTGTCCTTCTCTTGAGAATTTTCTGTGGGCGCGGCGAGGCAGAGTCGGCATGCGCCGACCTTCAAGTCTAAGGGAACGTACAGGTCTTCTCCGCCTGTCTCGTTGAGAACATCGCGTCCGACGATGCCTAAATCTGCGCCGCCTAAGGCGACCAACGTCGCGACATCGAAGGAGCGTACGCGTAGGATCGTCAAATCTTGTTGCTCTGTGGGCAGCAACAATTTTCGGCATTGTTCAAAGTCTTGCGCGTGCGGCAAGTCGAGCCGTCGCAAGAGCGGCGCAAGCACCTTCTCGATGCGTCCGCGCGGCAGAGCCAAAAGGGGCGAGGGCGAAAGAAACTTGGACAAAAGAAAAATTAGGCACCAAGGATGAGGTAGCAAGGTTAAGAGAAAAAGTGCGACACGCTTGACTCCGAAGCAAAACCGCGTTACACAAGAAGGGCAGGGTCGCCAATGAATCCTGCTTTGGACAACGAACAAAGGTTACAAGCATCATGGCGAATAGCCCGTCTGCACGCAAGCGCATCCGACAGACCGCAACGCGCACCGCTCGCCATGTCGCACGTCGTAGCCGTGCGCGTCGCTTCGTGCGATTCTGCGAGGAAGCCATGGCGAAATATGCCTTGGAAAAAAATCCCTCTGCTAAAGAGACGCAAGATAAGGGGAACCCCAAGAAGACAGCTCAGAAGGCAGCAAAAGCTTCCTCGAAAAGCGACGACAAAAATCTAGAAGCCGAATCCATCTCGATCGACGAACATTTTCGCCGCGCGATGGCAGAGTTGCATCGTGCCGCTCAAAAAGGCGCGCTGCATCGCAAAGCAGTCTCGCGCAAAGTGTCGCGCCTGGCAAAACGCATGAAAGCCATGACGCAAGCTGACGGGTAGAAAGCAAAAAAGTTTTGCAAGATGCTTTACAAGATGTTTTATAAAAACATCGAAAGCGTCTTGGAAAAATAATTCGGAAAATAATTCGGAAAATGAAATGTCTCCCCCGACCACTCTCCTGACCATAAGGGCTTTGTCTCGTTTTTCTTTCTTTGCGCCCCTAATCCTTCTGCTCGCTGCGTCTCTGCTCGTCGCCTCGTGCGCGAAGGGGAAGAAGCAAGTGGGCAGCGTACGCAACGCGGTGCGCGTCAGTTCGAGCGATGTTATTCTTGATCCGCGTTTTTCGGTATTTCTTTCGAAAGCCTATTTCGCGGTCGCCTCTAGGCGCGAGGCGACGAAACGCATTAAACTGATCAAGAAAGGACGCCGCGCCGCACGCGGAGATATCGTCGAGCCCGCCGAGGTCAAGCGTGGCAGACGCTGGCGAAACGAAGATACCGCGTGGGTCAGGCAACAACGACAAAAACTCGAGGCGCTGCTTGCTACGGTCTCCGGCGAGAACACGGCGATGTTCGCCTCTGCCGCGCTTGCGCAAGCGAACTTCGACTGCTGGTACTACGAGATGTACAAATCGCCCCTCACCTCGCGCAACAGTGCCTGCGCTCTAGACTTGGCGGCAGCGCTGGGAGCGGTGCAAGAACAAGCCGTAGGCGGACAGCAAGCTTTTCCCAACAGAGAAAATTTGTCCGGCGCCATCGCGCGTCCAGGCGCACAGCAGGGCTTTGCGACAGGACAACAATTCTCCCTTATCGAGCGCTATTTGCAACAGAGGGATATCGACACCCTCCTCAGGTTGCTGAAGCAGGGCGACACCGACATGCAGGAGATCGTCAAAACACTCGTGCAGCAGGAGCTGCAACAAACATCAAGCGGCACACCCTTGCCCGTCTGGCAGATCAGCTTTAAAGGCAAGAAACGCAAGCTCTCCAAGAAAGGAAAAAAGACGATCAAACGAATCGCCGAGTGGTACAAGACGCAAACGCAGGATGTGAGCTTGCGTATCGAAGCATCCGCTCTTGATGCTGAGCGTGTCGAGGGAATCGTAGCCGCCCTCGTCAAACGCGGCATTGCCGAACGAGCGCTCTTCTACGGCGAGAGCATCGGCGCAGAAGGAGAGGCGGGACAAATCACCCTTCGCGCTCAACGCTCCGTATCGAATCCGTAGCCGTAAAGCAACAACATAGAAGGTGTAAAGTAGGCAACAATTCGCAACAATCCTTGATTTGTCTTTACTTAGCCTATGCGCGACAGTGAGAGTGGGCAAGGGGGTTGTCTGGGGGGTGTCGGGGGATTGTTGGGGGATTGTCAAGAGGAGTTTACAGAGTCATAACAGACTCTCAACATTAGGAGCCTACAAGATGACAATGCAGCAGAGCCTCGCGGGGAGGAGCGAAAAAGTCACCACAGAAAGCGACCCCTTCCTCGTTGCCGAGAAGGAAACTACGAACAAAAACGCCAATACCAATGCCAATGTTGGTTTGGAAGCTTGGGAAGGGACGCTAGCGCGTTCCATAGCACTAGAGGGTTGCGGCGTTCATTCGGGGAAGGATGTACGTGTCGTGTTGCATCCGCAAGAGAGCGGTAGCGGGCTCAAACTGCGCCGAACAGACCTCACCAACGGAAAGCGCGATATCACCCTGCGCTACGAGCGCGTCGAGGAGAGACGCTTGTGCACAAAGGTTGTTGGCGAAGCAGGCACAGCTGTCTCGATGGTGGAGCATCTAATGGGCGCGCTCGCCATTGCGCAAATCGACAATTTGCTCGTCGAGCTGGATATAGACGAACTGCCCATATTAGACGGTAGCGCCGAGCCGTGGCTCAAGGCGATCTTCGAGGCAGGAATCGTTCGACAGAAAAAACCTCGACGCTACTTGCTGGTGCGAAAAACGATCGAAGCAAGAGAAGGCGACCGCTACTGCCGTCTGTTGCCTTTGGATGAAAAAACAGAACGCGAACTCCTATCCGCAACGACTCCCTCTGCGATGACGAATGTCGACTTTTCGATCGACTTCCCGCACCCGACGGTCGGACAGCAGCGTCTGCAATTCTCAGCCGCTTCGGGTGACGCGTGGCGCGAGGGGATCGCCTCGGCGCGAACATTTGCTTTCAAGAAGGATATCGAGCGTTTGCGCGAGCAGAACTTTGCCTTGGGAGGCTCGCTCGACAACGCCGTGCTAATAGACGAGCATGGTATCGTCAATCCTGAAGGCTTGCGCTATGAGGATGAGCTTGTTCGCCACAAAATTCTCGATCTTTGCGGCGATCTCTACCTCGCGGGGCTACCGATCTTGGCGCGCGTGGAGGCGAGCAAGTCGGGACATCGGCTCAACAATCGCCTGCTCCACGCCCTGTTTCAAGACGCGCAAGCATGGCGCGAGGTGCACCTAGCCTCGTGCGACTTGCAACCCTCTCCTTAGCGGTAGCGGGGGGCAAGTGTCGTTGCGCGAAGAAGGATTTCTGTCGCGCTTTTTTTGTATCTTTAACACAGCTTCGAAAAATGCGGCTGGGGAGACTCGAACTCCCATGCTGTTACCAGCGGCAGATTTTGCATCCTTCTACGGCTTTCGCCGCCTTCAGGGGCGCATGACTGCGCCTTCCGAAGTTTGGAGGCTGGACTTTCCCTTCACCCTGAACCCGACATTCGTCGAGCCGTTAGGTGAGCGCCATCAAGTCTCTACACCTTCTCCATTGTCCGCGGAGGGTCGAACCCCTCTTCAGAGCGCACAACGGAGCTTGGCACGGGATTGGCATCGCTCTGAGGAGGATTGTAATCATCCATTCGAGCGAAAAGCGTTCCCCGTTTTTGACGCTTGCTCACCGCGCGGTTTCCCACGCGGGGACCCATTTTTTCTCTTCCCCCTCCTTCTCTTGGTTAAGAGGGGAGGGGCTCAAGAACGACGAGTCTGCTGCGTCTACCGATTCCGCCACAGCCGCAGCCGCAAGAAAAATTCTATCACACTGGCGTTGCAACTGCAACAACTTTCGGCGATGTTAGGGGCATGACGATCTACCTGCCGATCGCCGAGATTTCGGTCAATGTATTCTTGCTCCTCTCTTTGGGGTTGGGGGTCGGGATCTTGTCGGGATTGTTCGGCGTCGGGGGAGGATTTCTCATGACGCCCATACTAATCTTTCTGGGCGTGCCGCCCGCCATCGCCGTTGGAACGGAGGCTAATCAAATATTAGCTTCCTCGACTTCAGGCTTCCTTGGATACTGGCGACGCGGCGGGGTCGATGTCAAAATGGGGCTCTTTCTCATGGCGGGCGGACTGCTCGGCTCCACGCTAGGGGTGCTGCTTTTTACCATTCTCAAGATGATCGGACAGATCGATTTCTTCATCAAAATCGTCTATGTCGTCTTGCTCTTTTCCATCGCCTGCCTGATGCTCGCCGAGGGTCTGCTGGAAAAACACCGCGCGCATCCCAAAAGGGCGACGCGTCCGAAAAAAAAACGCCGTCGCAATTGGACAAGGCTACTGCCATTCAAAACGCGCTTTCGCACATCGAGGCTCTACATCAGCAGCATGCTACCTTTGGCGGTCGGTGTCGTCGTTGGCGTGCTGGCTGCCATGCTTGGTATCGGAGGAGGATTCGTCATGATCCCTGCCATGATCTACATCCTGCGTATGCCGCCCCACACCGTGATCGGCACATCTCTTTTTCAAATCGTCTTCGTCACCGCGAACGCAACCTTCTTGCAAGCAGGTTTCAACCAAGCCGTCGATATCGTGCTCGCCATGCTGCTCGTTACAGGTGGTGTCGTCGGCGCTCAGCTCGGAGTGCGGTGGGGAAGCCGAATCGATGCCGTGCAATTTCGATTGTTCCTCGCCCTTATCGTTCTCGCCGTCTGCGGTGGGCTGTTGTGGGAACTCATCGCACAACCCTCTGAGCTCTTCTCTGTTACAGAAGGGATGCGATGATGCAAGTTCGAGAACGAATCCGTCGCCGTCTTTGTTACTTGGCAATGCTTGTTGTTGTGCTCGTCGCTACGCTCTTCTGGGGTAAGCTCAAAGTAGAGCGAGCCTCCGCCGAAGAGCTGCTCGTCGTCGATTTGTCGCGATACGATGTCCCCATCTCGACGGGGTTCTCAGGCGCGAAACTCCTTCTCTTCGGCGCAAGCCCCAAGAGCGATAGCGGCGAAGCGGATATTCTCATCAAGGTGCGCGGTCCATTGCAAAGCTACACCATGGCGCGCAAGAAGCGCGTCTTCGGTTTGTGGTTGGATGGTGCACGACGGCATATCTCCTCCGCCCCCGCCTTCTTTCAAATTCTCACCTCGCAGAACGACGACAACTGGTTCGAAGATTTCGAGCGGCGTCGCAACGCCTTCTCCTTCCGCGATCTTTCCATACCCGTCTTGAGCGCGCAGCCGCAAGCCGCCGCCCAAAAAGAGCAGCCGCAAAAAAAGCAAGCAACAGAACAAGAAAATAGACAAGAAGAGAAACAGCAAGCGAAGCAAGAAGAGCAGCAAGCTTTTCGCTCCGCCTTCCTGCACCACCAAGTAAGCAAGGGACTTTATGGCGAGCTGCCGAACAGCATCGAGAGATTAGGTAACAATCTCTTCCGCGTGGATCTCACGCTACCTTCAGGCTTGCCGACGGGAACCTACATCGTCGAAACCTTTTTGATCCAGGAGGGAACGCTGACGAGCGCGCAGGCAACCCCCTTGTTCGTGCGTCGCGGCGGCGGCAACGCCTTCATCTTTGCCTTCGCAGAGCGTTACAGCTTTCTCTACGGCTTTTGTGCCGTTCTCATCGCCGTGTTTGCGGGGATCGTTGCGAACCGACTCTTCGCACAAAACTAGCAGAGCGCCACACAGACAAGATCGCCTCCGCAGCACGACGAGCGGGTGGAGGGGGCGCGGGTAAGGTGGGTTGTTTTTGCCTCTTCTCGTGAGGAAACAGTAGCGAGAGCTCTTGCCTCAAACGCGCTCCTTCTGCGCCCAAGTGCCGTTGCGCTTGACGCGCGAGCAGGCGGCTCTGCGCTGCGTCTTGTATGAATTCGGGAACGATCGCACGCGCGTGCAAAAGATTGACAAGCCCCCAGTAGCGCAGGTTGTAGAAAATCTTCGCCAAGAGAAAGGTCGAGGGCGCAAGGCGATAGGTGAGCACATGCGGCACATGGCGCACGGCGAGTTCTGCACCGACAGTGCCGAGCACCGCGATCGCCGCGTTGCATGCACACAGCGCATCCTCCTTTTCGTGCGCCTCCAAGACGAGTTGTACGGGCGGGTCGTTCGCGCGCAGCAGCGGCTTGAGCAGAGGGACAAGGCTCGGCAAGCTGGGCGCAACAAAGCGAGGCTCAGGCTTGCCCGCGCGCTTTTGCAAGGCGCATAGAGCGCGCGCGCTCTCCAATAGTAGCGGAGCAAGACGGCGCAACTCACCCGTGCGACTGCCGAAGAAAAGTCCTACGAGAGGCTCGTGTGCGCCATATAGATGGCGTTTGCGGAACGCACGCCCATCGCCACGCGGCGCAGGATCGTCGAAAATTGGATGTCCAACATGCACAACGCGCGCTCGAAAACCCTCGAAGTACGGCACCTCAAACGCGTACAAGGTCAGAATCGCATCGTAGCAACGCGCAAATCTACGCGCACGCCAAGGGCGCGAAAGCCATACCGAGGGCGCAATGTAGTGGATCTTCACACGCGCACGCTTGCCCAAAGCACGCGCAACCCAGTACGAGATGCTCGACATATCGACACTCAAAAAGAGATCGGGACGCTCGGCACGCAAGGCACGCACGGTCTGCCACAAGCGTCGTACGATCAAAGGTAACTTGACGAATACTTCTTTTCCTCCCACCACCGCGAAATCTCTTGTGTCGAACAGACTCTCCAACCCCAAGCGTTGCAACGCCTCGCCGCCTACTCCACAGAGGCGCAGATGGGGATGGCGTTTCTTCAAAACACTTACCACCTCTGCTACCAAACGATCGGCAGAGGGCTCAGCCGCAAAAACGGCAAGACACCTTAAATTCATGACGCGAGAATCATCAAGACAAATCAAAACTCATGGAGCAAAACTCATGGAGCAAGACTGTAGAGGAAGAGTTGGCAAGCATCGGCTTGTCGTAGCGTCTCCGCTGGAGGCAGGAGCAACGCTCCCTGAGCCTCGAAGGCGATGCCGTGCAAGCCCGCGCTCGCCGCGCGTTGGATTGTCTTTGTGCCGATGGCGGGCAGGTCTAGATCGCGTCGTTGTCCGATCTTGGGTAGCTTTACCAGCACGCCGCCTTGGATGGCGCGTTGCTTCTTGAGCCTACGCACGCTATCGAGCAGCGCATCGGTTCCCTCCAGCGTCTCGATCGCCAAGACGAGCCCTTGAGCAACGACGACACCTTGTCCCATATCCAACGGCGCAAGCCTGTCGAGAACAAGTTTGGCGTATGCGATGTCCTTCCTGTCTGCGCGCGAAGGTCGCCTTGTGCCGAGGGCGCCACGCTGATCAGGACAGAGCGCGGGACAGAATATCTGCGGCGCAAGGACGCGCACGCCGAAACAACGCAACAACCACGCGAGACGCTTGAGCGCACGCGCGTCCCTGTGTCGAGCAATCAGCCTTTCGGTGAGAAAAGCGAGCAGGCGGTGGCGCGTGGCGCGTTGTCCCTCGCGCTTGCCCGTCGATCGCCTGTAGCCGCCCGCCATCACGACGCGCGCAATGCCGCGCGCTTTCGCAAGACGCAAGGCAGTCCAAAACCCTCGCGGACGAACGACAGGACAGCCGTAAAAAGGCGGAGGAGTTTTATCAGAAAGCCAAACAATTAAAGGACGCTCGTCGCGCTCCACACAAGCGCGAGCTACCAGCCGTGGCAAAATTCCCTCGCCGGCAACGATCGCTAAATCCGAAACACGCCCAGCATGTGGCGGTTTTTTCCTCTTCATGCCGTGCTATCTCGCGTGCCGAGCGTCGCTGATCTCAGGATAGGGGGTCAGCAGGGGGTAGCGGTGTTGCGCACGGACAAAATCGAAGACGGGTTGCAGCTCCTTGACCGAGCCGAACTCTTCGTGCAATGCCTCGATACGCTTGTCGAGCGCTCCTTTTCCATCGCGCAATCTCGCGTAGAAACCTCTGATCGTCTCGACCGCCGCGCGCGACACGCCGCGCATGAGCAGTCCGCGCGTATTCACACCGCGTAGGCAGTAGCGCGTCGCTACCGTGAGCGGAAGCACATCGAATTGCAGCTGGGTGCCAGCAACAAGGTAGCAGTCCGCGCCAATCTTGACGAAGGGTTGCGTGTCGCACTTGCCGAGCAACACGCTACGCGCGCCGATCTCGGTGTGTCCCGACAAACCGCTCGAGCTTCCGACGATCACGCCGTCGCCGATACGACAATCGTGGGCGATGTGCGACTTGTTCATAACATAGCATCCCTCGCCGAGGATCGTCTTGCCGCCCCCCACCGCCGTGCCGCGGTTGATCGTCGCATGCTCTCGTATGACGCTGCGCGCGCCGATCTCCAGGCGAGTGTTCTCGCCGCGATCCTTGATATGCTCAGGCTCCGTTCCCAACGCGCAGAAGGGAAAGACATGGCAACCCTCGCCCAGCGACATCGTTCCCGTCAGTACCGTATGCGATTCTACAACGCAATTCTCCCCGACGCTTACCCCCGCGCCGATCTCTACCCACGCGCCGATCTCGGCGGAGGCGGCAACAGCAGCGCTACGATCAACACGCGCCCAAGGATGGATGCCCATCGGACTCAGTCGGAACTCTTTTCCATCATTGCCATGATTTCTCCGTCGGCGACGATTTCTCCCGCAACCTTCGCCTCACCCTGACAGCGCCACAGCACACTGTTGTTCGAAGTGCGTTCGCGCACCTTTTCCACATGCAACTCCAAAATGCATCCCGGATACACAGGCTTGCGGAAGCGCGCACGATTGATCCCGACAAAGTAGACATTACTATGGCGCAGGCTCATCGTGTTGGACGCACTGAAGACGATGCTCGCAACTTGCGCCATCGCCTCTAATATCAACACGCCAGGAAAAATAGGTCTGTCAGGAAAGTGACCCTGAAACCACGGCTCGCACACAGAAATCGCTTTGATGCCAACACCCGATTGCGACGCTTTGATACGCTCAACCCGATCTACCAGCAGAAACGGATAACGATGCGGCAGAATCGATAGGATGTCCCGAATCTGCTGGTCGTCCAAACTCTTTCCTAAACCCTTAACTTGCACCTTGTCTTGGGTATTCGTAGGTTTTTGGGCATGCTCGCGTGGCGATGGGGGAGGGGAAAAAGTCATGACATGCTTGGGGGAAGTTATCTTGTCAGTCTATCTATTTTCTTGCGGCGATGCAATTCCTCTCGCATAGGACGCGCAGGACTGCCGAAGAAGACAACACCGTCACCCCTCAGGCTACGCTCTACGAACGAGCCGTTCATGATCTGCACGCCATCGCCTACGCTGATGTTCGGCCAAAACGTGCACTTTCCGCCGACGCCGACGCGCTCTCCGATCACGACGCCTTGTCCTGTCGTCATCCCGCCTCCTGCCGTCATATAGCGTCCGATGCGCGTCGCGCCCGAAAGCGTACAGCGCGGCGAGAGAATCGTGTAATCGCCGACATGGCAATTGTGACTGATTAAGCTCAGACAGCCGATTTTTACAAAACTGCCGATCCGCGTGTCCTCCAGCGCACCTCTGCCGATGGTCGTGCTTTTGAAAATCTCGCTGCTGGCACCGATGACAACCCTACCCAGCTGAGGAAATGTACGGGGAATGTTCTGCTCGTCGCGCATAACGCCGAACTCTTTGCCTCCGATCAGACAATGCTCGTGGACTACGACCCCATCCGCGAGCCACGCGTTGGCTATGACCGAGCCCGCGCCGATGCGGCAATTCTTACCGATATGTGTGCCTATGTGCATACCTGTACGTGTGCCTGTACGCGTTTCTGTACGCGTGTCCGCACGTACGAGACAATGGCTTTCGATCCTTGTGCCCGCACCGATTTCAACCCCGTCCTCGATGACCGAATAGGCACCGATGCTGACGGGTTCATGTAAAACTGCTCCTGCTGCCACGATAGCACTCGGATGTATCGCATGCTCGTGTGGCGACAAGTCGTGCAAAAGATTTTCCACCATCAAACGCCAAGCCTGTTTCGCGTCCTCGACCTCGACAAGCGCAGCCTTGACGCCGCGTGCACGAGCAAGCTGTGAGTGATCTTTCGAAATAAGACAGAGCACTTCGCTCGGCAGCGCGAGCAGCTGCGAAAACAGCTTGGGATCCGCGAAAAAACACAGATCGCCCGCCTCCCGCGCGCTCGTCAAGGAGACCAGCCGAGCTACAGGATAGTCTTGAGCCTTATCCTTAGCCTTGTCGGACGGAGACTTGTTGCAAGCAATGCCTTCGAGCAACGCTGCAAGCGTCCACGCCTTTCCGTCGTCAGTGCAAGGCAGATCCACGAGCTGTCCTTTAGAAAAAGACGGCGAAAAAATGTAAACTTGCTTCTGTGAGTAAGATCAATTTTTTGGCAGCTGCTTCAGCTCCTTGTTCACCTGCGCCGCCACCTCTTTTGTTATGTCGAAGCTCTTGTCGCTGTGGACGACCATCGCCGCGTTCAGCACGAGCGTCAAGCTGCGTTCGCGTCCGACAGTGCTACTAGCATCGTTGATCGCCTTGTTCAAAATTTGTTCGGCTTTCAGCAAGCGCTGGTCCAAGGTGCGCTTCGCCTTGTTCAACTCCTCGCTCAGCTGCTGTTGGCGTTTCTGAAGAGCCAGCTGCTTGTCGCGCAACGCGCTGGGAGAAAGGCTGTCTTTGGACGAAAATAGTTCGTTCCTCTCCTTGGCAAGTTTCGCCTCAGCCTCGCGCACCTTGTTCTGCCAACGTTTGGCATCGCTGTCGAGTTGCTTCTTGAAGTTTTTCCACGCCTTCGACGCATTGGCAACCTGCGCCTTGTCGACAACGCCTACCGAAATATCCTGCGAAATCTCCTGCGCTAAGACAACGCGAGGATAGGCGGGCAAAAGAAAGAAAGACAGCGCAACAAAAGCTGCAAGACGAATTCCTGTTAAACGATTCATGGGATTTCCTCAGGGGTTGGGGGTTAAAAACGTGTTCCGATGGTAAACGAAAAGAACTCAAGCGCATCGCTGTCCGCTTGCGCAAGGGGTGAAGTAAAGGTGAACTGCAAAGGACCTAGGGGAGTTGTCCACAGAATACCTCCTCCCCAGCTCGCGCGCACGGTGTAATTCTCTCTGTAGTTAATATCCCCAGAAAGCGAGTTTGGCAAGCTCAAGCCGAAGGGCAGCGCTGCTTCGATGAACATAAAGCCGCGGATGCCCACCTCCTTCGGAAGCCCAACGGGAAAGTTGAAGTCGAGGCTTGTCTTGGCAAAGTTGTCGTTGCCGATCGCCCCGCCTCCTTCGAGCGCGCCGGTGCCGTAGAGTTGAAAGCCTCGGATCTTGTTGCGATAGCGGTCGGTGATACGCAAGGGTTTGCCCAACGAGGTAATGTTGGCGAACAGCGAATCGAACTTCAGAAAACTGCCCTTGTAGATGGGTTGGTAGTAGTTGTAGCGCGCTTCCGAGCGCAGATACCGGCTGGTAGTTCCGAAGTCGGCGAAGGTTTGACGAAAACGAAACCATTGTCCCTTGTGCGGATTGGCAGGATCGTTCAGCGAGCTGTAGGTGAAGGCGTAGCCCAACGTAAGTTCGTGGCAGTCACATCGCTCAATGTCGGCTTTCGCAACCTGACCGAGATCGTCCGTGTCGGCATCTTTGATCGTGTTGAACTTGTATTGTGCATTCCAGCTGTTGACCCAGTCGCCTCCGATATCGAGCGCGATCCCTGTGCCGACTTGCACCAAGAACTCGCCGTAGAAGTCTTTGTCACGCTTCTCTTGGTTGGTGATCGCAAGGTTGACGGAGGGGTTTAAGGGCTGCCTTCCCAAGTAGCGTTGCCCGTAGGAGACAGAGGCTTTTTGCGTGTTCTTGCTGAAGGTACCGACTAAATCGAACTTCTGTCCGCGTCCGCGAAAGTTGCTTTCCCCGAACGAAAATTGTCCGAAGAAGAGTTCTTGCGTCGAGTATCCTGCTCCCGCTTCGATCTTGCCGGTCGGGCGTTCCTTGACATGGAAGCGAACGATGACACGTTGCGGATCCGAGGTCTCTTTGAGCTCGTGTTCGACCGCCTCGAAGTAACCGAGCCTTTGTAGACGTCGAACGGATTGTCTTATTTTCAGGCTTTGCAGCGCATCGCCAGGGCTCAGAGAGATCTCGCGGCGGATGATCCGATCCAGCGTATGGTTGTTGCCGACAATCTCCACTTGCGCAACCTGCTGCGGCGAGGCACGCACAATCGCGAAGGTCAAATCTGCCTCGCCCTGCTCCGCATCAAGGCGCGGCGAGACTTCGATCTTTACGAACAACAAGCCTTGTTCGCCAAGACGCTCCAGCAGACGTATGCGCGCCTCCTCGACGCGCGAGGCTTGGAAAATTTTGCCTTTGCGAATTTTCTGTTTTTTCAACAATCCTAACATCGCTTCCTGATCGATCTCGTCGATGGCGGTCGTCAGCGTTATATCGCGCAGGCGGTAGCGTTTGCCCTCTTCGATTGACATCGTCAAGACAAAGCTATCACGAGTGCGCGAAAGCTCGGCACTCGCTCCTACAACGCGCATGCGCGCATATCCTCGCTCGCGGTAGTAGTTCTCTAGAACCTGTCGGTCGGCGGCAAAACGCTCTGCCTCGTAGTAGGTGCTACGCCCCAAGATGCGGTAGAAGCGCGCTTGGCGCGAATAGAGACGCTCCAAAAGCTTGCGACGAGAAAACGACGCATTGCCCAAGAAGGCGATACGGCGAATCTTCGTGCGTTTCCCTTCGTGAATCTCGTAGACCAAGTCGACACGATTCTCTTCCAGACGGATGATGCGTGGGCGCACGCTCGCCGCAAAACGCCCGTAGCGACGGTACAGTTGCAAAAGTCTTGCAACATCCCGATTAACGCGCGCCTTCGTAAGGGGTTGCAGAGAAACTAAGCTCGTTTCGCTCTCTAATATTGCGTCCTTGACCGCCTTGTTACCCTCGAAGGCGATACGATTGATGACAGGCGCTTCTCGCAGAACAACGACAAGATCCCTGCCGCGACGCAGTAAAGCAACATCGTCGAAGCGTCCCGTCGCATGCAGATTCTTCAACGCTCGATCCATCTTACCCTCGTCGAAGCGATCGCCGATCCGCAACGGAATGTGCAACAGGATGCTGGCGGGATCGCTGCGTTGCGCGCCCTCGATGACAATGTCGCCGATCCTAGACGATGACAGAGACGACGATTGACCCAAAGCCGCTCCGCTCGCACAGGCGAGCAAAAGCAACCCCATCGCCAAAGATCGCACGACGCGCAAAAGAGGTCGCAACGCGTTGCTCACGGAAGGACGAAGCGAAGAATATCCTGGCTGGTCACCCACAACATCAAGGCGAGCAGCAGCACAAAGCCGCACACAGAGAGCGACTGTTGCACCTTTTCATCTAGCGGCTTGCGTCGCACAAACTCTACGGCGTAGAGCAACAGGTGTCCGCCGTCCAACACGGGCAGAGGAAAGAGGTTCAGCAATCCCAAGTTAACCGACAAGATCGCCGTGAAAAAGAAAAAGCTCGCCACTCCCGCGCGTGCCGCATCGCCTGAGATTTTTGCCAACCCCACAGGACCGCTCAACTCTTTCGTGCTGCGCGTACCTGCGATCAGCTCTTGGATGGCGAGTAAAATCTCGCGGATCAGACGCCCACACTCCACGCTCGCACGCAACAAGGCTGGCACAGGCGACAGCCGTTCGATCTTCGGGGGCGCAAGACCAACCCCGATCCGATACCCTCCACCCTCCGACGCACGAGGACGCACTTGCACGCGCAGCATCTCGGCGTTGCGCACAATTTCCAACACGAGCAAGCGTCCTCCGCTACCCTCGATGGCGCGCACCAAATCGTTAAAATTACGCAAGACCTCGGCATCGATCGCTTGGATACGATCTCCCGTGCGCAACCCTGCCTGCTCGGCAGGCGACGAGGCAATCACCTCTCCTACCTCCACGCCTTGTTTGTCTGCGCCTCCCTTGTCGCGTATCGGCGCTCCTTGGGTCGCGAAAAGACACGCTAACAAGAAGATCGTCAACACAAAGTTCGCAACAGGTCCCGCCACAACGATGAGCGTGCGTTGCCACAAGGGTTTGTTGATGAATGCTCCCCCTCGTTGGTCTTCGGGCATTTCCTCCAGCTCAGCACGGCTCCAGCCCTCCATGCGCACATAACCGCCCAAAGGCACGGCAGAAAGACAAAAGCGCGTGCCGCTCTGCTTGCCTTGCCAGCCGAATAGCACAGGACCGAAGCCGACCGAGAACACCCTCACCGCAACCCCGCACCATCGTGCGACCGCGTAGTGTCCCGTCTCGTGCACGACCACCACCACCACCACCACGAGCAGGAAGTAAAGAATGTTTTGCAGAAGGGGCAACATGAAAATTAGAGAGAAAAATAGAGAAAAAAGTGTATCAGGCAAAAGTATCAGGCAAAAGTATCAGGCAAAAGTATCAAGTTTGTGTATCGGGTTTGCTGCGACTAGGCGATTTGGCTTAAAGAAAGGGGAGGAGTTGGATCTGGGGTGGCAGAAAGTGGAGGACTAGCCAGCGACTTCGACACCGCCAGACGCTCCAGCCGTTCGAGAGCTAGCCTGCGCCCGTAGGCATCGATTGTCAAGACACGCTCCAGCGAATCGGGCGGCTCAAGCCTCGATGCGTCAAAGGTATCCATAACCCTGCGTACGAGCGGCACGATTTTGTGAAAGGCAATGCGCTCCTTCAGAAAAGCCTCGACGACCACTTCGTTCGCAGCGTTCAACACGATCGGCGCAGCGAGGCTCGTCAAGCTTTCGCGCGCCAAAGCGGGAGCAGGAAAACGTGCACTATCGAGCGGGCGAAAGGTGAGATTCGCAACCTCTCGCCAGTCGAACGCTCGCGTTGTCGCTTGCATCAAATCTTCTTTCGGCGCGCGCTGCGGCCAATGCAGCGCGTGGCGAAGCGGCAGCCGCATGTCGCAGGCGCCGGCAAGGGCGAAGATAGAGCCGTCCCCATAGACGACCATCCCGTGCACGATCTGCTGCGGATGGACGACGATGTCGATCATGCTTTCTTCCAGCTCGAAAAGTCTTGCCGCTTCGATGACCTCAAGCGCCTTGTTCATCATCGTCGCCGAGTCGATGGAGATCTTCGCTCCCATACGAAAGTTGGGATGCGCGCAAGCCTGCTCAGGCGTCACACGCGATGTCTTCTGCTCCGACAGATCGAGAAAAGGTCCGCCCGATGCCGTGAGGACGATGCTCTCCAATCCCTCTTTTGGCGTGTCGCGCTCTAGAATTTGAAAGATGGCGTTGTGTTCCGAGTCGGCAGGTACGATGGGACTGTGGTGTCGTGCGCACTCTTCCAGAAACCACGCGCCGCCGGCGACTACGCACTCTTTGTTGGCAAGTACCAGCTTCGTCTTGCGGCGTGCGGCTGCGAGCGTCGGAGCCAAGCCATCGATGCCGCTGATGGCTGCCACCGTCGTCTCGGATTCCATACTCGCCGCCTCCAAGACGGCACTCTCCCCCGCTGCCACCGCTGTCCCGCTACCCTGCAACGCGCGTTGCAGAGGCTCTAAAAGATCGGCATCGCCCAAGGCTGCAAAACGAGGACGATGACGATGGCAGAGTGCTACCAGCCCCTCCAAGTCCGTTTGCGCGCAGAGCGCGACGACTTGAAAGTTGCCTTGCGAGATCACCTCCAAGGCGGCGCGTCCGACGCTGCCCGTCGCCCCCAAGACGCTCACCGAAACGGCAGGCTTCATGGCGGAGTCCGTCATGGCAGGAAGAAATCTTGCGCGGTGAGCGCAATCCACGCCACAGGCACGGCGCAGAGAAAGCTGTCGATGCGATCCAAAACGCCGCCGTGTCCAGGTAGCAAGGAGCCCGTGTCCTTAACGCCGACGCGCCGCTTAAGCTGCGATTCGGCGAGGTCTCCCACCTGCGCACCCGCGCCCACGAGCAGGCTTGCAACAACGGCAAACACGCCGTTGGCAAATCTTGTTTCGGCATTTGCCAGATTGCTCGCGGGAAAAAAAGCGAGCAGCCATAATGCTCCGAGCAAGCCCGCCGCCGCCAAGCCGCACAGCAATCCCGCCCAGCGTTTGTCGGGACTGACGCGCTCCCACAGCTTCGGTCCGCGCAACGCCTTGCCCCCGAACAGCGCCGCCGTGTCGAAGGCGACCACGACCACGATCAGCCATCCCAAGCCCGCAACGCCGAAGCGATCGTGCAAGCCTACAAAACCCACGCCCAGCGTGGCAAGGCAGAAAAGTCCCACGAGGTTGTGATCGCCTCCCCCGCGCGACAGCAGCGTCGAGACGGGCAGAAACAACAACAGCAAAAGCAGACACGCGATACCAACCATAGGATAAGCGAGAAGCACGAGCAGCAGTCCCACGAGCAAACTTTTCGAGCTACGCTCCTCCTCGCGCGGAGCAAGCAGCGTCCACTCGCGCGCCGCCAGCAACAGCACGACGAGCGTCGCAGGAAGCAACAGAAAATGAGGGAAGAGCAGCAGCACAAAGACGAAGGCAAGCAAGGCGAGCGCGGTCGTCGCGCGCAAAAGTCGCGGGTCAGCCGCAGCGATCATTGTCCGAAAGGAACGCCATCGCGTCATCATAAAGGTTTCTCCTGCTCGCTTCGTGCTTGAGATTGGCTCAGGCTCGACTTGATACTTGGTTTGATACTTGGCTGTCGCTTGCACCGAAGCGTCGTTCGCGTCTTCCAAAGGCTTCGAGCATGCTCTCCAAGTGTTCTTCGTCGAAGTCGGGCCAAGGGCAATCGGTAAACATCAACTCGCTGTATGCGCACTGCCACAGCAGGAAGTTGCTGATGCGCTGCTCGCCGCCAGTGCGAATCAACAAATCGGGGTCGGGGAATAACGCCGTATCCAGCGCCGCTGCAACATGCCGCTCCGTCAGCTCTTCGGCACGCTCCCCCCCCTCCAGACAGCGCGCGACAAGGCGGCGCGTCGCCCGCAGAATATCGTCTCGACCGCCGTAGTTCAGCGCAAGTCCCAAATGCAGAGATTGTCCGCTACTTTTTCCTGTACCATTTTTGTTTGCGCCATTTTTGTTCGCACCATTTTTTTCCGCCGCCTTGTCTTTTTGTGCCAAGCACTCCAAGTCGTCCAAGTTCTTGACCAGCGATGAGGGCAGTTTCGTCTTGTCGCCGAAGACCGAAAGCCGTACCCTATGGTCTTTCAAGAACGCCTTTCGATTGCGCACAAGGTATTGCTCCAACAGCTTCATCAAGCCTTGCACCTCCTCGTCCGAGCGTCGCCAGTTCTCGCTGGAGAAAGCGAACAGGGTCAGGTATGGAATGCCTCGTTTGAGAACGCAGTCCAAGATTTTTTCCGCCGCATTCGCGCCCGCCTTGTGTCCCTCCAGCCTCGATTTTCCTCGCGCCTTCGCCCATCGCCCGTTGCCATCCATGATAATCGCCAAGTGGCGCGGCAGAGACAGAGACTCTAGAGTCAGGCGCGCGACCGAAGGCTGCGCGTGCCCTCGATCTTGTGTAACGGAGGCTTCGAGCGACGCGGCCTCTGCTGAAAGACGAGCAGGCATCACGGCGTTGCAATGATGCGTTCTTTCTCGCGCAATGCCTCGTCGATCTTGGCGATGTGGGTGTCGGTCACCTTCTGCACCAGTTCGCAATAGCGTTGCGCCTCGTCCTGCGAGATGGCTTTATCCTTCTCATCCTTGCGCACAGAATCGATCGCATCGCGGCGTATATTGCGCACGGCAATCCGCGCCTCCTCCGCATAGCGCGCCGCCATCTTCGCCAAATCCTGCCTCCGCTCGGCGCTCGGGCTCGGCAAGTGTAGGCGAATAACAGCCCCCTCCGTCTGCGGCGTCAGCCCCAAGTCCGATTCGTTGATCGCCTTCTCTACCGCCGAAACAACGCTGTTGTCCCAAACTTGAATGCTCAAAGTGCGCGCATCAACGACCGTAACGCTCGCCAGCTGATCGAGCGGCTGCATCGCATCGCCGTAGGCGCGTACAGACAAAGGTGTTACCAACGAGGTAGCAGCGCGTCCAGCGCGCAAACCTCGAAACTCTTTCGCAAGCACCTCCAAGGCACCGTCCATGCGTTTTTCATACTCTTTTGTCGAGAACTCTGATGCCATGATCGTCTCCTCCTGCTTGCTGTGGGGTGGGTGGACTTTACGCTTAGGGGTGGCTTGCTTAGCGGTTTTCTCCGAGCGCGATACGAAGAAATCCTTTAATACGCGCGGGCGCACCCCCCTCCTTGCCCACCTCTGCCAGCATCGATGGGATCGAACGTTTCTCGTCCAGCGCGTAGCTTTGTTCGTCTAGGACGACGCTGCGGAAAAATTTCTCCAAACGACCCTGTACGATCTTCTCGACTGGAGCTCCCTTGGTACTCGTGCTTTGCGCCTGTTCCGTAAGAATTTCCTTTTCTTGGCGCACGGTCTCCTCAGGCAGATCGGCGCGCGACACCACAACGGGCTTGGCAGCCGCGATATGCATCGCCAAAGATTTACCTATATTCTCCAGCTGTTTCGATACCCCCTCTGCCTCCAGCGCAATCGCAACCCCAAGCGTTCCCATAGAAACCTCCACGGCAGAATCTTGAGAAGATTCTTGTGCCTCGTCATCCTCCGCGAGAATGCGTCCGTGCGTGTAACTGGCAACGATCCCCTGCTCGCAGGAGAGGTAGGCGCATTGTCGGAAACGCATGTTTTCGCCGATCGTCCCGACAAGGCTGTGCAACGCCTGCTCGATACTTTCATCCCCCCCCGCCACAAACGAGGTTGCCAGCAGTGCATCCACATCTTTCGCCTGCGTCTCCAACGCTCGCACGGCTGCGTTGCGCAAAAACTTTTGGAACGAGGGATTGCGCGCAACAAAATCGGTCTCGGCGTTCAGCTCCAAGACGACCGCCGCCTCTACTTGGCGGACAGCAACAGCTACCAATCCCTGGTCGGTCGCGCGCGCAGCTTTCGCTTGCGCTCCTGCCAATCCTTTCTTGCGCAACCACGCCTTTGCCGCCGTAACATCGCCGTCGCTTTCTTGCAACGCGCGTTTGCAATCCATCATACCCGCGCTCGTCTCTAGGCGCAGGTTCCTGACAAGAGACGCTGTAACCTCAGGCATCCTTGTCCTTTTTGGCATCGCTCTTCTTGTTCGCCGTGTTGTCTGCCGCCTTTACTTTCGCTACTACAGCGTCCTTTTCTTTTTCCTTGCTTTGCTCGGCTCTCGTCTTTTTCGGCTTCTTCTTCACGACGGTGATTTTCTTTTCTTCAGGTGGAAGTGCGTCGCTTCGTGTTTTTTCTCTGTTGTCCCCTCTGTTGTCCCCTCTGTTGTCCCCTCTTGCGTCGCCTCTGCTGTCCCCTTTGCGTTTTGCTTTTCGTGCGTCTTGGGAGGGCTTGGCTCGTGCTTCTTTTTGCGCGTTTGCTTTGCCCTCGTCCTCGCCTTGGGCGGCGAGTGCCGCTTCCTGTTCGGGCTTTTGGTCTCCTCTGGCGAGCACCGCCTCGCGTCCGCTGAGGGCGGCTTGCGAGAGCAGCGACAGGTAGAAGGCAAGCGAGCGTGCCGCATCGTCGTTGCCCGGAATGGGGTAGGCGATTCCATCGGGGTTCGAGTTGCTGTCCAAGACGGCGGCGATCGGAATCGAGAGATTGTGCGCCTCCTTGACGGCGGTCGACTCCTTGTTCGTGTCGATGACGAACATCAAATCGGGCAGCGTGTTCATCTCGCGGATGCCGCCGAGCGCGCGCTCGATCTTGTCTCTGCGTCGTGTCAGGCTGAGTTTTTCTCTTTTCGTCAAGCCCTCCAGCGCGTCGTCCTTCTCCAGCTGCTCGTCGAGGCTTTTGAGCGAATCGATCGACTTCGACACAGTCTGCCAGTTCGTAAGCGTGCCGCCCAGCCAGCGGCGATTGATGTAATACTGCCCGCAGGCAAGGGCGGTCTCGGCGACGATGTTTTGTGCCTGAGTCTTCGTGCCGACGATCAAAACTTTACCGCCGTTTGCAACGACCGAGCGAATCGCTCCCAACGCTTCTTGCAACAAGCGTGCGCTCTGTTGCAAGTCGATGATGTGGACACCGTTGCGCTGCCCGAAGATCCACGGCAACATCTTCGGATTGCAGCGTCTCGTCGTATGCCCGAAGTGCATGCCTGCCTCGATCATTTGGCGCATCGTGAAAGGTGCTGCGTTCATAGTCCTCTGAGTTTCCTTTAAGTTTCTTTTTTTGCTTGAGATCAACACGCCACAGAAGAAGTTAGTGCAACGCTACAAGTCTAGCGCAGGCACGCGCACACACCAAGTGTGCGTGCACTTCTACTGTGAGTGTTGTCTCAATACCAAGGTCGTTGCAACCCTCACCCCAACCCTAAGGCATGGCGGCGAAGAAAACAAGCGCGCTTGTTGTTAGTCGCGATAAGCCGGCCGTCCCCTGGGAGGACCGCGCCGATCGCCGCCAGGTCCGCCTCCTCCGCCGCGTCGATCACCGCCGCCTCCGCCGCCGCGTCGATCGCCGTAGCCGCCGCCTCCGCCGCGTCGATCACCGCCGCCTCCGCCGCGTCGTTCGGCGTAGCCGCCGCCTCCGCCGCGTCGTTCGCCTTGGTCGTCCGCCGCGTAGGGCGAGTGATGAATCTCTTCGCCATAACGCTGCTCGCGCGGTGCGCCTCCCCCGCCGTCGCCGCCGCCGCTTTCTGCGCCGCCGCCGTCGTCGCCGTCTTCAAGCGTTGCGCGGATCGACAATCCGACCCTTCCTTGCTCGTCGATACGAAGACACTTGACGGTGACCTCGTCGCCGACATTGAGGACATCGGAGACCCTGCCGATACGGTGATTGGCAATCTCGGAGATATGAACCAAGCCGTCCTTGCCGCCCAAGAAGTTGACGAAAGCGCCAAAGTCCATGAGACGCACCACCTTGCCCTTGTAAATTTTACCGATTTGGGCAGAGGCGGTGAGTGCCTCGATCTTTTCTATCGCAGCTTCGATCGCGCGTTCTTCGACCGCAGCGATTCTAACGGTACCGTCGTCATCGATATCGATGCGCGCTCCCGTAGTCTCGCACAGCTCGCGGATGACCTTGCCGCCCGCGCCGATGACATCACGGATCTTGTCCTTCGGAACCTTGATCGTCCGCATGCGCGGCGCGTGTTCCGAAAGATTGTCGCGGGGTTGATCGATACAGCGCGCCATCGTCGAGAGAATATGCTTCCGACCACGCTCAGCTTGAGCTAGCGCGTCGCGCATGATGTCCAGCGTGATCTGTTCGATCTTGATGTCCATCTGCAAGGCGGTGATGCCTTTCTCGCTACCTGCGACCTTGAAGTCCATGTCGCCTAGATGATCCTCGTCGCCCAAGATGTCGGAGAGGATGGCAAAATCTTCTCCTTCCTTGATCAGCCCCATCGCGATGCCGGCGCAAGCCGAGCGCAACGGGACACCTGCGTCCATCAACGCGAGCGAACTAGCGCAAACGGTTGCCATCGACGACGAGCCATTCGATTCGGTGATCTCGGAGACCACGCGCACCGTGTAGGCGAAATCATCTTTCGTCGGCATCAGCGGACGCAACGCGCGCCACGCAAGCTTGCCATGCCCAATCTCACGACGACCAGGAGGACGCATCATGTTCGCCTCGCCGACAGAGTAGGGCGGGAAGTTGTAGTGCAGCATAAAATGCTCGCGATACTCGCCTGCCAGCGCATCGACAATCTGCGAATCCTGTGGAGTTCCCAGCGTGGCGACAGCCAACGCCTGCGTCTCGCCGCGTGTAAACAGCGCCGAGCCGTGCGTGCGTGCCAAGAAACCCGCGCGGCAATCGAGCGCACGAATGTCTTCCAGCCCGCGCGCATCGATACGCACTTTTTTCTCCAGAATTTTTTTGCGCACCAGACTTTTTTCAAGTCCCTTCAGCACCTCCATGACACCGTTGGCATCATCTAGGTCGGCGTAAGTTTGCCCAACCTCGGCGCGCAACTCTTCGAGAGCTTGGACACGTTCTGATTTCGCGGTTTTCTCGTAGCAGCTTTGAATCTGCTTTTCGAAAGCCTGTCTCATCTTCTCTTCCAGTCCCGCCAGCGCATCGCTTGCAGCAGGCACGGCAAAGAGGGGTTTCCTCGCCTTGCTGCCCAACTCTTCGATAGCTGCCAGCACGGGCGCAAACGAGCTCTGTCCGAAGGTCAGCGCTTCCAGCATCTGTTCTTCGCTCAGCTCTTTCGCCTCGGATTCGACCATCATGACGCCGTTCGCCGTGCCAGCAAGTAGAAGATCGAGTTCGCTCTCTTCCAGCTCGCTTATGGTCGGGTTCAGTACGGGTTTGCCTCCGATCCAGCCGATGCGCGCACCGGCAATCGGCGTCAGCAGCGGCGCACCAGAGAGGTGCAACGCGGCACTCGCGCCGATCAACGAGGGAATATCCGCGTCGTTTTGCAAGTCGTGTTCCAAAACGGTGCAGACGATTTGTGTCTCGCAGCGGTAGCCCTTAGGAAACAGGGGGCGCAGAGGACGATCGATAAGACGAGAGGTGAGCGTTTCCTTTTCACCGGGGCGACCTTCGCGGCGGAAAAATCCACCTGGGATCTTGCCGGCGGCAAAGGTTTTCTCCTGATAGTTCACGGTCAAGGGCAAGAAATTAACCCCGTCGCGGGGTTTGCGTGCATACACGGCAGTACACAGCACGCGCGTTGCGCCGTAGCTTATAAGCACGGCACCGTCGGCTTGTCGCGCCAAAAGTCCTGTTTCGAGGCGCAGCTCGCGCTCGCCCCATTGGATTGCTACGGAATGTTCTTCAAACATGATAAGGGATGTTCTCCTGAAAGTTGAGGGATAGGTTTGCTAAGATGCTCAACTCAAGGGTTTCCCCACACAAGACGACGGGTGCAAAACAGCGCGAACAAGGCAACACATTGCAGGACACACAATTGTGCGTCCTGCTTTGGCGGCGATGATCAAGGAGTTCTGCCCGATGACTTCGGTCTGGCGGACTATCGGCGCAGACCCAAGTCGGCGACAATTTTCTGATAGCGTTCTTCACTAGCCTTTTTGACAAAATCGAGCAGTCTGCGCCTCTGCCCTACCATTAACAACAATCCACGGCGCGAGTGGTAATCTTTTTTGTGAACCTTCATATGCTCGGTCAATTGCACAATGCGACCGCTCAACAACGCAACCTGAACCTCAGGCGAGCCTGTGTCAGCGCTGGAGCGGCCGTGCTTCTTAATGAGAGAAGTTTTGTGATCTGTGGCGAGCGGCATCGGATAAGCAAAAGAGTAAAATATCGCCACAGGCTCTAATAAGGGATAAAGTCCCCATAAAGAGTTCTACAACGAGTTCAGAGCAACTCTACAACGTGTTTCCTTCAGATGCAACATTTTTTCTTGCAGAGTAATTTCTCGAAGAATTTGAAGAATTATTTTGCCCCTTACCTCGTGCGCCCCCTGCGCCCTGTCGCTTCGAGCCTCCCGATCCCCCGAACAAACGCTCCGCCTTTAAGCGTCCTTGAAGCAAACTGCCGACCCCCAGCAGTCGTGCAGGCGGATGCGAGGAGAAAATTGCCATCGGATCGCCATTCGAAAATCTGCCAGCAGACGCAGCCGCAACATCGGCAAGGCGTTCCTGCTGTTCGTTTTGGGCAAAAAGCACGCCCAGCCCACGGCAGAATTGTTGCTGTTCCCAACGCTCCAGCGTCAGGCGCGGCATCGAGCCGAGCGCGGTTTCCACAGGCAAAAGAAACTCGCCGAGCCGTGCAAGCGTCTCTTCGTGCGACAGCGGTGTGGGCGGTTCTGCCAAAGATTCTTCTGAAGATTTTTCTGAAGATTCTTCTGAAGATTCTTTCGCTGCGTTTTTTGTCGCTAGGGGCTTGTCGAACAGCTTCTCCAGCTTTTCCAGCGAGATGGCTTGCTGCTCGGTGAACGCGCCCACCTTGCTACGGCGCAGGCTTTGCAGACGACCGAGGCAGCCTAAACGTTCGCCTAGATCTCTGGCGATGGAGCGCATATAGGCACCCTTGCCTGCCTCGACCGAAAAACGCGCTGTGTCCTCGTCGAGAACATCAACAAGCTCCAAACGGAAGATATTAACCTTGCGCGGAGGCAAGTTCACTTCCTCTCCTTGACGCGCCAAGGTGTAGGCGCGCTTGCCGCCGATGCGCAGTGCCGAGAAACGCGGCGGGCGTTGCATGATTTCGCCGGTGAACTCGGGCAGTAGGTTTTCTATGGCAGAGCGGTTAGGACGCGCATCGCTGCTGGCTTCGATCTCTCCTTCGGAATCGTCGGTCGTGCGTTGCTCTCCCCAGCGCACCACCATGTCGTAGATCTTCGCGCCCTCCATCGCGTAGGAAACCGTCTTCGTAGCACCCCCCAACGCCAGCGGAAGCAGACCCTCCGCCGCAGGATCCAGAGTCCCCGCATGACCGCACTTGCGCGCTCGCAAAAGAGATTGCACACGCGCAACCGCAACGGTCGAGCGCAATCCTACCGATTTGTCCAAAACAATCCAGCCGTCAAGCGACAGCCCGTTTTTTCTTACCTGACGAAGTCCCATAGATGTTGAATGGATATTGAGCGGAAAAAAGAAAAAAAAGGAGAGGAGGGGAGGGGAGGGGAGATAAACTTTGGCACAGCTCGCTGGACGCATGCCTTGCTTCAAGCAGTGTTGCATACAATCATAGAGGAAAACAACCTCTCGATGAAAGAAAGAGTAAGCAAAGAGTAAAGAGAGAGATATGGAGCAGTCGCACCCCCCCTCACAATCCTCCTCACAATTCTCCTCACAATCCTTGTGGGCGCAAGTTTTGTGGCGAGAGAACAACACGCTTTTCGCGCCAAACTACGCCGACGGATACTTCGGTGAAGCCGATCCCGCAGCAGAAGCGCGTCATGTTTTCTGCGAGGGCTTGGCTCTGCCTGCCGCGTGGGAGAAGTTTTTCGACGACAAAAATACCTTTCGTATCGTCGAGTTGGGATTCGGCACAGGGCTGAACTTTCTGCAAACAGCGCAATTGTGGCAAAAGCGGCAACAAGCAAAAACAAGAAAAACAGAGATTTTAGACTACTGGGGAATCGAAGCCCATCCCTTGCGTTTAGAAAATCTGCAGCGTTTTTATCGACACTACGAGGTTTGCGGTAGTGAGAACTTGTTGCGCGCATGGGGCAAGCTCCAAGATAAATCTGGAACAAGCCTCTGTTGTCAGCCCGTTGTTCGTTGGGAGTTTTCTCCTTCGCTTCGCATTACGCTGTTGTTGCAAGATATCGACACCGCGCTCCACGCCATGCAAGTAGCCTTGCCGCGCGAGGTCGACGGGTGGTACTGCGACGGCTTTGCACCGCGGAGCAACCCCGCCATGTGGAGTGAAAAGGTTTTCTCTGCTCTTGCGCGTTGTACGCGTGCGCGTACAGATTTTCCGCAACTCGCCAGCTTTTCGGTAGCAAAAAGCGTACGCACGGCAGCAGAAGCGTACGGTTTCCGTACGCACAAAAGGAAAGGCTTGCTGACAAAAAGAGAAGTGTTGCAAGGATTCTTCCAAGTAAACAATTCCGAAAACTTGCCATGAAGGATCCTGTCCGCACCTATGAGGTAGCTGTCGTAGGAGGCGGCATCGCAGCCTTCGCCGCGCGTGAAGCTTTGCGAGAATCGGGTGTGTCTGTTATTGCCTTCGTCGGACGAGAGCCGCCTGTTGCTCCTGAACGCTTGCTAGTCTGCCCTCGTTTGCAACGAGGCGATAGTCCTCAAGCGCGTTTCCTGCGCGATGCCTACCGAGAAGCCTGCGCCTTCTACGAACGCTCTCCGCACGACAAGGCGATCGTCGCGCGCGGTGCGTTGCGATTAGCACAAAACGCGCAAGAGCAGACACGCCTACGCGCGCTGGCAGAGGAGTTGCCGCATCTATGTCGTTGGCTTGAGGCACGGGAGGCACAAGGAGAGAGCGGATTGCTCGCTAAGGCAACGCGCTGGGGAGGTGTTTTTTTACCTGATGCGCTTGTGCTTGAACCAAAAAAATTGTGGGGAGAATTGTCTGCTAACGACGAGACGACCTTCAAGGGCGACATCGAGCGTATGGAGCAAGAAGAGGACGGGGGGTGGAGGATGACGACAGAAAAAAAAGAAGGGGCAGGAAAAGTAGCAGGAAAAGTAGCAGGAAAAATAATTAGGGCAGAAGCGGTTGTGCTTGCGTTGGGCGCGCAGCTGCCTGCGTTTCTTCGAGAGCGTGTTCCTTTCTATGCACAAGACAAGCTAGAAAATTTGCTAGCGGCTTTGCAGATGGGGAGAGGACGGATTGATATTTGTGATGGGGCGGTACTTTCTCATGCTCCGCGTTTGGCTGTGTGTGGTTCGGGGTGGGTTATGCCGTTGTCGCGCGGGCGTGTTGGTGTTGTGCGTGGGCTTGCTCTTTCGCGCGTGCACGAGGCAGAAGAGGAAAATCGCAAGCGGCTTGTGGCGTGGTGCGGGCTGTCGGATGGCAATTCTACGAACGAGACTAACTTTGAGAAATCTTATGAGGCTTTGCGTTTATCTACGCGGGATCGGTTGCCTTTGTTGGGGGAGATTTTTGGGAATAGGGGAGGGAAGGTGGGTCGTCTTTTTCTTTTGGGGGGATTGGGGGGGCATGGTTTTTTGACTGCGCCTTTGTGCGGGGGGGTGCTTGGGGGGGTGTGGGGGGGAGGGACGCGAGAGCAGACGGGTCTTCTTTCGTTGCTTTCGCCGAAGAGGTTTTTGCGCTAGGTGCACGGGCAATTTTCACGAATGCAAAACATGCGCACGGCAATCCGTGCGCGGGTGGTGTGGGAGAACTTCGTCTGCTCTAAGCTACGCTCGCTCGCTTTGCTCGCTCCGCCACTCGCCTCGCTTTTTTGCGAGGCGAGCAAGACGGCTCGTGCCCCATGCGCAAAACTCACTTCGCCCAAAACTAATCTTAAGGCTCGCTCGTCTTGCGTATGTTACCTAACCAAAAACGCGCACTCTGCGCTCAAGCAGGAGCGGCGACGAGCGCGCCCCTCCGCTCCCTGATAGGATAGTGCAAAGCCGCCGCCACCAACCCCAACACCACCGCCAGCCACCACATCGGATCATAACTGCCAAAGCTACGAAAGATCACGCCCCCCAGCCACGCCCCGAAAAATGAACCTATCTGGTGCGAAAGAAAAACAATGCCGTAAAGCATCGCCATGTTCGGCGCGCCAAAAAAAGAAAGCACCAGCCCGCTCGTCGGTGGTACCGTGCTCAACCACAAGAATCCCATCGAACCCGCGAAAATCATCGCCGTCAAAGGCGTCTTGTCTGCCATCAGAAACAAAACGATCACCACCGAACGCATCGTGTAGATGAAGGTGAGGATGGTCTTCTTACGCATGATTCTTCCCCCCAACCATCCGCTCAACATCGTGCCTGCAATGTTTCCCAACCCGATCAATGCCAACGCCGTCGTCGCCGTCGAGCGCGGCAATCCAATATCGGCAAAGTAACTCGGCAAGTGCGCCGCGATGAAGACAACCTGAAAGCCACACACAAAGAACCCCGTAGTCAACAACAGATAACTGCCATGTCGCGTCGCTCGCGCAAATGCCTCTGTTGCAGGTAGAGGAGGGTGCGAAGCAAGCTTTTTCTCTCTGATCGCAAACGCGCCGGGCAACATCGAGAGCGCGCACAGCGCAAGCAGCCCGCAAGCAACGGGTAGCTCGAAGTTGGCGAGCGCCCACCCCTGCAGCGGCACGACCGCAAACGCGCCTACAGAGCCCGCCGTCGAAACAAGTCCCAAAGCCATCGATTGCCGCGCAGGAGGAGCAGCACGAGAGAGCGCTCCGAAAACAACGCCGAAGGTCGCCGCCGCCAGCGCAACGCCGATCAACATCTGTCCCGTATAAAACCCCAAGATCGAGTGTCCCATCATCGCCATGCCCGCCGCATAACAAAGCGCGCCCAACACCGCAACCCGACC
Source organism: Alphaproteobacteria bacterium (assembly GCA_965216605.1). Taxonomy (GTDB): domain Bacteria; phylum Pseudomonadota; class Alphaproteobacteria; order JABAAW01; family JABAAW01; genus JABAAW01. Next base: position 11,067 of record CBDCGG010000002.1, on the reverse strand, counting down.
CGCACCGTAACGATCAGCGAGCACGCCGCAAAAAGGCGAGGCTAATCCCCACAGAAGATTCTGAATCGCTATCGCTAGCGAAAAACTGCCGATGCCTAATCCTACCACGTTGGATAGAGGCTCGGCAAAAAGCCCAAAGCCATGTCGCAACCCCATGCCCCAAAACAAAAGCCAAATGCCGCCCGCCAAAACAAAAAGCCACCGATATCCCCCACGACCCCTTTGTTTGCTGCCTTGTTTGCTACCTCTTGCCATGAAAGTTCTCGCCATTAGATATTGTTTTTGAGATATTGTTTTTGCGTCGCCTGTTAGAACGCGATGATAGCATAACTTAATTTTACTTGCCTATTTTGCTCTATCGTTCGATTCTATCTGGGAGGGGGAAACTTCGGGGATAAATTCCCCTTGGGGACAAATTCCCCTTGGGGATAAATTCCCCTATCGAAATTCATGAAACGCCTGCTCCCCTCGAAACGCCTACTCCCCTCTCGACAGCGATACTTTTTGTCTCTTTTGTCGGGAGCAGTGCAAAGCCTGCTCTCGTTCTTTCTGACGTTGGCGTTGATCCTGTGCCTGTTGCTTGCGTGGCAAGGCAAGCGACTTGGCGAGGTAGCCAGATGGCTCAAGGCAGAACCCGTCACGCGCGCGGCGTTGCTCGAAGATGTGTTGAAAAAAAACGACTTAGTCGAGCGCGTCTCCATCGCCACAATCGAACGCACCCTCGATACGGACAAACGCGGATGGCTTGTCTCGGATGCCTCTTTCCAGCTCGCCTCAGGCATCAAGGCGCGTTTTCGTAGCCTCTCCCTGTTACCAGGGCAACTGCGCGTGCAAGGATTGCAGGTGGGTTTGCAGGTGGGTTTGTCGCCAAAACAAGAGCCCAAACAAGGAATTACCCCAACAGAGGCGGCAGAAGAAAAAAACCGCGAGCTGCTCTCGCAAGAGTTTTGGCACAAGCTTGTAAGAAAGGCAGGGTTCCTCGCCTCGCTTGTACCCGAACATACCCTCACGCTAGAAGACAGCCTGATCCTGCTCGAAGGAGAAGGGCAGCCCTCGCTACGCTTGCGCTTCGCTAATATCGAAGCCAACAATCGCAACGGACTGACTTGGCGAGGGAAAGGTATTGCCGAAACTCAACTCGACGATGCAAGCAGCACCACATCACGCGAACCCGTCGTGCTTACCGGCAGCTACGCGGTCGCCTCGCGAAGGTTGTACCAGTCGATCCGCATCGAAGACATCTCGCCGCGAGATATGCTGCGCCTGATCGCTCGCAACAATCCCAACAATCCCAACAACCCCAACAATCTTCTCGACAACAACAAGGCAGCGACACGCACAACAGCAAAGTCGATAGCAGAGCCAACAGCAGATTATGAGGCGGCGCAGCTGTGGCTGGAAGGGCGTGGACAACTCTCGCTCGATTATCGCTTCGACCTTAGGGAAAGGCAAAGCTGGTTCAGAGCACGTTTCGCACGGGCGCTTGACAAAAAAGCTGTGCTCTCCTTAGATCATTCGACCGACGATCGTCGAACAGGCTCGACGAACACAAGTATCAGCTTTCGCGCGCTGCCGCTCGGTGTCGTTTGGCACGCAAGCAACCTGCTGCTACCCGTGGGTCTCTCGCAAGAGGCGTTGCCTTTTCATTTGGATGGACAAGTCTCAGGAAGATTGTCGCAGCAACGCCAGCCTCAAGCAGTCCGCCGATTCTTGGGAAACCTGTCGTTGGAAACGCCGCACTTTCAATGGAACGAAAGTAACGAGAGCGCGCAAGCCCATCGCCTGACGCTGGCTATCGAGGGCAACGAGCAGCAATTGCAGATCACAAGCAACCTAGATCTCGACGACACGCAAGAAGTGGGTGTGGACAAACGCATCACGATCTTGCCGCACGAAGCAAGCGCAACATGGAATCCCTCGCAGTTTCGCCTCACGCTGGAGGCGACGAGTCGCGGCGGCGTGCCGCTCCAAACAGTGCGCGCCTTGTGGCATCCGAGATTCAAACCCAACACACGCGCGACAGTAGTCGAGGTCGCCAAGGCAGGAGAACTGACAGATCTGACGCTCGCGCTCGACCTCCTCATCGATCGCAATGCGGAGGATAGCGAGGTGAAGAAATTGACTAACTTGGAAGGAACATTCATATGGCAGAAGGGACGCTTGCAACTCTTCGCTGAATCCGTAACCCTGACAGAGATCAAGGCTGACACGCATTTTACCGATCAGGAAATACTCTTCAAGGTCCAGCAAGCCCGTTATAGAAATCCTTGGGGCAACCCTCGCGACAATCCTCGTGGCGACTTTCTCATCGAGGGCGGCGAGGTCTCCTTTGAACGACAGAGTTTGGCGAACAAAGAGCGACACACGCTCATGCGCCTTGCGCTGGAGGGCGAGGGGTCGGCGGAAGCCTTGCGTCGCTTTATTCTCAACGCGCCGTTTTTGCAAGCGCTCGAAGAGTTGCAACTCAGCGCACGATGGCTGCCTCCCGCGCCGCGTGCACGAGCTAATGGACATATCAACATGATAGCCTTTCTCGATCAGCTGGACGCGGAAGCACCCGATACGATCTTTCCTTACCCCTTGTCCTACGACATGGCTTGGCAGATCGAGGATATTCGTTTGCAAGCGCCCTTCCTGCGTTTCTATGAAGGCTCGGCAACGCTTGTCTCGACAAGCTCTATTCCTCTCTCGCTTACGATGCGCGCCCAAAGCGATCGAGGTGCAGATTTGCAAGGACGATGGTTGCTCGCCCTGCCCAGCGCGTCCGCCGTCCGACAGCGACAAGAGATACAAAATCTCACCTTGCAAGGCTCGTTGGACGCACATGCTCTCGAAAGCGATTTTCCCTACCTGCCGCAAGGATGGCTTGGAAAAGATCTGCCGCTCGCGCTCTCCTACAAAGAAAAAGCGGGAGCAGCCACGCAAGGCTTGGCAACGATAGATTTTCCGCGCGCGCGCCTGCGCTTAGAAAGCTCACAAAACATCAGAGGAGAGCCCGTCCGCCTGTCGGGAAGCGTCAAGGCGCAAGAAACAGACACAAACACAGCAACGCAGCCACGCACACAAGCTGCCGCTTGGCAGATCGAGGGTAGGTTACGCACCCAAGGCAAAACATCTCTCCTCGTCGAGAGGGCAGGGGGAGAACAGGCGGGGAAGCCTCTTGCTCTGTTGTTGGAAAATATGCCGATGGCAGCTGTTTCGCAAAAAAATTCCTCGCAAAAAGCACCTGCCGAATGGCTGCTCACGCTTGAGGGAGAGGAAGCGAACTTGTCGCATTGGCTCGAACAAAAACCTTGGCGCGCCCTCATCGAGAGCAAGCAGAAGGGAGGCGAGGCTTCCCCTTCGCTCGGCTGGGGAAAGATGGTCAACCTCACCTTCGATGCAAGGCTGAAAAAGTTGCAATTGCAAAAAACCGCCAAGGATAGAAAAACGCCACGCCCCAACGATCTGCTGGAGGGGGTGCGGGCAAACTTGCGCTGGCAAGACGGCAAGATATACAATGCTTCGTTTTCCTCGCATAGCTTGCTTTTTGCCCGCTCCGCAAAAAGGCAACGCAGGCAGATAACAAGTCGCGTGCGCGCGCGAGCTTTCTACACGCTGCGTGAGGGACAGGAGTTCTTTTCCGCACACATCGACGACCTCGGCAGCTTTCTTCATCAGACGCTAGGTAAAAATATCGCCGACGGAGGGAGGACGCAGATCTCGCTCGTTCGTCCCTACAGAGAGCGACAGCGTCCGAAACCTCATCTTGAGGGTTATGCTAAAATTCGCAATGTTTCTTTCTACGACTTGCCTTTGTTGTTGAAGATCTTCGATGCCGCAGACTTCGTATCCGCTTTTCAGGAGGGAATCAGAGGATTGGATCTGCGCTCCGACATAAGAATGTGGGACGGCATCCTGACACTCAAAGAGTTTCGATTGTCCAACAATCTAACCGCGCTCAGCGCAAACGGATCGCTCGATTTGGCGCAACAGAATCTCGATCTGCGAGGAGAAATCGCAACCTTGCACTTCGTATCAAAAATCTTGCGCAACATTCCTTTCCTCGGAACGATCATCGTCGGCAGCAAGAAGCACAACCTCTTCGCCTTCTCCTACGAGGCGAAGGGAAAGTGGAGCAATCCGAAGGTTACAGCCTCGCCCCTCAGTGTATTGCTGCCCGGGATCGTCAAAATCGCCAATCCCTTGCAACTGATCGAACGCGACGACATCAAAAAAGCTCAAGACAAAAAACGCGAACAGATCGCAGACGAGCAAAAAAAAACCAACAACGAGGAGGCGACAAAACCCCCAGACGAAGAGGGTTAGATTAATTTAGGATTAACTTATAATTTATTCAGGCGGCTTTCCCGACGAGGGCGCAGTGTGCTTTCTTGCCGACCGAGAGCACCGTTTTTTCTTGGGGTTTTAGAAACAATTGCGCTTGTTCGTCTGAGACGATCTTGCCGTCTTGCCGTACGCCGCCTTGTCGGATCAGCCGTCGTGCTGCGCTGTTGCTGGAGACTAGTCCTACCTCCAAGAGAATCTCGTAGACGAAGCGATTATCTTTGAAGGTGATGACGCGCTCGCTTGCTTGCGAGAGGTCGCCTTTGCCGAAGAGTTTTTCGGCGCGTTGCGCTTCGTTTTCTGCTGCCTTGCTACCGTGGCAGAGGGTTGTTATTTCGTTGGCGAGGAGAATTTTCGCTTCGTTCAGCTCCTTACCTTCAAGTTGTTCGAGGCGTCGAATCTCGTCCATCGGCAGTTCGGTGAAGAGTTTCAGGAAGCGACCGACATCGGCATCGGCGCTGTTGCGCCAAAACTGCCAAAAATCTTGCGACGAGAGCTTTTCGCGGTTCAACCACACCGCGCCTGTTGCTGTCTTCCCCATCTTTTCGCCTGAGGCGGTGGTGAGCAGGGGGGTTGTGAGGACGAAACTCTCGGCGCGCTCCACGCGGCGAATGAGCTCGATACCGCAGAGGATATTGCCCCATTGGTCTGAGCCGCCTAGTTGTAGCTGACAATTCTCGCGTTGATGGAGTTGTAGGAAGTCGTAGGCTTGCAGCACCATGTAGTTGAATTCTAGAAAACTGAGGGGTTGGTCGGCTTCCAGCCGACTACGCACCGATTCCACCTTGACCATGCGATTGACCGAGAAGTGTTTGCCATACTCGCTCAAGAAATCTAGCCAAGAGATATCGTTGAGCCACACGGCGTTATCGACAAAGGTGAGGCGGGAGGGGGAGGTAGCAGTAGAAGTTTTGTCTTGTAGTAGTTTTACGAAGAGGGTTTTGAGGGCTTGTGTATTGTGGTTGATGTCTTTTGTTTCTAGCAAGCGTCGTTGGGTATTTTTGCCTGATGGGATCTCCGACGCGCGTTGTGCCGCCGCCTAGCAGGACGATTGGGCGGTGTCCTGTTTTTTGCAGCCATCGCAGCAGCATGATTTGTATGAGCGAGCCTATGTGCAAGCTATCGGCGGTTGCGTCGAAGCCGATGTAGGCGGAGATACTTTCTTTTGCCAAAAGCGCGTCGAGGGTTTGCCAGTTATTGCAGTCTTTAAGGAAGCCTCGTTCGGAGAGGTTGTGGAGGAGGTCTGAGCGGGGGGTATATTTTTCCATGGGGATTGTTATGGTAGGCGGGGGTAGATTTCTTGTCAAGAGGAGGTGCGTATTGGAGGGTAGGCATCATGTGCGGTGGCAATTTTTACCGATGCAAAACAAACGCGCGCTTAAGCGCGCGTGGGGATAAATTCCCCCCGCTGACGCGGAGTCTTCGTGGGGGGAATTTATCCCCCCACACCCTCCCGCGTGCTACGCACACGATGTTTTGCATCCGTCAATACAAAAAGCACTCGTCAAACCTAAAGCCCGCAACAATGCGGCGGTATCGGCAAAATTCCAATCCTATCCCCCTCCCCCTTCGCAGCCGCATGCGCAGGTTGCACCACCAAGCAATTCGCCCGCGCCAATAACAAAGTATGCGACGACTCCTGATCAGAAAAAATACGCACAACCCCCCCCTCCAAAAATCCCCGCATATAATGACTCCGCTCCCCCCCCGCCGCAATAATACACCCAACCCCAACCTCCGCCTCCTCCAAAACATCCGAAACATCCTGCGAAAGCATCCGCTCAATCATCACTCGTAAAAAAACTAACGCACCAACATAAACAGAAGCAGGATTGCCCGGTAAAACAAGCACAGGAATATCACACCTTGTGTCCTTTAATATACCGAACCTCGTAGGCTTGCCCGGACGCATGGCAAGACGACTAAATCGCTCCTCGATGCCAAGCTCCGCCATCGCCGCTCCCGTCCAATCCGTCGCACTGCGCGACGCTCCCCCGCTGGCAACAACAATGTCCGCACCCCCCAACGCATCGCGCAACGCCGCGCTCAACGAAGCAAGACTGTCCTCCGCAAACGGCACAATCCGCACCTCCGCCCCGAAGGATTCCGCCAACATCGCCAACATCAAGCTGTTCGCAGCCGCGATTTGATGACTCCCATGTGCCTCGCCAGGATGCGCAAGCTCAAAACCACTGGCAACAATCGCAAGACGAGGTCTTCGCCGTACCGAAAGCCACGCGTAGTTCATCGTCGCCGCTAACGCAATATCGCGCACCGAAAGCAAACGGCTCGCCTTCAAACAAACGCTGCCCTCAGCGAAATCTCCACCCTCAGCGCGAATATAACGATCCCGCATCGGCTGCTCTAGCACACGCACATAATTTTTCTCTCCTCCCGCATCTCCTCTCTCGACAACGCTATGCTCGTCGATAAGAACAGCATCTGCCCCATCAGGCAAAGCCGCGCCGGTGAATATTTGCACCGCCGTTGCGTCCTCCGCAAGCTTTGGCACTAAAGCTGTCCCCGCCGCTGACCTGCCCACAAGGCGCAAGACCGCGTCCTTGTTTGCCTGCGCCGTCCTCACCGCATAGCCGTCCATCGCAGAGACACGACGGGGAGGGTGCGAGACGCGAGCAACTAAATCGCCTGCCAAAACCCTGCCGAGACAGCTTTGCAAAGGCAACACCTCCGTTCCCGCAAGAGCCTCGATACTTGCGAGTATCATCTCGCGCGCCTGTTCAGGCAACAAGTCCGCCATCAAGCAACTCCGTTGTTGAGATTAGCCGCTAGATATAAGTCGGCGTGTCATAAGTCGGCGTTCCATGCGCCCGATGCGCCACCGCTCTTTTCGAGCAAACGGATATCGGTGATCTGCATCGCGCGATCGACCGCCTTCAGCATGTCGTAGACGGTCAAGGCGGCGATCGAGACCGCTGTCAAAGCCTCCATCTCGACACCCGTCTGCCCCTCCGTGCGGCATTCCGAAAAAACGAGAACCTTCCTTCCCTCAAGGCGCAACGACACAGAAACCTGACTCAAAGGCAGAGGATGGCAGAGAGGCACAAGCGCGCTCGTCTGCTTCGCCGCCATGATGCCCGCAAGCTGCGCTGTCCCCAACACATTGCCCTTCTCCGCCTTGTGCGTAGCAAGAACGCTCGCTCCCTCCTCCGAAAGCACAACGCACGCCTGCGCCCTTGCAAAACGCCTCGTCTTCTTCTTCTCCCCCACATCGACCATGCGCGCTCCCCCCACCCCGTCGCTGTGCGTCAGGCGCGACGGCAAGGAGGGCTGCGAGGAGGGCGACGAGGAGGGCGACGAGGAGGGCTGCGTTTCTGCCTTATCTGCTTTCTCTGCCATAAAAAAATCCTAGTTATGCGGGCTGTTATTGCCCAACGCGCTGAGCGCGTCGAGCAGTTTGCGCGTATGCTGCAACGCTGAGTGCGGGATCGTCGCTACGCATGATCGCCTCGCCGATCAAAAACGCCAAAGCTTGAGAACGCGCCGCCAAGAAAGGGAGAAGATCGGCAGGCGCGCGCAACCCGCTTGAAGCAACCGCCAGACGATCGGCAGGAACGCGCGAGATCAATGTCGCTGCTTGGGGAAGGTCGATCGAAAGGTTTTGCAAGTCGCGCGCATTCACGCCGATCATCGTCGCCTGCAAGTTCACAATTGCAACCTCCAACTCCTCCTCTGTATGCACCTCGACGAGTACATCCATGCCGAGCTCCATCGCCAGTGCCTCCAACTCCTGCGCTTGCGTTGCCTCCAAAATACGCATCACCAGCAACACGCAGTCCGCTCCCATCGCGCGCGCCTGCCAAACTTGCACGGGATCGATGAGAAAATCTTTGCGCAAAACAGGAAGCCTTGTAGCAGCGCGTGCCTGTTGTAAGTCGTCGGGTTGAGCGTGAAACCACATGCGATCGGTCAAAATGGACAAACACGCAGCCCCTCCGCGCTCCAAGCCTTGCGCCGTATCCGCAGGCGACCCATAGGCGCGAAGTACCCCCGCAGAAGGCGAGGCACGCTTGCTCTCGCAAATCAACGCCGCCTCTCCGCGCGCGAGATGCTGCAACAAACTTTGTCGAAAGCCGCGCGGCGGCACTTGCTCTCGCGCCTGTTCTCTCACACCTTGCAGGTCGCCTTTAAGTAGGGCGCACTCCTCGCGCTTAGCTGTAAGAATGCGCGCAAGCAAGCCCTCACCGCGAGAAGCAGCAGGGCTAGGTTCAGGGGCGGACTCAGGAGCCTTGATGCGTGATGTCCTTGACAGCATCTAGCGTGCGGCGTGTCTTGCCTTCCTCGATGGCACTTCTCGCAAGCGTCGCTCCTTCTAATAGGGTGCGCGCCGCGCCGCCAACAACTAGTGCCGCCGCCGCGTTGTAGAGAATCGTCTCCAACAAGGCGCGCTCCGCAGAACCCTCCTTGCCTTGCTTGTTGTCGAAAACCCGTGCGATAGCGCGTGCGTTGTACTTCGCATCCCCACCGCGCACCAGCGAAAGATCTTGCACGCACAGCCCCGCATCTTCAGGTAGCATCGCGCGTTTCTTATGCATTCCCGCCGAATCGCGCTCTACGATAAAGGCTTGCGATTCGCCGCACAGCGTCATCTCGTCCGCTTCCCCTGCTCCGTGCACAATCCAGGCATGCTCAAAGTTCAGCAAGTCCATCACGCGCGCATAAAGATCGGCAATACGCAAATCGGCAACCCCGAACAAACCCCGTTGAACGCCCGCAGGATTAAGAAGAGGTCCCAACAGGTTGAAAAGCGTGCGCGTGCCTAGTGCTTTGCGCACCTTGCCCGCTCGCCCGATCGCAGGATGGTGGCGCGGTGCAAACATGAAACAAAAATTCGTCTCGTCCAAGCTCTGTTGCAAACGCTCGACGGGCGCATCGATCCTAACCCCCAAAGCCTCCAACACATCGGCAGCACCGCTTTGAGAGGTCACGCCGCGGTTGCCATGCTTTGCTACAGGAACGCCGCAACTGGCAACGACGAAAGCCGTCGCCGTAGAGATATTGAACAAGCCCAACCCGTCGCCTCCTGTGCCTACGATGTCGATCGCCTTCGCAGGCGCAACAACAGGATCGACCGCCGCTACGCTCAGCGCATCCACCGCGCCTGCAACCTCTTCGCCCTGCTCACCGCGCACGCGCAACGCCGCCAGCACGGCGGCAAGCATGATATCGTCTGTCTCTTCACCCTCGATCAGCAACGAGGTGAAGAGTCGCTTCGCATCGCTACGCGAGAGCGCGTGTCCTGCGAGCAACAGCTCCAAGATGTCTTTTATCGTAGGCGAGGGGGTTAGCATCGGGGGCTTTGTTTTGCTTTGCTACTAGGTTGCTGCTTCCAGACAAAAGTCGACGAAGTTCGCAACGATGCGCTCTCCGTATTCGCACGCGATGCTTTCGGGATGGAACTGCACGCCGAACAGTGCCTGCTCGCGGTGCGAGAGTGCCATGACAACTTCTTCCTCGTCGTCGCTGACAGCATCGATCAGCAAAGTATCAGGTAGCGACTCTCTCTCGACGATGAGCGAATGGTAGCGCGTCGCCGCGAAGACATTCGGTACATCTTTAAACAGAGGGTTTGGAGTTGGAATTGGAGTTGGATACAAAGCGTTCCCCCCCTCGTGTCGCACGGGCGAGGTTTTGCCGTGCATGAGTTTTTTTGCACGCACAACCTTGCCGCCGCAGCTTTGCGCAAGGCACTGCATCCCCAAGCAAACGCCCAGCAAGGGAGGTGCCGCCTCGCCCTTCTTGCCGCGTGCTAGCAACGCTTGCGGCAAGGCGAGCGAGATGCCCGCGCTCTCAGGTCGTCCAGGCCCCGGCGAGACGACCACGCCACAAGGTCTCAACGCCACAATCTCGGCGAGGCTCAACTTGTCGTTGCGCACGACCAGCACGCTTCCTTCGTCCAGCGCGCGATGCGAGGCAACCGCTTGGTACAGATTCCAAGTGAAGCTGTCGTAGTTATCGATGAGCAGAAAAGAAGGCATGCCAAAAAGCAACGAAGAGATAAGAGGCTCAAGCAAAATGAGCAGTAAAGCAAGGTAGGCAGTATAGCAAGATGAGCAATAAAATCAGGCTGCCGACTTCGCGCGTGTCTGTCGAATATACTCGGCTGTCATCTGCTCCAGCTCGCCCAAGTGTTGCGAGAAGAGGTGATCCGCAGACTTGATGCAACGAAAAGCCACTTGCACCGCCTTGTGGCAGATCAAATCTTGCTCCAATTGCACGATATGCTCGTAGGGAATCAGCTCGTCTTGCTCGCCGTGTAGAACTAGCCCATCGACGGGACAAGGGCTGAAGAACGAGAAATCGTAGCGTCGTTCAGGCAGACCGGCGACGACGAAGCGCGCGATCTCAGGGCGGCGCATCAAGAGCTGCAAGGCGACCCAAGCACCGAAAGAAACACCCGCGATCCAACAGGTCGTCACTCCTTCGTTGCGCTCTTGAAGCCAATCCAGCGCCGCTGCCGCATCGGCGATCTCTCCCTCACCCAGCTCGCTGCGACCATCGCTACGTCCCACGCCGCGAAAGTTGATCCGCAGGCAGCTGAAGCCCTGCCGCGCAAACGCGCGATACAGCGTATACACCGCCTTGCTGTCCATCGTACCGCCCTGCACGGGGTTCGGATGCAAAAGCAAAACAACAGGAGCAGAAGGCGCACCTTGATGCAACCTTCCCTCGAGACGGCCGCTAGGGCCATTCAAAACGATATCCATCTTTTCTTGTCCTTCG
>CBDCGG010000001.1:0-26418 GCA_965216605.1 Alphaproteobacteria bacterium | reverse complement strand
CTCGCGCATTATCGCGTATGAAAAACCCGACGCGCTGCTAGCGACCGTCGGAGGACAGACGGCGCTTAATGTTGCCTGCGCGCTCGACAAGGAAGGTATTCTCGCACGCCACAATGTGCAACTGATCGGTGCCTCGGTGTCTTCGATCGAGACGGCGGAAGATCGGTGGTTGTTCAAGAAGACGGTCGAAGGAGCAGGGCTCGCCTGTCCGCGCGCGGTGCGCGTCTCGCGGACAAGCCAAAGCGAAGAAGCACTGGAGAAGGTAGGCTTGCCCGCGATCATCCGTCCCGACTTCACCCTCGGCGGTAGCGGCGGTAGCATCGCCTACAATAGGCAGCAGCTGGAGGCAGGAATCAAGAACGCGCTGCTCGTCTCGCCGACCAACTCGACGACGGTCGAGGAATCCGTCATCGGCTGGAAAGAGTTCGAAATGGAAGTCGTGCGCGATTGCCAAGACAATGCCATCGTCGTCTGCTCGATCGAAAACATCGATCCGATGGGCGTTCATACCGGCGATTCGATCACGGTCGCGCCCGCGCTCACGCTGAGCGACAAAGAGCTGCAGACAATGCGCAACGCCGCCATCGAAGTACTGCGCCTCGTCGGTGTCGATACGGGAGGATCGAATGTGCAGTTCGCCGTCAATCCAAAAGACGGCAGAATGCTCGTCATCGAGATGAACCCGCGCGTCTCGCGTTCGTCGGCACTGGCATCGAAGGCGACGGGCTTTCCCATCGCTAAGATCGCCGCCAAGCTCGCGGTAGGCTACACGCTCAACGAGCTCACCAACGACATGACGCGCACTACCCCTGCGAGTTTCGAACCTGTGCTGGATTATGTTGTCGTGAAAATTCCGCGTTTCGACTTCGAGAAATTTCCCGGCGCCGATCGTACCCTGACAACCCACATGAAGTCGGTAGGCGAAGCCATGGCGATTGGACGCAATTTCGACGAGGCGTTGCAGAAAGCCTTGCGCTCGATGGAGACGGGACTCTCAGGCTTGGATCCTATCGTAGAGACAGCATTCGGAACGAGGCAGAATAATCAGCAAGAAGACATCGTCGAGCAGTTGGAAGCGGCACTCGTGCAACCTCGTCCTGAGCGTCTTCTCGTCATCGCCGATGCCTTCCGACACGGAATCACATTAGAGCAAGTGGCAGAGCTCACTTGTATCGATCCGTGGTTCTTGCGTCGTCTGCAAGATCTCGTTGCTCAAGAAGCCTTGATCGCCGCGCATGGTCGCAAGCCCTTGCGTCGTGCGGCTCTGCTTTCGTGGAAACGCCGCGGCTTTTCCGATGCGCGCATCGCGTCTCTGCTACGGCGCAAGGAAGAGAAGATTCGCAAACGTCGCTACGCGCTGGGCGTGCGTCCTGTCTATCGTCGTATCGACAGCTGCGCTGCCGAGTTTCCTGTCCACAGCGCGTATATGTACAGCAGTTATGCGGAGGGAGATGCTGCCCTGTGCGAGGCGGAGCCTAGCGATCGCGACAAGGTGGTGATATTAGGGGGCGGTCCGAATCGTATCGGACAGGGAATCGAGTTCGACTATTGTTGTGTGCATGCAAGCCTTGCGTTGCGCGCGCAGGGTTATGAGACGATCATGGTGAATTGCAATCCTGAGACAGTCTCGACCGATTACGACATTTCGGATCGGCTCTACTTCGAGCCCGTCGGGGGAGAGGATATTTTGGCGTTGTTGTCGCGCGAGCGCGAGCGCGGTCGGCTGGAGGGGGTTGTTGTTCAGTTGGGCGGACAGACGCCGTTGAAGTTGGCGCGTCTTTTGGAGCGTGAGGGTATTCCTCTTTTGGGAACGACGTCCGATGCAATCGACTTGGCGGAAGACCGTGCGCGCTTCAGCAGATTGCTGGTGCGTTTGGGATTGCGCCAGCCGAAGCATGGCAGCACGCGTGCGGGACGTGCCTCGACGCGCCAAGCGTTGCGATTAGCGAAGAAGATCGGCTATCCTGTTTTGGTGCGTCCTTCGTATGTGTTGGGCGGTCGAGCGATGGAGATTGTCTTTTCGCCTGAGCGTTTGCAAGAATATTTGCAAAAGTATTTGCAAAAGGGGTATTCGCAAAAAGCCTTGTTGCCATCGGGACGCAATTCTATTTTGATCGACAAGTATTTGCGCGATGCGATCGAGTTGGATGTCGATGCGCTGAGCGACGGGGAGGCGTGCTATGTGGCGGGGGTGATGGAGCATATTGAGGAGGCGGGAATTCATTCGGGCGACTCGGCGTGCGTGCTACCTTCGCAGCGTTTGGAGATGGAGATTATCAAGGAGGTCGAGCGACAGACGGCTCTTTTGGGACGGGCTTTGCAAGTGCGGGGTTTGATGAATGTGCAGTTTGCTGTATCGGGCGACAGAATTGCGGTGTTGGAGGTGAATCCGCGAGCGAGCCGTTCGGTACCGTTTGTTGCCAAGGCGACGGGCGTTCCTTTGGCGCGTCATGCGGCGGTTTTGATGAGCGGCAAGCCTTTGTCTTCTTTGTCGTTGCCGTCGGATTTTCGAGAGGGTTTGCGGGGCTGTGTTGCGGTGAAGGAGTCGGTTTTTCCTGTGGCGCGTTTTCCTGGCTCGGATTTGGTGTTGGGTCCTGAGATGCGCTCGACGGGCGAGGTGATGGGGTGGAGCAAGCGTTTCTCGACGGCCTTTGCCAAGGCGCAGTTGGGCGCGGGGATTGAGTTGCCTCGTGAGGGGCAGGTTTTCCTTTCGCTTGCTGAGCGCGACAAGCCTTTCTTTATTGACATTGCGATGCGGCTTGTGCGCTTGAATTTTCGACTTGTGGCGACGAGGGGTACGGCGCAGCTTTTGAAGCGGCATGGGGTTTTGATCGAGGCGATCAATCGTGTCTCGGAGGGCTCGCCGCATATTTTGGATGCGATGATTAACGGCGATATTGCTATGATTTTCAACACGATGGAGGGGCGCACGGGCGCGCATGGCAGTCGGGAGGTGAGGCAGGCGGCTTTTGCGCAGGTGATTCCTTATGTCTCGACGCGATCAGGGGCGAGGGCTGTTTTGGATGCGATCGAGCAGCGTGATGATGACCTTTACGCTTGTCGATCGCTGCAAGAGCGGGAGGCGGTTGTATAGGGGAGGGTAATCTTGACTGATACAAAAATCTTGTTTGTTCTTCTTGCGCGTCGCGTATCTCCCATGCTATAGTGGACGGCTTGTGAGTTGGAGGGTGGGGGACAATATCAACGCAATCTGACAAGCGAGGATTCCATGTTCAGAGTTCCCATGACACGCGAAGGTTTCGAAGTGCTGCAAGAAGAACTGAAAAATCTGAAAGGTAGCCAGCGTCCCGCCATCATCAAAGCCATCGCCTCGGCACGCGAGCTCGGCGATCTCTCCGAAAACGCCGAATACCACGCCGCGCGCGAAAAACAAAGCATGATCGAAGGGCGCATCGCAACGCTGGAAGAAAAGCTGGGGCTCGCCGAAGTGATCGATGTCTCCAGCCTCAACGGCGATCGCGTGCAGTTCGGCGCAACTGTGTCGCTGGAAGACTGCGAAAGCGAAGAGCGCAAAACCTATCGTATCGTTGGAGAAATCGAATCCGATGTCTCGCAAGGTCGCCTCTCGGTGCAGTCGCCCATGGCGAAAGCCCTCATCGGCAAACGAGCGGGGGATGTCGTCCAAGTGGTAAGTCCGCAGGGCGGACGCGAATACGAGATATTGCAACTCGACTTCAGCAACACAACAATCCCAGCCCTCAAGATGCCAGAGAAAAAACAACCCGAGCATAATATGCCCGAACACAATCAACCCGCTGGACAAAAGTCATGAGCGCGAAAGTCGTCAAAAGCGACGCGGAATGGCGCGCGCAACTGACCCCTGAGCAGTATCGCGTAACGCGTCGGCACGGAACGGAGCGCGCCTTCAGCGGTGTCCACCACGCCTCGAAAGCCGAGGGTCGCTACATCTGCGTCTGTTGTAAGCAACCCCTGTTCTTCTCGAACAGCAAGTTCGATTCAGGCACGGGTTGGCCCAGCTACACTGCGCCGATCACTACAGATGCGCTTGTTGAAAAGAAAGATCGCTCCTTTTTGATGACGCGCACAGAAATCCTATGTTCGCGCTGCGAGGCTCACTTGGGACATGTCTTTCCCGACGGACCTCAACCAACAGGCTTGCGCTATTGCATGAACTCGGTGGCACTCGACTTCCTGCCAAAAGCGTGAGCAAAAGTATGACGCAGCCCATCCCCCCGCGCATCTCCCACTCTCGCCGCGCGAGCAGCCTTGTCGCCACGCCTCCTCCTCCTTCGCCTCCGTTGGGAGGGTTGCGTCTGACCGCCGATTTTCTTTCTCCGATCGTCGTCGGTATCTTTCTTGGTTTTTGGCTCGACCGCTGGAGCAACACGACACCTCTGTTCCTGCTGCTGCTGTTCTTCTTGGGCGTGGGAGCTGGCTTTTGGAACCTCTATCGCATGGCAAAAAAAATCGATGAACACAACCGAGCCCTCGATGCGAATGCAGGCTCTGAAGATCTCAAGGGCTGAGGCAAGGTCGTCGTTTCATGGCTGGCGAAAGTCACTCTCCGCTAGATCAGTTTCGTATCGAGCCGTTGCTCTCGCTTCGCCTCTCTGAGCGTCTCGACATCTCTTACACAAACTCCGCGTTGTGGATGACGCTGAGCGTGTTTGCCATCTGCCTCTCCTTTTTCTTCGCAACACGCAAGCGCGCGCTGGTGCCGGGCTACGCGCAACTGATCGCCGAGCAGGTCTATAAGACGGTCGCCGACATGGTGCGCGACAACATCGGCAAGGAAGGAAAACGATTTTTTCCCTTTATCTTCTCTTTGTTCATGTTCATCCTCGTCGGCAATGTTGCGGGATTGCTGCCCGGCTCCTTCACCTTCACTAGCCATCTGGCGGTGAACTTCTTCTTGGCAGGTGCCATCTTTCTCGGCGTGACATTGTTAGGTATCGCGCGCCACGGACAAGGCTTTCTGCGCCTGTTCCTGCCGCACGGCACGCCGTGGTTTCTCGCGCCGTTGCTGATTCCTATCGAGTTGCTCTCCTACTTATCGCGTCCTGTTAGCCTTTCCGTGCGCCTATTCGCCAATATGGTCGTCGGGCATGTTTTGCTGAAGGTGATCGCGGGTTTCGTCGTCTCGCTCGGCATTTTGGGGATCGTGCCCTTCGTAGGCTTGCTGGCAATCACAGCGTTGGAGATTTTGGTCGCCTTCATACAAGCGTATGTTTTTGCAATCCTCACCTGTATTTACTTGCACGATGCGCTCTATTTGCACTAGCCTGCAAGAAAACCGAGCCTCGTGGCTCAGCGCTTTTAAAAAGGAAGGTTTTCCATGGAAGTTGAAGCAGCAAAACTGATCGGAGCCGGCTTGGCTGCGATCGGCATGATCGGTGCCGGTATCGGCGTCGGAAACGTGTGGGCAAGCTATTTTCAAGCTATCGCTCGCAATCCCGCGGCGAAAAAAGAAATCGGCGCATCCATTTGGGTCGGATTCGCCGTCACCGAAGCCATCGCGCTCTTTGCCCTGCTGATCGGGCTGATGATCATGTTCATCTTCTGAGGAAAGGCTATTATTACTTCTTCTCGCTAGCATCTCTTCTTGCCGTGCCTCAGCTGGAGCAATTCGATACATACCTCAGCCAGATTTTTTGGCTGTTGGTTACCTTCGGAGTCTTGTACTTCACGATGTCGCGCGTGCTGATCCCGCGCATGGTGTCGATTCTGGAGGCGCGCGTTTTTCAGGTTGAATCCGACCAACGCCGCGCCGAAGAGACGAAGCTGGAGGCGGAAGAGTTCGGCAGTCGCATCGCCTACATGGTGAGCAACGCACAGATGGAGGGTGATCGCATGCGCACAGAGATCACCTTGCTCGAGCGAGAAAAAACAGACAAGCGATTAGCCGAGATCGAACAGCAGATCACAGCCAAAATAGCCGAAAGCGAAAGGCTACTTGCCGCGCGGCACGACCAAACCCTCAAGAACGCTGAGAAGGAGATCGTACAGGTCGTACAGAAGGTCTTGGGCAAGGTCTTGGGTAGCGACTACCGAGTGACCTCCGAAGAGCTACGGCACTGCGTTCGAGAGCAAATCGATACCTTGCCCGATGCCTTGTCCGATACCTTGCCCAAGCAAAAAAACAATAAGCCGCAAGCAAGGCTAGCGGCTCGCCAAGGCAGCGAAAGCTAGCGACGGGTTGGGAGAGGGGTGTTCTTTCACGAACCCGTATTTTGGGTCGATGCGGCTTTCGTGTTGCTGTGCGTCTTCGTGTTTGTCAAGGCGAAGCCTCGTGTGAAGGCGGCGCTAGACGAACGCATCAATGCGATTTCGAAGGAGCTCGACGACGCACGCGACCTCAGAGAACAAGCCTCGCGCGAGCTCGCTGAGGTGTTGTTTCGCGACAAGAACGCCGAGCGGGAAGTCGAGCAGATCCTCTTGCAGGCGAAAGAAGAGGTCAGAGAGATGAGCCGCGAGGCGCGCCTTGAACGTGCCGAGAGCGTCAAGCGGGTGCGCAGGTTCGCAGAAGAACGCTTGGCAGAAGTCGAGGCGCGTTGGCAAACGCGCGCGCGCGCGAGCTTCGTTGCAACCGTGCTAGGAGCGAGCGAAAAGGCACTGCAGCGAAGTCTCACAGAGCCTAAAGTTCAGGCGTTGCTATTTGAACGCGCGCTCCACAAGCTGCCGCGCAATGTCTTTGGCAAAAAAGGCGAAAGATCAGAAGGCGAGCGCGGTGCTCAAACGAAAAAAAATAGCGCAAAAAACAGCGTAAAAACAAGGCAAGCGGGCAGTTTGCGCTAAGGGGTCGGGGTCAAGGTTAATGGCTGAAGGCGCGCACGCCGCCGGTCGAGCATAGGGTTATTCCCAAGTTGTTGGCGTGCTCGATGATGAGCGCGTCATTTTTTCCTCCGCCTGGATGGAGGATAGCGACGATGCCCGCCTTAGCAAGCGCGTCGAGCGAATCGGTAAAGGGAAAGAATCCGTCGGAGGCTGCGACGCATCCCTTCAGATCGTGTCCTTCGCGGCGCGCCTTGTGTAGCGCGATCTCGACAGCATCGATGCGGCTAGTTTGTCCGCAACCCAGTCCCAAGGTGGCGTGAGACAAGATAGCCTCGGCGGCGGGTGCGGCGGGTGCGGCGGGTGCGGCGGGTGCGGCGGGTGCGCTGACGATGGCGATGGCGTTGGAGGTCATCTGGGAGGCGGCATCGAAGGCAAACAGCAGGGCTGCTTTCTGCGCCGCCGTCGGCTCTAATGTGCTCTTGTGTGCGATGTCGTCGAGCGTGAGCCGAGCGTCGTTTGGCGTTTGCAGGATGCGCAAGTGCTTGCCGAGCGAGCGCACCTCTAAGTCTCCGTCGATATCGTAGGCGAGGCGAGGGTAGGGTAGAAGTAAGGGCGGGTTGGCTTTTTCTGCTATCTTCTCCAGAGCATTCTCTGCAAAAGAGGGCGCGGCGATGAGGGCAAGAAATTTTTTCGTCAGTATCTCCAGCAAGCTCTCGTCGCAAGGGCGGTTGACGGCGACGACACCGCCGTAGGCGGAGGGGCTGTCTCCCTTGTAGGCGAGCTTGTAGGCTTGCTCGACGCTACTTGCAAGCGCAAAACCGCAAAGGTTGCCGTGTTTGATGATCGCACAGGCGGGATGCTCTTGGCGCAGCACGGCGCGCGTAGCCTTGTAGGCATCGAGCAGGTTGTTGTAGCTGGGAGTGCGTCCGCTGAGCATCGGCGACGAGGGTTGAAAGGCGGAAGGCAAGGCATAGTTTTGCTTGACGGCAAACAATGCCGCCGCTTGATGTGGATTCTCCCCGTAGCGCAACAGCAAGGCTTGGTCGGCAAAACTGTTGCGATGCGCAGGCAAGGGGTTGTCCGAGACGACCCTGCCCAACCATTCGCTGATCATCATGTCGTTGAGTGCCGTCATTTGAAAGACCTTGCTGGCTAAAATCCGTAGCAACTCTTCGTCGATGCCGGCACCACCGCCGCCGTTTTCAGGCGTGGCTGCGACGATCGCTGCCACCGCGTCGAAGTCTTTTTGCTCGTAGAGCGCGCACACATGGTGATAGTTCTTTGCCGCCGCGCGCAAAAGCGCGATCCCGCCGATATCGATGTACGCCAGCAGCTTGTCAACATCATCAGGAGAGAAGTCTCCTTCCGCAAAACTTTGCGCAATGTCGTGGAATGGATAGGGTTGCACGATCACATAGTCGATCGGAAAAATCTGATTGCCATCGGGCAGCCGCTCCACCTCGACATCGCGTTCGCACAGGATACCGCCGAGAATGCGGGGGTGCAGCGTCTTCACACGTCCTTGCGCTACTTCTCCGACACCCGTGTAGTCCTCCACCGAGATCGCCTTGATGCCATGCTGTGCCAAACGCTCTTGCGTGCCTTGGGTCGCCAAAAGTCCGATGTTCCTCTTTTGCAGGGCTTTCGCCAACGGCAAAACCGACTCTGCCTCTCGCAGAGAAAACAACGCGAAGCTCTTGTGCTGTTGTTGGGCGAGTATCGTTTGGCTCGCGTCCTTACTGTCTGTTCGGTCTGTCCCTGAAAACACCTCATCAGGCATGGTCATTCACTCCTCTGTTGTTTTCAACAAGAATTCTTCCCTATAATTTACTATAATCGCACAGAGCAATGTTTCTGTAAAGCCTTGTGCTAGACAGAGACGGTTTTTGGAATAATGTTTGGGATGATGTTTTGTGTCGAAAGTAAGTAAGGCGGTCGTTGCGCGTAGCCCCGCTTCGTTGGGCGTCAGCGAGGATGGGCTGGAGCATTATCTTGCTGAAATCCGCAAGGTGCCTCTGCTTGAGCGCGAGGAGGAATACATGCTTGCTCGACGTTGGATAGATCACAAGGATGTCGAAGCGGCGCATCGTCTGGTGCTGAGCCATTTGCGGCTTGTCGCAAAGATCGCCGCCGGCTACCGCGGCTACGGCTTGCCATACGCAGAGCTCGTCTCGGAAGGCAATATCGGATTACTACAAGCGGTGCGGCGTTACGATCCGGAGCGCGGCTTTCGCTTGGCAACATATGCCATGTGGTGGATCCGCGCGGCAGTGCAAGATTATGTGCTGCGCTCATGGTCGCTGGTCAAGATCGGAACGACGGCAGCGCAGAAGAAACTCTTCTTTAACTTACGCAAACTGCGCCAACAGATGCGCGCCATCGACAGCCAACAGATCAGCCCAGAAGAGGTGGCTAAAATCGCCGCTACGCTGGATGTCGACACTCGCGAGGTAGAAATGATGCACGCAAGATTGTCGTCACGCGACCTGTCGCTGCAGACACCCGTAGGCGAAGACGGCGACGCTTGGCAGGAATGGATCGAAGACGAGAGCGCAGACTTTGAAACTGCTTTTCTCGACAAAGACGAAAAACGCTACCGACGCGCAATCTTGGAAGAAGCACTACAGACGCTAAAGCCCCGCGAGCGCGATATAATACGCGCTAGACGCTTGCAAGAGCATGCATCAACGCTCGAAGATTTGAGCAAACGCTATCGCGTCAGCAGAGAGCGAATTCGCCAAATCGAAGCGGCAGCATTTGAAAAACTGCGAATCGCGGTCGCACAGAAAGAACAGGCACTCTTGTCTGACGCATCCTTGCCTAACGCATCCTTGCCCGATTTGTCACAGCAACCCTCCGTTGCTCCCGCCCCTTCTGCGCGGCGCGGGAAAAAAGGGGAGAACTAAAGAGGGGAGAACTAAAGAGGGGAGAGTAGAGTAGAGTAGAGTAGCGTCCTCTGCAGAGGAACAACGGCAAAGAGTGGGTAGGCTAGCTGTTCACACTGTTTTGTTGTTGCCATTTTCTTTCCCCATATTTTTTTCAAGATCAGGGTTGTCCTTCTCATTAGTGGAAGTCGCCTTTTGCCTCAACTGCGTTCCCCACACCTCAAGCAGCATTTTTTGCTTGTCCTTCAAACGTTGCTCCTTGCGCTGGAGAGTGACTTCCATGACGCTAGCGAAGGCAACCGGAAATGCCATGAAAAACAACACCCCAATCCATGCCAAACCAAAGGGGAAGACCCAATTGATCCAGTCTTCAAATAGCATGCCGGGCTTGGGGGAAGGTCCGTAGGCACTGTAGCTGTGTTGTAAGGCTAGCATCAATCCCGTGATATTCAGACCTGTGACAGAAAAAGTCAGGTGGCGTTTTTCGCTCTTGTCTATCGTGCGAATGAGCAAGGTGGGCAGCATGGCGAAGGAGATAAACAGAATCCACGGCGAATAGAGCCCGGCAAGGACGACAAGGCATGTCGTCAGAATCGGAACGACGAGCTTGCTGCGCGCATCATGCTGCGTGGATTCGGGTTGCTCTTCGTGCGACGGCATCGTCATGCTAGATGAGCCTCAAGAGCATGGCGATGAAGCCTACCACCATGAGCCCGGAGCTCGTTGTCATGGCGGCGTTGTGCGCGGTGCGTTCGATTTGCGTGGGCATGTCCTGATGCGTGTGAGCGATACGCATGAGTTCGTGATGGTTTTTTGTGTAGATTTTTTGCGCCTCGAAGTATTCCCTGGCATCCTTGGCGAGCAGCGAAGGATTGTCTACGAGCGTCAGCATGGGCTCGATCCAGCCGTCTTTGACACAATCCTGCAGGTTTTGCTGCAAGAGCTCTCGTTTCTCGATGTTGCGGAAACGCTCCAGCGCGGGCTCGAGCAGTGGCAACAGCGCACGGCAGAGATGGTAAGTCGGCACGCGGTTGTAGCGTCGTTGGACAATGTTGAGTAAGCGTACTTGCGCCAGCCCACTTTGAACGGGGTCGCCCTTCTGCAGGGCGATCACCATCGCTTCGGTGTCGATGGCATCGTGGTAGGCGGCGATGTAGGCGAGAAGGTGCGAGTCCAATTGTAGTCGTGTTCCTTCTTCGTGCGTTTCCAGCTTTTCCTCCAAGCGTTCCAAAAGCGAGTTCAAGCCGTAGACATAGTCTCGAGAAAACAGAGCCGACATGCAAGGCGCATCGACGTTGAGCGTGTAGAAGAAGCGTAGCATGACGAAATCGTTATCGCCGGGCGGCACGCGTTGGACAAGGTTGGTGATCGCATTGACGGCAGACATGTAGACCGGCGCGCTGTAGATATGATGGCGCATCCAAAAATCATGCGTGCCTTGACGCAAGACATGAAGCAGCATGGACATCTTGCTGGGTTGGGTGTGGTATTGAGCAAGCATGTTGCCGATACCCGTGACTGTGAAGCCCTTATCGCGCCACAGGATGGGTGCCAGCGGGTTCAGCAGGATGAGCGTTCGGGTCATGTTGTCGGTAAGGTCGGTCTCGCGAACATCCGAGATCGCGCTTTCCTCTTGCAACTGCAGAATGGCTCGTGCGTCGGCATCGTCGGCAAACGAGCGTCGGATCCAGTGTCCGAGATCCGATTGCTTGCTAGGACCGCTCGCCTCGCGCCAGCTGCGATGCAGCAAGTAGGACATCTCTTGGCGCGTGGTGATCGCCTGCTCAAGCAGGTAGTACGGCACTTTCGCGCGCGGCGGCGTGAAGTGGTTGTCGATCGAGCGACGATAGCCGCCCAGCCACGACACCACCTCATCGTAGCCCCAGCGTGTGCCGGGGTTGTCATCCAAAAGTCCTCGTAAAAGCTCGGCGCTTTCCGCCTCCAACTGCGCATGCTCCAGCAGCGCACGGTACGAGCCCAAGCGCGCCTTTTGCAAGATAACCGCTTCTTCCGAGAGCATGCGCAAAGGCACATGTCCTCGCAACAGCGTAAACATCATCACGCCCAGCGCGTAGTAGTCGTTCGCAGCAAGTTCGCTCCCTCGCCCTTGCAGTTCCGCCATCGCGCAGGTAGGCGTTTCGAACATGCTCGGCTGTAAAGTGCCGGCAGGCTCGCTCAGACATTGTCCTAATACGAACGAATTCATCTCAGAGGTTTGAACAAAAAGATTCGTCGGCGAAAAGGCGCGATAGGTCAGTCCCGCACCATGAAGCGCGTTCAACGGAGGAAGAACAGGCTTGAGAAACCTCTTCACGCACTCCTGCAAGTTCATCGCCGTCGTCGTGTCTTCCAGAGATTCCAAATAAAGACGCTTGTTCGGATGTTGGTAGATGAGAACAACACGCTCCACTCCCTCCGTGTCGCGTTGCAAATGCCATTCTTCAAACTGCACCAACGCGCTGTGGCGCGTGCGTGCGAAAGCGTCGCAGGCGCTCAGCCTTGCAAAATAACGGCGATCGCACACATAGGCAAGAAATCCTTCGGCGCCAGCAGCGTTTTGCGCCTGATACGCACGCGCGTGCGCCGTATCCAGCGACGGCAGCGGGTGCGAGAAAAGAACGCGGTAGTTATAGTTCTCGACGGGCTTCGAAGAGGGACGCGTAACAACCGATGGGGGAGGGCTTTCTGCCATAGGACGGGTTTCTGCAAGAGGGAAAAAACAAGACTCTGTAAGGAGACTCAAGGAGGTTCGCTATTCTATTTCATCAGTATAATCGGCACTCGTGCTAATCAGGGCGGCGGAGGAAAGCGGGCAAGGTGTCTTGCCCGGCACCAGGTTGAGGTTCATACTGATATTCGGGGCGAGACTCTTGTCGTGAGCCTTGCCGTGAGCCTTGAGATCGTGATGCTTGTTGCGGGTTGCTATTCGAAGAGCTAGCGAAAGAAGGCGTAGAGGAGGAACTTCGTTCTCTTCCCCTTCCTCTGCTTATCACCCTATCTACTCTTCTATCCCCTCCTCTATCTCCTCCTCTACCTCTGTCTCCTTCTTTTCCGAAGTCTTTTTTTCTTGGCGCGGCACTTGCGTTCGCGCCTTGCGAGGGGGCGATGGCGATGCCTTCGATGCGATCGAGCATGCCGATACGCTCCAGCAGCACCTTGTCTTCCTCGCTCACATAGGTCATGGCGATGCCCTTCAGTCCCGCGCGCCCTGTGCGTCCGATGCGGTGGACATAGTTGTCGCTCGTCAGAGGCACATCGAAGTTAACGACGCAGTCGACAGCTTCGATATCCAAGCCTCGCGCCGCGACATCAGAGCAGACCAGCGTACTCACCTCGCCGCTGCGAAAACGTTCCAGCTCTGCGAAGCGCAAGGGTTGCGGCATGTCGCCGTGCAACTGCCCGACGGAGGGAACACGTTGTTGCGTGAGCCATCGTGCAACTTCGCGCACGCGCTGGCGACGGTTGCAAAACACCAACACAGAGCCGTGTTTCTGCAACTCTTTTTGCAACAATGCCAGCTTGGTTTTTTCGTCGGTGGTCGGAAGAAAGATCTCTTCGACCGTATCCGCGCCGCGCCGCTGCGGAGAAAGATCGATATGCTTCGCTGCCGTCGTGAAGCGTTTGATCAGGCGCGAGACCGCATCGTCTAGGGTGGCGCTCATCAGAATCGTTTGGCGGCGAGCGGGCAGCAGCGCACAGATCTTCTCCACATCGGGAATGAAGCCCATATCCAGCATGCGATCCGCCTCGTCGATCACCAGAAAAGTAACGGCGTTGAAAAGAAGCTTGCCGCGTGCGTGCAAGTCCAAAAGCCTGCCCGGCGTCGCGATCACGATATCGGGCGCGCGGGAAAGCGCACGGATTTGTTCTCCCATCGTCATGCCGCCGATCAGCAGCGTGTGGCTGATCCCCAGAGCTTGCGCGAAGGTTTCCGTCACCGCCGCCGTTTGCATCGCGAGTTCGCGAGTAGGGTTCAGCACCAGCGCACGCGGCAAGGCGGCGCGCTGTCTGCCGTGCGCAAGAATATCGAGCAGCGGCAAGATGAAAGCTGCGGTTTTGCCTGTGCCCGTCTGCGCGATCCCGACCAAATCGCGGTTCATCAAGACATTCGGAATCGCCTGTTCTTGAATCGGGGTCGGCTGCGAAAAGCCTACGCGCGCAACCTGTTCTAGAATCTTCTCGCTCAAGCCGAGCGCTGAGAAATCACTCATAGCACATCTTCATCCTCTTCCTTTATGGGTCACCATTTTTTGGTCTTTCACTCTTGACATACCTTTTTCTTGCCTTTTTCTTGCCTTCTTCTAGCAGTATGTTTTTAGCGCAATCATGCTTTAGTGGCATTTTGCCACACTTCACACTTCACCTTCTCCCCATCTTATGCGTTCTCGCCACCTATGTCAAGGAGATAGCGTGAATCGAGGGAAGCAGCAAAATTGCCTTGATCTTAAGCAGAGAACATTAAGCAGAGATATTGCTTTTTTCTCGCACACGGGTTAGGTTGGAGCTGGACACAAGCCTACCACCTCTGAGGACATTTCGTTATGGAGAAGATGACCCCTAAGCAACAAAGCGACAAGCAGAAGGCACTCGCCTCGGCTTTGGACGAGATCGAGCGCAGCTTCGGCAAGGGCTCGATCATGCGTTTGGGACATCAGGCGGTCGAGGGTATCGAATCCATCTCCAGCGGCTCGCTAGGCTTGGACATCGCATTGGGCGTCGGAGGCTTGCCGCGCGGACGAATCATCGAGATCTACGGACCAGAATCGTCGGGAAAAACAACCCTCGCACTCCATGTGATCGCCGAAGCGCAGAAACGCGGAGGACACTGCGCATTCTTGGACGCAGAGCATGCGCTCGATCCTTCTTACGCCAAAAAACTCGGCATCAACCTCGAAACGCTGCTAATCTCACAGCCCGACGCGGGAGAGCAGGCATTAGAAATCGCTGACACGCTCGTGCGCTCTAGCGCGCTCGATGTCCTCGTCGTCGATTCGGTCGCCGCTCTTGTGCCGCGCGCAGAACTAGAGGGCGACATGGGAGACACACATGTAGGCTTGCACGCAAGGCTCATGAGCCAAGCACTACGAAAACTAACGGGATCGGTCGCGCGCTCGCGCACGATGGTCATCTTTATCAACCAAATTCGCATGAAAATCGGCGTCATGTTCGGCAACCCAGAGACAACGACGGGAGGAAACGCCTTAAAATTTTACTCAAGCGTACGCCTCGATATTCGCCGCATCGGTGCTGTCAAGGAAAAGGATGTCATCGTCGGAAATCAGACGCGGGTAAAGGTCGTTAAAAACAAGGTCGCGCCACCCTTCCGCGTCGTCGAGTTCGATATCTTGTACGACCAGGGAATCTCCAAAAACGGTGAAATCCTCGACCTAGGGGTCAGCGCAGGAATCATCGAAAAATCGGGCGCATGGTACGCATACGACAAGCAACGCATCGCACAAGGACGCGAGAACGCTCGCACATGGCTGGGGGCAAATGCCGAAAGCGCGCGCGCCATCGAAAACAAAATTCGTGAAAAAGAAGGCTTGCTATCAGAGGTCATGTTGGAAGCTCCATCTCCTCCGCCTGCTCCTCCTCCTCTCGCCGCAGAAACACCCGCATCCGATACTCCCGCCGTAGCAGCTACTGCCGCACCCGCACCCGCACCCGCACCCGCGGCGGCTGCGTCCGGGACGGAAGCGGCGCATGTCGCGGCGGCTCCTCCGCCTCATTCTGCTCCTCCTGCCGCGCCCCCTGTCCGTCCGGCTCGTTCGCCCTCTTAGGCGAGATCCTATCTTTCTTGCGCCTTGAGGCGATCGCGCTCAAAGGCAAGCATACGGAGAAATTGTCCTACGCCTTGCTTGCTGACGATGTCGGTCATCTCGCGCCGCTTGCCGGCGATGATGCTCACGCTACGAAAGATCACATCGATGATCGCCATGCTCGTGTTGCCACCTGTCTTGTTTTCAAAACAACGCACGCGCCACACGATAGGCAGGGGGTCGGGTTCATTCTCTACGCTCACCGAAATGCTGATCGCAAAATCCTTGCCCAGACGAGAGGCTTGCGACAGCTCGTAACGCAAGACGGGCAGATTGTAGATGGCGTTGCTGATCGTGCTTTCTAGAATCGAGGTGATGAGCACGGTATATTCCTCGCGTTCTGCAGGCGACATCTTGCGCCAGTACGGACCTACCAAACTGCGCGCCACAGTGTCGTAGGCGAAGGTTTCGCGCAGGATATCCTTGTAGGCTTGCAACTGCTTTCTTTTAGAGGCTTTCTCTGCAGAGGCTTTTTGCTGTTGCTGGATTTCCGTCAGCAAGGCGCGCGCCTTGCCGTCGGTGAAGGTGCGTGCTTGTCCGATGCTGCAGGCATCGCTACGCTTCAACCCCTTGCCCACCTGTTGGCTCTGCGCCGTAGGGGCGGAAAGCACGAGGCAGAAAGTAGCGACTGCCAAGCCCGCGACGCTACTCGCTAAACGAGGAAAGCGAGCCAATATCTTATGTTTGGGCGGTAGTTTTGTTTGTTGTATTGTCGTCATCTTTTGTTGAATTCTAGTTTGATTTTTTTGACCCGTTTGTCGAGCAAGTCGAGGAAGGCGGGAATGCCTTGCTCTGCCAGCACAGCAGAGACTTCGCCGCGTTGTGCTGCGATCATACTGAGTCCGCGGAAGTGCATATCGATCAGGATGGCTTGGTCGTCGGGTTTGAAGCGCACGCGCCAATGTATCGTTAAGGGATTGGGGCTGCGTTTAGCCAGCGCCTCGGTTTCCACTAGCACGTCCTTGCCGAGAGGCTTTGCTGCGAGCACATCAAACTTCGAGGATTTGACCGTGCTCAGAAAATTAGCCGAATACAGCACCACCCATTGTTTCGAGGCTTCTTTGTAGCGTTCGCGCTGCGGTTCGGTCATCTTACGCCAGTAAGCTCCCACGATGGCGCGCGTCATGGTCTTGAGGTCGAGATTCTTCTCCAGAATGTCTTTCATCTTGAAGCGTTTTTCTTGTTTCGGCATGCTCTCGTCCGCCATGATCTCTGCTATCGCCGTGCCGTTTTTCGTGATGAATTCTAGCGCGCGTTCTGTCTTCTGCGTTTCGTTGAGCGCCGCCGCAGCCTCCCGCTCAAAGGCAAGCGGAAGCAAGGCGAGGCTCGTCAGCACCCAGCACACCAGCATCGCGGGTCTTCGCAGCAAGTTTCTTCCTGTCGTTGTGTTTGTCATCGTTCCTCTCCTTGTTCTCGTTCAAAGATTGTCTCAATTCCGACGCTCGAAGCATCTGCAAGCGCGTCGGGTTTTGTCAGTCGCAGCCATACGGAGACAGCTTGCGGACGAGCAAAGCACAGGGTTGCGATCATCTCTGCCAAGTCCTCCAACAGGTTGATGTGTCCTTGTAAGACCAAGTCTGTGATCTCTTCTACCAATTCTTTGTAGCATATAAAAGATCGTTCTTTCACGGAAGAAGGGGCTTGCCCTTGAACTACGACAGAAACACTCAGCGAAATACACAGGCGTTGCGTCTTTGTGCGTTCTTCGGGGAGAATCCCTATGCAGGCTTGCAAGGTCAGCTCCTCGACAAGGACGCGGTAGCGTGTAGTATGGAGGGCTTGTTTCGTCTTATTCTTCGCCAATCTCATGGGAGTGCATGCTATGGATCCTTCGGCAAAGTGTCAAGTAAGCTCGAAACCTGCAACCATGAAGCCTGCCGTCATGGCGATCGTGAATCTCACCCCCGATTCCTTTTCGGGAGACGGCTTGCTAGAAGAAAAAAACGACACGACAGACGACGCTGCCACGGGCAGCGAGCAGGGCAACGAGACACGCCTGCTGCGAGCTGCCGAGCGCGCCTTGCATGCGGGCGCGGATTGGTTGGATGTAGGAGCGCAAAGCACGCGCCCCGGTGCGATTCCTCTGTCGTTGGAGGAGGAACGCGCGCGCCTCTTGCCTGCGTTGGAGGTTTTGTTTCGCGCCTTTCCTGAAGCTTTAGTGTCGGTGGATACGAACAAGGCGGAATTGGCTATCGAGGCGGTGAGATCGGGCGCGCATATGCTCAACGATGTATCAGGCGAGGTGCGTCCAGCATTGTGGCGCGAGCTGGCAAAGCAAGATAACGCGCAAAAACAAGAGCAAAAGCAAAAACAAGAACAAGGGCGAGGATGGGTGGTGCTGATGCATAACGCTGCCAGCCGTTTGCATCGCGGCTCGATACGCGAGGGCGGCGATTCGTGGCAGCCCGAAGACGAGGCGGCGTCCGACTTGCCTGCCGTGCTTGCCCGCTTGAGCCAGCTCGCGCGAGAGTGCATGCAGGCGGGGTTGCCCCGCGAAAAAATCGTGTTGGATCCGGGCTTGGGTTTTGGCAAGACGCTAGAGCAAAACCTCGCGTTGTTGCGCGGCTGGAGCAAACTTGCCGAACTAGGCTTTCCCCTGATGTTGGGCGCGTCGCGCAAGTCTTTCTTGGGAAAACTGCTGGCGCAGCAAGGAGAGGTGCAAGCTTCTTCTCAAGGTAGCTCTAATCACATCTCCAATCGTTTCCCCGATCGTCTGGAGGGGAGCTTGGCAGCTTGCGCCGCCGCCATGACGGGAGGCGTACATATCTTACGCGTACATGATGTGCCAGAGACCGTACGCTTCGTACGCGCCTTCTATCCTATGCGTACGGATGGCTCGGCAGTCTTTTCTTGAGCCTCTTGTTTCGACAATTTCTCTTCTTTTTCGATGCGCCATGCTTTGCGAAGGGCTTCTCTCAAATCGTTCAGGGGTACGCGCAAAGGAGCGCTTATGTTTTGCTTGTTTGTGTTCTGGCAATGATACCAGTAGGTCCAGCCGTTGCAGCTTGTTCTTCCTGCGAGTTCGGCTGCCCATTGATGGATGGAGGCTCGGCGTTGTTCTCGTGAGAGCAGTCCTTCGGAGGTGACGAGCGCTTGATATTGACGACAAGGACTTTCGAGTTTTTCGCCGGGTGACAAGAGTCCGTTTTCTAGTAGGGCGGCGAAGGGGACATCGCGTGCTTGCTGGCGGGGTTCGGGCAGCAGCAGGCATTCTTGTCCTGCTGGTGTAGGTTGCAAGCCTTTCAACCTTTGCCGAGCGGCGCGTACATAGCGTGCTTCGCGTTCGATGCCGATATAGTGACGACCTAGGCGGAGGCAGGCGGCGGCTGTTGTGCCGCTACCGCAAAAGGGATCTAGCACGACATCGCCGGCGCGTGTGCTAGCGAGCAGCACGCGATAGAGCAGGGAGAGGGGTTTTTGGGTTGAGTGAATCTTCACGCCGTCTTTGTCGCGCAGACGCTCTGCGCCGCTGCAGATGGGGAGGTGCCAATCGCTGCGCATTTGTTTGTCGCCGTTGAGTTGTTTAAGCGCTCGATAGTTGAAGCGATAGCGTGCGCCGCGTTTTTTACTGCACCACAGCAGGGTTTCGTGTGCGTTGGTGAAGCGTTTGCCTTGGAAGTTTGGCATGGGGTTAGTTTTCACCCATAGGACATCGTTTAGGATCCAGAAGCCTAGGTCTTGTAGGAGGGTACCTAGTCGATAGATATTGTGATAGGAGCCCATGACCCATAGGGTTCCGTCGTCTTTCAGGAGGCGGCGTGCTTGGGTGAGCCAGGCGTGGCTGAAGGCGTCGTAGTCTTGGAAGGAGTTGAATTTGTCCCAGTTTTCTTTTACGCCGTGGACTTTTGTTTCGTTGGGGCGGTGCAGGGATTTTTCCAGTTGGAGGAAGTAGGGGGGATCGGCGAAGAGGGTATCGATGCTTTGGGCGGGGAGTTGCGCCATTGTTGTGAGGCAATCGCCGTGCAGGATACGATCGAGGATGGGGTCGAGGGATTGGGAGAGTGCCATGCTTTTTGTTAACGCAAGTTCTGTTCCTTGTCTCTCGCGGATATTGACGGACGCGAGTAATTTTTACGAATGCAAAACATGCGCACGCGAAGCGTGCGCGGGGGGTGTGGGGGGATAAATTCCCCCCACGAAGACCCCGCGTCAGCGGAGCGCGCGTAAGCGCGCTTTCTGTGCGTGAGCGCAGCGAAACGCGCAGCGAATTATTCAAAAGCGCACGACTTGTCGTGCGCAAGCTGACTCGTAACGCGGTAAAGAGTTTTTGTGACGCGAGTCAGCTTGCGCGAGGCAAAGCCTCGCGCTTTTGAATAAGAGGTTACGCATCTCGCGCTACGCGCGAACTGCGTAGAAGGCGCTTACGCGCCCGCTCGCGGCGCTCTTTTTGCGGGGGAACTTCGTCTGCTCTAAACTACGCTCGCTCGCTTTGCCACTCGCCTCTCGCCTCGCTTTTTTGCGAGACTAGCAAGATGGCTCGTGCCCCATGCGCAAAACTCACTTCGCCCAAAACTAATCTTACGGCTCGCTTGTCTTGCGCATGTTACCTAATCAAAAAGGGGAATTTATCCCCCCGCCCGCGTCTGCCTTGCGATGCGCGCCCGTCAAGACTACGCGCGCCCGTCACTCTTTCGCCAAGCAAGTCACGCACGGCGCGAAAGTCCTTCGATGGTGCGGCGACAACCCCTCCCGCTCCAATGCCTCCAAGTGCCTCGCAACCGGATAACCCCTATTGCTATCCCACCCATAACACGGATAACGCCGATGCAATCTCTCCATTAACCCATCCCGCGCAACCTTAGCAACAATAGAAGCACAAGCAATAGTCAACGATTCCCCATCCCCTCGCACAATAGGAACAACAGCCTCAGGCGCAGGAATAAGCAGCGGAGCATGCAACCCATCTATAAGACACACACCTATCCTCCCCACACCCGCACTCGCTAAAATTCTACACAATCGAGCATAAGCACTTCCCATCGCCCGCAAACTCGCCTGTAAAATGTTGTGCCGCTCAATACCCCGCACAGAAACCGCCCCCAACGCAACAAAAGCATGCGCGCGTATCGCACAATCTAACCTCCCCCGTACCACAGCCGATAACTTCTTGCTGTCTCGCACATCTCCCAAAAAACTCGGCTTTGAAGACACAACCGACGGAGCAAAAACAACCGCCGCCGCAACAACAGGCCCAGCAATAGGACCTCGACCTACCTCGTCAATTCCCGCAATCCATCGCTCTTTTTGTATGCCACCCCCTTGCATACCCGCCCCTTGCATACCATGGCGCATCTCCCAGTTAAAATTCGGAGGCGATCCATGTTTTTTCATGTTTTTCAGGGTTTTCAGGATTTTTATTTTGGCTCTTGTCCCTTTTGCGATTTTTTCCACTCCTCCTGAAATCGCTGCATCTCACGCCTAGAAAGCCGCCTCCGCGCAAACGGAGAAAGCGAAGCAAGGACAGTGCCAATTACGGTGAGTAATCCGATCTCACCCCCCCTCTCCAACATGAGCGTGTGCAAGCGTCGCGCAACAGCAACATAGAACGGAGAGGTGATCAGCGACAGAACGGTGATGCTGATCAGATAGTTCAGCAAGGTTTGATCGATCAAGGCAACGCCAACAGCAACCGCTCCCATGACAAAGGAGAACTCTCCCATCTGCCCCAGCAATAGACTCGCCAAGAAAGCCTCGTCCCACCGCCTGCCCAGCACGCGCAGCGCGAGAATGTTGAGAAGCGTCTTGAACAATGTAGCACCCACAAGAATCATGACGACAGCGAAGAAGTTGTTAAACAAAAACTCTAAATCGACGAGAAGTCCGATCGAAAGAAAGAAAACCATCAGTAAAACAACCTTGATCGGCTCGGCGTTCTTATGCGCAACATGACTCTGTGCGCTGTTGCCGATGGTCAAGCCCGCCAAAAACGCTCCGAAGGCAGGTGAAAGCCCCAGCACTCCGCTGATTAGCGCGAACCCAAAACACCACGCCAGCACCGCGAGAGGCGTCAGGTCACGCTTCGTCATGATCAGATCGGCAAACGGCATGTTGAAAGATTTCTTCCTCGTCAGCAACACGATGACAGCTACCAGCACCGCGATAGAAAAGGAAACCTCCAAGGCGATCTTCGTCAAGCTGCTGATATCAGGAATGCCTCCGTCGCCGAAGCCCGCGATGATCAAAAGCATCGGCGCAATCGCCAAGTCCTGAGCAATCAGAATGCCGATGACAAGCTGACCAGTGCGCGTGTTGCTCTCGCCGATGCTTTGCACAACCGTGACAGAAACCGCCGTCGAAGAAACAGCAAGGCAGAAGGCGAACAGCAAAACCTGCCCGAGCTCAAGCCCGAAACGCGGTCCCAGCCACAAGGCAAGCAACAGGCTCACGACGATCTGCAACACGGTCGCGCCGACGGCAGTCTTCCAAATCTGTCGGAAACTCTGCAACGAAAGCTCGATGCCGATGAAATACAACAACATGATGACTCCGATCTCGGCGAGCGTGTTGATGCTTTCGCGATCCTGCACAAGCCCCAAAGCACCCGGCCCCAGCAGGATGCCAGCGAAGATGTAGCCGATGATCGGCGGTTGGCGAAACTGCACCATCGCCATGCCGCACAAGGTCGCCGTTATAGCGACGACAGCGATACCAAGAAGTTCTGAAAGTCCATGCATGACGCGCCATTCTAGCAAAGAGAGGCAAAACAGGCTAGAAGGAGATGATGACAAACAAAGAAATTTCTCATGAAGCTATCGGCGCTGACGATTTGGGCTGCCGCCTTGTCGCCGCTCCCATGATGGGACGCACCGACGCGGTGGGATGCGCCTACTTGCGACAAATCTTGCCGCAGGCTCTACTGTTTACCGAGATGATCCACTCCGCCGCCCTTGTCCATGGTGGTGCACGCGCTCGCGCACAGCTGCAAGAATACTTCGACTGGCAGGAAGCCCTGTCGTCAGCTACGGCAGAAGTAGAAGGGGAGGGCGGAGGACTTGTGTTGCAGCTGGGCGGCAGCGACCCCGCAACGCTCTTCGAGGCGAGCGCGATTGCCCGCAGCTATCCTTTTTGTGAGATCAATCTAAACTTGGGTTGTCCCTCCCCTCGTGTGACGAAGGGCGGCTTCGGCGCCTGCCTGATGAAAGAGCCTCGCCTTGCAGCAAGCCTCGTAGCCGCGATGAAGGAGGGGGCAGAAGAGGGGGCAACAAGAGGAGGCGAAGGGAGCAGTGTGCCTATCAGCGTCAAGACGCGCATCGGCGTAGACGAGCAAGACGAAGAGATCCTTCTGCACGCCTTTGTTGATACTTTATGCACGGCGGGTTGCGATAGGCTCTATTTGCACGCGCGCAAGGCGTGGTTGAAAGGGGTGAGCACGAAAGAGAATCGCACCTTGCCTCCCTTGAAGCCGCAGGTTGCGCGTCGTCTTCAGGAGGCGCGCCCTTCGTTTCCCGTCTTCTATAACGGCGGCGTGCAAAACATCAGCGAGGCTGAGGCGTTTCTAACCCCTTTCGCGGGCGTGATGGTCGGGCGCGCCCTGTGGCGTTCGCCGTGCGTTTTCGCGTGCAAGGCAGAGGCGGCGCGTCCGCGCTGGCGACAGGAGATCGCCGAGAAAACACTTTCTGCCATCGATAAGGCTTTGTTGTTTTCGCGCTCCAAGCCTCGTCCTTTTACCCGCCTTGCTCGCCACCAAGCCTTCAGAGGAGCAGCCCGCCTCTCGCGCCGTGCCATGAGCCTCTACCACGGCGAGCCAAACGCGAGCGACTGGCGGCGTAAGTTGCAGGGAGCTTTCGACAATGTGAAGGCGGCGGAGAAAACAGGACTTGATTTACAAACTTGATTCTTTTGCTCAACAAGGGTATAGTCAAGAGCATAACTTTAGTAGCAAGTTGAAGCAGTGAGGCAACGATGGCTTTTGGACGAGAAGAGTTAGCGCTAACGCGCGTTCCATTGGAAATTTGGGCGGAGATCGGCGCGACCGAGTTGCGCGTCGGCAACCTTTTGCAGATCGGGCGCGGCGCGGTCATATCGCTCAACAAGAGCCTTGAGGGTGAGGTCGATCTCAAAATCGGCAAGCATCTCGTCGCGCGCGGCAACCTGCTCGCCGACAGCGAGCATTTTTCGGTGCGAGTCACCAAGACCTCCAAAGACATTCATGAATAACTTTGCACCAATAACTTTGCACCAATAAGTTTGCCCCAATAAGTTTGCCCCAATAAGTTTGCCCCAATAACTTTGCCCCAATAACTTTGCCCCAACCTCTCAAGGTTGCTCTGCGTTTGGCGATGAGGAAGAGTTGGCAGAGGGGGCTACGAAAGGCACTCTCGTGTTGTGCACTTTCAAGCGCACGCCGCCGAGGTCGAGTCGTCCTTCGAACTGGCTCAAGAGGGTAAGGGTGAGCGTCGCGCTGGTCGGCTGCGGCAGGTCGACCTGCGCACTGTACTCCAGCTCTCCTTGTGGCGGCAGCGTCTCTTCTTCGGGTTCGAAGTGGAAGTATCCTGTCTCTTCGCCGCGCTGGTCGAGAAAGGTACCGCGCAAGATCGGCGCAGGTTTTTCTTCGTTCGTGCGGTTGCCGACAAGCACCAGCACCTTCAACAGATCGCGCGACAGGCGATACTCGCTCGTCACCTTCGCTTGCGTCATGCTGAAGTCGCGTCCGTTGAGTAAGAGTTTGGTAAAATCGGGATGGCTCATATTCAAACGCTCGTAGACATGGAGGGCGTTGGGAAAGCGATTCAAAATGTCGATGGGGTAGGTGCGCACGGCGTAGAAGAGCGCGATCCAAAAAAATACCCAGACAGACCACGCGAAGACAAAGCGCAGCAGGTTGTTGAGCGGACGTTCGAGGCTTTGCTCGGCGAACTGCAACGGAGTAAAAGCGTGACGGTGATGTTTTGTCAGCGCATCCAGCCTGTCGGCGGCAGCCTCTCTCCTCGTAAACTGCGGCGGAGGTATGTTTGAGAGCGGCGACGGAGATGGAGGCGCAGGGGCAGGGGCAGAGGAGGCTGCGCGCGACGACGAAGACTGATGAGCAGACTGCTGAGCAAACTGGTGAGCTAAGGACGCAGCAGAGGAATGGGACGAGGGATGAGGCGAGGGTGCAGCGTTGGGCTCGGCGGTTTGAGGCAGCGTGGCGTTCAAGTCTTTCTGCCGCGCGCGCCAAGCCTTGCTACAGACAGTACAACGCACCTTGCGTCCTTTTGCTCCCAAGGCATCGGCACTCATCTCGAAGTGCGAATTGCAACGCGGACACATCAAATACATCTCTCAATTCCTCATTTCTTCTGCGTCTCAAAGGTGTCTGCGCAAATCTGCTAGCACCTTCCGTTCTCTATGTATTTATAGTCTCTATAGTGCGAGAAAAGATGCCTCCATGTCAAAGCCTTGCTCAAAGCCTTGCTTTGTGAGGGCGTATCTTGTAGATTGTCGGGAATACTTGTGTTGAAAGGGGAATTTATTCCCAAGAGGAATTTATAAGATCCCCAAGGGGAGTTTATTCCCAAGGGGAGTTTATTCCCAAGGGGAGTTTATCCCCAAGATGGATTGTTTTTTGTGATCGATCATTTGGCTCTTTTGCCGACTCTTCTGCCTACGATGGCTCCGCAGCTTCAGACGCTCTCGGTCTTCGCGTTGATCGCGGTGGGACTGTACTTTTACGCGAGCGAACGCCTTTCGATGGAAGTAACCGCGTTGCTTCTGCTGTGTAGCCTCTTGGGGCTGTTTGTGGTGCTGCCGCCCTTTCTCTCGACAGCGCACAGCCTGAGCTCCTCGACGCTGCTGTCGGGGTTCGCCTCCCCCGCCTTGCTGACGGTGTTGGGGCTGCTGGTGATCGGCGAAGCCTTGGCGAGCACAGGAGCCTTGGCGCTCGTTTCGCGCTCGCTGGCACGCCTGCCCTCCTACGGCTTGGCGATGCTGGTCTTGCTGCTGGCAGCCTTGTTGCTGAGCGCCTTTTTGAACAATATTCCTGTCGTCGTGTTGTTTATTCCCGTGTTGCGCACCCTCTTGGAGCGGAAGTCGCGCGAGGCGCGTTGGTCGATGATGGGCATGAGCTTCGCCTCTGTGTTGGGAGGCATGACTACCTTGATCGGCTCCTCGACAAACCTGCTGGTAGCAGGCGCGCTCGTCGCAATGGAGCGCGAATCCTTGGGATTCTTCACCGTCACCGTGCCGGGGTTATGCCTTGCCGGCGTGGGCATGCTCTACATTGTTTTCGCGCTACCGCTCCTGCTGACCAACCCGCGTGTAGGATGGCGGCAGCGCAAGTTGCAGAGCGCGCGCAAAGGCAAGAGCTTTGTCGCGCAGTTTACTATCACGGGCGACTCGCCTTTCGTCGGCAAAGCGGCGAGCGTGCGCCTGTTCTCTGTGATCGAGCGCGCGACGGTGGTGTTGGTGCAGCGCGGTGAGGTTTCCTTTTCGCCGCCGAAACGATCGTTTCAGCTGCGGGCGGGCGATGTGCTGCTGATCTCCGCCTTGCGGAGTCGTATCGACGAGTTGGTAGGCTCGGAAGAACACGGATTGTTAGCACCGCAATTGGGCGGATCTTTCGCCGCGCGCGAGAACAGCGCAGAAGAAGAGACAGTATTAGCAGAGTTCTTTGTCCCCCCGCACTCTTCGTTCGTCGGGCGCAGTTTGCAAGACTTGCGCTTTCGCTTTCGCTACCACTGCGTAGTCTTGGGGCTGGAGCGCGGTGCACGGCGCATGCTACGCAATCTCACCTCGACGAAGCTTCGTGCCGGCGACATTGCCTTGGTGCAGGGTCGAACGAGCGATGTGCGCGCCTTGGGACAATTTCGGGATTTAGTCGCGGTAGAAGATTCTATCCACAAGCTGCCCGATGCCGAGCGCGCAAGCTTGGCTGCCGGTATCTTCACCTTGTGCATCTTGGCTGCCGCAACGAGCATGGCACCGATCGCCTTTTGCGCCATCTTCGGCGCAACCCTGATGATCGCACTCGGCGTGCTATC